>NZ_SSBK01000032.1 GCF_004795035.1 Streptomyces sp. A0958
AGCTCCGACAGCAGACCGTCGACATCCTCACGATCCAACGTCAGGTCATCGGCGAAATGCCGGTCACCGGTCGCGTCGGGCACGTACTTCACACAGACAACGATCCTCAAGCTCACGCCGGCTCTCCTACTGCATCGTCATTTCCGGGCTGCCTTGTTGCACGCAGCATAGGCGCCTGATGGGGCGATTTCCGGTCGGGGCGACCGACGCTCCGACCGTAATATTACTCGCCAGTACACCCAGCGGGTGCCCAATGAGCAAGCGCTTTGCACTGTGATCTGCCCAACGCACGGCGTCCGGGAACCAGCCGGGTGCCCTCAGTCTCGCAGAGCCGTGAATCTGCCCTGGTGATAGACGAGCGGGCGGCCGCCGCCCGCCGGGTCGCCTTCGACGACCTGCGCGATCACGATGCGGTGGTCTCCGGCCGGAACCCGGGCCACGACCCGGCAGACCAGCCATGCCAGCACGCCGTCGAGCAGCGGAACGCCTTCCGGGCCGCTGCGCCAAAAGGTGGACGGGCCGAAGCGGTCGGCGCCGCTGCGGGCGAAGGTGGCGGCCAGCTCCTGCTGGTGCTCGCCGAGTATGTGCACACCGACGTGCTCGGCCTCGGCGATGACCGGCCAACTGGAGGACGAGGTGGCGACGCCGAAGGAGACGAGGGGCGGCTCGGCCGCCACGGAGTTCAGCGAGGTGGCGGTGAAGCCGACGGGCCGGTCGCCGGCCGCGGTGATCACGGCGACCCCGGCGGCGTGCTGCCGGAACACCGAGCGCAGGAGATCCGGGGATGCCGTGCGGGGCTCACCGAGCCCGGGTGATGCCGTCATGGGGAGGTCCTTCTGCGCGTCAGGGGTGCGGGGCCGCGGATGTTCAGGCATCCGGACAGCACGCGCCGGCGGTACGGACGAGATCGATGTGCGCCCGGCCTTGGAGCAGGAGTTCTGACGGCATAGCGTCAGACTGACGATGCACGGTCGGCGCAGTCAAGGGCGTCCTACGAGGTGGGAGAAGCATCACGGCCCGTCACATCGCCTGCCCAAGTGCCGCGACGACATCGACGGTGCGGGGCCGGCCGACGGCCCGGCGGACGATCCGGCCCCCGGCGTCGAGGACCAGCACGGTCGGGGTGCGGCTGATGCCCAGGTCGCGTACGAGAGTGAGATGCGCCTCTGCGTCGATCTCCACATGGGCGACCCCTTCGATCATCCCCGCCACCTCGGCGAGGGTGCGGCGGGTGGCCCGGCAAGGCTGGCAGAAGGCGGTGGAGAACTGGACGAGAGTGGCCCGCTCCCCCAGTTCCGCGCCGAGTTGGGCCGCGTCCAGCCTGTCCGCATGCGCCTGCCCGTCCACCTTCGGCCTCCCATCAGAGCTCTACGCAGAGCATCAGCACCTCCGGCCGCCCGGACATTCCCCGGCCGCGCCACGTGACGAGAATCTCGCGCCCCGGACCCGCCGAGACTGGCCACCGCGTCGCGCATGGGGCACGATCGGGCCAATGCCGAAAACCTACGGCTGCGTAACTTCCGCCGGGAGAACCCTCCGCAGGCGCTGAAGAAAGGGTCTTCCCCAGATGGCAGAACTCGTCTATCGGCCGGTCATCGGCGCCGCTCGCACGTTGTTCAAGGCGCTCGACCTGAAGATCGACACTCAGGGTTCGGAGCACATCCCGAAGACCGGCGGCGCCGTTCTGGTCAGCAACCACATCAGTTATCTGGACTTCATCTTCAGCGGACTCGCGGCGCTCCCGCAGAAGCGGCTGGTCCGCTTCATGGCCAAGGAATCCGTTTTCCGGCACAAGGTCTCCGGACCGCTGATGCGCGGCATGAAGCACATTCCCGTCGACCGCAAGCAGGGCGAGGACGCGTACGCGCACGCGCTGGCCTCGCTGCGTTCCGGGGAGATCGTCGGGGTGTTCCCCGAAGCGACGATCTCGGAGTCCTTCACGCTGAAGAGCTTCAAGTCGGGCGCGGCGCGCCTGGCGCAGGAGGCGGGGGTGCCGCTGGTGCCGATGGCGCTGTGGGGCACGCAGCGGCTGTGGACCAAGGGCCGGCCGCGCAACTTCAAGCGCAACCACATCCCGGTGACCATCCGCGTGGGTGAGCCCGTGGAGGCCCCCACCGACCAGTACGCGGGCGCGATCACGCGTCGGCTGCGCGAGCGCGTGCAGGAGCTCTTGGAGGCGGCCCAGCGGGCCTATCCGGTGCGTCCGAAGGACGCGAGTGACACGTGGTGGGTGCCCTCGCACCTGGGCGGTACGGCTCCGACACCGGCCGAGGTGCGCGAGCGCGGCTGACTGCGCGGGGCCGCGGCCCCGCGCCGAAACGTCACTCCGGGGTGCGGACGGCCGTCCGCACCCCGGAGTCGCGCTCTGCCGCCCCTACGCGGCCGCCATCTCCTCCTTGAGCGCGAGGAGGAAGCCGTCGACGTCCTCCTCGGTGGTGTCGAAGGCACACATCCAGCGCACGTCACCGGCCTGCTCGTCCCAGAAGTAGAAGCGGAAGCGCTTCTGCAGCCGCTCGGTCACGGCGTGCGGCAGCCGTGCGAAGACGGCGTTGGCCTGGACCGGGTAAAGGATCTCCACGCCGTCCACCGCGCGTACGCCCTCGGCGAGCCGCCGGGCCATCGCGTTGGCGTGCCGGGCGTTGCGCAGCCACAGATCACCGGCGAGCAGCGCCTCCAGCTGTACGGAGACGAAGCGCATCTTGGAGGCGAGCTGCATCGACAGCTTGCGCAGGTGCTTCATGGCGCGGACGGCGTCGGGGTTCAGGACGACGACGGCCTCGCCGAAGATCGCCCCGTTCTTCGTGCCGCCGAAGGAGAGGACGTCGACGCCGACGGTGTTGGTGAACGTGCGCATCGGCACGTCCAGCGAGGCCGACGCGTTGGCTATGCGGGCCCCGTCGAGGTGGACCTTCATGCCGTGCCCGTGGGCGTGTTCGCAGATGGCGCGGATCTCGTCGGGTGTGTAGACCGTGCCGAGCTCGGTGTTCTGCGTGATCGAGACGACCTGCGGCATGGCCCGGTGCTCGTCGTCCCAGCCGTACGCCTGCCGGTCGATGAGCTCCGGCGTGAGCTTGCCGTCCTCGGTGGGGACGGTCAGCAGCTTGAGGCCGCCGACCCGCTCGGGCGCGCCGCCCTCGTCGACGTTGATGTGGGCGGATTCGGCGCAGATGACCGCACCCCAGCGGTCGGTCATGGCCTGGAGCGACACCACGTTGGCGCCGGTTCCGTTGAAGACCGCGAATGCCTCCGCGGTGGGGCCGAAGTGGCTGTGCATCACGCGCTGGAGGTGGCCCGTGTAGTCGTCCTCGCCGTAGGCGACCTGGTGACCGCCGTTGGCGAGGGCCAGTGCCGCCAGGATCTCCGGGTGCGTTCCCGCGTAGTTGTCACTGGCGAAACCGCGTACCCGCGGGTCGTGATGGCGACGCGCGTCGGTCTTTACGGTTGCGGGGTCAGCCACAGGCGCTTTCCGTTCACTTCCGGGGCGGGCCGGTCCCAGACGCCGGCGATGGCATCGGCCAGTTCCTTGACGTCGGTGAAGCCCGCGAACTTCGCATTCGGGCGCTCGGCGCGCATCGCGTCGTGCACCAGTGCCTTCACGACCAGGATCGCAGCCGCGCTGCGGGGACCGTCCTCGCCCCCCGCCTTGCGGAAGGCGTCGGCGAGCGCGAGGGTCCAGGCCTCGGCCGCCGCCTTGGAGGCGGCGTACGCGGCGTTGCCCGCGGTGGGCTTACCGGCCCCCGCCGCGCTGGTCAGCAGATAGCGGCCGCGGTCGCTGCGCAGCAGCCCGTCGTGGAAGGCGAGCGAGGTGTTCTGGACCGTGCGGATCAGCAGCTTCTCCAGCAGCGTCCAGTCGGCGGGGTCGGTCTCCGCGAAGCTCGCGCTGCCGCGCCAGCCGCCCACGAGGTGGACCAGCCCGTCGACCCGGCCGAACTCCTTCTCCGTCTTGGCCGCCCACTCGCGGGTGGCGGCGAGGTCCAGCAGATCCACGGTGTCGCCGGTGACGGTGGCCCCGCCGTGGGCGTAGCGGGCCGCGTCGACGGCCTCGGCGAGCTTGGTGGGGTGCGAGTCCGCGGCGACGACGACCGCGCCCGCCTCGGCGAGCCTGAGCAGTGTGGCCCGGCCGGCCGGTCCGGCCGCTCCCGCGACGGCGACCACGGCTCCTTCGAGCGCACCGCTTCCGTCGCCCCCGGTTGTTCCGTTCATGGCCACCGCCTCCTCACGACGTGCGCTCACGCGGCCGCCTTCCCTGCGTCCGCGGCGGTGATCCCCTTGGTGGAGGCGATCACGTTCTTCAGCTTCTTGGAGAGCGCCTCATAGAACATGCTCAGGGGAAACTCGTCGGGAAGCACGTCGTCGACGAGTTTCCGGGGCGGCTGGGAGAGGTCCAGCGCGTCCGGGCCCTTGGCCCAGCGGGAGCCGGGGTGCGGGGCGAGGTAGGTGGAGACGAGGTCGTAGGCGGCGAACCAGTGGACGAGCTTGGGGCGGTCGATGCCGTCCCGGTAGAGCTTCTCGATCTCGGCGCAGAGCTGGTTGGTGACCTGCGGGGCCCGCTCCCAGTCGATCTTGAGCGTGTTGTCGGTCCAGCGCACGACGTCGTGCTTGTGGAGGTAGGCGAAGAGGAGCTGGCCGCCGAGGCCGTCGTAGTTGCGTACGCGCTCGCCGGTGACCGGGAAGCGGAACATCCGGTCGAACAGCACGGCGTACTGCACGTCGCGGCCCTGGGCGAAGCCGTCGGCCTCCAGCTTCACGGCCTCCTTGAAGGCGGTGAGGTCGCAGCGCAGCTCTTCGAGGCCGTACATCCAGAACGGCTGGCGCTGCTTGATCATGAAGGGGTCGAACGGCAGGTCGCCGTGGCTGTGGGTGCGGTCGTGGACCATGTCCCAGAGCACGAAAGCCTGCTCGCAGCGCTGCTGGTCGTCGATCATGTCGCGGATGTCGTCGGGCAGCTCGACGCCGAGGAGGTCGACGGAGGCCTCGGTGACGCGGCGGAAGCGGGCGGCCTCGCGGTCGCAGAAGATGCCGCCCCAGCTGAAGCGCTCGGGGGCCTCGCGCACGGCGATGGTCTCCGGGAAGAGCACCGCGGAGTTGGTGTCGTAACCGGAGGTGAAGTCCTCGAAGGTGATGCCGCAGAACAGCGGGTTGTCGTAGCGGGTGGCCTCCAGGTCGGCGAGCCACTCGGGCCAGACCATCCGCAGCACGACCGCTTCGAGGTTGCGGTCGGGGTTGCCGTTCTGGGTGTACATGGCGAAGACGACCAGGTGCTGGAGTCCGTCGGCGCGGTCCTTGGCCGGCTGGAAGGCCAGCAGGGAGTCCAGGAAGTCGGGGACGCCGAAGCCGTCGGCCACCCAGCGGCGCAGGTCGGCGACGAGGGCGCGGTGGTAGGCGGCGTCGTGCGGGAGGAGCGGGGAAAGCTCCTCGACCGCGGCGGTCACCCGGGCCACGGCGTCCTCGGCGAGCGCCGGCGTGGGCGCGCCCTCGGCCTCGAAGTCGATGGAGCCGTCCTTCGACTGCCAGGGGCGGATCTCCTCCACGGCGTTCTTGAGCGCGGGCCAGGCCGGGTGCTCAACCACCCGCGGCGCGGCAGCTATGCCGCCGGATGCGGCTTCGTGCACAAGAATTTCCGTCATAACACTTCCTCTACGGGAGAACCTCGCGTCCGACAACCGTATCCGCGCAGGGCTCATCGGGACAAGTGGCGTCGTGGAAATCGTCCTGCCGACCCCCATGGTCACCGATGTTTTTCCTGCCGCACGGCACTACGGCAGCCTCTTCGGCGGGTGCGCGGCCCTGCGGGGACGGCCTGCGCCCCTCCCCCGTACGGCGTGCGCGGGACATTAGGCTGCCGATTGCGGTCATAGCGCCGTGCCGTGCGGGTATGAGCAGAGCGCGGGAAAAGAGCGTCGACGGAAGCGAGCGTGCCTTGTCTTTTCTCACCATCGGTCATCGCGGGGCGGCGGGTGTCGAACCGGAGAACACCCTGCGCTCGTTCGTCCGCGCCGAGGAAGCCGGCATGGACCTGATCGAGCTGGACCTGCATCTGAGCAAGGACGGCGCGCTGGCCGTCATGCACGACGCCGAGGTGGACCGGACGACTGACGGCAAGGGCCCGATCGCGGAGAAGACCCTCGCCGAGCTGCGCGCGCTGGACGCGGGCCAGGGCGAACGGGTGCCGGTCTTCGAAGAGGTCCTGGACGCCGTGCGCTCCCCGATCCAGGCGGAGATCAAGGACGTGGCCGCCGCCCGCACGCTGGCCCGGGTGATGCGGGAACGCGATCTCGTCGGCCGGGTCGAGGTGATCTCGTTCCACGACGAGGCCATCGCCGAGATCGCGCAGCTGGTCCCGGGTGTGCGGACGGCCCTCGTGGCCAGCCGGTGGGGCGACGACGTGGTGGACCGCGCGAAGGCGGTGGGGGCCACCCGGCTGGTGCTGAACATCCGGCGCATCACCCTGGAGCTGGTGGAGAAGGCCCACGCCGAGGGGCTGACGGTGGTGGGCTGGGTGGTCAACACGCAGGACCACCTGCGGCTGGCCCGCGGGCTCGGGCTCGACGGCGCGACCACCGACTACCCCGAGATCCGCCGCGCGGGCCGCTTCACCGCGTAGCGCCCCGGCCTGACACGTCAGGCCTCCCGCGGCAGGCCTCCTGCGTCAGACCTCCTGCGGCAGCTCCTTGATGAGCAGCTCGAAGACGAGGTCGTCGCGCTGCGGTATGCCGAAGCGCTCGTTGCCGTACGGGAACGGGGTCAGCTTGCCCGTGCGGCGGTAGCCGCGGCGCTCGTACCAGGCGATGAGCTCCTCGCGCACGGAGATCACCGTCATGTGCATCTCGCGCGCACCCCAGCTCTCCCGGACGGTGCGCTCGGCCTCGGCGATGATCAGCTTGCCGAGGCCGGCGCCCTGGAGCGCGGGGCGTACCGCGAACATCCCGAAGTAGGCGGCCTCACCACGGTGTTCGAGCTGACAGCAGGCGACCAGGACACCGTCGCGCTCCACCACGAGCAGCCGGCTGCCCGGGCCCTCCACCACCTCGCGCACCCCCTGCGGGTCGGTGCGCCTGCCCTGGAGGATGTCCGCCTCGGTGGTCCAGCCGGCGCGGCTGCTGTCACCGCGGTACGCCGACTCGATCAGCTCCACGAGCGCGGTGACGTCCGCTTCGGTCGCGTCGCGGAAGGTCAGCTCTCCCGATTCCCGGGGCGGGGCGGTGTCCATGGCGGGGCTTCTCCGGTTTCTCTGCGGGGGCGGTGCCGCAGAAGCGTAACTCCCGGTGCCGCGTCCGGGCTCCGGACGGTTTTACGGGGCGTGCTGCGGCGGCGCGAGGGGCGCGCGCACCAGGCGCATCGCGAAAACACTCCCGCCGCGCGCTCCCCCAGTACCCCAGTGCGCCGCGTACGGGCCACCGGCCCCGGGCATCGAGTAGTCGACGGCGATGTCGTTTCGCCCGGGGGGAGGGCCGCTGTGCACGGACCGGCGATGTCCGGATGGCTGCTGATGGCGTTGTGCGCGGTGACGGGCGCGTACTGCGCGCTGCGGACCCGTACGGGTAGTGAGGAGGAGCGCAGGACCGCGCGCGCGGAGGCTCTGATGGGCTTCGGCATGGCCGCGATGGCGATACCGGCCGCCGCGGTCGCCCCGCCCACCTGGGGATGGGCCGTGTACGCCGTGCTGTTCGGTGTCGCGGCCCTGCGCGCCCTGTGGTTCTCCCGGCGCAGCGGCCATCACCTGCACCATCTGGTCGGCTCCTCGGCGATGGTCTACATGGCCGTGGTGATGGCCCGGGCGGGCGGCTCGGGGCACGGGGCCCACGGCGCCCACGTCATGGGCTCGCACAGCATGGCCGCGGCAGGCGGCGTACCGCTGCTGACCGGCCTGCTCCTCGTCTACTACGCCGTGTACGTGCTGCGCTCGGGCGCGCGGCTCATACCGGTGGCCGCCACGGCCTCCGGGGGCGGCGGGCCCGCGCCGGCGGGGTGGGGGGCGCGGCCGGAGCTCGCGCTGGCCTGCCGGCTGACCATGGGCATAGCCATGTTCGCGATGCTGCTCACCCTGTGAGACGTGGGCCGCGGACGTCCGTGGTGTGCGTCACTTGGCGCGCACAGCCATACCCGTGTGTGGCGCACCCCTCATAGGCTGGCGCCATGTGGGTCTCCCTAGCGCTGCTGCTGCTCGGTGCACTGGCCGCCGTCGTGACCCCGCGCCTGATGGCGCGGGCCGAGTGGCCCGAGCGCGAGCCCGTGGTGGCGCTGTGGGTCTGGCAGTGCGTGGTGGCCGCGGTGCTGCTGTCGTTCGGGCTGGCCATGACGTTCAGCGCCGCCGCGGCGTGGCAGGCGGTGCGCGGCCATGTCTTCGCGCCCGCGCCGCACGCCGTCGTCGAGGCGTACGCACTCGCGGACTACGGCCCGTGGTCGGCCGTGATGGCGGTGCTGCTGGCCCTCGGCGGGGTGTGGACGGCGGCCATGCTGGCCCGGGAGATCCACCGGGCGCACCTGCGGCGCAGGCAGCGGCGGGCCGAACTCCTGGTGCGCGCCCCGCTGATGCCCGGCGAGGAGCCCGGCAGCGGGCGCCTGGTGGTCCTTGAGGGCGAGCGCCCCGATGCCTGGTGGCTGCCGGGGGCCGCGCCCCAACTCGTCATCACCACGGCGGCGCTGGGGCGGCTGAAGGGGCGGCAGCTCGACGCGGTCCTGGCCCATGAGCAGGGCCACGCGCAGGCGCGGCACGACTGGCTGCTCAACTGCTCGGGGGCGCTGGCCTCGGGGTTCCCGCAGGTTCCGGTGTTCGCGGCGTTCCGCGGCGAGATGCACCGGCTGGTCGAGCTGGCGGCCGACGATGTGGCGTCGCGGCGCTTCGGCCGGCTGACGATCGCCCTCGCCCTGGTCGAACTCAACGAGGACCGGGGCGTTTTCGGTCCCTGCCCAACCGCGGACGCGGAGCTGCCGCTGCGGGTGAACCGGCTGCTGGCCCCGGCGGGGCGGCTCACGGCCGCCCGACGGCTGCGGCTGACCGCCGCCGCGGCGCTCGTTCCCGTGGTGCCGTTGCTGGTCGCCTTCGTCCCGGGGCTCAGCGCGCTGAGCTGAGGGGGCTGCGGCGGGCTGCGACAGCGTCCCGGTGACCGGCGCCGGGTGCGGCGGCGTCCCGGTGACCGGCGCCGGGTGCGGCGGCGTCCCGGTGACCGGCGCCGGGTGCGACAGCGTCCCGGTGACCGGCGCCGGGTGCGGCGGCGTCCCGGTGACCGGCGCCGGGTCCGGTGTCCGGTGCTCCGGGTGCGTTCCCCGATGGGCTGAACCGTCTGCCGTCCGGGGCTCTGGAATGGCCGGAGGTGGTGGGCTCCGCGAGGATCGTGCCATGCACGTGTCCCCGTACTCCCCCGCGGACCGCGCCCGCGCCTCTTCGCCGCTCCCGCGCGCGGGGACCGTGTGCGCGGTGCTCGCGGGGGCGGTGACGGCCCTGGTCGCCGCCCGGTGGCAGCCGCTGACGGACCTCGACCGCTCGATCGCGCACGCGCTGCACCGGCGGGCGGTGGCCGAGCCCGGCCTCGTCCACGTCAACCGGCTGCTGACGGACTGGCTGTGGGACCCGTGGACGATGCGCGCCCTGATCGCCGTCGCGGTGGTGGCTCTGTGGTGGCGCGGCGCCCGGCCGCTCGCGGTCTGGGTCGCGGCGGCGACCGTGGTCTCCGCTCTCCTTCAGCAGGGGATCAAGGCCGCCGTCGACCGGGACCGGCCCCGGTGGCCCGATCCGGTGGACTCCGCCTCGTACGCGGCGTACCCCTCCGGGCACGCGATGACGGCGACGGTGGGCTGCGGTCTGCTGCTGTGGCTGCTGCGCCGGTCGGGCGCCCGGCGCCGGCTGTGGCGGGCCGCCCTGGGCGCGGCTGCCGTCTCGGTGGCCGGGGTCGGTCTCACCCGGCTGTATCTGGGTGTGCACTGGCCGTCCGACGTGCTGGGCGGATGGCTCCTGGGGGCGGCGCCGGCGGCCTTCGCGGCCTGCGGCTACGAGCGGTACGCGGCCCGCGGCCGGACCGGCCGGGCGGCCTGAACAGGCGCCCTTGCCCGCCCCCAGACCGTGGGCGAGGATCGGTGCCATGCCGATCAAGGGTGCGCTCTTCGACTTCTCCGGGACGCTGTTCCGGATCGAATCCGTCCGTTCCTGGCTCGCCGGAGCCCTCGAAGAGCAGGGGGTGAGCGTGGGCGAGGCGGACTTCGAGCGGTATGCGACGGAGCTGGAGGCGTTCGGCGCGCTGCCGGGCGGCCCCGGTCCGCAGCGGATGCCCGAGGAGCTGGTGGACGGCTGGGCGCACCGCGACGAGAGCGCGCAGCTGCACCGCGCGGTGTACACCGGCCTGGCCCGCCAGGTCCCCCTGCCCGACCCGGGGCTGTACGACGTCCTGTACGACCGCCATCTGTCGCCGGACGCCTGGCGTCCGTACCCGGACGCGGCGGAGGTGCTGGCCGGGCTGCGTGCGGCGGGGGTGCGAATCGGGGTCGTCAGCAACATCGGCTGGGACCTGCGGCCGGTGTTCCGGGCGCACGGCCTGGACCCGTACGTGGACGCGTACGTCCTCTCCTTCGAGCACGGCGTCCAGAAGCCGGACGCACATCTCTTCCACACGGCCTGCACACTTCTGGGGCAGCACCCGACGGATGTGGTGATGGTCGGCGACGACCGTGTGGCCGACGGCGGGGCGGCCGCGCTGGGCTGTGAAGTGCGATTCGTGCGGCACGCGCCGGTGGATGAGCGGCCGGACGGACTGCGGGAGCTCGGACTGGCCGCGATGGTTGCCTGACAGAGATGTGAGAGATGTCCCTGACGCGCAATGGGTCGGATTGTCACATCGGGGCCTTAGCCTGGTAGGTATGTCCCCGACTTCGTGCCCGTCCGACTCCGTACGCTCCGCCGCAGTGGTGAATGAAGACATTCGCGACCTGTGGCGGCGTTCGGGCGGCCACCTGTCTCCGGAGGACGAGGAGGAGTACCAGCGTCTGCTGGTCGAGTGGGCCGCCGTCACCAAGCACAACTCCAGGTCCGCCGCCTGAGGCGTGCCGGCTCCGGCGATCCCCTGCGTCGCCGGAACCGGGCACGGCACTCCGGCCGGCGCGGGCCGCGTATGGGCCCCGTGGGCCGTCCGCGGGCGGTGGCGGGCCGGGCGGGGGCTACAGCATGTCCCGTCGCGGCTGATCGGTCAATGAATTACCGGGCCGGGTGCGCGCGGAGCGCCGAGGGCGGGAACCGGCGGGCCCGGTCAGCCCTCGCCGAGGCGGCCGGCCTGGAGCGCCGCCGCTTCGAGGATGCCGGCGAGCAGCCCGGGGAACAGCGCTTCGAGGTCGTCGCGCCTGAGCCCGTTCATCTTGGCGGTGCCCCGGTAGGTCTGCCGGACGATGCCGCTCTCGCGGAGCACCCGGAAGTGGTGCGTGGTGGTGGACTTGGTGACCGGCAGGACGAAGCAGGAGCAGGTGAGCTCGTCCTCGGCCGCCGCCAGTTCCCGGACGACGGACAGCCGCACCGGGTCGGACAGGGCGTGCAGGACCGCTTCGAGCCGGATCTCCTCGCGCGCGGGGTGGGCCAGGGTGCGCGCGCCCGCTGCCGGGGCCGTGGTGCTCGCAGGGGTCACGGTGGCTCTCCGTATCGTCGCTCCGTCCGGGGCTCCCATACTACGAGGCTCATCGTAATTCGATGTATAGGACGGGAGCTGTCCTGAAGGCCGCTTAGCGTGGCGTGGTGGCCGGGCAGAGGGCCCGGTGCCGACAGGAGGCGCAGCACGATGACGGACACGGCCGACACCCCGGAGAACGCGCGGCCCTTCGCGTGCGCCGCGAGCTTCGAAGCGTGGCTGGAGGAGCACCACGCCGACCGGCCGGGCCTCTGGCTGAAGGTGGCCAAGCGGAATTCGGGCGTGCCCTCGGTGACGGCCGACGAGTACACCGACGCCGTCCTCTGCTACGGCTGGATCACCGGGCAGCGCAAGTCCTGCGACGAGGTGTACTACCTCCAGCGGATCACACCCCGCCGGCCGCGCGGTGTCTGGTCGCTGGTCAACGTGGAGAAGGTGGAGGCGCTCATCGCGGCCGGGCGCATGCGCGAGCCGGGCCTGGCCGAGGTCGAGGCGGCGCGCGCGGACGGGCGGTGGGAGGCGGCGTACCCCTCGCAGAGCCTGGCCACCGTCCCCGCCGATCTCGCCGGCGCGCTGGCGGCGGACGAGGCGGCGGGGGGCTTCTTCGAACGGCTCGGCAGGTCCGACCGCTACCTGGTGCTCCTGCGCCTCATGACGGCGTCGACGCCCGAGGTCAGGCAGGCTCGCCTGCGCAGGGCGGTGGCCGCCATGGCCGGGGGCCGCAAGGTCACCTGACGGGCCCCGCCGGGCCGGGACCGGGCGCCGGAACCGTCAGGTGCGGGAAGCGGAACTCGGTGCGGCTGCGGAACTCCTCGTCCGGGCGCAGGACCGTGCTGGGGTGGTCCGGGCGGTTGGGCGAGTCGGGCAGGTGCTGGGTCTCCAGGCAGACGGCGCTGTGCCGGTCGTGGCGGCCGCCGTCGGGGGTGGCGAGGGTGCCGTCCAGTTGGTTGGCGGTGTAGACCTGGATGCCGGGTTCGGTGGTCCACACCTCCATGACCCGTCCGGCGCCGGGGGCGGTGAGGCGGGCGGCGCGGCGCAGGCCGGCAGGGGTGTGCGGGCCGTGGAGGACCCAGCAGTGGTCGAAGCCGCCCGCCCGGTCCAGCTGCTCGTGCGGGAGCTTGACGCGTTCCGCGAGGGTCTGCGGTGCGGTCAGGTCGAACGGGGTGGCGCGGACGGGCGCGGCGGCGCCTTCGGGGATGCCGTCCTCGTCGACGGGCAGGTAGCGTTCCGCGTCCACCTGGAGGGTGTGGCCGAGGATGTCCCCCCGGTCGGCGAGGTCGAAGTAGGCGTGGTTGGTGAGGTTGACGACGGTGGTGCGGTCGGTGGTCGCCGCGTAGTCGAGCGCGAGGGTGCCGGCCGCGTCGAGGGTGTACGTGACGGTGACGTCCAGCGCGCCGGGGAACCCCATGTCGCCGTCGGGGCTGTGCAGGGTGAGCCGCAGGGTGGCGGTCTCGTCGGTGGAGTCGCCGGCGGCCTGCCAGACGCGGGTGTGGAATCCGTC
Source organism: Streptomyces sp. A0958 (assembly GCF_004795035.1). Taxonomy (GTDB): domain Bacteria; phylum Actinomycetota; class Actinomycetes; order Streptomycetales; family Streptomycetaceae; genus Streptomyces. Next base: position 13,108 of record NZ_SSBK01000032.1, read on the forward strand.
GGGGCCGCCGTGCAGGGCGTGGCCCCGGTCGGTGGCGGGAACCCGGTACTCCCTGCCGTCGAGGGTGAACCTGCCGTGCGCGATGCGGTTGGCGTAGCGGCCGACGAGAGCGCCGATGAAGGGGTTCTCGCCCGTGTAGTCGTCGAGGGCGGGCAGCGAGCGCACGACCGATGCCGGGGTGCCTGCGGTGTCGGGCACGGTGAGACCGTGCAGGATGCCGCCGTAGGTGAGGATCTCGGCCCGGACTCCGGTCCCGGAGTCGAGCGTCCAGACGTCGACGTCCGTGGGCCCGTGGGCGCCGAACGGTTTGCGGTTCACGGTGGGGCGAGGCATCAAAGATCCTTGGGGCGATCGGACGGCCGGGGTGGCCGGACGGGCGGACCGGGACGTGTGCGCCGGACTCCCCAGGGGTGGCGGGGAGTCCGGGCCGTGTCTACGGTGCGGCCCGGTCGGCGGCGGGCCGGGGAACGGTGGATTCGCGGACGACGAGCCGGTAGCCGGGCCGGGGCCGCCGGGGTTCGCTCACCTGGTCACCGGATAGGCGCTCGACGAGGCTGTCGACGGCGAGCCGGGCGATGGCCTCCTTGTCGGGTGCCACGGTGGTCAGGGTGGTGGCCCCGTAGAGGCTCTCCTCGATGTCGTCGAAACCGACGACGGCGACGTCCTCGGGGATGCGCAGGCCCCGTTCGGAGAGGGTGCGCATCGCGCCGATGGCGATGAGGTCGTTGTACGCGAACACGGCGTCGGGCCGCTCCCCCCGGTCCAGGAGCGCGGCCATCGCGGAGGCACCGTCCTCGCGGCCGTATCCGTCGGTGACGACGACGAGCGACTCGTCGGGTTCGATGCCGGCGGCGGCCAGCTCCTCGCGCCAGCCGCGCAGCCGCAGGTGGGCGGGCTGGCGTTCGCGGCCGGTGCGGGAGCCGAGGAAGGCGATCCGGCGGTGGCCGAGTTCGACGAGGTGGCCTACGGCCTCGCGGGCCGCCGCGACGTTGTCGATCGCGATGTGGTCGTACGGGGCCTCGTACTCGCGCTCGCCCAGCAGGACCAGGGGCGCGGTGTCGGCGCGCGCCATCAGGTCCTCGGTCTCCAGGTGGATCGGGCTGAGGATGAGCCCGTCGATGACGTGGGACCGGAATCCCTGGCTGACCAGGAGTTCCTTCTCGCGCAGTCCGCCGGTGTGGTCGACCAGCACGGTGTAGTCGTGCCGGGCGGCGGCGTCGACGACCGCGCCGGCCAGCTCCGCGAAGTACGGGTTGCCGAACTCGGGGACGGCGAGCGCGATGATCCCGGTGCGGCCCTTGCGCAGGTGGCGGGCGGTGAGGTTCGGCCGGTAGCCGAGCTCGTCGATGGCCTGCTGCACCTTGGCCCGCATCTTCGGTGTGACGTGCTGATAGTTGTTCACCACGTTGGACACGGTCTTGATGGACACGCCCGCCCGTTGCGCAACGTCCTTGAGGCTGACGCCCACGGCACTCCCTGAATCGACTTGTCGCGCGCTGAGGCGCGGTGGCCCGGCTGGTGCCGGTTCGGCTCGAATGGCTCGAATGGTGCCGGGGCAGCGGCGGCCCCGGCACCGGTTCAGGTGGTTCTGCGGCTGCGCGCCAGATAGCGCTGGGCCACGACGACAACGATAAGGAACCCGCCACTGACGACCGACTGGTACGAGGAGTTCAGCGTGCCGATCTGGTTGATCAGGTTCTGGATGACCTGGAGCAGCAGGACGCCCCAGAGCGTGCCGCTGATCGAGCCGGCGCCGCCGATGAGGAGGGTGCCGCCGATGACGACGGCGGAGATCGCGTCGAGTTCCATGCCCACGCCGAGGATGGTGACCCCGGAGGAGAGCCGGGCCGCGTTGAGCGCACCGGCGAGTCCGGCCAGCAGTCCGCTGAGCGTGTAGACGAGCATCTTGGTACGGGCGACGGGCAGCCCCATCAGCGTGGCCGCGTCGCTGCTGCCGCCGACGGCGAAGATCGTCTGCCCGAACGAGGTGCGTTGCAGGAGGAGTCCGCCGGCGCCGAAGAGCACGAGGGCGACCAGGATCGGGTAGCCGAAGCCCCAGATGCTGCCCTGGCCCAGTTCGGCGAAGGCGGAGTCCTTGGGCACCAGGTAGGTGGTGGCGCCCTCGTCGGTGATGGCGAGGAGCAGGCCGCGCGCCCCGAGCAGGGTGGCGAGGGTGACGATGAACGGCGCCATGCCGGCGCGCGCCACGAGGAATCCGTTGAGCAGGCCGATCGCGCCGCACACCACGAGCGGGACCAGCAGGGCGGGCAGGAAGCCCCATTGGGAGGCCCAGGCGGCGAGCACCCCGCCGAGTGCGAAGACGGAACCGACGGACAGGTCGATGCCGCCGGTGATGATGACCATGGTCATCCCGAGCGCGACCACGGCCAGGAACGAGGCCTGGACGGTCACCCCGCGGGCGTTGTCCAGGGTGTGGAACGACGGGTAGATGAAGGACGCGACGACCACGACGGTGAGCAGGACGACCAGCACGCCCTGGCGTTGCAGGAGTTCGGCGATCCGCCGGCCGGTCGCGGCCGGCGCTCCGGCCGTGCCGGCGGGCTTGCCGCCGCCCGTCGCGGGGGTCTTGCGCGGTGCCGGTGCGGAGGCCACCGGGGCAGGTGAGGTTTCGTTCATCGGGACCGACGCTCCCGGGCGACGTAGACGGCGGCGATGATGATGGCCGCCTGGGCGATCTGTGCGGTGGAGTCGGGCAGGTCGTGCTTGATGAGGGTGGCGCGCAGCAGCTGCATCAGCAGGGCGCCGGCGACGGTGCCGAGGACCCGGATGGAGCCGCCGTTGAGCGGGGTGCCGCCCACCACGACCGCCGTGATGGCGGAGAGTTCCATGAGCGTGCCGAGCGAGGAGGGGTCGCTGGCGGTGAGCCTGGCGGTGGCCAGGATGCCCGCCAGGGCGGCCAGCACCCCGCAGAGCATGTACACGCCGATGAGCACCCGCCGTACGGGGAGCCCCGCCAGGGCGGCGGCGGACCGGTTGCCGCCGATGGCGACGACCTGGCGTCCGAAGGTGGTACGGGTGACGACGAAGGCCACGGCGCCGGCGAGGACGCCGGCGATGAGGACGACCAGCGGGATGCCGAGGAAGGAGCCGGTGCCCAGGGACAGCAGGTCGGGGTTGACGATCTGCTTGAGCTGGCTGTCCGCCATGACCAGGGCGAGGCCGCGGCCGCCGACGAACAGGGCGAGGGTGGCGACGATCGGCTGGAGGCCGACGAGTGAGACCAGAGTGCCGTTGACCGCTCCGACGAGGGCGCCGGCCAGCAGCGCCATGACTAGGGCGGGCACCAGCCCGTAGCCGAGGTAGAGCGGCAGCAGCGCGGCGGCCAGCGCCATGGTCGAGCCGACGGAGAGGTCGACGCCCTCGGTGCCGATGACGAGCGCCATGCCGAGGGCGACGATGACGATGGGGGCGACCTGGACGAGCTGGGTGCGGAGGTTGTCCACGGTCATGAAGTGCTCGGTGAACAGGGCGTTGAAGATCAGGACGACCGCGACGGCGAGGTAGACGCCGTACTCCTGGTACCAGGCGGGGTCGCGCAACCGGGCCAGCGGCCGGGCTGCGGGGGTGGAGACTGCTGCCTGGGTCATCGGGGGTCCTCCTTGGCGGCCGGCGCCTTGTCCGCGGGGGCCGGTGAATGGTCGGCGAGCACTTCGAGCAGATGGCTCTCGGCCACCTCGTCGCCCGCCAGTTCGCCCGCGACCCCGCCGCCGCGCAGGACGACGATGCGGTCGGCGCCCTCGATCAGTTCCTCGATGTCGGAGGAGATGAGCAGGACGGCAAGGCCCTCGCGGGCGAGGTCGTCGATGAGGCTCTGGACCTCGGCCTTGGCGCCGACGTCGATGCCGCGGGTGGGTTCGTCCAGCAGCAGGACCTTGGGTTCCAGGCAGAGCCAGCGGGCCAGCAGGACCTTCTGCTGGTTGCCGCCGGAGAGTTCGCCGACCTTCTGCTCGGGGCTCGCCGCCTTGATCCGCAGCCGCTTCATGAAGACGTCCACGATGCGGTCCTGCTTGGCGCGGGAGACGATGCCGGCGCGGGAGAGGCGGGGCATCGCGGCCAGCACGATGTTCTCGCGGACCGAGAGGCCGGGGACGATGCCTTCGGCCTTGCGGTCCTCGGGCAGCAGGCTGATGCCGGAGCGGATGGCGGCCGCGGAGGTGAGCCGGCGCAGGGTACGTCCGCCGATGCTCACCTCGCCGGAGTCCAGGCCCAGTGCGCCGGACAGGGCCTTCGCGGTCTCGCTGCGCCCCGAGCCGAGGAGTCCGCCGAGGCCCAGGACCTCACCCGCGTACAACTCCAGGGATATGTCGTGCAGTTGGTGGTCGCGGGAGAGGCCGGTGGCGGTGAGCACGGGGGTGCGGGCCACCTCGTGGCCCTCGGGGTCGAAGTGGGTGAGCCCTTCGCGGCGGACCTCGGCCATGTCTCGGCCGAGCATCATCGAGACGAGCTGCATCCGGTCGAGGTCGGCGAGGTCGCCGGTGTGGATGTGGTGGCCGTCGCGCAGGACGGTGACGCGGTCGCAGATCCGGTAGAGCTCGTCCATGCGGTGGCTGACGTAGAGCACGGCGATACCGCGTCCGCGCAGGTCCTCGATGACCCGGAAGAGGGTCTCTACCTCGCGCGGCTCCAGCGAGGAGGTGGGTTCGTCCATGATGACGACCTGGGCGTTGACGGAGACAGCACGGGCCAGCGCGACCATCTGCTGGGTGCCGATGCCCAGGGTGTGCAGGGGGCGCCTGGGGTCGACGCGGACCCCGAAGCCGTCGAGGAGTTCGGTGGTCTCGCGGTGCATCCGGGCGAAGTCGATCAGGCCGAGCCGGTTCTTGGGCTCGCGGCCGAGGAAGATGTTGCGCGCCACGCTCATCAGCGGGACGAGGTTCACCTCCTGGTAGATCGTGGAGATCCCGGCCTGCTGGGCCTCGAACGGCCGGGCGAAGGCGATCTGTTGGCCGGCCAGCCTCAGTTCGCCCTCGTCGGGCCGGTAGACGCCGGTCAGCACCTTGATGAGGGTGGACTTCCCGGCTCCGTTCTCCCCCACCAGGGCGTGGGTCTCGCCGGCGCGCAGGGAGAAGGAGACGCCGTCGAGGGCGACGACGCCCGGGAACCGCTTGCTCACCGAGCGGGCCTCCAGGACGGCCGGCGCCGGGTCGGCTTCCTGCACGGCGGCGGGCGCGCTGGTCTCCTTCACGTCGGCGGCCGGCTCCGGCGGCTGCGGTACTGCTTCGGGTGGTGCCATGGCTGGTCTTGGCCTTCCGCTCTTCCAAGGGGGTGGGCCCGGTGGCCGCCGTGACGGGTGGGAGCGTCACGGCGGCGGGTGGACCGACGGGGCCGGTACGCGGCCGGCGGGCCGGCGCCCGGTGGTGCCGGGGCCGGTACGCGGCCGGCGGGCCGGCGCCCGGTGGTGCCGGGGCGTGTCCGGGACACGCCCTTACGGGCAGGTGGGGCCGGGTCGGATCAGAACGCGCCGCCGAGCGATTCCTTGGCGTTGGCCTCGTCGTAGGCGCGGTCGGTGATGATGACGTCCTCCGGGATCTCCTCGCCGCCGTAGAACTTCTGGGCGGTCGCGAAGGCCAGCGGGCCGAAGCGCGGGTTGGACTCGATGACGGCGTTGTAGTCGCCGTTGACGATGGCCTGGACGGCGTTGCGGGTGCCGTCGACGGAGACGACCTTGACGTCCTTGCCGGGCTTCTTGCCGGCGGCCTTCAGCGCGGTGACGGCGCCGAGGCCCATCTCGTCGTTCTCCGCGTAGACGGCGGTGATGTCGGGCTTGGACTGGATGAGCTGCTCCATGACCTGCTGGCCCTTGTCGCGGGCGAACTCACCGGTCTGCTGGGCGACGATCTCCATGTCGGGGGCCTTGGCCTTGAGCTGGTCGACGAAGCCCTTGGTGCGGTCGGTGGTGACGTTGTTGCCCGACGATCCGAGGAGGATGGCGACCTTGCCCTTGCCGCCGGTCGACTTGATCATCGCGTCCGCGGCGCGCTTGCCCTGCTCCACGAAGTCGGAGCCCAGGAAGGCCACGTAGTCCTTGCAGGCGGTGGAGTTGAGCTTGCGGTCGATGGTGAGGACCGGGACCTTCTTGGCGGCGGCGGCCTTCAGCGCCGGCTCCAGACCGTCCGAGTTCAGCGGGGCGACGATGAGGAACTGCGCGCCCTGGGACAGCATGTCCTGGATGTCGCTGATCTGCTTGGACAGCTGCGACTGGGCGTTGGTGGTGAGCAGCTTCTTGACGCCGACCTTCTTGGCCTCGTCCTTGATGGACTGGGTCTCGGCGATACGGAACGGGTTGGCCTCCTTCTCCGACTGGGAGAAGCCGACCACCGCGTCCTTCAGGTCGAGCTTCGGCGCCCCGTACGCCTGCAGCGAGCAGCCGGAACCGGACGACGACTCGGGGGTCTCGGCCGCCTGGGCGCCCTGGCTGCTGTCGGCGTTCGCGGAGTCCGAGGTCTCCGACTTGGAGCAGCCGGAGGCGGCCAGCGTGGCGGTGGCGGCGAGGAGGCAGGCCACGGCGAGGGTACGGGATCGGCGCTGGATCATCATGCGCGGGAGCTCCTTGGCGGGACGGGAGGACGGCACGCCGAGGGGCGTGCGGTCGGTCATGGCTGGACGATGCATCGGCCGCTGCGCGGCGGCTGATGTCACTGCACTCACGGCCCCGCTAGGAGACGGCTCCTAGCTGCACAAACGGCGGTCGTGAGAGCCTGCGCGGCCTCTCGGCGGCTCGGTTTACAACGTTATATAGGCGGTGCGGCACGGGCGGCAAGAGCGTGGTCGATGCGTTTCCAAAATGTGTCGGAGCCACCTGGCCCGCGCGGACCACCCCGGCCCACGGGTTGCTGCCGGACCCCTGGACAGCCGCTTGGCGGCGTGCTGTCATACCGCCGGAACCCCATTTTCCAACGTTGCAGAGAAAGTGCCGCCGCGCCCTCCCCGGATCGCGACGGCGCGCTTCGTCGTGCGCGCAGCCGGTCCGGACCGCTGCGCCGTGGCGGCCCTCCTTGTCTGATGCGCCTTCCTTGAGCCGGAGCCCATGTCCGGCAGAGCAGGAGCCCTCCCCCCATGCCCCTTAACCGCAGACAGCTCATGACCGGCGCTCTGGCCACCGTCGCCGCCACCACGGCGGCCGGCCGCTGGTCCTCCACCGCGACCGCCTCCGCGCACCGGGTGCGACCGGCCCACGGCGGCCACTACTCCCCCAACGCCGCTCCCCTGCACCCGACCGCCTTCCTGAGGCTCCCGCCCGGCCGGGTCACCGCGCGCGGCTGGCTCGCCGGACAGCTGAAGCTCCAGCTCGACGGGTTGTGCGGCCGCTACGAGGAGTTCTCGCACTTCCTGGACTTCACGGCCACCGGCTGGGTCCGCCCCGAACTCGGCGGCTGGGAGGAGGTCCCGTACTGGCTGCGCGGCTACACCGACCTGGCGATCGTCACCGGCGACGCGCAGGCCCTGGCGGCGGTGCGCCGCTGGTTCGACGCGATCCTCGCCACCCAGCAGTCCGACGGGTTCTTCGGCCCGGAGTCGCTGCGTACGTCGCTGAACGGCGGCCCGGACTTCTGGCCGTTCCTGCCGCTGGTGCAGGCCCTGCGCTCCTGGCAGGAGTACTCCGGCGACACCCGGGTCATCCCCTTCCTGAGCCGGTTCTTCCGCTACATGAACACCCAGGGCCCCGGCGCCTTCAACACCAGCTGGATCGCCCTGCGCTGGGGTGACGGCCTGGACAGCGTGTTCTGGCTGTTCAACCGCACCGGCGACACCTTCCTGCTGGACCTCGCCGACAAGATCCACGCCTACGGTGCCGACTGGGGCGACAACCTGGTCAACCCGCACAACGTGAACATCGCGCAGGGCTTCCGCGAGCCCGCCCAGTACGCGCTGCGCAGCGGTTCGGCCCAGGACACCCGCGACACGTACGGGACGTACGGCAGGGCCATGGACCAGTACGGCCAGTTCCCCGGCGGCGGCTTCGCCGGGGACGAGAACGCGCGGCCCGGGCACGGCGACCCCCGACAGGGCTTCGAGACCTGCGGCATCGTCGAGTTCATGGCCAGCCACCAGCTGCTGACCCGGATCACGGGCGACCCGCTGTGGGCCGACCGCTGCGAGGAACTGGCCTTCAACTCGCTGCCCGCCTCGCTCGACCCCTCGGGCAGGGCGGTCCACTACATCACCAGCGCCAACAGCGTCGACCTGGACAACGTGCCCAAGTCGGAGCGCCAGTACCAGAACGGTTTCGCCATGCAGGCGTTCCTGCCCGGCGTCGACCAGTACCGCTGCTGCCCGCACAACTACGGCATGGGCTGGCCGTACTTCACCGAGGAGCTGTGGCTCGCCACCCCCGACGGGGGTCTCGCCACCGCGATGTACGCCGCCTGCGAGGTGACCGCGAAGGTCGCCGACAGCACCGAGGTCACCTTCACCGAGGAGACCGGCTACCCCTTCACCGACACGGTCACCCTGACCCTGAAGGCGCCGAAGCGGCTGGGCTTCCCGCTGGTGCTGCGCGTCCCCGCCTGGTGCGACGCCCCGGAGATCGTGGTGAACGGCCGGGGCGTGGACGCGCCGGCCGGCCCGGCCTTCAGCCGGATCGACCGCACGTGGGCCGACGGCGACCGGGTCACCCTGCGCTTCCCGCAGCGGACCACCGTCCGCACCTGGGAGCACAACCGCGGCTCCGTCAGCGTGGACCGCGGCCCGCTCACGTACTCCCTGCGCATCGGGGAGACGTACGAGCGCATCGGCGGCACCAATCAGTTCCCGGAGTACGCGGTCCACGCCACCGGCCCGTGGAACTACGGGCTCGTCCTGGACGCGGAGAATCCGGCCGCCTCCCTGCACCCCCGCACGTCCCGGCGCGCTGAGGGCGACAACCCCTTCACGCTCGACGGCACCCCGCTGACGATCACCGCGAAGGCCCGCCGCATCCCGGAGTGGACGGCGGACGACGAGCATGTCGTCGCCCCGCTCCAGGACTCCCCGGCGCGCAGCGGTGAGCCGGTGGAGGACATCACGCTCGTCCCGATGGGGGCGGCCCGGCTGCGCATCACCTCGTTCCCCACGGCTGCCCCGGACGCGCGGCCCTGGCTCGCCGACCGCTGGTACCGCATCCGCAACCGCCACTCCGGCAAGGTGCTGGGCGTCGACACCATGTCCACCGCCGACAGCGCCCACGTCGTCCAGTTCGGGGACACGGGCACCGACGACCACGACTGGCGGCTCGTTGCCGAGGGCGACGGCTGGTACCGCATCCGCAACCATCACTCGGGCAAGGTGCTGGGCGTGGACAACATGTCCACCGCCGACAGCGCCCACGTCGTCCAGTTCGCCGACAACGGCACCGACGACCACCTCTGGCAACTCGTCCCGGACGGCGACCGCTGGTACCGCATCCGCAACCGCCACTCCGGCAAGGTGCTGGGCGTCGACACCATGTCCACCGCCGACAGCGCCCACGTCGTCCAGTTCGCCGACAACGGCACCGACGACCACCTCTGGCAACTCGTCTGATTCCCGGTGCTCCGCGCACTCCCGTACCGCTCCCCGCCCCCGGGGGCCGAACCGAATCAAAAGGAGACGAACCTGTGAGGCGTTTACGTGTACCCGGACGAAGGCCCTGGTGGAGACGGGCGGTCGCGACGACCGGTCTGCTGGCCCTGGTGTCCACCGCGATGGCCGGGATCGGTGCGGCACCGGCCGGCGCCGCGTCCTGGTCGCCCAAGTCCCCTCCCATGACAACGCCCTGGACCAACCAGGTGCCGGTCGACAAGCCGCTGCCCGAGTACCCGCGCCCGCAGCTGACCCGGCCCGACTGGACCAACCTCAACGGCATCTGGGACTTCGCGGTGACGGGCCGGGACGCCGGGCAGCCGGCCTCGTTCCCCGACCAGATCCGGGTGCCCTTCGTCGCCGAGTCCGCGCTCTCGGGCATCCAGCGCAAGATCACCGAGAACGACAAGCTCTGGTACAAGCGGACCTTCACCGTGCCGTCGAACTGGAACGGCCGCCGGGTCGAGCTCAACTTCGGCGCCTCCGACTGGCAGACCACGGCCTGGGTCAACGGCACCCGGGTGGGCGCGCACAAGGGCGGGTACGACTCGTTCGCGTACGACATCACCCCGCAGCTGAACGGGGGCACCAACACGGTCGTCGTCTCCGTCTACGACCCGACGCAGACCGGCGGGCAGGCCGTCGGCAAGCAGCGCGTCAACGACGTGCAGCCGCACAACGGGGGCGGCATCTTCTACACCGCGGCCTCCGGCATCTGGCAGACCGTCTGGCTGGAACCGGTCGCCGCCGCCCACATCACCCGCCTGGACATGACCCCGAACCTGGGTGACAGCACCCTGCGGGTGACCGTGCAGGCCGCGTCGGCGGCCGGGCGCACGGCCAGGGTCACCGTCTCCAGCGGCGGCACCGTCGTCGGCACGGCCACCGGTACGACCGGCTCCCCGTTCTCCGTGCCGGTGCCGAACCCGCATCTGTGGACTCCGGACGACCCGTTCCTGTACGACGTGAAGGCGGAGTTGCTCGACGGGTCCGCCGTGACCGACTCGGCCGGCAGTTACACCGGCATGCGCTCGATCGCCGTCGCGAAGGTCGACAACGTCCTGCGGCCGGTGCTGAACGGGAAGTTCGTCTTCCAGACGGGCACCCTGGACCAGGGCTACTGGCCGGACGGCATCTACACCGCACCGACCGACGCCGCCCTCAAGTCGGACCTCCAGGCGCACAAGGACCTCGGCTTCAACATGGTCCGCAAGCACATCAAGGTCGAACCGCAGCGCTGGTTCTACTGGGCGGACAAGCTGGGGCTGCTGGTCTGGCAGGACATGCCGGCCATGGACACCGGCAAGAGCCCCGACGCGGCGGCCCGCACCCAGTGGGAGTCCGAGTTCCACGCGATCATCGACCAGCACCGCAGCTCGCCCTCCCTGGTGATGTGGGTCGACCAGAACGAGGGCTGGGGCCAGTACGACCAGGCCAGGATCGCCAATGAGGTGAAGGCGTACGACCCGAGCCGGCTGGTCGACAACATGAGCGGGGTCAACTGCTGCGGCTCGGTGGACGGCGGCAACGGCGACGTGGTCGACAACCACGTCTACGTCGGCCCCGGCAACACCGCACCGACCGCCACCCGGGCGGCCGTCCTCGGCGAGTTCGGCGGCCTGGGCTACCGGGTTCCCGGTCACGAGTGGTTCCCCGGCGGCGGCTTCAGCTACGAGGACCAGCCCAGCGTCTCCGCGCTGAACGACCGGTTCACGGGGCTGATCGACGGCATCCGGGTCGGCCAGCTGCCGGCGGGCCTGTCCGCCTCGGTCTACACGGAGATCACCGATGTGGAGAACGAGGCGAACGGGCTCCTCACCTACGACCGCCAGGTCGTCAAGGTGGACGCGGCCCGGGTGCGGGCCGCGAACCAGGCCCTCGTCAACGCCTCGAAGAACCCGGCCCCGCCGGTGACCCTGCCCACCGGGCAGTACAAGTCGCTGCGGGTCACCACCCCCGGGTACACCAACAAATACCTGCGCCACCAGAACGGGCTCGCCTTCACCGAGGTGGTCGACAACGGGAGCGGCGCACTGCTCAAGAACGACGCCACCTGGAAGGTCGTCCCCGGCCTGGCGAACGGCAACTGCTACTCCTTCGAGTCGCGCAACTACCCCGGCGAGTACCTGCGCCACCGGGACTTCCGGGTCCGCCGCGACGCGAACGACGGGTCCGCGCTCTACAAGGCCGACGCCACCTGGTGCGCGGTCGCCGGCAATGGAGGTGTGCGGCTGACCAGCGCGAACCTGCCGGGCAGCTATCTGCGCCACATCGACTCGGAGGTGTGGCTCGCCACCCCCGGCGGCGGGCACGCCTGGGACAACCCGGCCACGTTCACCGAGGACACGACGTGGGCGGTGGAGACGCCCTGGGCTCCCTGAGATGAAGTGAGGCGAGCGCCGGGGCCGGGCGGGTCCTCCGCCCGGCCCCGGCACCGTCACGCGTCGCCCATGACCAGGCCCTCGATGGTGTGCTTCTGGACGATGGGCGCGAGCCTGTCGACCACCGGGCAGCCGAGGTGTGCCCGGACGCGCTCGGGCAGGGCGGCCCAGAACTCCCGGGTGACCGCCATGTCGTGGTGGCCGTCGTTGCCCGCGCCGGGGGCGTCGACGCCCAGCACCAGGACCGGGCGGGGGTCGGGCGACTGGTTGGCCGTGCCCCGGTGGATGGTCAGGGCGGAGCGGGCCGAGATGTCGCCCCGCTGCGGGTACTTGCGCTCGGCCAGGGCCTCGTAGCGCGGGTAGTCCTCGCGGCGCGGGAACATGGCGTGCCCGAAACGGGCGTCGTCGTCCCACTGCGTGCCGGGCGCGATCTCGAACGGTCCCATGTCCTCCCGGGTGTCGACGGCGGTGAGGTTGAAGGCGAGCGAGGTGAGCCGGCGCTCGTTCCGCGTGGCCTCGGGCATGGGGAAGTCGCGGTGCCAGGGCTGGTTGACCGCCCCGGCCAGCGGTACGTCGAAGCCGAGCTCGACGATGCGGTAGTCGGGGCCGAGGACCGCCTCGCTGACCGCGCGCACCCAGGGGTGGTCCACTAGGTCCACGAAGCCGCGCAGCTGCTCGGGGTGTATCTCCACGTAGTACCGGTGCGGGCCGCGTCCCACGGCGCCGCCCTCCCGGCCGCGCGCCTCGGTGAAGGCGGCGTCGATGTCCTCGCGCATCCGGTCCGCCCACTGCGGGCCGAACGCCCCGCGGCACGCGGTGATCCCTGCCGTGTACAGGTCCCGCACCGCCGCGTCGGGGTGCGGAAACGGGGCGGTGGTGGTCGCGGCCTCATGCATGGCGTGGTCCTTCCGTCGGGGCGGAGCTCCATATTGCAACGTTGCAACCAACGTGGCAAGAGTCTGCACGGGCGGGCCCCGCGCCACCTGTTACGGTCACTGCGCAAGGGGCGCGGTCCGCCGTCCCCGTACGCAGAGAGCAGGAGCAACGACCGTGGCAGCGAGACTCAAGGACGTCGCCGCGCTCGCGGGCGTGTCCGTCAGGACCGTCTCCAACGTCGTGAGCAACGCGGCCGCCGTCGCCCCGGCGACCCGGGCCCGGGTGCTGGCGGCGGTGGAGGAGCTGGGGTACCGCCCCAACCTCGCCGCCCGCAACCTCCGCCAGGGCCGCACGGGGCTCATCGGCGTGGTCGTCCCGGAGATCCACTCCCCCTATTTCGGCGCGCTGACGGGGCTCCTCATCGACGCGGCACAGGAGCGCGGCTGGACGGTGCTCCTGGAGCGCACCGGGGGCCGGGCGGAGCTGGAGCGGCGGCTGCTTGACGGCTCCGAGGGACACCAGGTGGACGGGATGATCGTCAGCCCGTGGTCGACGCCCCCCGCCGAACTGGCCTCACTGGCGGGCGGCCTGCCGTTGGTCGTCCTCGGCGAGCTGGACCCGCTCGGGTCCATCGACCATGTGGCGCTGGACAACGTGGCGGCGGCCCGCGACGCCGCCCGTCACCTCGCCGCCCTGGGCCGCCGACGCGTCGCCGCCATCGGGCTGCAGTCCGCGCTGGGGCACGGCACGGCCGAGCTGCGGGCCGAGGGTTTCCGGCTGGGGCTGCGGGAGGCGGGGCTGAGCCTGCTCGCCGAGATCGAGGTGTCCGACCTGCACCGGGGCGAGGGGGCGCGGGCGCTGCGTGAGCTGCTGCTGATGCCCGAGCGCCCGGACGCGGTGTTCTGCTTCAGCGACGAACTGGCCCTCGGGGCGCTGCGGGCCGCCGCCGAACAGGGGGTGCGGGTGCCCGAGGAGCTGGCGCTGGTGGGCTTCGACGACATCGAGGACGGGCGGTTCTCCACCCCCTCGCTCACCACCATCGCCCCGGACCGGGCGCAGATCGCCGAGCGGGCGGTGCAGTGCCTGAGCGAGCGCGTGCTCGGCCGGCTGGCCGCGCTGCCCGCACGCCGGATCGTCGTCCCGCACCGGTTGCTGGTCCGGGAGAGCACCGGGGGCCCGGCCTCGGCTGTCTAGGCCCTGTCGTCAGATTCCCGTCTGCCGCGCCCGCCCTCCGGGCGAACGACGGGAATGTGACGACAGGCCTTGGGAAAGGCCGAAGCTCCCGGCGGTGCGGCTGTCGCCGCCTAGCGCCGGGAGCGGACCTGGGGCCGGGGCCCTACGGCTGTTCGCCGTCGTGCAGGGCGGTCACCTCCTGGTCGGTGAGCGCCTTGTCGTACACGCGCACCTGGTCCACGGAGCCGTTCCAGAAGTCGGTGTTGCCGCCCGACCACTTGGCGCGGCCCACGGACAGGGCGCCGCTGCTGACGTCGGCGGACCCGGCCGGCGCGGTGGCGGCGAGCTTGCCGTCCACGTACAGCTTGATCTCGTCACCGCTGCGGACGCCGACCAGGTGGTACCACCGGCCGAGCTCGGGCGTCATCTCCAGCCGGGCCCGGTGCGCGCCGGGGGTGGAGAAGGCGAACGCGCCCTGGCCGTACTGGAGGTAGAAGGGGTTCTCCTGGCGCCGGCCGTCCTGGCTGACGACGGTGGCGTAGTTGCCCGGGAGCGCGTCCAGGGACGCCCAGGCGGAGACGGTGTAGTCGCCGGTGGTGTCGACGACCGGGCCGTCGGTCTCGGCGTACTGGCCCTCGCCGTCGAACTTCAGCGCCGAGCCGTGCACGCCGGCCGTCCAGGAGGTGCCCGGGGAGAGGGTGAGGTTCTTGTGGTTCGGCCCGCTGTCGGCGGCCTTGGTGCCCTTGTTCTCGTCCAGGGACCAGGCGCCACCGCCCTTGACCGGTGTCCGCCGGCCGGCCGCGGCGCCGGCGGCGATGACCTGGCGGTTGATCTTCCGGACCTGGGCGGCGTCGACCTTGATCTCGCGGCGGTCGTACGTCCAGAGCCCGTTGAGCTCGTTCTCCAGGTCGGTCACCTGGGTGTAGATGGAGCCGGAGAGTTCGGCGCCGGCCGCCTCCAGGTAGTGGTCGCGGGTGTTCTCGACGTACTTGGCGGTCAGCGCGGCCTTGTCGGCGACACCGCTGTAGATCGCGGTGGGCGCGCCGGGCCACATGTGGCCGGGCATCCGCAGGGTGAAGCCGCCGTGCTCGCCGTCCATCGCCGCGCGGTCGGCGTCCGGGAAGGCCGGGTCGGTGTTGTTGTAGTCGTGGTGGTCGATGATGTCGCCCTTGCCGGAGTCACCCTTGGAGTTGCAGCAGTTGACACCGGAGTGGGCGTTGACGACGCGGGAGGGGTCGGCGGCCTGGACCTGCTCGGTGATCTTGCCGGTCTCGGTGCGGTCCCACTCGCCCCAGCCCTCGTTGAAGACGATCCAGGCACCGATCGAGGGGTAGTCGTGCAGCTGGGCCATCATCTCGGCGCCCTGGTCCAGGAATGCCTGGTGACCCTTGTCGCCGGTGAGGTCGCCGGAGACGAAGTCCTGCCACACCAGCAGACCGAGCTGGTCGGCGTGGTAGTACCAGCGCGCGGGCTCGACCTTGATGTGCTTGCGCACGGAGTTGAAGCCGAGGTCCTTCTGCGCCTTCAGGTCGAAGACGAGGGCCTTGTCGCTGGGCGCGGTGTTCAGGCCGTCCGGGTAGAAGCCCTGGTCGAGCTGGGCGAGGGAGAAGAACGGCTTCCCGTTGAGGACCAGCTTCTGGTAGCCGCCGACCTTGGCGATGCCGATGGAACGCATGCCGAAGTAGCTGTCGACGGTGTCCTTGGAGCTGCCGTCCTTGAGGGTGACCTCCAGGTCGTACAGGTAGGGGTCGTCCGGCGTCCACAGGTGCTGCTTGGCCACCGGCAGGCTCAGTTCGCGGTTGGCCGGGCCGGAGACCCTGCCGACGACCTTGCCCTTCTTGTCGCGGGCGACGGCGGTGATCTGGGCGGACTTCGAGGCGTCCGCGGAGTTGACCGTCAGGGCGAGCCGGCCCTTGTCGATGTCGGGCGTGGTCGTCAGGGAGTCGACGGCCGCCGGGGCGACGGGCTCCATCCAGACGGTCTGCCAGATACCGGAGGAGGCGGTGTAGAAGATGCCGCCGGGGTTGGCCGACTGCTTGCCGGTGGGCTGGTCGGCGCCGGTGGTGTCGGTGACCGCGACGACGATCTCCTGCTGGCCGCTGCCCTTGACCGCGTCGGTGATGTCGGCGCTGAAGGCGGTGTAGCCGCCGGTGTGCTCGGCGACCTTCTTGCCGTTGACCCAGACGGTCGCCTCGTAGTCGACGGCGCCGAAGTTGAGCTTCAGCCGGTTGCTCTGCCCCTTGCCGTGCTTGTCACTCTTGACGGCCCAGTTCTTCGGGACGGTGACGAGCTTGCGGTAGAACATGTGGTCCTCGTGGCGCTCCAGGCCGGAGAGCTGCGATTCGACCGGGAAGGGCACGGTGATGCGCTCACCGAGCTTCTTGCCGAAGACGGGCTTCTCGCCGGCCTTGGCCCCGGCGAACTCCCAGGGGCCGTTGAGGTTCTGCCATTTGTCGCGCACCTGCTGCGGCCGGGGGTACTCGGGCAGCGGATGGTTGCGGTCGAGCTTGTCGCCCCAGGTGGTGGTGAGGCGGTGGGTGGAGAGGTTGGTGGCCGTGCGGTTGATCTCCGGGACGGTCTCGCGGCCCGCCTTGAGACCGGCTCGGCCGTCGTACGCGACCGTGACGCGCTGGTCCTTCTGGACGGCGGCGGCGAGGGTGACGACGAGTTGCTTGGAGTTGCCGGGGGCCCGGGTGACGGACTTGACCGGCATCGGCGTGGTGTCGGCCTCGATGGTGAGGTGCTTCTTCAGGTCCGCGTATCCGCTGACCTTGTCCTCGAAGGCCAGCCGGAGCTTCAGGCCGTCGTCCGCGACGCTCAGCCCGACCGGGTAGACCTCGAAGTCGGCGGGCGGGGTGAAGGCGGATTCCGGGACGAGCTGCTTGGCGAGCTTCGCGCTGGACCAGCGCAGGAACATGTTGGCGCCGCCGGCGTCCTGGAACATCTCCAGCTTGAACGTGTGCGGCTCGCCGGCCTTGAGCGTTATCGGCTCGCTGGTCTGCTCGTTGTCCCAGTCGGGCAGCCAGTGGTCGATGACGGTCTTGCCGTCGATGAAGAGCCGGAAGCCGTTGTCGCCGGTCGCGGCGAAGGTGTAGTCGCCGTCCTCGGGCGCGGTGATGTTGCCCGTCCAGCGGGCCGTGGTGTTCTCGGTGCGGCCGGTGGTGGACTCGAACGTGCCCGTGAGACCGGGGAAGTTGATCTGCGGGTCGAGGGCGACGCCGCCGAGCTTGTCGAAGTCCCGCGCGCCGGGCGCGGACATGCTGAAGTACTCGCCCTTCAGCCCGTGGACGGTGGTGGCCGGGTCAGCGGCCTTGAAGGTGGACGCGGAGGCGGCGCCGGCGGCCGCCGCGGGCGTGGCAGCGGCGGCCGGGACCAGGGTGGCACCGAGGGGGATCAGCAGCGCGGCGGCGCAGGCCGCCGTCCTGAACAGAGCGCGGGGGCGGGGCGTTTGTCGTCTCAAGGCGTCGTCCTGTCGAGAGAGCTGAAGTGCCTCGAACCTGTGAGGCACAGCACACAATCGAACATTGAGCCACAGCACCAAACGCAAAACAACAGTCGTGCGCGGAGAATTTTCAACGATAGAAAACAACGACAGAAAACAGTGGGCGGGGCGGTTCCGCCAAGAGGTCCACGCAGACCGCCCCCTTCGCGCACCTTGGGTGCGAAGGGGGCGGAGAGGGGCGGAAGGCGCGGACGGGACCGCCGGGGCGGTGCGGTCAGATCGCGTAGCCGTACTGCTCGGGGGCGTGCGCCGTGCCGTTGAGTTCACGGGCCGCGCCCTGGGCCCACGAGGGGCTGCGCAGCAGTTCGCGTCCGAGGAGCACGGCGTCCGCGCGGCCTTCGGTGAGGATCTTCTCGGCGTGCTGCGGGTCGGTGATGAGGCCGACGGCCGCGACGGGCAGCGAGGTCTCCCGCTTCACGCGCTCGGCGAAGGGGACCTGGTAGCCGGGGCCGGTCGCGATCCGGGCGCGGGGGGCGTTGCCGCCGGTGGAGACGTCGAGCAGGTCGACGCCGTGCGCCTGGAGCTCCGTGGCCAGGCGCACGGTCTCGTCGGCGGTCCAGCCCTCGCGCTCGTCCTCGGGGTTCTCGGTGAGCCAGTCCGTGGCGGAGACGCGGAAGAAGACGGGCAGATCCTCGGGCCACACCTCGCGGACCGCGTCGACCACCTGGAGGGCGAAGCGGACGCGGTTGTCGTAGCCGCCGCCGTACTCGTCGGTGCGGTGGTTGCTGTGGGGCGAGAGGAACTGGCCGATCAGATAGCCGTGCGCACCGTGCACCTCGGCGACCTGGAAGCCCGCGTCGAGGGCGCGGCGGGCGGCCTCGCGGAAGTCGTCCACGATGCCCCGGATCTCGTCCGCCGTCAGCTCGTGCGGCACCGGGTAGCCCGTGTCGAACGGCAGCGGGCTGGGCGCGACCGGGGTCCAGCCGTGCGCGTCGGGGCCCACCGGACGGCCGCCGGTCCAGGGTGCGGCGGTGGAGGCCTTGCGGCCGGCGTGGGCGAGCTGGATGCCCACCGCGGAGCCCTGCGCCTTGACGAAGTCGGTGATCCGGCGGAACGCGGCGACCTGCGTGTCGTTCCAGATACCGAGGTCGGCCGGGCTGATCCGGCCCTCCGGGCTGACCGCCGTCGCCTCGGTGAGGATCAGTCCGGTGCCGCCGGTGGCGCGGGCCGCGAGGTGAGCGAAGTGCCAGTCGGTGGGCACACCGGTCCCCGGCCCCACCGGCTCGGCGCTGTACTGGCACATGGGTGCCATCCACACCCGGTTGGGCACGACAAGCGACCTGAGGGTGTAGGGCTCGAAGAGGGCACTCACGACGGACTCCGTTTCGCCGCTACGGAAGGATCGCTAGTACGATACATCCCGTACTACGACGGCCGTCAAATTACGACGTCCCTCGTACAAGGAGGCGCGCGGAGTGCCGGAGTGCCCCCGGCCGTCAGTGCCCCGGCCGTCAGCGCCCCGGCCGTCAGGTCAGCGGGTACGAGGTGCGGCCGGAGGCCTCGTCTATCTCGTCGTGGGCCTTGGTCAGCAGCTTCATCGCCAGTTCGTTCAGTGCGCGCGCTCCCGCGATCTCCTCCCCCACCCGGGGCTGTTCCGCGTCGGAGGGGTGGCGGCTCGCGTAGCCGTGGGCGCGTACCTCCCGACCGTCGGAGAGCCGCACCAGGGCGGCCGCGCGGGTGCGGTGGGTGTCTTCCTCGAATTCCAGCTCGATATGCCATCCGACAGCGGTTCGTGTCATGGCGCTCACCTCCGGAGGTCTCCTCTCCAGGGTGCGCCCCGTGCCCTGGTGCCGCACGACCTGGCGGGGCGGGCCTCCGGGCTCGTGCGGGCTCAGGCGCCGGGCAGGCGGCCCCGGCGGCGCAGCGGGATGCGGGCGTCCGCGTCGTACATCTGGTTCCAGCCGCGTCCGGCGCCCGAGGCCCAGGTGACGTGGGCGGTGCCCCCGTCGGTCCGGACGGCCTTCACCGTCATGGCGCGGTCGCCGTCGCGTACGTCGCCCCGGCGCAGCTCGGCCGCCCTGACGGTGACGGGGTCGGCCGGGCCGCTCTCGGCCTCGTCCGCCGCGAGACCGAGAGCGGTGGCCAGTTCCCGGGCGCGGGCCGGGGTGCAGCGCAGCGAGAGCTCTCCGGACGGGGTGGCGACCCTGATCTCGACCTCCGCTCCGGCGGGGGTGGCCGACAGGGTTCCGGCAGGAGCGCCGGTGTCCTCGTTCTCGCTCGTCATCGTTCCGCTCTCTCTTCGCGCGTCCCGCCCGCCCGACGCGCCGGGCGGGCGGGACCTGGCCCGGACCCCCGGGCTCAGCGCAGCCGGAGGCTCTCCGGCGGGCCCGGGTAGCTGGGTTCGAGGCCGCCGGTGTCGACCACCAGGTTCTGCAGCACCACCGTCGGGTCGACCATCCAGAATTTCAGCACATGCACAGCGGGGGTCGCGATGCGGTGGACGGTGGCGGGCCCGTCACCGGGGTGGGGTGGGGTCGCATGCGCGGGCGCGACGGTTTCGAAAGTTTCGGACACCTCCTCGCACATCCGGCGAAAGGGCCGGAGGCACGGGCACGGGGCGGTGCGCGAGGTGGGAGCCGGGACCGGGGCGGGGGCGCGGTGCGGGCCGTACGGCCCCCGCCCGGTGGCGCGAGGGGCGGTCAGCCCCGTACGGGGGCGGTCGCCGTCACGGGTTCGACCAGGGCGTCGCACACCAGCCGGCGCCGGTGGTCGAGCGTGCGCTCGGGACCGGTGAGGCGCAGGTGCGCGGTGTGCCGGACGCCCCCGGCGCCGCTGGAGGAGGCGAGCCGCAGCTCCAGCGCCCCGGGCTCGACCACCCGCCGGCCGCCGATGCCGGTGAAGGACACCAGATCGGCGTGGAACCGGAAGCGCACGCGCGCCTCCTGGCCCGCGTCCAGCGGAACCCGCGCGTAGCCGATGAGCCGGACGTCGGGGCGGGTGGTCTGGGCGACCGGGTCGTGCACGTACAGCTGGACGACCTCCGCCCCCGCCCTGTCACCGGTGTTGCGGACGGTCAGCTCGATGTCCGCACCGCCGTCCGTGGGGATCTCCTCGGGCACCGGGGCGCCGGGCTCCCAGGCGAAGGAGGTGTACGAGAGGCCGTGGCCGAAGGGGTACAGCGGCGTCGGGTCCAGGTTGCTGACCCCGTTGGCGAGGCCGAGCGGCGGCTGGAGGTACGTCCAGGGCTGGCCGCCCGGGTGGCGCGGGACGCCGACCGGGAGCCTGCCGGAGGGGTTGACCCGGCCGGAGAGCACGGCGGCGAGGGCCGGGCCGCCCTCCTCGCCGGGGAAGAACGCCTGCACCACGGCGGCGGTGCGGTCCGCCCAGCGGCCGAGCGCGTACGGGCGGCCGGTCAGCAGCACCAGGACGACCGGGGTGCCGCTGTCCAGCAGCGCGTCCAGCAGTTCGCCCTGGACGCCCGGCAGCGAGAGGTCGTCGGCGTCGCAGCCCTCCCCCGAGGTGCCGCGCCCGAACAGTCCGGCCCGGTCCCCGAGGACGGCGACGCACACGTCCGCATCCCGGGCCAGGTCCACCGCGGCGGCGATGCCCGAGGTGTCCGTCCCGTCCACCTCGCAGCCGGGCGCGCCGGTGACCTCGGCGCCGGGGAACTCGCCGCGCAGCGAGTCGAGGACGGTCGGGACGTCGATGCCCATCGCGACCTCGGGGTGCAGGACGCCGACGTGGCTGGGGAAGGAGTAGCAGCCGAGCATGGCCAGCGCGTCGTCGGCGCGCGGCCCGACCACCGCGATCCGTCCCGTACCGCTCAGCGGCAGGGCGCCCCCGGGGTTGGCGAGCAGCACCACGGCCTGTTCGGCCAGTTCGCGGGCGAGGGCCCGGTTGCGCGGCGGGTCCAGGTCGATGGTCTCGCGCGCCTGCTCCGGGCCGGCGTCCCGCAGGCGTGCGGGCAGCGGGGTCCAGTCGGGGTCGAGCAGCCCCAGTTCGCACTTCTGCAGGAGTACGCGGCGCAGCGCGCGGTCGACGAGTTCCTCGGGGACCGCGCCGGCCCGCACGGCGGCGACGAGTTCGTCGCCGTAGCTGCGGACGGTGGGCAGCTCCACGTCGACTCCGGCGCGGAGCGCGAGGCGGGCGGCGTCGGCGCGGTCCTCGGCGACCTTGTGCAGCGTCTCCAGGAAGCCGATGGCGAAGTAGTCGCCGACGACCGTGCCCTCGAAGCCCCAGGTGTCCCGGAGCAGTCCGGTCAGCAGGGACGGGTCGGCCGCCGAGGGCACCCCGTCGATCTCGGCGTAGGACTGCATGACGGAGCGTGCGCCGCCCTCGATGAGCGCCATCTCGAACGGCGGCAGGATGACGTCGGCCAGCTCCCTCGCCCCGGCCCTGACCGGTGAGTGGTTGCGGGCGCCGGCCGAGGCCGCGTACCCGGCGAAGTGCTTGAGGGTGGCGACGATGCCGGCGGACTCCAGGCCCCGCACGTAGGCGGTGCCGATGGTGGCGACCAGGTAGGGGTCCTCGCCGATGGTCTCCTCGACGCGCCCCCACCGCAGGTCGCGTACCACGTCCAGGACGGGGGCGAGCCCCTGGTGGATGCCCACCGATCGCATGTCGCTGCCGATCCGGTGGGCCATCTCGGTGACCAGGTCCGGGTTCCAGGCCGCGCCCCAGGACAGCGGGACCGGGTAGGCGGTGGCGCCCCAGGCGGTGAATCCGGCGAGGCACTCCTCGTGGGCGAGCGCCGGGATACCGAACCGTCCGGCGCCAGCGATGGCCGTCTGGGCCCGGGCCAGGGAGATCGCGCCGACGGCGGGGTCCACGGGTGCGGTGCCGAAGGGGCGGGTCAGCTGGCCCAGGCCGCGCGGGATCAGCACGTCCCAGTCGATCGCGTCGACCATCTCGTTCTGGTGCGGGGCGACCCCGTCCCCGTCGGCGTCGGCGCCCACCCAGATTCCGTACAGCTGGGCGGTCTTCTCCTGGAGGGTCATCCGGGGGACGAGATCGGCCACACGCTCCTCGGGGCCGAGCGCGGGGTCTTGCCAGGGGCCTTCGACGGCGGTGGCCGCTTCGGTCGTGTGGGCGTGTGGAACAGGGGGGTTTGCCATGGCGGCGGGGATTCCTCTCAAGAGTGCGGTGGTACGTGGCGGCAGGGGCGCTACTTGCCGCCCACCCCCATCAGTCCGTTGACCAGCGCCTTGCGTGCCACGAGGTACACGGCGAAGATCGGCACGACGGAGAGCACGATCGCGGCCAGCACGGCCGGGATGTTCACCCCGAACTGGGACATGAAGTTGAAGAGACCGAGGGTCAGCACGCGGTTCTCCTCCGACTGGGTCAGGATCAGCGGGAACAGGAAGCCGTTCCACGCCTGGAGGGCCGTGTAGATGGCCACCGTGCTGATGCCCGCCTTGGACATCGGGATCGCCAGCTGCCAGAGCATCCGCAGGGGCGACGCGCCGTCGAGCGCCATCGCCTCGTACATCTCCTCGGAGACGTCGCGCATGGTGCCGCTGAGGATGAGCACCGCCACCGGCATCGCGAACGCCGCGGTCGGCAGGATGATCGCCGGCAGGCTGTCGTACAGGCCCATCTTGCTGATGAGCAGGTAGAGCGGCACGATCACGGCCTGCGCGGGGATGGCCACGCCGAGCAGGAAGGTGCGGAAGGCGAGGCCGGAGAGCCGGCTGCGGGTGCGTACCGCGACGTACGCGACGGGCACCGAGAGCACCAGCACGATCGCCACCGTGGCCACGGCGACGATCGCCGTGTTGGTGAGCATCGTGGAGAAGCCGCTGTCCAGCACCGTGCGGTAGTTGTCGAGCGTGGGGTTGGTCGGGACGGCCAGCGGATCGCCGTTCAGCGCCTCGTCCTGGTGCATGAGCGAGGAGGAGACGAGCGTGTAGAGCGGGACGATCACGAGCACGAGCCAGACCAGCGAGCCGAGGCCGGCCAGCGGGTTGCCCCACTTCCGGCGGCGCCGGGCGGTGGCGGGGCGGGTGCGGGTCAGGGGCTGTGCGGGGCGCGCGTCGGGGCGGGTGTCGATCGACATCTCGTCACATACCTTCCCGGGTGGAGCGCATGTTCCCGAAGCCGCTGAAGCGGACCAGGATCAGCGAGAGGGCGGTGGCCACGACGACCAGGGCCGTCGCGATCGCGGCGGCGTACCCGAGGTCGTAGGTCTGGAAACCGGTGCGGTACATCAGGTACGGGAGCACGGTGGTGTCGGTGCCGGGGCCGCCCTTGGTCATGATGAGCACGGTGTCGAAGTAGGTCAGCGAGCCGACGATCATCAGGACCGACGAGGTGGTGATGGTGTTGCGCAGCTGCGGCAGGGTGATGTGGAAGAACTGCCGGAACATGCCGGCGCCGTCGATCTCCGCGGCCTGGTAGAGGACCTGCGGGATCTGCCGGGTGCCGCCCTGGTAGATCAGGGTGTGGAAGGGCATGAACTGCCAGCCGCCGACGAAGGCCACGGTGAGCAGGGCGCCGGTGGAGGAGCCCATGATGTTCGGGTCGATGCCGAGCCAGGGCCCGATCTCCTTGATCACCCCGAAGTTGGGGTCGAGCAGCGCGTGGAAGAGCATCGCGATGGCCGTGGTGGAGAGCAGCAGCGGGATGAAGAAGACGGCCGAGAGCACGGCGCGGCTGCGCTGCCGGCCGGCGGCCCAGACGCCGAGCAGCAGGGCCACCGGGGTCTGGAAGGCCCAGCTGATCGAGGTGAGGAGCAGGCTGAGCCAGGCGGCCTGGCGGAACTCCGGGTCCTTGAAGAGCCGGGTCCAGTTGGCCGTGCCGACGGAGGTCGGGGAGTTCAGCCCGTCCCAGTGGCAGAAGGAGAGGTAGACGGCGATCCCCAGCGGGACGATCGCGAAGAGGGCGAAGAAGACGATGCCGGGCAGGGCCCAGGCGACCGGGGGGCGGCCGACGTTGCCGACGGCCGCCTTCCTTCCTCCACGCACCTTTGTGTACGAAGAGAGGTGGGACATCGTTACTTGACGGCCTTCATCGCGGCGACGAACTGCTCGGGCGTGGACTTGCCGGCGAACAGCTTGCTGATCTCGGTGAGCAGCGGGGTGGCGTACCGGGACTCCAGCGCCTGGTCCCACGAGAGGGTGAAGCTCGGGGCGTTCTGGACCATCTCGTACTGGTCGGTGGCGAACTTCGGGTTGGGCGAGCCGCTGAGCATGGAGGCGGCGTTGGACGTGGTGGGCACGTCACCGTTGTCGACCAGGGCCTGGGCGTAGGACTTGGAGGCCATGGTCTTCAGGAAGGCTATGGCCGCGTCCTTGTGCTTGGTGCGGGAGTTGATCGACCAGTAGTTGGTGGGGTTGCCCACCACGTCGGCCGGGTCGCCGACGCCGCCGGCCACGGTCGGGAAGCCGGCCCAGCCGAGTTCTTCCTCGGCGAACTTCGGCGCCTTGCCGAGCTGGGTCGAGTACTCCCACGAACCCATCAGGTGCATGGCCGCCTTGCCCTTGTTGAGCAGGGTGGGGGCACCGCCGTTGCCGTAGTCGACGGAGTTGAAGTTCTTGCCGAAGGCCCCGTCGTCCACGAGCTGCTTGACGGTCCGGGCCGCCTTGAGGACGGCCGGGTCGCCCCAGGCCGAGCTGTCACCGTTCTGGATCTTCCGGAAGACGTCGGGGCCGCCGATCCGGTCGAGCAGGTACTCCATCCACATCAGCTCGGGCCACTTGTCGGAGCCGCCGAGGGCGAAGGGGGTGATGCCCTTGCTCTTGAAGGTCGTGATGGCCTTCTGCAGGTCCTCCCACGTCTTGGGGACCTCGACCTTGTTCTCGGCGAAGAGGGTCTTGTTGTAGAAGAGCATCACGGGCTGCATGCCGCGCATCGGCACCCCGTAGATCTTTCCGTCGAGGCTGCCCGCCTCGACGATGGACGGGAGGAAGCCGTCCTTGAGGGTGGCGTCGTTCTTGACGGCCGAGGTGAGGTCGACCAGCTGGCCAGCGTCGAGGTACGGCTTGATGGAGCCGCCGCCCCAGTTGTAGAAGATGTCCGGGGCACTGGGCGAGCCCATGGCGCTGCGGAGCTTGTTGACGTACTCGGTGCCCGGCACCGGGACCAGCTTGACCTTGACCTTCGAGGTCTTGTTGAACTCCTCGACCGCCGCTTCCTGGATCTTGACGGCGTCGTCGCCGTAGACGTACGCGGTGAGGGTGCCCCCGCCACCACCGCTGTCGCCGTCCGATCCGCAGCCCGCCAGGACCCCTGCCATGACCATGGCCGCACCGGCCGCGGTCCATCTCGCCGTGCGCCTGCCCTGAGTGAAAAATCCCGACCGCATGACCGCACCTCTGTCGAATGTTTCGGAATTGCTTGCGAATGTTGCCGGAACCGTACGGTCGGGTTTCGGGCCAGTCAAGAGGTCGCGGGGCGCGAATTCTCCGCAGGGGCTTCCCCCTCCGTTCGCCCGCCAGGCGGTTACGCTTCGCTGTATGAGCCCCGCAAACGTCCAGTCACATCAGGAGAATGCGCCTGCCGGAGCGTCGTCGAACGGCGCTGCCACGCTGGCGGAAATCGCCCGAGCGGCCGGAGTCTCGGCTCCGACAGTTTCGAAGGTGCTGAACGGGCGTGCCGATGTCGCGCCCAGCACGCGCACCAAGGTGGAGGAGTTGCTGCTGCTGCACGGCTACCGCCGCAGACGCGGCTCCACCACGCAGTCGCAACTGATCGACCTGGTCTTCCACGAGCTGGACAGCTCATGGGCGATGGAGGTCGTGCGCGGTGTCGAGAACGTCGCGCGCGAGGAGGGCCTGAGCCTCGTCCTCTCGGAGAGCGCGGGCCGCCTCAGCCCCGGGCAGACCTGGGTGGACGGGGTGCTGGCCCGCCGGCCGGTCGGGGCGATCCTGGTCCTGTCGGACCTCACCGCCGCCCAGCGCGCCCAGCTCACCAGCCGCAGCATCCCGTACGCGGTGGTCGACCCGGCCGGCGATCCCGGCGACGACATCCCCTCGGTCGGGACGACGAACTGGCAGGGCGGTCTCGCCGCCACCCGTCACCTCACCGGGCTCGGGCACCGCAGGATCGGCGTCGTCAGCGGCCCGTCCCGGATGATGTGCAGCCGGGCCCGGGTGGACGGTTACCGCGCCGCCCTGGAGACGGCGGGTCTGCCGATCGACCCGGCGCTGATCCGCGAGGGCGAGTTCCAGCACGAGGCGGGCTACGCGGCGGGCATGGAGCTGCTGCGCTCGGCGGACCGGCCGACCGCGGTCTTCGCCGGCAACGACCTCCAGGCGCTCGGCGTGTACGAGGCGGCGCGCGAGCTGGGGCTGCGCATCCCGGAGGACCTGAGCGTGGTCGGTTTCGACGACCTGCCGCTCACCCGGTGGATCGGGCCGCCGCTGACCACGGTGCGCCAGCCGCTGATCGAGATGGCCGAGACCGCGGCCCGCCTGGTGCTCGACCTCGGCCGGGGCCGGCAGCCCGCGACGACGCGCGTCGACCTGGCCACCAACCTGGTGGTCCGCAGCAGCACGGCCCCGCCCCGCCGCTGACAACAGGGGTGTTCAGGACCACCTGCGGCGGTGGGACCCGGGCCCCGGCCGACAAGGGCGCCGGCCCGCCTGAGAGCGCGCACTACGGCACGGTGCTGTGCGACGTGCTGCGCGGGAGGGCGGGCGGCAGCGGTCGACGTGTGATGCCCGCCGCCGGGCGCCCGCCGCCCATCGCCCGGCTCAGGGAAGGCGCCAGTCCACCGGCTGTGCGCCCTGGCCCACGAGGAGTTCGTTGACGCGGCTGAACGGCCTGGACCCGAAGAACCCGCGGTCGGCGGACATCGGGGAGGGATGGGCGGACTCGATGGCCGGCAGGTCGCCGAGCAGCGGCCGCAGATTGCGCGCGTCGCGGCCCCACAGCACCGACACCAGCGGCTTGCCCCGGGCGACCAGGGCGCGGATGGCCTGTTCGGTCACTTCCTCCCAGCCCTTGCCGCGGTGGGCGCCGGGCGAGCGGGGCGCGGTGGTCAGCGCCCTGTTCAGCAGCAGCACGCCCTGGCGCGTCCACGGCGTCAGGTCGCCGTTCGACGGCCGGGGCAGCCCCAGGTCGGTGTTCAGCTCGCGGTAGATGTTCTCCAGGCTGCCGGGGAGCCTGCGGACCTCGGGGGCGACCGCGAAGCTCAGCCCGATGGCCATGCCCGGTGTGGGATAGGGGTCCTGACCGACGATCAGCACCCGTACCTCGTCGAAGGGCTGCTGGAACGCGCGCAGCACGTTCGTCCCGGACGGGAGATAGGTGCGGCCCGCCGCGACCTCCGCGCGCAGGAAATCGCCCATCGCGGCGATGCGCCCCGCCACAGGGGCCAGGGCGTCGGCCCAGCCGGGCTCGACAACTTCGTTCAACGGTCGTGCTGTCACGGAAGATCACCCTACCGGCGCAACGCGGGGCCCCGGCGATAGGGTGCTGCCGTTCTTCCCCTTCGTCCCCCTGGAGCCGGTCCATGACGTCGCACGGGCACGTGGCCGGGGAACCCGGCGGGTACGTCCTCGGGGTGGACTCGGGCGGCTCCGGGCTCAGGGTGGCGCTGGGCGCCCCGGAGACGGACGTCCCCCTGGACACCGTCGTGTGCGACGAGCCGGTGCGCACCGGCGCCCACGGCATCGAGGCCGCCCATCTGCTGGAGCAGGTGCTGCCCGCCGCCCGCGCCCTGCTCGCCCGGCAGGGTGACGGCGGGCGGATCACCGCAGCGGCGGTGGGCGCCGCGGGCATGGCCACGCTGGGCGGCCAGTTGCGCGCCGAGCTGCCGGCCGCCCTGGCGGACGCGCTGGGGGTGCGCCGGATCGCGCTCGCGGCCGACGCGGTGACCGCGTACGCCGGAGCGGTCGGGCAGCGGCCGGGCGCGGTGGTGGCCGCAGGGACCGGGCTGATCGCGCTGGGCACGGACCTGACGCGGTGGCGGCGGGCCGACGGCTGGGGGCACCTGCTGGGCGACAGCGGGGGCGGTGCCTGGATCGGGCGGGCCGGGCTGGACGCGGCGATGCGCGCCCACGACGGGCGGCGCGGTGGCTCGGCGGCGCTGCTGGCCCGGCTGGAGGCGGTGTTCGGCCCGCCGCAGGAACTGCCCGGCCTGCTCTACCCGCGCACCGACCGGCCCGCCGTGCTGGCCTCGTTCGCCCCGGAGGTGGCCGCGTGCGCGGCCGAGGACCCGGTCGCCGAGGGCATCCTGCGGGCCGCCGGGGCGCACATCGCGGAGGCGGCCGCGGCGGTGTGCCCGGAGGCCGGAGCGGACGGGGAGGGGTACGAAGTCGCGCTGGCGGGCGGGCTGTTCCGGATGGGCGAGCCGTTGCTCGCACCCCTGCGCGCGGGATTGGCGCGGCTGCTGCCGGGGGCACGGGCGGTCCCCGGTTCGGGTGATCCCCTGATCGGTGCGCTGCGCATCGCCCAGGCCCTGGCCACCGGCGGTCTGAGGCTGCCGCACCATCCGACGTTGCTCTGCCTGCCGGGGCCCGCGCCGGTGACCTCGGGAAACGGAGAAACGAACGCTGACGACAGATCAGGGCAGTTGCCCGGTAAGCCGCCGATCGGATAAATGCGGACAGAGGCCGCTCGACCGGACCCTCCCCGCGCAGGGGCGCATCCAAAACCAGTAGCATGCGGCGCCATGAGCACCCCCACTGGGCCCGCTTCCGGCCTGCCTGTACGAATGCCGCGACCTCGCCAGTCCGGACGGCACCGCCGCCCGGAGCCCGTGGTCGCACCCGAGGGCGCTGCCGCGCTCGTTCTCGCCGTTCCCGGTACCCCTTCTTCGGACAGCCGTAGCTTGGCCGAAGAGGTCATCAGCATCGCCCGTTCCGAGCTGCCCGGTCTCAACGCCCTGATCGGTTATGTCGACGGCGACGACGCCGAGTACCCGGCTCTCGCCTCCGTGATCGCGCATTCCGCCGCCGAGCGCACCGCGCGCTACGAGCAGGCGCTGGCCATGGGCCGTGAGGTCGCCGAGCCCGAGGGCCCGGCCGCCGTGGTGGTCCCGCTGCTCGCGGGTCCGGACAGCGCCCTGGTGCAGCGGATACGTCAGGCGATCGCCGACAGCGAGGCCCCGGCCGAGCTGACCGACGTGCTCGGTCCGCATCCGCTGCTGGCCGAGGCGCTGCACGTACGTCTGTCCGAGGCCGGGCTCGCCCGTGCGGACCGGGCCAGGCTGTTCACGGTGGCGACGGCCGCCGACGGGATCGTGCTCGCCACGGTGGGCGGCGAGGAGGCCGTACAGGCCGCGGGGATCACGGGCATGCTGCTGGCGGCGCGACTCGCGGTGCCGGTGATGGCCGCCGCGCTCGACGTGGAGGGTTCGGTCGCCTCGATCGCCGACCAGCTGAAGGGCTCCGGCTCGCTGCAGCTGGCGGTTGCGCCGTACCTGGTGGGGCCGGAGCTGGCGGAGGGCCTGCTGGACGCCGCGGCGAAGGAGGCCGGCTGCGCGAGCGCCGAGCCGCTGGGCGCGTACCCGGCGATCGGCAAGCTGGTGCTGTCGATGTACACCTCGGCCCTGGGGATCGCTCCCCCGGTGGCACAGGGGGCGCAGGCCCGCTGAACCTCTGAGCGTACGAGGCCCCGGTACGGACGGCAGTCCGTACCGGGGCCTCACGCGTGGGCGCGTCCCGCGGATCAGGCGAAGATCACGCAGGAGGCCGCCGGGGCGTCCAGGGAGCCGTCATGGCGCGGGACACCGGTCTGCGGGTCCACGGTGAACCAGCTGACGTTCCCGCTGCGCTCATTGGCCGCGTACAGCCGACGCCCGGTGGGATCGAGCGCGAGGTCGCGCGGCCAGTGCCCGCCGCAGCCCACGGTCGTGACCAGGGACGGGTGCTCACCGGCCGCGTCGAGTGCGAGTACGGAGATGCTGTCGTGGCCGCGGTTGGCCGCCCACAGGAACCGGCCGTCGTGCGCGACGACGACCTCGGACGGGTAGCTCGCGCCGGTCACGTCGTCGGGGAGGACGGGTGTCTCGCCGACCGGTTCCAGGACGCCGGTGGTGGCGTCCCAGCGGCACACGGTGAGGGTGGGCTCCAGCTCGTTCAGCACGTAGGCGTGGCGGCCCGAGGGGTGGAAGGCCAGGTGGCGGGGGCCGGTGCCGGGGCGCAGCGCCGTCTCCCCGTGCGGGCGCAGCTCCCCGGTGGCCGGGTCGAGCGCGCAGACGCGTACCGAGTCGGTGCCGAGGTCGACGCTGAGCACCCAGTCCCCGGACGGGTCGGGCAGGACCTGGTGGGCGTGCGGGCCCTGCTGGCGGTCCGTGACCGGTCCGCTGCCCTCGTGGGCGAGGACGGCCGCGACGGGGCCGAGCGCGCCGTCGTCGGTGACGGGCAGCACGCTGACGCTGCCCGAGCCGTAGTTGGCGGTGACCAGGTGGCCTGCCGCGAGGGCGAGGTGGGTGGGGCCGTCGCCGTCCACCGGCCGGGTTCCGCCGAGGGGGCGCGGGTCGTCCCCGGTGATGTCGAGGGCGGCGGCCGCGCCGGGTTCGGTCTCGCTGACCGCGTAGAGGACCGTGCCGCCGGGGGCCCCGCCCCGGCCGAGCGCCAGGTAGGAGGGGTCGGGTACGGCGTCCGTCGCGCCGATGACCGTGAGCGCTCCGGTCTCCTGGTCCACGGCGGCGACGGTGATGCCCCGCCCGCCCGCCGAGGTGAAAGACCCGATGAATGCCCGGCCCGAACCATTGCTGCTGTCCACCGCACTGCTCCTCTCCGCCGACTGATCACGGCGGCCGCGGCCGTCGTGATCTTCCGCCGCGACGGTAGCAGTGCCCCCCTGCGGTCTGGACCAAGGGTTCTGGATCAGGCGGTGAGCAGGGGTGCGCCCGGCGGGCTGTGCAGCGGGGCGGCGAGTTCGGCGAGTGCGCGTTCCAGGCTGTGCAGATGGGCGAGGGCGGGCTCGGTCACGGCGGGGTGCGCCGGGAGGGCGGCGACCGCTGCGGGGGTGCGCCGCTCGGATGCGGTCAGCGCCTCCACGGCGTTCTCGACGCGCCAGCAGGCGGCGGCGAGCCGGGCGTCGTGGGAGGCCTCCGGGTCGGCGGCCACCGAGGCCAGTCCCCGCACCTCGCGCGCGCACTCGTCCAGCAGGGCCAGCACGTGTCGCGCCCGCCGCCTGCGGGCCCGCATCGGGTTGAGCGGATGCACCAGCGGGGCGAGCGACTGGCGTACCCTGCCGAGGATCGCCTCCAGTTCGGCAACGCTCCGGGGCGGGTCGGCTTCCTGGCTTCCCGCAAGCCGGGCGGCGGCCTCCGCCGTGCACGTGTGCACGCACCGCAGCGCCCGCTCCACCCAGGCCTCGGTCACCGAGTGCGTGGTCACCGGAAGCACGAACATCACCGCCAGCAGGGCGCCGACCGCCCCGACCGCCGTCTCCGTCACCCGCAGCACGAGCAGATCCGCGTCGAGCACACCGAGCAGCCCGTACAGCATGCTCGCCATCACGGTCACGGCCAGCATCATCCAGGTGTAGGAGACCGCGGCGGTGTAGAAGATGCCGAACACGCTCAGCGCCACGACCAGCGCGGCCACGACGGGCTCGTGGTGCAGCGGCACCGCCACGGCGAAGCCCAGGCCGATCCCGAGGACCGTCCCCAGGAATCGCCGGAACCCGCGCACGATGGTCTCGCCCCGCGAGGTCGTGGCCACGAACACCCACCAGGTGGCTCCGACCGCCCAGTACCAGCGCTGGTCGGAGAGCACCTGCCCCGCCATGAGCGCAAACGCCGCCCCCGACGTCGCCTGCACGGCCTGCCGCGTCGTGACCCGCCCGAGCCCCGCTCCCTGGGCGGGAGGGGAGACGACCACGGGCGCCGCAAGCCGCCGCTCGTAGCACCACACGCCGAACCGCACCACCGACGACCCGGCCAGCGACAGCAGCACGGCCGCGTACAGCTCCGGCAGCCGGCCGGGCACGGTGTGCAGGAACTGGGCCGAGAAGTAGGACATGAAGCCGAACACTCCCAGCGAGTGCCCGCGAGGCCCCCACCGCCGCGCGTACACACCCGCCCCCACGACCGCGAGGAACGCCAGGTCGCGCGCGACGGGCAGGTCGTGCAGTACGGCGGCGAGCGCGAGCACCGGGAAACCCACGACGGGGAGAAGCGCGGTCGTCGTCGCCTGCCCGCGCACCGTCGGGTCGGTCACCGTGAACAGCGCGAGCAGCGCGGCCAGGCCACCGGCGACGGCCGCCACCAGCGAGTGCCCGGCCGCCCCGCACAGCGCGACGGCGAGCCCGATGCCGAGTACGGCCCGGGACGCGAACCGAAGCCGGATACGTCCCGGATCATCCGGTGCGACGAACGCCCTCTTCAGCAAGTTGCCCCGCCCCTCTTCGCACATGGACCAGTCCGCACATGAGAAAGGCGCCGCATGGGTCCTTGGGGGACCTGCAGCGCCATTGACTGATATATCTCAGCATCTGAAGGGCGAATGGTTCAAACGAGGCTCAATTCGATGGGCCAATGGCCCAGGCTCTTGTCGTCCGTCTCAGCCGCAGCAGAGCCAACGGACCAACCTCGCACGACACCCGCGCGAACGGCCGCCACAGCGGCGGGGGCCCCGGCCGCGGTCCTCAGGCGGCGCCGAGCGGGATCTCGACCACCACGGCGTGGGGGTTGGGTCCGGCAGGGACGTCCAGGACGACGTCGTGACCGTTTCCGGTGACGCGCACCGTGCTGGGGACCGCCGTGCCGTCCGGGTACAGCCCGATGGCGTGCACCACCCCCGGGCTTCCGGCGGGTGAGGTGAGGTGCCACTCCAGGGTGCCGGAAGCCGTCAGACCGGGATCGGCCGGCCGCGATCCGTAGACCGCGTGGCCGATCGTGCCGAGGAGTTCTCCGAGCTCGCCCATCCGCTCGACGACATGGCGGGAGATGCGGCCGGTGGCGTCGGGGCCGACACCGATCAGGTAGTTGCCGCCGCGGGCGACGATCCGTACCAGGGTGGCGGCGATCTCCCCGATCGGCTTCGCCGGATCGTCCAGCCCCTCCGAACACCAGGTCCGGGTCATGGTGATGCAGGACTCCCACGGGTGGTCGAGCCGCCGGTCGGGCAGTTCCTGCTCGGGCGTCCGGTAGTTCTCGTTCGGGCCGTGCACCTCCCGGTCGACCACCAGGATGTCCGGCTGCAGTTCACGGGCGCGCTCGGCGAGCGCGTCGATCCTGATCGGCTCCTCGGGGGCGCGGACCCAGCCCGCGTCCAGCCAGAGCACGTTGACACGCCCGTAGCGGGTGAGGAGTTCCTCGACCTGCCGGTGGGTGTACTCGACGAACGAGTCCCACTTCTCCGGCCGCTCGGCGATGTCGTAGTTGTGGAACCTGTCACGGATCGGACGGGCCCGGTCCCAGTAGCCGGGATGGTTCCAGTCAGCCTTGGAGAAGTAGACGCCGGTCTCCATGCCTTGCGCACGGAACGCCTTGAACGTCTCCGCGACGATGTCACGGCGCAGACCGCTGTCCTCGGCCGTGGACTTGAACTGGGAGTGATCGGTGTCGTACATGGCGAAGCCGTCGTGGTGCTTCGTCGTGAACACCAGATAGCGCAGGCCGGCTTCCGCACACATCCGGGCCCACTCGGTGGCGTCGTAGTCCTCGCCGCGAAAGGTATGAGCCTGCCGGCCGTACCAGGTGTGGTACTCCTCGTCGGTGCCGGACCAGTCGGCGGGCGGATCGGTGAACTCGCCCAGGCGCTCGCGGTGCAGGGACCACGAGCCGCCCTGGCCGATCGCGCTGTAGACGCCCCAGTGGATGATCACGCCGACCTTGAGGTCGCGCCAGTGCTCCAGTGCCGCGCGGGTGCGCGGATCGTCCGGCCACTGGTATCCGGGGTCGGGAGCGGCCGACAGGGCACCTGCCGCCTCAAGCGCGTCCGCGGCGAAGTCGTACTGCTCGCGGGGCTCGGTGGGCCTTCGGGTCATCAGAACTTCATTCCTCCCTCTTCGATGCCCCGGAAGAAGTACTTCTGGGCGACGAAGAAGACGATGAGCAGGGGCAGGAAGGCAACGATGGCACCGGCCAGCACCACCCGGTAGTCGAAGCCGAAGGCGCTCTGCAGCTGCGTGATGGAGAGCATCAGCGTGAACTTGCTGTCGTCGCGGAGCACGACCACCGGCCAGAGGTAGTCCTCCCACGCGAAGATGAACGAGGTCAGTCCCACGATGACCAGGGCGCCGCGGGCCTGCGGGAGGAAGATGTGCCAGAACCTCTGCCACTCGTTCGCGCCGTCGAGCAGGGCCGCGTTCTCCATGTCGTCGGGGACGGCGAGAAACGCGGCGCGCATGAGGAGGATGTGGAAGGCCTCCAGCATGAGCGGAAGCCACACGCCGACAAGGCTGTTGTAGTAACCCAGGTCCCGGACCTGGGCGAAGAGCGAGACCATGATCGCTTCGAAGGGGAAGATCAGGGCCGACAGCACGACCAGAGTGATCACGCCACGGCCCTTCCAGCCGCGCCGCGACAGCATGTATCCGCCCATCGTCGACAGGACGAGGCGACTGGCCACGATGAGCGTGCAGACGAACAGCGAGTTGCCGAACGCCCGCAGTACGTCCGTCTGCTTCATCAGGTCACGGAACGCGCCGAAGCCCGGATCGTGGGGCAGCACCGAGGCGTCCGGCCCGAACATCGCCTCGTCGGGCCCCTTGAACGCTCCGAGCAGCGGCACGACCAGCGGTCCGAGCAGGAAGACCAGCACCACGACGAGGCCGACGTAGCGCCACAGCACCACACGGGCGTGCCGTCGGTTGCGCCGGACGCCTCCGGGGAGCTGCGGCACCGTCGGTGCCTGGGCCGCCTCCGGCGCCCCGGACGCCGCGGATGTCGTCGTGGTACTCACTGCTCCTCCGTCTGGCGGTTGATGCGCCGGCTCAGCAGGACCAGCCCGACCGTCAGCACGAAGAGCACCACCGACGCGGCGCTGCCGAGTCCGAGCGACCCGTAGGTGCTGTCGGCGATGCCGACACTGCGTATGTACATGGTCAGCGTGGACGACTCCCCGCCGATGCCGCCGGTGCCGTTGGTGAGCAGGAAGACCTCGCTGAACACCTTCATCGACCCGATCATCACCAGGACGGCGACGAGGTTCATCATCAGCCGCACACCGGGCAGCGTGATGTGGAAGAACCTCCGGACGGGCCCGGCGCCGTCCATCTCCGCCGCCTCGTACAGCGAACGGTCCACATTGGCCAGCGCGGCCAGGTAGAGGATCATGTAGTAGGGCAGGCCCTTCCAGACGGTGATGAGCATCGACGACACGAGCACCCACCAGCGGCCCGTGAGGAACGGTACGGAGGTCTGCACCAGCCCGGTGTCCTGGAGGAACGCGTTGATCAGACCGTCGTCCTTGAGCAGGTAGGACCAGGAGAGTGCCACGACGACGACCGACGCGACCGCCGGCAGGTAGTACAGGGAGCGGAAGATACCGATCCCCGGGATTCGGTCCCTGACCAGGAGGGCGAGCAGGAGCGGCAGGAACGTCAGGACGGGAACGACGCACACCGCGTAGACGACCGAGTTGAGCAGGGCCGAGTAGAACGCCTCGTCGTGCAGCAGGTCGCGGTAGTTGTCCAGACCGACGAAGGCGCCGGCGCCACCGAGTGGTCGTGCGTCCGTGAAGCTCAGCAGAACAGTGTTGAAGAACGGGTAGACGTAGAAAGCGACGACCGCCGCGACCGGGGGCAGGCACCATAGGTACGGCACCCACCAGGCGCGAAAACGGGCGGCTCCACCGAGAGAGGAAACGGTGCGTGCCATGACCGTGACTGCCATTCGTGAGTGAGCCGCCGAAAGCGGCTCAAGAGGATTTCAGGTGGGTGGGCCGGCGGGGCGCAGGGCCCCGCCGGCAGTCTCAACCCAGCCTCTTCAGCAGGGCGTTGGATTCGCTCTGGGCATCCGCCAGGGCCTTCTTCGGGTCCTTCTGACCGGAGATCGCCTTCTGGATGTTCTCGGTGATCACGCTGTTGATCTTGCCCGTGACGTAGAACTGCCCCACGACGACCTTGCCCTCCTTGGCCGCCTCGGCGGCCGCGCCCCGGGCGCGCTGGAAGGGGTCGGACCCCTCGGGGACGTCGAAGAACTCGTCGTTGAGCGCGGTGGTGGACGAGGGGAAGATGACGACGTTGGGGTCCTTGGCCCAGGCGAGCTGATTCTCCGCGTTGGTCACGTACTGCGCGAACTCCATGGCCAGCGGAGCGTTCTTCGTCGTGGTGGACACCCCGATGTACTGGCCGGCGAAGAGCACGGAGCCGCCCGTCGACTTCAGGTGCGGTCCCACACCGGTCTTCGGGTAGAGGGCGCTCGCGTTCTGCTTGACGTTGCGGAGGAAGGAGGCGTTGGGGCTGCCGAAGGCGAGAGTGCCCGCGCTGTAGGCCTGGCTCGGGTCCGGCTGGCCGGTCACCGAGTCCTTGGGGATGGCACCCGCCTTGTACAGGTCCGCCATGTCCGTCAGCCACTTCTGGGCCTTCGCGTCGTCGGCGAAGGTGAACTGCTTGTCGTCCGGGCTCATCAGCTGTACCCCGAGACCGGCCCACTCGTCGACGAAGGTCCACTCGGTGTTGCCCCACACGGCCTGGTACTTGCCGTTGGACGCCTCGGCGATCTTCTTGCTGCTCGCGACGTACTCGTCCCAGTCCTTCGGCGGCTTCTCCGGGTCGAGACCGGCCTTGGTGAACAGGTCCTTGTTGTACGTCGTGATCAACGGGCCCCAGTACCAGGGATACACGGTGTGGTGGCCCTGGGCGCCGAAGCCGAGCTTGCCCCACACGTCGGGCAGGAAGTCCTTCCCGGAACCGGGCGCCTTGACGTCCAGGTCCATGAGCATGTTGGCCTTGGTCAGCGCCATGACCGTTGAGCTGGCGACGTTGACCACGTCGGCCATGACGCACGTCTGGGCGTCGTTGACCATCCGGGCGTCGACGTCGTCGGCGGTCGGGGTGTCCTCCCATTTGACCTTGACGCCGGGGTGCTCCTTCTCGAACTTCTCGATCAGCGGGTTGAAGAACCCGCCGAAGTCCTTCTTCAGCGAGCTGGTCGCGAACCGGATCTCACCGGAGAGCTTCGCCTTGTCGACCGGCTTGTCGTCGACGTTCTGATCGGGCACGTCGCAGTCGACCTGCGGCTTGGGGATCGCCCCGTCCCGCGAGGCCTCGGTGCCCGAGCCGCCGAGGCCGCACCCTGCCGTCAGGACGGCGCTGCCGAGCAGGCTCACGGCCATCAGCAGGGGCCGGCGTTGTCTGGTGACGCTGTTCATCGGATGTGCCTCCGGGATTCTGACGCCTCGCGGACGACCACGGATTCCCTCCGTGCTTCCCGAGGACCTGACCCGCCAACTCACGATCGATTCAGACGTGTGCGGGGTACTTGGCTGGTATTAGACCTTCAGCTATCACGAGTTTGCAAGGGGGTCATCGGATGTTTTCGAGGAACGGGACGACATCGATGACCGCACGCAGCGGGCGCGGACGCAGCGCGTACTCCGGCCGCACGTCGGGGCCGCAGGAGCGGCTGCCCAGCCCATGCTGACCGAGGTCGAGGTACAGATGCGTCGCCGTCGGAGCGGGGAGCTCGAACGGGTGCGCCACGCCGGTCAGTTCATGGGCGCTCCACGGGCGTAGCGAGAAGCCCACGGGCCCCTCCACCACGCGTATGCCGAGCCCGGGGCGTCCGTCGCCGGGGTCGAGCCGCAGACTGCGCAGCTCCGACCGGTGCCCGCCCTCCTGCGGGCGCACCTGCGGCTCCACGAAGGTGTCCAGGTCCGCTGCATGGGCGCCGACCGTCACGCCGCCTCTCAGGTCGGGGTAGGACTCGCCGGGCCCGAGGCCGAACCAGCTCGCGCGCCACGGCCCGGCCGGCAGGGCGAGGTGGATGCCCGCGCGGGGCCAGGTCCCGCGCCACGGCCCCTCCGGATCGAGGGTGACGACGCAGCGGGCCCCCACCTCACCCGCCGACCACTCGAACCGCGCCCTCACCCCCCAGGGCAGTGCCGCGGGCGCCCACCGGGAGCCGACGACGAGCCCGTCCGATGACGGCGTCACCTCGATGGTGCGGCGCTCCAGCCGGTCCAGCCCGCGCTCACGCCACCGGTCACTCGCGCTGGGCCCGCGGACACCGGCGCCCGCGCCCCCGGTCGTCACGGGGTCGTGGTGCTCGTAGTCCAGTGGGCCGCGCCCGAGATCGTTGTCGGTGGGGGCGCGCCAGAGTTCGACCCCGAACCCGAGCAGGGGAAGGTGTCCGACGCGTACGGGGTCCCCGGTCAGCGGATCGAAGACGACATCGCCGACGTGCGGGAGAGCGCCCCGCGAGTCGGCCGGCGGCAGGGGCGCCGGTCCCGGCACGGGAGCGGAAGGAGCGACGGACTCCGGGGCGGCCGGCAGGGTCGCCGCACCGGTCCCGGGTGGGGAAGCCACGCCACCGGGCCGGTCTCCGAAGGGCCGCCCCTGCCAGCGGTACGTCACGTGCCCGGCGTCGCACCAGTTGGTCGCCGCGGCCGTCCGGACGGTAAGGGTGAGCCAGAGCTCGGGTTCAGCGGTACCGGCCGCTGCCAGGGCCGTACGCAACCGGTCCGGGGAGCCCAGCACGCGGCGGCGGCCGGGCGGAACGTCCCCGCAGGGCAGTACGCCCTCGGCGATGAGCCGGCCGCCCGACTCCAGCCGCCAGCCCACCGCGAGGTCCCCGGTGCTGGTGAACCGCCGGCGCGAGTCGACGACGATCTCCTGCTCGGGTCCCCACTCGACCCGCACGGGCGCGACCGACCGGGCCCAGTCGAGCAGCCCGGAGGTCGGTGTCCCGTCCGCCCGGACCATGCCGTCTGCGAGGAACGTCCCGTCGTGCAGACGCTCACCGAAGTCACCGCCGTAGGCCTGGTAGCGGTGCCCGACCGGGGAGACGGCGTCCAGGGTGTGGTCGCGCCACTCCCAGACGAACCCGCCCGCGATCCGAGGGGTGGAGTCGGTCAGCTCCGCGTAGTCGTGCGCGCCACCGGGCCCGGTGCCCATCGCGTGCAGGTACTCGACGAGCATGTACGGCAGGGAGCGGGCGCGCGCGGCCTGCTCGGGGGTTACCGAGGCCGCCGGATGGTGCGGCACCGCGATCGGTCCTTCGGGGGCGAGAAAGGCCCGTATCTCCTCGATCGCCGGGTACATGCGGGCGTAGATCTGCGTGTACTCCGCCGTGTGGTCCCCCTCGTAGTGCACCGGCCGGGAGGGGTCCCGCTCCTTGATCCAGCGGGCCATGGCGGCGAGGTTCCGGCCGGTTCCGCACTCGTTGCCCAGGGACCAGCAGATGATGCTCGGGTGGTTCTTGTCCCGTTCCACCATGCGGCGCGCCCGGTCGAGCAGGTTGTCCCGCCAGTCCGGGTCGTCGCACGGATTGCGCCGCCACTCGTCGATCTCGAAGCCGTGGGTCTCCAGGTCGCACTCCAGCATCACCCAGAAGCCCAACTCGTCGGCCAGGTCGAGGAGCCGGGGGTGGGGCGGGTAGTGGGCGGTGCGGATGGCGTCGACGTTGTGCCGTTTCATCAGCCGCAGGTCGGCCCTGGCGCGGGCCTCGTCGAAGACGCGTCCGTGCTCCCGGTCGATCTCGTGCCGGTTCATGCCGCGCAGCTTGATCGCCCGTCCGTTGACCCGGAGCACCCCGCCGGTGGTCTCGACGGTACGGAATCCGGTGCGCAGCCGGACCGTCTCCCCGCGTGCGGCCACCTCGACGTCGTAGAGCACCGGGTCCTCCGCGGACCACGAACGCACCACCCCGGCGTCCACCGGTGCGACGTCGGCCGGCGAGGACCAGGTGAGGTCCACTCCCAGCTCGGGAACCCGCAGCCGCACCGGCCAAGCCGCGGCCGACGCCCGGAGTTCGACGTCTATGCGCCCGTGTCCGCCGAGGTGGTCGTACTCCGCCCGCACCCAGACGTCGTCGACGCAGCCGACGGGCCGCCGCACCAGCGTCACCTCCCGGAAGACACCGGGGAGCCACCACTGGTCCTGGTCCTCGACATAGCTGCCGGCTGACCACTGGTGCACGCGGATCGAGATCAGGTTCCGCCCGGGGACCAGGAGACCGGTCACGTCGAAGTCCTGCACGAGCCGCGATCCGGTGCGCACCCCGGCCTCGTGCCCGTTGACCCAGATACGGGCCAGCGACTCGATCCCGTCGGTGCGCAGCAACACGCGCCCGCCGTCGAGCCAGTCGGCGGGCACGTCGGTCCAGCGCCGGTGGTCCCCGGTCGGGTTGGCGTCCGGGACGTGCGGCGGGTCCAGCGGGAACGGGTACACCACGTTCGTGTAACTCGGCAGGCTGTACCGCCCGTCGGGTGGCAGCACCCAGTGCCCCGGCAGGGTGATCTCGTCCCAGTCCCCGTCGTCCAGCGCCGGGTCCTCGACGGCATGCGGGCTCGCCGCGACGGGCGAGAAGCGGAACTTCCACGGGCCGCCGAGGTCGATGCGCCCGGCGTCCCCGAGCACCTGGGCGACCGGGGGAGCCAGCGCCCCGTAGCCGGGCGCGGTGGAGGTGAGGTAGGCGAGCGGGCCGGGTTCGTCCAACGGCCCCGCAGCTTTCCCGGGCGGCACTCGTCTCTGCATCAGAATCCTCCAACGGCGGGTCCGGCGGCGGGGCCCCGCTCCCGCCGGAACCGGGATCACTCGCGGCGGTCGCGACGGGGCGAGGGTGGGATGCGGCGCAACCTATCACGAGTTAGCACCGAGGTTTGCGTCGTCGGCAGGCACCTTCCACCGTGCGGCCGGCCCCTTCCGCTGTGCCAGACTTGGACCATGGCCCGCGCATCCCGCAGTGACGTAGCCCGCCTCGCCGGGGTGGCACCGACCACCGTCTCCAACGTCCTCAACGGCCGGGCGGAGGCGCTCAGGATCTCCCCCGCGACGGTGGAGCGAATCCGTGCAGCGGCCCAGGAGCTGAGTTACGTCCCGCAGGCGTCGGCACGGGCACTGCGGGGCAGCCCCTCCCGCACGCTCGGCCTGCTGCTCGCCGCCCTGCCGCCCTCGCCGTACGTCCCGGTCGTCTACGACGTGCTCACCGCGGCGATCGTCCAGGCGCAGCTCCGCGAGCACCTGCTGTTCCCGGTGGTCCAGCCGGAACACGGGGAGGACACCGCCTACGTCGACCAGATGCTGGCCGACGTGGACCTTGCGGGTGTGGTGTGCGAGTACTCACCGCGCAACGCCCTCGCCGGTCAGCGGCTCGTCGACATGGACGTGCCCGTCGTCTGGATGTCGCTCGACTCACCGTCCGAGCAGCGGCCCGGCATCGCGCACGTCCACGCCGACGAGCGGCCCGGCGTGCGGGACGTCCTGTCGCGCCTGGCGATCGGCGAGGACCAACGGCTGGGGGTGCTCGTGGGACCGGTGTACCGCACGGAACGTCTCCGCGTGGCCGATGAACTCTTCCCCGGCCGGGTCGAGTTGATCGAGGCGGAGTCCTGGCTGCCGGACGGCGGGATGGCCGCCACCCGCAGGGCGCTGACAGACCACCGCGACCTCGGCGCGCTGTTCTGCGCCGACGACCTGCTCGCCGTCGGGGCGCTGCACGCCTGCGCCGACCTCGGACTCACCGTGCCCGACGACATGTCCGTGGTCGGATTCGGCGGCTACAACCTCAGCGGGTACGGACACAGCGAACTGACCACGGTTCACTGGCCGTTGCGGGACCTCGCCGCTACGGCGATCGACACCCTCGTCAGCCGTCTCGCCTCGCCCCGCTCCCTGCCCTCCGCAGCCGCCGCCCCGGTCACCTCGGTGCTGCCTTCCACGGCGGTGGTGCGCGGTTCGGCGCGGCTCGCGCCGAATCCCCTGCGCGGCACCGAGGCCGCACCGCGTTAGACGCCTGCGACTGGACAGCGCCCTCCCCCGAGGGGCGCGTGCCTGCGGAATGCGCACCACGGGCACGCGCGTACCCCGCAAGCCATCCGATGACTCCCGCAAGTTGAAAGTGCGCCTGCTGCCACATTGCTGACACCACCCGGCATAAGACGTCTCTCCTCCGAGGTATTGACCGGAAGTCACCCGATGACTAATCATCGGCGATCAACGCGCTCCGTGCGAGGCGCCCCGTCTCCGTCCTGCCGCCGATCTCACGACCTGCGCCACGCGGAGACGTCGGCGATCACGTCTCCAGCTGCCCACTTCGTCCTCGACGTACGGGCATCTCCTGCCGCCTCGCGCCGCTGAACCTCCAGTTCCCAACCATCCGGAAGGACTTCCCGTGCGGGATCACAGCCGATCCATGGTGAGCCGACGTTCCATCCTCCGAGCGGCCGGTCTGGGCGCCGCCGCGACCGCGGGCCTCGGCCTGAGCGGCGCCCTGCCGTCCTCCGCCGCCGCGGCCACCACCGCCTCCCAGCTGTCCAGGGTGGACGCCGCCTTCATCCGGCGCGGCCTGGTGCACTGCGCATGGGTGCCCCAGGCGAACGACAACCGCTGGCAGCCCAGCCCTCAGCGTTTCAAGGACAGCGGCTTCACCACACCCACCTTCTACGACCCGCCGCTGTGGGACACCGCCCTGTTGGCCGGACTGCCCGGCTACACCTGGGCCGCCGCCAAGGGGCCGGCCGGCTATCACCTGTCCCCGGGCACACCGCCGGATCTCTCCGCGCCGGTGCTCTCGGCGGACCAGCGCACCCGGGCCGACGATCTGATCACCATGTGCTTCGGTGACGAGGACCCGTACAACCAGCAGCAGTTGGACTGGCTCGTCCAGCTCACCGCCAAGCTGCGCCAGGAGGCGCCCCGGGCGCTGATGCACACCAACCAGTACGCGGGCCAGTGGAACGACGCCCAGCTGAAGAACTACAT
This sequence comes from Streptomyces sp. A0958, assembly GCF_004795035.1. Lineage (GTDB taxonomy): Bacteria > Actinomycetota > Actinomycetes > Streptomycetales > Streptomycetaceae > Streptomyces. Next base: position 56,311 of record NZ_SSBK01000032.1, read on the forward strand.
GGCGGTGGTCAAGCCCGACCTGCTGACCTTCGACGAGTACAACTTCTCGATGCGCTCGAACCACGTGGGCGGCAGCGTCACCGGCCTGTACAACAACACCGCCCGGTACCGCTGGCTGGCGATGGGCGGCAACGACCAGACCTTCACGAGCCCCATCGCCTTCGGGCAGTACACGATGGGCTTCTGCTCGGGCGACGCCCCCTCGCAGGAGGGCGGCCGGTACATCGTCTCCGAGTCCGAGCAGTCCCTCGTCAGCTACGTCACCTGGGCGCTGGGCGGGAAGTGGCTCAACCTGTTCCGCTGGGAGAAGGACGCGCATCCGACCTCTTTGCTGGTGCACAAGGACGCGAACAGCACGCCGACGGTGCAGGCGCAGCGGTACGCAACGCTCAACCAGCGGATGAAGGCGTTCTCGCCCTACCTGACCCGGCTCCACAGCAAGCAGGCGTTCATCGCCCTGGGCCGCAACCCCGGCGGATACAACAGCCAGCCCTGGCTCGATGTCTTCAGCCCCTCCCTTGACCCCGGAACCCGGCTTTCCGCGATCGCTGCCGCGAATGCCGGGGGCGCGAACGACGGGCTGCCGGGCGATGTCGTCGTCGGCACCTTCCGGCCGATTCCGAACATGTCGGCCCAGGAGTCGGCCGGCCTCTTCACCGACCCCGACACCCCCGTGTTCATGGTCGTCAACGCACTCGCCGTGCCCAACACCGACAAGACCGACGAACACGCCACCGGCGGCTCCCTCACCGATACCGCGCAGAACGTCACCCTGACATTCGACCTCTCGGACGGTTCGGTCCGGCCGGATCAGCTGCGGATGCTCAACGCCGCCACGAACCAGGTCACCACCCCGGCCCTGACTTCCCTGGGCAACGGCCGCTACTCGTTGCGGAAGTACATGGGCGGCGGCACCGGCGAGCTGTTCTGGTGGCAACTCGGCTGAACCGCCACGCCGTCCTGGTCTAGACATGTCAAGTTGCCATCGCTACGCTCAGCCTTGGTCTAGACCGCAGCACTCTCCGGACATCACCCCACATCTCCAGGAGCGACGTATGCGCAAAAAGATCACTTCCTTACTGGCCGGCCTGGGGCTGGTCGGTGCGGCCCTGCTGGCCACCTCGGGCACCGCCCAGAGCCACGGCTACACCGACTCCCCCATCAGCCGTCAGCAGCTCTGCGGGATCGGCACCGTCAAGCACTGCGGGCAGATCCAGTGGGAGCCGCCGAGCGTCGAAGGCCCCAAGGGCTTCCCCACCCGTGGGCCGGCCGACGGCCACATCTGCTCGGGCGGCATCGGCCGCTTCTCCGAACTGGACGACCCGCGCGGCGGCGCCTGGCCCGCCACCCAGGTCACCGCCGGTCAGAACTACACGTTCAACTGGCGGATCGAGGCCCGCCACGCCACGACCGACTTCCGCTACTACATCACCAAGGACAGCTACGACCCCACGCAGCCGCTCACCCGGGCCGACCTGGAGCCGCAGCCGTTCCTGACCGTGCCCTTCGGCGGTAAGCTGCCGGGCTCGACGGTGAGCCATTCGGGCGTGCTGCCGCAGAAGTCCGGCAAGCACCTGATCCTCGGCGTCTGGACGATCGCCGACACCGGCAACGCCTTCTACGCCTGCTCCGACGTCCAGTTCTGACGTCCGGCCCGTGCCCCGCGCCACCCGCCCGTGCGCGGGGCACATCCGGCCGCGACGAGAGCAGGGCGGCCTGGCGCACACATAGGCCGTTGGTACAGTCGCTGGCCCGAACGAGACCGAAAGAGGCCGGCGACGTATGGCGGTGGACGCACTCGACACCCGTATCCTGCGACTGCTCATCGAGCAGCCGCAGACGAGCGTGCGCGAGTACGCGCGCATCCTGTCCATCGCCCGGGGCACCCTCCAGGCCCGGATCGACCGGCTGGAGCGGGACGGTGTGATCACCGGGAGCGGTCCCTTCCTCTCCCCCGCCGCGCTCGGCCACCCGGTCCTGGCCTTCGTGCACCTGGAGGTGACCCAGGGACACCTCGACGACGTCGGTGAGGCGCTCGCCGCCGTGCCGGAGATCGTCGAGGCATTCTCGACCACGGGCGGCGGCGACCTGCTGACCCGGGTCGTCGCGCGGGACAACGGGCACCTGGAGGACGTCATCCAGCGACTCATCCGGCTGCCCGGCGTGGTCAGGACCCGCACCGATGTGGCGCTGCGCGAACGCGTGCCGCACCGGCTGCTGCCCCTGGTCGAGTCCGTGGGCCGGGCCGCGGCCGGCGGCCGGTGACGACCGCCCGTCACCGGGCTCCCCCCGCCGGCCGCACCTCGCCGGCCGGTCCCTGGCGGGCTGCCACCGCGCCGAGTTGACCCGGGTGGTGACCGCCGGTCGTCCGCGCTCCGTGCGCCGGATATCCTGATCTTGCCGCGCTCCCCCACCCCGCCCTCGTCCCCGACGAGGCCGCCGCCGCGGCAGTCGAAGCGGCCCTCGGTCCGGGCCGCCCGAGAGGCCCGAACTATTCGAGACAGGTGTGCACAGGTGCTGGTTGCTGGTCGGTACCGGCTGATATCCGCCATCGGCCGGGGCGGGATGGGTGAGGTCTGGCGGGCCACCGACGAGGTCCTCGGCCGCGCGGTCGCCGTGAAGCTGCTGTTGGGAGAACACGCCGACGAGTCGGCCACCGCCCGGTTCCGGCTGGAGGCGCAGACCGCCGCCCGGCTGAGCCACCCCCATCTGGTGGCGGTCTTCGACTTCGGGGCCTGGGAGGACCGGCTCTTCCTCGTGATGGAGCTCGTCGAGGGCAGAAGCCTCGCCGACCTTCTCCTGGCCCAGGAGCGGCTGGGACCCGAGCAGGCCGCCCGCATCGCCGGACAGGCCGCCGCCGGACTGGCCGCGGCGCACCGGCAGGGCATCGTCCACCGCGACATCAAGCCCGGAAACCTGATGCTGGACGGCGAGGGCACCGTCAAGATCGGCGACTTCGGCATCGCCCAGTTCGTCGACGACCCCTCCGCCGCGCTGACGACGACGGGTCACATCGTCGGTACGAGCCTCTACCTCGCCCCTGAGCGGGCCCTCGGCCGCACGGCGGACGCCGCATCCGACATGTACTCGCTCGGCTGCGTCATCTACCAACTGCTCCTCGGGCAGCCGCCGTTCCGCTCGGACACCGCCACCGCCACCCTCTACCAGCACGTGGACACGCCGCCCGTCCCCCTGCGGCAGCGCGGCGTCGACGTGTCCGCCGCCTTCGACGCCTACCTCCTGGGGCTGCTCGCCAAGCAGCCGGAGGACCGGCCCACCGCCCAGCAGGTCGCCGACTGGTTCCACAGCGACGCCTGGCGGGGCCGGGCCGAGGCGCTGCCGCTGCACCGCCCCGCCCCGGCGCAGACGCCGCCCCCGGCAGCCGCCTACCAGGCGCCGCCCGCCCCGCACGTCGGCGCGCCCGCGCCGGCCCCAGGAGCGGAGTCCGGCGCCCCGACGACGTACCGGCTGCCGCAGGCATCCGGGCGCGGCCGGCGTGCGGCGCCCCGGACGGGGAACGCCCGGCGGCGGACCGCCGGTGAGGCGATCCGGCGCCGGCCCCGGGTGGCCAGCGCCATCGCGGGCGTGATCGCCTTCCTGGCCGCCGTGTACCTGGGGATGAGCCTGTTCGCCCCCGACACCGGATCGGCCAGCACTCCGGACGGCGGTACGTCGACGAACGCGCCGGGAACCCCCGGGGCCGACCGGTGACCGGAGCGTCCTACCAGCGGTCGTGGACCGCCGCGCGAATCCTGCGGTCGTAGAGGTCGCGCACCGCGTCCAGCGTGCTCTGCGGCAGCGGGTCGAGTGCGGCGGCGGCCGCGTTGGCCCGCGCCTGCTGCGTCGAGCGCGCTCCGGGGATGACGCTGGTGACGCCCGGCTGCTGGATGATCCAGCGCAGCGCCGTCTGCGCCGGGGTCGCGCCCTCGGGAGCGAGCGCGGCGAACTCCGCGGCGGCGGCCACACCGGTCTCGAAGTCGATACCGGAGAAGGTCTCGCCCTGGTCGAACGCCTCGCCGTGCCGGTTGTACGTGCGGTGGTCCCCGGGAGCGAAGACGGTGTCCGCGGTGTACTTGCCCGACAGCAGCCCGGAGGCGAGCGGCACCCGGGCGACGATGCCGACCCCGGCGGCCCGCGCCGCCGGCAGGACCTCGTCCAGCGGCTTGAGGCGGAACGGGTTGAGGATGATCTGCACGCTCGCGACACCGGGGCGGGCGATGGCCGTCAGCGCCTCCGCACACGTCTCCACGCTCACCGCGTAGGCCGCGACGCGCTGCTCGGCCACCAGCGTGTCCAGCGCGTCGTACACCTCGTCGGACGCGTAGACGGCGGTGGGCGGGCAGTGCAGCTGTACGAGGTCGAGGGTGTCGACCCCGAGATTGGCGCGGGAACGGTCGTTCCACGCGCGGAAGTTGTCCAGGGTGTAGTTCTCCGGCACCTGATCGGCCCGGCGGCCCATCTTCGTGGCGACGAAGACCCCGGCGTCGGGCCGCTCCTTGAGATAGCGGCCGATGAGTTGTTCACTCCGTCCGTCCCCGTACACGTCCGCCGTGTCGAAGAAGGTGACGCCCGATTCGACGGCCGCGTCGAGCACACTGAGGGCGTCCGCCTCGCGGACCTCACCCCAGTCCCCGCCTAGTTGCCATGTGCCTTGTCCGACGACCGATACGTTCCGTCCGGTCCTGCCCAGTTCGCGCTGATCCATGGGGGTCATGCTACGGCTCGCCCGCCGGGCTGTCCGAGCGCGGTGGGCCGCAGCATCTCGTCGTCGGTGAGCCGCGGGGCGCCCGCCGCCACGTCGGCCTCCAGATGGGCGGGGTCGCCGGTGCCCGGGATGGTCACGACGTGCGGGCCCTGCTGAAGGGTCCACGCCGGCCGGACCTGGGCCGGTGAGGCGTCGTGGGCGCGGGCGATGTCGAGCAGCGCCTCGCGCTCGGCCGCGGGCGCCGGCCCCGGGCCCGCGGCCGGCGCCCGCTCCCGCGATCGCGTAGAAGAGGACGAAGGCGATGCCCAGCTCGCCGCACATGCCCTCCTGGGAGGCGATGCCCAGCTCGCCGCACATGCCCTCCTGGGAGGCGGGGCGCCGCTCGCCGATGCCGTAGCGGTTCTGCACGCAGACGACGGGTGCGATGCCCGGGCCCGGTCCCGGTCGTGCGGGGTGCACTCGTCGCTGAACGCCGCGCCGCCCGTCCATCCCCACCCGACCCCCTCCCGCGCGTGCGCGCGCCGCCGCGGGTCACCGCGCCGTCCCGCCGGGGCGACTTGACCAGACTTGCCAACTCCCCCGCACGTGGCCGCAGTTCGTTGACGGGGTCATGGCGACGTGTGAGTGTTCGGTCGCTCGATCACGGACACCACCCGGACGGACGGCGCGCGGCTGCCGCACGGGTGGGTGCGTCTCCCCACGCCGGTGCCCGTGACCGAGGTCCCCACGAAACGAGGAGCCTCGATGAAACGCAGACCGATGACGGCCGGGACAACCCTGGCCGTCCTCGCCGGAATGCTGGTCGCCATCAGCGGTCCACCAGCAGCCGCCGGACCGTCACCGACCCCCGGCCCCACGGCACTCACCGCCGCCGTGTCGGCCGCCGACCGGGCCGCCGCCAGCGGGCTCGACTCCCTGGCCAAGGGCCCGGACGAGCGCTACGAGCGCCAGATGGTGACCCCGTGGGTCAACGGCCTCTACTCCGTCGCGTACGAACGCACCTACCGCGGCCTGCCGGTCGTCGGCGGCGACGCCGTCGTGGTGGCCGACTCGAAGGGGCGGGTCCGCGGCTCGCAGTCGGCGGTCTCCCGGCGCATCAACGTGCCCACGACCGCGACGGTGTCCGCCAAAACCGCCGAGGCCGCCTCCCGCAAGCAGCTCCGTACGGTGGAGCGGGTCGAGAGCCACCGGCTCGTCGTACGGGCCACCGGCGAGCGCTCCCGGCTCGCCTGGGAGACCGTGCTCACCGGCCGGAGCGAGAAGGCACCGAGCCGGCTGCACGTCTTCGTCGACGCGGGCACCGGGGCGGTCCTCGACAGCTACGACGACGTCAAGGCCGGCACCGGCAACAGCCAGTGGAACGGGCCCTCCCCGCTCTCCATCAACACGACGTCTTCGGGCGGCAGTTACTCGCTCCGCGACCCGAGCCGCCCCGGACTGAGCTGCGCCGACTACAGCACCGGCGGCGTCTTCACCAAGTCGACCGACTCCTGGGGCACCGGCAGCGCCTCCAGCAAGGAGACGGGCTGCGTCGACGTCATGTGGGCGGCCCAGCACGAGTGGGACATGCTGCGCGACTGGCTCGGGCGCAACGGTCACGACGGCAACGGCCGCAGCTGGCCCGTCAAGGTCGGCCTGAACGACGTCAACGCGTACTGGGACGGCTCCACGGTCTCCATCGGCCACAACCGGGCCAACCAGTGGATCGGCGCCATGGACGTCGTGGGCCACGAGTTCGGCCACGGCATCGACCAGTACACACCGGGCGGCGCGAACAACGAGTCCGGGCTCGGCGAGGCCACCGGCGACATCATGGGGGCGCTGACCGAGGCGTACACCAACGAGCCCGCCCCGTACGACGACCCGGACTACACCGTGGGCGAGAAGATCAACCTCGTCGGCAACGGACCGATCCGGATCATGTACAACCCCGGCCAGATCGGCGACCCGAACTGCTACAGCTCCTCCATACCCAACACCGAGGAGCACGCGGCGGCCGGTCCGCTGAACCACTGGTTCTACCTGCTGGCCGAGGGCTCGAACCCGGGCGGCGGCAAGCCCTCCAGCCCCACCTGCAACAACTCCGCGGTCACCGGCGTGGGCATCCAGAGCGCCGGCAAGGTCTTCTACGGCGGCATGCTCCTCAAGACCAGCGGCATGACCTACAAGCGCTACCGCACGGCCACCCTCACCGCGGCCAAGAACCTCGACGCCACCTGCGTGCTGCACAGCCGCACGAAGGCGGCGTGGGACGCGATCAGCGTCCCCGCCCAGAGCGGTGACCCCGCCTGCACGCCGAGCGGCAACAACGACTTCTCGATGTCCCTCGACCCCGCCTCCGGCTCGGTGAAGGCGGGCAACGCGGTCACGGCCACCGTGCGCACGACCGTCTCCTCCGGCAGCGCGCAGACGGTGAACCTGTCCGCGAGCGGCCTGCCCGGCGGCGTCAACGTCTCCTTCAGCCCCTCCTCCGTGCAGTCCGGCTCGACCTCGGCCATGACGGTCTCGACCACATCGGCCGCGGCCCCCGGGTCGTACACCTTCACCGTGAAGGGCGCGGGCACCCAGGAGCACACCGCCCAGTACACGCTGACCGTCACCGGCGGCGGCGGCAGCCCCGGCGGCACCCCGCCCGACATCAGCATCGCCAACGTGCAGGCCCACCTCTCCCAGTTGCAGACCATCGCCTCGCAGAACGGCGGCAACCGGCGGGCCGGCAGCAGTGGCTACACCGCCTCGCTCGCCTATGTGAAGGGCAAGCTCCAGGCGGCCGGATACACCGTCAGCGAGCAGACCTGCACCACCTGCACCTATCCCGGCAACAACCTGATCGCGGACTGGCCGGGCGGCCCCACCGACAGCACCGTGATGTTCGGCGCCCACCTGGACAGCGTGGCCGCCGGGCCCGGCGTCAACGACAACGGCTCCGGCTCCGCGACCCTGCTGGAGAACGCCCTCGCGCTGGCCCAGCAGAACCCGACGATGACCAAGCACGTCCGCTTCGCCTGGTGGAACGGCGAGGAACAGGGCCTTCAGGGCTCCAAGTACTACGTGGGACAGCTCAGTTCGGCCCAGCGCGGCGCCATCAAGGCCTACTACAACTTCGACATGGTCGCCTCGACCAACGGCGGCTACTTCATCAACAACCTCAACTCCGCCGCCTCGGTCCCGATGAAGGAGTACTGGACCTCCCTCGGGCTCGCCCCGGAGGAGAACGTGGAGGGCCAGGGGCGCTCCGACGACTACTCCTTCCAGCAGGGCGGGATCGCCACATCCGGCTACGCGACCGGTGCCAGTGACACCAAGACCTCCGCCCAGGCGGCCAAGTGGGGCGGCACTGCAGGCCGTTCGTACGACCCCTGCTACCACCAGTCGTGCGACACCACCTCCAACATCAACGCCACCGCGCTCAACCGCAGCGCCGACGGGGTCGCCTACACGCTGTGGAAGACCGCGGTCGGGACCACCGCCCCGGCCGACGACTTCTCCGTCTCGGTGAACCCGGTCACCGGCACCGTCCAGCCGGGCGGGTCCGCCACCGCGACCGTGTCCACGGCCACCACCAGCGGTTCGGCGCAGAACGTGCGGCTGACGGCCTCCGGCGCGCCGAGCGGCGTCACGGTCTCCTTCGCGCCGTCCTCGGTGCAGTCGGGGTCCTCGTCCACCATGACCGTCTCCGCCGGGGCGCAGACCGCGGCGGGTACGTACACGCTCACCGTGACGGGTACCGGCACCGCCAGCCACACCACCACGTACTCGCTCGTGGTCGGCGGCACAGGCAGCTGCCAGCCGCGGCAGGTCGTCGTCAACGGCGGCTTCGAGAACGGGACGGCGCCCTGGACGCAGACGGCCGGTGTCATCAACAACCGGACCTCCGAGAAGCCCGCGCACAGCGGTTCGTACCAGGCGTGGTTCGGCGGCTGGGGCAGCACCCACAGCGACACCGCCACGCAGTCGCTGACCGTGCCGGCGGGCTGCTCGTCCTACCGGCTGTCGTTCTACCTGCGCACCGACACCGCCGAGTCGACGTGGGGCGGGCAGGCGTACGACACCTTCACCGTCAAGCTGGGGTCCCGGACGCTGGCCACGTACTCGAATCTCGACGCGAGCAACGGCTATGTCCAGCAGACCTTCGATGTCGCCTCGGCCGCCGGGCAGACGGTGACGCTCGGGTTCACCAGTAAGGAGGACGCCTACCTGCAGACCAGCTTCGTCGTGGACGATGTGGCCCTCGATGTGAGCTGATCCGGCGACGGGGGCGTGTCCGGGGGCGGGGCGTGGACCACACGCCCCGCCCCCGCTGCCGTGGGCCCTCAGCGGACCGCGGCGGCCAGTCTGCGCACGAAGTCCTCGATCTCGGGCCGGTCGCCGGTGCGGCCGGCCAGCCTGTTGTACAGCCCGCGCAGCTCCTGGCCGAGCAGCGTGGAGGGGTGCACCTCGGTGCTGTCCAGGACGGGCCCGGCGACGGCCGACGCCGCGGCCGGCTCCCCCGCGCAGACGTACGCGTCGGCCGTCCTGGCCAGGAACAGCAGGCGGGCCGAGTGCATGCCGGGCGGGAGCAGCCTGATCGCGGTGCCGGCCGCGTCGAGCGCGCGGAGCGCGAAGCGGCGCTCCCCGGTCGCGGCGGCGAGATCGCGCAGCGCACCGGCGGCGCCGGACTCCACCCGCAGCCGCACCGAGGCGACGGAGAGCCAGGGGGCCTCCGTCTCGTCCCGCTCGCCGGCCCGGTCCATCTGCGACCAGGCGCGGCCGATGTGGTGCAGGGTGCGGTCGGCGTCGCCGCGGACCGCGTGGCCGCGCGCCTGGTAGAGGTCGCTCATGGCGCCCGCCCAGGACCGGCCCGCGGCGGCCCGGTGGATGGCTTCGCCGTACGCGACCGCGGAGGGGCCGTCGCCCTCCAGCCGGGCCAGGGTGCTCATATCGCCGAGGGCCGCCACCTGGGCCCCGACGTGCCCGGCGGTCGCCGCCCACAGCAGGGAGCGGTCGAGCCAGGCCATCGCCGTACCGTTGCGTCCCCACAGCAGCCGGAGGCAGCCCGCCGACTGGGCGTACTCGGCGGCCAGCGGCGCGAGTTGCCCGTGATAGGGGGCGGCCGGGAGCGCCATCCAGCGGAGCATCGCGTGCAGGGTGCGTTCCACGACGGCGGTCGCCCCGGGCCAGCCGTGCTCCTCGTCGGCGCGCAGGCAGACGGCGAGCAGCGCGGTCAGGGCGTGCACGGTGTCGGTGTCCAGGGCCGGGTGGGAGGAGGTGTCCGGGCCGAGGGAACAGAACCGGGCGTGCAGGGCCACGACGTCGGGCAGCGCCGGAACCGCGCAGCCCTCCGGGCCGTGCACCGGGCAGACCAGGCCGTACGCGGGCAGCCGTGCGGGCAGGACGGTCCCGGGCGGGAGCATCGCCGTGAGCGTTCCGCCCGCGGGCTCGCCGGGCAGCGGCCCCTGCCGGACCGGCTCCGGGACCGGGCGGGGCACGGTGGGAGCGGCTTGCGCCCGCTCCAGGGCCTCGGCATCCTCGCAGGCGGCCAGGAGGTCCCCGTCGGCCGCCAGCAGGTGGTCCAGGCGGCGGGCCAGCGGGAGCGGGGCCCTGCGGCTGCCGTGTTCGAGTTTGCTGATGGCGGTGTGGTCGTAGCCGACCCGGACGCCCACCTGGGCCTGGGTGAGTCCGGCCCGCCGGCGCCAGTGACGCAGCCGGGCACCGAACGCCCGCCATGCCTGAGCGCTCCGGGCCCCCGCCGCGACAGGGCCCGTCGCCTCGGTCATCCGGAACCCCGTCGTGCCTGGTCAGCGGCGCGCTGTGCGCCACGTTCACGGCTCATGCCCGGAGGATAGCGAGCGCCCGGGCCCGCTGTCCCCGGGGCGGCGGCAACATGTCCGGTAACAGGCGCTGGTGTTCGCCGTACCCGGGTCGGCGGGCCCGTCACGGGCACGGCGTGATTGCGGTGGCAACGACCCGCTCGGCCTCACTCACTCCCCGTACGCACCTCGTCATCACCTGAATCGATGGCACGTCAGTTCCCATGCACAGCTGCCCTCAAGACGGCTTCAATGCGGACACTCGTGAGGTATCCGTCGTCAACTGTTGTCCTCAACGACTGTTCGGGAAGCGGTTGTTGCACACCTATTGACGCAAGGGGAGCAAGGGGGAAGTATCCCCATCGGCCGGAGAGAGCGCTCTCCGGATTCGTGTCGTGCACCCGTTCCGCGACTCAGGAGACATTCCCCCATGTATGGACCCCCCTTGCTCCGCAGACCCGCACCCTCGTCCGGAAGAAGACGTACCGGCGTGCTGACCGCCGTCGCCGGTCTCGTCGTCTCGCTTCTGGCCTTCGTGCCCTCGACCTCCGCCAGCGCGGCCCCGTCCCTGCTCTCCCAGGGCAAGACGGTGACCACTTCCAGCCAGGAAGGCGTCGCTACCCCCGCCACCGCCGCCGTGGACGGCGACAACGGCACCCGCTGGTCGAGCGGCTTCTCCGACCCGCAGTGGATCGAGGTCGACCTGGGCACCTCCGCCTCGGTCAGCCAGATCGCGCTGAAGTGGGAGGCCGCCTACGCCAAGAGCTACCGCATCGAGTTCTCCACGGACGACCACAACTGGTCCACCGCCTACTCGACCACCACGGGCCCCGGCGGCGACGAGACGCTGAACGTCTCCGGCACCGCCCGCTACGTCCGGCTGACCGGCACCGCCCGCGCCACCCAGTACGGGTACTCCCTCTGGGAGTTCCAGGTGTTCGGCACCACCGGCGGCAACGGCGGCGGTCCGCAGATCCCCGGCGGCGGCGACCTCGGCCCCAACGTCCTCGTCTTCGACCCGTCGACGCCCAACATCCAGGCCAAGGTCGACGAGATCTTCCGCCAGCAGGAGTCGGCGCAGTTCGGCACCGGCCGCTACGCGCTGATGTTCAAGCCGGGCACGTACAACAACATCAACGCGCAGATCGGTTTCTACACCTCGATCGCCGGTCTCGGGCTCAAGCCGGACGACACCACGTTCAACGGTGACGTCACCGTCGACGCGGGCTGGTTCAACGGCAACGCCACGCAGAACTTCTGGCGTTCGGCGGAGAACCTGGCGCTCAACCCGGTCAACGGCACCGACCGCTGGGCCGTTTCCCAGGCCGCGCCCTTCCGCCGGATGCACGTCAAGGGCGGCCTCAACCTCGCCCCGAACGGCTACGGCTGGGCGAGCGGCGGGTACATCGCCGACAGCAAGATCGACGGCCAGGTCGGGCCGTACTCGCAGCAGCAGTGGTACACCCGCGACAGCTCCATCGGCAGCTGGGGCAACGGCGTCTGGAACATGACGTTCTCCGGCGTCGAGGGCGCCCCCGCCCAGAGCTTCCCCGAGCCGCCGTACACCACGCTCAACAACACCCCCGTCTCCCGCGAGAAGCCGTTCCTCTACCTGGACGGCAACGACTACAAGGTCTTCGTCCCCGCCAAGCGCACCAACGCCCGCGGCGTCTCCTGGAACGGCACCCCGCAGGGCGAGTCCATCCCGCTGAGCCAGTTCTACGTGGTCAAGCCGGGAGCGTCCGCCGCCACCATCAACGCGGCCGTCCAGCAGGGCCTGCACCTGCTGTTCACGCCGGGCATCTACCACGTCAACCAGACGATCAACATCGACCGCGCCAACACGGTCGTGCTCGGCCTCGGCCTCGCCACGATCATCCCGGACAACGGGGTCACCGCCCTCAAGGTCGGTGACGTGGACGGCGTCAAGCTCGCCGGGCTCCTCATCGACGCCGGTCCGCAGAACTCCCAGGTGCTCGTCCAGGTCGGCCCCGACGGCGCCTCGGCCGGCCACGCGGCCAACCCGACCAGCGTCCAGGACATCTTCATCCGGGTCGGCGGCGCCGGCGCGGGCAAGGCCACCACGGGCATGGTGATCAACAGCAACGACACGATCATCGACCACACCTGGCTGTGGCGTGCCGACCACGGCGAGGGCGTCGGCTGGGAGACCAACCGGTCCGACTACGGCCTCCAGGTCAACGGCGACAACGTCCTGGCCACCGGCCTGTTCGTGGAGCACTTCAACAAGTACGACGTCCGCTGGTCCGGCGAGAACGGCAAGACGATCTTCTACCAGAACGAGAAGGCGTACGACGCCCCCAACCAGGCAGCCATCCAGAACGGCAACACCAAGGGGTACGCGGCCTACAAGGTCGACGACTCCGTGACGACCCACGAGGGCTGGGGGCTCGGCAGCTACTGCAACTTCACCTCCGACCCCAGCATCCGCCAGGACCACGGCTTCGAAGCCCCGGTCAAGCCCGGCGTGAAGTTCCACGACCTGCTCGTCGTCTCCCTCGGCGGCCAGGGCCAGTACGAACACGTCATCAACAACACCGGATCACCCACATCCGGGACCTCGACCATCCCGTCGAACGTGGTGTCCTTCCCGTGACGGAAGGCGCATGACACCCGGCATCTGAGATGAGCGAACGGCGCGGGGCCCGGCGTGTGCCGGGCCCCGCGTCGCCGTCGTGGGTCTATTCGGCCGCGGGTGGGCCGCCGAGCGTCTGCTCGGACCAGATGACCTTGCCCCGGTCGGTGTACCTGGCGCCCCAGCGCTCCGCGAACTGGGCGACGAGGAAGAGGCCCCGGCCGCCCTCGTCCGTCGTGGCCGCGTAGCGCAGGTGCGGGGAGGTGCTGCTGCTGTCCGACACCTCGCAGATCAGGGCCCGGTCGTGAAGCAGCCGGACCTTGATGGGCTCGGAGCCGTAGCGGATTGCGTTGGTGACGAGTTCGCTCAGGATGAGTTCGGTGACGAACCCCTCCTCGTCCAGCCCCTGATCGGACAGCCAGCGCATGGCCTGCCTGCGGACGCCGGCGACGGCCGAGGGGTCCGGGGGGACGTCCCACTGGATGCGCCGGGACGGGTCCAGGGTGCGGGTCCTGGCGACCAGCAGGGCGACGTCGTCGCCGGGCCGGCTGGGCAGCATGGCGTCGAGCACGTCGTCGCAGGTCTCCTCCGGGGTACGGTCGCGGTCGGCGAGCGAGCGGCGCAGGAGTCCGAGGCCGTCGTCGAAGTCCCGGTCGCGGCGCTCCATCAGGCCGTCCGTGTACAGGACCAGACGGCTTCCCTCGGGCACCCGCAGCTCGGTCATCTCGAAGGGCATGCCGCCGATCCCGAGGGGCAGCCCGGCCGGGATGTCGGGGAAGCTCACCGTGCCGTCGGGCAGGACGAGCGCGGGCCCGGGGTGGCCGGCCCGGGCGACCGTGCAGCGTCCGGAGACTGCGTCGTAGATCGCGTACAGGCAGGTGGCGCCGGTGATCGCGCCGCCGCCCGCCTCCTCGTCCTGGTCCATCCGGACGACCAGCTCGTCGAGGTGGCCGAGGAGTTCGTCGGGCGCCAGGTCCAGCGTCGAGAAGTTGAGCACCGTGGTGCGCAGCCGGCCCATGGTGGCCGCGGCGTGCAGGCCGTGCCCGACGACGTCACCGACGACGAGGGCGACCCGTGCGCCGGACAGCGGGATCACGTCGAACCAGTCGCCGCCCACACCGGCCTGCGCCGGCAGGTAGCGGTAGGCGACGTCCAGGGCGTTCTGCTCGGGCAGGCCGCGCGGGAGGAGGCTGCGCTGCAGGGTGACGGCCATCTCGTGCTCGCGGGTGTAGCGGCGGGCGTTGTCGACGCTGACCGCCGCACGGGCCACCAGTTCCTCCGCGAAGGAGAGGTCGTCCAGGTCGAAGGCCGACTCGTTCTGCGCGCGCCAGAAGTTGGCCACCCCGAGGACGACGCCGCGGGCCCGCAGGGGGACGGAGAGCAGCGAGTGGAATCCGTGCTCCAGCATGCGGGCGGCCTGCTCGGGATCGGCTTCGCGCCACCGCTGGGAGGTGGTCAGGTCGGAGACGATCCATGTGTGGCCGACGCTGGTGCCCAGGCCCTCGGGGGTGTTCGGTACGAAGCCGATGACGCGCCCGGCCGGGTAGAGCGGGTTGTTCTCGTCGGCGCAGCGCACGGCGGTACGGCGCAGGTTCATGACGTCGCCGGAGGGCGGCCGGGGTTCCCCGCCGCGCAGGACCGAGTCGGCGAGGTCGACCGTCACGCAGTCGGCGAACCCGGGGGCCGCGACGTCCGCGAGTTCCTGGGCGGTGGTGGTGACGTCGAGGGTGGTGCCGATCAGGGCGCCCGCCCGGTAGAGCAGCGTCAGCCGCTCGCGCACGGTCTCCGCCCGTCCGGTGACGGCCCGCAGTTCCGTGGTGTCGCGCAGGGTCGCGACCATGCCGGGCTGGCCGCCGCGCTCCTCGGTGGGGCGGAGGTTGACGGCGAGCAGCCGGTCCCCCGCGGGCCTCAACTCGTCCGTGGCGACCTGTCCGGAGGCCAGCAGTTCGCCGGTGCCCGGGTCCAGGCCGAGGTCGGTGACCGCGCGGCCCTCGGCGTCCGGGGGCAGGTCGAGGAGCCGCCGCGCCTCGTCGTTGGCGAGCAGCAGCCGGTGGTCGGCGCCGATGATGAGGACGCCCTCGCGCACGGCGTGCAGCACCGCGTCGTGGTGTTCGTACATCCGGGTCATCTCGGCCGGGCCCAGGCCCCGCGTCTGACGTCTCAGGCGGCGGCTGACCAGGGCGGCGCCGGCCGTGGTGAGGGCGAGGGCGGCGACTCCGGCGCCGATGGTGAGCGGGACGCTCGGGTACGCCAGCCGGTTCACGGCTTCGACCCTGATGCCCACCGTCACCAGTCCGGCCACCGACCCGTCCCTGCGCAGGACGGGCACGGCGGAGGCGACCGATCTGCCTCGGCTGGCCGAGACCGTGCGGGTGACGGAGCGTCCGTCGAGGGCTTCCTTGTAGGGGCCCGGGATCTTCTTGCCGATGAGCGCGATGTCGCGGTGGGTGTAGCGGATGCCGTTGGTGCCGGCCACGACGACGTACTCCACGCCGGTGCTCTGCCGGATCTCCTCGGCGCGCGGCTGGAGGGCGGCCGTGGGGTCCTTGCTGTCGAGGGCGGCGGCGACACCGGGCGCGTGCGCGAAGGTCTGGGCGACGCTCAGCGACTGGGCCCGCGCCGCGCTCATGCTGTCGCGGCGGCCCTGGACGACCAGGGCGACGACGGCGGCGGAGACGAGCAGTACGACGATGCCCAGCATGAGGACGAAGAACTGACCGGCCACCGTGCGGACACTGAACAGGGCGCGCAGCCGGCGCCCTGCTGAGGTCCGCTCGCGGGGCGGCCCGTAGGGCGCGGGTTCGTCACCGCCGGGGCGGCCGCCATCGTGTCGATGCGGCCGTCGGGCGGAGCGGTGAGACCACGCCCGGAATCGACCTGTACCACCCACATATTCAGGTTTAACACGGATTACCGGAGTCCGATCGGTGTGCGTGACCCGGGCCCGGTCCCGGGCGGGCCGGGTCCGGTGCGATCGGGTGACGCGGGGCGGGCGGGCGCGTGCCCGGCCGCCGGACGTGCCGCCCGCGCCTCATGATCCGGAAATGGTGCCTGTATTCCTGACCAAGGCGGTCGAGCTGCTGCTCGGCCGGGAGAACCGTTCGCTGCACCTCAAGGCGGCGGGCTGGGCGACGGTGCTGCTCGCCCTGACCGTGCTGGTGGGCTCCTGGGTGGTGCTGGTGGCCGAGCGGCACGCCCCGCACGCGACCATCACCTCCTACCCCCGGGCGCTGTGGTGGTCGGTGGAGACCGCGACGACCGTCGGGTACGGCGATTTCTTCCCGGTGACGCTGTGGGGGCGGATCGTCGCCGTCGCCGTGATGGGCGTCGGCATCACGACGTACGGGATGGTCACGGCGGCCCTCGCGACGTGGTTCGTGGGGCACGAGCAGAGGCGCCGCCACCGGCTCGCCCGCGATGCCGAGCATGCCGCGCGCGCGATGCGGGACGAGACCGACCAGCTGCTGCACGAGCGGTTCGACCGCATCGAGCGGCTGCTCGCCGAGGCGGGCCGTAGACCGCCGCACTGAGCGGTGCGGCGGCCGCATAGGGCCGTCGGTCCACGCCGATCGGTCCGGTGACGTGTGAACGGCGTGCCTCCGGGCATAGGACCGGGTACCGACAGGAGGTGGTGGCAGTGGGCCGCATCAGAGTCGTCCGGCGTCCCCAGCTTCCGCAGCGGCCGCCACCCCTGGATCTGCGCACGCCGTCGGGGCGCCCGCTGCCTTACTGACCGCGTCCGCGAACCGCCGCCCTTCCGCCGCCGAGCGCCGCACGCGGGCGAGCGGGCGGCCGGTTTTCGTATGCCCTTCCGGTTCCCGGCGGCCCGTGGGCGGCGTTCTCCGGGACCTTGTTGATCGCCCTCCCGAGGGGCGGGGTGACCCGGCAGGATGTCGGTGTACAGGGCCGTCGTCCTCGGGCGGCGGTGCCCGACCGAGGAAGGGAGCCCCATGCGGGAGACGCGTGCAGAGCAGTCGCCGTCGGACGAGGAGGCCGCCCACGGCGCGGCCGAGGAGGCCCAGGTGATCGTGGTGGGGGCGGGGCCGGCCGGCTCGTCCGCCGCCTATCACCTCGCCAGGGCCGGTGTCGACGTGCTGCTGCTGGAGAAGTCCCGCTTTCCCCGCGAGAAGGTGTGCGGGGACGGCCTGACCCCGCGCGCGGTGCACCAGCTGATCCGGATGGGCGTCGACATCCAGGCCCCGGGCTGGACCCGGTCACGGGGCATGCGCTGGGTGGCCGGCGACCGGCAGGTGCAGATCGACTGGCCCGCGCTGGGCGGCTACCCGGACTTCGGGCTCACCCGCAGCCGGCACGACTTCGACGACATCCTGGCCCGTCACGCCGTCGCCGCCGGTGCCCGGCTGCGCACCGGCGTGAAGGTGAAGGAGCCGGTGACCGACCGGGCGGGGCGGATCACCGGGGTGACGGCCGTGTCCGACGCCGGGCCGGTGGTGCACCGGGCGCCGGTCGTGATCGCCGCCGACGGCGCCTCGGCCCGGATCGCCCTGGCCATGGGGCTGCAGCGGGACGCCAAGCGGCAGATCGCCACGGCCGCCCGCCGGTACTACCGCAGCCCCGAGCGTTCCCGGGAGGAGTTCCTGGAGCTCTGGGCCGACCTCCGCTTCCCCCGGAGCGACCACTATCTGCCGGGGTACGGCTGGATCTTCCCGATGGGCGACGGCCGGGTCAACGTCGGCCTCGGCGCGCTCCCCCACCGCCGTCACGGCAGCGCCGACCTGCGGGCCACGCTGGACCGGTGGCTGGCTCGTACGCCCGCCGAGTGGGGGCTGCGGGAGGAGAACGCCGAGGGGCCCGTCCGCAGCGCCGCCCTCCCGCTGGGCTTCAACCGCCATCCCCTGTACACCCGGGGGCTCCTCCTGACCGGCGACTCCGGGGGCATGGTCAGCCCGTGGAACGGGGAGGGCATCGGGCAGGCCATGGAGGCGGGCGAGGTCGCCGCCGAGACGACGGCGCTCGCGCTCGCGCTGCCGCCGGGACCGAGGCGGGAGCGGGCGCTGCGCCACTACCCGGCCGAGATGAACCGCCGCTGGGGCCGCTACTACCGGCTCGGCAACACGGCGGCCGACCTGATCTTCAGCCGGTCGGGCTTCCAGCCGGTGCTCAACCGCTACGTGATGGGGTCACCGGCCCTGCTCAACACCCTGGCCCGGCTCCTCACCAACCTCACGCAGCACCCCTCGCGCGACGCGATCGACCATGTCCTGAACACGGCGGTGCGCCTGGTGCCCGCCCCGAACCCCCGGCGCCGCTGACCGGATCGCGGGGCCCGGCCCGGTCAGCCGGCGGTTTCGCCGTCCTGGCCGGTCCACCGGGCCGCGAGCAGCAGGGCGATGTCGTCGGGCCGGTCCGATGCCTGCCTGGCACGGCGGATCACGTGGTCCGCGGTCTCGGCGAGCGGGACCGCGCCGAGGGCGGCGATCGTGCCGCGCAGCCGTTCGACGCCGATGTCGATGTCGATGCCGGCCTGCTCGACGAGTCCGTCGGTGTACAGGGCGAGCATGGCGCCCGGGTCCAGGAGCAGTTCGGTGACGGGGTAGGAGGCCTCGGCGTCGATGCCGAGCACGATGCCGCCCGGCAACTCCATGACCTCCACGGTGCCGTCGGGCCGGCGCATGACGGGCTGGGGGTGTCCGGCGCGTACGGCGTGCGTCCGGCCGGTGGCCGGGTCCATCACGATGTAGCAGCAGCTGGCGAACTGTCCTGTGTCGAGGTCGATGAGCAGGCGGTTGGTGCCGCTCATGACCTCCTGCGGGTCGTGGCCGCTGAGCGCGAAGGCCCGTACGGCGCTGCGGAGCTGTCCCATGGTCGCGGCGGCGGCGACGCCGTGGCCCTGGACGTCCCCGATGACCAGGGCGAGTCCGCCGCCGGTCTCGATCACGTCGTACCAGTCGCCTCCGACGTCCATGCCCTGGGTGCCGGCGAGGTAGCGGCCCTCGGTGACGATGCCGCGCAGGACGGGCAGCCGGTGCGGCAGCAGGGCGTCCTGGAGGCCGCGCGCCAGGGCGGCCTCGGCGTCGTAGCGCTGGGCGCGCTCGAGTGCCTGGGCGATCAGGCCGGCCAGTGCGGTCAGGACCGTGCGCTCCTCCGGGCTGAAGCCTCGGGGCCGGCCGAAGCCGAGAATGCAGGAGCCGACGTGCCGGCCGGAGGCGATCAGCGGCAGGAAGGCGCGGGCCCCGATGTCGGTGTCCATGGGGATGCCCGGGTAGGCGGCGGCCAGGCGCTGCATCGACTCGAAGAAGATGGGGCGCCCGGTGGTCAGGGTCTCCACGCCCGGGATGCGGGCGTCCAGGCCGACGGCGTCGAACCGGTCCAGGAAGCCCTGGGGGAAGCCCGTCTCCCACTCCAGGTAGAGGTGGCCCTCCTTGAGGAGGTAGATCGCCAGCTGCCGGCCACCGAAGGCGGGGAGCAGTTCCTCGGTGACGACGCGGGAGACCTGCCGGGCGGTGACGGCCTCGGTGAGGGCGATGGCCAGGGCGACCGGCCGGTAGAGCGCGGCGGACCGGTCGGCCGGGGAGCCGAGCCCCAGCCCGGGCGAGACGACGGAGTCCGGGGCGTAGGCCGGCTCATCGGTGGGGGTGAGGACGGCGGTCAGCCCGTCGTGGCCGGGGTACAGGGAGATGGAGAGCCAGGGCGGCGGGTCGCGCCGGGCGAGGAAGTGGACGGGGGCGTCGGAGATCATCGCGGCCCGGTAGTGGTCCTCGTAGGCGGGGTTCGCGAACCCGGGCAGGACCTCCCAGAAGACCCGCCCGACCAGTTCGGTGCGGGCCCGGCCGAGCATCGTCTCGGCCAGTCGGTTGAGGTAGGTGATCCGGCCGAAGCGGTCGAGCGAGAAGATGCCGCGCGGCAGCCGGTCGGCGGCCTCGGGGACGACCGGTCCGATGCCCAGGTCCACCAGGAAGCCGGTCAGGTGCCCGCCGGGGCCGGCGTCGTCGGCCCGGCGCCCGGAGACCTCCAGCAGGTGGGAGCGCCCGTCCGGGCCGCGCAGCCGCATCCTGCGGACGACGGGGCCGCCGGAGCCCGCCGCCTGCCGGGCCAGCGCCCACAGGCCGTACACGTCCTCCGGGGCGAGCCTGGCCGCCAGGGCCTGGATGGTGCCGGGGAAGCGGCCGGGGCCGGCGCCGAGGATCGCGCCGAGGTCGTCGTCGGCCTCGACGGCTCCGGTGTCGAGGTTCCAGTCGAAGCGGCCGATCCGTACCGGCGGCGAGCTCTCGGCGGGCAGCTGGACGGGCAGCGGCTCCTCCTCCCACTCCAGGCAGGTGCCGGCGTCCGCCAGGCCGGCCAGCCCGGCGCCCAGCTCCTCGGCGATGTGCTGGAGCCGGTGGCGGTCGTCGGGCGGCACCGGCTCGTGCCCGGTCGCGGCCCGCAGGACCACCAGGACGCCGACCGGTTCACGGCCGCGGCGCACCGGTACGTACAGGGAGCCGAACGGGAAGGGCAGGCCGGCCATGAGCTGCGGGAAGCGCCGCATGGCGTCCTCGGCGTCCGAGAGGTAGACGGGGCTGCCGGTGCGGAAGGCCTCGGCGACCGGGAAGGGCCGGTTCACATGCATCCGCCACCAGGGGCGGAAGAGCTGCCCGGGGAGCCCCGCCATCACGGCGAGCCGCAGCAGGCCGGGGGTGCTCGACCGCAGGTAGACGCCGCCGGCCTGTCCGCCGACGGCCCCGATGGCGTTCACGACGGACTGCGCGAGCACCAGGGACAGGTCGTCCGGTGCCCGGCCGTCCCGCAGTCTCCCGGGCGGGGCGTCGCTCTCGCCGAGCGGCGTCCGTCCGGCCGCGCCGTACCAGGTCACACAGCCAGCATGCTCCCGGGGCGCCGGTTCCCGCACGTCAGAGGCGCCCGGGCCGGGCACGGGGCGGGACGCGCCGGAGCGGTGGACGCCCCGGGCAGGGCGTCCACCGCTCCCTCATCGCAGGCGCAAGCGCTTACCGGTCGTCGCTGGGCGGGTGGCGGTCACCGAGCTGGTCATTGAGCTTCTTCTGGGCGGAATCGACCTGGCCGCCGTACTTGCCGCCGGTCCTCTTGTCGACGAAGTCGCCGCCCTTCTCGACTCCCTGGCGGGCCTGGTCCGGATGCCCCTTGATCATGCCCTTGATCTTGTCGAGCATGCTCATGACTGTCCTCCTTGGAACGCTGACCATCCCAGCATCCACGCGTTGCCCGGGTGCCGCACCCCGGGGCGCTCGTGGTGGCAGCAGGCACACGAAAAGGGGCTCTCCTGCCGTATGTGTGGGTGCCCTGGGCTGGGCTGATACGTGAAACACGCCGCTCTCTGTGAACCTTGAGGTGTCTAGCAACAAGGTTGATCAAGCAGAGAAGCGGCGTGTCCATCTTCA
>NZ_SSBK01000033.1 GCF_004795035.1 Streptomyces sp. A0958
ATCGCGATCCGGTCCGACAACCGCTCGTCCGTTTCCGGCTTGACCTGTCCAGGGCGTGGCATCCCGGCACCTCCTGAACAGGCACCCTACCAGCCGAGATCCTTAAGTCACTGGTATTGAGGCTAGGCCGCTCGTTGCCGGCAACCGCGTGCTTCGGCAGATCAGCGGCACGCGGCGCAGTCCATGTCTTGGATGGCTCGGGCTCGGGCGCTGCGGCCTTCGAATGCCGGGACGCCGGTGGTGGTCCTGGGCTGTCCTGGCTACAGGAGGCGGCTCCCGCCGCGACGATGACAACGGTCATCAGCACGACGGGAACGCGGAGGGCGCGCCTCACAGGCCACCATCGACGAGGGCGCACGCGCCGGGGTCGGCGCGGTTGAACGGAACGAAGGCGATCGCGTCGAACACCACGTTGTCGTCCCCGGTGCCGCCCTTCTGGATGTTGTCCATCTCGATCCGGCCGCCCCTCCAGAAGCTGAAGGTGCCCATCTCGAACCAGGTCTCCCCGCCCGCACTGCGCGTTCCCTGGTTGATATTGCAGTAGTCGGCCTGGGCGCCGGCCGTATTGTCGCCCGGGATGAAGTCGTACCGGACGGTCGCTTCCGCGCCATGACTGGGCAAGTGGACAAAGACCTTGAAGCGCTCGCCGGACTGGTCGCCGGAAGGCAGCGACGCCGGATGGACCTGCCACCGGCCGGTGACCTGATGGAAGACCTCCCCGTAGTCGTAGCTGTGCGTGAAGTACACGTGGCGGTCGAACCCCGCGCCGAGCTGGTGAAGGTCGATATTGGCGATGTAGGGAGTGGCACGGAAACTGCCGTCATTCCGCCGTGTGGTGATGTTGTCACCTACCTGGAGGGTGAACTTGCCGTCCTGGTACGCCTCGAAGTCTCCGCAATCGTAGGTGTTCTCGTGATCTCCGAGATCATCGACGATGATGGCCCTACTGTAGACGCTCGGGTAGTCGCTGCACGAGCCGTGATCGTACTTGCTCTGGAGTTCGGGTTCCCCCGATCCGAGCGAATAACTGAGTTTCTCGGTGCTGGAGTTACTGCTGCTCTGCGCGCCTATCCATTCCACGCCCTTGCCCCAGTAACACAGGTTGTTCCAGCTGGGGCAGGGGTCCGCCGCGGCCGGATCGCACGCATTGGACGAGTCGCAGAAGGTGTCGTACGGGGGAGTCTTGAGAGCACTCAACGGCATGTCGGGCTTGGCGTACGAGGCTTCGCCGTTCCAGGTCAGCTGCGGGACTTCTGCCCAGCCGAGGATCTTTTCCGGGTAGTTCCACTCGCCGGGGCGCGAGGCGTCGTCATAGCTGTAGCGCAGGAACGCCTTCCGGTCGGCGGGATAGCTCGGGTTAATCGGGTTGTTGAAGAAACCCAGGCCGCCGTTGACACTGCTGGTGTAGACACCGGAATTGTAGCCCCACAGCGCCATGTACCAGTTCTCGATGTAGGCCGAGCTGCCACTGTTGGCGCTCATGCCCATGTCCTTGAGCTGGTTCCACTTCTCGCCCAGGATACGCAGGCCCGCGGCGATGTTCGCCGCGTAGTCCGTAGTGACGGCGCCGGCGTGCAGGGTGTCCAGCGGATCGGGGTACGACCCGTCCATTCCGGTCGTGACCTGGGCGATGCCGTAGCCGCAGTCGGACAAACTCGCGTCGGGATAGCCGTGGATGCCGTTCTCGTTCCCGAACCAGTCGGACTTAGTGACATTACCCGAGTCACCGTTCATGGAGTGCCAGGACGCCTGCGTCTACTGCTTCGCCCGCAAGACCCACAGCTATCTCGACCTCGACACCGGGCTCGGCTTCGACTCGCAGATCGTCGTCAAGGTCAACGCCCCCGAGCTGGTCCGCCGCGAGATCGCCTCGCCGCGCTGGCACGGCGCGCACATCGCGATGGGCACCAACGTCGACTGCTACCAGCGGGCGGAGGGCCGCTACCGGCTGATGCCCGGCATCCTGACCGCCCTGCGCGACCACGCGAACCCCTTCTCCATCCTGACGAAGGGCACCCTGATCCTGCGCGACCTGGAGCTGCTGCGGCAGGCCGCCGAGGTCACGGAGGTCGGCGTCTCGGTCTCGGTGGGCTTCGTCGACCCCGAGCTGTGGCGGACCGTGGAGCCCGGCACGCCCTCGCCGGAGCGCCGCCTCGACGTCGTCCGCGCGCTGAGCGAGCACGGCATCGGCTGCGGGGTGCTGATGGCGCCGGTCATCCCCCACCTCGGCGACAGCCCCGACCAGCTGCGGGCGACGGTCCGGGCGATCGCCGCCGCCGGGGCGACCTCGGTGACCCCGCTCGTCCTGCATCTGCGGCCCGGCGCCCGGGAGTGGTTCATGGAGTGGCTGGGCCACCACCACCCGCACCTGGTGCGGCGCTACGAGCGGCTGTACGCGGACGGCGCCTACGCACCCACCTGGTACCAGCGCCGCATCACCCGGCACGTCCACGAGCTGGCGGCCGAGTACGGCATCGGGCCCTCGCACCGCGGCACCGCCCGCCACCTCCCCCGGCGCGAACCGCGGCCCCCGCTGGACGGCTCGGAGCCCACCCAGCTGACCCTGCTCTGAACCGGCGCCGCCCGAGCGCGGGGGCAAACGGGTCATCTCTCACCCCGACAGGTCCTTCCGTCCCCGAATGCGGGGAACATCCGGCGGGGGCTGCGTCCCGCGCAGCCGTGATCCCCCACCACGGGAGGCCATATGACGAACCGTCCAGGAATGCTGCTCGCCGTCGGGGCGACGGTCGCCGGTCTGGTGACCGCCGCCCCGTCCCCGGCGACGGCGGACACCGGCACGCCGCGCACCGCGCCGGTCGACTGGAAGGACTGCGCGACGAAGTCGTACCCGACGCTCCAGTGCGCGACGGTGCGCTCCCCGCTCGACCACGACGACCCGGCGGGCCGCATGGTCACCCTCGCCCTGACCCGGGTTCCGCACACCTCGAAGACCTTCCAGGGCCCGCTGCTGGTCAATCCGGGCGGCCCCGGCGGCAGCGGCCTGTCGATGGCCGGTTTCGTCGCCGCCTCGCTGCCGAAGGCGGTGGCCGCCCAGTACGACGTGATCGGGTTCGACCCGCGCGGCGTCGGGAAGAGCCGGCCGGCCCTGGACTGCCTGCCCGGGTACTTCGACCCGGTGCGACCCGACCCGGTGCCGCAGTCCCTCGGGGGCGAGCGGGTCAACCGGAACCGCGCCCGTGACTTCGCGGCCGCCTGCGGCGAGAAGTACCCGGACCTGCTCCCGTACATGGACACGGTGAGCGCGGCCAAGGACCTCGACGTGATCCGGCGTGCGACCGGCGCACGGCAGCTCAACTACTTCGGGTACTCCTACGGCACGTATCTCGGCGCGGTCTACGCCAAGCTGTTCCCGGACCGCGTCCGGCGCCTGGTCCTCGACTCGAACGTCGACCCGGACGGCGTCTGGTACGACGACAACCTCGCCCAGGACTACGCGTTCGACACCCGGCACAAGGCGTTCGCCGCCTGGGTCGCGAAGTACGACGGCACCTACCACCTCGGCAGCGACCCGGCGAGGGTCGAGGCCGCCTGGTACCGGATGCGGGACGCGGTGAAGAAGCGTCCGGCGGGCGGGAAGGTCGGCGCGGGCGAGCTGGACGACACCTTCCTGCCGGGCGGCTACTACAACGGCTACTGGCCGGTGCTGGCCGAGGCGTTCGCCGCCTATGCGAACGACAAGGACGAGAAGCCGCTGACCGAGGCGTTCGAGCGGTTCGCCGCGGTGGACGCGGACGGCGACAACGGGTACGCGGTCTACACCGCGGTGCAGTGCCGGGACGCCTCCTGGCCGCGCGACTGGAACGTCTGGCGCAGCGACACCTGGCGGGTGCACGGCAAGGCGCCGTTCATGGCCTGGGGCAACACCTGGTACAACGCGCCGTGCGCCGACTGGCCGGTGGAGCCGCTGAACCCGGTGCGGGTCTCCAACCACGAGCTGCCCCCGGTGCTGCTGTTCCAGGCGACCGACGACGCGGCGACCCCGTACGAGGGCGGCGTGACCCTGCACCGCAAGCTTCGCGGTTCGCGCCTGGTGGTCGAGCAGGGCGGCGCCAACCACGGCATCACACTGAGCGGCAACGCCTGCCTGGACCGGTACCTGGCGGACTACCTGGCCAAGGGCACCGTGCCCCGCGCCGGCCGCGGTGACGTGGACGCGGTCTGCGCGAAGACCCCCGATCCGGAGCCGGAGACCGCCAAGTCGGCCCGGCCGGCGCCCCGGCCGGCCGGGGACCGGGGCAGCGCCCTGCACGGGCTGCTGGGTTTCCGGGGCTGACCGACGGGACAGCCCCGAGGGGCGTGCGCGGAGAGACCGCGTGCGCCCCTTCGCTCATGGCGCCGGCAGCCGGCTGAGCGCGTCGCGGGCCGCGTCCGCCAGGCGGGGGCGAGGCAGCGCGGCCTCCAGGACCGGGCGGGCCCGGTCGTCGCCGAGGCTGCCCAGGCCCTCGACGCAGGCCAGCGCGACCCGCCAGTGCGGTTCGTCCGGGCCCAGCAGCCGGGACAGGGTGGTGACGAGGGCGGGTACGGACTCGGGGGCGCGCAGGGCGGTGAGCAGGCGGACCGGATGCAGGGCGTAGGCGGTGCGCAGGGAGTTGGTGGCGAGCGCGGCGGCGGCGCGCGGCGTGCGGGGGTCGCCGAGGCGGGCCAGGGCGTGGGCGGCGCCGACGCAGCGCTCGGGGTCGCGGTGGTTGAGCAGGAGCACGAGGGTTTCGAAGGCGCGGGGGTCGCCGCCGCAGCCCAGCCGGAACGCGGCGACCTCGCGTGCCCACAGGGGGCGTTCGTGCTCGACGAGCACCCGGGCCAGTTCCTCGTCGTCCTCGGTGGCGAGCAGTCGGCGGTAGGCCGCCGAGTCCCCCGCCTCTTCGGCCAGCCGGTGCGTCAGCGACCGGAACTCCTCATCCATGACCGTCAGCGTACCGGCGGACACGCAGCGTGCCGGCGGGGTCGGCGGATGTGAGGGGGGCCACAACCGGGCGGGGCTGGCGCGCTCGTTACTCGCCGGTTAAGCTCAGGTGAGCGGGACTTACCCCGCCGGCTCCGGTGGCCTGGTGACGCAGCCACCCGGAGTGTCGTCGGTTCGGCAGTTTTGCGAGACGTGACTCCGGGACAGAGTCCGTCGCCCCTTCCCGGTCCCGGCGCGTGC
The DNA here is from genome assembly GCF_004795035.1 of Streptomyces sp. A0958. Lineage (GTDB taxonomy): Bacteria > Actinomycetota > Actinomycetes > Streptomycetales > Streptomycetaceae > Streptomyces. Next base: position 5,162 of record NZ_SSBK01000033.1, read on the forward strand.
CCCACGCCCGGCGGCCGAGCACCACGACAGGCAACTCCCGCACACCATGCGCCGGTCGGGCCCATCGGCCCTTCTCATCGGCCGCGCGCCGTGCGTCCCCTCAGTCGTCACTCATCCCTGGAGTCCCGTGATGGACACCCCTCTCTCCACCATTGCCGTCGTCGGCCTCGGCACGATGGGCACCGGCATCGCCGAGGTCCTGGCCCGCTCCGGGCGCGAGGTCATCGGCATCGACGTCGACGACGCGGCCACCCGCCGGGCCGTCGCCTCCCTGGAGACGTCGACCGCCCGCGCCGTGGAGCGCGGGCGGATCACCGAGGAGGAGCGGCGCGACGCGCTCGCCCGCTTCCGCACCTTCTGCGACCTCCAGGCCGCCGCCGACGCGGAGCTGGTCATCGAGGTCGTGCCGGAGTCGTACGAGATCAAGCAGCAGGTCTTCCGGGAGCTCGACGCGATCGTCTCCCCCACCACCATCCTCGCGACCGGCACCAACGCCCTGTCGGTGACCCGGCTGGCTGCCGAGTCGCAGCACCCGGAGCGGGTGCTCGGCCTGCACTTCTTCAACCCGGCGCCCGCGATGAAGCTGGTCGAGGTGGTCTCCTCGGTGCTGACCGCGCCGCCGGCCGTCGCGGCCGTCACCGAACTCGCCCGCCGGCTGGGCAAGGAGCCGGTCTCGATCGGCGACCGGCCGGGGTTCGTCGCCGACGGTCTGCTCTTCGGCTACCTCAACCAGGCCGCCGCGATGTACGAGGCGAACTACGCCTCCCGCGAGGACATCGACGCGGCGATGAAGCTGGGCTGCGGTCTGCCGATGGGCCCGCTGGCCCTGCTGGACCTGATCGGCATCGACACGGCCCGCACGGTCCTGGAGGCGATGTACTCCGCCTCGCACGACCGGCTGCACGCCCCGGCGCCGATCCTCGGCCAGCTCGGCGCGGCCGGGCTGACCGGCCGCAAGGCGGGCCGCGGCTTCTACACGTACGCCGGGCCGGGCAGCCAGACCGTGGTGCCGGACGCGCTGACGCCCGCCCCCCGCGGCGGGGAGTCCGCCGGGCGCACCGTGCGGTCGGTGGGCGTCGCGGGCTCGGGGACGATGGCCTCGGGCATCGCGGAGGTCTTCGCGAAGGCCGGTTACGACGTGGTGCTCGCCGCCCGCGGCCAGGAGAAGGCGGACATCGCCAAGGGCCGGATCGCCAAGTCGCTGAACCGGTCGGTCACCAAGGGGCGGCTGACCGAGGAGGCGCGGGACGAGACGCTGGCCAGGATCTCGGCGGCCGGCTCGCTGGACGCCTTCGCCGGGGTGGACCTCGCCGTGGAGGCGGTCGCCGAGGACCTGGCGGTCAAGCAGCAGCTGTTCGCCACGCTCGACAAGGTGTGCCGGCCGGGCGCGGTGCTCGCCACCACCACCTCCTCGCTGCCGGTCGTGGCCATTGCCAGGGCCACCGGGCGGCCCGAGGACGTCATCGGGATGCACTTCTTCAACCCGGCGCCCGCGATGAAGCTGGTCGAGGTCGTGCGTACGGTGCTCACCGCCGACGACGTGCACGCGACGGTCCACGAGGTGTGCCTGAAGGTGCGCAAGCACCCGGTGGACTGCGGGGACCGGGCCGGTTTCATCGTGAACGCGCTGCTGTTCCCGTACCTCAACAACGCGATCAAGATGGTCGAGGAGCACTACGCGTCCCTCGACGACATCGACGCCGCGATGAAGCTGGGCGGCGGCTACCCGATGGGCCCGTTCGAACTGCTGGACGTGGTCGGCCTCGATGTCTCGCTGGCGATCGAGAAGGTGCTGCACAGCGAGTTCCGCGACCCGGGCCTGGCGCCGGCGCCGCTCCTGGAGCATCTGGTGGCCGCGGGCTGCCTCGGCCGCAAGACGGGGCGCGGCTTCCGCGAATATGCCCGGCGCTGATCAGGGGGCCGGCTGGGGCGGGTTGCTCGGCCCTCCGGGCGGCCCGCCCCCGCAGGCGCGCTCTCCTGCACCGATGCAGTACGTTCACAGCATGTCCCAGCCCGCCAGGTCCTCCCGTGTGTCCGCCGCGCCCGACGTGCCGGAAAGTGCCGCAGGCACCCGAGCCGCCGCCCAGCGGCTCAAAATGCGCCGTGAGCTGGCCGCCGCGGCGATGGAACTCTTCGCGACGAAGGGGTACGAAGCCACCACGGTCGACGAGATCGCGGGTGCGGCGGGCGTGGCCCGGCGGACCTTCTTCCGGCACTTCCGCTCCAAGGAAGAGGCGATCTTCCCGGACCACGACGACACCCTCGTGCGGGCCGAGGCGGTCCTCAACGCCGCCCCCGCGCACGAGCATCCGCTCGACACGGTGTGCCGGGGCATCAAGGAAGTCATGCGGATGTACGCGGCCAAGCCCGCCGTCTCCGTGGCCCGTTACAAGCTGACCCGCGAGGTGCCGACCCTGCGGCAGGCGGAGATCGCCTCGGTGGCCCGCTACGAGCGGCTGTTCACCCGTTATCTGCTGGGCCACTTCGACGAGCGCGACCACCACCCCGGCAACGACGACCCGCTGCTGGCCGAGGTCGCCGCGTCCGCCGTCGTCACCGCGCACAACCACGTGCTGCGCCGCTGGCTGCGGGCGGACGGGCAGGGCGATGTGGAGGCGCAGCTCGACCAGGCCTTCGCCATCGTCCGCGACACGTTCGGGACGGGGATCGGCGCGGGCCGGACAGCCGGGGCCGAGCCCGCGAAGCCGCCGGCCGCCTCGGTGCAGACCCAGGGCGAGGTGCTGGTCGCGGTGGCCCGTACGGACGCGCCCCTGGACGAAGTGATGCGGACGATCCAGCAGGCCCTGAAGGAGCGCTGAGCCGGGCCGGGAAACCCGGTTGCCGGGGCGGGGCCCCGGTGCTGGGGTGTGCGGATGAACGATCATGTGACATCCGACCGCGCCCGGCTCCTCGCCGTCTTCGACCGCGAGATGCGCGAGCACGCCCGGCCCGACGGCCCCGGCGTCCGCGTCGAACGCGCCGGTGACGTCGTACGGCAGGTGGGGGCCGCCCACGACTGGAACGGGGTGGTGTGGTCCTCGCCGGATCTGGACGCCTCCCGGGCGGACGCGGCGATCGCCTCCCAGGTGGCGCACTGCGAGCGGCTGGGCCGCGAGGAGTTCGAGTGGAAACTCTACGGGCACGACCGGCCCGACGACCTCGGGGCGCGGCTGCTGGCGGCCGGCTTCGAGGCGCGGGAGCCGGAGACCCTGCTCGTGGCGCCGGTGGCGGACCTGGCCGCGGCCGTACGGCTCCCGGAGGGGATCAGGCTGCGGGCCGTGCGCGACGAGGCCGATGTGGAGCTGATGGCGCGCGCCCATGAGCGGGCCTTCGGCTCCGACTGGTCGCGGCTGCGCCACCAGGTGCTGGCCCGGCTGAGGGAGGACCCGGCGCATTTCGTGGGGGTGCTGGCCATGGCGGGCGACGAGCCGGTGAGCTCGGCCCGGATGGAGCTGTACCCAGGCACGGGCTTCGCGGGGCTGTGGGGCGGGGGCACGGTGGCGGCGTGGCGCGGGCGGGGCGTCTACCGGGCGCTGGTGGCCTTCCGGGCGGGCGTGGCGGCGGAGCGCGGCTATCGGTATCTCCAGGTCGACGCGACCGAGGACAGCCGCCCCATTCTCCAGCGGCTCGGATTCACGGCGCTGACCACCACGACCCCGTACGTGTATCGCCCCGTCCGCCCCTGACCGAACAGACAGGGGCATACCGCCTCATACCACTCCCCCTGTTGCTCATGCGTGGCGGTCGACTGACAATTGAGGGAAATTACTGGCACCGAGTGCCTTGTCAGCTGTCACGCAGTGCCATACGTTGAAGGCGTCCGGGCGGCCGGCGTGCTGGGATCTCACGTACGCCGGCTGTCCCCGCAAGCCACGTGCCTGCGCGCCCGGGCGCCTGCGTCACCAGGCAACCCTTCTGCTCCACAGAGCAAGCAAGCACCACCCAGCCGAACCGACGGCACACCTCCAGACCCGTCCCCCCTGTTCTCAGGGACCCCTCAGCGTTCCCTCAACGCTTCCCCAAGCTCTCGACTTCGCTCGAGCAGGGGAGACCCCATCCGCCGGAGGCACCCGTGAAGGAAATCCTGGACGCGATCCAGTCACAGACCGAAGCGAAGAGCGGCTCCGCCGCGGTCACCGCCGCGGACTTCGCGGCGCTGCCCATCCCCGAGTCGTACCGCGCGGTCACCGTGCACAAGGACGAGGCGGAGATGTTCGCCGGGGTCGACAGCCGCGAGAAGGACCCGCGCAAGTCCCTCCACGTGGAGGACGTGCCGGTGCCCGAGCTCGGTCCGGGCGAGGCCCTGGTCGCGGTCATGGCCAGCTCGGTGAACTACAACTCCGTCTGGACCTCGATCTTCGAGCCGGTCTCGACCTTCGGCTTCCTGGAGCGGTACGGCAGGGTCAGCGAGCTCACCAAGCGCCACGATCTGCCCTACCACGTCATCGGCTCCGACCTGGCGGGCGTCGTCCTGCGCACCGGCCCCGGCGTCAACGCCTGGAAGCCCGGTGACGAGGTCGTCGCGCACTGCCTCTCGGTCGAACTGGAGTCCTCGGACGGCCACAACGACACGATGCTCGACCCGGAGCAGCGCATCTGGGGCTTCGAGACCAACTTCGGCGGCCTGGCAGAGCTCGCACTCGTCAAGTCCAACCAGCTGATGCCGAAGCCGGACCACCTCAGCTGGGAGGAGGCGGCGGCTCCCGGGCTCGTCAACTCCACCGCGTACCGCCAGCTCGTCTCGCGCAACGGCGCCGGCATGAAGCAGGGCGACAACGTGCTGATCTGGGGCGCGAGCGGCGGCCTCGGCTCCTACGCCACGCAGTTCGCGCTGGCCGGCGGCGCCAACCCGATCTGCGTCGTCTCCAGCGACCAGAAGGCGGAGATCTGCCGGAGGATGGGCGCCGAGGCGATCATCGACCGCAACGCCGAGGGCTACAGGTTCTGGAAGGACGAGCAGAACCAGGACCCGCGCGAGTGGAAGCGGTTCGGCAAGCGCATCCGCGAGCTGACCGGCGGCGAGGACGTGGACATCGTCTTCGAGCACCCGGGCCGCGAGACGTTCGGCGCGAGTGTCTACGTGACCCGCAAGGGCGGCACGATCGTCACCTGCGCCTCGACCTCGGGCTACACCCACGAGTACGACAACCGCTACCTGTGGATGTCGCTCAAGCGCATCATCGGCTCGCACTTCGCCAACTACCGCGAGGCGTGGGAGGCCAACCGCCTGATCGCCAAGGGGAAGATCCACCCGACGCTCTCCAAGGTCTACTCCCTGGACGACACCGGCCAGGCCGCGTACGACGTGCACCGCAACCTCCACCAGGGCAAGGTCGGCGTCCTGGCACTGGCGCCGCGCGAGGGCATGGGCGTGCGCGACGAGGAGACGCGCGAGAAGCACCTCGACGCCATCAACCTGTTCCGTGACGCGCCGGCGGAGCGGACCATCGAGCCCAGCCGGAACGTGTGACATGGGTGGCCGTCAGAAGGACCGCCCCTGGCTCATGCGGACGTACGCCGGGCACTCCACGGCCGAGGCGTCCAACGAGCTCTACCGGCGCAACCTCGCCAAGGGCCAGACGGGTCTGTCGGTCGCCTTCGACCTGCCGACCCAGACGGGGTACGACCCCGACCACATCCTGGCTCGCGGCGAGGTCGGCCGGGTCGGCGTGCCCGTGTCCCACCTCGGCGACATGCGCCGGCTGTTCCAGGACATCCCCCTGGAGCAGATGAACACCTCGATGACGATCAACGCCACCGCCATGTGGCTGCTGGCGCTCTACCAGGTCGTCGCAGAGGAGCAAGGACTTGATGGGGAGGCCCTCGGCAGACTCCAGGGCACCACGCAGAACGACATCGTCAAGGAGTACCTCTCGCGCGGGACGCACGTCTTCCCGCCCGGACCCTCCCTGCGGCTGACCACCGACATGATCACGTACACGGTCAACCACATCCCCAAGTGGAACCCGATCAACATCTGCAGCTACCACCTCCAGGAGGCGGGGGCCACCCCGGTCCAGGAGATCGCGTACGCGATGTCGACGGCCATCGCCGTCCTCGACGCGGTGCGCGACTCAGGGCAGGTGCCCGAGGAGAAGTTCGGGGCCGTGGTCGCGCGGATCTCGTTCTTCGTGAACGCGGGCGTCCGCTTCATCGAGGAGATGTGCAAGATGCGCGCCTTCGGCCGCATCTGGGACCGGGTCACCCGCGAGCGCTACGGCATCACGGAGGCCAAGCAGCGCCGGTTCCGCTACGGCGTCCAGGTCAACTCGCTCGGCCTGACGGAGGCGCAGCCGGAGAACAACGTCCAGCGCATCGTGCTGGAGATGCTGGCCGTGACCCTCTCCAAGGACGCCCGCGCCCGTGCCGTGCAACTGCCCGCCTGGAACGAGGCGCTGGGGCTCCCCCGGCCCTGGGACCAGCAGTGGTCGCTGCGCATCCAGCAGGTCCTGGCCCACGAGAGCGACCTGCTGGAGTACGAGGACATCTTCGCCGGCTCGCACGTCGTCGAGGCCAAGGTCGACGAGTTGGTCACCGACTCGCTCGCCGAGATGGACCGGATCGAGCGGATGGGCGGCGCCATGGCGGCCGTCGAGTCCGGCTACCTCAAGTCGGAGCTGGTCTCCTCGCACGCCGAGCGGCGGGCCCGGATCGAGGGCGGCGACGAGAAGATCGTCGGCGTCAACGTGTACGAGACGACCGAGCCCAACCCGCTCACCGCCGACCTCGACGGGGCGATCATGACGGTCGACCCGGCGAACGAGGCCAGGGTCGTCGCAGCCCTCCACGAGTGGCGCGACAACCGCGACGAGCCCCGCGCCACCGAGGCGCTGGCCGCGCTGAAGAAGGCCGCGGCAGGCACCGAGAACCTGATGGAGGCGACCGTCGAGTGCGCCCGCGCCGGGGTCACCACCGGCGAGTGGTCCTGGGCGCTGCGGGACGTCTTCGGCGAGTTCCGGGCACCGACCGGGGTGTCGTCCGCCCCGGTCGCGGTGACGGCCGAGGAGGGCTCGCCGCTGGCCCTCGTACGCGAGAAGGCCGCGCGGACCGCGGACGACCTGGGTGTCGGCCGGCTGCGTCTGCTGGTCGGCAAGCCCGGCCTGGACGGGCACTCCAACGGCGCCGAGCAGATCGCGGTGCGCGCCCGTGACGCGGGCTTCGAGGTCGTCTACCAGGGCATCCGCCTCACGCCCGAACAGATCGTCTCGGCCGCCGTCGCCGAGGACGTGCACTGCGTCGGCCTGTCCATCCTGTCCGGCTCGCACGCCGAGCTGGTGCCGGACGTGCTGACCCGGCTGCGCCGCACCGGCGCCGGCGACATCCCGGTGATCGCCGGCGGCATCATCCCCCCGGCCGATGCCGAGGCGCTGATCAGGGCGGGTGTCGCCGCCGTGTTCACCCCGAAGGACTTCGGTATCACGGAGATCATCGGCCGTATCGTCGACGAGATCCGGAAAGCGAACAAGCTCGACCCTCTGGAGGTCCCCGCATGACTGCCGCCAACCGCCCGCCCGTCTCCCACCACGACCCTCAAGAGACGTCCCTGCGGGACGGCACCTCCCGCCTGCGCCCGCGCCGCTCGTGTCTGGCCGTGCCCGGCTCGAACCCGCGGTTCCTGGAGAAGGCCCAGGGCCTCCCGGCCGACCAGGTGTTCCTGGACCTGGAGGACGCCTGCGCCCCGCTCGCCAAGGAGGGCGCCCGCCACACCATCGTCGACGCGCTGAACAACGGCGACTGGACGGGCAAGACCCGGGTCGTGCGGGTCAACGACTGGACGACGCACTGGACGTACCGCGACGTCATCACGGTCGTCGAGGGCGCGGGGCAGAACCTCGACTGCATCATGCTGCCGAAGGTGCAGGACGCCCAGCAGGTCGTCGCGCTGGACCTGCTGCTCACCCAGATCGAGAAGACGATGGGCTTCGAGGTCGGGAGGATCGGCATCGAGGCGCAGATCGAGAACGCCAAGGGCCTCGTCAACATCGACGAGATCGGCGCCGCGTCGCCCCGTCTGGAGACGCTGATCTTCGGCCCGGCCGACTTCATGGCGTCGATCAACATGAAGACGCTGGTCGTCGGCCAGCAGCCGCCCGGCTACCCGGCGGACGCCTACCACTACATCCTGATGCGCATCCTGATGGCGGCCCGTACGCACGACCTCCAGGCGATCGACGGCCCCTTCCTGCAGATCCGCGACGTGGACGCCTACCGAGAGGTCGCCGGCCGCGCCGCGGCGCTCGGCTTCGACGGCAAGTGGGTGCTGCACCCGGGTCAGGTCGACGCGGCGAACGAGGTGTTCTCGCCCTCGCAGGAGGACTACGACCACGCCGAGCTGATCCTGGACGCCTACGACTGGTGCACCTCCGAGGAGGGCGGCAAGAAGGGCTCGGCGATGCTCGGCGACGAGATGATCGACGAGGCCAGCCGCAAGATGGCCCTGGTCGTCGCGGGCAAGGGCCGGGCGGCCGGCATGCAGCGCACCTCCAAGTTCGAAGCGCCGGAGGCCTGATATGCAGTTCGGACGCACTTACGAGGAATTCGAGGTCGGTGCGGTCTACAAGCACTGGCCCGGAAAGACCGTCACCGAATACGACGACCACCTCTTCTGCCTGCTGACCATGAATCATCACCCGCTGCACATGGACAGCAACTACGCGGAGAAGACCACCGATTTCGGCAGGAACGTCGTCGTCGGCAACTACATCTACTCGCTGCTGCTCGGCATGTCGGTGCCGGACGTCTCCGGAAAGGCCATCGCCAACCTGGAGGTCGAGTCGCTGAAGCACGTCGCGCCGACCTTCCACGGCGACACCGTCTACGGCGAGACGACCGTCCTGGACAAGACCCCGTCGAGGTCCAAGAGCGACCGCGGAATCGTTTATGTGGAGACCAAGGGCTACAAGCAGGACGGCACGCTGGTCTGCGTGTTCCGCCGCAAGGTCATGGTCCCCACCGGGACGTACATCAAGGAGCGGGGCGGGGAGCAGCCCGGCCGCCCGGAGCTGAACCAGCCTTCGCAGAAGAACGTGGAGAAGTAGCCATGACGCGACTCGCCCAGACGGCCGGCCTCAGCGACGTCCAGCAGGAGATCCTCTCCACGGTCCGGGATTTCGTCGACAAGGAGATCATTCCGGTCGCGACCCAGCTGGAGCACCGCGACGAGTACCCGGCCGAGATCGTGGAAGGGCTCAAGGAACTCGGCCTGTTCGGGCTGATGATTCCCGAGGAGTACGGCGGTCTGGGCGAGTCGCTGCTCACCTACGCACTGTGCGTGGAGGAGATCGCCCGGGGCTGGATGAGCGTGTCGGGCATCATCAACACCCACTTCATCGTGGCCTACATGCTCAAGCAGCACGGCACCCAGGAGCAGAAGGACACCTTCCTGCCCCGGATGGCGCTGGGCGAGGTGCGGGGCGCGTTCTCGATGTCCGAGCCGGCGCTGGGTTCGGACGTCTCGGCGATCAGCTCCAAGGGCGTCAGGGACGGCGAGGAGTACGTCCTGAACGGCCAGAAGATGTGGCTGACGAACGGCGGCACGTCCTCACTGGTCGCCGTCCTGTGCCGGAGTGACGAAGGACACCCCGAGGGCACGGCCCCGCACAAGTCGATGACCACGTTCCTGGTGGAGAAGGAGCCCGGCTTCGGCGAGGTCCGGCCCGGGCTCACCATCCCCGGCAAGATCGACAAGATGGGTTACAAGGGGGTCGACACCACCGAGCTCATCATGGACGGACTGCGCATTCCGGCCAATCGTGTACTCGGCGGCACCACCGGCCGAGGGTTTTACCAAATGATGGACGGGGTGGAGGTCGGCCGCGTGAATGTGGCGGCCCGTGGCTGCGGCGTCGCACAGCGTGCGTTTGAACTGGGCGTTTCCTACGCACAGCAGCGCGAGACCTTCGGAAAGCCCATCGCGCAGCACCAGGCCATCCAGTTCAAGCTGGCCGAAATGGCCACCAAGGTCGAGGCCGCCCATGCGATGATGGTAAACGCAGCGCGCAAAAAGGACTCCGGGGAGCGAAACGACCTGGAGGCAGGGATGGCGAAGTACCTCGCCTCCGAGTACTGCAAGGAAGTCGTCGAGGACGCCTTCCGTATCCACGGCGGCTACGGCTTCTCCAAGGAGTACGAGATCGAGCGCCTCTACCGGGAGGCCCCGATGCTGCTTATCGGCGAAGGTACCGCCGAGATCCAGAAAATGATCATCGGGCGCCGACTCCTCGAGGAGTACCGTTTCCAGGGTTGATTGTCCCTTTCGCGGCGATTTAACCGCGAAGAAGATCACACCCTGTCATCCTCAACCGGTGCCTTCCAGACGTCCGACTCGGCTGCTGGCTTGCCCAGTTGCGGCCAGCAACCGATAACATCGCCGGAACAGCCGCCGTCCCCCGTTGCCAGCGCGGCCTCATCCGCTACGAAGGTCATCCATGCCCGACAGCCATACCTCTGCCTCACGCGGCGGGGTCCGCATCGCACGCGGAGCTTCGCCGTGGCTCCTGCCGACCGTCGCCACCGCCGCCCTCAGCCTGACCCGCGCCCGCCGGTCCGGACGCTGGGCGGCGGTCGCCGTGCCCACCACCGCGCTCGCGGCGGGCATGCTCTGGTTCTTCCGCGACCCGGAGCGCGAGATCACCCGGGGTCGCGTCATCTCACCGGCCGACGGCGTGGTGCAGAGCATCATGCCGTGGAAGGACGGACGCACCCGCGTCGCGATCTTCATGAGCCCGCTGAACGTCCACGTCAACCGCGCGCCGCTGGCCGGCACGGTGACGTCGGTCGAGCACGTGCCCGGTGGCTTCGTCCCCGCGTTCAACAAGGAGAGCGAGAACAACGAGCGCGTTGTCTGGCACTTCGACACCGAACTGGGTGACATCGAGATGGTGCAGATCGCGGGTGCTGTCGCCCGTCGCATCGTCCCCTACATCCCGCAGGGCACGAAGGTGGAGCGGGGCGAGCGCATCGGGCTGATCCGTTTCGGCTCGCGCGTCGACATCTACCTTCCGGAAGGTGTGGACGTCGCGGTCGAGGTCGGCCAGGCCACCACCGCGGGGGTGACTCGCATTGACCGTGATTGATCCCGATACACAGGCCGGCTGGGTGCCGGAGGCCGAGGACGGGGACGACGCCGAGGACATGCCGCTCTCGATGCGGCTGTCGATAGCGGACACCCTCACCCTCGGTAACGCCACGTGCGGGTTCATGGCCGTGTACTTCACCACCACGGGCATCCTCATCCCGCACCTCACGGGCAGCGACGAGAGCGGCATGGCGCGCCACTCCGCTGCCACCGCCGTGATCCTCATGCTCATGGCAGCGGTCTTCGACCTGTTCGACGGGCTCGTGGCCCGCAAGCTGCGTTCCTCGCCGATGGGCGCCGAGCTGGACAACCTCTCGGACCTCATCAGCTTCGGGCTCGCCCCGGCGTACTTCGTCCTCGTGTACGGCATGGTCGCGGACGACGCACACCAGCGGGTCTCGGCGCTCGCGGCGATCGTGGTGCTGCTGGCGGTGGTGCTCAGGCTTGCGCGGTTCTCCTGCGTGACCATGAAGGACGGCATGTTCCAGGGCATGCCGAGCCCCTTCGGAGCGCTCACGGTCATCTCGATCGTGCTCCTGGAGCTGCCCTTCGTTCCCACGCTGCTCGCGATCATCGGGGTGGCGTGGCTGATGGTCAGCCGGGTCGAGTACCCGAAGCCGCGGGGCGTCCTCGCGGTGGCGATGCTCGGCTGGATCGTGGCCGCGATGGGGCTCCTGGCGGCGTGGGCGTTCGACGCCCCCGGCGGCCAGCTGCTCCTGCAGACCGGCTGCGCGCTCCAGGTGGTCCTGGGTGCGGTCATCCCGCTCTTCGCGACCGCCCGCCGCGTGAACACCTTCCGCGACAACCGGCGCGAGGCACGGGCGGCGCAGCTGCCGTAACCCCGCCGTACGACGGACACGAGGGCCCGGATGCCGACAGGCATCCGGGCCCTCGTGCGTTGCGGGCCGCAGTGCCTTCCGAGCCCTCATGCGTTCCGGCGATGCCGGCGCCCCGAGCCGTAAGCGCTTGCGCCTCTCGGGAAGGACAGGCCGGTGATTCCCCCTCAACCCCCGCACAGCACACATTTTTCACAGGTTTACGTCACTAATTTTAGTTGTCAGAGCGAATTCTTGCGCAGCGCCGTGGACTTCCTTGCGAAGGTACTCCTAGCCTGTGGGACGTCCGAAGAGCCCCCACGAGCCGCAAGGACGACTTCGACGTGACTTCACCACCCCGACGCCCCCTGCTCAGGCGGTCCATGTCCGCCTCGCTCTCCCTGGCACTCGCCGCGTTCGGCACAGCAGCCGCCGTGGTTCTGTCCAGCGCACCGGCCGCCCAGGCGGCCGGTGTGCCCGCCCCCTCGCCGCTCGCGGTTCCCGGCCGCGGCGCGACCGTCCCGTTCACGGAACAGGAGGCCGAGTACGCGGCCACCAACGGCACACTGATCGGCCCGAACCGCCTCTACGGCACGCTGCCCTCCGAGGCCTCGGGCCGGCAGGCCGTGACGCTGGACGCGGTCGGTGAGTACGTGGAGTTCACGCTCACCGCACCGGCCAACGCGATGTCCTTCCGGTACTCGCTGCCGGACAACGCCGCCGGCACGGGCCGGGACGCCTCGATCGACGTACGGGTGAACGGCGCCTCGCCCAAGGCGGTGCCGGTCACTTCCAAGTACGGCTGGTACTACGGCGGCTACCCGTTCAACAACAACCCGGGCGACACGAACCCGCACCACTTCTACGACGAGGCCCGGACCATGTTCGGGTCGACCCTCCCGGCCGGTACGAAGGTCCGGCTCCAGGTCTCCTCGACCTCGGCCTCACCGTCGTTCACCATCGACCTGGCGGACTTCGAGCAGGTGGCCGCGCCCACCGCGAAGCCCTCGGGCGCGCTCGACGTCGTCGCCGACTTCGGGGCCGACCCCACCGGGGCCGCCGACTCGACCGCCAAGATCCAGGCGGCCGTCGACGCGGGCAAGGCGCAGGGCAAGGAGGTCTACATCCCGCAGGGCACCTTCCAGGTCCGCGACCACATCATCGTGGACAAGGTGACACTGCGCGGCGCCGGTCCCTGGTACTCCGTGCTGACCGGGCGCGACCCGTCGAACCGGAGCAAGGCAGTCGGCGTCTACGGCAAGTACGCCGGGGACGGCGGCAGCAGCAACGTCACGCTCAAGGACTTCGCCATCATCGGCGACATCCGGGAGCGGGAGGACAACGACCAGGTCAACGCCATCGGCGGGGCCCTGTCGAACTCGACCGTCGACAACGTCTGGATGCAGCACACCAAGTGCGGCGCCTGGATGGACGGCCCGATGGACAACTTCACCATCAAGAACAGCCGCATCCTGGACCAGACCGCCGACGGCGTGAACTTCCACTACGGCGTCACCAACTCCACGGTCACCAACACCTTCGTCCGCAACACGGGTGACGACGGTCTGGCGATGTGGGCGGAGAACATCCCGAACGTGAAGAACAAGTTCACGTTCAACACCGTGATCCTTCCGATCCTCGCCAACAACATCGTCACGTACGGCGGCAAGGACATCACCATCTCCGACAACGTCATGGCGGACACCATCTCCAACGGTGGCGGCCTGCACATCGCCAACCGCTATCCCGGCGTCAACTCCGGTCAGGGCACGGCCGTCTCCGGCACCACCACAGCGGCCCGCAACACCCTGATCCGGACCGGGAACAGCGACTACAACTGGAACTTCGGGGTCGGCGCGATCTGGTTCAGCGGGCTCAACGAACCGATCAACGCCACGGTCAACATCTCCGACTCGGAGATACTCGACAGCTCCTACGCCGCGATCCACCTCATCGAGGGCTCGTCCAACGGGCTGCACTTCGACAACATCAGGATCGACGGCGCGGGTACCTACGCGCTCCAGATCCAGGCGCCGGGCACGGCCACGTTCAACAACGTCGTGGCCACGCACATCGCGCAGTCCAACCCGATCCACAACTGCGTCGGCAGCGGCTTCCAGATCACCCGGGGCTCCGGGAACTCCGGCTGGTACGCCGACCCGCCGGCCTGCACCGGCGTCTGGCCGGCCCCGGTGTGGACCAACGGCGGTGTGCCGGGCGGCGGCAGCGGCCCGACCGACCCCACGGACCCGCCGACCGACCCGACCGGCCCGACGGACCCCCCGACCGACCCGCCGGCCGAGACGGGCAACCTCGCCCAGGGCCGTAACGTCACCGAGTCCGGCCACGCGGACGTGTACGGCGCGTCCAACGCGGTCGACGGCAACGCGGACACCTACTGGGAGAGCACCAACAACGCCTTCCCGCAGACCATCACCGTGGACCTCGGCGCCGCGAAGGCCGTCAAGCGGCTGGTCCTGAAGCTGCCCCCGGCAGCCGCCTGGGCCACCCGCACGCAGACGCTCAGCGTGTCCGGCAGCACCGACAACAACACCTACGGCTCGCTGAAGGGCTCCGCGGGCTACACCTTCAACCCGTCGAGCGGCAACAAGGCGACCGTCACCCTGCCCGGCACGTCGGCCCGCTATCTGCGGCTGACGTTCACCGCCAACACCGGCTGGCCGGCCGCGCAGCTCTCGGAACTGGAGGCCTACACCAGCTGACCGGCACACGGAGGACCGGCGGGCGGCACGCGCGATGCGTGCCGCCCGTCGGCCATCCGCGCAAGAAGGTCCATCCGACGGTGTAGGACCTCGCCGCCGCGGCCTCGGCCGGCCGAACCACCTTCGGACCGCCGGGGATCTTGTCGTCCGGCTTCATGATCACGCTCTCCCGGGTGGAGGGCGCGGCCGGGTCCGAGAAGTGCGGGCGCAGAGCGGGGGCGGGGCGCCTGCGGCGGGCTTGTCCCCTACCCGCCCCTTGCCTTAACCGGCTCCTCAATCGTCGGAGTGGCTTGCAGATCACCGCGCGGGGCAACTGCCGGCCTCGCCGGCGTTTGGGGCGCGGGGTCTGGCGGAGCCCCGGTTTCGGGAAGGGGCGGGTGGGGGAACGCCTCAGCGCGTAGGGGAACGCCTCAGCGCAAAAAGTCCCGCGCGATCGACTCCGCGACCCGTTCCAGCAGCGGGCCCGCCTGGGCCATGCACACCGCCGGGTCCGGCTCCAGCTCCGTCAGGGCGTACGCGCGGCGGATGCCCGCGCGCCCCAGCGCCTCGGGGGCCAGCGCCAGGCGGCCGCAGACCGCGACGACGTCGATGCCCGCCGCGCGGGCCGCCGCAGCGACACCGGCCGGGGCCTTGCCGTGGAGGGTCTGGGCGTCGAGGGAGCCCTCACCGGTGATGACGAACGTGGCCCGCTCCAGCGCCGGCGCGAAGCCGAGGACATCGAGCATGACCTCGATCCCGGGCCGGAACCGCGCACCGAGTGCGACGAGCGCCCCGTACCCGATGCCGCCCGCCGCCCCGGCGCCCGGCGACTCAGCCTGCTCCGGCCCCAGCAGGGAGGCGTAGTGGGCGAGCGCCGCGTCGAGCACCGCGATGTCCGCCTCGGTGGCACCCTTCTGGCGCCCGTAGACCTCGGGCGCGCCCTTCGGGCCGGTCAGCGGGTTGTCGACGTCGCTGGCGAGGATCAGGTCGATCCCCTTCAGCCTCGGGTCGAGCCCGGAGAAATCCGCATCGGCGAGGTCGGCGAGGCCGCCGCCGCCCGGACCGACCGGCTTGCCGTCCGCGTCGAGGAAGCGCGCGCCGAGCGCGGCCAGCATGCCGGCCCCGCCGTCCGTGGTCGCACTGCCGCCGACCCCGAAGACGATGGTCCGCGCCCCGGCTTCGACCGCGGCGAGCAGCAGTTCGCCGGAGCCGTACGTGGTGGCCGTGAGCGGCGCGAACACGCCCTCGGGCAGGTGCTGGAGGCCGGACGCCTCGGCCATCTCGACCACCGCGGTGGTGCCGCGCACCGCATAGGCGGCGGTCACCGGGTCGCCCAGCGGGCCGGTCACGCGCGCCTCGCGGCGTTCGAAGCCGGCGGCCACCGCCGCGGCCACCGTGCCGTCGCCGCCGTCCGCCACGGGCAGGGTCTCCACCCGCACGTCGGGGACGACGCGCCGCAGCCCGGCCGTCACCCGCTCGGCGACCTGCACGGCCGTGAGCGAGCCCTTGAACTTGTCCGCCGCGACGAGCACGCGTGCGGTCTCCATCACTGCTCCGTCCGTCACCTTGATTCCCTTTGCTTTCGAACAGGCAGTCGCGCCGCCCCGACCCTATCCGCAGCACCCCCTCCCTGCCCATGGGGTGTCCGTGCCCTGGACCCGCCCCGCCACCCGGTGCCTCGCCGCTACGCTGCCTGCGTGACCACTCATGACTACGCCACGTACATCGCCGGTCTCCCCAAGGTCCTCGTGGGCGCGGCCTGCGTCTTCCGCGACGCCTCGGGGGGGTCCTGGTCGTCGAACCGAACTACCGGGAGCACTGGACGCTGCCCGGCGGCACGGTCGAGTCGGCGGACGGGGAGAGCCCGCGGCAGGGTGCGCGGCGCGAGTCGCTGGAGGAGATCGGCCTCGACGTGGAGCCGGGCCGGCTCCTCGCCATCGACTGGGCGCGGGGCAGCGGCCGGCCGCCGATCGTGGCCTACGTGTACGACGGCGGCGTCCTGGACGAGGAGCAGCTGAAGGCGATCCGGCTCCAGGAGCCGGAGCTGCTGTCGTGGAAGCTCGTGGAGCCGGCGGAGCTCGACCGCTACCTGACCGGTGCGCGCGGCCGGCGGGTGCACGCGGCGCTGAGGGCGCTGGAGTCCGGCGCGGGCGCCGTGGAGCTGGAGGACGGCCGCCCGGTCGGCTGAGGGCGGGCCGCCCGCCGGTCCCGGTCAGCCGTGTTGGTCCCGTGGCCCGGTCTCCGCCGCCGCTCCTGGCAGATGCGTCGCACCACGGCGGCGTGGAACGACGCTCCAGGCCCAGCCCGCCGCCGCGCCGGCCTGGATGGCGGCCGAGCACGGGGCGCGGCTGATCGTGGTGAACGCCGAGCCGACCCCGCCGACGCGTTGGCGCGGGAGACGATCAGGGAACCGATCGGTACGGCGCTGCCCGCGCTGCTCGACCGCCTGGCGAAGGAGGCGGGGGTGAGGGCCGGGGCGTGAAGCCCGGGCCGCCGGTACGGTCCGGTGCATGACCACCGCATCCTCCCTCCGGGCCACCCGGGCCTCGTACGACACCGTCGCCGCCGATTACGCCTCCCTGCTCGCCGACGAGCTGGCGGCCAAGCCGCTGGACCGCGCGATGCTCGGCGCCTTCGCCGAGCAGGTGGGCGCCGACGGCGGTGGCCCGGTCGTCGATCTCGGCTGCGGGCCGGGCCGGGTGACCGCGCATCTGCGGGACCTCGGGCTGTCCGCGTACGGGATCGACCTGTCGCCGGGCATGGTCGCGGAGGCCCGGCGGCGCCACCCGGGGCTCCGGTTCGAGGTGGGAACGATGAGCGCCCTGGACCTGGCGGACGGCTCGCTGCGCGGGGCCGTCGCCTGGTATTCGCTCGTCCACACCCCGCCGGAGGAACTGGGGCCTTACGTGGCCGAGTTCCACCGGGTCCTGTCCCCCGGCGGCCATCTGCTGCTGGCCTTCAAGGCGGGCGGCGGCGAGGGGGTCCGGCTGGAGCACGCGTACGGGCATCCCGTGGACCTCGATGTGTACCGCTTCGTCCCCGAGCGGGTGGCCGGGCTGCTCGTGCGGGCCGGTTTCGAGGTGCGGGCCCGGCTGGTACGGGCGGCGGACCCGGCGGAGCGCACCCCGCAGGCCTTCCTGCTCGCGCAGCGCTGACTACGCGCCCTCCCCCGCGGCCTCGCCCTTGTGGCGCTGGTAGTAGCGGGCCACCCGTGCGCGGTTGCCGCAGCGTGCGGCCGAGCACCAGCGGCGGCGCGGGTGGGCCGGCAGGAACAGCATCGTGCACTCGTCCGCCTCGCACTCCCGGACCTTGCGGATGTCCGGGTCCGCGAGCAGGCCGGCCACCTCCGCGGCGAGCGCGGCGGCCACCCGCACTCCGAGGGCGCCCGGGCGGCGGTCCTCGACCACGACGGCGTCGCCGTCCCAGGTGGCGTACCGGACGGCGGGGGCGGCGAGCTGGGCCTCGTTGAGCCCGCGCAGGGCGGAGGCCGGCGGACGCTCACCGCGCCGGACCGCCGCGACGGCGGACGCGGCATGCGCCCGGACCTCGCGCACCGCCGCGACATCGTCCGAGGTCGCCTTCCCGGCCCCGGCGGCGGGGAGCCGCTCCTCTTCGAGCGCCAGCCAGGTCCGCAGGCCCGCCGCGTCGGCCAGGTGGTCGTCCGGTGTGCCCTGCGCCGCGTACGGAAGCGTGTTCAGCAGGTCCAGGGCAAGCGGCTCACCGGTCAGGGGCTCGGAACCATTCATGCAACTAACGCTAACTCACCCCATTGACACATTAGAAGCCTCCGTCGTAGAACTAATGCAACAAGTCGCCGAGGAGGCATGTGAATATGGAGCTCAACACCGTTCCCCAGATCCGTCACCGGCACGTCGAGGTCGACGGCGTCCGTGTCTTCTACCGCGAGTCGGTCCCCGCCGGGCCCGAGCGGGACGCCCCGGTGCTGCTGTTGCTGCACGGCTTCCCGTCCGCCTCGCACCAGTTCCGCCGGCTGATGGACGCCCTCGGCTCGCACTACCGCCTCATCGCCCCGGACTACCCCGGCTTCGGCCACAGCGACGCCCCCGCCTCCTCCACCACGGGCGGCCCGTTCACGTACACCTTCGACCGGCTCGCGGACATCATGGAGGGCTTCGTCCGCCGGGTCGGGCTGTCCCGCTTCGTGATGTACACCTTCGACTTCGGCGCACCGGTCGGTTTCCGGCTCGCCACCCGCCACCCCGAGTGGATCGCCGGTCTGGTCGTCCAGAACGCCAACGCGTACGAGGAGGGGCTGTCGGAGCAGGCCCGCGCGTTCATCGCGCTGCGCCCGGACCAGCCCGGCGACGCCGACACCGTACGGTCACTGCTGACGCTGTCCGCGACCCGCGCCCAGTACGAGGGCGGCACCGCCGATCCCGAGCTGGTCGCGCCCGACGGCTGGACCCTGGACCAGCACTTCCTGGACCTGCCCGGACGGACCCAGCCGCAGCTGGACCTCGCGTTCGACTACCACTCCAATGTCGCGCTCTATCCGCGGTGGCAGGACTGGCTGCGCACGCACACCCCGCCGGCGCTCGTCGTCTGGGGCACCGGCGACATGTTCTTCCCCGAGCCCGGCGCCCGCGCCTATCTGCGGGACCTTCCGGACGCCGAACTGCACCTCTTCGACACCGGGCACTTCGCCCTGGAGGACCACCTGCCCCGGATCGCCCCGCTGATCGCCGGCTTCCTGGACCGCACCTGGCCGGACGACCGCGACCCGGCCGGCGTGCGGTAGTGTGGACGGCTGCGAAGGGGAGTAGCCCCGCAAACCGGTCGTCGACACACTGGAACCTCCGGGTTCCCGGTGGCCGGGCTCGTGGATCATCACGGGTGGGCGAGACCTTCGGTCAGGTATGACACGCCCACGCCCTGTGGGCGGTGCCGTCGTGCCGGGCCGAGTGGTCCTCCGAAAAGCCCGAGCGGCACTTCGCGGGAGACCCGGGGCCCGGCTCCAACAGAAAGCCACCCGGAATGCATCTCGACCCCCTGGCGATCATCACCGCTTTCGGGCTGATCTTCCTCGCCGAGCTCCCCGACAAGACGATGTTCGCGTCGCTGGCCATGGGCACGCGCATGCGCCCGCTCTACGTCTGGTTCGGCACGTCGTCCGCGTTCATCGTCCATGTCGCCATCGCGGTCGGGGCGGGCGGGCTGATCGGCCTGCTGCCCGACTGGATCGTCAAGCTCGTCTCGGCCTGCCTCTTCGCCTTCGGCGCCTTCATGCTGCTGCGCGCGAACGCCGACGACGAGGACGACGACGAGGGCCCGAAGACGGTGACCGGGTTCTGGCCGGTGTACTCGACGGCGTTCATGGCGGTGTTCATCAGCGAGTGGGGCGACCTCACCCAGATCACCACCGCCAACCTGGCGGCGAGCAACGGCGCCTGGTCCACCGCGATCGGCTCCGCCGCCGCCCTGATGTCCGTGTCGGCGCTGGCACTGCTCGCAGGCCGGTTCATCGCGAAGCGCGTACCGCTCAAGACCGTTCAGCGCATCGGCGGGCTGTGCATGCTGGGGCTGGCGATCTGGACGGTGATCGAGATCTTCGTCGGCTGACGGGAACGGAACGTACGACGAGGGCTCCGCGCGTGGTCGCGTGGAGTCCTTCGCCGTACGCCACCGCCCTCAGAACAACGCGGGCGTGCTGTCCTGCGTACCGTTCTCGAAGGCCAGCAGCCGTTGCTTGCGGTCCAGGCCGCCGCCGTAGCCGGTGAGGCCGCCCGACGTCCCGATCACCCGGTGGCAGGGCACGATGATGCCGACCGGGTTCTTGCCGTTGGCCAGGCCCACCGCCCGGGAGGCGCCGGGCTTGCCGAGGTTGTCGGCGAGTTCCCCGTACGAGCGGGTCTCGCCGTACGGGATGAGCCGGAGCTGCGCCCAGACGCTGCGCTGGAAGGGGGTGCCGTCCAGGCGCAGCGGCAGGTCGAACTCCCTCAGTTCACCGGCGAAGTAGGCGTCGAGCTGGCGGACCGCCTCGGTGAAGGGGCGCGGGTCCGGTTCCCCGAAGGTCTCCTCGGGGGGCCGGTGGCGCTGGCCGGTCATGTAGAGGCCGGCGAGGACGCCGTCGGTGGCGACGAGGGTCAGCGGGCCGTAGGGGCTGTCGGCCACGGTGTGCTGCCGGTTCACGGGGCACCCCCTTCCGCGGGGAGGTGGTTGATGGGGTGGTCGTCGACCGTCCACAGGTACTGGACGGCGTAGGCGCGCCAGGGGCGCCAGCCGGCCGCCCGGGCGGTGAGGGCGGCCGGAGTGGAGGGCAGGCCGAGGTGCTGTGCGGCCCTACGGATGCCGAGGTCCGTCGGCAGGAACGCGTCCGGGTCGCCGAGCGCGCGCATCGCGATGACCTCGACGGTCCAGGGGCCGAACCCGGGCAGCGCGGCCAGCTGCGCCCGCGCCCGCTCCCAGTCGGAGTCGGGGCCCAGCCGGAGCGAACCGTCCGCCAGGGCCTGGACGAGAGTGGTCAGCGTCCGGCGGCGGCTGCGCGGCAGGGCCAGCTGCTCGGGATCGAGGCCGGCCAGGGCCTCCGGGCCAGGGAAAAGGTGGGTGAGACCGCCCTCCGGGTCGTCCACGGGCGTGCCGTGGGCGGTGACCAGCCGGGCGGCGTGCGTCCGGGCGGCGGCCGTGGACACCTGCTGGCCGAGCACGGCCCGTACGGCGAACTCCGCGCCGTCCACGGTCCTCGGCACCCGGCGGCCCGGTGCCTCGCCGACCAGCGGGGCGAGCAGGGGGTCGGTGCGCAGTTGCTCGTCCACGGCGACCGGGTCGGCGTCGAGGTCGAGCAGCCAGCGGCACCGGCTGATGGCCAGGGTCAGGTCGCGAGGGTCCGTGAGCGAGAGGCGGCAGGCGATGTGGTCGGGGCGCGGGGTGAGCGCGACGATGCCGTGGCCGTGCGGCAGGGCGAGGGTGCGCCGGTAGGACCCATCACGCCACTCCTCGACGCCCGGGACGGCGGTCGCGGCGAGGTGGCCGAAGAGGTTGCTGGGATTGAGCGGGGCCCGGTAGGGGAGCCGCAACGCTATGACACCGGGTGTGGCGGGCGCCCGATTCGACCGGGCGGCCAGGCCGCGCAGCTCGCCGGGGGCGAGGGCGAAGACCTCGCGGACGGTGTCGTTGAAGCTGCGGATCGAGGAGAACCCGGCGGCGAAGGCGACCTCGGCCATGGGCAGCCCGGTCGTCTCGATCAGCACCCGCGCGGTCTGCGCCCGCTGCGCCCGGGCCAGCGCGAGCGGCCCCGCCCCCAGCTCGGCGAGCAGCTGCCGTTCGATCTGGCGGGCCGAGTACCCGAGCCGGGCGGCGAGCCCCGGCACGCCTTCCCGGTCGACCACACCGTCCCGGATCAGCCGCATCGCCCGGGCCACGGAGTCGGCCCGGACGTTCCACTCCGGCGACCCCGGGCTGGTGTCGGGCCGGCACCGCTTGCAGGCCCGGAACCCGGCCTGCTGGCAGGCGGCCGCACTCGGGTAGAACGTCATGTTCTCGGCCTTCGGCGGCACGACGGGGCAGCTCGGGCGGCAGTAGATCCGGGTGGTCAGGACGGCCGTGAAGAACCAGCCGTCGAAGCGGGCGTCCTTGGACCGGACCGCCCGGACGCAGCGCTCGGTGTCGGTGTGCATGGTTCAAGCATGGGTCACGGGCGGGGCCGGGGCTGGCGGAAATCCGACATGGGCGTCGGGCTGCCCTCGGGCGCGTCCGGGCCCTGGCGGGAAACTCTGAATGGTGGTTCACTTCTTTCATGGCCTACCGCAAGACCCCAGCCGAGATCAGCCGGCTCGAAGCCGCCAGGGAGCACCTTGTCGCCTGCGCCACCTCGGTGGTCACGGAGGTGGGCTGGTCCCAGGCGTCCGTGACGGCCGTCGCCGACTCGGCCGGCATGGCAGCCGGCTCCGTCTACCAGCACTTCGCGTCCAAGACGGCGCTGGCCGTCGAGGTGTTCCGGCGCGCCGCCGGTCGCGAGGTGGAGGTTCTGGGCGAGGTGCTGCGCGAGCCGGGGACGCCGGTCGACCGACTGGCCCGGGGCATCGAGGTCTTCGCCCGCCGCGCGCTGGAGAACCGCGGACTGGCCTACGCACTGCTCGCCGCCCCCGCCGATCCGGCGGTCGGCGCCGAACGCCTCGACTTCCGGCGCCGCTACCGGGCGCTGTTCGCCGAGGTCGTCCACGAGGGCATCGAGGGCGGCCTGCTGCCGGCCCAGAACGGCGAGATCACCGCGGCCGCGCTCACCGGGGCGGTCGGCGAGGTCCTTGTCGACCCGCTCGCCGCCGGCGACGGGAAGACCACCGAGGCCCTGCTCACCGAACTCGTCGCCATGGCCCTGCGCTGCGCGGGCGCACCGCCCGCCGCTCAGCGCCCCTGACCGATCCGCGTATCCCTTCCACCCGGAGGTTTCCCGTGCAGACGACCGCCGCCCCCAGCAGCAACCCGACCGCCGAGACCCACGAAGTGACCAACCAGACACCGCCGTTGACCGGGCACGACGTGGCCGACGACGCCGTCCTGCTGGAGGGCCTGCGCCGTGAGGGGGCCGAGTGGCACACCGAGGACCTGCACCGCCTGGGCCGTCTCGTCGGCGGCGCGGAGGCCCAGGAGTGGGCCGACCGGGCCAACCTCAACGAACCCGTGCTGCGCACCCACGACCGCTTCGGCCACCGCGTGGACGAGGTCGACTTCCACCCCGCCTACCACCACCTGATGGACGCCTCGGTGAGCGCGGGCCTGGCCGGTGCCGCCTGGGCCGACGAGCGCCCCGGCGCCCATGTGGCGCGGGCGGCCGGCTTCATGGTGATGTCGACGCTGGAGGCGGGCCACCTGTGCCCGGTCTCCATGACGTACGCCGTCGTCCCGGCCCTGCGGCACGCGCCGGACCTGGCCAGGACGTACGAGCCGCTGCTCACGAGCCGGATGTACGAACCGGGCCTGCGCGCTCCCGCCGGCAAGGCGGGGCTGCTCGCCGGGATGGGCATGACGGAGAAGCAGGGCGGCACCGACGTGCGCGCCAACACCACCACGGCCACCGAGGCGGGCGACGGAACCTGGCGGCTGCGCGGGCACAAGTGGTTCACCAGCGCCCCGATGAACGACCTCTTCCTGGTGCTCGCCCAGGCACCGGGCGGCCTCTCCTGCTTCCTCGTGCCGCGCGTGCTGCCGGACGGCAGCCGCAACACCTTCCGCATCCAGCGGCTCAAGGACAAGCTCGGCAACCGCTCCAACGCCAGCGGCGAGCCCGAGTTCGACGACACCGTGGCCTGGCTGGTCGGCGCCGAGGGCAAGGGCGTGCGCACCATCATCGAGATGGTGACGATGACGCGCCTGGACTGCGTCCTCGGCTCGGCCGCCGGCATCCGGGCCGCGCTCGCCCAGGCGGCCCACCACGCCCGCCACCGCTCGGTGTTCGGCGCCCGGCTGATCGACCAGCCGCTGATGCGCAACGTGCTCGGTGACCTCTCGGTGGAGTCCGAGGCCGCCACCACCCTCGCGCTGCGGCTGGCCGGTGCCGCCGACCGGGCCCAGCGGGGCGACGCCGGGGAGCGCGCGTTCCTGCGGCTGGCCACGGCCGTCGGCAAGTACTGGGTGTGCAAGCGGCAGCCCGTGGCCGTGGCCGAGGCGCTGGAATGCCTCGGCGGCAACGGATACGTCGAGGACTCGGGGATGCCGCGCATGTACCGGGAGGCGCCGCTCAACGGCATCTGGGAGGGCTCGGGCAATGTGA
This sequence comes from Streptomyces sp. A0958, assembly GCF_004795035.1. GTDB lineage: Bacteria > Actinomycetota > Actinomycetes > Streptomycetales > Streptomycetaceae > Streptomyces. The sequence continues at coordinate 29,483 of NZ_SSBK01000033.1, forward strand.
ACGCCCTGGACCTGCTGCGGGCGCTGGCCCGCGAGCCGGAGTCCCTGGAGGCCTTCCGTGCCGAGATCGAGGCCGCCTCGGGGGCGGACCGCCGGCTCGACACCGCCTGGCAGGAACTGCGCGGCGAGCTCGTCCTGACCGAGGACGCCCCGCTGCGGGCCCGCCGGCTCATCGAACGCGCGGCGCTGGTCCTCCAGGGCTCACTGCTGGTCCGGCACGCGCCGACGGCCGTCGCCGACGCGTTCTGCGCCTCCCGGCTGGCCGGCGACCGGGGGCTCGCCTTCGGCACCCTCGCACCGGACACCGACTTCGCGGGGCTGCTGGAGCGCCTGCCCGCCTGACCGGGTGCGCGGGCCCCTCCTCCGGCCGCCGCCGAGTCGGTCAGCGGCGGCGGCCGGAGGAGGGGCCCGATTCCCGCAGCCGGCGCCAGACCGCCTTCGCCGCGTGGTGTCCGGACATGCCGTGCACCCCCGGGCCGGGCGGGGTCGCCGAGGAGCAGAGGAAGACGGCCGGGTGGGCGGTCGCGTACGGAACGCGGGCGAGCTTGGGGCGGATCACGGTCTGCAGGCCCGCGAAGGCGCCGCAGGCGATGTCCCCGTCCACGTAGTTCGCGTTGCGCTCGGCGATTCCGGGCGGGCCCGCCACCGCGCGGGCGAGCACCACATCGCGGAAGCCGGGGGCGAACCGCTCCAGTTGGCGTTCGATGACCTCGGTGGCGTCGCCCTCCCAGCCGGCCGGGACGTGTCCGTACACCCAGAACACGTGCTTGCCCTCGGGGGCGCGGGTGGGGTCGACGAGGCTGGGCTGAGCGGTGATCAGGAACGGGACGCTGGGGTCGCGGCCCTCGACCGCCGCGTGCAGGGCGGCGTCGATCTCGCCGGCCGTGGGCCCGATGTGCACGGTACCGGCCCTGCGGGCCTCCTCCGCGGTCCAGGGCACCGGGCCGGAGAGCGCGTAGTCGATCTTGAAGCAGGAGGCGCCGTAGCGGTAGTCCCGGTAGGCGCGGCCGAGTCCGGCGATCCGGGCGAGCGCGGCCGGTGAGGTGTCGAAGACGTAGGCACGGGCCGGCGGCAGTTCGTCGAGGCGCCTGACCTCCGTGCCGGTCCTGATGGTGCCGCCCAGCTCCCGCAGGTACGAGGCGAGGGCGTCGGAGATGGCCTGGGAGCCGCCGCGTGGCACCGGCCAGCCCTTCTCGTGCGCGGCCAGCGCGAAGAGCAGGGCGATGCCGCCGGTCGCGAGGCCGCTGGTGGGCGCGATGGCGTGGGCGGCGAGGCCGGCGAGCATGCCGCGCGCCTTCTCGCCCCGGAAGCGGCGGGAGAGCAGTGTGGCGGGCTGGATCGCGTCGAGCCCGAACCGCGCCCAGCGGTACGGGTCGCGGGGCAGCCCGTCCCACGGGGTGCGCAGGAAGTCCCGGGCGAGGGTGTCCCAGTGGCCGAGGTAGGGGGCGAGGAGCCGGCGGTAGGCGCCCGCGTCCTCGGGGCCGAGCGACATGGCCGTCTCCCCCACCGAACCGGCGAGCACGGCGGCGGAACCGTCCGGGAAGGGGTGGGCGAGCGCCAGTCGCGGCTGGAGCCATTCCAGGCCGTGCCGGGCGAGCGGCATCTCCTCGAAGGCGGGTGAGCCTATGGCCAGGGGGTGGACGGCGGAGCAGGGGTCGTGCCGGAAGCCGGGGAGCGTCAGCTCCTCCGTACGGGCCCCGCCGCCCACCGCGGGCCCGGCCTCGAAGACCTCCACGGCGAAGCCGCGCCGGGCCAGTTCGACTGCGGCGGTCAGTCCGTTGGGGCCCGCGCCCACGACGACCGCATCGAGCATCGACGGCACCTTCGGACTCCTTTGTCAGCCGACGGTCGGAACACCCAGGATATTCGCAGGCGCCGACGTTCCGGGGGCGGGTAGTGTCCCCGTCCGATGACGGCCGAGAACCCCGCACCCCCACCGCTGTCCGCCGCCCCCGTACGGCCGGACGGTTCCGGAGCACGCCACCGCATCGGCGAGATGGCCGACCGGCTCACGAAGGTGCCCGGCATCCGGGCCGTCGCACTCGGCGGCAGCCGCGCCCGTGGCACCCACCGCCCCGACTCCGACTGGGACCTGGGCCTCTACTACCGCGGCACCCCGGACACCGCCGCCCTGGCCGCCCTGGCGGCGGCGTTCCAGGGCTCCCCGGTCGAGGTGGCCAGGCCGGGCGGGTGGGGTCCGTGGGTGAACGGCGGGGCCTGGCTGCGGGTGGACGGAGTCCAGGTCGACTGGATTCTGCGCGACCTGGACCGGGTCGAGGCGGTCTGGGCGGGCTGCCGGGAGGGGCGCTACGAGGTGGGAATCCAGCCGGGCCATCCGCTGGGCTTCTGGTCCCCCGCGTACCCGGGCGAGGTCGCCCTCGGCCGCGTACTCTCCGATCCAGCCGGGGAGTTGACGGGCCTTCAGGGCGAGACGGCCACTTACCCGGAGCCGTTGCGCAAGGCGCTCGCGGACGCGGCCTGGGAGGCGGACTTCTCGGTCGTGGCGGCCCGCAAGTCGGCCCCGGCCGGTGACCGCCTCCACGTCTCGCTCTGCCTGTCCCGCGCCTTCGGCGTCCTCGCCCAGTCGCTGCACGCCCACCACCGCACCTGGTGCCTCAACGAGAAGGGCGCCCTGGCAGCAGCGGCCGCCCTCCCGGACACCCCGGCACACTTCGCGGACCGGGCGGGCGAGGCGCTGCGGGGCCTGGACGCGGCGGCGGTGGAGACGGCCGCGGAGCTCGTACGGGAGGTGCGCGAGGTGCTGCGGACGCCGTCGGGCTGACCCGGGGCGTGCGGGCGGGACTTCGCGGACGCCTCCCAGAGGCACAGCGCCTGAGGGCTGTCCCGCGATTCCGGGCGGGACAGCCCTTAGACTCCCGGGCATGATCGCCGAACTGCAGTGCGTGGTGCTCGACTGCCCCGATCCCCTGCGTCTCGCCGAGTTCTACCGCGCGCTGCTCGGCGGGCGGGTGAACCAGGTGGACCGCCGGTGGGCACTCGACGACGACTGGGCGACTCTGCACACCCCCGCCGGTACGGTGCCCGCGTTCCAGCGCGTGGCGGATCACCGGCCGCCGCGATGGCCCGATCCGGAGCACCCCCAGCAGTTCCACCTCGACTTCGGGGTTCCCGATCTGCGCGCGGCCGGGGCCGAGGTGGTGGCGGCGGGCGCGGCCGTACTCGACGACGGGGCCGGGACCGACCGGCCCTGGCGCGTCTACGCCGATCCGGCAGGGCACCCGTTCTGCCTGGTCGAGCACGGCCCGAGCCCCGCCTGAGCGAAGCTGGGTCCCGCTGGACGGCCGTGCCGCAGCGGGCCGGCGGCTCCCGGAGGGTGTCGCGCTCGCGGCGTTCGGTCCGCAGGCCCGCGAAGCGCCTCGCCGCGCTCACCCGCGAGCCGCTGGAGCCGTGACGGGCGCCCCGCCGCTCAGGCCCCCGCGCGCAGTGCGGCCAGGATACGGTCGGCCGTCGCACGGTCGCGGGCGGCCGTGAAGGGCAGGTCGTTGCCGCCGGCGACGCGGAAGGGCGCACCGGACAGCGTGGCCTGGGCACCGCCCGCCTCCGCGACCAGCAGGAGCCCCGCCGCGTGGTCCCAGGCGTACTCCCAGCTGAAGGCGAGGCCGTCGACCTCGCCCCGGGCCACGGCGAGGTATTCGAGGCCCGCAGAACCGCAGGGCCGGGCGGCGAAGCCCTCGGCGCGCAGGCCGAGCAGGGCCCGCTTCTGCTCGTCGGAGGTGTAGTCGGGGTGCGACATCGCGATGCGCAGCACCGCGTCGGGCGCGGGCGAGCCGGCGCGTATCGCGGTGCCGTCGACAGTCGCGCCCCGCCCCCGCACGGCGACGGCCATCTCGTCCAGGGCGGGGGCGTACGTCCAGGAGGCCAGCACCTCGCCGCGGTGGGCGAGGGCCACCAGGGTGCAGAAGCCCGGCTCGCCGCGGACGAACTGGCGGGTGCCGTCGACCGGGTCGACGATCCACACCGGCGCGTCGCCGCCCAGCGCCTCGTACACCTTCGGGTCGGCGTGGACGGCCTCCTCGCCGACGACCGCCGAGCCGGGCAGGAGCCGGCTCAGGGACGCGGTGAGGTGTTCCTCGGCGCGCCGGTCCGCGGTCGTCACGAGGTCGTGCGGTCCGTTCTTCTCGATGACGTCGTCGTCGGCGAGCTGCCGGTAGCGGGGCATGATCTCGGCGGCGGCCGCTGCGCGGACCGCGGCCTCGACCTGGGTCAGGTCACCGGCGAGGAAGTCATCGATCATGCCCCCAGCTAAGCATGTGCGTCCGGGACGCGGGCGACCCGGTCGGGGTCGGGCCGGCCCCGTGCACCGCCTGGACGCGCACGGCCCCTCGACGCGGGGGCGCCGGGGGGCCGTGTACGAGCCGGTCGGTCAGCCGTTCACCGTCCACTTCTGGTTGGCCGTGCCCGCGCAGGTCCAGATCTGGAGGCGGGTGGAGTTGGCCGAGCTGTTCCCCGTGACGTCCAGGCACTTGTTCGCCTGGGGGTTGACGATGTCGCGCGCCGCGCTGATGGCCCACTTCTGCGCGGCCGAGCCGTTGCAGTCCCAGAGCTGGACCCGGGTGCCGTCGGCCGTGCCGCCGGAGGCCACGTCGAGGCACTTGCCCAGCGCCCGGATGGTGCCGTCCGCGCCCACGGTCCAACGCTGGGCCTCGGTGCCGTTGCAGTCGTAGAGCTGGACCGGGGTGCCGTTGGCGTTGTTCGCCGCGGCGACGTCCATGCACTTGCCGGCCAGGCCCGTGATCCGGCCGCCCGTCCCGGTCTGGCTGTCGCTGGTGGTGACGCGGACGTGGTCCACGACGAGTTGCTGGGGGAAGGCGGTGTTGCCGTCCGGGTCGCCGGGCCAGTAGCCGCCGACCGCGAGGTTCAGGATGAGGAAGAAGGGCTTGTTGAAGGCCCAGGTGTTGCCGCCGGTGTCGGCGGGGGTGCGGTGCTGGTAGACGTTGCCGTCGACGGACCATGTGATGGAGTCGGGGGCCCAGTCGACGGCGAAGGTGTGGAAGTCGTCGGCGAAGGCCTTGCCGCCCGGCAGGGTGTAGCCGGCGCCGATGCCCCCGGAGCCGGAGTAGCCGGGGCCGTGCAGGGTGCCGTGGACGGTGGAGGGCTCGAAGCCGACGTTCTCCATGATGTCGATCTCACCGGAGTTGGGCCAGCCGACCTGTCCGATGTCGTTGCCCAGCATCCAGAACGCGGGCCACATGCCCTGTCCGCGCGGGATCTTCATCCGCGCCTCGACGTGACCGTACTGCTGGGTGAATTTGCCCGAGGTGTTCAGCCGCGCCGAGGTGTACTGACAGGTTCCGTACCAGCACTGGTAGTTGGACGGGTTCTCCTTGCGTGCGGTGATCACCAGGTGGCCCTGGCCGTCCAGCGCGGCGTTCTTGTTCCCGGACGTGTAGTACTGCCGCTCGTGGTTGTCGACGTTGTCGCCGGTCTCGATCTGCCACTCGCTGCCGTCCACGGCCGAGCCGGCCGCGCCGTCGAACTCGTCGGAGAACGTCGTCGTGGCGGCCGCTGCCGTCTGCGACATCGGGGCGGCGGTCGCGGGGGCGGGGCCGCCGCCGCCCACCAGGCCGGCCGTGGCCAGGGCGAGAGCGAGTGCCGGGAGTACGGAGCGCAGCAGGCGCCGCGAAAGACGTGGGGAGTCCATGACTCTCCCTTCCGGTGCGTGAGGGGGAGGAAGGGGAACGCTGCCGCGCACACAAAGATCATGCACATGACAGATACAGCAGACGCAAAAGGCGCGGAAGACTTGGTTCGCTACGTGATTTAAGAAGTGAAAGAAGTCGGTGTCAAGGCTTTGGTCCGGTCCATTGGCCCCACGGCTCCAAAACGCCCTCCGGGGTGCGCAAACCGTCGCGTACGCCACGGCACGTACCGGACAGGAGTCGAAGCGAACACGGGCCGGCGGACGGCACAGGCCCGCAGGCGTTGACGTCATGGCGGCCCCGATGACCACGGACAGGACCGTTGCCGTGACGTCCAGTTCGGCGCTGACGTGCGAGCGCCGGTCTTGTCCGCGCTCCGGCGCCGGCACCAGGTCGTCCGGACGGTCCCGCCACGACCTCGCAATACCGCCGTATCAAACGGCCCGGACAGATCATGATTTGTACGGAACCATCTGTTGCCGGGCGCTGGGCCGGTCCCGGTGCGGTCGGCGGACTAAACCGCGTGCCGGTGGCGTTGTGCCTGGTCGGAGCCCTTGCGTGGGCAAGCGGACCGGGCGGAAGTGGAGGCATGGCTGTGCACGGTGAGTACAAGGTCCCCGGCGGCAAGCTCGTCGTGGTGGACCTGGAGGTCGAGGGCGGCGCACTGCGCGACGTCCGGGTGGCGGGTGACTTCTTCCTGGAGCCGGACGAGGCGATCCTCGCGATCGACGCGGCGCTGGAGGGTGCCCCGGCGACCACCGACACGGTGGCCCTGGCGGCCAGGATCGACGCGGCGCTTCCCGAGTCGACGGTGATGCTCGGCCTCACTTCGGAGGGCGTCGCCGTCGCCGTACGCCGCGCGCTGGCGCACGCCACGGAGTGGAGCGACTACGACTGGCAGCTCATCCACGACGCCCCGCAGTCGCCCGCCCTGCACATGGCGCTGGACGAGGTCATCACGGCGGAGGTCGCGGCGGGCCGGCGGCCGCCGACGCTGCGGGTGTGGGAGTGGGACTCCCCCGCCGTGATCATCGGCAGCTTCCAGTCCCTGCGCAACGAGGTCGACGCCGAGGGAGTGGAGCGCCACGGCGTCACGGTCGTCCGGCGCGTGTCCGGGGGCGGTGCGATGTTCGCGGAGCCGAGCAGCACCATCACGTACTCCCTCGCCGTCCCCCAGTCGCTGGTCTCCGGGCTGTCCTTCGCCGACAGCTACGCGTATCTGGACGACTGGGTGCTGGAGGCCCTGGGCGACATGGGCATCAAGGCCTGGTACCAGCCGCTCAACGACATCGCGACCGAGGTCGGGAAGATCGCCGGGGCGGCGCAGAAGCGCGTGGTGGGCCCGGACGGAGGTCCTGACGCGGTGCTGCACCACGTGACGATGTCGTACGACATCGACGCCGACAAGATGCTCGACGTGCTGCGCATCGGCAAGGAGAAGATGTCCGACAAGGGCACGAAGAGCGCCAAGAAGCGCGTCGACCCCTTGCGCCGGCAGACCGGTCTGCCCCGCCAGGCCGTCATCGAGCGGATGATCGAGTCCTTCCGCAACCGGCACGGACTGACCCGGGGGAAGGTGACCCCCGAGGAGCTGGCCAGGGCCGAGGAACTCGTCCGCACCAAGTTCACCACCGACGAGTGGACCGCTCGGGTGCCCTAAAGGATCGGCGGCCGGTGTTCGTACCAGCGCCGGTCGGCCTCCAGCTGGGCGGCCAGCGAGACGAGCCGTTCCTCGCTGCGGGCGGGGCCGAGGAGCTGGGCGCCGACCGGGAGGCCGTCCGGGGTGAAGCCCGCCGGGACGTTGACGCCGGGCCAGCCCAGCACGTTCCACGGCCAGGCGTACGGGCACGCCTCGGTCATCGCCACATCGGTGCGCCATGCGCTCAACCCGTCGAACCTGCCGATACGGGGAGGCGGCAGCGCGGTCGTCGGGGTGAGCAGCACATCGAAGCCGGCCCCGGAGCGCCCCCGGTGGAACAGAGCGCCGATCCGCCGGTGCTGGTGCACCTCCCGCGCCCTGGCCGCCCGCACCACCCGGCCGCCGAGCCGGGTGCCGGTGCGCAGCGCGCTGCGGGTGCGCGCGTCCAGGAGCGCCGGTTCGGGGTGCAGGGCCGCGAGTTCGGCGATCCCTGCGGTGGCGCGGGGCACGAAGCCGAGGCCGATGAGTCCGTAGCGCGGCCGGGCCTCCTCGACGTGGTGGCCGAGCCGGGCCAGCGCCTCCGCGATCTCGGTGACCGCACGGCGCACGTCCGGGTGGGGCATGGTGCCGGTGAGGGTGAGCGGGGGGCGCCAGGCGAGGGCGATGCGCAGCCGGCCCGGGTCGCGGCGGGCGGCGGCCGAGGCGTCGACGGGGGGCGGGCGGTGCGGGTCGTCGGGGTGCGGCCCCGCGACCGCGTCCAGCAGCAGGGCGGCGTCCGCGACGGTCCTGGCCAGCGGGCCGTTGACGGTCAGGCCCTGGAACGCGTCGCTGTGCGGGTGCACGGAGATCCGGCCGCGCTGCGGTTTGATGCCGACGAGGTGGGTCCAGGCGGCGGGGATACGGACCGAGCCCGCCCCGTCCGAGCCGAGGGCGGCGGGCACGAGGCCGGCGGCGACGGCGGCCGCCGAACCCCCGGAGGAGCCGCCCGGGGTGTGGTCGGTGTGCCACGGGTTGCGGGTGGCGCCGAACGCGGCCCCCTCGGTGAACGGCCACTGGCCCAGTTCGCAGGAGTTGGTCTTGCCGACGATCACGGCCCCGGCCGCGCGCAGCCTGCGTACGGCCTCGCTGTCGGCGGTCGCGGCGATCCGGTCCCCGGCGCAGCCGAAGTGGGTGGGCATCCCGGCGACGTCGGTGTCGTCCTTGACCGCGACGGGCACCCCGAGCAGCGGCAGCCGCTCCCCCGCCGCGAGCCGGCGGTCCGCCTCGGCCGCTTCGGCGAGTGCGGCCTCGGCGCGCAGGTGCCGGAAGGCGTTGAGGGTGCCCTGGCTCGCCTCGATCCGCTTCAGCGCCGCGGAGACCAGCTGGGTGGCGGTGACCCGCCCGTCCGCGAGGGCCCGCGCGCTGTCGGCGAGACCGGGCGGGGGCTCGGTCTGCGCCGGCGTGGCGTCCGGCCCTGGACTGTGCGGCCCGGGGACGGCCCGTCCTGCGCCGTCCGGTGCCGCATCGTCCGTTCGGGTGGTCTCCGCTGAGGACATGGGCCGTTCGCCTCCCTCGTACCGTCAGGTGCGTGCACCGGCACCGGTCCGCCACTTGTCCGAGTACGGACTTACTGGAGGGTAACGAGTGGAGGCGATCCCCTCAACCGCTCGGCCGGACGCTGCCTACGGCCGGACGCTGATCTCCCCGATTCCGGTGCCGAGACCCGCGCAGTGCGCGGTCGACTGGCCGGACTGGCCCGGGTTGAGGGTGACGTGCTCGCCGTCCACGTCCGGGGACCAGCCGCAGACGAGGTGCACCCAGAAGGTCTGCGTCGTGCCGCCGTTGTTCCGGCACAGCGCGTAGCCGGTGTGGTCGTCGACGGCGTGCTTGCCCGTCTCGCAGGACAGGCCGGGCGGCGTCGCGGCGGGGGCGGCTGCCGAGGCGGCGGTGGCGAGGGCGCCCGCCACCGCGAGGGCGGTGCTCAGGCCGGTGACGGCGGCGGCGCGCAGCACGGCTCGGGTCAGGCTCCCCTGGGACTTCTTCATGGTGTCCTTCCGGTTGTGACCGCCCGTGACCGGTGTGGGAGGCCGCGAGCGGTCGCGTTCGATACGGGTGCGCGGGCGGCGGTGCCGGAGCAGCCGCCCACGGCTTCCCTAACCGGGGCCCCCGGAAAACGTCACGCTGTGTGTACGCCGGTGGACGGCCGGCCGGATGCGTGCACGCCGAAGGGGCGGCGCCCCCGCCCCCGGCGTACGCTCGATTTGTTCGAACGCAGTCACCCGAACAGTCCCGCCACGACCCTTCGAGGAGGCGACGTGACCGGCTCCCACCTCGGCACACGCCCGGCCGCATGGGCTGCGGCGATCCTGATCGGCGCCACCGGCACCGGCGTACTCGGCGGTGTGGCCCACGCCGAGGACATCGACAACCTCACCGCCCAGCAGATCGCCGACCGCTCCCGCGACGCGCTGCTCGGCGCGCACTCGCTGCACGTGACCACGCGCGGTGACCTCGGCCGGGGAAACAGGCCCATGTCCCTGGACCTCACCGTGGACCGGGACGGCAACTGCAACGGTTCGGTGGACCTGGGCCGGAGTCAGGGCTCGGTGCTGATCGTCAAACGCGGCGACGACGTGTGGCTCAAGCCGGACGCGGACTTCTGGAAGAACCAGGTGCCCAACGGCGGTTCGGCCTTCGCCGCGATCCTGGGCGACCGCTATCTGAAGGGCCCGGCCGACAACCCGCGGCTGCGCGCCCTGACCAGGACGTGCGACCTCAACACCTTCCAGAAGCTCGTCAGCGACAACGCGAACGACGACACGGGCACCCTCAACAAGGGCCCGAGGACCACCCTCGGCAAGGCGTCCGTCGTGCCGCTGACCAGGACGCGCGGCAACACGACACTGACCGTGGACGTGGCGGCGACCGGGAAGCCCTATCCGCTGCGGCTCGCCCTGCACGGCGACGGCGCGGACGCGGTCGTGAACCTCTCGGCCTTCGACGAGCCGGTGCCCAGGACCACGCCCTCGCGGAGCGAATCGTTCGACGTCAGCGCCCTGCTGAGCCGCTCGTCCTCCCCGGTGTGACGCCTTCGCCGCCCGTGAGGAGCACGTACAGCGCCGGCGAGGACGGGCCGGCCCGGAGCAGCAGGGAGTGGTTGACGAGCCGGTTGTCGTCGGGGGCGGCGCCGGACGTGGCCGTCAGTCGGTGAGGGCGGGGATGACGGTGGAGCCGTAGGCGTCGATGGTCGCCTCGCGGGCGTCGTGCATGTTGTAGACGGCGAACTGGTCGACGCCCAGTTCCCTGAGGTGCCTCAGCTTCTCGATGTGGGCGGCGGCCGGGCCGAGCAGGCAGAAGCGGTCCACGATGGCGTCGGGGACGAAGTCGGTGGACGGGTTCCCGGCGCGGCCGTGGTGGCTGTAGTCGTAGCCCTGCCGGCCCTTGATGTACGCGGTCAGCTCGTCCGGGACGAGGCCGGAGTGCTCACCGTACCGGGCGACGAGGTCGGCGACGTGGTTGCCGACCATCCCGCCGAACCAGCGGCACTGGTCCCGGGCGTGGGCGAGGGCCTGCGGTGAGTCGTCCGCGGTGACGTAGGCGGGGGCGGCGACGCAGATCGTCACGGCGTCCGGGTCGCGTCCGGCCCCGGCCGCCGCGTCCCGTACCGCCTTGATCATCCACTCGGTGAGGTAGGGGTCCGCGAGCTGGAGGATGAAGCCGTCGGCCTTCTGCCCGGCGAGCGCGAGGGCCTTGGGACCGTACGCGGCCATCCAGACCGGGAGCCGGCCGTCCTTGACCCACGGGAGCCGGACCGGCTGCCCGTCGACGACCGCCTCGCGTCCTTCGGCGAGGTCGCGGATGACGTCGATGGCCTCGCCGAGCCGGGTCAGGGTGTTGGGGCGGCGCCCGGCGACGCGCATCGCCGAGTCGCCCCGGCCGATGCCGCACACGGTCCGGTTGCCGTACATGTCGTTGAGGGTGGCGAAGGTGGAGGCGGTGACCTCCCAGGTGCGGGTGCCCGGGTTGGTGACCATGGGGCCGACGGTGAGGCGGTCGGTGTGTTCGAGGATGCTGCTGTAGATGACGAACGGCTCCTGCCAGAGCACCGCCGAGTCGAAGGTCCAGCCGTGGCGGAACCCGTTGCGTTCGGCGCGGCGCATCAGGCCGACGACGGCCGATGCGGGCGGGTCCGTCTGGAGGACGAGTCCGAAGTCCATGCCGTCTGCTCCTAGTTGCTCCTAGTCCAGGTACTGACAGGTGGCGCGCGGGGTGTAGATGCCGTGGCCGGCGCGGCCGGTGTACGTACGGCGGTCGATGACGACCTCACCGCGCGAGAGCACGGTCTCCACCTGGCCGGTGAGCCGCTTTCCCTCGTACGCCGAGTAGTCGACGTTCATGTGGTGGGTGGCGGCGGACACGGTCTGTTCGGCCGCCGGGTCGTAGACGACGATGTCGGCGTCCGCGCCGGGCGCGATCGTGCCCTTCTTCGGGTAGAGGCCGAACATCCGGGCCGGGGACGCGCAGGCGATCTCGACCCAGCGGCGGCGCGAGATGTGGCCGTCGACGACGGCCTGGTGCAGGAGGTCCATGCGGTTCTCGACGCCCGGCATGCCGTTGGGGATCTTCGAGAAGTCGCCGCGGCCCATCTCCTTCTGGCCGGAGAAGCAGAAGGGGCAGTGGTCGGTGGAGACGACCTGGAGTTCGTTGTTGCGCAGCCCGCGCCAGAGGACTTCCTGGTGTTCCTTCGGCCGCAATGGGGTGGAGCAGACGTATTTGGCGCCCTCGAAGTCCGGCTCGGCGAGGTTGTCGGTGGACAGGAAGAGGTACTGCGGGCAGGTCTCGCCGAAGACGGGCAGTCCCTTGTGGCGGGCGCCGGCGATCTCGGCGACGGCCTCGTCGGCGGAGACGTGCACGACGTACAGCGGCGAACCGGCGACGCGGGCCAGCTGGATCGCACGGTGCGTGGCCTCGGCCTCCAGCGCCACCTTCCGTACGTCTCCGTGGTGGCGCGGATCGGTGCGGCCGGCGGCGAGCGCCTGTTCCACCAGGACGTCGATGGCGATGCCGTTCTCCGCGTGCATCATGATCAGGCCGCCGTTGGACGAGGCCCGCTGCATGGCGCGCAGGATCTGTCCGTCGTCGCTGTAGAACACCCCCGGGTAGGCCATGAAGAGTTTGAACGAGGTGATGCCTTCCGCCACCAGGAGGTCCATCTCCCTGAGCGAGGACTCGTTCACGTCGGCGAGGATCATGTGGAACGCGTAGTCGATGGCGCACTTGCCGTCCGCCTTGGCGTACCAGGCGTCGAGACCTTCGCGCAGCGAGCGGCCCACCGACTGGATGGCGAAGTCCACGATGGTGGTGGTGCCGCCCCAGGCCGCGGCGCGGGTGCCGGTCTCGAAGGTGTCGGACGCGTAGGTACCGCCGAACGGCATCTCCATGTGGGTGTGCGCGTCGACGCCGCCCGGGATGACGTACTTGCCGGTGGCGTCGATGGTGCGGTCGGCGCTCCAGCCGGTCGCCTCGTCGGTGCCGTGGGCGGCGAGCGCGGCGACGCGGCCGCCGTCGACGAGTACGTCCGCGTGCATCTCGTCCGACGCGGTGACGACCAGGCCACCGCGGATGACGGTACGGCTCATGGGTACCCCTCCTCACTGTGCTGAAGATGCTTCGGGGTGCGGAGCCGGGCCCGGCCCCGCACCCACGCCGTTGTCAGCCGTCAGCCCGCCGTGCGCAGCGCCTCGGCGAGGATCTCCGCGCCCTCCTCGGCCTCCGGGATCGCGAGCGAGAGGGGCGGTGCGATGCGCAGCACGCTGGTGTTGTGGCCACCGCCCTTGCCGATGAGCAGGCCGCCCTCGCGGGCCGCCTCCAGTACGGCCGCGGCTGCCTCGGGGTCGGCCTCGTCGGTGCCGGGTTTCACCAGCTCGACGCCGATCATCAGGCCCCGACCGCGCACCTCCCGTACCCGGTCCGAGGAGGCGCCGATCGCCCGCAGCCGCTCGATGAGCAGGCCGCCGACCCGGCGGGCGTTGCCCTGGAGGTCGTGTTCGAGGAGGTAGGAGAGGTTGGCGAGGCCGGCCGCCATGGTGACGGGGGAACCGCCGAACGTCGAGATGGAGTTGGCGTCCAGGCAGTTCATGACCTCGGCACGGGCGACGACACCGCCGATCGACATGCCGTTGCCGATGCCCTTGGCGAAGGTGAGGATGTCGGGCGGGCCGTTCTCGCCGTGGGCCTGCCAGCCCCAGAAGTGTTCGCCGGAGCGCCCCCAGCCGGTCTGCACCTCGTCGGAGATCCACAGGATGCCGTGCCGGTCGAGGACTTCGCGGAACGCGGCGTACAGGCCGTCGGGCGGGGAGGTGAAGCCGCCGACGCCCTGGATGGGTTCGGCGATCAGGGCGGCCGGGGTCCTGGTGTGGCCGAGCAGGTCCTCCAGGTCCGCGACGCAGGCGGCGATGAACTCCGCGTCGCTCAGGTGCGCGTAGGGGCCGCGGGTGCGGACGCCGCCGTGCACGTACAGGGTCTGGAGCGGCGACAGGCTGGTGGGCGACCAGGCGTTGTTGCCGGTGATGGAGACCGCGGAGAAGGACCGGCCGTGGTAGCTGTTGCGCATCGCGAGGATCTGGTTGGACCTGCGGTACGTGGTGGCCAGGAGCAGCGCCGTGTCGTTGGCCTCGGTGCCGGAGGTGGTGAAGAAGACCCGGGCGTCGGGGATGCCGGAGAGCGCGGCGATGCGCTCGGCCAGCTCGATCATCGGGCGGTTCAGGTAGAGCGTGGAGGAGTGGATGATGCGCCCGGCCTGCTCGCTGACCGCCTTGGTGACCTCGGACAGGGCGTGGGCGGTCATGGTGGTGAGGATGCCGCCGAAGAAGTCGAGGTAGCGCTTGCCGTCGGCGTCCCAGACGTGGCGCCCCTCGCCGTGGGTGATCTCCAGCGGGTGGCGGTAGTAGAGCGCCAGCCAGTCGGGGCTGACGGCGAGGTGGCGGTGGTGGAGGCTGCTCACGGCTCGACCAGCCCCTCGTACGCGTCGGGTCGGCGGTCCCGGTAGAACGCCCACTGCTGACGGACCTCTTCGATGAGCCCGAAGTCCAGGTCGCGCACGAGGAGTTCCTCCTCCTTGTCGCTTGCGACGTCGCCGACGAACCGGCCGCGCGGGTCCACGAAGTAGCTGGTGCCGTAGAAGTCGTTGTCGCCGTACTCCTCCTGGCCGACGCGGTTGATCGCGGCGATGAAGTACTCGTTGGCGACGGCGGACGCGGGTTGTTCGAGCTGCCAGAGGTAGGCGGAGAGGCCGCGCGAGGTGGCGGACGGGTTGTAGACCAACTGGGCGCCGTTCAGTCCCAGTTGGCGCCACCCCTCGGGGAAGTGGCGGTCGTAGCAGATGTAGACGCCGACCTTGCCGACCGCGGTGTCGAAGACGGGCCAGCCGGCGTTGCCGGGTTTGAAGTAGTACTTCTCCCAGAAGCCCTTGACCTGCGGGATGTGGTGCTTGCGGTACTTGCCGAGGTACGAGCCGTCCGCGTCGATCACGGCAGCGGTGTTGTAGTAGAAGCCGGACTGTTCCAGCTCGAAGACCGGAACGACGATCACCATGCCGGTCTCGCGGGCCAGTTCCCGCATCCGGCTCACGGTCGGGCCGTCCGGCACCGCCTCGGCCCAGCGGTAGTGCTCGGGCTCCTGGACCTGGCAGAAGTAGGGGGCGTTGAACACTTCCTGGAAGCCGATGATCCGCGCCCCTTGCCGGGCGGCCTCGCGGGCGTGCTCCTCATGCTTGGCGATCATGGATTCGGTGTCGCCGGTCCAGGTCGCCTGGACGAGTGCGGCGCGTACGACGTGGGACATGAGCTGCTCCTTCGACGCGGCGTCAGAGAGCCTCTTCGTGCTTCTACGCCCGTAGACACGTGCGTAGGGGAGAACGTAAGCCCCGTCACACAGCGGGGCAAGACCATCGCCGTGAACCAGCTGAGTCGATCATGTTTCACACCCGTGCGGGCCAGTGCAGGGCTCAGAAGGTGATGGCGATCCCTGTGTGCGGGCGCTTGCCGAGCCGAACGATCATCGCCGGGTAGTCGAGCAGCCAGTACTTCCAGGTGTACTTGCGGCCGATGGCGCGGCGCACGGCGGCCGTCCCGCGCTCGTCGAGCAGCCTGCCGGTGCCCTCGGCGCTCGCGGCGCCCTCCTCGGTCCGGCCGCGCACATCGCAGACGGTCACCCGGACCCGGCTGTCGTTGCGCAGCCGCTTGACCTTCCAGGAATCGCTCTTGGTCCAGACGAGCAGTTCGTCGCCGTCGGCCGCCGCCCAGACCGGGGTGGCCACGGGCGTGCCGTCCTTCCGGTACGTGGTGAGGCTGACGTACTCGCTGCGGGAGAAGTCCTGGAGGCTCATGGCCCCAGCGTAGGCGCGGGGGCGCGCACCCCCAGCGCTAACCGGCCAGAGGTACGGTCGCCGGCGCCGGGGCGCAGCGCAGCAGCAGCTCGTCCATGGAGAGGCCGAGCGCGCCGGCCACGGCGGCGACGGTGAAGAACGCGGGGGTGGGAGCGCGGCCGGTCTCGATCTTCCGCAGCGTCTCGGCGGAGATCCCGGCACGGGCGGCGATGTCGGTCATGCTGCGGCCACCGCGCGCCTCGCGGAGCAGCAGGCCGAGCCGTTCGCCGCGCAGGCGTTCTTCCGGGGTCAGGGGGGTTCGCACCATGCCGTCATTCTAATACCGCTCGGACCGGTATAGTAATTGGCATGGTGCAACTCAAGACGGACACATCCATCGAAGCCATGCGCGCGACCGGCCGGGTCGTGGCACAGATGCTGACGGCCACCCGGGAGGCGGCGGCGGTCGGCGTCTCCCTGCGTGAACTCGACGAGGTGGCGCGCGGGGTGCTGCGCGAGGCGGGCGCCGGCTCGCCGTTCCTGGGCTACCGGCCGCACTTCGCCCCGATCCCCTTCCCTGCGGTGATCTGCGCGTCGGTCAACGACGCGATCGTGCACGGCATCCCGACGGACTACCGGCTGCGCGACGGCGACCTGGTGAGCATCGACGCGGGCGCGAAGCTGGACGGCTGGGCCGGTGACTCGGCGATCAGTTTCACCGTCGGCAGGGCCCGCCCGGCCGACACCCGGCTCGTCGACACGGCGTACGCGGCCCTCGACGCGGGCATCGCGGCGGCCACCGTGGGCAACCGGATCGGGGACATCGCGTACGCCATCGGCACGGTCTGCCGGACCGCCGGCTACGGCATCCCCGAGGGGTTCGGCGGGCATGGCGTGGGCCGCGAGATGCACGAGGACCCGGGCGTGCCCAACGAGGGGCGGCCGGGGCGCGGCATGCCGCTGCGGCACGGGATGGTGCTGGCCATCGAGCCGATGCTGATCGCCGGCGGGGTGGACACCTACCGGACGGACCGGGACGGCTGGACCCTGCGTACGACCGACGGCAGCCGGGCCGCGCACGCCGAGCACACCGTGGCGATCACGGACGACGGCCCCCGCATCCTGACCGCGATCTGAGCGCGCCGGTTGTGCTGACCCGTGACGTTGCCTGCCCCGGCCCTGATCGGCAAGAGGCCCCCTACGGGACAGCCCTCAGCTAGCGGACCCGGCGGCGGCCCCGGCCCTGGGAGCGGCGCGGGTAGGGGAAGAGCCGCGGGCGGCGCTTGGCGGCCACGTCCTCGATCCAGCCGAAGAGCAGGATCGCCAGGCAGATCAGCGGAACGGCGACCACCAGCGGGGTCCAGCGGCTTCCCAGCAGCCACTGCGCGTGCTGGTAGAGGAAGGTGTTGCTCCACAGCGGGTCGATCAACGGCTCGGTCAGCACCAGCGCGACGGAGTGCCACAGGTAGACGGTCACCGCGCGGGAGTTGAGCAGGCTGATCACGCCGTTGAACCGCTCCAGCGGCTTGGGCCACTGCTCCCAGGAGGGGCTCAGGTGGAGCAGCAGCAGCACCGCGCCGAACGACCAGATCGCCTGGGCGACCGGTACCGCTTCCAGGTCGTGCCCGAGCCGGGGGTTGTCCACCGGCGACCGCAGTAGCCACCAGTAGCCGAAGACGAGCACCAGCGGTGCGAGGGACGGCACGATGTACTGCGGGATCTTGCGGAGCAGCCCCTGCCCGTGGGCCATGCCGAGCAGCCAGCAGGAGCCGAAGGTGGTGAAGTCGGTGGCGGCTTCCATCAGCCGGCCGCCCTGGTCGACCAGGCCGGAGTTGAGGAAGAACGCGAGCGCCAGCGGCACCATCAGGGTGACCCAGGGCAGCTTCCGCAGCGCCTTGAGCATGAGCGGCGACAGCAGTACGTACCAGAGGTAGGCGCGCAGGTACCACAGCGGCACACAGATCTGTTCGGCCCAGGAACTCGGCAGGTGCCCGCCGAAGGTGTGCAGCGAGGCCCCGAACGGCGGCTCACTGAACGGCAGGACCCAGTAGGCCAGATCACCCCACCACCAGTTGGGGTGGCTGGGATCAGGCCGCCAGCCCTCCAGGAGCATCAGCGGCACCACGACCGCGCCGAACAGCCACATCGGCGGCAGCAGACGGCGCAACCGGCCCCGGACCACGCTCAGCGCGGGCCGCTTCAGGGATCGCACCATCAGCGACCCGGCCAGCGCGAACATGACACCCATGGAGGGGAAGACGACCGGCAGCCAGGTCCAGCCGAAGTTGTGGTAGATCACCACGCGGACCAGGGCGAGCGCCCGCAGCAGGTCGAGGTAGCGGTCGCGGACGGGCTTCCGCGCGGGCGTCTGGGCGGCCTCTTCGGGCTGCGGCGCACGTTGCGCGGGGACCGCGGCGGAGTCCGCCACGCGCAGGGCGACGGTGTCCGAGGAGTTCTGGGTGCCGAAGGCACCTGGTTCCGCGATACTCATGAAGACGTCGCCCCTGTCGTGACATCGAGACCCACTTCACCGGTGCGCCGCAGCTTCTGCCAGCGCAACCGGCCCCCGGTCAGAGCGGTGATGGCGGACTGCAGCAGCACCATGTACATGAGCACCCGGTAGACCACCTGCTGGGCCGGCAGCGTGATCAGATGCCACGCCTTCTCCTTGTCCAGGCGGAAGGACCACCAGGCGCAGACGGCCTGCAGTGCCATCACCGCGAACCAGGCGGCCAGGGTCTTGTACGCGTCGACGAAGACCACGCCGTAGACCATGCCGATGTCGATGGCGGGCGCGAGCAGGGGGGTGACCACCATGAACAGGGCGACAAACGGCAGACCCACCCGGCCGAAGTGGCCGGCCGTGCCGCGCTCCAGCACCGCGTGCCGGTGCTTCCACATCGCCTGCATGGTGCCGTAGCTCCAGCGGTACCGCTGCGACCACAGCTGCTTCATGCTGTCGGGCGCCTCTGTCCAGGCACGCGCGTTCTCGGCGTAGACGACCTTCCAGCCGGCCCGGTGCAGGGCCATGGTCACGTCGGTGTCCTCGGCGAGCGTGTCGTCGCTCATCCCGCCCGCCTGCTCCAACGCCGTACGCCGGAAGGCGCCCACGGCACCCGGGATGGTCGGCATGCAGTTGAGGACGTCGTACATCCTGCGGTCGAGATTGAAGCCCATCACGTACTCGATGTGCTGCCAGGCGCCGATCAGCGTGTCGCGGTTTCCGACCTTGGCGTTGCCGGCCACCGCGCCGACGCGGGGGTTGCCGAAGGGCTGCACCAGCTCCCGGACGGTGGCGGGTTCGAAGACCGTGTCGCCGTCCATCATGACGATCAGGTCGTACGAGGCGGCGGCCACACCGGTGTTGAGGGCGGCCGGCTTGCCGCTGTTCGGCTGCCGGATCAGCCGGACCATCGGCAGGTCGAGCTCCTCGACGATGGCGGCCGTGTCGTCGGTGGAACCGTCATCGACCACGATCACTTCGATGGGATGTTCGCTTCTGGCCAGTGAGAGCAGGGTGTTGGTGATGCACTCCTGCTCGTTGTACGCGGGTACGACCACGGTGACCGGTTCGGTGACCGGGTCACCCCAGGAGAAGCCCCGCCTGCGGACACGCCGCACGTGGACGGCCGAGAGCACCAGCATCAGCACGAACCGCGCCATGACCAGCACGCCGACGACCGCGAGCAGGCCGACCAGCCACGGCAGCAGCCCCACCGAGAACGTGGTGCACCACAGGAACGCCTTGCCGACCCACAGGTTGTAGCTGGTGACCTTGGTGTTGGCGGAGCCGGTGCCGAGCGCCTCGCCGGTGGTCTTGAAGGTGTAACCCTGGGCCTTGAGCTTCTCGATGATGATCGGCAGCGCCGCCAGCGTCTGCGCCCGGTCGCCGCCCGCGTCGTGCAGCAGGATCATCTGGCCCTGGCCGGGGAGGTCGGGCATGGCGGCCTTGACGATGGAGTCGACGCCGGGGCGCTTCCAGTCGTCGGTGTCCTTGTCGATGAAGACGGTCAGGTACCCCTCGGACCCGGCCTGCTTGGTCACCGGCCACGACCAGTCGTCGAGCGCGTCCGCGGTGGAGGAGTAGGGCGGGCGGAAAAGGCTGGAGTGGATGCCGGCGACACCGGCCAGGGCGAGCTGGGTCTCGCCCAGTTCCCAGGTGAGCCGGGTGCCGGAGTGCAGCGCGAGGTCAGGGTGGGTGAAGGTGTGCAGACCGATCTCGTGGCCGTCGGCCACGATCCGGCGGATCAGCGCCGGGTTGCGCGTGACCATCGAGCCGGTGACGAAGAAGTCGGCGCGGACGTTCTCCTCCTTCAGCACCTTGAGGATCTTCGGCGTCCACTTTGCGGAGGGCCCGTCGTCGAAGGAGAGGACGACGGTCTTGTCCGGGATCGTGTAGTTAACCGGTTTGTCGCTCTTGTCGCCGCGTGCGTCGACGACCGGGCCGCCCTCCAGCACTCCGGTCGGGACGGTGCTCTTGTCCACCGAGACGGCTATGTGGTCGTCGTGGAAGGCCTCGTTGTTCGCCATGCCCCGGAGCACCATCAGCGCGAGCAGGGTCGCCAGTACGGTCACCGGCAGAAAGAACCGCAGCGGAGGTGCGGCGAGCCGGCGCGGCCGTGCGATGGATTGCCGGGGGCGCTGATGGCGGGGACGGGACATGGACTTCCTGATCGGTCGCGTCTGGCTACTGCGCGGTGGCCGACGCGGTGGCGTCGGAAGTGGTCACCGGGGCGGTGGCGTCGGAAGTGGCCGCCGGGGCGGTGGCGTCCTTCCCGGACTTGGTGATGCCGGGAGCCGCAGGCAGCGGCGCGTTCAGGTACTGGTTGGGCGGTTTGGTGTCCGCGGTGCCGGGGACGGTGAGCGCGGGCGCCTGCGACTGGGTTCCGACCAGGCCGGAGACCATCGCCACCACGCACCCGGTGCAGAGGATGCCCACCAGCCAGCCGAAACCACGCAGCCGACGGCCACGCTGACCGGTCTGGTCCACGAAGACGGGAGCCGGCTCGACCGCCGTGGAGGTTCTGGTCATCGACAGCCTCGAGCTTCTTTCATCGTGGTGCAACTGCCAGCTCGGCGGCGCCGAAAGTGTTGAGTAGTGCAGAAAATGATCAATATGCGAGTAAGGGGAAATTATCCGACCCGTTCCCGATCACGCACGAACATTAGTATGGAGATTCGGTGAATGTCACGCGGGTCTCGTACAGTTCCGGCTACGTCACTTGCATCCCGCCCGAACGGACCTTCACGCATGGCCCCTCCCCGCAGCCGCAGCCGCAGCCGCAGCCGCAGCCGCAGCCGCAGCCGCAGCCGCCTGATGGTCGCGGCGATCCTCATGGTCGTCGTCTCGCTCTTGGTGGATGCCTGCGGCGGCGCGGGAAGCGGGGGCGGCACCAAGGCGGGTACGGCCACCGCCCCGGCCGCGCACTACCGGGTATCGTCCCTGCTCAAGCCGTCCGGCCACGCGCTGGGCGTCGTCGATGCCAAGACGCCCTGGCAGTACGGCATCGTCGAGACCTTCACAGAAGAGGCCGGACGGGCCCCCGACATCCGCGAGTACTACAGTTCCTGGGGCGACGACTTCGACACGGAGGGCAACGCCTTCCTGTGGCAGCACGGCCAGCTGCCCATGATGGCGCTGGTGCCCACCGACGCCTCGCTCGCCGACATCGCCAAGGGCGAGGACGACGCCTACATCCGCAAGCTTGCGGACCAGGTCGCCGCCTACGACGGCCCGTTGGCCCTCTCCTTCGCCGGCGAGATGAACGGCCCGTGGAACTCCTGGGGGCCCGAGCACACCGAGCCCGCCGACTTCGTCGCGTCCTGGAAGCACGTGCACGACGTCTTCTCCGCGCGAGGCGTCACCAACGTGATCTGGGTGTGGACCCCGCACGTGGTCGACTCGGGCACGCCCGCCAAGCTGCGCCCCTATTACCCGGGCGACGCCTATGTCGACTGGGTCGGCCTCATCGGCTACTACGGGCCGATCGACGGCGCCGCCTTCTCCAGTCTGTTCACCCCCACCCTGCACCGGATCGCGGACTTCTCCAGCAAGTCGGTGCTGATCGCGGAGACCGGGGTGGCGGAGAGCGACCAGAAGGAGGCGCACATCCGTGACCTGTTCCAGGGCGCCGCGAAAGCCGGCGTCATCGGGCTCGTCTGGTACGACCAGCGCAAGGACTGGCCGGGCGGCAAACAGCTGATGGACTGGCGGATCAGCACCTCGCAGGGCGCGCTGGCCGCGTTCCAGGTGGAATCGGCCCGGAACAGCTTCGGTCATTCGTTCAAGAACGGCTGACCCAGGGCGTGCAGGGCAAGGGGCACAACTCAGCCCGTACATAACGGAACAGATCAGGGCGCATTCACTGCGGTTGGCGCACGCGGATGCCCGACCAGGGGAGATCACGGAGATGCCGACGGAATCGTCGCCGGGCCAAGGGGCTCCGCAGGAGGAGGACGGCTGGGCCTTCCCGCCCCGCAGGTCTCCTGCCGCCCCGTACCCGTACGGGGACCAGCACACGTACGGGTACGGGGACCAGCAGCCGTACGAGGACCAGCAACCGTACCGGCAGCAGCAACCGTACGAGGACCAGCAACCGTACCGGGAGCAGCAACCGTACGGGGGCCAGCACCCGTACGAGCAGCAGCAACCGTACGAGGACCAGCAACCGTACGAGCAGCAGCACCCATACGGAGACCAGCAGCCGTACCGGCAGCAGCAACCGTACGAGGACCGGCAACGGTACGAGGACCAGCAACCGTACGAGCAGCAGCACCCGTACGAGCAGCAGCAGCGGCAGACGGAGCCGGCCGCGACGTGGGAGAGCCGGCCGCCGACCCAGTCGTACGACCAGCAGCCGGCCCAGTCGTATGGCGGGCCCTCCGGCACGCGGTGGGACACCACCGTCCCTCTGCGGTTCCCGGAGCCCTCCGCCGGAGCCCACGAGTCCATCGACGAGCCGGGTCGCCGGACACCTCCGCACACCCGCCGCGGCGGCGAACCGGCGGACCAGGAGTCCGGATACCCGTCGGCGTCGACGAACCCGTCGGCTTCGGCCGCCGTCCGCGGCCGGACGGCCCTCCGTTCCCCCGAGCCTGTCGCCGCGCAGCCGCGGTCCCCTGCGGGCGCGGGCGGCAAACGGGCCGGGAAGACCAGGTGGGTGGGAAGGGTGGTGCTCGCCCTCGTTGTTCTCGCCGCCGGAGGGACCGCCGCCGTGGTGCTCAAGCAGCAGGACGCCGCGGCCGTCGCCTCGGAGAAGCTGACGCAGGCGTGGCAGATACCGGCGCCCGCCGCCGACGACACACTGATCGGCAGTTGGCTCACCGACAAGCTGCTCGTCCGGGCCGGCAGCCGAGGCGGCCTGCGGGCCTACGACCTCACCGACGGAAAGCAGGTGTGGAGAGCCGCGGGCGCCGGCAGCGGTGCCAAGCGCGACACCGTCCCCTGCGCGATGTCGCCGACGCTCAGCGCCGAGGGCATCGGCACCGTCGCCTTCGGCGAGGACGCCAGTACCTGCACCCGGCTGGCCGGTCTCGATGCGTCCACCGGCAAGATCCTCTGGTCCATGCCGCTGACCAGCGGCAAACACCCCACGGCGGTGACCGCCTCGACGTACGTGCAGGGCAAGGTCGCCACCATCGTCAGCGAGAGCTTCCTCGGCGGTGTCGACGTCCGCACCGGAAGCCGCGTATGGGGCTACAAGGCTCGCGGACACTACTGCAACGCCTACGACTGGGGCGCCGACGGCGTCGTGCTGGTGGACGACTACTGCCTCGACCGGAAGACCCGGTTCACCCTCACCGCGTACGACGGCAGGACCGGGAAGGTGATCTGGCGGAAGTCCGAGAGCGCCCACTCGGACGTGACGCACATCCTGTCCGGCAAACCACTGGTCGCCGCCGTCCACACGGCGCGCCAGGACGCCGTACGGGTTCTCGGCACCACCGGGACCGGCCGCAAACTGGCCGTCGGTGACGACGAGCTCATGCCCGGCAACAACACCGGCGCCGACCACTCCGCACAGCTCCACGGCAACGTCCTGGTCACCCCTGCCTTGGCCTCCGGCAGCCCGGTGATCGACGGCTACGACACCACCACCGGCGCCAAACTCTGGACCCTCCGCTCCGCCGCGCTCGCCGTCGCCGCCTCCGGCGCGGACGACAAGGTGCACGCCGTCACCACGTCGGGCTCCCCGCAGCTCATCACCATCGACCCCCGCACCGGTCGCACCACCCCGGTCGCGGGCCTGTCGGCGGGGGCCGGCAAATGGAACTTCACCTCCGGCACGGCGTACGTCACCCCGGACGGCGGCGTACTGGAACTCAACGCCCTCGGCTCGAACGGCGGCGTGCGGCTCTACCGGTAGGGCCCCGCCGGTCAGGGCGAGGTGCTACCGGGAGTGGTCGGCACGGTGATCCGCGCGGAGGTACAGGGCGCCGCTGCCCGCGCCTCCCACTCCTCGCGCGGCAACCCGAACAGCACGCTGTCGTACCGCTCGCCCGCCGTCAGCACCGCGCCCCGGTCAGTGCACGAACTCCTCGGCGAGGGCCTGCCCCGCGGCCACGGCGGCGTCGTGGTCCTCGATCGGTGACACCTCGGAGTCCTTGAACAGGATGTACGTGACCCCGGAGCCGGTGCCGCCGCTCCTCGGGTCCGGGTCGATACCGAGCGACTTCGCCGTGGCGTACGAGGCCTCGCCGATGATCCGCTCCGGGCCGACGTCACCGACGACGGCGTACTCCACCTTGTCACCGTGGATGACGGCGACGACCCCGCCGCCCTTGATCCCGGCCGCCGCGTAGTCCCAGACGTCGCTGCGGCCCGGCACGACGACGTAGGGCAGTTTCTCCGCGTTCAGCGGCTTGTCGTCCGAGGTGTGGAACGCGGTGTCGCCGTGGAAGGACGGGTCGGTGCCCGCGTTGCAGGCGGCGGTCACCTGTCCGTCGCAGTCGATGTCCATGTCCGCCTTCCAGAACACGGCACCGTGCGCACCACAGACCGAGACCGTCGCCGAAGCCCCTTCATCTTTGCGGTACTTGCCGTTCGACACCTGCGTACAGGCGGACACCTTGGCCAGCAGGTCGGCCGCGCCGACCGGACCTCCCCGGCCGCGGGCCGGGGAGGGTGCGGAACGGTGCGCCCGGGGAGGCGCCTGGTGGACCCGCGCGACCAGCGCGAGGCGCACGGCCGTCAGGGCCGGGCGCGGCGCCGGCGCGGGCGCGGCGAGGGCGGGGTCCGAGCCCGCCGCCACGGCCAGGGTGGCGGGGTCCGGTGTGCCCGCCGTGAGCAGCGCGGCACCGGAGGCCGTGACGAGGGCAAGCGTTCGCATACGCACTGTGGGGGCGCCCTTCTGGCGAGGAGATGTTCCTTACGGCCTGAGCCGCCGTGCGCCCCCCTGTCGGGTTCGGGCGGTCAGGGCCGCCCGCTCGGCCTCACCACCATCGCCGAGCCGCCGCCGCGCCGCTCCTTCTCCGCGGCGGCGAGCCACCGTCCGTCGGGCAGCCGCTGCACACCGGTCGCCGCCCCGATCTCCGGGTTGAGGGTGAAGACGTGGCCCAGGGACTCCAGCCGGGCCCGCAACGGGCTGTTCCACAGCGCCGGTTCGAGTTCGGTGGCCGCCGTGTTGCGCTGGCTGGCGCGGGGCGCCGCGATGGCGTCCACCAGCGGGAGCCCCCGGTCGACCTTGCCGATCAGCGACTGGAGCACGGTGGTGATGATGGTGGCGCCGCCCGGTGAGCCGAGGGCGAGCACCGGCTGCCCGTGCCGGAGCACGATGGTCGGCGAGATGGACGAGCGCGGGCGCTTGCCCGGTCCCGGGAGGTTCGGGTCGTGGACGGCCGGGTCGGCCGGTGCGAAGGAGAAGTCCGTCAGCTCGTTGTTGAGCAGGTAGCCGCGCCCCGGGACCGTGATGCCGCTGCCGCCGGTCTGCTCGATGGTCAGGGTGTAGGCGACGACGTTGCCCCACTTGTCGGCGGTCGTCAGGTGGGTGGTGTTCTCGCCCTCGTACGTGGTCGGCGCGGCCTTGCCGGTGGACCGGCAGTCGCCCGGGTGGCGCGGGTCGCCCGGCGCGAGCGGGCTGACGAGCACCGCGTCGTCCTTGATCAGGCACTCCCGGGAGTCCGCGAACCGTCGGCTCAGCAGGCCCTTGGTCGGCACGTCCTCGAACGCCGGGTCACCGACCCAGCGCCCCCGGTCGGCGAACGCGATGCGGCTCGCCTCGATGTAGCGGTGGAGGTACCGCTCCTCGCTCACCCGCGAAAGGCTTGTGGACTGGAGGATGTTGAGGGCCTCGCCCACCGTCGTACCGCCGGAGGAGGACGGCGCCATGCCGTACACGTCGAGCCCCCGGTAGTTCACCTTCGTGGGCGCCTGCCGCAGCGCGCGGTAGGCGCGCAGGTCCTTCGCGGTGAGGCCGCCGGGCCGCACCACCCGGTCGGACGCGGGGTCGACGGGCGGATTGCGTACGGTCCGTACGACCTCGTCGGCCAGCTTGCCCCGGTAGAGCTCGTCGACGCCGTTGCGGCCGACCTCCTCGTACGTACGCGCGAGGTCCGGGTTCTTGAAGACCGAGCCGACCACCGGCAGCTTCCCGCCGGGCAGGAACAGCTTCCGGGTGGCCGGGAAGTCGCGGAACCTGTCCTCGTTGCCCGCCGTCTGCGAGCGGAACGTTTCATCTACGACGAAGCCGTCCCGGGCCAGCCGTTCGGCGGGCTTGAGGACCTGCCGCAGCGAGGTGCTTCCCCAGGCGTCCAGCGCCGCGTCCCAGGTGGCGGGCGTGCCGGGGGTACCGACGCCGAGCCCGCTGGTCACCGCGTCATCGAAGGCGAGCGGTTTGCCGTTCTCCAGGAAGAGGGAGGAGTCCGCGCTGCGCGGGGCGGTCTCGCGGCCGTCGATGGTCTGGACGGTCCGGGTGCGGGCGTCGTAGTAGACGAAGTAGCCACCGCCGCCGAGTCCCGCCGAGTACGGCTCGGTCACCCCGAGCGCGGCGGCGGTCGCCACCGCGGCGTCCACCGCGTTGCCGCCCTTGCGCAACACCTCGATGCCGGCGGCCGTGGCGTCCGCGTCGACGCTGGAGACCGCGCCCCCGTATCCCACCGCGACGGGCGACTTGGGCGGTGGTGCGGCCGGGTGGGCGGACGAGGCCGGGGCGGCGGCCCCGACCGACACGACAGCGGCGAGAATCGCCGACAACGACACATTCCGCCTGACGGAACGTCGCATACGCACCTCCGGTGAAGGATCGTCCGCGCAGGGTAACGCCGCCCCTGCCGCCCCGTCAGGACCGCCTCGAACTTGAGGCCGAATGCCCGCTAACATGCCCGCCCATGACTGACGACGTACGCAATATCGTGCTGGGCGTGATAGCCGCCGGTATCAGCGCAGCCCTCGGCTGGCTCGCGCGCTCCTACCTCTGGCGTCGCAAGCTCCGCCGCAAGCAGGCGTTCTTCGGTCTGCCGGGGAACTCCGAGTGCCTGCTCGTCGTCAACCGGGACGCGGGCGGCGAGGGCTCCGTCCACCGCCACGACGTCTTCGCCCTGCTGGAACTGTCCGCACTGATCAAGGACTGCTCGGCGCACGCCCAGATCCTGTCCCACGACATCGCTCAGCAGGGAATCGGCGAGCGGACCGAGTTCTGCGTGGGCGGACCGGTGTCGAACCGCCGCATGGCCGCGCACCTGCACTCACTGCTCCCCGGGGTGCGGATCAACACGGACCCGGAGCCCGGCCCCGACCGCAACGCCTTCCAGATCGGCACCGAGCGCTACCGGGCGGAGAAGGGGGTCAGCGAGTACGTGCTGCTCGCCCGGCTCTCGACCGGTCAGGAGGCCAGGCCGGTCTTCCTGTTCTGCGGGCAGCAGGCGATCACCAACCAGGCGGCCTCCCGCTACCTGGCCCGCAACCACGAACGCCTCGCCCGCAAGCACGGCAACAACACCTTCTGCCTGCTGCTGAAGGTCGTCAACTCCCAGGCGTACGGTCCGGATGTGGTCGAACTGGTCGCCGATGTGACCCGCGCGGCCCAGTCCCCCGCGCCCGCCCCGCGCACCTCGCACCGCGCCGCCGGCTGAGACGGGGCGCGGCGCGGTCAGACGGAGCAATGCTCCGGGCCGATGACGCCGTCGGTGCCGGTGACCGTGACGGCCTCGGTGCGGTCGGCGGTACGGGCCCGGGCCGCGGTGCAGATGAGCTGCTGGCGGGCCGCCTGGGAGAGCCCGGCAACCCGGATGCTCAAAGTGACCTGCACCCCCTGCGCGCTCAGCTCGACCCCGGCCTTCACCCCGCCCACGGGCAGCTCCGAGCGCAGGCCCGCCGCCCGTTCCGACGCGTTGGGTCCTTCGAAGAGCAGGGCGAGGGTGGCCGGTGCCCCGGCGGGCCGGTCGTCCTCCCATGCCTTTCCCTTGCCGTAGTCCTGCGGATCTGCGGTCCGGACGACGGGCAGCAGCCGGGACGCCGAGGACGAGGAGACGAAGTACAGCAGGGTGCCGAGCTGCCCGGCCGGGGCCACCTCCACCGTCGCCGGCTCACCCGCCTCCACCACGTCGGTCGCCCGGATGCCGCAGCCGGTGGCGAGGAGCAGTACGGGCAGCAGCGCGCCGAGTGCGCGCCCGCCCCTCACCGCTCCCCCATCGGCAGGTCCACGGTGAACACCGCACCGCCGCCGGGAGCATTCGCCGCGAGGACGGTGCCGCCGTGCAGCCGGACGTTCTCCTGGGCGATGGCGAGGCCGAGTCCGCTGCCCGCCGACCGGGTGCGCGCCGCGTCGGCCTTGTAGAACCGGTCGAAGATGTGCGGGAGCACGGCCTCCTCGATGCCGGGTCCGCTGTCCTCGACCTCCACGACGAGCCGGTCCCCGCCGTCCCGCCGACCGGTGCGCACCCGCAGGGTGACCGGCTCGGTGCCGTGCCGCAGGGCGTTGCCGACCAGGTTGGCGACGATCACGTCGAAGCGGCGCGGGTCGAGCACCGCCCGTACGCCATCGGCGAGTTCGGTGGTGACCCGGTCCTCCCAGCGGCGGCCCTGGAGCGTCTTGCGTACGGTCTCGGCGACATCTACCTCGTCCAGGTGCAGGTCGGCCGCCCGGGCGTCGAAGCGGGATATCTCCATCAGGTCCTCGACCAGTGTGGCGAGTTTCCCGGTCTCCGCGCTGATCAGCCGGACGGCGGCGGCGGTGTCGGGGCGCAGCTCGCCGGCGTCCTCGTCCAGGACCTCGGTCACGGCGAGCATGCCGGCGAGCGGGGTGCGCAGTTCGTGGGAGACGTCGGAGGCGAAGCGCCTGGCCCGCTCCTCGGCCCGGCGCAGCTCGTCGACGGACTCCTGGAGCTTGGTCGAGGACTCGTTGAACGTCCAGGCGAGATCGGCGAGTTCGTCGGCTCCGCGCACCGTGATGCGGGTGTCGAGTTCGCCCCGGCCGATGCCCGCGGCGGCCCGGCGCAGGTCGCGTACCGGGCGCAGGACGCTGCGGGCGGCGAGCAGGGCGGGCACCAGGGCGATGAGCAGGGCGGGCAGGGCGCCGTCGCGGGCCGCGGTGACCATCGCGGCCACGTTGGCCTCCTCGGTGGACAGCGGCATCACGGCGTAGAGGACGAGGCCGGTGGGCTGCCTGCCGTCGCCCCGGTCGAAGAGGGTGGGCATGCCGACGGTCAGCCACGGCGTGCCGTCCTTGACGACCCGCTGGAACGAGCCGTGGGCGTTGTCGCGGGCGGCCGTGCGCAGGCCGGCGGTGATCACCCCGGATGAGGGCCGGTCCGACGAGGAGACCCGCAGGTCCCCGTATTCGGCGAAGACGGTCCACGTGCGGGCCTTGCCCTCCCGGGCCAGCCGCAGGCACACCTGGCGCAGCTGGTCCCGGTCCGGCGGCAGGGTGACGGCCTGGGCGCTGATCCGGTCCCGGAACTGGGCGACGGCGGTGTCCTGGGCCTGCTGGAGTATCGCGGAGCGTGCCTCGCGGTAGGTGAGGGCGGCGGTGGTGGCGGCGCTGACGGCCGCGACGAACAGGAACGCCGCGATCAACCGGGTGCGCAGGCCGAACCGGGCGGCGAACAGCTTCACGTGAGGGGTCCGAAGCGGTAGCCGAAGCCTCGTACGGTCTGGATGTAGCGGGGGCTGCCGGGCACGTCCTCGACCTTCTGGCGCAGCCTGCGCACGCAGGCGTCGACCAGTCGGGCGTCCCCGTGGTAGCTGTGCTCCCACACGTATTCGAGGAGCTGCTGGCGGCTGAAGACCTGCTCGGGCGAGGCCGAGAGGTGGAGCAGGAGCTTCAGTTCGGAGGGGGCGAGCAGCAGCCGCTCGCCGGCCTTCGCGACGGCGAGGCCCGCGCGGTCGACGGTCAGCTCGCCGTGCGACTCGGGGCCGCCGCGTCCTGCGGGGGCGGCGAGCCGGCGCAGCACGGCCCGGATGCGGGCCTCGATGACCTCCGTGCGGGCGGGTTTGACGATGTAGTCGTCGGCGCCCGCCTCCAGGCCCACCACGACGTCGAAGTCGTCGCCGCGCGCGGTGAGCATGATGACGGGCAGCTGGCTGGTCTCGCGGATGCGGCGGCAGACCTGGACGCCGTTCATGCCGGGCAGCATCAGGTCGAGGAGGACCAGATCGGGCCGGAACTCCCCCAGCGCGTCGAGCCCCGCCTCGCCCGTACCGACGGACCGCAGGTCGTGTCCGCGCCTGCGCAGCCCCAGTTCGACCCCTTCCCGCACGGAGGGGTCGTCTTCGATCAGCAGCACGCGAGGCATGGCGTCAGTATCCCAGCGGTCAAGGAGTGGATTCGAACGGGCGGGCGGTCCGGTCCCGGCTCAGGTGCGCCGCAGCCGGCCGCTTACGGCGTTCAGCGCGGCGCTCACCTCGGTGAGCCGCAGGGGACGGGCCAGCAGGGCCACGACCAGGACGAGAACGGCCGTCCCGGCTGCCAGCGCGGCGAGGTCCCCGAGCCCCGACCCCTCCGTGTCGACGGCGCGGGCCGCCGCGTACGCCAGCAGCCCGGCGGGCACGCACGCGGCCATCAGCCGCACGTGCGCCCACACCCCGGGCGAGCGGGTGAGCGCGGGGCGCGCCGCACCGGGCGGGGAGAGCCTGCGGTGCAGGACGTACGCGGTGACGGCGAAGCCGCTGAGCAGGGCCACCGAGTACGCGCCCGCCATGCCCGTCACCGCCCAGCGCGGGGGCAGCAGCAGGTAGGCGACGACGCAGAGACCGGCGTTGAGGGCGGCGATGACCAGGTTCAGCAGGAAGGGGGTGCGGGTGTCGCTCATCGCGTAGAAGCCCCGGGAGAGCACGTACTGCCCGGAGAAGGCGATGAGCCCGGGGGCGAACGCGGCCATCATGCCCGCCATCACCGTGATGTCCGCGGGCCCGGTGCGTCCGTAGCCGAAGACCGATCCCATCACCCAGGGCGCGAGCGCCAGCAGGAGGGCGGCGGCCGGGACGACCACGGCCGCGGAGGTGCGCAGCGCGTACGAGAGGTCCCGCCGCACCCCGGCCAGGTCGCCGCCGGCCGCCGCCCGGCTCATCCGGGGCATCAGCGCGGTGACGAGGCTGACGGTCACGATGCCCTGCGGCACCACCCACAGCTGGTAGGCGTAGCTGTACGCGGTGTACCCGGCGCCGCCCGCGACGTGCTGGTCCACGGCGTGCTGGCCGGTCGCGGTGGAGAGCCGGGTCACGACCCAGTAGGCGGCCTGGTTGGTCAGGACGAGCATGACGAGCCAGCCGGCGGCGCGCAGCGGCCGGGTGAGCCCGTTGCCGCGCCAGTCGAACCGGGGCCGCCAGCGGAAGTTGGCGGCCCGCAGCGAGGGCACCAGCGCGAGGCTCTGCACGGCGATGCCCGCCGTGGTGCCCCAGCCCAGCCACTGGGCCTGCGCGGCGGTGAGCGTGCCGTCCGAGGTCGCGGCCGTCCAGAGGTAGAGCCCGAACACCGCGATGATCACGAGGTTGTTGAGGACGGGCGTCCACATCATCGCGCCGAACCGGTCGCGGGCGTTGAGCACCTGTCCCAGGAGCGTGAACAGCCCGTAGAAGAGGATCTGCGGCAGGCAGTAGCGGGCCAGGGCGATGGTGAGTTCGGCCTGCTCGCCGTCGTAGGTGGGGGCGTACACCGAAATGATCAGCGGCGCGCCGATGACGGCGAGCGCGGTGAGGGCGAGCAGCCCCGCCGTGCACAGGGTCAGCAGGCGGTCGGTGTAGGCGGCGCCGCCGTCGCTGTGCTCCTTGGCGGCCCGGACGAGTTCGGGGACGAAGACCGCGTTGAGGGCGCCGCCGATCAGCAGCATGTAGAGGATGTTGGGCACGGTGTTGGCGACCGTGTAGCCGTCGGCCCGCAGTCCGGTGCCGAGCGCGGCGACGACGACCGCCGAGCGTATGAACCCCGTCGCCCGCGAGACGACCGAGCCCGCGGCCATGACGGCGCCGCTGCGCAGCACCGAGCCGGAGCCGCGGCTCCCGGGCTGTTCGGGGGCGGGTGCCGCGGGGGCGGCGTCCGCGGCCGTCACCGGCGCGCCAGGTAGGCCTGGAACGCCCGGTACAGCGTGTTGTTGGCGGCTCCGCCCACCGATGTCTCCCATTCTCCGAGGGTCTCCACGACCTGCCCGCCGGTGCCGAACTTCCAGCGCAGCAGCCCGAAGGGGCGGTCGTCGGGATCGAGCGTGGAGGATACCCCGCGCATGTCGTACACCTCCGCGCCGCGGTCCCGGGCGTCGCACATCATCTGCCACTGCAGGGCGTTGCTGGGGCGGACCTCGCGGCGGTGGTCGGCGGAGGCGCCGGTCTGGTACCAGACCCGCCGGCCGGTGCTGATGAGGGTGTGCGCGGCCAGGATCTCGCCCTCGTGCACGGCCAGGCACAGCTTCATCCGGCCCGGCTGTTCGGCGTTGAGCGCGGCGTACTGGCGCTGGTAGTAGGCGAGGGAGCGGCCGAGCCGGAAGCCGTCGCGTTCCTCGGTGATCCGCAGCAGCCGGTGGAACTCGGGCAGCTCGGCGGCGCTCCCGGTCACGATGCGCACCCCTGCCTTGCGCGCCCGGCGCACATTGCGCCGCCATTCCTGGTTGAGCCCGGCCCACAGGTCCTCGGTGCCGCGCCCGGCGAGCGGCACCCGGAAGACGTACCTGGGCTGGGCGTCCGCGTCGTCGCCGTCCCCGCCGCAGCGCCGCCAGCCGCGCGCCCGCAGCCGGTCCGCGACGGCGGCGCCGAGCGGGTCGACCTCGCTGGCCAGGACGTCGCCGACGGCGCGGCCGGGGCCTGTCGCGGCCTTGAGCCGGGGGGTGTCCCAGCGGCGGTAGGCGGGCGAGGGCCCGATGCGTACGGCGAATGCCCCGGCCGCGCGCAGGTGGGCGAGCAGCGGTCGCAGCCACCGGTCCATACCGGGGTCGGCCCAGTCGGTGACCGGCCCTTCCGGAAGGTAGGCGAAGTATTTCCGGGTGCCCGGGAATTGCCGGTAGAGGACGAGTGCGCTGCCGCTCAACACGCCGTCGTCGTCGTGCCAGCCGAGCCTTTCGGACGTCCATCCCTCTTTCACGCCCGCCCACGACGGGTACTGCAGAAAGCTGGCGTCCGCGTGCGTGGCCAGGTGCGCGCGGTGCTCGTCCGCCGTGAGGCCGTGTATGCGTAGTTCACGGCTGCGGTCTCCGGTCGCGAGCAGCGCTGACATGTCCGTGGCCCTCCCTCGTGGGCCCCGCGGTCTGCTCTGCGGGGCTGCACAGGATGCTCACAGCGGTCCATGACGGGTCCGCGCGCCGGATGTGACCGGACGATGACCGTTGCGCTGCGCTTCTTGTCACAGAAGGAATTCCTGCTTTTCCACGGATTTACGGAACTTAAGCTCCGGTGCATGCCTCTCCACCGACGACCGAGCAAGGCCCTGGAGGTTTTTCCGTTGATTCCCGCGATTCCCGCGCTCTGCGCCTTTCTGACACCGGTGCGCCCGCCGCGCCCCGCCCGGCTCGCGCTGATCGCCGGCACAGCGGTGCTCGGCGTCACGCTCACGGCCTGCTCCGGCGGGGCCGCCGCTTCGGACCGGGGCGACGCCGGCAAGGGAGGGGGCGCCGGTCCGTCGAAGGCGGCGCGGGCCGACATCTCGGTGAACCTGCACGGCACCGCGGCCGCCGCGGGCAAGCCGGTGACCGTGACGCTGGCGGCCGGGAAGCTGCGCGAGGTCACCGTCTCGGCCACGCGGGGCCAGGCGCTCAGCGGCCGGATATCCGCCGACGGTCGGACCTGGACGTCCGACCGGGTGGCGGCGCCCGGCACCGCGTACCGCGTCGACGCGCGGGACACCGCGGGCGGCAGCGACACGGCCGCGTTCACGACCGCGCCGGCGGTCAAGGTGAACAAGCTGACACTGGCGCCCGGCAAGAACACCACGGTCGGCATCGCCCAGCCGCTGTCGATCGTGTTCGACAACCCGGTGAAGGACAAGGCGGCCGTCGAGAAGGCGCTCAAGGTGTCCACCTCGAACGACACCGAGGGCTCCTGGGGCTGGCTGCGCGACTACTCGGGCCGCGACCGCGTCGACTGGCGCCCCAAGGAGTACTGGAAGTCCGGTACGCGCATCACGCTCGACGCCCAACTGAACGGCGTCGACTCGGGCCCGTCCGGCGGCTTCTTCGTACGGGACTACGCGACGACGTTCACGGTGGGCGCGAGCCAGGTGGTCAAGGTGGACCTCGACCGCCACCGGCTGGCGCTGCGGCGGGACGGCAGGACGGTCATGGACGTGCCGATGTCGGCCGGCACGCCGGGCGGCGACAAGGCGTCGTGGCGGGGCACTGCCGTGCTGATGGCGAAGGAGGGCACGATCAACATGCGCTCCGAGACGGTGGGCCTGGGCCACACCTACGACAAGATGGTCGACTACTCGATGCGTCTGACCTGGTCGGGCATGTACGCCCACGCCGCGCCTTGGAACGCCGCGTACTTCGGGCGGGCCAACCACAGTTCGGGGTGTGTCGGCATGAGCGACGCCGACGCCGCCTCCCTCTACCGGCAGGCCCACGTCGGTGACCCGTTCGAGATCACCGGCGCGGACGCCAAGGGTACGGTCGCGGAGGGCAACGGCTACGGGGCGTGGAACGTGTCCTGGGCCGACTGGCAGGCCAGGAGCGCTCTCGCCTGACGGCCCGGCCGGCTCGCAGCTGACCTTCTTCCCGCGCCGCACGGACCCGTGGGGGCGTCCGTACCGCCGCGCGAGAAGTGATCACCGGCTGCTGCCGGTCGGACACCGCTCCCGTGACTACCGCGCTCCCGTCATCAGCGTTCCCGGCTGGGCCGGGCCGACGTCCACCGCCTCCGTCTTCGGATTGCGCCGTTGCCGCCTGGCCACCCAGGCGGCGAACCAGGAGAGCAGCATGCACATCCCGATGTAGATCGGTGAGATCACCATCACCACGGGGATGAAAGGCAGATCGTAGTCCAGGTTGGAGGCGATGAGCTTGCCCGCATGCAGGAACTCCTCGTAGGTGATCAGGTAGCCGAGGGAGGTGTCCTTCAGGGCCACCACCAGCTGGCTGATGATGGTGGGCAGCATCGCGCGCACCGCCTGCGGCGCCAGTACGTAGGTGGTGACGTGCGTCTTGCGCATGCCGAGCGCGTACGCCGCCTCGCGCTGGCCGCGTTCCACCGAGTTGATACCGGTGCGGAACACCTCGGCGAGCACCGAGCCGTTGTACAGCGTGAGCCCGGCGACCAGCGCCGGCAGCGGCTGTACCTTCAGCGCCACGAAGACGAAGAAGATCATCACCAGGACGGGCATGGCGCGGAAGAACTCGACCAGGACCGTCGCGACCCAGCGCACCGGGCGGTGTTCGGACAGGCGCCCCACCGCGAGGACGGCCCCGAGGACCAGCGAGAGGACCGCGGCGTACGCGAACGCCTTGAGGGTGTTGCCGAGTCCGCGCAGCAGGAGTTCCTGGATGCCCTTGTACTCGAAGGGCGCCCACTTGGCACTGGTGAACTGGTCGGTGTCGAACAGCAGATGGACGACCCAGCCGATCAGGGCGAGGATCACGAGGGTCGACACGATCCCGTAGAGGCGGTGCCTCTTGCGGGTGTGCGGCCCCGGGATGTCGTAGAGGACGGTCGCGGAGGGGGTGGAGTGGGCGGTCATCGGGCGACTCCCCAGCGCTTTTCCAGCACGTGGAAGAGCGCGCTGATGGTCAGGGTGATGATCAGGTAGCCCACGGCGATCCAGACGAAGGTCCAGATGATGCTGTAGCCCAGCTCGTTGAGCGTCTTGTAGGTGCCGAGCAGTTCGGTGACGCTGAACGCTCCGGCGATCGCGGAGTTCTTGGCGAGCGCGATGAGTGTCGAGCCGACCGGCGGGATCACCGAGCGGAAGGCCTGCGGCAGGACGATGGTGCCGAGGGTCTGGCCGAAGGTCATCCCGAGGCTGCGGGCCGCCTCGCCCTGCCCGGTGGGCACGGTGTTGATGCCGGAGCGCACCACCTCGCAGATGAACGCCGAGGTGTAGCAGCCGAGCGCCAGGACGGCGAAGACGTTGAACGGCAGCACCAGGCCGAAGCGCGGCAGGCCCAGGAGCACGGCGAAGAAGAGCAGGGTGAGCGGGGTGTTGCGCAGGACCGTCACCCAGACCGTGCCGATCACCCGCAGCGAGCCGACGGGCGCCACCCGGAAGGAGGCCATGACGAAGCCGAGGACCATCGCCAGGATCGAGGCGAAGACGGTGAGTTCGACGGTCCCGAGGAAGCCCTTGCCGTAGAGCGAGAAGTTGTCGGTGAGTACGTCCATGGAATCGGCCGTCCTCTCAGTTCGCCGGGTAGCGGTCGATGGGCGGCGGCTTGGGCGCGGGTGCGCCGGACAGGCCGAGCGTCGCCTCGAACGCCTTCTTCCAGTTGCCGTTCTTCTCGTTGGCCTCCAGCGCGTCGTCGAGTGCGAGGCGCAGCACGTTGTCGCTGCGCGGTACCCCGATGCCGTAGGGCTCCTCGGAGAACGGCTTGCCGACGACCTTCATCTCGTCGGGCGCCTTGGCGGCGAAGCCCAGCAGGATCGCGTCGTCGGTGGTGACGGCGTCGACCTGGAACGTCAGCAGGTTGTCGACACAGATCGAGTACGTGTCGTAGGCGACCAGCTTCGCCTTGGGGTAGTCGGCGGCGATCCGCTGGTACGGGGTCGAGCCCGCCGCCGAGCAGACCGTCTTGCCGGCCAGGTCCTGGGGGCCGTGGATGTCGTCCTCGTCGGTGCGCACCAGCAGTCCCTGGCCCGCCATGTAGTAGGGGCCGGCGAAGCCGACGAGCTTCTTGCGCATGTCGTTGACGGTGTAGGTGCCGACGTAGTAGTCGATCTGCCCGTTCTGCAGGGCCGTCTCGCGGTTGGCGGAGGCGATCGTCTTGAACCGGATCGTCTTCGGGTCGAAGCCGAGGGACGCCGCCATCATCCGGGCGATCTCGATGTCGAAGCCGGAGTAGACGCCGCTCGCGGGGTCCTTCTCGCCCAGGTAGGGCTGGTCCTCCTTGGCCCCCACCCGCAGGTATCCGCGCTTCTTGGCGTTCCTCCAGGTCCTGGAGTCCGGCAGCCGGAAGCCGGTGTCGACCTTGTAGACGGGCAGCTCCCCGGCCTTCGGCCCCTTGACCGGCGGGCTGCCGTCCTTGCCGCAGCCGGCGGCGAGGACGGCGAGCAGCAGTCCGGCGCAGGCGGCCAGCACTTTCCTCGTACGCAACTCAGGGCCTCCCGTCAGTGCTTGAGGATCTTGGACAGGAAGTCCTTGGCCCGGTCGCTCTCCGGGGCGGTGAAGAAGTCCTCCGGGGTGCGGTCCTCGACGACGCAGCCGTCGGCCATGAAGACGACGCGGTTGGCCGCGGAGCGGGCGAAGCCCATCTCGTGGGTGACGACGACCATCGTCATTCCCTCGCGGGCTAGTTGCCGCATCACTTCCAGGACCTCGTTGATCATCTCCGGGTCGAGGGCCGAGGTGGGCTCGTCGAACAGGAGGGCCTTCGGGTCCATGGCGAGGGCGCGGGCGATGGCCACGCGCTGCTGCTGCCCGCCGGAGAGCTGGGCGGGGAACTTGTCGGCGTGCTCGGCGAGTCCGACGCGGCCGAGCAGTTCCCGGGAGCGCTGGTCGGCCTCGTCCTTCTTCCGCTTGCGGACCTTGACCTGGGCCAGGGAGACGTTGGCGAGCACGCTCTTGTGCGCGAAGAGGTTGAACGACTGGAAGACCATGCCGACTTCGGCCCTCAGCCGGGCCAGCCCCCGGCCCTCCTCGGGGAGGGGTTCGCCGTCGATGGTGATGTGGCCCGACTCGATCGTCTCCAGCCGGTTGATCGTCCGGCAGAGCGTCGACTTCCCGGAGCCGGACGGGCCGATGACCACCACCACCTCCCCGCGGCCGACGGTGAGATTGATGTCCTGCAGTACGTGCAACTTCCCGTAGAACTTATTGACGTCTCGCAGCTCGATCAACGGATCGACGGCCATACGCTGCCCTACCCCCTTGTCGCTCGGTCGAGGTCAGCGCAAACTAACCAGCCCGGAAAGGGACTTCCCGCCCGACACGCATCAATGGGGCATAAGGCTTTTAATCTCTTCGCACGGTCCGCCGGGCGGGTGGGTCAGCCCTCGGCGGACTCCGCGTACACCTGGGACAGTTCGGGGCTGCCGGACATCGCCCAGTCCAGACCGGCCTCGACCACATCGATCTCGCGGCCCGACGCGAGCCGCACGACGGGCCGGCCGCTCGGCCAGATGTGCCAGAGCGCCCCGGGGACATTGCGCACCAGGACCGTACCGAGGTACAGGCCCGCGTCGTTGCCCAGCCAGGGCAGCTCCTCCGGGTCGTCGCGCCAGCGCGGCGACAGCTGGTCCAGCGCCTCCAACGAGGCGGGGCTGTCGTCCAGTTCGATACCGCGCTGCCCCACCCGGACCCGGAGCAGTTCGCACTCGGCGAGCAGCGCGGCCACACCTTCCGGATCGACGTCGACGGCAGCCGCGAGCCCCGCCTCCCGCGCCTCCTCGTGACGCTTACGCCAGTTGTCCAAGAAAGGGATGTTCATACCGCTCAGGGTCGCATCCCGGTCGGCTCTGGCACCACAGGGCGCGCGGCCTGTCGTTCGAGTGCTGAACAGCTCACGGTCACCGTGCGTTCACCCGGGCGGGAGGGGCGGGGGCCCGGGGCGGGCTCAGAGGTCGAGATCGACGACCACCGGGGCGTGGTCGGAAGCGCCCTTGCCCTTGCGCTCCTCGCGGTCCACGTAGCTGTCCCGCACCGCGGTGGTGAAGGGGGCGTTTCCGTAGACGAGGTCGATCCGCATGCCCTTGTTCTTCGGGAAGCGCAGCTCGCGGTAGTCCCAGAAGGTGTAGGGGCGGTCGTACTTCAGGGGGCGGGGCATCACATCGGACAGCCCCTCCTCACGCAGCGCGGCAAGCGCCTCCCGCTCGGCGGGGGTGACATGCGTGGCCCCCTCGAACAGGGCCGGGTCCCAGACGTCCTCGTCGGTCGGGGCCACGTTGAAGTCACCGAGCACCGCGAACGGGTTCGGCCCCGCGGCGTCGGCTGCCACCGCCTTGCGCAGCGCCTCCAGCCAGCGGAGCTTGTACGCGTAGTGCTCGTGGGCGACCTCGCGGCCGTTGGGCACGTACACCGACCACAGCCGCACCGGACCGCACGTCGCACTGATCGCGCGGGGCTCCTGCGCGGTCTCGTAGACGGGCCCCTCGGGCAGGCCCATGACGACGTCGGACAGGCCTACGCGGGAGATCAGCGCGACCCCGTTCCACCGGCCCGTGGCGTTGACCGCGGACTCGTAGCCGGCCTCGCGCAGGGCGTCCGTGGGGAACTGCTCGGCCGTGCACTTGGTCTCCTGGAGGCACAGCACGTCCGTGCCGCTGCTCTCCAGCCAGGCCAGCAGCCTCGGCAGACGGGCGGTGATCGAGTTGACGTTCCAGGTGGCGATGCGCATGTACGTAAACCTAGCGCCTGCCACTGACAGCCGCCGGGGCGGCGGCCGTCACAGGCCCGTCGAGTCGCCCGGTGTCATCCGGCCGTGGTCGGCGCCGCCGAGCTCACCGATCTGCCGGTCGTAGATCGGGCGGGCGAGATCGGTGAGCAGCGCGTCGTGGATGTCGATGGCCCGGCGGGGCTTCACCTCGCGGACGTAGTCGATGACCTCGGAGATCTTGTTCCAGGGGGCCATCACCGGGAGCATCAGGGTGTCGACCGGCCGGCCGGGCAGCGTCAGGGCGTCACCGGGGTGGAAGACCGAGCCGTCGACCAGGAAGCCGACGTTGGTGACGCGCGGGATGTCCGGGTGGATCACCGCGTGGAGTTCGCCGTGCACCTGGATGTCGAACCCGGCGGCCGAGAAGGTGTCCCCGTCGCCGACGGTGTGCACGCGCCCCGGGAACGCCGCGCTCAGCTGCTCGGCCACGCTGCGCAGGGTCCAGATCTCCGCGGCCGGGTCGGCCTCCAGACCGGCCCGCAGCCGCTCCTCGTCGAAGTGGTCGGGGTGCTCGTGCGTCACCAGGATCGCTTCGGCGCCGATGGCCGCGTCCCGCTCCGAGAACCCGCCCGGGTCGATGACGAGCGTGCGCCCGCCCTTCTCCAGGCGGATGCAGGAGTGCGACTTCTTGGTCAGCGTGAGCGCGACGGACCCGGTGTTCTCGGTGTTCTCGGTGTTCATCTGTCCATCCTGCTACGCGGGGGGCGTCGTTTCCGCCTGAATCACCGACTGGGCGATCGTGAACGCGGCGCTCGCGGCCGGAATCCCGCAGTACACGGCCGTCTGCATCAGCACCTCCTTGATCTCGGTGGGTGTGAGCCCGTTGCGCAGGGCGGCCCTGGTGTGCGCGGCGAGCCCCTCCAGCCGTCCGGAGGCGACCAGCGCGGTGAGCGTGACGGTGCTGCGGGCCCGCCGGTCCAGCCCCTCGCGGCTCCACACCTCGCCCCAGGCGTACCTGGTGACCAGTTCCTGGAACTCCCCGGTGAAGTCGTCGGCGGCCGCCAGCACCCCGTCCACCTGCGCGTCGCCCAGCACCTCGCGCCGAATCCGCATCCCCGGCGCGTACGGATCGGCCCGCCCGCCGGCCGCGGCCTCCGGTTCCTTGGCGGCCGTCCCGATCTCCGCGACGGGCAGCACGGGGGCGGAGAGCCGGGGCACGGACTGCGGCATGGGAATCGCCGCCTGCGTGTCCTGCCAGGCGGCCGAGAAGTGCGTGAGCAGCAGATCGGTGACCGCCCCCGGCTGCTCGACGGGGGCCAGGTGGGAGGCGCCGGGCACGAGGGCGAGGCGGGCGTCCGGTATGCCCGCGACCA
Organism: Streptomyces sp. A0958; assembly: GCF_004795035.1. Classification (GTDB taxonomy): domain Bacteria; phylum Actinomycetota; class Actinomycetes; order Streptomycetales; family Streptomycetaceae; genus Streptomyces. Next base: position 70,375 of record NZ_SSBK01000033.1, read on the forward strand.
GGGTGCGCGCGTCACCGGGCCCGGTGACGCGGTCCTCCGCCCCGACGAGGACGAGCGTGGGGACCGGGATGCGGGCCAGCTCCGTACGGATGTCGAACGCGGCCAGGGCCTCGCAGGCGGCGATGTAGCACCCGGGGTCGGTGGTCCGCACCATCTGGACGGCCCACTCGACGATGGCGGGCTGCGCGGCGGCGAAGGCGGGCGTGAACCAGCGCTCCGGCGCGGCGCGCGCCATGGGCTCCAGGCCGTTGGTACGGACGATGACCCCGCGCTGACGGAACTCGTCCGCGCTGCCGAACCGGGGCGATGACGCCACCAGCGCGAGCGCGGCGACCCGGTTCGGGTGCCGCAGGGCGAGGTCGGCCCCGATCGCCCCGCCGATCGAGCACCCCACGTAGCCGAAGCGCTGGACCCCGACCCCGTCGAGCGTGGCCAGCAACCGGTCGCCGAGCTCTCCGACGGCGCTCGCGGGCCGGGCGGGCGCCCCGCCGTGGCCGGGAAGGTCGTAGCGGAAGGCCCTCCAGTGCTGGGTGAGCTCGGGTACCTGTCTGTCCCACATGTGCCATGTAGTACCCAGTGAGGGGCCGATGACCAGGACCGGGGCGTCTTCTGGCCCGTCAAAGCGGTATTGCAGGGTGTTCGGCGGTGTATCACTCACGCCCCGCACCCTCTCACGTCTCACAGACGCCCCTATGAAACGGGGGTACGAGACACCGGTCTGACCAGGTTGAAGACCTCGCGGGCGGCGTATCGCTTGAGGCATCGGATGATCTCACGTCGGGTCTTTCCCTCCTGGGTGCGGCGTTCGCAATACGCCTGGGTTCGTGGGTCGTGGCGTAGTCGGGTGAAGACGATGCGGTGCAGGGCGGCGTTGGCCTGGCGGTCGCCGCCGTGGTTGAGCCGACGCGTTCTTCGCCGGCCGGAGGAGTACTCGATGGGGCTGACTCCACAAAGGGCAGCAAAGGACGCCTCAGTGTTCAGCCGCTCGGGGTTGTCTCCCATGGTGATCAGGAGAGTGACGGCGCTGTCCGGGCCGATGCCCACCGGTTCGAGCAGCTGTGGAGCGTGGAGTTCGACGAGCCGGGTCAGGCGTTGGGTCAGCTCGTTGATCTGAGCGGTGAGCTGTTCGATGCGCTCGGCGAGCATGCGTAACGTCATGTGGGTGGCCTGGGTCACCGCCTTCTCGTCTCCCCCACCGTCGGGTGGACCAAGGCGCGCGCAGGTGCGGAACAGCTCGGCGTTGCCGAGGCTGGACATTCGTTCCCGCAGGGCGGGGTCGGCGATGACCAGGACGGCCTTGAGCTGGTTGATCGCCTGGGTGCGGGCCTTGACCGCGGAGTCCTTGGCAAGTTTGTAGATCCGGGCGCTGTGCACGGGTCCGTCGCCGGATTTGGCCTGGGCCCGGGCGCGCCCACTGAGCACGGCTCGCGCGGCGGCCTGGGCGTCGAGCGGGTCCGACTTGCCGAGCAGACGGCGGGCCGAGCGGTCGGGCCGGTTAACTTCGAACACCTGGATCTGCTGAGCGAGCAGATATCGGGACAGGCCCGCGCCAAAGGTGCCCGTTCCCTCCACACCCGCCCGGCGTACCGTCCCCCGTTTGCGGGCCCAGACGAGCAGCTGCCGGTAGCCGGCCGCCGTCGCTGGGAAGGACTCGGTGGCCAGGATCTTTCCCAGCGGGGAGATGACGGCCGCGACATGGACTTCGCCGTGCGTGTCCACGCCCAGGAGGACCTCGCGCCGAACGGGCGGATCCGTATCGGAGGAGGAACTGTGCTTTCTACTCGTCCTACTGGTCATGGTGGTTCACCTTCCGCGTCATAACGTGCTGAGTAGTCGACACTGGCCCGGGCGGTCTGAACTGTGATGGCGCCTGATCATCGGCAAAGCCCCTATGGGGACACGCCCTGTGGCTCGGTGACAGCAAGCACCATCCCGCTACGACAGTCGACAGGCCCGTGACTGGACACTTCGGTCATAAGTCTCATGAGTCAGACCCCGTCCGGGATGGCGCTGCACAACCGTCGCATCGATCGGGGTACGGCGGTATGACTCGATCACTGGCGGATGACTTCGGCCGAACCGACGCTCAACTTGACTGAACACGCCGACAATGCGTTGGCTCTCGTCCACTTCTGACCGGTATTTCGTGGCCAGCAGCGCCCAGGTCGGCACCGGCTACAACGGGCTTCCTGCGCCTGATCTTCACCGAGCTGCCGGTCCATCGGCACAGGGGGAGTTGGTGTGTCAGCGCAGCCCTCTACGCTGAGATCCGACACGCACACAGTGGGGCGGCGGGACGGTCAGAGGACGGCAGTGGCATCGAACGACAGCAGGGCACACAACTGGCAGAGCATCCGCGAATGGGATGGAAGCCAGCATCGCGCGTTCGAGGAACTCTGCTTCCAGCTCCGGACGCCGGCGCCTCCGGACTGGGAGACGATCAAGACTGCTGCTCCGGACGGCGGCGTCGAATGGTATGACCAGGCGCCTGATGGCAGTGCTGCGCACGGATACCAGGTCAAGTTCGTCCACAACATCGACGATCTCATCCCTCAGGCGAAGAAGAGCGCCAAGACAGTCGGTGAGAACATCGCGAACCGGAAGATCGTCCGGCTGGAGTTCCTCACCCCTTTCGACCTCTCCGACCCCACCCCTGTCACCCCGCGCGGGAGGGCGCGTACCGGTGCGAGGGAGCGGTGGAACAGCAACGTCGCCCTGTGGAAGAAGGACTTGCCCGGTCTTGCCGACGTGGACATCCGCTACGTCGGTGGCGGTGAGCTGCTGGAGCGGTTGACCCGGCCTGGAAATGAGGGGCGTCAGTGGTTCTTCTTCGAACGGCGGGCGCTGGGCAGCGAGTGGTTCGGGGAACAGGTCACGCTTGCTGAGCGTCTGGCCGAGGCGCGGTACACACCCGAGCATCATGTGGCGTTGCCCCTTGCGCGTGTGGCGGATGCGTGCGCCCTGCCGCAGGAGTTCATGAGGCACGGCGTCCAGCGATCCCGGGATCTGCAGGCCGCTGTGGTGACCCTCCTTTCCGAGATGACACGCTGGTACGACAGCTATCCCGCGCCGGCCAGCAGCCCCGACCATCAGGCGCTGGCGCGGTGGGTGCACGCGTGGACGCCCGCGTTGCGGGAAGGCGCCCACACCTTGGTCCACGACGTGTCCGCTGCATCCGCAACGTTCGGTTTCCCCGCCGAGCAGAGTTCTGCTGTGGTGGAGGACATGCTGGAGCAGCTGGGTGAGTTCAAGGACCTGGCTGACCGGTTCACCGAGGAAGAGCGTGAAAGCGACGACGCCATACCTGCGGCCGGACGGGGCGCAAACGCTCCGGTGACCGCGGTGCAGAGCGTGCAATGGGTGTGCGAGCGCGCTCTGGCTCGAGCCTTCGACGCCTGTGAGCGCCTGGACGGCTTGTTGCGGAGTTCCGCTGCCCAGGCAGCGGAGAAGAAGACCTGGTTGCTCCTGGGGGAGGCAGGGCAGGGCAAGACGCACTTGCTGGTCGACGCCGCGCGGCGGGCCGTAGACGAGGGCCGTCCGGCGCTGGTGGTGTTCGGGCAGGAGCTCACCGGGCACAACACGCTGAGTGAGGTCGCGCAGAAGCGTGGCCTGGGGCCGCTTGCCGAGCGGGACTTCCTCCAGGCGATGGACGCCGCTGGCGCGGCAAGCGGTTGCCGCTTCCTCTTGATCATCGATGCGCTCAATGACTCCGACGACGCCGGGAACTGGAAGAGCGAACTGCTCGCGCTGCAGGTGCGTCTGGCCGGGTACCAGCACATCGCCTTGTTGGCGTCCTGCCGCTCGACCTTCAAGTCGATCGTCGTGCCTGATCGCTTCGATGCGCCAGTCTCCGTGTACTCCGGCTTTGCAGGACGGGAGATGGAGGGGCTGGAGAGCTACCTGCGGGATGTGGCGGCGGTTCTTCCCAACACTCCCTTGCCGGCCTCGGTCTTCACCAACCCCTTGTTCGTAAAGCTGTACGCGGACAGTCTGAGCAAGAGCCTGGAGCCTGGCGGCTCGGGCGGCCATCCGCGTGACCGGAGCGCGGTGTTCGACGCCTATGTCGACCACCGTGCGGAGACCATCTGCTCCCGGCTCGGACTCGATCCCCTAGAGCGGCCCGTGCACCGTGCGGTGGACGCCCTGGCGGCGCGCATGGCCGCCGCACGGCTTTCCGTGCTGCCACGTGATGAAGCCCGCGCTCTTGTCGACGCGTACGCACCGGCGGCCACGTCGTGGCCGGCCACGATGCTCGGGCAACTCCTAGCCCAGGGCCTGGTGTCCAACGAGCGGACCTACAGGGCCGACCAGGCCACCGGTATCGGTTTCCCCTACCAGGCGTTCGGCGACGACCGCGTTGTACGGTCGGTCTTCGCTGCCCACCAGGACGAGATCGACGCGCTACGCGAAGGACACCCGCTGACCGCCGATTCCGCGCTGCGAAGCTGGCTGAGGCAGGCTGCCCCGAACTACCAGGAAGCAGCGTCGATTCTCCTGCCCGAACAAACCGGGAGGGAACTCATCGACCTGCTGGCCGCCTCTCCCACATCCGCAGAGGCCACAGCTGGCCCCGGCAGACGCGCGGACGCACGAGGCTACCGGCTGGCACGCAGCTTCCTGGAAACGCTTCCACTGCGCAGCACACGCAGCGTCAACGAACGCACCATCGAGCTCCTCAACGAGACCGCCGCACGCCACGGACGCAATTCCGACGTGCTAGAGGCGGCGGTAGCGGTCACCGCCGAGCCGGGGCATCTGTTGAACGCCGACCGCCTCCACCGGGTGCTGCTGCGGAAACCGCGGCCCGAGCGCGACGCGTGGTGGGGCGTAGAGACCTACTCCTTGCTGTGAGACGTCACGGCACTGCACCGGCTGCTGCGCTGGGCCGAGCAGTACCCCACCCCGCGCCATCTCCACCCTGCATCCCTCACGGTCCGGCGTCGGCTCGGGGACCGGACCCGTCGACCGGTGCAGACGGCCGGAGCCGACCACGAGGAAGTCGTCCGGCTGGCCGCCACGACACTGGTGTGGACCCTCACGTCCTCCAACCGGTTCCTGCGCGACCGGGCCACCAAGGCCCTGGTGCAGCTGCTTCTGGGGCACGGAGACGTTCTCGTCTCCCTCCTGGACAGATTCCTCCACGAGGACGCGGAGAAGATCGATGATCCCTACCTCTTCGAGCGTCTGGTGTGGGTTGCTTATGGAGTCCTGGCCCGTCGCAGCGAGGACGACGGCAAGCACGACCTCCTCGGGACAGTCGCTCGGCGGCTCCTCACGTACTCCTACGGCGCGGTCGATTCGCCCGCGCATGCCTCACGGAACGGGCTGCTGTGCGAAGCGGCTACACGCGTTGTGACCTTGGCGCACCGTGCTGGAGCCGTCACCGGCGAGGAAGCAAACGCGGTCAGGCATCCACACGCCTGCCCTCCGATCGGGCAGGCTCCTGCGGAGGAGGACCTCGACGTGCTCTTCCCGCGGCGGGAGCAGAACAAGTCGCTGTGGGGATCGCTCCGCTCGTCCCTTTCACCCCTGGGAGACTTTGCGGACTACCAGGTCCGGCCGGCCGTAAGGCACTTCAGTTTGCTGCCGCTGTCGACCGACTATCCCCGGCGGCCGGCGTTGCAGCGCGCCGACGATCCCGTCCTAGAAGATTGCTGAAAATGTTGGGTTCTGGCCCCGCTCCGGGTGGAGTGGGGCCAGTCTTGTGTTCATGCAGGGTGAGTGGGCTGGGGAGAGCGTCGGCGAGGACGTGTGGGAGTCGTGCCGGGA
>NZ_SSBK01000034.1 GCF_004795035.1 Streptomyces sp. A0958
GCTTCGGCCTCGGCGCCGGGTCGGACCCGGCCGGTTCGGTGCTGGTCATAAGGGGTGATTCTCCTGTCGTGCCCTCTCAGGCTAACCCGACAGAGCGGGATGTCTCACCCAAGGCTGACAGAGAGGGGTCTGCCGCGCCCAGATCAGGGAGTTCGTCCAGGGTCTCGTCCAGCGGTTGCTCGCCGATCCGAAGCTGATCGACCAGTCCAGGTCGTGCTCCCGACTTTGATCGAGGCACCCTCGACGCGCTCCAGCATTTTGATGCCATTTCCGAGGTCTAATTGATATCGTTGTTGGGGCGTCGAGCTGTGGAGGGACAACTGATGGCCAGGACTGTGATCGATCTGGATGAGGAGATCGTCGAGCAGGCGATGCGGATGTACGGAGCGAAGACAAAGGCCGCCGCAGTGCGGGCGGCCATGGAGGAGGGGGTGAGGCTGCGGCTGCGCCGGGAGCTGTTCGATGCCATTGACGATGGTGAGTTTGATGACGTGTTCGCGGAGATCCGATCGCAGACGGGGCCGCGGAATCCGGACGGCTCGCTTAAGCGCGGAGACGGGGCTTCGGCGGCGTGAAAGGGCGTTACCTCCTCGACAAGTCCGCGCTGGCCCGCCGGGGCAAACCGGCAGTGCGGGCGCGGCTGGATGTACTGGACCGCGATGGACTCCTAGCGGTGTGCGCCCCGACCGAGTATGAGGTTCTGTACTCGGCGCGAGGAAAGGCCGAGGCGCTGCGCCTGCGTACCCTGCTCCGTGGTTTCGACTACTTGCCCTGCAACGACGAGGCGTTCGAGCAGGCGCTCGCGATCCAGGCACTGGCGCTGAACGCTGGCTTTCACCGGGCGCTGTCGCTGGCTGACGTCCTCATCGCGGCAACCGCAGAACGGCACGGGGCCACTGTCCTGCACTACGACGGCGACTTCGACATGATCGCCTCGGTGAGCGGATTGCAAGCCGAGTGGGTCGTGGAGCCCGGCACCGCCGACTGACGGGGAACGCCGCATGCCGTGTCAGCGAGTGCCTCGATGGGCGAGGGTGGAACCGGTGCATCGTTGACCAGGTCGTCGCGGATCTGCTCAACGGCGTGTGTGGGCGGTGATGCAAGATTCGGTATCCATGCAGCAGTGTCGGCAGCGGTTGGGTAGGTTTTCCGTTTCGAGTCGACTTGTATCTTGTTGTGAATCCCGTACTGAGAATGAATCTGCATTTCCACAGGTGGAATGGATTGTGGTGACTTTCCGCTTCGATGTGTAGTCGAGTTCCAGTCTCACCTTTGGTGCGAAGGAATGAGGAGTTACTGAATGGCTAAGGTTACCTTTCTGAGTCAGACTGAAACCTGGATTCCACCGGCCTGATGCCTGTGGACAACTTCTCCGGAAATGAAGAAGTGCCCTGTGACCTGCGATGATGAGGTTTCTCTAGGACCACGTCAAGCACGTTCACGAGGGCACTTCCGAGATGCAATCTTCCCATGCCGCGGCGGGGGTTTCCGCACGGTTCGATGATCCGAATCTGATCGCGTACGGCGGGCTGGCTCCGCTGGTACGTCTGGCCGAGCGGTGCGGGATGCCCGGTCTGGTTGTCGAGCTGGTGCGTCTGCCGGCGTCGGCCAACGGCACCGGCGCCTTCCCGGCATCGAAGGTGATGGCGCTGGTCGCGGGGACGGCGGCGGGCGCGGACAGTATCGACGATTTGGGCCGGCTGCGGCACGGCGCCATGAACGTTCTGTTTCGCGGGGTGCGGGCGCCGTCCACGCTGGGCAGCTTCCTGCGGTCCTTCACGCACGGGCACGTGAAACAACTCCATGCTGTCGCCCGCCGACTGCTGCCCCGCCTGGCGGCTCACGCCCCGCTGCTGCCCGGCGCCGGCACCGTCGCACACCTCGATCTGGACGACACCATCAAGCCCGTCCACGGCTATGCCAAGCAGGGCGTCGGCTATGGATACAACAAGGTCAAGGGCCTGAACGCGCTGATCGCGACGCTCTCCACGCCGCTGGCCGCCCCGGTGATCGCCGCCACCCGTCTGCGCAAGGGCAACGTGAACTCCGCCCGCGGCGCCGCGCCTTCGCCACCGAGGCGATCACGACCGCCCGCGCCTCGGGCGCCACGGGGATGCTGATCGTGCGGGCCGACTCCGCCTACTACGGCGCCGAACTCATCGCAGCCTGCAAGGCAGCCGGCGCCCGCTTCTCGATCACCGTGCGTATGAACGCCTCCATCAAAACGGCGATCGCCACCATCGACGAGACCGCCTGGAGGCCGATCAAGTACCCCCGGGCGATCTGGGACGACGAGGAGGCCCGCTGGATCTCGGACGCGGAGATCGCTGAGATTCCCTACACCGCCTTCACCTCGAAACCGAAGAAACAGCAGGTCACCGCACGTTTGATCGTGCGCCGGGTGAAACGCCTCAACCCCGCCACGGTCCCCGAGGGCCAAGGCGAGCTCTTCACCGCCTGGCGCTTCCACGCCGCATTCACCGACAGCACGCTGTCGCTGGCCGACGCCGAGAAGGATCACCGCACGCACGCGATCGTGGAACAGGTGATCGCGGAGTTGAAGAACGGTCCGTTCGCCCACGCGCCGTCGGGAAACTTCCAGGCCAACGCCGCCTGGCTCGCGCCGGCCGCCCTCGCCTTCAACCTGATGCGCGCCTGCGGCACCCTCGCCGACACCTTCCATGCCCGCGCGACCTGCGCGACCATCCGCGAACACCTGATCAACGTGCCCGCCCGCCTGGCCCGTTCGTCCCGACGACTCACCCTGCACCTGCCCGAACGCTGGCCCTGGCAAGACGCCTTCGACACCCTTTCCCATGGCGTCCACGTCCCACCCCCACCGGCCTGACCAGGACCTATCCGACCCGCCCGCGAGGGCCCGAGAGCTGTGGACAAGTGGAAAAGCTGGGCAGACCAGCAGCCACCCCGCGCCCGAAATCGGAAACACCGACCGATCACGAGAATCAATCACTCACGAACCGAGCCGGTGGATCCAGGCTGAACCAGTCGATGAGTACGGTCGCGCTCTTTACGCGGTGTCGCGATCGATTCTGAGCCTCGATCCACCGCGCGATCAGAGCTCACGCGGTGGATCGAGGCTCAGCTGCGGCGGGGCGGAGCGAGCTTCTCCAGGTCGAGGTTGATCTCGAAGGGCACCGGACGGTTGAGCGAGTCCCTGAAGATGCCAACGGGTACATAGATGGCGGTTGGCTCGTCAAGTTCGTAGACGTGGACGACGGGTGCTCCGTCCTCGTCCTCGATGCGCCAGTAGTGCGGGATGCCGGCCTCTGCGTATTTGTGGAGCTTTACCGTGCGGTCCCGGTGTGCGGACTCGAGGGAGACCACCTCGACGGCGAGTCGTACTTCATCCGGTGCGAACCAGGTGCGGTCACCGTCGAAGTCGGCCGTCGTCACCAGCAGATCCGGCTCGGGCCGATTGCGTTGATCGAGTTTGATGGTCATCTCCCGTCCGACCCTTACGTTGGCCGGCGCCTGCTCCATGAGGGCCACGGTGAGCATCGTGACGAGATGGCCGTGCCACCACCGCTGCGGGGACATCATGAATACGAGGGCTCCGTCGATCAGCTCGGTGTGGCGCGGTGCTTCCGGGAGGCGGTCCAGGTCCTCCGCGAACCAGCCTTCCGCGCGGGGCGGACGCATCCAGTCGGGCAGTGCGGTCATGGCTCAACCGTAGCGACTCGGCGAGGTCCGGGCCACGAGGTCGACGACGGCCGAAACGAGAACCACCCTCGTCACCCAAACGCGGGCTGTCTGCCCACGCCTGCGCTGCACGCTCATCAGGGACTCACCTCGTCCGAGAACATCGGGAGCGGCGAGTCGGGCGAGTAGTCGACCGGCACGTGGGCGGGCTAGTCGGGGTAGCGCTTCGTGCCTCGCGCGGAAACCCCCTCACCGAGGTGATGCCGCGCTTCCGGCCAGCGAACTCCTCCAGGAGATCGTGTCGTTCTCGGCGCACTTGAACTGGTCGACGCACCTTCTGGGACAGGCTCGGGATGACGAGTCTCGTCGGACGGCGTGAGCCCTCCGCCCAGGGCGGGCGGGGTGGCAGTGGTGACGAGTGCCTGAAGGGCCTTCTGAAGCCGAGGGACTGGCCCACCACCCCGACAGCGCCGACCTGCTGTGCACCCGCGGCCTGCTCGCGCTGGAGGACGGCGACACCGACGCCGCCCTGGCCGACTTCACCACGGCCCTGGAGCAGACCCGGCCCTCTACGAGGCGCTGGCCAACCGCGCGATCATCGCCCAGGAGCAGGGGCGGGCCGACGACGCGATCGAAGACCTCACCCGCGCCCTGGAACTCGTCGGCCCCGACGCCTCCCTGCTCTACAACCGCGGCTACGTGAACCGCTCCGCCGAGCGGTGGCAGGGAGCGATCGACGACGGCACCCCGGAACCGGCGTAGGGCCGACCCGGGCAGGCGGTCCTTCTCGCCGCGGTGCGCGGCGAGAAGGACCTCCGGAGAACCGGCCGGCCGGCGCGTCAGCTGACGTCCTCGTCCTCCTCGTCCCCCGTGCGAGGCGCGGGGGGCCGGTGGCGGCGGTGAGAGGGGTCCCAGTAGTACGGGGGCGGCATGTCGTCCTCGCTCGCCCCCCACCAGCCCTGGTTCCGGTCGCTCGCGCCGCTCTCCTCCGGCCCCGGTGTGAACGCGGCCGCGTCAGCGTCCGGGGCCGCGTCCGTGAACTCCTCGGTCTCGTCCTCGTCGGGCGTCAGGAGAATGGTCCGCCTGATCTCCTCGGCGGCCTCGTCCAGCCCGGCCGCTTCCAGGGTGAGCACCACACGGTGAACCAACACCGTGTAGCCGTCCATGTCCGGCTTCAGGCCCGCTGCCGCCAGCAGCAGGAGCAGGCGATCCGCGACCCCGACCTCTTGTTCACGGTCGAAATCCCCTCCCGCCTGGGCGGCTCCGTCCCAGAGCGAGCCCCCCACGGTCGCTTCGCTCCGGGCGGCCACGGGCGGGACGAGCAGGTGGCGGAACAGCTCGGGCACCTCCTCGTCGTTTGCCGCCGCCGCGAGCTGGGCGAGCGGGCCGATCATGTCGACCGCCTTCTCGATCTCGTCCTCGTGACGGGCCAGCCACCACACCACCGCGCTGCCCGCGCTCGTCATGACGTCCTCCCCGAGATAGCGCCGCTTGTTGCGTTCGTGCTGACGCTCGTGCTCCCAGATCTCCTCGTCCTTGCGGAGGTCACTCAGCTTCCGCAGACGCTCGCGGTCGCCGGGGGCGAGGGTCAGCGTCACATCGGCCACCATGGCCTCCACCCGTCCGCTGCGGTCGGTGAGCGGAATGCCGAGTTCCCCCTCCAGGAGGTAGCGCGCGAAGGTCGCCCGGCCTGGCTCCTCGCGGCGGACCACTGCCAGGGCCCGGCTGACGACCGAGGACACCGCGAGGGCCGGGGAGGCGCTGTCGGACCAGTCAGCGCCGTCGGGGACCGGCCTCCACCACACGGTGGCGGAGAAGAGGAAGTCGTAGCCGGCCGTCGCACTGGGCAGCGCTGCGTCGATCACCCGGGTCTCCCGGTACGGCTGCTCCGCCGGTGCCGCGGGCGGATCGGGTTCCGTGGGCTCGTACGGGCCGGCCGGCGCGCGGCCACTGCTGAGGGCCGCCATCACGAGCAGGAGGGAGCCGGAGACCGTGACCATGGACATGAAACCCCAGAGCCAGGGCGACCAGTTCAGGAGGTTCCCTAGGGCGGCCGGTGCCAGGCCGCAGAGAGCGACGAACAGCATGCTGGGAAAGCGGTCTTTCATCGTTCCTCTTCCGTGGTCCGTGGTCCTGCGCCCGTACGTTCCGTGGGTTCGGTACGTTCCGTACGGACGAACTGGGCATGGTCGATGCACTGCCAGAAGCGGCTGGCGACAGCTGCCCGGGAGGGATCGCGCCCGGCTCCTGCCCAGTCGCAGGCGATGGCGTAGAGGCGGTGGAGTGCGACCGCGCGGCCGTGCGTCGCACCGACCATCACGCCTAGTGCCATGTCCCGCGTGCTGTCCTGCGCCACGCTGGTCAGCCAACTGCACACCAGCGGTGTCCAGAGGTCCGTCGGCGGCCAGGAGAAGACCGTCTCCCAGCCCCGGAACAGGTCCGGCCACGGCGGCGGGTCCGAAGCCCGGCCGCTCGTCAACAGCTCTGTGAGCAGGCGGAGATGGACCTCTGCCCCGCGCCGCTCACGATGAGTCTGGTCCCGCAGGCGGCCGATCAGCGCCTGGTAGAGCCGGTGGTCCCGGCCGCCGAGGTCGAGAAGGGCCTCCCCCGCCTCGCGCGCCGCCTCACCCTGCCGCACGGCGAGGTAGTGAAGCCGCACCAACGCCTGATCCGGGTGCGTCGCGCCGAGGTTCTGGCGGCAGGCGGCGGTCAGGACGCGCACGAGGCCGTCCGACAAGGAGCCGGACCTCACGCACTCGTACATCCGCCGGCGGAACCACCCGCCGAGCCTTTCGTGGCTGAGACCGAGTTCGATAGCCGCCACGGCTCGCGGGTCGCAGGCCGCCCCGGTCGCGCCGTCCGCCCAGCGAACCGCGAGGTCGAAGAGGTGGTCGGGCCGTCCGACGGCCAGGGACCGCTCGCCGAAGCGGATGACGACGTCGACCCGGTCGTCGATGGTCAGACCCCGGAGCCCGGCGGCCCTGCCGATCCAGTCCCTGAGGTCGTCGCGCACCCCGGGGAAGTTCGCCCAGAAGTACGTCCGTACCGCGTCGGCGTACGCCAACCGCTCGAAGCGGAGCCGCCCGTCGGCGTCCCGCTCGATCCCGAGGGCAGCCAGCCGCTCCCCGAAGTCCGTCCGTGCGAGCTCGGTCGTCGCCTCCTCCTCGTGCCGCACCGTCTTCATGAGTCCGTGCCACGCCTCGTACACGGTGTCGGCGCGGGCCCCCTCGAACACCGCGGCCGCGAGCAGCAGGGTCCGCTCGGGCGCGGTGCGGACCGCGGTCACCTGCCGGCCCACCTCATCGGCCCGGTCGGTCACCGCGTGCATCGCATGGTCGAGCCATCCCGCGAAGTCGGCGCCGAACCGGCCGCTGTCGCGAGCGGCCCTCACCAGCCCGGCGAGCCGTGCCAGTTCCCACATGGGGGAGCGGTCGCACAGGTGCCGGAGCCCGGTGCTCCGCAGGTCCGCGGGGCGAAAGGCCATCCGGTCCATGCGGAGGTGCCGGGTGACGACGGTGACGCCCCTGGGGCGCCGCAGCCTCACCGTGTCCGGTTCGAGGGCCGGCGCGTGGGCGTGTTCCATGTTGGACGGCAGGACGACCACCATGTGGGCACCCACCTGCTGGATGTGGGACCGGCGCACGGCCAGGTGGTGCTGGGCCTTGGCGTACGTCTCCTCGTCGGCGATTGCCGAGAGGTCGAGGAGGAACCGGTCGCCCGCCCCGGGGACGAGCGCGGCCCCGTCCGTATGCGTGGCGGGAAGTTCCTCGAACCGGGCCTCTTCCTCGTCGGCGCGCCCGTCGTCCCCGAGCTCGTGCAGCAGCATGATCGCCGCGGCGCGGCGGCCGCTGCCGGGCGGCGCGTCCAGCAGCACCACTGACCCGGGCTTCTCCAGGCGCTCGGCGGCGGCGCGATAACCCACCGGCGGGGCGAAGCGGGCGGCCAGGCGCACCCTGTCCTCGCGGACGATCCGGAGGGAGTCGACCCTTTTACGGCTCATCCAGTCCGCGCCGACTCCGTAGAAGACGTACTGGTGCCCCTCGCCGTTGTTGACCGGGCCGCGCGGATCGTTGACGGTGACGCGGTCCTGCTCGGTCATCGGTCGTCGTCCGAGCGCCGGCGCTCGCGCTCGAAGCGCTGGTGGACCGTGCCGCTGTTGTCGCCCGCCGTGTACTGGACGCCGGTATTGTCCCCCTCGAAGTGGGGCGCGTTGTACTGGTGTCCGCGACCGGTGTTCACGGGCCCCTGCGGCTCGTTGACGAAGGTGCCGAGGTCACCGTTGAGGTTTCCGATACCGCCGCGCACACGCTGTTCCATGTCACGCGCCCGCATCCTGGTCTGCCCGCGGTCCTTGGCCGGTTTCTTCCGGGACTTTGCCTCCGCCCGCTCTCGTGCCGCACGGGCGTCGCGGTCCTCCGCGCCCAGCTGCGGCAGCAGCCTGGCGAGGGCGTCACCGATCGCCGTCAGGTCCGACTCGGCGTTGCGATGGTCGAACCGCCTGTACTGGCAGTCCGCCAGCTCCCGCAGATCCTCCGGGAGGACGGCGGGATCGATCTGTGTGGCCTTTCCGACGAGTACGGGGATCACCAGAACCCCCCGGTCGAGCGCCGTCTCGATCTCGCGCCGGGTCCAGTCCTGCTGGGCTTCCAGGGCGGGGCGGCCGTCGGCCCCGCGCACCTCCGTCCAGCGCGGGCCGATCACGGCGAGGAGCGCCTGGCACTCCTCGACCGCCCTGACCAGCTCCGCCGGGTAGCGGTGTCCGGGCTCGATCGAGTTGCTGTCGAGGAAGACCCGTTCGCGGCCGAACCGCCGGGCGAGTTCTCGGTCGATGAGGGTCGCCGCTGTTTCCTCATCGCCTGTGCGGTAGTTGACGAAGACCTCGGGCATGAAGGTTCCCTTCGGGAAGTGAGGTGAGGTGGAGATCCCCCGGGCGCGTGACGGCATGACGCGTCCACGTGTGGCGTACGGGGGAAGGGGTGCCGCCCCGCGCGTCACTGGTCGCGGGCAGGCATGAGAAGCCGGGGCGCAGCGTGACGCGTCGAACGGGGATTAGAGGGTTGAGCAGGGGGTCACGAGATCCGGAGAGCCGGTGTGTGTGCGGGGGGCCGGGCGGCTTCGGCCCGGGGCCGTCGGTCGCGGGTACGGGGGAGCCGCGGAGCCGGTCAGTCCTGCGGGGCGAGCACCCGGGCCAGCGCCGGCTGCAGATCGCGTACGGCTCGGCTGCTCCGGAACCGGTGGAGCTCTCGCGCGAGGCGCCGGACGTCGCTGTTCACCGTGGCCGAGGGAACGGCCGGCATCACGCCGAGGAGTTCTCCGGCGATCGTGCACGCGTGCTCGACCTCCCCGGAGGCCGCGTGGGCCAGGGACCTGCGGAAGCCGTAGCGGGCGCGGGTGCGCAGCGCGTGTGCGGGGAGGCGGCGGCACTCCCGGTCGAGGACCTCGGCGGCGGCCTTGGGGCGGCCGAGGTCGTGCAGGCACCAGCCGGTTGCCATCGCCGCCGGATCGCTTACGTGGCTGGTGCCGATCACGGGCCCCGCGCCGCTGCGGGCGTCGTCGCTGTTGAGCAGTTCCCGCGCCCTGTCGAGGCTGCGCAGGCAGTCGCGTTCGTCGCCGACGAGTGCGTGGCCCTGTGCTTCCTGCTGAGCTGCGAGTCCCCGGATGCGCGGCGGGATGTCGTCGCGCTGGGCCCGGCGGGCCAGGGCGACGGTGCTCGCCGCGTCACCGTCGTAGAACGTGACCAGGGCGCGCCGCACGAGGGCGTACGAACCGAGGTATGGATCGCCCCCGGCGCGCGCCAGTTCGGCGGCCTCACCGGTCCAGCCGAGCGCCGCGCCGCTGTCGCCGGCCTCCTGCGCCATCCAGCCGGTGAACTCCGCGAACCGCGAGGCGAGCAGAAGCACGGGCGTACGCGTGGCGGACGGGCTGTCGGCGGCCAGCCCGGCGACCGTACGCGTCTGCGTCTCCAGGAGGGGAAGCAGGAGCTTCGGAGCCGTGCACTGGCCGAGTTGGCGCAACTGGTCGAACTGTGCTCGGAAGGAGAGAAGGAGGGGGGCGGCGGCGGAGAGCGGCTGACTGCCGAGTTTCAGTCCGAGATCGACCAGCGATCCCGTGCCCGCCGCGAGGACCGCCCGGCGCCCGACGTGCCAGCGGCTGGGGGCGGGTGCGTCGGTGGTGTCCGGGGCGGGCTCGGAGCGTACGGCCAGGCGCTCCAGCTCGCCCTTCGCGCCGAGGAATGCGTCGCAACGCCGGGCCAGGTCGGGTGAGGCTGTACGCCCGCCGCGCTCGACCTTGCTGAGGTGGCCCTTGTCGTAGTTGAGCGCCATGGCGAAGTCGGCCAGGGACAGCCCTGCCTCCTGCCGTAATCGGCGAAGTTCCGGGCCGAAGTGTGAAGGTGTGCTCGTCATCAAACTCCCCCTCAACAGTGACCGCGAGAGCCGTGTGCCCTCGCGGGGGACTTTCGTTCGACGTTCACCGGGCGACGCGAAGACCGGTGGTGAACACCCTTCGTGAGGGGCTCGTTCCGCTCCGCGTCCAAGGGAGAGTCTGGCACGAGGTGCGCCTCGGGGATCAAGATTCGGCAGGGTTGCCCGTTGCCTCTTCCGTTCGCGGGGAGGATGCCCCGCCGTGTGCCGCAGGCTCGTACCCGGCGCACGGCAAAAGCCCCTCCGCGGGAGCAGTTCACCACCGCGGAGAGGCCGGGCCGCGTGAGTGCGCGGCAGGGGGGAGGTGTCAGCAGGTGCCGAGGTCTTCCCAGACGCCCCACTCGCCGGTCGTGCCGGGCTTGTCGCCCTGGACCCACCACTTGGCGCGCCAGTTGTGGCCGTTGTACGAGACGGTGTCGCCGCCGTTGTAGACGCGGCCGGCGTCCCAGGTGGCGGTGGTGCAGTCGCCCGGGTTTCCGTTGTCGCCGCCGCCGGGGTTGCCGCCGCCGCCGGGGTTGCCGCCGCCTCCGCCGATCTGGACGTCGATGCAGGCGTAGAAGGCGTTGGCCGTGTCGGAGATGTTCCAGACGGCGAGCACCTTCTGGCGGCCGGAGATCCCCTTGAAGTCCACGTGGTGGGTCTTGGTGGCGCCGGGCTGGGCGCCGTTGTCGTTGAACTCGGCGATCTTCGAGCCGCCGATGTAGTACTGCCAGGTGCTCGTGGCGTGGCGGGCCGTCAGTGTCCAGGAGAAGTCGGCGGAGCTGCCGACCGGCGTGGCCTTCCAGCCCTTGTTGTCGTTGTCCAGATCGGCGAACTGCGCGTTGCCGCCGCTGCAGCTCATGAGGCCCTTGGGGCCCTCGACGCTCTGCGGCTCGTACTTGATCTGGCCGCAGTCGACGACTCCGGCGGCGCACTGGGCCTGGCGGCTCGGCGGGTTGGAGACGTATCCGTGCGCACTGGCCGTGGCGGCCGGCAGGGCCACCGCGAGCAGGGGGGCGACTCCGGCACCGATCACGAGGGCCAGTCTTCGCTTCGCGTTCATGCCAACTCCTTCACTGGGGACTGCCGCGGGGTGACGGCAGCGGTTGGTCGCGCCCGCACCGGTGCGGCCTCGTGAGGGGGAGTGCTGGACACGGTGAGGACGCGGGTACGGCCGGTGGCGAGGGGGCGCCGCCCGCAGTCCCTTCGCGCGCCTCGGCCACCACTGGCGACCGAGGCTCACCTTCAGGTCTAGACCATACTCAGGGGCGTGTCCTCGTCAAGGGAGCGAGCCGGTAATGGGGGTGAGGGCACGTCAGGTAGCCGGACGGGCCATGACGATTCGGGTGATCTCCACGCGCGACTTCGCTCCCAGCTTGCGGTAGGCGCGGGTGAGCGCCGCCTCCACCGTCTTCACGCTGAGCGTCAGACCCGCCGCGATCTCCCGGTTGGTCGCGCCCTGGGCCACCCGCGTCACCACGCTGCGCTCCGTCGAACTCAGCCGCTCCGGCCACGCGTTGCCGTCCAGGTGCAGGAGCGGTGCGTCCCCGCCCCGGTCCCGTTCGGCCCGTACGCCCGCGACCCACGCCCGCGCGCCCGCCGCCGTGAAGACGCGCAGTGCCTGGGTGAAGGCCGTGTGGGAGGCGCCCTCGTCGCCGAGGCGGCGGCGCACCCGGCCCAGGGCCGCCCGGGTGCGCGCCTCCTCCATGGGGTAGCCCGCCGCCCGCAGGCGCGTCGCGGCGTCCTCCAAGCCCGTGGCCGCCGCGCCCAGCCTGCCGCGCTCCTCGCTGACCGCCGCCGCCGCCCGGTCCAGGGTGGCGAGGACGCCGGCCCTGCCGAGCCGGACGGCCTGGGCGCGGGCCCGGTCGATGACCGACTCGGCCTCGTCCGTCGCCCCGCTGCGGGCCAGGGCCTCCGCGAGGTCGGCGTGCCAGCGGCGGGAGGCCGGATCGCCCTGCCCCTGGGCGCTCTCCATCTCCGCGGTACGGCAAAGCAGTTGGGCCGCACGCTCGTACTGGCCGCTGAACAGCCTGATCCGGCCCTCGGCGTGCAGCGCCCTGGGCAGGAACAGCCGGTCGTCGTCGTCCTCGCTGTGCCGCCGGGCCGCCTCCGCCGCGGCCAGGGCCTGGCTCAGGCTGCCGCCCGCGGTCTCGGCGAGGGCGACCGCGTACCAGGCGGGCCCCTGGCTCAGCCCCGCCTGTTCGGCGATCCGCAGGCTCTGGCGGGCCATCGACAGCGCCTGCCCGCAGCGGCCGCGCTGGATCTCCAACTGGGCGAGGCCGACCAGGCACTGGCTCAGGCAGTCCGCCGAACCGCGCCGGCGCAGCGTGTACACGAGCGTCCGCAGCTCCGCCCTGGCCTCGTCCAACTGGTCGTGCACCAGGTGGAAGCGGTGCTTCAGATAGATCGGCCCGTTGTGGTGGCTCATCGCGTACGCGTCATGGGGCGCGGTGAGGGCGGCGGCGAGCGTCGACTCCGCCTCGGGCAGGCCCAGGAAGAGTTCCAGGGACGCCTGCTGGGTCAGCGCCAGCACCTCAGTGCGCCGGTCGCCCGCCCGCGCCGCGAGCCCGGCCGCCCGCGCGGCGTGGTCACGCGCCCGCTGCGCCGAACCGCCCACCATCCACGCGTGCCAGCTCATGCGGTAGTGCAGCGGGGCCAGCAGTGCGGGGTCGCGCCCCGCGTCCCGTACCGCCTCCGGGAAGACGTCCGCGACCTCCGACATCGCCTGGCCCGAGGAGTCGACCACCACGTTCCAGGCGCGCACCCGGTCGGCGGGCCGGTCGGCTTCCCGCAGCACCTCGTACGCCAGTTGCCGGGCGAGGTCGAAGTCGCCCGCCTCCAGCCCGTCCTCCGCGGCCGTGAGCCGGCGGCCGACGCCGGTGGGGGTTCCGTCCGCCGGGGTGTACTGCGCCGCCAGCCGCCCGAACCGCGCCGCAGTCCCCGGCGCGCCCCGGCGCCGGGCAGCGGCCGCCGCCTCGACCAGCCGGTCCGCCACCGCCGGGTCCGGGCCGGAGGCCAGCCGGGCGAGGTGGTGGGCGCGCTCGACCGGGTCGTCGGCGGCCTCGGCCAGGGCGCGGTGCACGTCCATCCGCACCGCGTACGGGGTCCGCGCCGCCAGCACCATCGGCGTGAGCGGGTCCGGGAAGCCGAGCGTCCCGTGGTCCGGCGCCCGCAGCAGGCCGCGCCGGACGCAGGTGTCGACGTCGGCCTCCGCGTACCGGCAGCCCGCCCGCCGCAGCAGTTCCACCGTCGGGCGGACGGCGGCGCTCGCGGTGAGCAGCAGTTGCCGGGCCCGCTCCGGCAGCGCCTCCACCCGGTCCAGGACCGGCCGGCTGAGGGATTCGGGGACGGGCAGCGGTTCCGATGAGTCGGGCAGTGGCGAGCCGGACGCGACCGCCTCGTGGATGCCGGCGGCGAGTTCCAGGACCGTACGGGGGTTGCCCGCGCCGGCCTCGTGCAGGCGCGCGACGAGCTGCTGAGGCCAGGGCGGCTCGCCGTGCGTGCCGTGCGCGTCCAGCACATCCGCGATCTCGCGGACGGTCATGGGCGGCACCGGCAGCGTGCGGACCGGCTGCGGGCACAGTTCGCGGGCCGTCGTCGGGTCCGGTTGCGGGCACAGTGCCCGGGCCGCCGCCCGGTCCGGCCGCGGGCCACCGGTGGGCGGCGTGCGCACGGCGGCGAGTACGGCGTATCGCGGGCCGGTGCGGCGGGCGAGGAACAGCAGGACCCGGGCCGTCGGCTCGTCCAGCCACTGCACGTCGTCGACGACCAGCAGCAGCGGGCCGGTCGCGGCGAGCGCGGCCAGGACCTTGCGTACGGCGATGCGCAGGACCAGCGCGTCCCGGCCCGCGGTGGGGTCGGTACCGGCAGGCGGCGTACGGCGCAGGAGCGCCCCTTCGAGCACGGACCGTTCCTGGGCGTCCAGGCCGGCCAGGGGGGCGTCGCCGACGGTGGCCAGCAGGTCGATGAGGCCGAGGAAGGGGCTGTCCCGGTCGGACGAGGCAGGCGCACAGCGCAGGACCCGGTGCCCGCGCGCCGCGAACTCGTCCGCGAGCTGTGTCACCGTCGTGCTCCTGCCGATGCCCTCGGGGCCGGTGAGGAGGACCCCGCCGCCGCCCTCCAGGTGCGCACGGGCCGTGTCGCGCAGGGCGTTCCGGCCGGCGGTACGGGCGTCGGGGGTACGGAAACGGTCGGTTCTGGAGCGGGTCATCGGGGCCCCTCTGCGCGCAGCCTTCTTCCCCCGCTGCCCGTGCAGCAGGGCCCGCCCAGGACGAACCCGAATGTAGGACCGGGGCGGGGGCGGGGTCAACGGCGCTCTGCCGCAGAGGCGTTGACCGGTCACAGCGCGGTGGAGCGCGCGCCGTGACCGGTGATCCGACGTCAGCTGTTCAGGGCGTCAGCTGCTCAGGGCGTCAGCAGGGGCCGCCGTCCGTCCAGACCGCCCAGGACCCCGGGGCGCCCGGTTCCGCGCCGGTCGAGTACCACTGCGACGTGTAGGTGTGGCCGTTGAACGAGACCTGGTCACCCGGTGCGTAGCTGGTGGTCGCGTTCCACGCCGGCAGGTTGCCGCAGCCCTGCGGCGGGTTGCCGCCGCCGGTGACGGTCCAGGTGAAGGCGGCCGTGCCCGTGGCGTTGCCGGTGTTCTTCGCGGTGACGGTCACGGCCGAGGTGCCCGCGGTGGTCGGGGTGCCGGTGATGCGGCCGGTGGAGGAGCTGATCGACAGACCCGCGGGCAGGCCGCTCGCGCTGTACGTGAGGGCCTGGCCGCCCGGGTCGCTCGCCTGGATCTGCAGGGAGACGGCGGTGCCGACGGCGCTCGTCTGGTTGCCGGGGTTGGTCACCGAGGGCGAACCGGGCTGGCTGCCGCAGGTGCCGGGCACCGGGTCCGCGCCGGTGACGCTGACCGCCGCCCAGGCCGCCGCGATGGTGTTGTACTCGGTGCAGTGGGCGCCGTAGAGGTCGGCCGCCGCCTTCAGCGAGTCGATGCGGGCCTGGTGGTAGTTCTCCCGGCTGTTCGCGTACGAGGCCAGCGCCTTGAACCAGATCTTGCCGACCTTGTCGTTGCCGATGCCGGTGACCGTGGAGTTGTCGCAGGTCGGGCTGTTGCCGTAGCCGTGGTTGCCGCTGCCGACGGCCGCGAGGAAGAACCAGTGGTTCAGCGGGCCCATCGAGTAGTGCGGGTCCAGACTGCCGTTGTTGCTCTTCCAGCAGTCGGGCGACGAGCCGTCCAGCGAGGGCTGGTTCATCCAGCGCAGCGGCTGGTTGTTGCCGCTGATGTTGATCAGCTCGCCCATGGTGTAGTCGGGCTTGTCCACCGGGCTGTTCGCGTAGAACTCCACCAGCGTGCCGAAGATGTCGCTGGTGCCCTCGTTCATGCCGCCGGTCTCACCGGTCTCGTCCCAGCCGGTGAGCGCACCGCTCACGCCGTGCGCCATCTCGTGGCCGGCGACATCGAGTTCGACCAGCGGGCGCTGGTTGCCCTGGCCGTCCCCGTACGTCATCTGGCTGCCGTCCCAGAAGGCGTTCACGTACGCGTTGCCGTAGTGGGTCCGCGAGGGCACGCCCCGGCCGTCACCGAAGATGCCGTTGCGGCCGTGGACGGTCTTGAAGTAGTCGAACGTCATAGCCGCCCCGTAGTGGGCGTCGGCGCCGGCCGACGCGGGGTCGCCGGTGGAGCCGTTGCCGAAGGTGCCGGTCGAGCTGGTGAAGACCGAACCGGTGCCGCTGGTGGCGTGGTTGAGGTTGGTCGTGTAGCCGTTGCCGTGCGACGGGTCCTGGAGGGTGTACCCACTGCCGGACTGCGTGACGTCGAGCGGTACCTGCCCGCTGTAGATGGTGCGGCCGGTGCCCGCGGTGGCGGCGGCGGCCGGGGTTGCGGCCGGGGTCTTGGCCGCGGTGGCCGTCCGGGCCGGGGCGCCGTTGCCGGAGGCCGCGAAGGTGGTCACCTCGTCGCTGGTGCGTACGACCTTCCCGGAGCGGGCGTCCACCAGGACGTGCAGCCGGCTCGGGGTCCGGTCGTCGCGCACCCCGCTGACCACGGTCTCCCAGACCAGGGTGGCGTCGTCATCGTTCAGCTGGACGGCCAGACGGGGCGCGGAGACCGAGTCGACCGAGCCCCGGAACGCCTTCTTCGAGAGCTGCGAGGCGCGGGGCGCGGCGAGTTCGGGTGTGGTGGACACAGAGGGCGTGGTCCGCGCCGCCGTGGTCAGCGACTCGTAGGTGCCGTCCTGCTTCAGGCGTACGACGACATCACCGCCGTACGCCGGCAGGCCCTTGTACGTGCGGTCGAACCGTACGGACGCGGAGCCGTCCCGGTCGACCACCAGGTTCCTGACGGAGAAGGCGTCCGAGCCGCTGCGGTGCGCGGCCTGCCCGTGGGCCGCCAGCGCCTTCTTCGCGTCGGCCTCGACGCCGGTGCGCACGGCGGCCGAGGGATTCGTCGTGTACGGGGCCGGGGCGAAGGCGTGGGGGCCTGCGGCCGGGGAGGGGGCGGGAGGCGCCGGGGCGGCCGTCGCGCCGGGGAGGGCGATGGCGGAAGCACACGCACAGGCCACAGTGGCCGTCAGAAGCCTCGCGGCTCTTCGTATGTACATAGGAACGGGGGTTTCCTTTCACCTCGTACAGGGGGTCCGGCCGCCGCCCCGCGGGGTGGTGGGGGCGGCGGCGCGGTGGGCAGGTGCGACGAACCGGCGGCGGCGCTCCGGTGGGGAGCGATGCCGACGCACGAGTGTGGGGAGCCGGCCGGCGCGGCTGCCAGGCACTGCGCGAATGCTGAGGGGTTTCCCTACGCGCGGTTCCCGGCGTGAAGTCGGCCTCCGATTGGACTGGACCAAATATGGGCAACGCTCTTGTCAGCGCGCGCACATGTGTGGAGGATTCTTCACGCGATCTCCGGAAGTGTCATGAATCTGACACGTCGCGAACGCGCCATGAGTGGGGTGTTCGGCGGATCGCGGCGAGTTCCACATCACTGGACCCATCACTGGACCCAAGGAGTCTCATGTTCGGGAAGCGCAGTGTGATCGGTACCGCAGCCGTTGCCATGGCCGCCGTCGGCGCGATGCTGACCTCGGCCCCCTCCGCCCAGGCGGCGCCGACCAACTGCACGGTCTCCTACGGGGGCGGTGCGGGCAGCACGATCTCCAGCCTGTGCACCGGCGGGACCGGGCACCACCGCATCCACGCGGTGCTCAACGCGCTGGACCCCCGGCTTCCGCAGCGGATCGTCCTCGGCGACTGGGCCCCCGTGGGCCAGGCGTCCGTCGCCACCAACCCGTGGGGCCCGGGTTACATCCAGTCGATCTGGTCGGAGACCGTCGACTGGTGACCGTGCGCGCGCACGACTGAGGGGCGGCCGCGCTCGCGCGGCCGCCCCTCAGGGGCTTGCGGCGGGATATGCGCAGGCCCGCCCAACATCATCACTTCGAGTGAAACTGTGGCCTGCGCTTGCGGTCCGGAACCCACGGTTGCGACGCTGTCGCAGTCTGTCAACCTCTTGGGGAGTGGCCTGTGGCTTTCGGTGAGCGGCCCGCCTATCTGCGTGTGGCGAGCGATCTGAGGGAGAAGATCGTCAACGGTTCGCTGCCGCCGCATACGCGCCTGCCGTCGCAGGCGCGCATCCGCGAGGAGTACGGGGTCTCGGACACCGTCGCGCTGGAGGCGCGCAAGGTCCTGATGGCCGAGGGACTGGTCGAGGGCCGGTCCGGCTCCGGTACGTATGTGCGCGAGCGCCCGGTCCCGCGCATGATCGAGCGCTCCGGCTTCCGGCCCGAGGCGGGCGCGGGCCCGTTCCGGCAGGAGCAGTCGGCCGAGGGCGCGCGCGGGACCTGGGAGTCGAGGAGTGAACAGGAGGACGCGAGCCCCGAGATCGCCGAGCGGCTCGGGATCGAACCGGGCGGCCGGGTGATGCGTACGCGCTACGTGTTCCGGGAGGCGGGCGAGCCGATGATGCTCTCCACCTCCTGGGAACCCCTCGCGATCACGGGGCGCACGCCCGTGATGCTGCCGGAGGAGGGCCCGTTGGGCGGCTGCGGGGTGGTCGAGCGGATGGCCGCCATCGACGTCGTCGTGGACAACGTGGCCGAGCAGGTCGGAGCGCGCCCGGGGCTGGCGGAGGAGCTCCTGGCGCTGGGCGGTGTGCCGGGCCATGTGGTGATGGCGATCGAGCGGACCTTCTACGCCTCGGGCCGGCCCGTCGAGACCGCCGACGTGGTGGTGCCCGCCGACCGTTACCGGGTCGGCTACCGGCTGCCCGTGAGGTGACCGCGTCCGGGCGGACGCCTGCGCCCGATTGTCATGTCCCGCTCTTGCTTGCGGTGCCGTAGGGGGCGGCGGGACTTCTGCGACGCCCTGGGGGCGCATCCGGCCGGATGCGCCCCCAGGGCGTTGATCCGTTCCTGGCTGGATCGGTGCCTCTTTGTGCAAAGTCGTATGCGGTGAGTGAAGGTCAGGCGTACGCTCGGGCATATGCGTACTGCGGTTTCCTGGGGTTCCTTAGAAGCGTGCACGTCGTTCAGGGGAGGGGCGCGATGCTCGGGAGAAACACGATGAGTGACAGCGGTGCCGTGCTCCCATGGCTGGTGATACGGCAGGACGACAACGGCAACCGCTACCGCGTGGGCAGGTATGCCACGCAGGACGAGGCCCAGCGGACGGCCGACAAGTTGCAGGACCGCGGCCACGAACAGCTCTACTGGGTGGAACGGATAGGGCAGGCCGCGCGACCCTAGTGCGCCGGTGCGTTGCCCGGTGAGGGTTTGACCCCCCGTGGGCTTTTTCAGGGGCCCCGGGGTGGGGCGTTACGCTCCCCGTCATGACTGATCGCGTGGTGGTGGCCGGGGCCGTCTACGACCGGGGGCGGCTGCTGGCCGCGCGCCGCAGCGCGCCGCCGGAGCTGGCCGGCCGCTGGGAGCTGCCCGGCGGCAAGGTCGAACCGGGGGAGAGCGGCGAACAGGCCCTCGTGCGCGAACTCCGCGAGGAGCTGGGCGTGGAGACGGAGCCTCTGGAGCGCATCCCCGGCGAATGGCCCCTGGCGCGCGGCTACGTCCTGCGCGTGTGGACCGCCCGGCTGGTGTCCGGCGTGCCCGCGCCCCTGGAGGACCACGATGAGCTGCGCTGGCTCGGGCCCGGCGAGAGCGACACGGTCGACTGGCTGGAGCAGGACCGGCCCGCCGTCGCGGAGGCCGTACGCCGACTGCCCGGCGCCGCCCCGCGCCAAGCCCGGAGCCGCCCCGCGCCAAGCACGGAGCCGCCCCGCGCCAAGCACGGAGCCGCCCCGCGCCAAGCACGGAGCCGCCCCGCGCTGAGCCCGGGGGCAGCCCCGAGCTGGGCCCGGCGCTCAGCACGGGGGTGGCCCGAGCTGAGCCCGGCGCCGCCCCGCGCTGTGCCCCGCGCGGAGCACGGGGGCGCGGCGTGCGGCGCATGCCCCTGGGCGGAGCGACCGAGGTGCGGTGCGTGGCGCCGCGTCTGTGCGCCCCCGCCTCCCGGGCACCCGTACGTGCGCACCGCCGTACACCCGTACGCCCCGCGTGTCGAGGGCGGCGGTATTTCAGCCTGATTATCGGGTATGTGCTGTTTAGCCCCCGCATGCAGGGCGTCACCGTTGCCGGCCCTGGGAGTGATCGGTGTGACCGATACCGAAGGCGACCGCGCCGAGTGGAGCTTTCCGGCTGTCCCCGGCGCCGTGCGCACCGCCCGGCACGCCGTTCAGGACACGCTGCGCTGCTGGGGGCTCGACGCCGCCGTCGGCGACGAGGCGGTTCTGCTGGTCAGCGAGCTGGTGACCAACTCCATGCGTTACACGGACGGTCCCATCGGGGTGCGCCTCATGCGCCCGTGCCCCGACGGGGACCGCTCCGGCGCCCACCCCGGACTCCTGGTGGAAGTCTCCGATCCGCTTCCGGAACCGCCCACCGCACGTGCGCCGGGGCCCGAGGACGAGAGCGGCAGAGGACTCCAGCTCGTGGCCTGCGCGGCCCGGCGCTGGGGGACCAGGCGGGGAAAGAGCGGCAAGACGGTGTGGTTCGAGCTGGCCCTGCCTGGTTAGGAGTGAGGTGGGACGCACAGCGATCACCGGAGGTCGGGCAGAACCTGGCTGAAAGGGACTGAGACCGTGCTGTGATCGTGAACGCCGTGCCGGACGGGGCCGTAGTGCTGAATACTGCGGGCATGACCGGTCCGGTGTGTGAGCTGGAGGGGACGGTCGCGTGAGCGAAATACCTGGGACAGCGGGCGACGTCGTGTGGCAGAGCAGTCCGCCCGGCTCGATCTACGACTACATCAGAGTCGCCTCCTTCTCGATCGGGCCCGACGGCCTGATCGAGCAGTGGAGCCGCCGGGCCGCCGGTCTCTTCGGCGTTGCCGCGCACCAGGCGGTGGGCAAGGACCCGGTCGAGGCGTTCCTGCCCGGCGAGATGCGCCGGGAGGGCCGCCGCCGGATCGGCGAGGTGCTCGACGGCAAGGAGTGGACGGGCCTCGTCCCCTTCCGGATGCCCGGCGAGGACGGTGTGCACGGGCTCGCCGAGATCTATGTGATGCCCAGTGAGACGGCCACGGGCG
Source organism: Streptomyces sp. A0958 (assembly GCF_004795035.1). Lineage (GTDB taxonomy): Bacteria > Actinomycetota > Actinomycetes > Streptomycetales > Streptomycetaceae > Streptomyces. The sequence goes on from NZ_SSBK01000034.1 coordinate 20,619, forward strand.
AGCGGGCGGCCGTCTGCATCGTCGTGGACGTCCGCGCGCTGCGCCGGATCGAGACGGATCTCGCCGCCTCGCAGGCGATTTTCGGCCAATCTCCTTTCGGTTTCGTCCTCTTCGGCACCGACCTCACCGTCGTACGGGCCAACGAGCGGTTCGCCACCGTCTTCGGCGGCCGGCCCGACGACCACCGCGGGCGCACCGTCGGCGACTACCTCGCCGGCGCGGAGGCGGATCGGCTGACGGCCACCCTCGAACGGGTCCTGGAGACGGGCAACTCCGTCACCGACCTCCAGCTCGTCGGCATGGCCCCGGGCGACACCGAGCGCCGCCACTGGTCGATGAACCTCTACCGGGTGCACAGCGGATCGGGCCGCCCCACCGGCATCGCCGGCCTCGCCACCGACGTGACCCGGCGTCACACGGCCGCCCGAGAAGCCGCCAGCGCCCGCCGCAACCTCGCCCTGCTCAACGAGGCGAGCGCCCGCATCGGCAACTCCCTGGACCTGGAGACCACCGCCCGCGAACTCCTCGACGTCGCCGTCCCCGTCTTCTGCGACCTCGCGTCGGTCGACCTCTACCAGGCACTCCTCACCGGCGACGAGGCGGCGCCCGGCAGCTGGAGCCCGCTGGCGGGGGAAGCGATCGGCGGTTCCGCCGAACTGCGCCGCGTCGCCTTCGCCAGTGCCGTGTCGGACGCCCTGCCCGCCCCCGCCGCGTCCGACTCCGGCCCGCCGGGCGCCGCCGCCGGGCCCCCCGCGCTCGGCGCCGTGCACCGCTACCCCTCCGGCTCGCCCTGCGCCGTCGCCCTGCGCACCGGCCGGGTGGCGGACGTGCCGGGCGACGACCGGGGCTTCGTGCAGTCCACGCTCGCCGTGCCGATGGTCGCCCACGACACCGTGGTCGGCCTGGTTCGGTTCTCCCGTACGAAGGGCAGCGAGCCGTTCGACGACCGGGACCGGGCCCTGGCCACCGAGCTGGCCGCCCGCGCCGCCGTCTGCATCGACAACGCCCGCCTCTACCGCCGCGAGCACGAACGCGCCCTGATCCTCCAGCGCAGCCTGCTCCCCCCGGGCGACCCCGAGGCCGCCGGGCTCGACATCGCCTGCCGCTATCTGCCGGGCAACACCGCCACCGAGGTGGGCGGCGACTGGTTCGACGTGATCGAGCTGCCCGGGCACCGCACCGCCCTCGTCGTCGGTGACGTGATGGGCCGCGGGCTGCGCGCCGCCGTGGCCATGGGCGAACTGCGCACCGCCGTCCGCACCCTGGCCCTGCTCGACCTGGAGCCCGCCGAGGTGCTGTCCGCACTGGACGAGGTCGCCCGGGGGCTCGGCACCCCCGGCGCGGCCTCCTCGTCCGGCGGCGGGGGAGCCCAGTGGCCCGCGCGGGCCGCGCACAAGTCCCGCGAGGCCGACCTCTCCGAGGTGTACCTCGCGACCTGCGTCTACGCCGTCTACGACCCGGTCACCCGGCGCTGCACCTTCGCCAACGCCGGCCACCTGCCGCCCGTGGTGGTCGAGCCGGGCGAGGCCGCGCTGCTCCTCGACGTACCGCCCGGGATGCCGCTCGGCGTCGGCGGTGAACCCTTCGAGGAGGTCGAGGTCGAGCTCAAGGAGGGCGCACTGCTGGCTCTTTACACCGACGGTCTCGTCGAGTCGCGCGACCACCCGCTGGACGAGGGCCTTGCCGCGCTCCGCGACGCCCTGGTCGAACCGGCCCGCCCGCTCGAAGACGTCTGCGACCGCGTACTGACCTCGCTCGACACCCGGCACGGCGAGGACGACATCGCGCTGCTGATGGCCCGCATCCAGGGCCTGCCCACCGAGGCCGTCGGCGACTGGCGGCTGCCCCGCGAGCTCCGCTCGGTCGGCCGCGCCCGCGAACTGGCCCGCGACCAGCTGACCGCCTGGGGCCTGGAGGAGCTGGTGGACACCACCGAACTCCTGGTCAGCGAGCTGGTCACCAACGCCCTGCGGTACGGCGAGGGGGAGATCCGGCTCCGGCTGCTGCGCGACCGCACCCTGGTCTGCGAGGTGTGGGACGCCGGTCTCGTCCAGCCCAGGCGCCGGCGTGCCCGCGACACGGACGAGGGCGGGCGCGGCCTCCAGCTGGTCGGCCTCCTCAGCGCGGCCTGGGGGGCCAGGCGGACCCCGCGCGGCAAGACCGTCTGGTTCGAGCTCCCGCTGCCGGACGGCCGGCCGGCCGCCGAGCGCTCGGTGGAGGAACTGCTCAGCATGTTCTGAGACCGCCCCCGGCGCCCCGGGCGCGCTTCACTTCGTGGTCTTCAGCGCGGCGAGGCGCGCCTCCACCTCGGCGCTGTCACCGAGCGCGTCCAGCTGCTCGAACTGGGCGTCCAGCGAGGAGGCGGCCAGCTCCTGCTTGCCGAGCGCCTTAGCCTCCTCGCGCCGCACCTTGTCCTCGAACCGGCTGAGCTCGCTCGTCGGGTCGAGGACGTCGATGTTCTTGGCGGAGTCCATCATCCGGTTCTGCGCCTGGGCGGACTTGGCGCGCGCCACCAGCTCGTCCCGCTTGGCCTTCAGCTCCGCCAGCTTCGCCTTCATCTGGTCCAGGCCCGCCTTGAGCTTGTCGACCACCTCGGTCTGCGCGGCGATGGTCGGCTCGGCGGTCCTCGCCTCCTTCTCCGCCTGGAGCTGGCGGCCGAGCGCGACCTTCGCCAGGTTGTCGAACTTGTCGGCCTCGGGGCCCGATCCGCCCGCCCGCAGCTCGTCGGCCTTGCGGCTGGCGGCGAGCGCCTTGCCGCCCCACTCCTTCGCCGCCTCGACGTCCTCGACGTGGTCCTGCTCCATCAGGCGCAGGTTGCCGATGGTGGCGGCCACCGCCTGCTCGGCCTCCGCGATGTTGGACGTGTAGTCGCGGATCAGCTGGTCCAGCATCTTCTGCGGGTCCTCGGCCTGGTCGAGCAGGGCGTTGATGTTGGCCTTCGCCAGCTGGGTGACGCGGCCGAGAACGGTCTGCTTGCTCATGGCACCTCTCCTGTGTGTCCGGTCCTGCTGCTCAGTGCGGGCGTGGGAGTGAGGGGGTGGGAGTGCGGTGAAGGGTGAGGGGGCGGGCGTACGCGTGGGGCCGGGGGCGTACGCGTGGGGCCGGGGTCGTACGCGTGGGGCCGGGGTCGTTCAGAAGCGGCCGCCTCCGCCGCGCCGGCCGCGGGTGCCCCCGCCGCCGAAGCTCCCCGGCCCGCCGCCCCCGCCGAACCCGCCCCCGAAGCCGCCGCCTCCGAAACCGCCCCCGCCGAAGCCGCCGCCCCGGCCGCCGCCTCCGCCCAGGAGCCCGCCGAGGAGGATTCCGCCGAGGACCGCGCCGCCCATGCCCCCGCCGCCCCCGCCCGCCATGCCGCCGGGACCGCCGCGGCCCCCGTACCCGCGTACGTCCTGCTCGGCGAGGCTGCGCGCCTCGCCGGCCAGCGCGTCCGCCCGGTGCGCCTCGGCCAGCGCGGCCTGCGGGTCGTCGGTGCCCGCCAGTTCGCGGGCCCGCTCAAGCCGGCGCTGCGCCTCCGCGAGCCGGGTCCTGGCCTGGCTGCCGACCGCGCCCCGGTTCGTGGCGACGAAGTCGGCGGCGGCGCCGACCGCCGAGCGCGCGGTGAGCATCGCCTGGTCGAGCAGCGAGCGGGCCCGCACATCGCCCTGCTCCCGTTCGCGCGCACCGGCCAGCGCCTCGTCCAGCGCCGCGTCCGCCTCCTCGACCCGGCGCAGCGCGTCGATCGGGTCGTACCGGCCGGCGTCCTGTTCCCCGCGCACATCGCCGGCCACCGACCGCGCGCGGGCGATCCGGCCCCTCAGGTCCGCGGTGGACACCCCCGGCGCCGTGCCTTCGAGCAGGCCGCCCGCGTCCGCGAGGTCCGTCTCCATCTCGGTCAGCGCGGCGGGCAGCCTGTCCGCCGCCTCGTCCAGTTCCCGCGTGCGCCGCTCGACGCCGTCCACGAGGGTGCCGGCCTGGCCGATCGCGCCCTCGGTGGCCCGTACGTAGACGGCCGCGGCCGCGTGGTCGCCGCCGTCCACCGCCTGCCGGGCCCGGTTGAGCGAGGAGGTGGCGAAGACCAGCCGGTCCTTGGCCTGTTCGACGTCGCCGGCGACGGGGGCCGAGGCCCCTTCCGCGTACCGCTCGCGCATCGCGGCGAGCGCCGCCTGGGCCGCCGAGGCCCGGCCGGTCAGCTCGCGGAACGCGGTCTCGGCGGTGGCCAGGGCCTGCGGGGCGTCCCGCTCCAGCTCGCGCAGCCGGTCGAAGTCCTCGGAGACCGCGTCGAGGCGGCCGTCGGCGTCCGCGCAGCGGCTGATGATCTCGTCCAGCATCCGCCGACGGGTCGCGTCGTCCTCCGGGAAGGCGTCGTCGAGCTGCTGGCGCAGCCGGAACGCGGCCGTCAGCTCGCCCTTGGCGTAGGCCACCGCCTCGGTGAACGGCGCGGCGGCCTCTTCCCCGAACTGGGCGGTGGCGAACCCGAGTTCCTCCTCGCTCGTGTGCACCGCGTCGTCGGTGGCGACGAGCGTCTCCTTGGCTCGGGCGTCGAGTTCGGGCAGCGGGGTGGGCGGCGGCCCCGCCCCGGCCCGGCCCGGCCCGGCCGGCCCCCAGCCCGTGGCGCCGGGCGTCGTACGGGTGGTGGCGCGCCGCCTGCGCCGGAGGAAGGCGTACGCGGCGAGAACCGCGACGGCGCCGACGAGGACGATCGGCAGCAGGAGGTCGCCGGTGCCGGTCCCGCCGGAGCGCGCTCCGGGGTCGTCGGCGCCCGGGGTGATCGCCGGGGTGGGCACGGCCTCGCCGGCCAGGACGGCCGTGTATCCGTCGGCGGCCCCGATCGCGGCGCCCGCCCAGTCGTGCTGCCTGAGCGCCGGTTCGACGGCGGTGTTCGCCACGTCCTGGAGCTGCGCGTCGGTGAGGCGGGAGTCCTGGTCGACGGAGTAGGCGTACTGGCGGTCATGGGTGGCGACGGCCAGCAGGACGTCGTCGCGGCCGAGCCCGTTGCGGTCGGCCGTATCGTCGGCCCAATCCTGCGGGGAGCGCCCGGAGAAGTCGCGGACGTACGCCACGAAGAGCTGGACGCGGCGCTTGTCGTAGAGCCGGTCGAGCGCCGTGACCACCTGGGACCTGCGGTCGCCGAGCGCGCCCACCCTGTCGGTGATCTGCCCGTCGCGGGACAGTGTGATCGGTCCGTCGGCGCGTGCGGGCGGCGCGGGGGCCAGGGCCAGCCAGCACACCGTCAACAGCACGGCGAGCAGCGCCCGGCCCGGTATGAGAATCCGGGTACGGCTCACAGGCGGCGTCACGTTTGTGAGGCTATGTCCACCTCCGTGGGCCCGCGACCCGACCGGGGGCCCGCGCCGGCGACCGGCTTCCGGAGGCCCGCCCCGGCACGAAAAACGGCTCGGCTCCGCCGCGCCGACTCCATACTGTCGCGCTCATGACTTCCTTTGCGCACGACTACCCCTTCGATCCCGCCTACGGGCACACCCTCGACCGCCTGAGAACGATCCCCGCGCCGCCCGCTCCGGACGACTTCGCCGATTTCTGGCTGGAGCGGTACGCGGCGGCCCGCGCGGTCGCCACCGATCCGGAGCTGGGCCCGCTGGAGGAGGAGCGCGACGGGGTGCGCATCCACCGGGTGAGCTACACGTCGGTGGGCGGGGTGCGCCTGGGCGGCTGGCTGGCCCTGCCTGCGGACACGGACCCGGGGGAGCCGGCGCGCCACGGCTTCGTCATCGGCCACGGCTACGGCGGCCGGGCCGAGCCGGGGCCGGATGTGCCGCTGCCCCTGCCCGCGTCGGCGGCGATCCTGCCCTGCGTACGGGGCATGGGGGAGCGGGGCAGGGTGGCGGGCATCCCCGACCAGGCCGACGGCCACGTGCTGCACGGCATCGCGTCGCGCGACACGTATGTCATCGGCGACTGCGTGGCGGACCTGTGGTGTGCGGCCTCCGCGCTCCAGGAGCTGGTCCCGGAGCTGGCCGGTACGGGCAGGCTGGGATATCTGGGAGAGAGCTTCGGCGGCGGGCTCGGGGCGCTGGCCCTGCCGTGGGACGAGCGGTTCGCGGCGGTGCAGCTGACGGTGCCCACGTTCGGGAACCACCCGCTGCGGCTCACGCTGCCGTGCGTGGGGAGCGGGGAGTCGGTGCGCGGGCACCACGGCGAGCACCCCGAGGTGACGGAGGTGCTGCGGTACTTCGACGCGGCGACGGCCGCCGCGTTCCTGGAGCGGCCGGCGCTGGTGGCGGCGGCCCTGTTCGACCCGGCCGTGCCGCCGCCGGGGCAGTTCGCGGTGCACAACGCGCTCGCCGGGGAGCGGGAGCTGCTGGTGGTGCCGGCCGGACACTTCCTGTACGAGGGGATGGAACAGGACATCGCCGAGCTGGGGAAGGCGCGACGGGAGTTCTTCGGGAAGTGGCTGGAGCGGTAACGCGGTGGCGCGGCGCGTGGAATGACAGGCCACCTTGCAAGGTGGCCTGTCATTCTCGTACGGTGAATGTATGACGCAAGCATTCGAGGGGCAGCCCGCCGATCCCTCCGCCGAAGAGGTGGCGAACCAGCTGGCCTCGGTGGTCGGCCGGCTGCTGCGGCGGCTGCGTTCCTCGTCCTCGGAGTCCCTGCTGACGCCGACCCAGCGCTCGGTGCTGGCCCGGCTGGACGACGGCGGCGCCGCGACCACGGCGGACCTGGCCCGCGCCGAGTTCGTACGCCCCCAGTCCATGCGGCTGACCCTGGGCGCGCTGGAGGGGCAGGGGCTCGTGGAGCGGGCGCCGCACCCGGCCGACGGGCGTAAATCGGTCATGTCGATCACGGACGCCGGGCGCACCGTGCTCGCCAGGGTCAGGGCCGCCAAGCGGAACTGGCTGGCCGAGGCCGTCGCCGCCGAGCTCGACGGCCACGAGCGGCGCGCGGTCGCGGAGGCCGTTGCCCTGATCGAGCGCCTGGTCGGTTCGTGACCGGTCGCGACGTGCTGCCCGGGGCGATACGCGCGGCGCGCCGCCCGCAGCGGACGGCGCCCGACGCCGGGTTCAGTGCCCGGCTCACCGCCCCGCTGCTGCTCGGCTCGCTCCTCAACCCGCTGAACACGACCATGATCTCCACCGCCCTGGTGGCGATCGGGCACCACTTCTCCATCGGCGCGGCCGACACCGCCTGGCTGATTTCCGTCCTCTACCTCGCCAGTGCCGTCGCCCAGCCCGTCCTGGGCCGGCTCGCCGACGTCCTCGGGCCGCGCCGGGTGTTCCTGGCCGGCCTGGTCGTCGTCATCGCCTCCGGACTGGTCGGCACGTTCGCGCAGGGCTTCGGCCAGCTGATCGTGTCGCGGCTGCTGCTCGGCATCGGTACGTCGGCCGCCTACCCGGCCGCGATGGCGGTGCTGCGCGACGAAGCGGCCCGGGTCGGGCGGGTCACCCCGCGCCCCGTGCTGGCCCGGCTCTCCTTCGCGGCGCTCGGCAGCGCGGCGGTCGGGCCCACGCTCGGCGGGCTGCTGGTCATGACGGCCGGCTGGCGCGGGATCTTCGCCGTCAACGTGCCCGTCGCTTTGATCGCCCTCGGCGCGGCCCTGCTCTGGATTCCCGCCGACCCGCCGCGCGAGCCCACCGCCGGAGCCCGCGCACCCCGGCTGGGCCTCGACCCCCTGGGCATCGGCCTTTTCGCCACCGCGCTGACCGTGCTGGCCTTCTTCCTGCTCGACCTCGCCCACCCGCTGTGGTGGCTGCTCGCGCCGTTCGCCGCGCTGAGCGGGGTACTCGTGTGGTGGCAGCTGCGCGCCCCCGCCCCCTTCATCGACCTGCGGATGCTGGCGGGAAACGCCGCGCTCTCGCGTACGTACCTGCGGCACGGAATCAGCTACCTGCTGATCTACTGCGTGATGTACGGATACACCCAGTGGCTGGAGGAGGCCCGTGGCTACTCGTCCGGGCACACCGGGCTGCTGATGCTGCCGATGTCCCTCGCCGCGCTGGTCTGCTCGCTGCTGGGCGCCCGTACGAAGGGCATACGCGGCCCGCTCGTGCTGGCCTGCGTCCTGCTCACCGCCGGAGCCGGGCTGCTGTTCCTGCTGTCCGGCGACTCACCGGTCGCCGTGCTGCTGCTGGCCGGGGCCTGCTTCGGCATCCCGCAGGGGCTGATCGGTACGAGCAACCAGGCGGCCGTCCAGACCTACGCACCGCCCGAATCCGTCGGCTCCGCGGCCGGCCTCCAGCGCACCGCCCAGTACATAGGGGCCATCACCGCCTCCAGCCTCATCGCCCTCGCCTACGGGCAGTCGGCCGGAGACCGGGGCCTGCACCTGATGGCCGCCGTCGCCGCCGTACTGGGCGTCCTGCTCATCGTCCTCACCCTCACCGACCGCGCCCTGCGCGGCCGTACCTGATCCCGCGCCGGCCCGTCCGGCGCACCCCACCACCCCCGAGGAGCACCACCATGACCGCCACCGTTCTCGACCCGAAGACCGCGCTGATCGTCGTCGACCTCCAGAAGGGCATCACCGGCCTGCCCGGCGCCCACCCCACCGCCGACGTCATCGCACACGCCGCGACCCTCGCCGACGCCTTCCGGGCCAAGGACCTCCCGGTCGTCCTGGTCCGCGTCACCGGCGGCGCCCCCGGCCGCACCGAGGGCCCCGCCCGCTCCGGCAAGCCGGCCGCCGACTGGGCGGAGATCGTCGCGGAGCTGGGCCCGCGCGAGGGCGACATCGTCGTCACCAAGCAGCAGTGGGGCGCCTTCTACGGCACCGACCTCGACCTCCAGCTGCGCCGCCGGGGCGTCACCCAGGTCGTGGTGGCCGGGATCGCCACCAGCATCGGCGTCGAGTCCACCGCCCGCTCGGCGCACGAGCACGGCTACCACGTCACCCTCGCCACGGACGCCATGACCGACATGAGCGCCGAGGCCCACGACAACAGCGTCGAGCGGATTTTCCCGCGCCTCGGCGAGACCGCCACCACGGAGGAGATCGTCAAGCTGCTGGGCTGAGTACCGGGTCCTCACCCGTGCGGCGGAGCGCCGTGGCCGGCCGGCCACGGCGCTCCGCCGCACGGGTGAGTTTTCGGACGGCTGCGCCGTGTCGGCGCCACCTTCTCGCGCGGGGGCGCCTTCAGTGGAGGGACGGAATCAGTGTGATCAGCTGCAAATGCAACCAAATACGCACAATCCGGCCCCTTCAGGTGCGGGGTGGGCCGGGCCGTCCCCGGAGGTATCAGCCATGTCCCACGTCGGCGTCCCGCGCGGGACGGCCCGAAAGCGCCGCTCGCTCGCGCTCCTCACCACGGGCGTGCTCACGATCCCCGTGCTGGCCGGGTGCAGCTCGGGCGGGGAGGAGACGGCCGCCTCCGTCGTCGTCCCGCAGGACGTGGCTCCCGCCGCCCGCTCCCGGGTCGCCGAGGGCGGCAAGGTCACCTGGGCGATCGACGCGATGCCCGCCACCCTCAACGCCTTCCAGGCGGACGCCGACAGCGCCACCACCCGGATCACCGGAGCCCTGCTGCCGACCCTCTTCCCGCTCGACGCCAAGGGCATGCCGCAGCTGAACCCGGACTACCTGGAATCCGCGAAGGTCGTCGAGCACGAACCCCGGCAGGTCGTCGTCTACCGGATCAACCAGCAGGCGGTCTGGAGCGACGGCCGCGAGATCGGGGCACCGGACTTCGTCGCCCAGTGGCGCGCCCTGAGCGGCAAGGACTCCGCGTTCTGGACCGCCCGCAACGCCGGATACGAGCGCATCGAGAAGATCGAGCGCGGCTCCGACGACCTGGAGGTCAAGGTCACCTTCGCCAAGCCGTACGCGGACTGGCGCTCACTGTTCTCCCCGCTGTACCCGAAGCAGGTGACCGGTTCCCCGGACGCCTTCAACGACGGGGCGCGGGCCACGATCAAGGAGACCGCCGGGCCGTTCCGGCTGCGCGAGGTGGACAAGAAGACCGGGTCCGTCACGCTGACCCGCAACCCGCGCTGGTGGGGCAGCCCCGCCAAGCTCGACTCGCTCGTCTTCAAGGCGGTCAAGCCCGAGGACCGCACCGACGCGCTGACCGAGGGCAAGGTCGACGTCGCCGACATCGACGCGTCCGCCGCCCACCGCATCGTCCAGGCGGCCCGCGAGGGCGCCGGCGGCGCACAGCCCGCCGCCGGCCCCGGCGCCGAGCTGACCCCGGCCGCGGCGCTGCGCTCCTGGGCGATCGCGCACGGCTCCGACGAGGAAGCGGCCGAGAAGGAGCAGGAGGCCAGGGACGACAAGGCCGAGGCCGCCGAGGCGTACGCCACCGAGCAGAGCGGGCTGCGCGCCTACGCCGTCCGCAAGTCGCTGGAGCCCGCCTACACCCAGCTCGCGCTGAACGGCGAGACCGGGCCGCTCGCCGACGACCGGGTGCGCCGGGCCGTGGCCCGCGCCCTGGACCGCCAGGAACTCGCCGACACCGTACTCAAGCCGCTCGGCCTGCCCGCACAGCCGCTCGGCAGCCACCTCGCCCTCGCCGGGCAACCCGCGTACAAGGACGGCAGCCAGGCGCTCGGCGGCCAGGACACCGAGCAGGCCCAGGCGCTGCTCGCGGACGCGGGCTGGACGCGCGAGGGCGCCCTCAAGAGGAACGACGGCACCAAGGCCGGCAGCGAGGGCGAGAAGCAGAAGAAGGACGCGGAAGACAAGAAGGCCGAGGACAAGAAGGCGGACGGGAAGAAGGCCGAGGACAAGAAGGGCGAAGAGAAGAAGGCCGGGGCCGGGGACGACGGGAAGGCTGACCGCGCCGCCGCGGGCGAGCCCTCCGCCGACGAGGGCCTGTACATCGTCGGCGACGACAACAAGCCCGGCGAGGCCGCGGACGCCGTCCACGTCATCGCCGCCGCCCCCGCCGCCGCGGCCCAGAGCGCCGCCCTGCTGCGCCAGGCCGCGCACCTCGGCGACACCGGCACCTCCGAGGACGCCCGGGACGTGGTCCGGGCCCAGGACCGGCAGCCCGGCGGCGCCGCCGGCGCCTACGCCCCGGCCGGCACCGCGGCCCCGGCCCAGGCCGCGGACGTGGCCCGCGGGCCGCTCGGCAAGGACGGCAAGCCGCTGAGCCTGCGCTTCGTCCTGCCGTCCGGGCCCGGCTCCGCCGCCCTGCGCGGCGTCGGGGAGAAGATCGCGGAGATGCTCGACACGATCGGCATCCGCACGGTGATCACCAAGGTCTCCGACGAGAGCTACTTCCGCGACCACGTCGCATCCGGCGACTACGACATGGCCCTCTACTCCTGGCCCGCCACCGCCTACCCGGCCACGGACGACCGCCCGATCTTCGCCAAGCCGGTGCCCGCGACCGACGGCTCGCTGCTGGTCGAGCAGAACTACACCCGCGTCGGCACGGACCACATCGACCAGCTCTTCGACCAGGCGGTCTCGGAGCTGGACGAGAAGACGGCCCGGGACCTGATGAAGCAGGCGGACGCCCGGATCTGGGCCGCCGCAGGATCGATTCCCCTCTTCCAGCGCCCCCAGCTCGTCGCGGTCGACAAGAAGCTCGTGAACGTCGGCGCCTTCGGCTTCGGGGTGCCGCACTACCAGGACATCGGCTACAAGGCCCCGCAGGCGGCGGGCGCCCCGGCCCACCCCGAGAGGTAGCAGGTCGGTACCGACCTCTGAAGTTGCTCAAGTCCCGCGTCCGTGTGGCCCGCCCGGGGGACCATGTTCGCGACCACCGGGGAAATGCCCCGGAAGAGCTGTTCACGGGGGCGGGAACATGAAGTCGACGCGGGTACTCACCACTGCGGTCGCCGTGGCTGTCGCGGGACTCCTCGCGGCCACGAGCGGCTGCTCCTCGGCGCCGGACGGGCCCGAGGCGGGCGCGAAGCCGGCGCCGGCCGGTTCGCCGGCGACCGCGACGGCAGGCGCGGCGCAGGCCTCGGTCCACGAGGAGCCGGCCTGCACGGACGGCAGGTACACCTGGTTCAACATGCAGAAGCATTCCGTACTGAACGGCGTCACCGACGTGCAGCGGATCTCTGCCAAGGGCGACAAGATGGTCAGGATGACCAAGCCGATGCGGCGGCTGCGCACGGACCAGGCGTCCCTGGAGTCCGACGACCCGAAGCTGGACCCGCACGCCGTGCTCTTCGCGCTGGGCGTGCACCTCGGCCTCGCGGACAAGGGGGACGACCCGCAGGACTGGTCGGGGCTGGGCGAGCCGGGGGCGTACGCGCCTCTCGACGAGGGCGGCGGCGAGGCCGGCGGCATTGATGCGCCGCTGGTGAACTTCAGTGGCGTCACCCTGGTCGAGACGGATTTCCGGTACACCTGCGGAAGCGGTATGAACCGGGAGTCGACCACCGGACACGTGCTGACATGGTCCAGCTCGGGCGGTGGAACCCTCAGCTGCGACGAGCCCCTGTCCAAGAAGGCCTCGGCCGCGGCACACGAGGCCCGGCGGCTTTCCTGCGGGCGGTAGTTCCATTGCCCGGCAAGCCGCAGTGGTGGCTGCCCCGTACCATGGGAGGAGCCGTGGCGTGTCCGCCCGGCGGGCGTACGAGGACTCAAGACCGACTAAGACGCCTGATCCCCGAACCGAGAGAAGCGCAAGCCACCCATGCCCACGCGCCACGACATCCGTAACGTAGCCATCGTCGCCCACGTCGACCACGGCAAGACCACTCTGGTCGACGCCATGCTCAAGCAGGCCGGCTCCTTCGCCGCACACGCTGCCGAGTCGCTCGACGAACGCATGATGGACTCGAACGACCTGGAGCGTGAGAAGGGCATCACGATCCTGGCCAAGAACACGGCCGTGAAGTACCACCCCAAGGATGGCGGCGACGTCATCACGATCAACATCATCGACACCCCCGGCCACGCCGACTTCGGCGGTGAGGTCGAGCGCGGCCTGTCGATGGTGGACGCGGTCGTGCTGCTGGTCGACGCCTCCGAGGGCCCGCTGCCGCAGACCCGGTTCGTGCTGCGCAAGGCGCTCACGGCGAAGCTGCCGGTCATCCTCTGCATCAACAAGACGGACCGGCCGGACTCCCGGATCGCCGAGGTCATCGACGAGACGTACGACCTCTTCCTGGACCTGGACGCCGACGAGGACCAGATCGAGTTCCCGATCGTCTACGCCTGCGCCCGCGACGGTGTCGCCTCGCTGACCAAGCCGGAGGACGGCACGGTCCCGCAGGACAGCACCAACCTGGAGCCGTTCTTCAGCACCATCCTCTCCACGGTCCCGGCCCCCGAGTACGACGAGGACGCCCCGCTCCAGGCGCACGTCACCAACCTCGACGCCGACAACTTCCTCGGCCGTATCGCGCTCTGCCGCGTCGAGCAGGGCGAGCTGCGCAAGGGCCAGACGGTCACCTGGATCAAGCGCGACGGTACGCAGTCCAACGTCCGGATCACCGAGCTGCTGATGACCGAGGCGCTCACCCGCAAGCCGGCCGAGAAGGCGGGGCCGGGCGACATCTGCGCCATCGCCGGTATCCCGGACATCATGATCGGCGAGACCCTGGCCGACACCGAGAACCCGATCGCGCTCCCGCTGATCACGGTCGACGAGCCGGCCATCTCGATGACCATCGGCGCCAACACCTCGCCGCTCGTCGGCAAGGGCGGCAAGGGCCACAAGGTCACCGCGCGCCAGATCAAGGACCGTCTCGACCGCGAGCTGATCGGTAACGTCTCGCTGCGCGTCCTGGAGACCGAGCGTCCCGACGCGTGGGAGGTCCAGGGCCGCGGTGAGCTGGCGCTCGCCATCCTGGTCGAGCAGATGCGCCGCGAGGGCTTCGAGCTGACCGTCGGCAAGCCGGAGGTCGTCACCAAGCAGATCGACGGCAAGACGCACGAGCCGATCGAGCGCATGACGATCGACTCGCCCGAGGAGCACCTCGGCGCCATCACGCAGCTGATGGCGTCCCGCAAGGGCCGCATGGAGACGATGACGAACCACGGTTCGGGCTGGGTCCGCATGGAGTGGATCGTCCCGTCCCGCGGCCTCATCGGCTTCCGTACGGAGTTCCTGACCCAGACCCGCGGCACGGGCATCGCGCACTCCATCTTCGAGGGCCACGAGCCCTGGTTCGGCGAGCTGCGCACCCGTCACAACGGCTCGCTGGTCGCGGACCGTTCGGGCACGGTGACGCCGTTCGCGATGGTCAACCTCCAGGAGCGCGGTGTCATCTTCACCGAGGCCGGCACCGAGGTCTACGAGGGCATGATCATCGGCGAGAACTCGCGCGCCGACGACATGGACGTGAACATCACCAAGGAGAAGAAGCTCACCAACATGCGTGCGGCCTCCGCCGACACCACGGAGAACGTGGTGCCGGCCCGCAAGCTGTCGCTGGAGCAGTCCCTGGAGTTCTGCCGCGACGACGAGTGCATCGAGGTGACCCCGGAGACCGTACGTATCCGCAAGGTCGTCCTGGACCAGAAGGAGCGCGGCCGCGCCGCGTCCCGCGCCAAGCACAACTGACCCGCCACCGGTAGGCCGTTTCCGGCCGACGATCCGTCAGCGCCAGGCATTGCAGAAGGCCAGGGCCCTCACAGAGACTGTGGGGGCCCTAGGGGCGTTTGTTTGGATCATGCTGGGCCCGGTCAACCGGTTTTACGGGTTTCTGTCCAGCATCTGAGACAAAAGCGTCCGATTATCGGGTGTCGCTCTCCGAAACATGTGTTAACAGTCCGTTTCGGGGGTGTCTGTCTGGGATCACTTTGTCCGGATTTTGGTCCGCATGAGTGACGGATGTTGTCAAACCGAGACCCTTTAAGTGTGGTTTACGGCCCAGACGTACTTAATAGTTGGCTCCGTTGAGCTCGGGTCAATGGGTCACGCACTGTGGGGAGTGCGCCGACTCACGAGCACACTAAGGGCACTGAAACGATCACCGTCAGGGGTGTCGGTGTATCGACCCAGTGCCCTTCTTGTAGTCAAAAGTGGACTCATGAGGAGGAAACCCATGCGTGGTGCCAAGAGCGCCAAGTGGGTCGCGGGAGCGGCCATCATCGCCCTGGCTGCGACTGCCTGTGGCGGCGGCGACGACGACGCCGACAAGGGCAAGGGCGGCGCCAAGGGCGCTGTCAACGCCGACGGCATCTTCTCCGTCGAGGTCGGTGAGCCGCAGAACCCGCTGCAGCCGGCCAACACGATGGAGTCGAACGGCAGCATCGTCACGGACGCGATCTTCTCGCAGCTGGTCGACTACGACCAGTCCGGCAAGCTTGAGATGATCAACGCGGAGTCTGTCGAGACCAAGGACAGCAAGCTCTGGACGGTCAAGCTCAAGAAGGACTGGAAGTTCCACGACGGCACCCCCGTCACGGCCGAGTCCTACATCAAGGCCTGGAACTGGGCCGCCAACATCAAGAACAACCAGACCAACGCGTCCTGGTTCGGCGACATCAAGGGCTTCGCGGACGTCCACCCCGACGACGCGAAGGCCAAGCCGAAGTCGGACAGCATGTCCGGTCTGAAGAAGGTGGACGACTACACGTTCACCATCGAGCTCAACGCCCCGCTCCCGTACTTCTCGTACAAGCTCGGCTACACGGTCTTCTCCCCGCTGCCCGAGTCCTTCTACGCCGACCCGAAGGCCGCCGGCGAGAAGCCGGTCGGCAACGGCGCGTACAAGTTCGTCAGCTGGGACCACAAGAAGCAGATCAAGGTCGTCCGCAACGACGACTACAAGGGTGCCGACAAGGCGAAGAACGGTGGTGTGATCTTCAAGAACTACACCACCCTCGAGACCGCCTACGAGGACCTGAAGTCCGGCAACGTCGACGTGCTGCGCCAGATCGGCCCGAAGGACCTGCCGGTCTACCGGTCCGACCTCGGTGACCGTGCGGTGGACAAGGCGTACTCCGCGATCCAGACGATCGCCGTCGCCTTCTACACCGACCAGTGGAAGAACATCGACCCGAAGGTCCTCCAGGGCCTGTCGATGGGCATCGACCGCGACACGATCACCAAGACCGTGCTGCAGGGCACCCGCGAGCCGGCCACCGGCTGGGTCGCCAAGGGCGTCCTCGGCTACGAGCCGAACGCCACGGGCGACGTCACCAAGTACGACCCGGCCAAGGCCAAGGCCCTCATCAAGGAGGGTGGCGGTGTCCCGGGCAACAAGATCTCGATCCAGTTCAACGCCGACGGCGGCCACAAGGAATGGGTCGAGGCGGTCTGCAACAGCATCACGCAGTCGACCGGTGTCAAGTGCACCACCGACTCGAAGGCCGACTTCCAGGCGGACACGAACGCGCGTGACGCCAAGGAGGTCAAGTCCCTGTACCGCTCCGGCTGGGTGCTCGACTACCCGGTGAACGCGAACTTCATCTCGGACCTGTTCCGGACCGGCGCCGCCGGTAACCAGGGCGACTTCTCCAACAAGGGCCTGGACGCGGAGATCAAGAAGGCCGACTCCGCGGCTTCCCTCGACGAGTCCGTTGCCGCGTACCAGAAGATCGAGAAGGAGCTGGTGAACTACATGCCCTCCATCCCGCTCTGGTACTACAAGGTCAACGCCGGTTACTCGGAGAAGGTCCAGAACGTGGACTACGCGCAGGACGGCGACCCGATCCTGACGCAGATCGAAGTCAAGAAGTAACCACACCGACGTAGTCCGCGCGCACGCGCGGGACCGGCACTGAAAGCCCGGTCCGCGCCTGCCCGCACGGCAGTGGCCGGGGGGCCCTTCCATGCAACCGACGACCCACAGGGGGACTCGGTGCGGGGGAGGGCCCGTCGGCTGCCGCCTGCCTATTACATGGAGGCATGATGGGGCGCTATGTCGCACGACGACTGCTCCAGATGATCCCGGTCTTCCTCGGGACAACGCTGCTGATCTTCCTGATGGTCTACACGCTGCCCGGCGACCCCGTGCGCGGGCTCTTCGGGGACAAGGGTGTCGATCCGGCCACACTGGCGAGACTTCGCCATGAAAAGGGCCTCGATCTGCCGATCCTGCAGCAGTACTGGAATTACATGACAGGCATCGTCCTGCATTTCGATTTCGGTGATCAGATAGCCAGCGGACGTCCCGTCACGGACGTCCTCGGCGACGCGTTCCCCGTCACCCTCCGGCTGGCCGGCATGGCGTTCGTCCTCGAGATCGTCGTCGGCATCGGCCTCGGCACCATCGCGGGTCTGCGGGCCGGCCGGCTCACCGACAACGTGATCCTGGTCTTCACCCTGCTGATCATCTCGATCCCGGTGTTCGTCCTCGGCTTCATCATCAAGGCGGTGTTCGCCTTCCAGCTCGGCTGGATCGATCCGAACGTGTCCATTGACGCCAAGTGGAGCGAGTTGCTGGCGCCCGCCATCGTGCTGGGATCACTCTCACTCGCCTATGTAGCGAGACTTACGCGTACGACGATGGCCGAGAACCTGCGCGCCGACTACATGCGCACCGCCATCGCCAAGGGACTTCCCAAGCGACGCATCGTCGGTGTGCACCTGATGCGCAACTCGCTGATCCCCGTCATCACCTTCCTTGGCACCGACCTCGGTGCCCTGATGGGCGGCGCGGTCGTCACCGAGGGCCTGTTCAACGTCAAGGGCATCGGTGGCACGATCTACGAGTCGATCCAGAAGCGCGAAGGCACGACCCTCGTCGGCCTCGTCACCATCCTGGTGCTCGTTTACCTGCTCATGAGCCTCATCGTCGACCTGCTGTACGCGGTCCTGGACCCGAGGATCCGTTATGCCTGACGTGACCAAGACCGCCCCCGCGCCCGAGGACGCCAAGGCGCCCCTCGCGGACCCGTCGGCGACGGTGAAGGCGGAGAAGGCCCGCAGCCTGTGGGGCGACGCCTGGCGGGACCTGCGTTCCAACTGGTACTTCATCGTCTCGTCGGTCCTGATCGTCATCCTTCTCGTGATGGCGGTCTTCCCCGGCCTGTTCACCAACGCCTCGCCGACCTCGGCCGACCTGGTGCACCACTACCTGGGCAAGCCGGAGCTGAGCAAGATCGGCTCCGAGGGCTGGCTCGGCTACGACGGCCAGGGCCACAGCGTCTACGCGCGTGTCATCTACGGCACCCGAGCCTCGATCACTGTCGGCGTCTGCGTCACGCTCCTGGTGACGCTCTTCGGCGGACTGATCGGCATGCTCGCCGGCTACTTCGGCGGCTGGGTCGACGCCCTGCTCTCCGGCTTCTTCACCAACGTCTTCCTCGGCATCCCCTTCCTGCTGGGCGCCATGGTCGTCCTCCAGGCGTTCACCGAGCGGAAGGTCTGGGTGGTCGTCTTCGCCCTGGCGTTCCTCGGCTGGACCCAGATCGCGCGTGTCATGCGCGGTGCGGTGATCGTGATCAAGCAGTCGGACTACGTGCAGGCCGCCAGAGCGCTGGGCGCGGGCACCAACCGGATTCTCTTCCGGCACATCCTGCCCAACGCCATGGCCCCGGTGATCGTGGTTGCCACCATCTCGCTCGGTGTCTACATCTCCGCCGAGGCGACCCTGTCCTACCTCGGTCTGGGTCTCGCCGACCCGACGATCTCGTGGGGCATGGACATCTCCGGTGGTTCCGCCCAGATCCGCGTCGCGCAGCACATCCTGCTGTACCCGTCGATCATGCTCAGCATCACCGTTCTGGCGTTCATCATGCTCGGCGAAGCCGTCCGCAACGCCCTCGATCCGAAGTCGCGATAAGGAGGGCGAACGTGGCCACCATCAACAAGACCGCAGAAGTCCCGTCCGCACGCTCGGGTGACGACTACGTCGGGCCCCTGCTCGATGTCCGTGACCTGCACGTGGAGTTCCACACCCGCGACGGTGTGGCCAAGGCGGTCAACGGTGTCAACTACAGCGTGGACGCCGGTGAGACCCTCGCCGTCCTCGGTGAGTCCGGCTCCGGCAAGTCCGTGACGGCGCAGGCCATCATGGGCATCCTCGACATGCCGCCGGGGAAGATCCCGCAGGGCGAGATCCTGTTCCGCGGCCAGGACATGCTCAAGATGTCCTACGAGGAGCGCCGGAAGATCCGCGGCCAGAAGATCGCGATGATCTTCCAGGACGCGCTGTCCTCGCTGAACCCGGTCCTCACCGTCGGCTACCAGCTCGGCGAGATGTTCCGGGTCCACCAGGGCCTGTCCAAGAAGGAAGCCAAGGCCAAGGCCATCGACCTGATGGACCAGGTCAAGATCCCTGCCGCCGCGGCTCGCGTCTCGGACTACCCGCACCAGTTCTCCGGCGGTATGCGCCAGCGCATCATGATCGCCATGGCGCTGGCCCTGGAGCCGGACCTGATCATCGCGGACGAGCCGACCACCGCGCTCGACGTGACCGTCCAGGCCCAGGTCATGGACCTGCTCGCGGAGCTCCAGCGCGAGTACAACATGGGCCTGATCCTGATCACCCACGACCTCGGGGTCGTCGCGGACGTCGCCGACAAGATCGCGGTGATGTACGCGGGCCGGATCGTCGAGACCGCCCCGGTGCACGACATCTACAAGGCGCCCGCCCACCCGTACACCAAGGGTCTGCTGGCCTCGATCCCGCGCCTGGACCAGAAGGGCCAGGAGCTCTTCGCGATCAAGGGCCTGCCGCCCAACCTGCTGCACGTGCCGACGGGCTGCGCCTTCAACCCGCGCTGCACCATGGCGCAGGACATCTGCCGTACGGACATCCCGCCGCTCCACGCGGTGACCGAGCAGGACGGCACCGAGCTGGCCGGCCGGCGCAGCGCCTGTCACTTCTGGAAGGAGACGATCCATGGCTGACATCAACAAGGAGCCCGTGGACGCCACCCCCAACGTCTCCGACGTGGAGACCGTCGACGCGGCCACCGAGGCGGAGGCCGTAGCCGCCATCGACGCGCCCGTGTCCCAGGGGGAGCCGATCCTCCAGGTGCGCAACCTGGTCAAGCACTTCCCGCTGACCCAGGGCATCCTGTTCAAGAAGCAGGTCGGCGCGGTCAAGGCCGTGGACGGCATCTCGTTCGACCTGTACGCGGGCGAGACGCTGGGCATCGTGGGCGAGTCCGGCTGTGGCAAGTCCACCGTCGCCAAGCTCCTGATGACGCTGGAGCAGGCCACCGCCGGCGAGGTCTTCTACAAGGGCCAGGACATCACCAAGCTGTCCGGCCGCGCGCTGAAGGCCGTGCGCCGCAACATCCAGATGGTCTTCCAGGACCCGTACACCTCGCTCAACCCCCGTATGACGGTGGGCGACATCATCGGCGAGACGTACGAGATCCACCCAGAGGTGGCCCCCAAGGGCGACCGGCGGCGCAAGGTGCAGGACCTCCTGGACGTCGTGGGCCTCAACCCGGAGTACATCAACCGCTACCCGCACCAGTTCTCCGGCGGCCAGCGCCAGCGCATCGGCATCGCCCGCGGCCTCGCGCTCAACCCCGAGATCATCATCTGCGACGAGCCGGTCTCCGCGCTCGACGTGTCGGTGCAGGCGCAGGTCATCAACCTGATGGAGAAGCTCCAGGACGAGTACAACCTCTCCTACCTCTTCATCGCGCACGACCTGTCCATCGTCCGCCACATCTCGGACCGGGTCGGCGTCATGTACCTCGGCAAGATGGCCGAGATCGGTACGGACGAGCAGATCTACGACCACCCGACGCACCCCTACACCCAGGCGCTGCTGTCGGCGGTCCCGGTCCCGGACCCGGAGGCCCGCGAGGGCCGCGAGCGGATCATCCTCTCCGGCGACGTCCCGTCCCCGGCCAACCCGCCGTCGGGCTGCCGCTTCCGCACCCGTTGCTGGAAGGCCCAGGACAAGTGCGCCGCCGAGGTGCCGCTGCTGGCGATCCCCGAGCGCTTCAAGTCCTCGCAGACCCCGGCCGCCCACGAGTCGGCCTGCCACTTCGCGGAGGAGAAGAACGTGGTGCACGCGGCCTGACGCGTACACCTGCGGTTCTCCCGGTACACCGGACCCCCCGCGCGCCCGCAAAGGGCGCGCGGGGGGTCCGGTGTTTCCGCGACCGAACGCCGGCCGGAGGACGTCCGGCGGCGGAGGCCTACTTGTACTGAATGCCCCAGAGGTTTTCGTTCTTCTTGACCGGGGCGACGTTGTTGCTCTTCTTCCAGAGCTTGGTCTTCTTGCAGCCGGTGGAGGTGGAGTGCAGGCGGTACTTCGTGACGCTGAACCCCTTGGCCGAGTGGTACATCATCAGTCGGCCTCGGGTCTTGCCCTTCTTCTTGGGGACCGTGGCCGTGTACGACCAGCTGCCCGACTTCGACCACGAGTAGCCGACCGAGACGCTGAACGAGGTGGACGCCTTGGCGAAGATGACGCCCGCTTCGGCGCCGACGGTAGCGGTGCCGGTGGCCGTCCACGTGCCGGTCTTCGTTGTCGTGTAGGTGGTGCCTATGCCCGGCTTCATCCAGTCGCTGTGCACATTGGTCGGGCGCCAGACCGTCTTCTTGTCGCCGATCGAGTAGATCGGGGTCTGGTCGCATGTGACCTTCGGTGCGGCCGAGACCGGGGCCGCTGTGACAGCGACGGTCCCCGCGCCGAGCAGTGCGGTAGTGACAACGGTACTGATGGCACGCTTCACGCAGTTCCTCCTGCGATGGGGTTTCTTGTGCGGTGCGCGTCACACGTTACGAGGTGACTCCCTTGCGGCGCGTGGGACTTGAGGGACTATTGAGCTTAATGATGAGGAAGGGCTCATTCCGCCCCCGGCCGGCACCACGGCGTTCCGGAGTACCCGCCCCGCAACCGCGAAGGCGCCCGGAACCATGTGGTTCCGGGCGCCTCTCCCCGTACCCGGGGAACAGGACTCGCGGAGCTCGGGTCGACAGGCCGACGCGTCCTATTCCTTCTGCGGGCCGGGCAGTGGCGGCCCCGCCGGGGCCGTGCGGGCCTTCGGTACGGCCGATGCGGTGCCGGCGGGCTCCTCCGGGTAGTGGCAGGCCGTCAGGTGGCCGTCCCGGCTGCCCGCGACCTGCACCAGCGGCGGTGTCTCGCTCGCGCACTTGTCCGTCGCCTTCCAGCAGCGGGTACGGAAGCGGCAGCCCGACGGCGGGTTGACGGGGGAGGGGACGTCACCGGTGAGCCGGATGCGCTCACGGGCCGGCACATCGTCCGCGGTGACCTCGGGTACGGCCGAGAGCAGCGCCCGCGTGTACGGGTGGCGCGGATTGCCGTACAGGTCCTCGCGGTCGGCGATCTCCACGATCCGGCCCAGGTACATCACGGCCACGCGCTGCGAGAAGTGCCGCACGATCGCCAGGTCGTGCGCGATGAACAGGAACGCGATGCCCAGCTCCTTCTGGAGCTTCTGCAGCAGGTTCACCACCTGCGCCTGGATCGACACGTCCAGCGCGGAGACCGGCTCGTCCGCCACGATCAGCTTCGGCTCCAGGGCCAGCGCGCGGGCCACCCCGATGCGCTGACGCTGACCGCCGGAGAACTCGTGCGGGAAGCGGTTGTAGTGCTCCGGGTTGAGCCCGACCGTCTCCAGCAGCTCCCGCACCCGGGCCTCACGGCCGCCGGGCGGCTCGATGCCGTTGACCTCCATCGGCGCCGAGACGATCTTGCCGACCGTCTGGCGCGGGTTCAGCGAGGCGTACGGGTCCTGGAAGATCATCTGGATCTCGGAGCGGACCGGAGCCAGCTGCTTGCGGGAGGCGTGGGTGATGTCCTGCCCGCGGTAGGTGATCCGGCCGGCGGTCGGCTCCAGCAGCCGGGTGACCAGCCGGCCCGTCGTGGACTTGCCGCAGCCGGACTCACCGACCAGGCCCAGGCTCTCGCCTTCGGAGACCGTGAAGTCCAGTCCGTCCACAGCCTGGACGGCCCCGACCGTCCGCCGGATCGGGAAGCCGCCCTTGATCGGGAAGTGCTTGGTGAGTCCGGAGACGTCCAGGAGGGGGTCGGTGCTGCTCATGGTGGAAAAGTCCCGTCTCTTGTACGTCAGTTGGGCCGGGTGCCGGCGAAGTCGTCGAAGAACTCCGCGCGCTGCTCCGGCGTCAGGTGGCAGGCGGCCCCGCGCCCGGACACCAGGTCCAGCGGAGGCTGCTGGGCCGAGCAGCGGTCGCCGCCGACCTGCTCGGTGAACGAGCACCGCGGGTGGAAGCGGCAGCCGGTCGGCGGGTTGAGGAGGCTCGGCGGGGTGCCGGGGATCGGCGAGAGGGGTACGTCCACCGGCCCTTCGAGGGTGGGCATGGAACCCAGCAGCCCCCAGGTGTACGGGTGCTGGGGCGCCCGCAGCACCTCTTTCTTCGTACCGCGCTCCACGCAGCGCCCGCCGTACATCACCAGCACGTCGTCCGCGATGTCCGCGATGACGCCGAGGTCGTGGGTGATGAAGATGATCGCGGTGCCGAACTCCTGCTGGAGGTCCTTGAGCAGGTCCATGATCTGGGCCTGCACGGTGACGTCCAGCGCGGTCGTCGGCTCGTCGGCGACCAGCAGCGCGGGGTCGCACACCAGCGACATGGCG
Source organism: Streptomyces sp. A0958 (assembly GCF_004795035.1). Taxonomy (GTDB): domain Bacteria; phylum Actinomycetota; class Actinomycetes; order Streptomycetales; family Streptomycetaceae; genus Streptomyces. The sequence continues at coordinate 43,939 of NZ_SSBK01000034.1, forward strand.
ATCATCGCGCGCTGGCGCATACCGCCGGAGAACTGGTGCGGGTAGTCGTCGACGCGCAGGTTCGGCTGCGGGATGCCCACCTTGGTGAGCATCTCCACGGCCCGCGCCCGTGCCTCCCGCTTGGAGGCGCCGGTGTGCTTGCGGAACGTCTCACCGATCTGGGCGCCGATGGTGTGGTACGGCGACAGCGAGGCCAGCGCGTCCTGGAACACCATGGCCATCTTGTTGCCGCGCAGCCGCTCCAGCTCCCGTTCGGACGCGGCCAGCAGGTCCTGCCCGTCGAGCAGGATCTCGCCCTCGATCTCGGTGTGGTCCGGGTGGTGCAGACCGAGGATGGCCAGGTTGGTCACGGACTTGCCGGAGCCGGATTCGCCGACGATGCCGAGGGTCTTGCCGCGGTCGACGTCGAAGGACAGCCCGTCGACGGCCTTGACCATGCCGTCTTCGGTGGAGAAGTGCACGCGCAGATCGCGTACGGAGAGGAAGGGGGTGCTCACTGGATCTCTCCCTAGGCGAGGCGGACGCGTGGGTCGATGAGGGCGTAGACGGCGTCGACGACGATGTTGAACACGACGATCGCCGCCGCCGCGACCAGGACGACACCGAGGATCATCGGCAGGTCGTTGTCGTTGACGGCCTTGATCGAGAGGGCGCCGATGCCGTGCAGGCCGAAGACCTTCTCCGTGATGATCGCGCCGCCGAGCAGCAGGCCGATGTCGAGACCGAAGATGGTCACGATCGGGCCCATCGCACCGCGCCAGGCGAACCGGAAGAACACCGTGCGCCGGGACAGGCCCTTGGCGCGGGCGGTGCGCACGTAGTCCTCGCTCATCGACTCGACGAGCTGGGAGCGGGCCATACGCGTGTAGTTGGCGGTGAAGATCAGCGCCAGCACCAGCCAGGGCAGCAGCAGTCCGGAGAACCAGCCGGCCGGGTCCTCGGTGAACGGGACGTCCTTGGGGCGGTTGAGGATGTGCCACTGGTCGGTCAGGTAGTACATGGCGACCACGCCGACGATGTAGATCTGCATCGAGGAGCCGATGAGCGAGGCCGAGGAGGCGACCTTGTCCAGCATCTTGCCCTGCTTCACCGCCGCCAGCATGCCGGTGCCCACGCCGAAGACGACGAAGACGACCGAGCTGCCGACGGAGAGGGAGAGCGTCGTCGGGAAGCGGTCCAGGATGGTGCCGAGGACCGGCTCGCGGTTGTGGAACGAGTAGCCCAGGCACGGGGCGGGGCAGTGGCCGAACGAGGTGTAGTCGCGGCCGACGAACACGCCCTGGAGCCAGTGCCAGTACTGCACCGGCAGTGGGTCGGCGATGCCGAGGTTGCGCTTGACCAGCGCCAGCGTCTCCGGCGTGCACACCTTGCCGCAGGCCACACGAGCGGGGTCGCGGGGCGCGACGTAGAAGAGGACGAAGGTGATGGCACTGATGATCAGCAGGATGACCAGTGCGCCGATTGCCCGGCGGATGAGGAAGCGGAACATGGCGATGGATTTCCCTGGCAGACGCCGACGAGGGGGAGGGGGGCGGGCGGGGCGCCACACGGGCGCCCCGCCTCTGGAGTGTCGGCTCAGGCCTTCACGAACAGCTTGTAGATCACGGCCGAGGAGTACTGCGGGTCGAACATCGCCCCGCCGACCTTCGAGCCGTACAGGTAGAAGCGGCGCTGGAACGTCTCGGGGATGATCGGCGCCTCCTCCGTCATCATCCGCTTGTCGAGCGCGGCCCACTGCTTGCCGGCCTCGACCGGGTCGGGGATGGTGACGTTCTTCTTGATGGCCTCGTTGACCCAGTCGACGTTCAGCTGCGAGATGTTGTTCGCGCCGTTGGCGATGGTGCCGCCGTCGAACAGCGGCTGCATCAGGGTGTAGCCGGTCGGCCAGTCCGGGGCCCAGCCGAACCACATCACGTCGAACTTGTTGTCGATCTGCTGGATCTGGTCGTAGTAGCTGGAGGAGTCCAGCGGCTTGAGGACCGGGTTGAAGCCGGCCGCCTTGAGGGCGTTCTCGATGACGACCTTGGTCTTGTCGTAGATGTTGCTCTGCGGGAAGGCGTAGACGATCTTCTGGCCCTCCTTGCCCGCCTCCTTCAGGAGCTGCTTGGCCTTCTCCGGGTCGCCCTGCGGCTTCTTCAGCTTGCCGTAGACGTCGTCCTTGGCGTAGCCCATGATGTCGGGGCTCAGGATGGACGTGGCGTAGTCACCGGCCGACGGGCCGCCGTAGATCTTGCGGATCTGCTCCAGCGGCCAGGCGTGGATGAGCGCCTGGCGCACCTTCAGGTCGGTGATCCGCTTGGTGTTGATGGCGTAGTAGTAGACGCCGGTGAGCAGTCCGTTGAAGGTGCGCTTCTTCAGCTCCGGGTCGGTGAGGACCTTCTGGATGCGCTCGGCCGGGACGCCGCTGTACGCCATGAAGGCGTACTGGTCGTCGCCGGAGTCGGCGATCAGGCGGTCGGCGGCCTGGAGCGACTCCGGACCGAACTCGAAGGCGAAGCTGTCCGGGTAGGCGTTGCGGATCGAGTCCGTGTTCGGGTCCCAGTGCTCGTTGCGCACCAGCGTCATCGACTTGTCGATGGAGTGGGCCTTGATGCGGTACGGGCCGGCCGAGACCGGGTCCTTGTCGTACTTCTCCTTGCTGTCGCCCTTGACCGGGACGGCGCCGTAGGAGGTCATCGCCAGGGTGAAGTTGAAGTCGGGGCGGGCCTCGGCGAGTTTGAAGGTGATGGTCTTCGCGGAGGCGTCCGTCACGATCGATTCGAGGTGCTTGCCGCCGTACGGGCCCTTGTACTTCCCGCGGAAGTCGGTGGAGCCGGTCAGCGCCTGCTGGGCGTAGCCGGCGCCCTCGGTGGTGAAGCTGGCGAAGCCCCGCTCGATGCCGTGGCGCACGTCCTCGACGGTGAGCTCCTTGCCGTCCTCCCACTTGAGGCCGTCCTTCAGGGTGAAGGACCAGGACTTGCCCTCGTCGCCCATGGTGCCCGCGTCGGTGGCGAGGTCGCCGACGAGCTTCATCGAGCCGTCCGTGGCGATCTTGTAGCCGGTCAGGCAGCGGATGAGGAGATTGCCGATCTCCGAGTTCCACGAGTAGTAGATGCGCTGCGGGTCGAGGTGGGAGAAGTCGTCCGGCCCGATACCGCGGATCGTCCCGCCCTTCTTGGCGCCCGCGATCTCGGGCGCGGGGCCCGTCGAGTCCTCCTTGGTGCCGACGACGACCGAGCCGGTGTACTTGTCGGCGCCGCCGTGGCCCTTGCTCGTGCCCTTGTCGGTGTTCGAGCTGCCGCTGCTGCAGGCGGAGAGCACCATCGAGCCGCCGGCCGCGACCGACGTGGCGATGACGAAGTTTCTGCGGGAGAGAGACATGGCTTCCTGCTCTGGTCGAGTGGAGAAACGATGGTTCATCCGGGTGGGCCCCGTCGCCCGTCCGAAGTACGGCGTTTTCAGCGGGTTCAGCGCTTGGTCTTCGGGTCCAGTGCGTCACGCACCGAGTCGCCGAGGAGGTTGAAGGCGATCACGAAGATCACCATCGTGGCGCCGGGGAAGAGCATGAACGTGATGTCGCTCTGGTAGACGTCCGAACCGCGCTGAATCATCACGCCCCAGTCCGGGGTCGGTGAGGTCAGCCCGACGCCCAGGAAGGCGAGACCCGCCTCCGCCGTGACGTACGCGGGCAGCGCGAGAGTGGCCTGGATGAGGATCGGCGTCCAGAGGTTGGGCAGCAGTTCCTTGAAGATGATCCGCGCCGGGGACGCGCCGGTGACCTTGGCGGCCTCGACGAACTCGCGCTCGCGCAGGGCCAGCACCTCGCCGCGCAGCAGGCGGGCGATGGAGGCCCAGCCGAAGGCGGTCATGACCGAGATGAGGGTGACGACGGTCAGCCAGACCGGTGTGTTCTCCTCCGGGTCGACCAGGATCGAGATCATCACCGGCCAGAAGGCGATGAAGAAGAGCGTGGAGGGGAAGGCCAGCAGGATGTCGATGACCCGGCCGACGAGGTAGTCCGTCTTGCCGCCGAGGTAGCCCGCCGTGATGCCGACGGCGATGCCGATGACGGTGATCAGCAGTGTGGTGGCCGCGGCGATGAGCAGGGAGTTGCGCATGCCGTAGAGCAGGAAGGTGAAGACGTCCCGGCCGAGTCCGGGCTCGATGCCGAACCAGAAATCGCTGCTGATCCCGCCATTGGGAAGGACCGGGGAACCGAAGTCGTCCAGCAGGCTGGTGTCGTTCTGCCCGTACGTCGTGTACGGGTCCTTTCCGTACAGCTTCGCGATCAGTGGGGCGGCGATGGCCACCACGAAGAAGAAAATGACTACATAACCGGAAATCACGCCGGTACGGTCACGCTTGAAGCGGCGCCAGGCCAGCTTTCCCGGTGACCGGCCGTCGCCTCCCTTGTTCGGGGGGACGTCCGGCATCGCCGGTGCCGTCACATCGGCCGCCTCAAGAGGGGCTGCTGCGTTCGAGGTTGGAATCGTCATGGTGCTCCTGGCCCGGAGGGTCGAAGGACTCCGCAGGGCACACCCACGGGCTACCCGGACCTTTTCAACGCAATTCACGCAGGGTCAATGAAAGTCAGTCCGCCTTGAAGTGCTCTTTGGAAGCTTGACCCGTGCATGACCTGTCTGTGGCCTTGTATTTACCTTTCATTTACCTATGCCAGAGCATATTGGCCTGCAAAACACTTCAATTCGGGCATTGAGTCCGATATCCGGGCGGTGTTGTCTCGGAATTCGTACATCCGGATATGGCGCTATGGGGCCGATGCGTGTTCGTTGCTCCGCCGTTATCGCTTCGCCGCTTGTCAGGGGCGGTGAGGGGCCTTCATGGGCCTGTCGTGTACGCGTCGGAAATCTCGTTCCGTGGACGTCCGACGGGGGCGGCGCGCCTCCTGTCGTGCCCGAATGGGGGGAGTAGATATGCGTACGCCCCGTTATGAGGTGATATTTGACCTCACGTAAGCCGGAGCACTAAGAGGAGGCACTCCATGCGCGGAGCCACACACGTCAAGTGGGCCGCATGCGCGGCGGCCGTCGCCCTGGCGGCGACGGCCTGCGGCGGGGGCGACAGCGGCGGCGGTGGAGGTGGCGCCGACGGGATCGTGAGCTCTTCCTGGGGTGACCCGCAGAACCCGCTGGAGCCGGCCAACACCAACGAGGTGCAGGGCGGCAAGGTGCTCGACATGATCTTCCGGGGTCTCAAGAAGTACGACCCGAAGACCGGCGAGGCCACGAACATGCTCGCCGAGAAGATCGAGACCAAGGACAACCAGAACTTCACCGTCACCGTGAAGGACGGCTGGACCTTCAGCAACGGCGAGAAGATCACCGCCAAGTCCTTCGTGGACGCCTGGAACTACGGCGCCCTGCTGAAGAACAACCAGAAGAACGCCTACTTCTTCGGCTACATCGACGGCTACGACAAGGTCCACCCCGAATCCGGCAAGGCAAGCGCCACCAAGCTCTCCGGCCTCAAGCTCGTGGACGGCAAGACCTTCACCGTCAAGCTGACGCAGAAGTTCTCCCTGTGGCCCGACACCCTCGGCTACCCGGCCTTCGCCCCGCTCCCCAAGGCCTTCTTCACCGACCACGCGGCCTGGGTCTCCAAGCCGATCGGCAACGGCCCGTACACCATCGACAAGTACACCAAGGGCTCCTCGATGAGCCTGCGCAAGTGGGACGACTACCCCGGGGACGACAAGGCGCAGAACGGCGGCATCGACCTCAAGGTCTACACCGACAACAACACCGCCTACACCGACCTGACGGCCGGCAACCTCGACCTCGTGGACGACGTGCCCGCCTCCCAGCTCAAGAACGTCAAGTCGGACCTCGGCGACCGCTACATCAACACCCCGGCCGGCATCATCCAGACCCTGGCCTTCCCCTTCTACGACAAGAAGTGGGACACCCCCGGCGGGATCAAGGTCCGCCAGGGCCTGTCGATGGCGATCAACCGCGACCAGATCACCAGCCAGATCTTCCAGAAGACCCGCACCCCCGCCTCCGACTGGACCTCCCCGGTCCTCGGCGAGGAGGGCGGCTTCAAGAAGGGCCTGTGCGGCAAGGAGTGCACGTACGACGCCGCCGAGGCCAAGAAGATGATCGAGGACGGCGGCGGCATTCCCGGCGGCCAGCTCAAGATCTCGTACAACGCGGACACCGGCTCCCACAAGGAATGGGTCGACGCCGTCTGCAACAGCATCAACAAGGTCATGGGCGACAACAAGGCGTGCGTGGGCGCCCCCGTCGGCACCTTCGCCGACTTCCGCAGCCAGGTCTCCCAGCAGAAGCTGCACGGCGCCTGGCGCGCGGGCTGGCAGATGGACTACCCGCTCATCCAGAACTTCCTGCAGCCCGTGTACTACACCAACGCCTCGTCCAACGACGGCAAGTGGAACAACAAGCAGTTCGACGACCTCGTCAACAAGGCCAACGCCGAGTCCGACAAGGCCAAGGCCGTCTCCACCTTCCAGGACGCCGAGAAGGTCATGGTCAAGCAGATGCCGGTCATCCCGCTCTGGTACCAGAACGGCAGCGCCGGCTACTCGGATCACGTCACCAACGTCTCCCTGAACCAGTTCAGCGTCCCGGTGTACGAGCAGATCAAGGTCAAGTAGCGGTCGAAGCCGGGTGACCGGTGCGTTCCCCGCACCGGCCGCCCGGCTTCCCCGTCCCCGCGACTCCACATCCTCCGTCCCCGCGACCCCCGGAGCCCCTCATGGGACGTTATGTGATCCGGCGGCTGCTGCAGATGATCCCGGTCTTCTTCGGCACCACGCTGTTGATCTTCCTCATGGTGAACGTGATGGGTGACCCCATCGCGGGTCTCTGCGGCGACCGCCAGTGCGACCCGGCGACCGCCGCCCAACTCCGTACGGAATTCGGCCTCGACAAGCCGGTCTGGCAGCAATACCTCACCTACATGGGCAACGTCTTCACCGGCGACTTCGGCACCGCGTTCAACGGGCAGAAGGTCACCGAGCTGATGGGCACCGCCTTCCCCATCACCATCCGCCTCACCCTCGTCGCGATCGTCTTCGAGATCGTCATCGGCATCAGCCTCGGCGTCGTCACCGGCCTGCGCCGCGGCCGCCCCATCGACACCACCGTGCTGATCCTGACGCTGATCGTCATCTCGATCCCGACCTTCGTCACCGGCCTGCTGCTCCAACTGCTGCTCGGCGTCGAGTGGGGCGTCATCAAACCGTCCGTCTCCACCGAGGCCCCGCTGAACGAGCTGCTCATCCCCGGCCTCGTGGTCGCCTCCGTCTCCCTGGCGTACGTCACCCGGCTCACCCGGACCTCGATCGCCGAGAACACCCGCGCCGACTACGTCCGCACCGCCACCGCCAAGGGCCTGCCCAGGCGCCGCGTCGTCATCCGGCACCTGCTGCGCAACTCGCTGATCCCCGTCGTCACCTTCATCGGTACGGACGTGGGCGCCCTGATGGGCGGGGCGATCGTCACCGAGCGGATCTTCAACATCCACGGCGTCGGCTACCAGCTCTACCAGGGCATCCTGCGCCAGAACTCGCAGACCGTCGTCGGCTTCGTCACCGTCCTGGTCCTCGTCTTCCTGGCGGCCAACCTGATCGTCGACCTGCTCTACGCCGTACTCGACCCGAGGATTCGCTATGCCTGAGCAGACACCGGACGAGGCGATCTCGCCGGCCGGGGCCGGCGGGCCCACGGACCTCGCGCTCGCGGAGGGCGACAGCCTGGAGAAGTCCCCCGGCGGCCCCGACGGGACGGGGCCCGACACCAAACCGCAGAGCCTGTGGTCCGACGCCTGGCGCGACCTGCGCCGCAACCCCGTCTTCATCATCTCCGCGCTGATCATCCTCTTCCTGGTGGTCATCTCGATCTGGCCGCAGCTCATCGCCTCCGGCGACCCGCTCGACTGCGACCTCGGCAAGGCCCAGCAGAGCTCCCGGCCCGGCCACCCCTTCGGCTACGACGGCCAGGGCTGCGACGTCTACACCCGTGTCGTCCACGGCGCCCGCAACTCCGTGACCGTCGGCATCTGCTCCACCCTCGGCGTCTCCGTGATCGGCAGTGTCCTCGGCGGCATGGCCGGCTTCTTCGGCGGCTGGTGGGACGCGATCCTCTCCCGCCTCACCGACGTCTTCTTCGGCATCCCCGTCGTCCTCGGCGGCCTGGTCTTCCTCTCCGTGGTGACCAGCTCCACCGTCTGGCCGGTGATCGGCTTCATCGTGCTCCTCGGCTGGCCGCAGATCGCCCGCATCGCCCGCGGCTCCGTCATCACCGCCAAGCACAACGACTACGTCCAGGCCGCCCGGGCACTCGGCGCGTCCAACGCGCGCATGATGCTGCGGCACATCGCACCGAACGCCATCGCCCCGGTCATCGTCGTCGCGACCATCGCCCTGGGCACGTACATCGCCCTGGAGGCCACCCTGTCGTTCCTCGGCGTCGGCCTGAAGCCGCCCGCCGTCTCCTGGGGCATCGACATCTCCGCCGCGTCCCAGTACATCCGCAACGCCCCGCACATGCTCCTCTGGCCCGCCGGCGCGCTGGCGGTCACGGTGCTCGCCTTCATCATGCTCGGCGACGCGGTGCGCGACGCCCTCGACCCCAAGCTGCGCTGAGGAGTCCGCTGCCATGTTGCTCGAAGTGCGCGATCTGCACGTGGAGTTCCACACCCGGGACGGGATCGTCAGGGCCGTCAACGGGGTCAACTACTCGGTGGCCGAGGGCGAGACGCTCGCCGTGCTCGGAGAATCGGGCTCCGGCAAGTCGGTCACCGCGCAGGCGGTCATGGGCATCCTCGACATGCCACCGGGGAAGATCAGCGGCGGCGAGATCCTTTTCAAGGGCCACGACCTGCTGAAGATGAAGAGGGAGGAGCGCCGGAAGATCCGCGGCCAGGAGATGGCCATGATCTTCCAGGACGCGCTGTCCTCCCTCAACCCGGTCCTGACCGTGGGCGAGCAGCTGGGCGAGATGTACGTCGTGCACCGCGGGATGTCCCGCAAGGAGGCCAAGGTCAAGGCCGTCGAGCTGATGGACCGGGTGCGCATCCCGGCCGCCAAGGAACGGGTCGGCAACTACCCGCACCAGTTCTCCGGCGGTATGCGCCAGCGCATCATGATCGCCATGGCGCTGGCCCTGGAACCCTCCCTGATCATCGCGGACGAGCCGACCACCGCCCTCGACGTCACCGTCCAGGCCCAGGTCATGGACCTCCTCGCGGAACTCCAGCGCGAACTGAACATGGGCCTGATCCTGATCACCCACGACCTCGGGGTCGTCGCGGACGTCGCCGACAAGATCGCCGTGATGTACGCGGGCCGCATCGTCGAGACCTCGCCCGTGCACGAGATCTACAAGGCACCCGCTCACCCGTACACCAAGGGCCTGCTGGCCTCGATCCCGCGCCTGGACCAGAAGGGCCAGGAGCTGTACGCGATCAAGGGCCTGCCGCCCAACCTGCTGCACATCCCGCCCGGCTGCGCCTTCCACCCGCGCTGCCCGATGGCCCAGGACGTCTGCCGCAGTGACGTGCCGCCGCTGTACGACGTGGCCGAGCACCGACAGAGCGCCTGCCACTTCTGGAAGGAGACGCTCGATGCACGCTGACCACTCGGGGCGCAGGGAAGCGCGCGAAGAGGGCGAGGTGGCGCGCACCCTCCTGTCCAAGTCCCGGCAGCAGAGCGCGTACGCGGGCGGCGAACCGATCCTGGAGGTGCGCGACCTCGTCAAGCACTACCCGCTGACCCAGGGCATCCTGATCAAGAAGCAGGTCGGGGCCGTCAAGGCGGTCGACGGGGTCTCCTTCGACCTCGGGGCCGGCGAGACGCTCGGCGTGGTGGGGGAGTCCGGCTGCGGGAAGTCGACCGTCGCCCGGCTGCTGGTGCACCTGGAGCAGCCGACGGCCGGCTCCATCCGGTACAAGGGCGAGGACGTCACCAAGCTGTCCGGCCGTGCGATGAAGGCCGTGCGCCGCAACATCCAGATGGTCTTCCAGGACCCGTACACCTCGCTCAACCCGCGGATGACGGTGGGCGACATCATCGGGGAACCGTACGAGATCCACCCCGAGGTGGCCCCCAAGGGCGACCGGCGGCGCAGGGTCCAGGACCTTTTGGACGTCGTGGGCCTCAACCCGGAGTACATCAACCGCTACCCGCACCAGTTCTCCGGCGGTCAGCGCCAGCGCATCGGCATCGCCCGCGGCCTCGCGCTCAACCCCGAGATCATCGTCGCCGACGAACCGGTCTCCGCGCTGGACGTCTCCGTCCAGGCGCAGGTCGTCAACCTGCTGGACCGGCTCCAGGCGGAGTTCAACCTGAGCTACGTCTTCATCGCGCACGACCTGTCCATCGTGCGGCACATCTCCGACCGGGTCGGCGTCATGTACCTCGGCCGGTTCATCGAGATCGGCACGGACGCGGAGATCTACGACCACCCCACGCACCCGTACACGCAGGCCCTGCTCTCCGCCGTGCCGGTGCCGGACCCCACGGCGCGCGAGCACCGGGAGCGGATCATCCTGCACGGCGACGTGCCCTCGCCCGCCAACCCGCCCTCCGGCTGCCGCTTCCGCACCCGCTGCTGGAAGGCGCAGAAGCGGTGCGAACTGGAGGTGCCGCTGCTGGCCGTCCCGGCCGCCTTCCGGGACACGGACAGCCCGGCCCGGCACGACTCGGCCTGCCACTTCGCGGAGGAGAAGCGGGTGGTCCCGCCGGAAGGGACGCTGGAGCCGGTCCCGGGCGAGGGCGGCCAGGAGAAGGCGGCCGCGCAGGCGGCCCAGGCGGCCCAGGCGGCGGAGAAGGGCGAGGACCAGGGCGGTCCGGCCCCCGGGGCGTCCACCGGCGACGAGGACGGCCCGCCGCCGGCCTCGGGGAGCAGCCGGGTGAACTGACCGGGCGTCAACACGCGGGCGACTTCCCCGATATACGCGCCCGGCACCATGGACGGTGTACGGCCGTGCGGGTGCCGTGGACTGGCCGGTGGGTGTCACGCCCCCCGGCCGGTCGCCGTGTCCCGCCGCGCACACAGGCCCTCTTGTCCGGAGCGGACGCGGTGGAGGATCGCTCGGGTGATACTCACCCGCGGAGCAAGAGTCACCGGCGGCGCTCTCTGCGGCGTACTCGCGGTGATCGTCGCGAGCTGGCTGGTACGGGACGCCAGGGCGGCGGAATTCGGCCAACTGTGGCGGTACTGGGCGGGGTTCTACGAAGCACGCCCGCAGGTGATGCCCGCGACCTCGGCCATGGACGCCGTCCTGTTCGTGGTGTACGTGGCCGTCGCCATGGCCGCGCTGCGCTCCTCGGTCGGCGCCCCCGCGCTCGTCGTCACCGGGGTGGTCACGCTCGGCGTCCGGCTCCCGGGGCTCTGGAGCATCGGCGACCGCCGGATGGACCACCTGTTCTCCGAGGACCTGCGCTCGCGCGCGCTGATCTGCGCGTTCGTGGCCCTCGCGGCGGGCGCCGCGCTGATCATCACCGCCGCCGCCGGCCGCAGGCCCCCGGCCGACGCCTACGAGCCGACGCCGACGCGGCCGGGGCCGGGCGCGGGAGTCCTGGCGTTCCTGCTGCTGTGCGCGGCGGGTGCGGTGCTGATCGCCTGGGAGATCCGCCAGGTGGTGCGGTACTCGGAGATCTTCCCCGACTGGTACGTGGGCGGTGACCGGGTCGCGCAGGGGCTGACCAGCCCGCCGCCGGGGTGGGCGACCGTGCTGGTGGCCCTGCTCTGCGCGTACGCCGGGGTGAGCGCCGCGGCCCGGGCCACGCACGCACGGCCCTTCGGCCTGGTGGCCGCCGCGCTGCTGCTGACCGGCGGGGTGCTGGGCGTGATCCGGGTCGTCCACTACGACCTGCTGGACGACTTCGGTTCGCTGCCGGTCGAGGACCAGCTCATGGTGGCCAGCTGGTTCTTCCAGGCGTTCGCCTCGGTGGCCGTGCTGATCGCGCTCGCCCCGCGGGGCCTGGCCGACGTGCGGGGCCCGCACGGGCCGGGCCAGGACCCCTGGTGCGGCGGCCCGTCCGGATACGGCCCCGCGCCGCAGCCCGGACCGGCAGCGCCCCCGTACCCGGGGCAGCGGCCGCCGGCCCCCGGATACGGCTACCCGCAGGGCGGCAGCGGCGGCTTCGGCCCGCCCCCGCCGCCCTCGCCGCCCTCGCAGCCGCCGCCCGGCTGGTAGGCCGCTCAGAGCCCCGAGGACCGCTTTCAGAGACCCAACGACCGCTTACGGAGCCCCGACGAACGCTCTCAGAGCCCCAACGAACGCTTCAGGAAGTCCACCTGGAGCAGCAGCAGGTTCTCGGTGACCTTCTCCTGCGGGGTCATGTGGGTCACCCCGCTCAGCGGCAGCACCTCGTGCGGCCGGCCGGCGGCGAGCAGCGCCGAGGAGAGGCGCAGGGTGTGGGCGACCACCACGTTGTCGTCCGCCAGACCGTGGATGATCATCATCGGCCGCACCTGCTCCGCCGCGTGCGACAGGCCCTCGTCGGTGAGCAGCGAGTTGTACGCGTACACCTCCGGCTGCTCGGCCGGGTCGCCGAGGTAGCGCTCGGTGTAGTGCGTGTCGTAGAGCCGCTGGTCGGTCACCGGGGCGCCGACGACCGCCGCGTGGAACACGTCGGGGCGCCGCAGCACGGCCATTCCGGCCAGGAAGCCGCCGTACGACCAGCCCCGGATGCCCACCCGGTCCAGGTCCAGCGGGAAGCGCTCCGCGAGCGCGTGCAGGGCCTCCACCTGGTCGTCCAGGGTGAGCGCCACGTTGTGCTTGACCGCCTTCTCCCAGGCCGGTGAGCGGCCCGGTGTGCCCCGCCCGTCCGCGACGACCACCGCGAAGCCCTGGTCCGCGAACCACTGCGAGGTGAGGTGCGGGTTGTGGGCGGCGAGGACCCGGCGGCCGTGCGGCCCGCCGTACGGGTCCATCAGGACCGGAAGCGGACCGTCCGACTCCGAGTACCCGGTGGGGAGCAGCACGGCGCACGGAATCCGCCGTGCGCCCCCTTCGGTGAGCACCGGCCGGGCGGACAGGACCGGGCGCTCCGCGTGGCTCGCGACCGTGGCGATCTCCTTGCCGTCACGCAGCACCCGGGCCGTCGTCCCCGGCCACTGGGGCGAGGCCGAGACCAGCACCGTCACCCGGCCGGACCGGACCGCCGTGTGCACGCCCACGCCCTCGGAGACCCGCTCGACACCCAGCTCGTTGACCCGGTACACATGGCTCTCGCCGGTCTCCGGCGCGGCCGACTCCTCGCCCGCCGACGCCGCCACCAGGACGTCCGAGTCCCCGATGTCCAGCACCGACTGGATGTGCAACTGCGCCCCGGTCAGCGGCCGGTCACCGACCGCCAGGACCCGCGCCCCGCCCTCGTCCGCGATCCGCACCAGCCGCCCGTCCGGCGCCCACGCGGGCACCCCGGGGAACAACTCCAGCCACACCGGGTCCTCGTCCGCGTGCACCGTCCGGGTCGCCCCGGTCTCCGGGTCCACCGCGAGGCACAGCTGACTGAGCTGGTCCCGGGCCTGTACGAGCAGCAGCGGCGCCCCGTACGACGACCAGTGCACCCGCGCCAGGTACGGGAACCGGGCCCGGTCCCACACCACTTCGGTGCGCTTGCCGTCCAGGTCCATCACATGGAGCCCCACCACGGCGTTGGGCGTGCCGGCCGCCGGGTACGCGACCTCGGCGGGCCTGCGGTCCGGGTGTGCGGGGTCGGCGATCCACCACCGCCGGACCGGGCTGTCGTCGACCCGGGCGACGAGCAGCCGGTCCGACTCGGGCGACCACCAGAAGCCCCTTGAGCGGCCCATCTCCTCGGCCGCGATGAACTCCGCGAGCCCGTAAGCGACATGGGCGTCCTCGGGCTCCGCGAGCGCCCTGTCCTCCTCGCCGGCGGCGCCCACGACGCGCAGCGCGCCCTTGGACACATAGGCGATGTGTCGCCCGTCCGGGGAGGGGCGCGGGTCGATCACCGGCCCCGGTACGGGCAGCGCACGCGCCGTACCGGAGAGCAGATCCGCGACGTACACCTTCCCCGAGAGCGCGAACGCCGCCAACTCGGCCGCCGCGTCCACCGCGTAGCCCACGATCCCCGACGACCCCTCGCGGCTGCGTTCCCGCCGGGCGCGCTCCTGCGCCGACAGGCGCTCCGCCGAACCGCCCAGCAGCGCCGCGGGATCGGCCACCAGCCGCTCGCGCGGGGCGGCGCCCCCGTTCAGGTCCAGCACCCAGAGCCGGCCCGAGCGGTCGGTGCCGGAACCCGAGCGCAGGTAGACCACGCGTCCACCGTCGGGTGAAACCGTGAACGCGCGAGGTGCCCCGAGGGTGAATCTCATCGTCCGGGCGAACTGGAGCGGAAAGGTGATCTCTGACGAAGTCATGGGCCGAACCTATCGGCCGCCCCCGTCCGTGCGCCCCTCGTGCTGCTGTGCCCCGATCAATGCCTTGCCACGGATAGTTATGATCCGTAGCGCTCGGTGGGTATGAACCTGCTGGCTCCATGCGTGCTGCCCGTCCCCGACCGTACAGATGGAGGTGAACCGCCGTGGCGCTCTCGATTTCGGCGGTGGTGCTGCTGGCGATCATCGTCTTCCTGCTGATCCGGAAATCCGGACTGAAGGGGGGACATGCGGTCGTCTGCGCGCTGCTCGGTTTCTATCTCGCCAGCTCGTCCATCGCGCCCACCATCTCCGAGCTGACCACGAACGTGGCCGGCATGATCGGGGGCATCAAGTTCTGACGCCACCGCCCGGCCCCCGGCCGCCGTCGGACCGCGGGGCCGCCGGCTCGTAGGGTGGTCCCCATGACGGACCTTCCCGCCCGGCGGCTGCTCCTGGTGCACGCGCACCCGGACGACGAGTCGATCAACAACGGCGCCACCATGGCCAGGTACGCGGCCGAAGGCGCCCTGGTCACGCTGGTGACCTGCACGCTCGGCGAGGAGGGCGAGGTCATCCCGCCCGCGCTCGCCCATCTCGCCGCGGACCGGGACGACACCCTGGGCGCCCACCGCCGCGGCGAACTCGCGGCGGCCATGAAGGAGCTGGGGGTCACCGACCACCGCTTCCTCGGCGGCCCCGGCCGCTACCGAGACTCCGGGATGACGGGCACCGAGCAGAACCACCGCCCCGGCGCCTTCTGGTCGGCCGACCTCGACGAGGCCGCCGGACACCTCGTGGACGTGATCCGCGAGGTGCGCCCCCAGGTCCTGGTGACGTACGACCCCGACGGGGGATACGGGCACCCCGACCACATCCAGGCCCACCGGGTCGCCACCCGTGCCGCGGAACTGGCCGCCGACGCCGCTTACCGCCCCGGCTCCGCCGCCCCGCACACCGTCGCCAAGGTCTACTGGAACCGGGTGCCGCGCTCGGTCGCGGAGAAGGCGTTCGCCGGTCTGCGGGCCGATGCCCCCGACGCGTTCCCCGGGATCGCCGCGATCGAGGACGTACCGGGTGTGGTGGACGACGCCCTGGTGACCACCGTCATCGACGGCACCGGGTACGAGGAGGCGAAGGCCGCCGCGATGCGCGCGCACGCCACCCAGGTCGCCGTCCAGGGGCCTTACTTCGCCCTCTCGAACGATCTGGGCCAGCCCCTCTTCACCACCGAGTACTACGAGTTGGTCACGGGCACCCCGGGCGCTCCTGCGGGAGAGCCCGAACGCGACCTCTTCGCGGGTGCGGCGGGTGCGGCGGGTGCGGCGGGGGCGGCGGGGGCCGGGCGGTGAGCGGCAGCAGCAGGGCGCGGGCCGGCCGGACGGAAGCGCCGAAGAAGGGCATTCCGGCCACCGGCATGGCCGCGCCCCTCAACCCCGGCAGGATCGCCGCCCTGTTCGGCCTCGTGGTCGCCGGCGTCCTCGTCGGGATCGCCGGGGCGCTGGTGCAGTCCGCCTGGTTCCCCGGCGGACTGGTCCTCGCCCTGGCCGCGGCGGCCGGCCTCTTCTACGGTGGCCGCACCCTGACGGGCACCCAGCCGGGAGCCATGGCGCCGGCGGCGGGGTGGCTGATTTCGGTCATTTTTCTGCTCAGTGGACGACCCGAAGGGGACTACGTCTTCGGTGACGCGCTGGGCCTGGCGTTCTTCATGCTGGGCGGAATGGCCCTCGCTGTGATCTGCGCCACCTTGCCGCGCTCGCCCCGCTAGCGGGCCGACAGCGGCCGACCTGCCAAGTAATGTGCCACGTCCGATCCCGTAATGCCCCCTGTCCGTCCGGGGGGTGCGCCGTCGTTTCCCCCGGTCGCGGGGTGTCTGCCGGCAGCGCCCAGTAAGGTGGTTCGGGCGCCCGGGCTGCGGCACGGGGGAAGTACGGGCGGCGGAGCCAATCGGGAGAACCTGCTTTGAGTCGTGAAACTGACAGTTCGTCCTCGGGGCCCCAGGGGCGCGGAGGAGCCGCGTACCCGTCGGGTACGCCGCCGTACGGATCGCGCCAGTATCCGTCACCGCACCCGTCGCAGGACGCCCCGGAGGAGAACCCGGAACCGGGCGATCCCGGACGGTCCGGAGAGCCGAAGACCGAGACGACCCTGACGACGCGTATCCGGATCAACATCCCGGGCTCGCGTCCCATCCCGCCGGTCGTCATGCGTACGCCCATGAGCGACGCCGAGGGCGGCGGCGAGCGGACCGGCGAGATCCCGCGCCCGGGCACCCCGGCGCAGGGCGGCGCGCAGCAGACGCCCCAGGCGCCTGCGGCGGAGACCGGCGAGGAGGCCGGCCCGGCCGCCGACCCCGCGTCCGAGAAGCCGGCCAGGGAGAAGAGCGGCAGCGACTGGTTCGCCCCGCGCAAGGCCCCGGCGACCGCCAAGCCCGCGACGGACGGGCAGTCCGGCGGCGGCACGGACGGCGCGGGCTTCCCCGCCGCCGGCCCGGGTGGACCCGGCGCCGCGACGGGCCGGGGCGCTCCGGGCGGACCCGGTGCCGGTGCCCCCACGGGCCAGGGTGCTCCGGGTGGGCCCGGCGCTCCCGCCGGTCCGCGTGGGCCCGGTGCCCGGCCGGGCGGTCCGGCCCCCGGCCGGGTGACGCCGCCCTCGGGGCCGCGCACCGACCTCCCGTACTTCTCGGACGGCCCGCAGCGCGACCTCCCGGAGGGTCCGGGCGCGCCCGGCGACGGCCCGCGCTCCACGCCGAACCTCGGGGTCCGCACCCCCGGCCCGGCCGGTCCCACCACGGGCCCGGCCGCCGGCACCTCGGCGCTCACCCCGAACCTCGACGGCCCCGCCCTCTTTCCGCCGGGCCTCGGCGCGGGCAGCCAGGCGGGCCCCGGTGCGCAGATGCCCGGCGGCCCCGGTGCGCAGACGCCCGGCGGCCCCGGTGGGGTGCCACCGCGGATGTCCGACGACACCGCCGTGCTGACCCCGCAGTTCGCGCAGCCCGGCGGCCCCGGCGACAACGTCTCGGGTGACACGCTGAACAGCGGCATCCCCGTCGTACCCGGCGACCGGCGCGACCAGTCGCCGTTCCCGGGCGGCGACGGCGCCGGGCGCGCCCCGGCCGACCCGATGGGCACCGGACCCGCCGGGCAGGACGGCTTCGCCCCGAAGCCGCCGGTCCCCGCCGCCCGGACCGCCCCGAAGCCGGGCGCCCCCGCGAAGAAGGGCCGCTCCAAGCTGGTGCTGCTCGGCGTCGCGGCCGTCTGCCTGCTCGGCGTCGCGTACGGCGCCGGGCTGCTGATGAACCACTCGGACGTGCCCAAGGGCACCACCGTGCTCGGCGTCGACATCGGCGGCGGCACGAAGGAGCAGGGCGTCGAGAAGCTGGACGCCGCGCTCGCCAAGCGCGCCGCGGCCCCGCTCCAGCTGAGCGTGGACGGCAAGAAGACGCAGCTCGCGCCGGACAAGGCCGGGCTCTCCCTGGACAGCCAGGCGACCGTGCGCTCCGCCGCGGGCAGCGACTACAACCCGGTCTCCGTCATCGGTTCGCTCTTCGGCGGCGAGCGGGCCGTCGACCCGGTGTTCCCGGTGGACGAGGAGAAGCTCGGCGTCGCGCTGCAGGACCTGTCCGGTGTCTCGGGCACCGCGAAGGACGGGACGATCAAGTTCGAGCCGGGCAAGGCCGTGGCCGTACCGGGCCGGCCGGGCAAGGCGCTCGACGTGAACAAGTCGGTGGTCTCCGTCCGGGACGCCTACCGCGCCCAGGTCGAGACGGGCCGTACGAACACCGTCGAGCTGCCCGTCGTCACCAAGCAGCCCACCATCACCCAGGCCGAACTGGACCGGGCGATGAAGGAGTTCGCCGAGCCCGCGATGTCCGGCCTGGTCGTCATCCAGGCGGGCGGGAGGCAGATCCCGTTCGGCCCGGCCAAGTCGCTGCCGCAGATCCTGTCGATGGTCCCGGTCGACGGCAAGCTCGTCGACCGCTACGACAAGAAGGCCATCGAACAGCTCTGCGGGGGCGTCTTCAACGGCGTCATGATCACCAAGGGCGACGGCAAGAAGCACCAGCTCGGCGCGGAAGACGTGGCCCTCGCCATGAAGGGCGCGCTGCTCGGCAAGACCGAGGCCGAGCGGACCGTCACGATCGACCTCGACGGCAACGGCAACGGCAACAGCAACGGCTGACCCCGCCCGCACCGCGTGCCGCCGCCCCCGGCCGGACCTCCGGCCGGGGGCGGCGGCGTTCCCGGGCCCGGGCCCGGGGCCTTCCCGTTCCCGGGCCCGGGAAGCGCCCGTCATCCGCGGGGCATGACATCTGTCATCCCGTATCCACGACCCGCGACCCTGCCGGACGCACCCCCCGGTCCGCCAGGCTGGACGCATGACAACGACAGCCACCGGAGCGACCGCGGCGAGGACCGCCGTGGTCAGCTTCGACCAGGTCACCAAGGCCTACGGAGACGTACGCGCCGTCGACGGGCTCACCCTCGACCTGCACCCCGGCGAGACCGTGGCGCTGCTCGGCCCCAACGGCGCCGGGAAGTCCTCCACCCTCGACCTCCTCCTCGGCCTGCGCCCCGCCGACTCCGGCAGCGTCCGCCTCTTCGGCACGTCCCCGCAGGAGGCCATCGCGGCCGGCCGGGTCGGCGCCATGCTCCAGAGCGGCGGCCTGATGGAGGACGTCACCGTCGAGGAACTGGTCCGGCTGGGCTGCGTCCTGCACCCGCGCCCCTACCCGGTGAGCGAGGTGCTGGCCCGCGCGGGCGTCGCGTCGATCGCCGGCCGGATGGTCAACAAGCTCTCCGGCGGCCAGGAGCAGCG
This sequence comes from Streptomyces sp. A0958, assembly GCF_004795035.1. Lineage (GTDB taxonomy): Bacteria > Actinomycetota > Actinomycetes > Streptomycetales > Streptomycetaceae > Streptomyces. The sequence goes on from NZ_SSBK01000034.1 coordinate 63,111, forward strand.
CGTACGGTTCGCCCTCGCCACCGCCGGCGCCAACGACCTGATCGTGCTCGACGAACCGACCACCGGTATGGACGTGACCGCCCGCCAGGCCTTCTGGGCCACCATGCGCGAGCAGGCCGAGCAGGGCCGTACCGTCCTGTTCGCCACCCACTACCTCGAAGAGGCCGACGCGATCGCCGACCGCGTCCTGGTCCTGCACAAGGGCCGCCTCCTCGCCGACGGCACCGCCGCCGAGATCAAGGCGAGGGCCGGGGCCCGCCGGATCTCCTTCGAGCTGGAGGGCCCGGTCGACGAAGCGGCCCTGCGCGCGCTGCCGTTCCTGTCCGCGCTCGACATCAGCGGCCGGCGGGTGCGCATCCAGTCGCACAACGCCGACGCGACCGTGCACGCCGTCTACGGCCTCGGCCTCTACCCGCGCGAGCTGGAAGTCGCCGGTCTCGGACTGGAGCAGGCCTTCGTCGCCATCACCGAGGCCGAGGAGGCCAGGACCTCATGCTGAACACCTTTTCGTGGGCCCTCATCAAGCTCGAAGTGACCCGCACCCTGCGGAACAAGAAGTTCATGTTCTTCTCGGTCATCTACCCGTCGGTGATCTACCTGCTGATCTCCGGCACCCAGGACACCACCGACACGGTGGCGGGCACCGATCTGACCCTCCAGGCCTTCTTCATGGTCTCCATGGCCTCCTTCGGCGCGCTGACCGCCGTCCTGATGGGCAACAGCGAACGCATCGCCAAGGAGCGCGAGAAGGGCTGGGTGCGCCAGCTGAGGCTGACCGCGCTGCCCGGCCGCGGCTACGTCCTGGCCAAGATCGCCGGCGCCGCCGTGGTCACCCTGCCCTGCATCGTCGTCGTCTTCCTCGTCGCCGCCTCGGCCAAACACGTCCGCTTCGACCTGTGGCAGTGGCTCGCGCTGACCGGCGTCATCTGGGCCGGCTCGCTGGTCTTCGCCGCGCTAGGCGTCGCCATCGGCTACCTCGCCAGCGGTGACGCCGTCCGCCCGGTCACGATGATCATCTACTTCGGTCTCTCGATCCTCGGCGGTCTGTGGATGCCCAGCGCCACCTTCCCGCAGTGGCTCCAGGACATCTCCGAGTGGCTTCCCACACACGCGTACGCTGCACTCGGCCAGGCCGTCGAGATGGGCGGCGCGCCGCACGCCAGGGATGTCGCCGTCCTCTGCGTCTACTTCCTGCTCTTCGCGGGCGGCGCGGCCTGGCTCTACCGGAAGGACACGTTGAAGGCGTGAACGAGGACGAGATGTCGGTGGGCCTGGGGCGGCCGCCCGCGACCGCCCGCCGGGCAGGGGTGAAGCTGCTGTGGATCGGCATCTGGCTGGCCTTCATGAGCGCGCCGGTCAAGGATCTCGCCGACGGCGACCACACCCCGTGGGCGACCGCGCTCGGCGTGTTCGGGCTGCTGGTCTTCGTAGGCGCCTACCTGGTCCTGGTCTTCCGGCACACGTCGAAGGCGCTCGACCCCTTCCGGGTCCGCGCCTCCCTCGCCTTCCTCGGCGCCCTCGCCGTCCTGCTGTCGCTGACCTTCGGCACGCCCTGGCTGGTCCTGTTCGTGTACGTGTCGGTCTCGGTGGGCGCCACCCTGCCGCTGCGGACCGCGCGCTGGCTGATCCCCGTCGTCACCGCCGTCCTGGTGGGCATCGGCGCGACCCGCGAGAACCCCCGCGAGATCATCACGGCCCTGGTCTTCCCCGCGCTGCTCGGTGGCTTCGCGATGACCGGCGTCCGGCAGATGATCCGCACCACGATCCAGCTCCGCGAGGCCCGCGCCACCGTCGCCCAGCTCGCCGCCAACGAGGAACGCCTCCGCCTCGCCCGCGACCTGCACGACCTGCTCGGCCACTCCCTCTCCCTGATCACCCTCAAGAGCGAGCTGGCCGGGCGGATGCTCCCCGACCAGCCCGAGCGGGCCGCCGTCCAGGTCGCCGACATCGAACAGGTCAGCCGCCAGGCGCTGGTGGACGTACGCAGCGCCGTCACCGGCTACCGCAGGGCGACCCTCCCCGGCGAACTGGCCGGGGCCCGGACCGCGCTGGCCGCCGCCGGAATCACCGCGCAGATCCCCACCGACGTCCCCGAGGGCCTGCCCGAGAAGCCGGAGGAAGTGCTCGCCTGGGGGCTGCGGGAAGCCGTCACCAACGTCGTACGGCACAGCGGCGCCCACCGCTGCACGGTCACCCTCGCCCCGCGCCAGACGCTCGACGGGCGCGTACTCGAACTCACCGTCGCCGACGACGGCCGCGGCGCCACCGGCACCCAGCCGGGCAACGGCCTCACCGGCATCGTCGAACGCCTCGCCACCGTCGAGGGCACCCTCACCACCCGGGCCACCCACCCCGGCTCGGGCAAAGGCTTCACCATGGTTCTCAGCGTGCCGTTCGAATCCGGCCTAGTATCCGCGGAATGAGCATGATCAGACTTCTCCTCGCGGAGGACCAGTCCATGGTGCGCGAGGCCCTGGCGGCGCTCCTCGGCCTGGAACCCGACATCGAGGTGGTCGCCCAGGTCGCCCGCGGCGACGAGGTCCTCGCGGCGGCCCGGGAACACGGCATCGACGTGGCCCTCCTGGACATCGAGATGCCCGGCATGACCGGCATCGACGCGACGGCCCAGCTGCGCGACGCCCTCCCGGACGTCAAGGTCGTCGTCGTCACCACGTTCGGCCGGCCCGGCTACCTGCGCCGCGCCATGGAGTCGGGCGCGGACGCCTTCCTGGTGAAGGACGCCCCGGCGGCCCAACTCGCCGAAGCGGTACGCAAGGTGCTCGCCGGCGAACGCGTCATCGACCCCTCCCTCGCCGCCGCCGCCCTCGCCGACGGAGCGAGCCCGCTGACCGAGCGGGAGCGCGAGGTGCTGCGCACCGCGGCGGACGGCTCGACCAACGCGGAGATCGCCACCGCGCTCCACCTGTCCCAGGGCACGGTCCGCAACTACCTCTCCATGGCGATCCAGAAGATGGCGGCCCGCAACCGCGCGGAGGCCGTCCGGATGGCCCGGGAGAAGGGCTGGCTGTAGGCACGGCCCCCTTCCGGCCGACTCACCGGCCGACTCACCGGCCGGGGGAGACCAGCCCCGCCTCGTACGCGATGATGACCAGCTGAACCCGGTCCCGCGCCCCGAGCTTCGCGAGCAGCCGGGTCAGGTACGTCTTCGCCGTGGCCACGCTGATGACGAGGCGCTCGGCGATCTCCGCGTTGGAGAGCCCGCTGCCGACCAGCACCAGCACCTCGCGCTCCCGGTCGGTGATCGCGGTGAGCGGCGGCCGGGCGGACGGGGAGGCGGGGCGCTCCGCGAACTCCTTGATCAGCCGCCGGGTGACGCTCGGCGCGATGAGGGCGTCCCCCGCCGCCACCACCCGGACCGCCGCCAGGATGTCGTCCAGCGCCATGTCCTTGACCAGGAACCCGGCCGCCCCGGCACGCAGCGCCCCGTACACGTAATCGTCGTCGTCGAACGTCGTCAGGACCACCACATGCGCATCCCCGCCCTGTGCGGCGATGCGCTCGGTCGCCTCGATGCCGTCCATCCCGGGCATCCGGATGTCCATCACCACGACATCGGGCGCCAGTCGCGCGGTCAGCCGGACCGCCTCCTCGCCCGTCCCCGCCTCGCCGACCACGTCGATGTCGGGGGTGTCGGCCATGACCATGCGCAGCGCGGTCCGCACCAGCGGCTGGTCGTCCGCGAGCACCACCCGGACCGGCGCGGCGGCCACCGCACCGTCCACGTCCTGGCTCATATCGCCTCCCCCGCGGGCACCGGCAGCCGGGCCGTCACCCGGAAGCCGCCGCCGGGCTCGGGGGCGGCGGCGAACTCGCCGTGCAGCAGGGCCACCCGCTCCCGCATCCCGACCAGCCCGAACCCGGTGCATGGGCCCCGGCCGGCGCCCCGGCCCCGGTCCGCGACCTCGATGGCCAGCGCCTCCGGGCCGTACTCGACGGAGACCCGGCACGCGTCGGTGGCGGCATGGCGGACCACGTTGGTCACCGACTCCTGGATGATCCGGAACGCCGACAGATCGATGTCCGGCGGCAGCGCCCGCCTCTCGCCCCGCCACCGCACGTCGACCCGGACCCCGGCGGCGGTCGTGGTCCTCGCCAGCCGCTCGACGTGGGCCAGACCCTCGGCCGGGCACAGCGGCGCGCTCTCCCCCTCTTCTCCCGCCCCGCTCTCGCGCAGCGCCCCCAGCATCCTGCGCAGCCCCGACAGCGTCTCCCGGCCGGCGCCCTCCACCGCGCTCATCGCCTCCCGGGCGGCGTCCGGCTGGGTGTGCACGACCCTCGCCGCCGCACCCGCCTGGAGGGCGATGATGCCGACGCTGTGCGCCACCAGGTCGTGCATCTCGCGGGCGATGCGCAGCCGTTCGGCCACGAGCGCCCGGTCCGTGGCCCTGGCCGTCAGATCCGCGTCGTGTCTGCGGCTCTCGTACACCGAGCGGCCCACCAGCCAGGCGACGAGCGCGGTCAGCGCGACGGCCAGCTCCGCCGACGTACCGGCGACCCACCCGGCGAGGGCCCGGCCGCTCACGAAGGCGACGAGGACGGCGAGCGACATGAGCAGGGCGAGGACGCCCGTGCGCAGCGGACGAGTGGCGGCGACGAAGTACAGGGCCACATCGACCGCCAGGAACTGGGCGAGCGGGATCTCCGACACGCTGAGCGGCATCGTGGCGAGCGCGGACGCGCCGAGCAGCACGGCCATGGAACCCAGCGGGCGCCGGGTGAGAAACAGACAGCCGGTCATCAGCAGCACCGTGGACACCAGCTGCGTCAGCAGACCGTCCCACCGGTAGTAGAGGACGCCGGGCCGGACGGAGGGCTGGTACTCGCCGGGCAGCCGGACCCGCATGAGGAACGTGAGCACCACGCCCGCATACCAGGCAGCCGCCACCCACGCGCCCGGTGGGACGCGCTTGAGCAGGGGCAGGACGGGCGAGGGAGACATACGGCGATCGTAGCCAGCGCCGGACGGGCCCACATCGGCCCACGGTTGTACACCCACGGGTGGTCTCCGGCCCCGGCAGATGTCAGCGCCGGCCCGACGACAGGCCCCGGTGGCGGCCAGCACAGTGGGCCGCGTGATCGAAGTCAACGGACTGACCAAGCGATACGGCGGCTCCACCGCCGTCAAGGACCTCACCTTCACCGTGCGGCCCGGCGAGGTGACCGGCTTCCTCGGGCCCAACGGCGCCGGCAAGACCACCACCCTGCGCATGCTCCTGGGCCTGATCGAACCGACCGCCGGGACGGCCACCCTCCAGGGCCGGCCGTTCCGCGGCCACCCGCGCGGGCTGCGGCACGTCGGCGCCCTCCTCGACGCGGGCGACGTCCACGGCGGCCGCACCGCCCTGGCCCACCTCGCCGTGCTGGCCCGCAGCAACGGCCTCCCGCGCGCCCGGGCCGGTGAACTCCTCGCGGAAGTGGGCCTCGCGGGTGCGGCCCGCCGCCGCATCGGCGGCTTCTCGCTCGGGATGCGCCAGCGCCTCGGCATCGCCACCGCCCTGCTCGGCGACCCGCCCGTCCTGCTGTTCGACGAGCCGCTCAACGGCCTCGACCCCGAAGGCGTGCTGTGGGTGCGCGGTCTGTTCCGCAGGCTCGCCGCCGAGGGCCGCACCGTGTTCGTCTCCAGCCACCTGATGACCGAGATGGAGAACACCGCCGACCAACTCGTCGTCATCGGCCGCGGCGAACTCATCGCCGCTGAGAGCCTGTCCGCGTTCGCCGCCCGCTCCACCCGGCTGAGCGTGACCGTACGCACCCCGGACGCCGCCGCGCTGACCCCGCTGCTGACCGCCGAGGGCGCCTCGGTGAGCGGCGGGGGCGACCGGCTGACGGTGGCCGGGCTGCCCGCCGAACGCATCGGCGAACTCGCGCTCCGCCACCGGGTCCTGCTGCACGAACTGACCGCCCTCGGCGCCTCGCTGGAGGAGGCGTTCATGGAGCTCACCGCGGACAGCGCCGAATACCTCGCGGGAGACCCCCGATGACCACCGCGACAACCGCACCCGCCGGCCGCGCGACGCACGACGAGCCCCGCGCCCGCTTCACCGACCTGCTGGCCGCCGAGTGGCTGAGGATGCGGTCGCTGCGCTCGACGCCCTGGCTGTACGCGCTCAGCGCCCTGGCCGTCGTCGCGTTCAACGCCGGCACGGCCTACGACCACTACAAGTACTGGTACCAGCACGACGGCCGGAGCCAGGAGTTCTTCGTCGCCAACGGCCTGGCGCTCGCCGACGCCTTCACCGAGAACGCCGCCCTGGTGCTGGTCCTGGCACTCGCCGCGATCGGGGCCGTCTCGGTCACCGGCGAGTACGGGACCGGACTCATCCGCACCACGTTCACCGCGGTCCCCGCCCGCCGCGCGGTGATGGCCGCCAAGGTCCTCGTCCTCGCCGCCGTCAGCACGGTCTTCGGCGTGCTCGTCGCCGCCGCCTCGTTCGCCTCGACCCAGGCCATCCTGTCCGGCCGCGGCGCCTCGGTCACCCTCGGCCACCCCGGAGCGCTCCAGGTCCTCATCGCCTCCGCGCTGCTCGCCCCGGTCGCGGCGCTCGCCGGACTGGCGATCGGCACGGTGATCCGCCACACGGGGGCCTCGGTCGTGGCGTGCGTGGTGTTGCTCCTACTGCTCCCGGTGGTCCTCAGCGACCGGCGGCACCTGACGGCGGTGCTCCGGCACACGCTGCCGCTCAGCGGGTGGGAGCGGCTGACGGACGTGGTGTTCCCGCAGACCACGCCCCCGCTCTACCCGTGGCCGGAGACGGGGGCCTGGACCGTCTACGTCCTGTGGGCGCTGGTGGCGGGGGCGGTGACGGTGCTCGCGGTGCACCGCCGTGACCAGTGACGTCGCGGGACGCGCTGCGCCCGTATCGCCAACCCGCTTCCCGGCAAGACATTGCAGAAGTCTGCTGGAACACCTTCGGCCGGTTCGTCGTCAGGCGAAGTAGTGGCCCTCGGCGAGGTCGTCCAGGAGCCCCGGGCCGGTCGGCCGCCAGCCCAGCGCCTCACGGGTCAGCGCGGCGGAGGACGGGCCGTCGAGCCCCACGAGACCGCCCAGCCAGGCGAAGTGGCCGGCCGCGTCCTCGGGGGCGACGGTGGCCGCGGGGACGCCGAGGTGGCGGCCGATGACCTCGGCGACGGCCCGCAGCGGGACGCCCTCCTCGGCCACCGCGTGCAGCGTGGAGCCGGCGGGGGCGTCCTCCAGGGCCAGCCGGAACAGGCGGGCGGCATCCGAGCGGTGCGCGGCCGGCCAGCGGTTGGAGCCGTCGCCGACATAGCCGGAGACGCCCTTCTCGCGGGCGATGCCGATCAGGGCCGACATGAAGCCGTGGTCCCCGTCGCCGTGGACGGTCGGGGGCAGCCGGACGACGGACGAGCGGACGTCGCGGGAGGCGAGGGCGAGCGTCGCCCGGGCGTTGTCCTGCCGGCCGCCCGGGCCCCCGGACGGTGCCGCCGGGTCGGGGCTCTGCCCGTCCCGCTCGGTCGCGACCCGGCCCGGGGTGAGCCCGAGCAGCCCGGACGCGATGACGAATGGTTTGCCGGAGCCGGCGAGCGCGTCGCCGAAGACGTCGATGGCCCGGCGGTCCGCGTCGGTGGCGCCCTGGAAGTCGCCGGAGAACGCGATGTCGTGCTTGAAGGCGAGGTGGATCACGCCGTCCGCGTCGGCGGCCGCCTCGCGCAGCACGTCGAGGTCGTCCAGCGACCCGCGCCGCACCTCGGCCCCCGCGGCGGCAAGCGCCTCGGCCGAGGCGTCCGAGCGGGCGAGCCCGACGACCCGGTGGCCGGCGTCGATGAGTTCGGGAACGGCGGCGGAACCGATCCAGCCGGACGCGCCGGTGAGGAACACACGCATGGAAAACCTCCTGGAACAGGCCGACAGTCCGGGCCGGAAAGGTGCGGCCGAACCCTCGATGTCAGCGACTGTCATCAACCTACCCCCGAAGCCTACTCCTGATGACAGTCACTGTCGTCCCATAGACTCGGCCACATGGGTCGATGGGAGCCGAACGCGCGCGGCAGGCTGGAACAGGCAGCCATGGAGCTCTACGGCGAGCGGGGTTACGAGCAGACGACCGTGACCGAGATCGCCAAGCGCGCCGGGCTCACCGAGCGCACGTTCTTCCGGCACTACGCCGACAAGCGCGAGGTGCTGTTCGGCGGGTCGGCCGCGCTGCAGGACCTCCTGGTAGGCGGCCTGGCCGGCGCACCCGCCTCGGCGCCCCCGATCGACGCGGTGGCGGCGGCGCTCGACGCGGTCGCGGCGGTCTTCGACGAGCGCCGCGAGCACTCGCTGCGGCGCCACGAGATCATCACCGCCAACGCGGAGCTGCGCGAGCGCGAGCTGGTCAAGCTCGCCTCGCTGTCCGCCGCGCTCGCCGGGGCCCTGCGCGGACGCGGCGTGGCGGAACCGGCCGCGAGCCTGGCCGCCGAAGCCGGCACGGCCGTCTTCAAGGTCGCCTTCGAGCGCTGGATCGGCGGCGACGGCTCCCGGAGCATGGCGCACTTCGTACGCGAGGCCCTGGACGGGATGAAGACGGTGACGGCGGGCGAATAGCCGCAGGCCCGGACCGCACGGATGCGGCCCGGGCCCGGGGTGGTTCGGACGCGCCCGGACCGCACGGATGCGGCCCGGGCCCGGGGTGGTTCGGACGCGGTCGTCCCTACGGGAACGACACCACCTGCGACGGAATGGTGTCCGTCCCCGAGGTGGCCGAACCCGTGTCGTTGATGACGTGTTCGTACTGGCCCTGGCCGCCGAGGGAGACGACGAGCAGGTCGTGGAACTTCACGCCGGGCTTGACCGGGGCTTCGAAGCCGTGGTCCTGGCGGATGCTGGGGTCGGAGGTGAAGTTGCAGTAGCTGCCGAGTCCCCAGGCCTCGTGGGTGGTGACGGAGTCGTCGACCTTGTAGGCCGCGAAGCCCTTGGTGTCACCGTTCTGGACGGCGTCCTGGTTCGGAACGTCGTACGCCTTCTCGTTCTGGTAGAAGATCGTCCTGCCGTTCTCGCCGGACCAGCGGACGTCGTACTTGTTGAAGTGCTCCACGAACAGGCCGGTGGCCAGGACGTTGTCGCCGTTGACCTGGAGGCCGTAGTCGGACCGGTTGGTGTCCCAGCCGACGCCCTCGCCGTGGTCGGCACGCCACAGCCAGGTGTGGTCGATGATCGTGTCGTTGCTGTTGATCACCATGCCCGTGGTGGCCTTGCCGGCGCCCGCGCCACCGACCCGGACGAAGACGTCCTGGAGCGAGGTGGGGTTGTCGGCGTGGCTCGCGGACGCGCCTTCCGGGCCGACCTCGATCAGCGACTCGGAGTTCGTGGCACCCGCGTCGACCAGCAGCCCGGCGAGCTTGACGCCGTCCACGTCACCGACCTTGAGGGCGGTGACCCCGTTGTCCGGGATGATCGTGGCCATGCCGAGCCCGAGCACGACGGTGTCGGCGCGGTCGATGTCGATCGTCTGGTCCACGTGGTAGACGCCGGGCGTGAACAGCAGGTGCAGCCCCTGCTGCACGGCCGCGTTGATCGTCTCCGCGCTCGCGCCGGGCTTCACCACGTAGAACTGGTCCAGCGGGATCGACTCGCCCTGCGGGGTGCCGTTGCCCCACGAAGTGCCGCGCGCGTTGGTGCGCTTGGCGGGGACGAAGACCCTGTAGTCGTCACCGTCCAGGTAGAGGAACGGCTTCTCGCGGGAGACGGGGGTGCTGTCGAGCGTGGTGTACGGCGGCTCGGGGAAGCTCTGCGCGGGGGCGCCCTCGACGCCGGAGAACGTCATGTTCCAGACGCCGTTGCCCCAGCTGCCGATGGAGCTGTCGCGGGTGTACCACTGCTGCTGCGAGTACGGCCCGACCTCGCCGTCGATCTTGCTGTCGGCGATGTACCCGCCGCTCGCCCAGCCGTAACCGTCGGGCGCCAGATTGAGCCCGCCCTTGACGTGCATCCGGCGGAAGGGCGCCGCCTGTGAAACGGCCCAGCGGTCGGTGCCGTTGACCGGGTTGAGCGCCAGGTTTTCCGCCGAACGCCAGAAGTTCTGCGTGGCGTTGCCGTCGAACCAGCCCGCGTCGACGGTGACATCACCGTTGAACGTGGTGTCGTCGGGGTTCAGCCCGAGACCGGCGATCGAGGTGTAGAAACCGATCTGCGCGTTGATGTTGTCGTACGTGCCCGGCTTGAACATCAGCGCGTAGCGGCCGTCGCCGAACTGCGCCGACTCCTGCTGCTTGAAGATCTCGTCGACCTTGGCCTGGATGTCCGGCATCGACGGGTCGAACACCAGGACGTTGGGCCCGAGATCGCCGCCGCCCTCGACGGCCTGTGCGTCCTCGCCGAAGGCTGTCTGCGCGGTGGGGACGGCAAGAAGCAGCGACACGGCGAACGCGGCGAACCCGACGGCCCGCCCGCGACGCCTGCGGCGGGGGTTCGCGGTGGTGTGCGTGGGGGGAGTTGTGGGGGCTTCCGTGGGGGGAAGGTGCATGGACGTACGTCTCCTGAGTCGTGGTACGAGTGACACGACGAGCTGTACGGAAAGCGCCCTGAGAGCGCTCTCCGTGGGAGTCGATGGTTCCGTCGCCACCCTGGAAAGGTCAAGAGGTGTGCAACAGAAGCCTCACCCGAACCAGCTGAGCGCAACAATCAACGGCAGTGGAACGGCAATTGACCCGTTCTGCACTCAGTTCGGGGCGTGCTTGGGTTCAGGAGGTGATGTGGCGCGGATGGGCGCTGGGGCGTGCCAGGCGTCATGGGCCGGGCGGGACTTCGCGGGCAGACCCTTAGGCTCGTACGGATGACCGAACTCGCTGCGGCCCGCGCCTATTACGACACCGTTGCCGAGGAGTACGCCGCGCGCGTCCCCGGCCTCTTCGAGCAGGACGTGCTGGGGCGTGCGATGCTCGGCGCGTTCGCGGAGGAGGTGCGGACGGACGGTGACCTCCCCGTCGCCGATCTCGGCTGCGGTCCCGGCCATGTGACGGCCCATCTGGACGCGCTCGGCCTCCGAGCCCACGGCGTCGACGTGTCGCCGCGAATGGTGGACATCGCCCGGCGCCGCCACCCGGACCTGCGGTTCGAGGCCGGGGCGATGGACGCGCTCGGTCTGCCGGACGGCGAACTGGGCGGGATCGTCGCCTGGTGGTCGATCCTGCACACCCCGCCGGAACTGCTGCCTTCACTCTTCACCGAGTTCCGCCGCGTCCTGGCCCCCGGCGGGCGGCTGCTGCTGGGCTTCCACGCCGGGAACGGGGAGCCCTACACCGGGCAGAAGCGGGCCGGCGGGGTCACGTACGCCATCCACCTGTTGTCCCCCGACCAGGTGGGGCGGCAGCTGGAACGGGCCGGCTTCACCGTCACCGCCCGACTGACAGTGAGGATGTGAGTGGTGGTTCTGCTGATGCGTCTGACTCGCCGACTGACTGACGTCTTCGACTGTCCTGTTTCGGATTTGTCGGCGCATCGGCGGAGCCACCACGCACGCGGCCG
>NZ_SSBK01000035.1 GCF_004795035.1 Streptomyces sp. A0958
GGCGGCCGGTGCGGGGGCGGCCGGTGCCGGGGCCTCGGCCGGGGCGGCACCGGGCGCACCGATGACGGCGAGCTTGGCGCCGACCTCGGCGGTCTCGTCCTCGCCGACGACGATCTCCAGCAGCACGCCGGAGACCGGGGCCGGGATCTCGGTGTCGACCTTGTCCGTGGAGACCTCGAGCAGCGGCTCGTCCTCCGTGACCTCCTCGCCGATCTCCTTCAGCCAGCGGGTGACGGTGCCCTCGGTGACGCTCTCGCCGAGCGCCGGCAGGGTGACGTCGGTGCCGGAGGCGGAGGAGGCGCCGGCGGTGGCCTCGGCGCTCGGCGCCTCGGCCGGGGCCTGGGTCTCGGTCGACGGGGCGGTCGGGGCCTCGTCGGCGGCCGGGGCGGGAACCGCGGCCGGCTCGGCGGCCGGGGCGGCCTCGGCGGCCGGAGCGCCCGAGCCGTCGTCGATGACGGCCAGCTCGGCGCCGACCTCGACGGTCTCGTCCTCGGCGACCTTGATGGAGGACAGGATGCCGGAGGCGGGGGCCGGGATCTCGGTGTCGACCTTGTCGGTCGAGACCTCGAGCAGCGGCTCGTCGGCCTCGACGCGCTCGCCCTCGGCCTTCAGCCAGCGGGTGACAGTGCCCTCGGTGACGCTCTCGCCGAGCGCCGGAAGGGTTACGGAAACCGACATGGTTTCAGTTGCTCCTAACGAAAATGCGGAAGTGGTCGGTCGTCGCGCCCGGTCGACTGATCAGTCGTGGGAGTGCAGGGGCTTGCCGGCCAGGGCGAGGTGGGCCTCGCCCAGGGCCTCGCTCTGGGTCGGGTGGGCGTGGATGAGCTGGGCGACCTCGGCCGGCAGCGCCTCCCAGTTGTAGATCAGCTGGGCTTCGCCGACCTGCTCGCCCATACGGTCACCGACCATGTGGACGCCGACCACGGCACCGTCCTTGACCTGGACGAGCTTGATCTCGCCCGCGGTCTTGAGGATCTTGCTCTTGCCGTTGCCCGCGAGGTTGTACTTCAGCGCGACGACCTTGTCCGCGCCGTAGAGCTCCTTGGCCTTGGCCTCGGTGATGCCGACGGAGGCGACCTCGGGGTGGCAGTACGTCACCCGGGGGACACCGTCGTAGTCGACCGGGACGGTCTGGAGACCGGCCAGCCGCTCCGCCACGAGGATGCCCTCGGCGAAGCCGACGTGCGCCAGCTGGAGCGTCGGGACCAGGTCGCCCACGGCCGAGACGGTCGGCACGTTGGTGCGCATGTACTCGTCGACCAGGACGTAGCCGCGGTCCATGGCGACCCCGGCCTCCTCGTAGCCCAGGCCCTGCGAGACCGGGCCGCGGCCGATCGCGACCAGCAGCACCTCCGCCTCGAAGGTCTTGCCGTCGGCGAGGGTCACGCGGACGCCGTCCTGCGTGTACTCGGCGCTCTGGAAGAACGTGCCGAGGTTGAACTTGATGCCGCGCTTGCGGAACGCGCGCTCCAGGAGCTTCGAGCTGTTCTCGTCCTCGACCGGGACGAGGTGCTTCAGGCCCTCGATGATCGTCACGTCGGTGCCGAAGGACGTCCACGCGGAGGCGAACTCGACGCCGATGACGCCGCCGCCCAGCACGATCGCGGACTTCGGCACGCGGTCCAGCTTCAGCGCGTGGTCCGAGGAGATGATGCGGTTGCCGTCGATCTCCAGGCCCGGGAGCGACTTCGGCACGGAGCCGGTCGCCAGGAGCACGTGGCGGCCCTGGACGCGCTGGCCGTTCACGTCCACCGAGGTGGGGGAGGAGAGCCGCCCCTCACCCTCGATGTAGTGCACCTTGCGGGAGGCGACGAGACCCTGCAGGCCCTTGTACAGGCCGGAGATCACGTCGTCCTTGTACTTGTGGACGGCCTCCATGTCGATGCCCTCGAAGGTGGCCTTGACACCGAACTGGCCGGCCTCGCGGGCCTGGTCCGCGATCTCGCCGGCGTGCAGCAGGGCCTTCGTGGGGATGCAGCCGTTGTGCAGGCAGGTGCCGCCGACCTTGCCCTTCTCGATCAGAGCGACGTCCAGGCCCAGCTGCGCTCCGCGCAGGGCCGCGGCGTACCCGCCGCTACCACCGCCGAGGATCACTAGGTCGAAAACGGTGCTGGCGTCGTTCGCCACGTCACGTCCTCCATGCATGTGCGCCGTACGCCGGGCCCCGTCCTCGGGGTGTGACCGGCCGGTCGGCTGGTGTGCGGCCGCTTTGTCTTCGGCCCTGTGGTGGGGGCCCTGTCCTGCCGAGAACCCATCTTCGCACTTGTTGACGGTGGGCGGGACGCGGGGCCCGTGTCCGGGACGGATGATCGACCGTCCCGGTGGATTACCGCCGGGTAGGAAACAGGGGATTTCGTCGAGAGCGAAACCATCCCCGTCCCGGCCGCGCGGTGCCGTGGGGGGAACGCGTACGGCCCCGGACGTATGCCCGGGGCCGTGTCGCAGCCGCTGCCTCAGCCGAGGTCGCCGGCGGCGGTGCGCTCCGCCAGCTTGACCAGGGTGCGGATCGCCGAGCCGGTGCCGCCCTTCGGCGTGTAGCCGTACGGGGCGCCCTCGTGGAAGGCGGGGCCCGCGATGTCCAGGTGCGCCCAGGCGATGCCCTCGCCCACGAACTCCTTCAGGAACAGACCGGCCACCAGGCCGCCGCCCATCCGCTCGCCCATGTTGGCGATGTCGGCGGTCGGGGAGTCCATGCCCTTGCGCAGGTCGGCCGGGAGCGGCATCGGCCAGGACGCCTCGCCGACCTCCTCGGCGATCTCGTGGATCGAGGTGCGGAAGGCGTCGTCGTTGGCCATGATGCCGAAGGTGCGGTTGCCCAGGGCCAGCACCATCGCGCCGGTCAGGGTCGCCACGTCGACGATCGCGTCCGGGTTCTCCTCCGAGGCGCGGGTCAGCGCGTCGGCCAGGACGAGCCGGCCCTCGGCGTCGGTGTTGAGGACCTCGACGGTCTTGCCGCTGTACATGCGCAGGACGTCGCCGGGGCGGGTGGCGCTGCCCGACGGCATGTTCTCGGCGAGCGCCAGCCAGCCGGTGACGTTGACGCGCAGGCCCAGGCGGGCGGCCGAGACGACGGTCGCGAACACGGCGGCGGCGCCGGCCATGTCGCACTTCATCGTCTCGTTGTGGCCGGCCGGCTTCAGCGAGATGCCGCCCGAGTCGTAGGTGATGCCCTTGCCCACGAGGGCCAGGGTCTTCTCCGCCTTCGGGTGCGTGTAGGCGAGCTTCACCAGGCGCGGGCCGCGGGCCGCGCCCTGGCCGACGCCGAGGATGCCGCCGAAGCCGCCCTTGACGAGCGCCTTCTCGTCGAAGACCTGCACCTTGACGCCGTGCTCCTTGCCGGCGGCGGTGGCCACGGCGGCGAAGGACTCGGGGTACAGGTCGTTCGGCGGGGTGTTCACCAGGTCGCGGGCGCGGTTGATCTCCTCGGCCAGGGCGAGGGCGCGCTCGGCGGCGGCCTTGAACGCCTTGTCGCGCGGCTTGGCGCCGAGCACGGCGACCTCGGCGAGCGGCAGCTTCGGGCCGCCGGCCTTGGCGTCCTTGGGGGCGAGCTTGTTCTCGCCGGCCTGGTAGGCGGTGAAGGCGTACGCGCCCAGCAGCGCGCCCTCCGCGATGGCCTCGGCGTCCTCGACGGAGTCGATGGGCAGCGCGAAACCGGCCTTCTTGGCACCGGCCAGCGAGCGGGCGGCCGCGCCGGCGGCCCGGCGCAGCGCCTCGGCGTCGTACGCGCCGTTCTTCTCCGGGGCCGAGCCGAGACCGACCGCGACGACCACCGGGGCCTTGAGGCCTTCGGGGGCGGGAACCTTCGTCAGTTCGCCCTCGGCACCCGAGGCACCCAGGGTCGCCAGGACGGCGGCGAGCTTCCCGCCGAACGCCTTGTCCACGGCCTCGGCGCCCGGTGCGAGGACGAGGTCCCCACGCTTGGATCCAGCGCCCTTGGCGACGCCCACGACGAGGGCGTCGGCGCGCAGCGTCGCCGCACCGGCAGTGCTGAGAGTGAGAGCAGTCACGGTGGTGAAATCTCGCTTCCGTTGAGTTCTTTTTCGGTCGAGGGGTGGGCCGACCGTGCCCGGCGCATCGTAGACGCCGCCGCAATGTGCCGGGAATGAGCCTACGCGCGCCTTTGCTGCCCGATCACGGGGGCGGGCCGTCGGGCCCCCGCGGGCGTCGTACGGTGGTGGTCCCGGGAAGATCATCCCGGCGGAACGGGCCCCGAGCGCAACCGCGTTGCCGGGGTCCGGCGAACATGGGGGAACGATGCGCGACCGGACGGCCGCACGGGTGACCGCGGGGCGCAGTGCTCTCGCCGTCACCGTACTGATGGTGCTGGTGACGCTCACGGGCTGCTCCTCGGAGCCCGGGCGGGCGCCCGAGGGGAAGGCGTCCGCCTCCGCGCGGCCCGCCGCCGCGCGCTGGCAGCCGAAGCCGGGCACCGACTGGCAGTGGCAGCTGTCGGGCCGGCTCGATACGACGGTGGACGCCCCGGTGTACGACATCGACGGCTTCGACCGGAACGCGGCCGAGGTCGAAGCGCTGCACCGCAAGGGGCGCAAGGTCATCTGCTACCTGTCCACCGGCGCCTGGGAGGACTTCCGCCCGGACGCGGCCCGCTTCCCCACCGCCGTCCTCGGCAAGGGCAACGGCTGGAAGGGCGAGCGCTGGCTCGACATCCGGCGCACCGACGTCCTGGAGCCGCTGATGGAGACCCGGATCGCGATGTGCGCGAAGAAGGGCTTCGACGCGGTGGAGCCGGACAACATGGACGGCTACCGCAACAAGAGCGGCTTCCCGCTGACCGCCGCCGACCAGCTGCGCTACAACCGGCTCATCGCCCGAACGGTCCACCGCCACGGCATGGCCGTCGGCCTGAAGAACGACCTCCCGCAGATCCCGGAGCTGGTCGCGGACTTCGACTTCGCGGTCAACGAGCAGTGCGCCCAGTACGAGGAGTGCGAGGAGCTCACCCCGTTCGTGGAGGCGGGCAAGGCGGTCTTCCACGTGGAGTACGAGCTGCCGACGGCACGGTTCTGCGCGCAGTCCCGGAAGCTGGGGCTCAGCTCGCTGCGCAAGGAGTACGAGCTCGGCGTCGAGCGCGAGACCTGCCTCCAGGGCTGACAGGGCGCCGGCCGGGGCCGCATCAGCCGAGCGCCAGGCCCACCAGCGTGACCGTCGCCGCCGTCTCCGCCAGCGCCCCGAACACGTCCCCGGTCACCCCGCCGAACCGCCGCACGCAGTGCCGCAGCAGCAGCTCGGCCACCAGCAGCCCGGCCGCCGCGGCCAGTCCGTGTCGCAGCGCCCCGTCCCCGCCGAGCAGCGCGCCCGCGCCCGAGCAGGCCGCCACCACCACGAGCGCGGCCACCCCGGCGCCGGCCACCGGGACCGTGCCGGCGACGGCCGCGCCCAGACCCTCCGGCCGGGCCGCCGGGACGCCGCGCCGGGAGGCCAGGGTGAGCGCGAGCCGGGCGGTGACGGCGGAGGCGACGGCCGCCACCGCCCCGTGCGTCCAGCCCTGGGCGTACAGCTGCTGAAGGACCGCCACCTGGGCCAGCAGGACGAACAGCAGGGTGATCACACCGAAGGGGCCGATGTCCGACTGCTTCATGATCCGCAGCGCGTCGTCGGCCGGCTTGCCGCTGCCCAGGCCGTCGGCGGTGTCCGCGAGGCCGTCCAGGTGGAGCCCCCGGGTGAGGGCGGCCGGCACCGCGGCGGAGGCGACCGCGGCGAGCAGCGGCCCCGAGCCGCCCCACAGCAGCAGACCGCCCGGGACCGCCGCGAGGACGCCGACGACGAGCCCGGCCAGGGGGGCGCACAGCATCCCGGCCCGGGCGGCCTCGCGGTCCCAGCGGGTGACGCGGACGGGGAGCACGGTCAGGGTGCCGAAGGCGAAACGTACGCCGTGGCTGTTCAGGGAGGTCACGGCGCGCAGGCTAATCGGTGGGGGCGGCCGCTAGATTGGCTGAAATGCCGCATAAAGGGCAGAAGCGGATTGTCGGGAGTGAGTGGCATGGGTCACTGGTTCGATCGGAACTTCGTCGAGCCGGGGAAGCTGCCCCTGCTCCTGGCCCTGGCCGCCTTCGTACTGACGTTCGCGGTCACCCGGGTCATCACCCGGATGATCCGGGCCGGGAAGGGGCCGTTCCGCAACATCACGCCCGGCGGCATCCACGTCCACCACGTGGTGCCCGGCGTGGTGCTCAGCGTCGTCGGCGGCTTCGGCGCGGTGGCCGGCGGACGGCACGGCGTCACGGCGGCGGTCTGCGCGGTCGTCTTCGGTATGGGCGCGGGCCTGGTGCTGGACGAGTTCGCCCTGATCCTGCACCTGGACGACGTGTACTGGACCGAGGAGGGGCGCCGGAGCGTGGAGGTCGTGGTGCTCACGGCGGCCCTGGTGCTGCTGGTGCTCGGCGGGTTCTCGCCGCTGGGCGTGGACGATCTGAGCGACGATCAGGAGCAGGGCCGGGCCGGTGCCGTGCTCACCGTGGTCGTCAACTTCTGCTTCGTGCTGATCACCCTGTTCAAGGGCAAGGCGCGCATGGCCGTGGTCGGCACCCTGGTCCCGTTCGTCGCGCTGATCGGCGCGGTCCGGCTGGCCCGGCCGACCTCGGTGTGGGCCAAGCGGTTCTACCGCAACCGGCACCGCGCCCGCTCCCGCGCGGTGCTGCGCGCCTACCACCACGACGTCCGCTGGGCCGGGCCGCGCCGCAGGTTTCAGGACCTCATCGGCGGCGCGCCTGACCGCGTTCCGGCTCCCTCGCCCAAGCCCTGACCCTCCCGCCGCCTCCCGCGCAGCACCGGAACCGCGCACAGCACCAGGGCCGCCACGATGGCCGCCAGGTGCTCCCGGCCCGCCAGGTTGTCCTTCACCACGGCCTCGGCCACCATCGCCGCGATCACCAGCGCCCCGGTGACCCGGGCCCGGTAGGCGCAGCAGACGCAGACGGCCAGCGCGACGACCGCCGCCGACGGGCCGGTGTCCACGATCCGCGCGTCCGACGCGGGCAGCCCGAAGAACCCGTCGGGCCCGGCCGCGATGCCGATCCGCGCGTACAGCGTCCCGGCCAGCGTCGCCACGTACGCGATCAGCAGGGTCCGCCACCGGCCGAGGCAGATCTCCGCGACCCCGAACACCAGCAGCATCTGCGCCAGCGCGCCCCACACCGGCAGGTCGAGCGCGGGTACGAACAGCGACAGCGGGGTACGCAGCAGGGCCACGCCCAGCGGGTCCTGGGCCCGGACCGCGCCGAGCGTCTGCACCGGCCCGTACCCCCGGGGCCGGTTCTGCGCCACCTGGAGCAGCCCCGTCAGGCACACCGCCACCAGCGTCATCGGCACGGCCCGCAGCCCGTCGGCGGCGAGCGACGCCCGTACGGCCGACCAGAGCGGGCCCCACTCCCGGCGGGCCGCCCGGCCGAGCGCGCGCACGGCTCTCATCCACGCGGTCCGGACGGGAGGTCGCGGCCCCGGTCCAGCCGCGAGCGGTGCAGCCACTTGGGCAGGCCCGGGGCCTCCAGGAAGCCTTCGGCGCGGCCCGCCGCGACGCCGATGCGCAGCAGGTCGGCGCTCTTCTCGAAGAGCATGAACCGGGGCTCCCAGATCGGGCGGTACTTGGCGTTGGCGCGGTAGAGCGATTCGATCTGCCACCACCGCGAGAAGAAGCTGAGCAGCGACCGCCACATCCGGAGCACCGGCCCCGCCCCCAGTCGTGACCCGCGCTCGAAGACCGAGCGGAACATCGCGAAGTTCAGCGACACCTGCGTCACGCCGATCTGCCCGGCGCGCTGCAGGAGTTCGATGACCATGAACTCCATAAGCCCGTTCTCGGCGTCCCGGTCACGCCGCATCAGGTCCAGCGAGAGGCCCTTGGGGCCCCAGGGGACGAAGCTCAGCAGGGCCCGCAACTCGCCCCGCGCGCCGTCCCCGCCGGGCGCGGTGTCGCGGCACTCCAGCATCACGCACTGCCCGTCGGCCGGATCGCCGAGCCGGCCCAGCGCCATCGAGAAACCGCGTTCGGTCGCCCCGTCGCGCCAGTCGTCGGCCCGCCGCACCAGCTCCGCCATCTCGTCCTCGGGGATGTCGGCGTGCCGGCGGACCGTCACCTCGTAACCCGCCCGCTTCACCCGGTTGTACGCCTGGCGGACGGTCCGCATCGCCCGGCCCTCCAGGGTGAATTCGGCCGTCTCCACGATCGCCTCGTCCCCCAGCTCCAGGGCGTCGAGGCCGTGCCGGGCGTAGACCGTGCCGGCCTCCTCGCTCGCCCCCATCACGGCCGGAATCCAGCCGTGTTCGCGGGCCTCGGCCAGCCACGGCGTGATCGCCCCGGGCCACGCCTCCGGGTCCCCGATCGGGTCGCCGGACGCGAGCGAGACCCCGCCGACCACCCGGTAGGCGATCGCCGCCTTCCGGGTCGGCGACCAGACCGCGCTCTTCTCGCGGCGCAGCGCGAAGTAGCCGAGCGAGTCCCGCTCGCCGTGCTTGTCCAGCAGCGCCCGCAGCGCCGCCTCGTCCTCGGGGGTGATCGGGTCGACCGCGCGGCGGGAGCGGAAGGCCGCGTACACGACGGCGATCAGCAGCAGGGTGGACAGGACGTTGACGGCGACGTTCACCCAGCCGGGCGCGGTGATGCCGGGGAACCGGTAGTCGCTGGCCGTGACGGACACCAGCCGCAGCGCGCCGTAGCCCCAGCGGTCCAGGAACGTCGAACGGTAGTCGTCCCTCGCGGTGTTGGTGACCGTGACCAGGCCTGCCGCCAGCAGCGAGGTGACCAGCAGCCCGCCGACCGCCACCAGCGCCGCCAGCTTCGGGTTGGACCGGTCGCCCTTCGCGTAGAACTCGCGCCGGCCGAGGACCAGCGCGAAGACGAACGCGGCGGTCAGCGCCAGCGAGATCCAGTTCTGCGGGTACCGGCGGACCTCCGGGAAGCCGATCACGGCGGCGAACAGCAGCAGCGTCAGGCCGCTCAGCACCATGTTGACGATCCAGGCTGCCCGCTTGCGCCGCCGCATGGTGACGGCCAGGAAGAGCGCGACCACGCCCGAGGAGAAGCCCGCGGTGAGCAGATACGGCGTGAAGTAGTTGTCCGTGTTGTGGCGGCGCAGATCCTGGCCGAAGGTGACCCAGACGGCACTCAGGAAGTTGATGAACGACACGACGCGCAGGTACCAGATGGCCAGCGCCGCGCCCTGCTGTGAACGCGGGGTGCTGGGCTTGCGGACGGCACCCCGTCCGGATTCTTCGCTGGCCATATGGACCTCTCCCATGAAAAGCGATCATATGGGGCATCACGCTTCATGAGGGGCTGCTCCGCGGCCGGTGTCCGGCAGCCGCAGAGCAATGGGCCGGCCTACCCGCCGTCAGTCCTCCGCGTCGTCCTTCCCACCGTCCGTGCCGCCCTCCTCCGCCACCGGCTCGCGCTCCGGCAGCTCCGCCGCCAGCGCGGCAGCGGCCTGGACGAACGGCAGGGCGAGCAGCGCCCCGCACCCCTCACCGACGATGACGCCGTGGTCCAGCAACGGGTTGAGGGCCATCCGGTCGAACGCCTTCGCCTGCGCCGGTTCACCGCTCAGCTGGCCCGCCAGCCACCAGTCCGGCGCCCGGAACGCGGCCCGCTGGCCGACCAGCGCGGCGGCCGCGCCGACCACCCCGTCCAGGATCACCGGGAGCCGGCGCACCGCGCACTGCAGCAGGAAGCCGGTCATCGCGGCCAGATCGGCGCCGCCCACCGTGGCCAGCAGCTCCAACTGGTCGCCCAGCACCGGCCGGGCCCGGCGCAGCGAGTCACGCACCGCCGCGCACTTGCGCATCCACGCCAGGTCGTCGATCCCCGCACCGCCGCGCCCGGTGACCACCGAGGCGTCCGTGCCGCACAGCGCCGCGATCAGCGTGGCCGCGGCCGTCGTCCCGCCGACGCTCAGGTCGCCGAGCACCACCAGGTCGGTGCCCGAGTCGGCCTCCTCGTCGGCCACCGCGATACCCAGCCGCACCGCCGCTTCGGCCTCCTCGGCCGTCAGCGCGTCCTCGACGTCGATCCGGCCGCTGCCGCGCCGCACCCGGGTCCGTACCACCGCTTCCGGCAGCAGCTCCGGGTCGCAGTCGAGACCGGCGTCGACGATCCGCACCGGTACGGAGAACCGGCGGGCCAGCACCGCCAGTGGGGTCGACCCGTCCAGCGTGGCCCGGACCAGCTCGTGCGCGGTGCCGGCCGCACGCCCGGACACGTCGAGCTCCGCCACCCCGTGATCACCGGCGAACAGCACCACGCGCGGCTGCTCGACGGTCCGCACCGGTACGGCCTGCTGGGCGGCCGAAAGCCACTCGCCCAGCTCGTCCAGGCGGCCGAGGGCACCCGGAGGCACGCTGAACCGCTCCCGGCGTTCCTCGGCGTCTCGCCGTACACCCCCGTCGGGGCGTTCGATCAGGTCGGAGAAGTCGTCCAGATTCACGGGGGTCTGCCTCGCGGGTCGATACGTGGGGTGGGCCGGGGAGCCCGGCTGCGGGCTCACTGCGGAACAGTACCCGCCGCGTTTTCCCACCCCCCGCCCGTGCCGCGGCCCCCGCCCGTGCCGCGGCCCCCACGCACGCGCGGTCAGCCGCGACCAGCGGCCGAAGCGCGCCCCGCCGGCGAGTGGCCCCGCACACGCGGTCAGCCGCGCAGGGTCAGCACCTGCCCGGCCACCACCAGCAGCACCTGCTCGCACTCCTCGGCCACCGCCGCGTTCAGCCGCCCCAGCTCGTCCCGGAAACGCCGCCCGGCCGCCGTCGCCGGCACCACCCCGGAACCGGTCTCGTTGGTCACCAGGACGACGGTCCGCCGCGTCCCGCGCACCGCGGCGACCAGCTCGGCGGTCCTGGCGCGCAGCGCCCGCTCGCCGCCCTCCGCCCACGCCGCATCGTCCCAGGCGTCCACCCGGTCCATCGCGTCCGTCAGCCAGAGCGACAGGCAGTCGACCAGCAGCGGCGGTCCGTCCGAGGACAGCAGCTCCGCCACCTCGCACGTCTCCTCGGTGCGCCAGGCCGCCGGCCGGCGCTCCCGGTGCAGCCCCACCCGGGCCGCCCACTCCGCGTCCCCGTCCCGGCCGCCGCCCGTCGCCACGTACACGACCTCCGGGTACGTCTCCAGGCGGCGCTCGGCCTCGACCGACTTACCGGAGCGCGCGCCGCCGGTCACCAGCGTGCGCCGGGGCACGCCGGGCGGGGTGCGGTAGCCGCCGGCCGACAGGGTCGTACCGTCCGGCACGGCCCGCGCCCCGGCTGCGGCGAGCCGGCGCTCCAGTTCGGGGCCGGGCGGCGCGTCGTGGTCCAGGTGGACGGCGATCAGCTCGGTCTCCGGCCCGATCGCCTCGACGGCCCGCAGCCGCGCCACCGCGTCGGGCCGCCCCACGACGTCCCCGGCCACCAGGTCGTACGGCTGCGCCACCGGCTCGGTGAGGCCGGCCGGTGCGCCGCCCGGCGGCATGTAGAGCAGGCGGGCGCCCTCCGGCGAGGTCACCTCGTACCCCGTCCCCGGCGCGTCCATCGGCACGGCCCGCACCCGGTGCCCGCTGATCAGCGTCAGCACCCGCCCGTCCGGCACCCGGCCCGCCGGGGGCAGCCCGGCGGGCAGTTCGACGGCGGGCCCGTCGTGCGGATGGGTGAGAAGCACCTGGCGTACGCCGGTGAGCGAGTGTCCCGCGCGGGCGGCGGCGAACACCGCCCCGGGCGTGAGGTCGAGCAGCAGCGCGTCGTCGACCAGGAGGGCGGTCGCGGCCCGGCTGCCCGCGCTGCGGGCGGTGGCGCAGGCGGCGCAGGGGCAGTCGGGGCGCGGCAGCCCGTCGGGGGCTCCGGTGCCGAGGAGAGTCAGTTCCACGCTCCGATCCTCCCGCGTCCCCGCACGGGGTGCGCGACGTGGGGCGGCGAGCGGCGCGAGAGCCCCTTCCCACGCTGGTGGGAAGCACTAGGCTGCCGAACGGAACAAGTGACCCGGGAGGCGCACATGGCGTGGACGTGGCGGTTCGAGAAGTCCGACGGTACGGAGACGGAGCCGGCCCTGCAGCCGGAGGAATTCACGACGCAGGGCGACGCGGAGTCCTGGATCGGTGAGTACTGGAAGGAACTCCTGGACGGCGGGGCGGACCAGGTGACGCTCTTCGAGGACGCGACGAAGATCTACGGCCCGATGAGCCTTCGGGCCGACGAGGCCGGCTGAGGGGGCACGGCGGCCGCCGGGTGAGCCCCACGGGCCCGCCCGGCGGCCGCCGTCGCGTGGTGTCCGTCAGATCTCGCCGAGCGTGACCTCGGCCGTCTTCTGCGCGTTGCCGCGCATGTAGGTCACGGTCGCCTTCTCGCCCGGCTTGTTCCCGGCCAGGGCCTCCGAGAGCGAGGTGATCGTGGTGACGGGCGCGCCGTCGACCTTGGTGATGATGTCGCCGGACCGCAGCCCCGCCTTGTCGGCCGCGCCGTTCTTCTTCACGCTGACGATCGCGACGCCCGCGGGCTGGTAGCTGCCGTTGACGACCGTACGGCCGGTGATGTCCAGGGCCGCCCGGCCCGAGTCGGTGACCTTGCCGTTCTTGATGATCTGGTCGGCGACCGTGCGCACCATCGAGGCCGGGATGGCGAAGCCGATCCCGGGCGCCGCGCTGTCGCCCATCTGCGGGTCGGAGGCCGCGAGCGTCGGGATGCCGATGACCTGGCTGTTCAGGTTGACGAGGGCGCCGCCGCTGTTGCCCGGGTTGATCGCCGCCGACGTCTGGACCATGTTCGCGATGGTCGCGCCGGTGCCGCCGCCCGCGCTGCTCTCGCTCACGGTCCGGCCGAGCGCCGAGACGATGCCCTGGGTGACGCTGCTGGACAGGCCGAGCGGCGAGCCCATCGCCAGCACGATCTGTCCGACCGCGACCTTGTCCGAGTCGCCGAACTTCGCGGGCCGCAGCCCGTCGGGCACGTCGTCGAGCTTGATGACGGCGAGGTCCTGTTCGGGGTAGGCGGCGACCAGAGACGCCTTGAGCACCTTCTCGCCGGTGGCCACCGTGACCTTGAACGTCTTCTCGTCGCCGACGACGTGGGCGTTGGTGACGATGTGGCCCTTGGCGTCGTAGACGACGCCGGAGCCGAGGCTGTCGGACGCGTCGATCTGCACGACCGACGGCAGCACGTCGGTGATGACGGACTGGTACTCGCTCTGCAGGTCGCCGGAGGCCCTGGGAGCCGAGCCCGGCTGGGCCGATCCGGACTTCGTCGCGTCGGGCTTCGCGGCGGAGGCGTTCGAGCCGGAGCAGCCGCTCACCAGTGCGATCGCGCAGACGCCGGCGGACAGGGGCAGCAGCAGCCGGCGCGCACGGCGGCGGGAGTGAAAGGCATCCATGTCCGGATTATTACTTTTGGCCCCATGGGTGGCCTGCTGGGCGCGTCCACCGGGGCGCGGCCCGATCCGGACGGGAGGCCCTAGCCCCGCACCCCGCACAGGTGCAGCAGCGCGGCCACCCCGCGGTAGGGGTCCGTCCGCCCCGCCCGGTCCTCCGCCGCGAGCACCCGCTCCAGCTCGGCCGCGGGCGGCAGCTCGACGTCGTTGCTCACGTTGTCCGTGAAGATCCGCACCCCGTACCAGGCGTGCAGCGGCGCGGCGATCGAGGCGAGCGTCGCCGTGAGGGCGTCGAGCCGGTCCGCGCGCACGGACAGCCCGAGCCGGTTGGTGTACCGGTCGCTGTCGAACGCCGCCAGCGCCGCGTCCCAGTCCCCGGCCGTCCCGGGCCGCATCGCCAGCGCGTCCGCGTTCCGTACGAGCAGGGACAGCAGCCCGCCCGGTGCCAGCATCCGGGCCAGGCCGGCGACCATGGCGTCCGGCTCCTGGACGTACATCAGGACGCCGTGGCAGAGCACCACGTCGAAGCTGCCGGGCAGGAAGTGCACCCCGGTGTCCTGACCGTTGCCCTCGATGAGCCGGACCCGCTCGCGGATGCCCGCGGGCTCGCCGCCCAGCGCCTCACGGGCGATCCGCAGCATCTCCGCGTCGGACTCCAGACCGGTCACCGTGTGACCGGCCCGGGCGAGGCGGAGCGCCTGCGTGCCCTGGCCCATGCCGACGTCGAGGATGCGCAGCCGCTGCCCCACGGGGAAGCGGGCCGCTATCTGCTCGTCCAGCTGCCGGGCGACCAGCTCCTGGCGCACGGTGTTGCGCAGCCCCGAGAGCCCCTTCGTCCACGCCGACGAGGCCCCGGCGAAACCGGAGACCGCAGCGGCCGGCCGGCCGGCGGCGACGCCGTCGACCGGGCCGGGAAACTCCGTACTCAGGGCCGCTCTCCGCGCTTGGCCTGCGGCTTCGGCAGGCGAAGCCGGCGCAGCTGGAGCGTACGCATCAGTCCGTAGGCGACCGCGCCACGCTTCGGGGTGTCCGGGAAGCGCGTGTTCAGCTGCTTGCGCAGCCGGAACGCGAGCCCGATCGAGTCGAACACGATCAGCACGATCACGACGAGCCAGAGCAGCAGCGAGATGTTCTGAATGCCCTGCACCTGGATCACGCTGAGGATCAGGATGATCACGGCGAGCGGCAGGAAGAACTCCGCGATGCAGAAGCGCGAGTCCACGAAGTCGCGGACGAAGCGGCGCACCGGCCCCTTGTCGCGCGCCGGCAGATAGCGCTCGTCACCGTTGGCGAGCGCCTCCCGCTGCTTGGCCATGTCCACGCGCCGCGCTTCGCGCTGGCGCTTCATGGCCTCCTTGCGGTCGAGCGGCGCGCCACTGGAGGCACGACGGCGCTGCGACTGGGCCTCGCTGCGCTTGGGGGTGGGGCGACCTTTGGGGGCCTGCGGGTCGCGGGGCGTCTTGGAGAGGTCCGCCGTCACCTTGTCGGTGGGGGCCTTCTCTTCCTTGGAGCGGCTACGGAACACAATGCACAAGGGTACGGGGTCGATCGCGGCGACCCCAGGCCGGTCGGGAACGATCCGGCAACGGCCTGCGTCCTGGTGGGTGTACGAGCGGGACGATACGGGCGTCATCTGCGGATTCCCGGACCGTCATCCCCCTGATTCCCGGCCTTCACACCGGTTCCCGGGCCCTCACCTACTCCCTGGGCCGGAGCGGGCCACGGGCACAGTCGTCCTTGGGGAGGACCCCATCCACGCTCGAACAGTGCGGTAATAGAGGCAGGGCCCGTACTGTGGGTTCTGTTGGAGTGCTGGAGCCCAGTTGAGTCAGAAGGGGGCGCGCGAAGCCCATGAGCGGTGTCATGAAGCGTATGGGGATGATCTTCCGCGCGAAGGCGAACAAGGCCCTTGACCGGGCCGAAGACCCGCGCGAGACCCTCGATTACTCGTACCAGAAGCAGCTGGAGCTGCTTCAGAAGGTGCGCCGCGGTG
Source organism: Streptomyces sp. A0958 (assembly GCF_004795035.1). GTDB lineage: Bacteria > Actinomycetota > Actinomycetes > Streptomycetales > Streptomycetaceae > Streptomyces. The sequence goes on from NZ_SSBK01000035.1 coordinate 15,327, forward strand.
TCGCCGATGTGGCGACCTCGCGCAAGCGGCTGGAGCTGCAGCTGAACCAGTTGCAGGGCCAGTCTTCGAAGCTGGAGGACCAGGGCCGCAAGGCGCTCGCGCTCGGCCGCGAGGACCTGGCGCGCGAGGCGCTGTCGCGCCGCGCCGCCCTCCAGCAGCAGGTCACCGACCTGGAGACGCAGCACACCACGCTGCAGGGCGAGGAGGAGAAGCTCACTCTGGCGGCCCAGCGGCTGCAGGCCAAGGTGGATGCCTTCCGTACGAAGAAGGAGACCATCAAGGCCACCTACACGGCGGCCCAGGCGCAGACCCGGATCGGGGAGGCCTTCTCCGGCATCTCCGAGGAGATGGGCGACGTCGGCCTGGCCATTCAGCGGGCCGAGGACAAGACCCAGCAGCTGCAGGCGCGCGCGGGCGCGATCGACGAGCTGCTCGCCTCCGGCGCCCTCGACGACCCGAGCGGCACGGCGAAGGACGACATCGCCGCCGAGCTGGACCGGATCTCCGGTGGTACGGATGTGGAGCTGGAACTTCAGCGGATGAAGGCCGAACTGGCCGGCGGCTCCTCCTCGCAGCAGGCGATCGAGGGCGGCCCGCAGGACGCCCAGCAGCAGTCCAGTCCGACGCACAAGTTCGACAAGAATTAAGGCAGCGTCATGATCGTACGGATCATGGGGGAGGGCCAGGCAGTCCTGGCCGACAGTCATCTCGCCGAGCTCGACAAGCTCGACGACGCCCTGCTCACCGAGATGGAGCGCGGTGACGGGCCGGGCTTCCGCACCACCCTCCACGCGCTCCTGGCCCGGGTGCGCGAACTCGGCACACCCTTGCCCGACGACTCCCTGGAGCCGTCCGAGCTGATCCTGCCGTCGCCCGACGCGACCCTCGAAGAGGTACGCGCCATGCTCAGCGACGACGGCCTGATCCCCGGCTGACACCCGGCGGCTCTCCAGCACCCACAGCACCGCGCCCCGCGCCCGGCCCACCGGACGCGGGGCACAGTGCCGTACGGGCGGCCCCCGCCGCGCGCCCTGCGCTTCCGGGCGACCAGGAGCGCAGGGTAGGGCGAGGGTGCCCGGTCCGCCGCTCCCGGGCGGCCGGGCCGGCCCGCCAGCGACACGCCGTAACGTAGCTTGACGTGACCACCCTCGGAACCGGGGTCCTGCGCATCCGCCACTGGCTGCGCGGCCATCCCCTCGCGCTGGACGGCGCGCTCGCCCTGGCCGTGCTCGTGGCCATGATCACCGGATCGTTCGCCGATCCGGGCGGGCACGACGTGCCCATCTTCGGCACCCGCACCCCCGCGGCGAGCAGCCTGCTGCTGATGGCGCTGGGCGCCCTGGCCCTGATCCGGCGGCGCCGCGAGCCGATGGCGGTGCTCGCCGCCACCGGCGCCCTGACCGTGGTCGAGCTGGTCACGGCCGACCCGCCGGCCCCGGTCGTGATGAGCGCGGTCATCGCGCTGTACACCGTCGCCGCCCGCACCGACCGGCCCACCACCTGGCGGGTCGGGCTGCTCACGATGGCCGCGCTCACGGCCGCCGCCATGCTCTTCGGCTCACCGCCCTGGTACAGCCAGGAGAACCTGGGCGTCTTCGCCTGGACCGGCATGGCCGGCGCCGCGGGCGACGCGGTCCGCTCCCGGCGCGCGTTCGTCGACGCGATCCGGGAGCGCGCCGAACGGGCCGAGCGCACCCGCGAGGAGGAGGCCCGCCGCCGGGTGGCCGAGGAACGGCTGCGCATCGCCCGCGACCTGCACGACGTCGTCGCCCACCACATCGCCCTGGTCAACGTGCAGGCCGGGGTCGCGGCCCACGTCATGGACAAGCGCCCCGACCAGGCCAAACAGGCCCTCGCCCACGTCCGCGAGGCAAGCCGCTCCGCGCTCAACGAGCTCCGCGCCACCGTCGGGCTGCTGCGCCAGTCCGGCGACCCGGAGGCCCCCACCGAACCGGCACCCGGGCTCGCCCTGCTCGGCGCACTCGTGGCGAGCGTGCGGCAGGCGGGACTGTCCGTCGAGGTGGCCTGCGCGGTGGGGGACGACCCGCCGCTGCCCTCGGCCGTCGACCTGGCCGCGTACCGGGTGATCCAGGAGGCCCTGACCAACGTGCGCAAGCACGCGGGGCCGGGCGCCAGGGCCGAGGTGAGTGTCGTACGGGTCGGAGCCACGGCCGAGGTCATGGTGCTGGACAACGGCCGGGGCCACGCCGCCGGCACCCCGCAGGCCCCGTACGGCGGCGGCCACGGCCTGCTCGGGATGCGCGAACGCGTCACCGCCCTCGGCGGCACCCTCACCGCCGGTCCCCGCTACGGGGGCGGCTTCCGCGTCCATGCGATCCTGCCCGTCGAGGCCCGCGCGCAGGAGCCCGGTCGGCCGGGCGCGGCGGACCGGACGGGGGAGAACGCATGACATCGGCCATCAAGGTCCTGCTCGTCGACGACCAGGCGCTGCTGCGCAGCGCGTTCCGGGTGCTGGTCGACTCGGAGCCCGACATGCGGGTGGTGGGCGAGGCCGCGGACGGGGCGCAGGCCGTGGAAGCGGCCCGCACCGAACGGCCCGACGTGGTGCTGATGGACATCCGGATGCCCGGCACGGACGGGCTGACCGCGACCCGGATGATCAGCGCCGACCCGGATCTCGCGGGCGTCCGCGTGGTCATGCTCACCACCTTCGAGGTGGACGAGTACGTGGTGCAGTCGCTGCGCGCCGGCGCCTCGGGCTTCCTCGGCAAGGGCGCCGAACCGGACGAACTCCTCAACGCCATCCGGATCGCTGCCGGGGGCGAGGCGCTGCTGTCGCCCGCCGCGACCAAGGGGCTGATCGCCAGGTTCCTCGCGCAGAGCGGGAACGGGGCCGACGAGGGGCCGGGCGCGGCGGTGTACACCGAGCGGCTGGCGGCCCTCACCGGCCGGGAGCGCGAGGTGCTGGTCCTGGTGGCGGGCGGGCTGTCCAACGACGAGATCGCCGAGCGGCTGGTCGTCAGCCCACTCACCGTCAAGACGCATGTGAACAGGGCGATGGCGAAGCTGGGCGCCCGGGACCGCGCCCAACTGGTGGTAATCGCGTACGAATCGGGCCTGGTGCGTCCTCGGGTGGAGTGAGGGTGCAGCCGGGGCGTACTCCAGCTGCGGTACGCGCGGCGTAAGGAAGCAACCCTGGGGCCGACGCTTTCGGCCCAGGGGATCGGCGATCGTATAGGTGGGCCGGGTCTGTCCCCTGGACCGTGCCCGCAAAGTCACGTCGTACGCCCGAAGGGCGCGGTCCGCGGCGTCTGGTGCGGCGAGAGTGCGCGCCAGGCGTCGTGGGCCGGGCGGGACTTCGCGGACACGGCCCAGTCACCCGCCCACCTGCCGCGTAAGCCACAGAAGAGAGACCCACCCATGTCCTGGCTGTCCAGATTCAGCCTCGCGCAAAGGGCCCTGATCGGGCTGATCTCGATCGTCGCGCTCGTTTTCGGCGCGATCGCGATCCCGCAGCTCAAGCAGCAGCTGTTCCCCACCATCGAGCTCCCGATGGTGTCGGTGCTCGCCCCCTACCAGGGCGCGTCTCCCGATGTGGTCGAGAAGCAGGTCGTCGAACCGCTCGAGAATTCGATCAAGGCCGTCGACGGCGTCACCGGCTTCACGTCGACCGCCAGCGAGGGCAACGCCGTCATCATGGCGACCTTCGACTTCGGCGACGAGGGCACCAAGCAGCTCGTCGCGGACATCCAGCAGGCGGTGAACCGCGCCCGCGCCCAGTTGCCCGACGGCGTCGACCCGCAGGTCATCGCCGGCTCGACCGACGACATCCCGACCGTCGTCCTCGCCGTCACCTCCGACAAGGACCAGCAGGCGCTCGCCGACCAGCTGGACCGCACCGTCGTCCCCGCCCTTGAGGGCATCGACGGCGTCGGCCAGGTCTCCGTCGACGGTGTCCGGGACCTCCAGATCTCCGTCACCCCCAACGACAAGAAGCTCGCCGCAGCCGGACTGAACGCGGCCTCGCTCGCCCAGGCGCTCCAGGCGGGCGGCGCGACCGTTCCCGCGGGCTCCTTCTCCGAGTCCGGCAAGAGCCGCACCGTCCAGGTCGGTGGGGCCTTCACCTCGCTGAAGCAGATCGAGGACCTGCGGGTCTCCGGTCAGACCCCGGCATCCGGCAAGCCCGGCGAGCCGGTCCGGCTCGGTGACATCGCCACGGTGAAGCAGGAGCCCGCCACCGCGGACTCCATCACCCGGACGAACGGCCGGCCCAGCCTCGCCGTCATGGCGACGATGGACAAGGACGGCAGCGCCGTCGCCATCTCCGACGCCGTCAAGGACAAGCTCCCGGACCTGCGCAAGGACCTCGGCTCCGGTGCCGAGCTGACCGTCGTCTCCGACCAGGGCCCCGCCGTCTCCAAAGCGATCTCCGGCCTGACCACCGAGGGCGCGCTCGGCCTGCTCTTCGCGGTCATCGTGATCCTGGTCTTCCTGGGTTCGCTCCGCTCCACCCTGGTCACCGCGGTCTCCATCCCGCTCTCCGTGGTCCTCGCGCTGATCGTGCTCTGGACCCGTGGCCTGTCGCTCAACATGCTGACCCTGGGCGCGCTCACCATCGCGATCGGCCGGGTCGTGGACGACTCGATCGTCGTCCTGGAGAACATCAAGCGGCACCTCGGCTACGGCGAGGAGCGCCAGTCGGCGATCACCACCGCGGTGAAGGAAGTGGCCGGCGCGGTCACCTCCTCGACCCTCACCACGGTCGCCGTCTTCCTGCCGATCGGGCTGGTCGGCGGCATGGTCGGCCAGCTCTTCGGCTCGTTCTCGCTGACCGTCACCGCGGCCCTGCTGGCCTCCCTGCTGGTCTCGCTGACCGTGGTCCCCGTCCTGTCGTACTGGTTCCTGCGCGCCCCCCAGGGCACCGCCGAGGACTCGGAGAAGGCGCGTCGCGAGGCCGAGGAGAAGGAAGCCCGCAGCCGGCTCCAGCGGCTGTACGTCCCGGTGCTGCGCTTCGCCACCCGCCGCCGCGTCACCAGTGTCGTCATCGCCGTGGTGGTGCTGCTCGCCACCTTCGGTATGGCCCCGCTGCTGAAGACCACGCTCTTCGACCAGGGCGAGCAGGAAGTCCTGTCCGTCAAGCAGGAGCTGACCCCGGGCACCAGCCTGGCGGCCGCCGACGAGGCGGCCAAGAAGGTCGAGAAGGTCCTCGCCGATGACAAGGGTGTGAAGGACTACCAGGTCACCGTCGGCTCGTCCGGCTTCATGGCGGCCTTCGGCGGCGGCACGGGCGCCAACCAGGCCTCCTACCAGGTCACCCTGAAGGACGCCGCCGACTACGACGACGCCCAGAAGCGCATCGAGGAGGCTCTCGGCAAGCTCGACGGCATCGGTGACACCACCATCGCCTCGGCCGGCGGCTTCGGCAGCCAGGACCTGAGCGTCGTGGTCAAGTCGGCCGACGGGGACACGCTGAAGAAGGCATCCGAGCAGGTGCGCGCCGCGGTCGCCAAGCTCAAGAACGTCACCGACGTCCAGAGCGACCTGGCGCAGAGCGTTCCGCGGATCTCGGTCAAGGCCAACGACAAGGCCGCCGACGCCGGTTACACCCAGGCCACGCTGGGCGCTGCCGTCGCCGCAGCGGTGCGCGGCACCCCGTCCGGCAAGGCGGTCATGGACGACACCGAGCGCGACGTCGTCATCAAGTCGGCCCACCCGGCCACCACCATGCAGGAGCTGAAGGACCTTTCGCTCGGCGGGGTCAAGCTCGGCTCGATCGCCACTGTGGAAGAGGTCCCCGGACCGGTCTCCATGACCCGGATCGACGGTCAGCGCGCCGCCACGATCACCGCCAAGCCCACCGATGACGACACCGGCGCGGTCAGCAAGGACCTTCAGAAGGCGATGGACGCCCTCGACCTCCCGGACGGTGCCACCGCGACCATCGGCGGCGTCACCCAGGACCAGAGCGACGCGACCACGAAGCTGGCTCTGGCCATGCTGGCGGCCATCGCGATCGTCTTCATGCTGCTGGTCGCCACCTTCCGGTCGCTGATCCAGCCGCTGATCCTGCTGGTCTCCATCCCGTTCGCGGCCACCGGCGCGATCGGCCTGCTCCTCATCACCGACACCCCGATGGGCATCCCGGCGATGATCGGCATGCTGATGCTGATCGGCATCGTGGTGACCAACGCGATCGTCCTGATCGACCTGATCAACCAGTACCGCACCCGGGGCATGGGCGTCGTCGAAGCGGTCGTCGAGGGCGGCCGCCACCGTCTGCGCCCGATCCTCATGACCGCCCTGGCGACGATCTTCGCCCTCCTCCCGATGGCGCTCGGCGTCACCGGCGAGGGCGGCTTCATCTCCCAGCCGCTGGCCGTGGTCGTCATCGGCGGCCTGATCACCTCGACCCTGCTGACGCTCCTCCTGGTGCCGACGCTGTACGCGATGGTCGAGCTGCGCAAGGAACGCCGCGCCAGGAAGAAGGCCGCCAAGCGAGCCGGGAAGGCGGGCCTCCCGGCCTCGGCCGAGTCGCAGGAGACCTCCTCCGACGAGCCGGAGCCGGTGAAGGCCTGATCCGGTCCGCCCGGCATGACGAGGGGCCTGTCCCGCACCAGCGTGCGGGACAGGCCCCTTCGGGTTCTCCGGCGGGTGACGTCCCCGGAGCGATCGGCGTCAGGCGGCCCCGCTGAGCGCCTGGACCATGCGGAGCCACAGCTCGCCGTGCGGGCGGGCGTGCTGGACGCTGAGGCCGGCGATCTCCCTCAGCAGCCGGACACGGATCTCCTCGCGCGCGCGGGGGAGCAGCGTGCCCAGCTCGTCCGGTTCGATGCCCTCGACGGCGCCGGCGAGCACCATGCCCGCCTGCGCGTGGGTGAGGGAGGACAGCTGGTCGCCGAAGACCTGCCCCTCGATGGCCGCCGCGTGCATCAGCGCGGTGCCGTCCCCGGCCGCCAACGCCCTCTCCACGTAGGCCTGGAGGGCGTCGCGGTCCTCGACGAGCCGGTAGGCGGCGTCCAGTCCCTCCGAGCGGGAGACATCGAGGAGGGCGACGTGCGAGAGCGGGGTGTCCTGGGTCGGCCGGACCCCCAGGAGGCGCGGGTGGTCCTGGAGGAAGGCCCGCGACTCCGCCCAGGACTCGCAGCCCACCCACTCGGCCGTCTGCTCCGCGAGGATCAGCGGGTCGTAGGCGGCGGTCACGCCGTGGGTGAGTACGGCCATGCGGAGCGCGGCGTGCCGCTGTGCGGTGCCGGGGTCCAGGAGCGCCAGCTCCTCAAGGGCCGTCGCCGTCTCCTCGCCGCCGAGCGCGTCGGCGTTGCGGGACCAGAAGTCGCGTGAAGCGGGCCAGTCGGGCGAGAACATCCAGGAGGCGACCAGCTCCAGCGTCTTGGCCGACAGGGTGAGCCAGGCGGGTGCCGGGCCGAAGGTCTCCGCCTCCCACGCGGCGCGTACGGCCTCGGTGTCGGCGTGGTCGCGAAGCGCCTGCCGGGCCCGTACGGTCACCGTGTCCGGCCCGCTCTCCGGCTCGGCGCCCCCGTCCGCGCCGAGGAACGACACGAGTTCCCGCACGCCGTCCGAGGGGCGGGCGCCGGGGCAGTCCAGCAGGAAGATGCTCCGCTCGACACCGAGGCGCCGGGAGGTCTCGGGGTGCACGTCGGCGAACTCCGCCGCGACCGCCTCGAATGCCTCGACCGCCGAGGTGTGGTCGTCGGTGCGGGCGAGCACCCGGGCCAGGTCGCCGAGGGCGTGCAGCAGGTCGTTCGCGAAGGCCCGTGGGTTGTCCAGCGCCACGGTCCGGTAGGCGGTGACCGCGTCCCCGGCCGCGCTCACGGCCCCTTCGGGGTCCTGGTTCATCTCCAGGAGCTTGCCGAGATTCCGCAGGGCGAGAGCCAGGCCGGGAAGGTGGGCGCCGCTGTGCCCGTCCACGAGCTCGTGCCAGAGCCCGACGCCTTCGCGGGCCGCTGTCAGAGCCTGCTCCGGATTGCCGGTTCCGGCGAGGTTCTGGGCCAGGGTGCCGAGCGAGCCGGCGAGGGAGGGGCGGAGGGCGGGCGCATGCGGGACGAGTTCACGCAGGAGCGCGACGGACTCCTCCGATGCCCGCAGCCCCTCCGCCGGTTCCTGGGCCCTGTTCAGGTGGGCGGCGAGATTGGTGAGTGCGGTGGCCAGCTCCTGCCGGAAGACGGCGGGCTGCTGTGCGGCGAGTTCCCGTCGGATCGCGACCGCTTCCCGGCCGGTGGCGAGCGCCCCCGACAGGTCGCCCAGGTTCGCGCGAAAGTTGCCGAGGTTACTGAGGGCCACCGCGTACTCAGGGAGGAAGGCGTCCCGGTCGTCGGTGGCGAGGCGCCCGTACAGCGTGGTCGCTTCCTCGGCGTGGGGCAGAGCCGCCGCGGGCTCACCCGCGGTGCCGAGATGCATGGCGAGGTTGTTGAGCATCGCGGCCAGCCCCGGCAGGGAGGCCGTCGGCCGGTCCCGGGTCAGTTCGCGCTGGAGGCGGACGGCCTCGCGGGCGAGCAGCACCGCCGACGCCAGGTCTCCCGCGGCAGCGGTCTTGTTGGCCAGGGAGGTCAGGGACCGGGCGAGATCCGGCTGAAAGACGTCGGGGTGCTGCTTGGCGAGCCCGGCGAACATGCGCGCGGCCTCACGTGCCGGAGCGAGCGCGCCCTCGTCGTCCCCGGCGGCGGAGAGCCGGTCCGCCAGATTGTGGAGGGCGCCGGCCAGGTCGGGCTGGAAGGCGGCCGGGTGACGTGCGACGAGTTCCCGGCAGATCTCCACGGCCTCCCGCGCGGGTGCGAGGCAACCCGGCAGGTCACCCACGTCCGCCCGGTGCACGGACACGTTGGTCAGGGAGCCCGCCAGGGCGGCCCGCAGGGCGGTGGGGTGGCGGTCGGCCACCTTCCGGTTGACCCGGACCGCCGCCAGCGCGTGCGGAAGCGCCTCCTCGTGACGTCCGACGGACTTGAGGCTGCTCGCCAGATTGGTGAGGGAAGAGGCGAGGGGGGCCAGGAACTCATCGGGGTGCGCGGCGGCGAGCTCGGTGTACATCTCCACGGCCTCCTGCGCCGGGGCAACGGCGGCCCGGCGTTCCCCGACGGCTGACAGACTCACCGACAGGTTGGTCAGCGCGCCGGCGAGTCGTGGCCGGAAGGCCGCCGGTTCGCCTTCGGTGAGCTGCCGGAACATGCCGACGGCGGCCCGCGTGAGCGTGAGCGCTCCCTCGCGGTCACCGATGTCGTGGAGGCGTCGGCCGAGCGTGGCGAGGGCGAGGGCGAGGGCCAGGTCGGGCCGGGACTCACTGCCTCCAGCGTCGGCGAGGCTCCGTTGGAGCGCGACCGCCTCACGCGCCGGAGCCAGCGCCCCTTCGCGGTCGCCGATGTCGGCGCACCGGTTGGCGACGCTGACGAGCGTGTGGACCAGGGACGTCGTGCAGGACCCGGGAGCGGCCTCCTCCAGCGCCTCGTAGAGGCCGGCGGCCTGCCGCGCCGCACTCAGCGCCCCGTCCAGGTCCCCGTCCGCCCCGAGCCGGGCGGAGAAGCCGTGCAACGCCTGGGCCAGAACCGGCACCGCGCTCGGCCCGACCCGCGCCGCCAGTTCCCGCAGCATCCCGATCCCCGGCGCACCCGCCCGCACGGCGTGCCGCGACAGCCCCCGCACCACGTACGGATCGACCGCCCCCCAGCCACCGTCCGCCGCGCGCCGCTCGGCGTGCGCGACGAGCGCGGCGAGCACCACTTCCGCGGCCTCCGCGCCCCCCGGCACCTCCCGGTCCGCGAGATGGGACACGAACTCCCGGTGGTACAGCCGGTACACCGCCTGCCCGTCCTCCGAGTCCTCGACGACGTACCGCCCGTAGGCGGACAGCACCCAGTCCACGTCGCTCTCGTCGTACGGCACGTCACGGCCGCCCAGCGCCCCGGCGACCTCCTCCCAGACGCCACCGGCGGGCATGCCGCGCCCCACCGTCCACGCCAGTGCGGTCAGCAGATCCCGGGCGGCGGACGGCAGTTCGCTGCCGTCCGCCAGGACCCGGACCGGTCCCGCCCGCAGGTCGTCCTCGAACGCGGCCTCGATGGAGCCCGGCAGACCGTCCTGCCACCGCTCCTCCCCGGCGGCACGCCCCCGCGCCAGCAGCGACCCCGTCACCAGCCGGGCGAACAGGAACCCGCCGCCCACCGCCGTGGCACGCGAGGCGACCGCGTCGCCCGTCTCCCGCGCCCGGCCCTCCGGGACACCGGCCGCCGCGCACCGGCGGAACACGTACTCGGCGATGTCCTCCTGCGTGTGCGGCTCCCGCTCCAGGTCCGCGGTGGTGACGCCCGCGCCGATCAGCCTGGCCAGCGCGTCCGGCAGGGTCTCGTCCTGGTGCCCGCCGTCCGCCAGGCGGCTGCGGAACGCGCGTTCGCGGGAGCCGAGCAGGACCGGGACCGCCCGCCCGAGTGGGAAGACCAGCTCCTCGATCATGGCGCGCAGATGCTCGGCGGGCACTTCGTCCAGGCCGTCGAGAACCAGCACCGGCTGCGGGGACAGCTCACGCAGCTCGCCCCGGAAGTCGTCCGTGTTGCGGGGCTCCGGCAGCCCCAGCTGCCGGGCCAGCTCCGAGGCCGCCTGCAACGGGCTCAGGCCCCGCAGATGCACCGAGGCGAGGGAGCGCTCGGGGCGCGGGCCCGGGTCCGGGTCGTCCTCGCGCAGGCCGCCCCGGGCCTCGGCCTCCTTGCGCTGCGCGGGATCGGTGAGCGTCGCGATCCGGCCCAGCACGGCCGACTTGCCGCTACCCGCCGGACCGGTCACCAGGAAGAGCCCGGCCTCGTCCGCCTCCAGCCAGGCGACGATCCGGCCCAGCACCTCCTTGCGGCCCGTGAAGAACCAGCCCTCCTCGCGGTACCCGACCCCGCGCGCCGCGAGCACCAGGTGCTCCACCAGCCGGGCCGGGGCCCCGGGCACATGGCGCGGGTTCGGGAAGACCGGCCGGCCGGTGCCCAGGGTGGCGGACACGGGTGTCTGGCCCTCGCCGCGCCAGCGCTCACCGAGTGCGGCCAGCAGGTCCGGGCCGCTGATCCACGCGTTGTGTGCGCTCCACGCCGAGCGGTAGTCGGTGGTGGCCGGACCCGCCCTCAGCACCTCCGCCAGCGCGGTGAGCAGCGGGCCGTCGCCGTCCGACGTCTCGCCGCGCCGGCAGCTCGCCATGATCCCGAGCCACTGAGCCCGGCCGGGCTCAGTGGACGCGGTCTCCCAGCGCCGCAGAGCCTTCTCCAGGCCCCGGCCCACCGCGTCCCCCGCATGGCAGGTGTCGACGATCAGCAGAATCTGGTCAGCGCCCGACGCAACCGCCTCGTTGACCAGGGTCTCGGCCGAGACGCCCCGCCTGAGGGCGCGTGCGTCACGGGTCACCTGCTCGACGTCCAGATCCAGGTCGCAGAGCGCGAGGCGCAGTTCGTCGTCGACCAGCACGCCGTGCCCGGACCAGACGATGATCGCGGGCTTCGCCGCCCCGGACGCCCGCCAGCCCTCGCTCCAGGCGGTGAGGGCATCGTCGAAGGCCGGCCAGGACGGGTTCCCGCCACCCACCACCCGCGCCGCGATCCCCCGCTCCGCCAGCAGCTCCGCGATTCCCTCCATCTGGGCCACCGCCCCGGTCAGCCGGGGAAAGCTCCGCTCGTCGGCGTACTTCTCGCACACCACGCACAGCGCCGTTCCCGCCGGCTCGTGCCCCTCGTCGTGCACCACGTCCACGTCCGCCTCACACACCATCGTTCGCCTCGTCTTCCCGTACCAGCACCAGAGCGGTCATCACCACATGGCCCGCGTTTCCCGTACTCACCCGCACCCGGTGCGGCCCGGCCGGCAGTCCGGCCAGGCGTGCCGCGTAACGGCCCCCGCCCAGGTTGTCCAGCGTCCGCACCGGCCCGCCCTCGGCCGTCGCGAAGACGGCCACCCGGTCGTGGCCCGGTATGTCCGGGGGGACCGTGGCCCGCAGCTCGTACACCTCGCCCTCGGTGACCGTGTCCGGAGCGTCCACCGCCAGCGGGACGTCCGCGGTCTCCGGGCCCCGGTGGACCGGCGGGTCCGGGGTGAGCCAGTTGTAGAGGGCCTGGCGCAGCGCCGTGTTGTTCTGGAGCGAGCCGTGCCTCTCCCAGGGCGTGTACGCGGGCCTTCCGGCCGATCCCACATGGGCGCTGGAGAGCCTGGGCACGCGGCCGTCGCCGCCCTCGTCGGCCCCGTCGATCGTGAGCAGGCCGGCCAGCCGCTCGCCCCGGACCTCGGCGGTGGTCGGGGTCGGCTGGAGCACCCCGCTGACCGGTACGTACTCCACTCCGTACGCCGCACCCGCGCCGGACTCGCGCAGCGCCTCGTGGAAGCCGGCGGCGTCCTTGAGCAGGGCCGCGTCGGTGCCGGGCAGGCCGGTCACCTCACGGGCGTACCGCAGCGGCCCGCCCGGCGCGGTGATCAGCGCGGCGTAGTCGGGGACCAGCTGGTGGAGGGACGGAAGGCCGCGGGCGAACGCGGTGAGGCCGATACCGGCCGGGCCCACCCCGTTGACGAGGTCGAGGAGGGCGTCCAGGGAGCCCCGGTAGGGGGTTCCGAGGGTGATGACGCGGCGCGTCACCTCCGCGCCGCCGCGGCGTTCCACGTACTGGCGGGTGACCAGGCCGCCCATCGAGTGGCAGACGAAGACGACGCGGGCCTCCGCCCGCTCCGGCGCCGAGGCGCGCCAGCGGCCGAGCTCCTCGTCCACCCGCTCGGCGAGCCGGTCGGCGTTGTAGCGGCAGGACAGCCGCCAGTCGTAGGCGAAGGCGAGCAGGTTGGCGGGGGAGTCCGCTTCGTCCTTCTTCGTGCGGCGGCGGAGCGTGAAGTTGTTCTCCAGCCACTCCAGGAAGCCGTCGTAGCCGTCCACGAGCGTCCCGATGCCGAACAGTCCGTGCAGATCGCGCATCGGACCGAGCGGGCGCACACCGTCGCCCGGGTGCTCGTCGCCCAGGTCGGGAGGCAGCGTCAGGCCGGTGACGGAGCGGCCGAACGTGCGAATGCCGCGGAGCAGGGCCGGGCCGGAGAGCCCCCAGACCTCGTGCCCGTCCGCGTCGGCCAGCCGGCTGCCCAGAATGCCCGGCACGACGACCACCAGATCGTCGACCCTGCTGCGCTGTGTCATGTGGCCCCGCCCCCGTACCCGCGTGCTGTGAGGACAGCAGCGTAGGTACGGGAGGGGCGTCCCGGTGCCGGTCCGGACAAACTCGGCTGTTTCCGGTCGTTCGGTGGTAGGGGGAAATCCTTACGGCAGCGCCAGCATCCGTTCCAGCGCCAGCTTCGCGTACTTCTCGGTCTCCGCGTCCACCGTGATCCGGTTCACCAGCTTGCCCTCCGCCAGCGACTCCAGCGTCCACACCAGGTGCGGCAGGTCGATGCGGTTCATCGTCGAGCAGAAGCACACCGTCTTGTCGAGGAAGACGATCTCCTTGTCCTCGGCGGCGAAACGGTTCGCCAGGCGGCGCACGAGGTTCAGCTCGGTGCCGATCGCCCACTTGGAGCCGGCCGGGGCCGCCTCCAGGGCCTTGATGATGTACTCCGTCGAGCCGACGTGGTCCGCCGCGGCGACGACCTCGTGCTTGCACTCCGGGTGCACCAGCACGTTGACGCCGGGTATCCGGGCGCGCACGTCGTTGACGGACTCCACCGAGAAGCGGCCGTGCACCGAGCAGTGCCCGCGCCACAGGATCATCTTCGCGTCGCGCAGCTCCTCGGCGGTGAGGCCGCCGTTCGGCTTGTGCGGGTTGTAGAGGACGCAGTCCTCCAGGGACATGCCCATGTCCCGGACGGCGGTGTTGCGGCCCAGGTGCTGGTCGGGCAGGAAGAGGACCTTGACCGCCGAGGGCTCCCCCTGGTCGAAGGCCCACTCCAGGGCGCGCTTCGCGTTGGACGAGGTGCAGATCGTGCCGCCGTGACGGCCGGTGAAGGCCTTGATGTCGGCGGAGGAGTTCATGTAGGAGACGGGCACGACCTGCTCGGCGACGCCCGCCTCGGTCAGCACGTCCCAGCACTCGGCGACCTGCTCGGCGGTGGCCATGTCGGCCATCGAGCAGCCCGCCGCCAGGTCGGGCAGTACGACCTTCTGGTCGTCGGTGGTCAGGATGTCCGCGGACTCGGCCATGAAGTGCACACCGCAGAAGACGATGTACTCGGCCTCCGGGCGGGCCGCGGCGTCCCGGGCGAGCTTGAAGGAGTCGCCGGTCACGTCCGCGAACTGGATGACCTCGTCGCGCTGGTAGTGGTGTCCCAGGACGAAGACCTTCTCCCCCAGCTTCTCCTTGGCCGCGCGGGCGCGCTCCACCAGGTCCGGGTCGGAGGGGGAGGGCAGGTCGCCGGGGCACTCGACACCGCGCTCGCTCCTGGGGTCGGCGTCGCGGCCGAGCAGGAGCAGGGCGAGGGGCGTCGGCTGGACATCGAGGTCCTGGACGGGGTGGGCCGTGGTCACGTCACGCACCCTTTCTTCTGCGGACTTCTCTGCGGAGAAAGCCTTTTCGTCTAATTGACGCTATCTATCATAGCCTCTTCACGTCACTTTGACGATGCCGATAGCGTCAGTGTGACGCATCCGCCTGTAGGACCGGTGTGCGAGCATGAAGGGAACAGGCAAGCGCGCGGCCCGGAATGAATCCGCGGTCCCGACGGTTGCAACGTCGGCAAGCAGTCTCCGTACAACCCGGGAGAGAAGCAGATGTCCGTATCGGACGAGACCACCACCGTGAGCGACGGCATCCTCCTGTCCGACGCCGCCGCAGCCAAGGTCAAGGCCCTGCTGGAGCAGGAAGGCCGCGAGGACCTGGCTCTCCGCGTCGCCGTCCAGCCCGGCGGCTGCTCGGGCCTGCGCTACCAGCTCTTCTTCGACGAGCGTTCCCTCGACGGTGACGTCGTGAAGGACTTCGACGGCGTGAAGGTCGTCACCGACCGCATGAGCGCCCCGTACCTGGGCGGCGCCTCGGTCGACTTCGTCGACACCATCGAGAAGCAGGGCTTCACCATCGACAACCCGAACGCCACGGGCTCCTGCGCCTGCGGCGACTCCTTCAGCTGAGGTGTGAAGCGGTAGCGGCGGAGGTACGGCGGCGGCCCCGGGATTCCGATCCCGGGGCCGCCGCCGTACGTACGTCACATCACGCCGAAGGCGTCAGGTGCGCGGCACCGCGGAACCCGAGGCCGCGTCGACCACCTTCCGCCCGTCCAGCGGCCGGTCCAGCGTGACCGTACGGGTCAGCTCCTCGGCGATCATCACGCAGACCTCGTCCGGGTCCGCCTTCGTCTCCTTCACGCTCACCCGCACCGCGTCACCGTCCTCGCGCGCGCTCGCCGTGTACGTACTGCACGCGCCGCCCCAGAACGTCACCGTGAGGGACCGCCCGCCGGCGCTGTACGACTGGACCGCGCGGGCCTGCGCCGTACCGTCCCCGTCCGGGGTCGTGCCCTGCGACGGCTCCCGCGTCAGGTACTTCGGGTCCACGGCCACCTGGGTGACCGTGTCACCCCTGCCACCGGCCGGCTTCACCGAGAAGATCCAGGACGGTACGAGCAACTGCTCGCCCCCCGTGGAGTGGACCGCCAGGCCGAAGACCGCCTTGTCCACCGTCACCGTCGTCACCGGTTGTTCCGCGCCGGTCCGGGCCCCGCAGCTGACGCCCGACGACTTCGTGCCCTTCGCCAGCGGTGCGGGCGTGGCGCACCCGCCGATCTTCCCGCCCGACGGAGGCTGCGCCGCGTTCAGCCGGTCCAGCGCCTCGGCCGCGCCGATCACCGGATAGGCGTCGCCCTTCTCCAGGGCCTTCAACTGCCCGCCGCCGCCGATCACTTCGCCGTCCGGGCCCACCTGGATGCCGGTCGCCCAGCCGTACGTGGGCAGCCCGTCCACCACCGGATCGGCGTTCACCACCCGGGCCGAGCCCATGAGCTGGCCCGCGTCGAGCGCCGCGTCGTCCTGGCCGGCCGCCTTCAGCACCGGCGCGGCGGCCGCCTTCGCAGCCTTCTCGCTCACCGGCGAGCCGGAGCCGCCCGGCGCCACCTGCGCGCCCGAACAGACGGCCCCCTTCTTGCAGTTGTCCGTGCCGCCGGAGCCGTACCGGGTGAAGGTCCAGGTCCCGGGCGCCTGCTTGTCCACCCGCAGGACCGGCCCCGAGCCGTCCCCGTCGGAGCCCACCTTCCAGAACGTGGCGTCGGACTGCGGTGCGCCGGTCAGCCCGAGCGCCTTGGCCAGCCGGGTCACCTCGGCGGCCGACACGGTCCCCTTCGCACGCTGGACGGCCGCCCGGCCGGGGCCGTCCGGGAGCGTGCCGGAGGCGCGGTAGACCAGCCGGCCGCCATGTGGATCGGGCTCACCGGGAGCGATGCCCTCGGGCGGGCCGGAGGGATCGGCGGACGGCGTGGCGGGTGTGTCGGCGCCGTCCAGCGGCAGAGGCGGGGGAGTGGTGCCGCCGCTGTCCGCCGCGCTCCGCGCGCCGTCGCCGCCGTCCGCCGCGGTCGCGGCCCAGTACGCGCCGCCGCCACCGGCCAGCAGTACGGCCGCCGCCACCGAGGCCGCGACCAGCGGCGAACGCCGCCGGGGAGTGGTCACGTCGTTGTCGGGTCGCTCGGTGCTCACCGGATCGCTCCTTCGCCTGCATCGCCGTCATACGCCTGGGCCGGCATACGGCCCGCCGCTGGGGGCGGACACGGGTGGGACGGGGCGAAGGGGCGCACGGTTCCCCGGGGGCGACGCCGGGCGCGGTCTCAGTCCCCGTAATCCGCCATCGCGTCGATCAGCCGCGCCGAGGCGGGCGGCACGGTCACCCCGTTGATCAGGGCCGGTGCGACAGGGGCGGGGGCGGTCCTCGCGGGGGCCACCCAGTGCGGGGCCATCCGCGCGCAGTCTCCGCGCAGCGCGGCCAGACCGGACTCGGACTCGCGCGGGGCGATGTGGTTCGACATAACGGCACCGTAGGCACCACAGAGCTCGGGAAGAAAGCCCTACTATCGGGTAGTTTTTCCGCTTCGGAGCAGGCGGGAACGGGTAGCGTGAACTGTCACGCCACCCCGGGGAACGCGGTCATCCGTTCCCCTCGACCTCCGCAGGAGCAGTCTCCCCGTGCGTATCGCAGTCACCGGCTCCATCGCCACCGACCACCTCATGACCTTCCCCGGCCGCTTCGCCGACCAGCTGGTCGCCGATCAGCTGCACACGGTCTCGCTCTCCTTCCTGGTCGACAACCTGGACGTGCGCCGGGGAGGTGTCGCCGCCAACATCTGCTTCGGCATGGGCCTGCTCGGCACCCGGCCGATCCTGGTCGGGGCCGCCGGCTCCGACTTCGACGAGTACCGCGCCTGGCTCGACCGCCACGGCGTCGACACCGGCTCGGTGCGGATCTCCGAGGTCCTGCACACCGCCCGCTTCGTCTGCACGACGGACGCCGACCACAACCAGATCGGCTCCTTCTACACCGGCGCCATGAGCGAGGCCCGGCTGATCGAGCTGAAGGCCGTCGCCGACCGGGTGGGCGGCCTCGACCTCGTCTCCATCGGCGCCGACGACCCGGAGGGGATGCTCCGCCACACCGAGGAGTGCCGTACGCGCGGCATCCCGTTCGCCGCGGACTTCTCGCAGCAGATCGCCCGGATGGACGGCGACGAGATCCGCATCCTCCTCGAAGGCGCCACGTACCTCTTCTCCAACGAGTACGAGAAGGGGCTCATCGAGTCCAAGACCGGCTGGACCGACGCGGAGATCCTGGCCAAGGTCGGCCACCGGGTCACCACGCTCGGCGCCCGGGGCGTGCGCATCGAGCAGGCCGGCGAGGAGCCCATCGAGGTCGGCTGCCCCGAGGAGAACGCCAAGGCCGACCCGACCGGCGTCGGCGACGCCTTCCGGGCCGGATTCCTCTCCGGTCTCGCCTGGGGCGTCGGCCTGGAGCGGGCCGCCCAGGTCGGCTGCATGCTCGCCACGCTCGTCATCGAGACGGTCGGCACCCAGGAGTACACCCTGCACCGCAACAACTTCATGGACCGCTTCACCAAGGCGTACGGCCACGAGGCCGCCGCCGAGGTCCGCACGCACCTCGCCTGACGCGGGCCCGGTCGGGGTCAGGAGAGCCGGCGGACCACATAGGCCGCGCCCCGGTCCGCCGGCTCCTCGCCCACGTACTCCTGCTCCCGCATCGCGCACCACGCCGGGATGTCGAGCCGGGCCGCCTCGTCGTCGGACAGCACGGTCACCGTCCCGCCCACGGGCACCCCTTCGATCACCTTTGCGAGTTCGATCACGGGGATGGGGCAGCGCCTGCCGAGCGCGTCCAGCACCAGCGAGTCGTCCGGGGCGGGGGAGGGGGCGGCAGACGCGGGCGCGCCCAGCTTCTCGCGTACCCCGGCGACCAGGCCGGGCAGCACCGCCAGGAAGCGGTCGACGTCCTCGTCCGTGGTGCCCCGCGGCAGCGACACCCGGACGTTGCCCTCCGACAGCACCCCCATCGCCTTGAGCACATGGCTCGGCGTCAGCGTGCTGCTCGTGCAGGACGAACCGGACGATACGGAGAAGCCGGCCCGGTCGAGCTCGTGGAGCAGTGTCTCCCCGTCGACATAGAGACAGGAGAAGGTGACCAGATGCGGCAGCCGCCGCTCCGGATCGCCGACCACCTCCACATCGCTCACCAGTTCGGGCACCCGGGTCCGCACCCGGTCGACCAGCGCCCGCAGCCGCACCGACTCCGCGTCCGCCTCCGCCCGCACCGCCCGCAGGGACGCGGCCGCCGCGACGATCGCCGGAAGGTTCTCGAAGCCCGGCGCCCGCCCCGACTCCCGCTCGTCCGCCGGGCCTTGCGGCGCGAACCGGACACCCTTGCGCACCGCGAGCAGCCCGACCCCGGCCGGCCCGCCCCACTTGTGCGCGCTGCCCGCCAGCAGCGACCACCCCTCCGGCACGGGCCCCCAGGCCAGCGACTGCGCGGCGTCCACCAGCAGCGGCACCCCCGCCGACCGGCAGACTCCGGCCACCTCGGCCACCGGCTGCTCGGTGCCGACCTCATGGCTGGCGGACTGCAGACACGCCAGCGCGCTGTCCTCGCGCAGCGCCTTTGCGTACGCCTGCGGGCTCACCGCGCCCGTCCGGTCCACCGGCACCCGGGTGACGGAGCCGCCCCGGTCCTCGTGGTCGGAGGCCGAGTGGAGCACCGACGAGTGTTCGACCGCCGACACCACCAGATGGCGGCCGACACGCCGACGCCCGGCGAGCGCCCCGGAAATTCCGGAATGCACCGCACGGGTGCCCGACGAGGTGAAGGTCAGCTCGTCGGGCCGGCACCCGACGGCGTCGGCGGCCGCCTCCCTGGCCGCGTCCAGCAGCAGCCGGGCGCGACGCCCCTCGCGGTAGAGCCTGGCCGGGTCGGCCCAGCCCTCGTCCAGCGCGGCAAGCAGGGCCTGGCGGGCGACGGGATGCAGGGGGGCGGCCGACGCCGCGTCGAAGTAGGGCACCCGGCCACGCTAGCCCGGCCGCGCCCGGGGCCCGCCGGGAGAGGGGGCGTCAGATGGCGGCCGGAGGCGCGAATTCCACCCCTTCGGGGTGTCGGGCGGCGCGTTGGGCACCCTCCCCGCGCGACCCCAAATAGCGTCCAGTAGGGTTTGGTCCGCATAAACATCCAAACCCCTGCCCGCACAGGGCCGGCGACCGACCAGCGAGACGGACGCGCCGACCGTGCGGGCGAGACTCTCGGGAAGGCGCTACGTGAGTCCCAACGGCTCCGACCGCTCGTCGCGGCGCCCGATGCGGCGGAAGCTGCCGCAGGTGCTGACTGCGGGCCTGATCCTGGCGACCGCCACCGGTTGCACGTACAAGGACTTCCCCCGCCTCGGTATGCCTACGCCGGTAACGGAAGAGGCCCCTCGGATCCTTTCCCTCTGGCAGGGCTCGTGGGCGGCAGCGCTCGCCACGGGCGTGCTGGTCTGGGGCCTGATCCTGTGGAGCGTCATCTTCCACCGGCGCAGCCGCACCAAGGTGGAGGTACCTCCGCAGACCCGGTACAACATGCCCATCGAGGCGCTGTACACCGTGGTCCCCCTGATCATCGTCTCGGTGCTGTTCTACTTCACCGCACGAGACGAGACGAAGCTCCTCACGCTCTCCCCCAAGCCCGCCCACACCATCAACGTGGTCGGCTACCAGTGGAGCTGGGCCTTCAACTACATCGAGAACGTGGACGGCTCCGCCGCCACGGGCAACGAGGTCCCCAAGGAGCTCGACGCCATCCCGAACAGGTTCCGTGACGCCTTCCCCAAGGGTGCGGACGGCGTCTACGACGCCGGCATCCCGGGAGACCGGAACCCGCAGACCGGCAACCCGGGGCCGACCCTCTGGCTGCCCAAGGGCGAGACGGTCCGTTTCATCCTGACTTCGCGTGACGTCATCCACTCCTTCTGGGTGGTGCCGTTCCTCATGAAGCAGGACGTCATTCCGGGCCACACCAACGCCTTCGAGGTGACTCCCAACCAGGAGGGCACCTTCCTGGGCAAGTGCGCCGAGCTCTGCGGCGTCGACCACTCCCGGATGCTCTTCAACGTCAAGGTCGTCTCCCCGGAGCGCTATCAGGCGCACCTCGAGGAGCTGGCGAAGAAGGGCCAGACGGGCTACGTGCCGGCCGGCATCGAGCAGACTGAACCGGCCAGGAATGCGGAGACGAACAAACTGTGAGCATCCTCAACGAACCTCAGGGTGCCGCGGCAGCAGACGACTCGTACGAGGACGAGCTGCCGGTCCGGCGCAAGCAGCCGGGAAACGTCGTCATCAAGTGGCTGACCACCACTGACCACAAGACGATCGGCACGATGTACCTGGTCACATCGTTCGCCTTCTTCTGCATCGGCGGTCTGATGGCGCTCTTCATGCGCGCCGAGCTGGCCCGTCCGGGCACGCAGATCATGTCGAACGAGCAGTTCAACCAGGCGTTCACGATGCACGGCACGATCATGCTGCTGATGTTCGCGACGCCGCTGTTCGCCGGATTCGCGAACTGGATCATGCCGCTGCAGATCGGCGCGCCCGACGTGGCGTTCCCGCGGCTGAACATGTTCGCGTACTGGCTGTACCTCTTCGGCTCGATCATCGCGGTGGCCGGCTTCCTCACCCCGCAGGGTGCGGCCGACTTCGGGTGGTTCGCCTACTCCCCGCTCTCGGACGCGGTCCGTTCGCCGGGTGTCGGCGCCGACATGTGGATCATGGGTCTGGCCTTCTCCGGCTTCGGCACGATCCTCGGTTCGGTCAACTTCATCACCACGATCATCTGCATGCGCGCTCCCGGCATGACGATGTTCCGCATGCCGATCTTCGTCTGGAACGTCCTGCTGACCGGTGTGCTGGTCCTGCTGGCCTTCCCGGTGCTGGCGGCCGCGCTGTTCGCCCTGGAGGCGGACCGGAAGTTCGGTGCGCACGTCTTCGACGCGGCCAACGGCGGCGCGTTGCTCTGGCAACACCTCTTCTGGTTCTTCGGGCATCCAGAGGTGTACATCATCGCCTTGCCGTTCTTCGGGATCATCTCGGAAGTGATCCCGGTGTTCAGCCGAAAGCCGATGTTCGGATACATCGGCCTGGTGGCCGCGACGATCTCCATCGCCGGCCTCTCGGTGACCGTGTGGGCGCACCACATGTACGTCACCGGCGGTGTACTGCTGCCGTTCTTCTCCTTCATGACGTTCCTCATCGCGGTGCCGACCGGGGTGAAGTTCTTCAACTGGATCGGCACGATGTGGAAGGGCTCGCTGTCCTTCGAGACACCGATGCTCTGGGCGATCGGCTTCCTGATCACCTTCACCTTCGGCGGTCTCACCGGCGTCATCCTGGCCTCGCCGCCGATGGACTTCCACGTCTCCGACTCGTACTTCGTGGTCGCGCACTTCCACTACGTCGTCTTCGGCACCGTGGTGTTCGCGATGTTCTCCGGATTCCACTTCTGGTGGCCGAAGTTCACCGGCAAGATGCTGGACGAGCGGCTCGGCAAGATCACCTTCTGGACGCTGTTCGTGGGCTTCCACGGCACGTTCCTGGTGCAGCACTGGCTGGGCGCGGAGGGCATGCCGCGGCGTTACGCGGACTACCTCGCCGCGGACGGCTTCACCGCGCTGAACACGATCTCGACGATCTCCTCGTTCCTGCTCGGCCTGTCGATCCTGCCGTTCTTCTACAACGTGTGGAAGACCGCCAAGTACGGCAAGAAGATCGAGGTCGACGACCCCTGGGGCTACGGCCGTTCGCTGGAGTGGGCGACCTCCTGCCCGCCGCCGCGGCACAACTTCATCACGCTGCCGCGCATCCGTTCCGAATCCCCGGCGTTCGACCTGCACCACCCGGAGATCACGGCGCTGGAGCAGCTGGATCACCTCTCCGAGGGTGACAAGGCCCTCGCCGGTGGCAAGGAGGCGGGCAAGTGAAGATCCAGGGCAAGATGTTCCTCGGTCTGGCGCTGTTCATCCTGATCGTCGCCATCACGTACGGCGTGTGGTCCAAGGAGCCCGTCGGCACCACCGCACTGCTCCTCGCCTTCGGCCTGAGCGTCATGATCGGCTTCTACCTGGCCTTCACGGCCCGGCGGGTCGACGCGCTGGCGCAGGACAACAAGGAAGCCGATGTGGCGGACGAGGCCGGCGAGGTGGGGTTCTTCTCCCCGCACAGCTGGCAGCCGCTCGCGCTGGCGATCGGCGGCGCGTTCGCCTTCATGGGAGTGGCCTTCGGCTGGTGGCTGCTCTTCTTCTCGGCCCCGATCCTGCTGATCGGCCTGTTCGGCTGGGTGTTCGAGTACTACCGGGGTGAGAACCGCACCCAGTGACACCGTTCCACCGGTGACACACCGCTCCACCTGACGGGGGGCCGGCACTTCCGAGCGGAGTGCCGGCCCCCCGTTTGCAGTCATCCCGCGCGCTGAAACGGATGAATCTTCTTAGCGTGGGTTCATGAACCACACGCCGCGCTTCCGTCCCGTAGTGAGCTGCACTCTGCTGGCCGCGACCCTGGTC
Organism: Streptomyces sp. A0958; assembly: GCF_004795035.1. Classification (GTDB taxonomy): domain Bacteria; phylum Actinomycetota; class Actinomycetes; order Streptomycetales; family Streptomycetaceae; genus Streptomyces. The sequence goes on from NZ_SSBK01000035.1 coordinate 38,292, forward strand.
GCCGGGGCGGCAGCCTGCGGGGAGTCCGATGGTCATCCGCTCTCGGCCCAGCCGTACGACGCGGCCGACGAGATCTCCTTCAACACCCCCGACGGCGGCAAGAAGGTCGATCCCGACAAGCCCCTCGAAGTCACCGTCGACAGCGACGACGGCCGGATCACCGACGTATCGGCCGTGGACGCCGCAGGACGCCATCTGGCGGGCGAACTCGACGCCGACGGCCACCGCTGGCACTCCACGGCTCCGCTGGCCGCAGGGACGCGTTACACCGTCAAGGTCCGCATGGAGGACGCCGAGGGCGCCCCTGGCACCCGCACGATGTCCTTCGACACGGCGGCGGCCGAGAAGTTCCTGGAGGTCGCCTTCGGCCCCCAGGCGGGCACCTACGGCGTCGGGCAGCCCCTCACGGCCCAGCTCAGCGCCCCGGTCACCGACAACGCGGCCCGCGCCACCGTCGAGCGCGGCCTGAAGGTGAGTTCCACGCCCGCGGTCACCGGCTCCTGGTACTGGGTCGACGACAAGACGCTGCACTACCGGCCCAAGGAGTACTGGCCGGCGAAGGCCGCCATCGAGGTCAGCAGCAACCTGACCGGCATCAAGGTGACCAACGCGCTCTACGGGGCACCCGCGAAGGCGCTGAAGATCACCACCGGCGACCGCATCGAGGCCGTCACCGACGCCTCGGAGCACTCCATGACGGTGCTGCGCAACGGCGAAGTGATCAAGACCATTCCGGTGACCACCGGCAAGCCCGGCTTCGACACGCGCAACGGCGTCAAGGTCGTGCTGGGCAAGGAGTACTACGTACGTATGCGCGGGGAGTCCATCGGCATCGCCGAGGGCTCGGCGGACTCGTACGACCTGCCGGTCTACTACGCCACCCGGGTCACCTGGAGCGGCGAGTACGTGCACGCGGCCCCCTGGTCCACCGGATCGCAGGGGTACGCGAACGTCAGCCACGGCTGCACCGGCATGAGCACCAGCGAGGCCGAGTGGTTCTTCAACACCGTGCGCGAGGGCGACATCGTCAGCGTCGTCGGCAGCGACGGCGAGACCATGACGCCGTTCGACAACGGCTACGGCGACTGGAACCTGTCCTGGGCCAAGTGGCAGAAGGGCAGCGCACTGCACAACGACACCACCGCACCGCGCGTCGACACGGTCCGGGCGGCGCGGCTGCGCCCCCAGGTCTGACGGCCGGGGGTGCGCTGCCCCTCAGGGAGACGGGAAGGCGGGGGCTCAGGCCCCCACGGAGAGCCTGGTGCGCAGCAGGGCGGCCAGGGAGTCCGCGAACTCCACCGGTTCGACCGGCAGGGTCACCGCGGCGTCCGCACGGCTCCAGGTGGCCAGCCAGGCGTCCTGCGGGCGCCCGATCAGGACCAGGACGGGCGGGCAGCGGAAGATCTCGTCCTTGATCTGCCGGCAGACGCCCATCCCGCCCGCCGGGGCCGTCTCGCCGTCCAGCACACAGACGTCGACACCCCCGTGCTCCAGGGCTTCCAGGACGGCGGGCAGGGTGGCGCACTCCAGGAACTCCACCGGCGGCACGTCCGCCGCGGGCCTGCGCCCTGCTGCCAGCCTCACCTGCTCACGGGTGTGCGCGTTGTCGCTGTAGACCAGGACCGTGGCGGTCGGCTGCATGGTTCCTCCGTGACATCCGTGTCTTCGGGGCACTCGGGGCGCTCGGTGTGCGAGAGCCGTCCGATGCGCGGATCGTACTCCGCCCGACAGCCTGTCAGCACCGGTCCGGACGGCGGAAGCATGGGCCGTTCGGGCAGGACACACCCCCCTGACACACCGAACGGCACCCCCCGGAGTGAGGGCGGGATAAGCGACCGACATAATGTCGGTCGTGGCGACAGCAACGACAGTAGAAACCGGGCACGCGCACCCGTCGGTCAATCGGCCGAACCTCACCAGCGTCGGAACCATCATCTGGTTGAGTTCCGAGCTGATGTTCTTCGCGGCCCTCTTCGCGATGTACTTCACCCTGCGATCGGTGACCGGACCAGAACACTGGAAGGAAATGGCGTCGTCCCTGAACGTTCCGTTCTCGGCGACGAACACGACCATCCTGGTGCTCTCATCACTCACCTGCCAGCTCGGCGTCTTCGCCGCGGAGCGGGGCGATGTGAAGAAGCTCCGCGCCTGGTTCGTGATCACTTTCGTGATGGGTGCGATCTTCATCGGAGGCCAGATCTTCGAGTACACCGAGCTGGTGAAGGAGGACGGCATCTCGCTGTCCTCGGACCCGTACGGCTCGGTGTTCTACCTGACCACCGGCTTCCACGGTCTGCATGTGACAGGCGGTCTCATCGCCTTCCTGCTCGTCCTGGGCAGAACATACGCGGCCAAGAGGTTCACCCATGAACAGGCGACCGCTGCCATCGTCGTGTCCTATTACTGGCACTTCGTCGATGTCGTGTGGATCGGCCTCTTCGCCACGATCTACTTGATCAAGTAACCGGGCCCGAGCCCGAACCACATCCAGCATCGACGCAGAAGATCCTGACACCGGGGTAATCCGTGAAAAAGCTCTCCGCACGACGACGCCATCCGTTGGCGGCGGTCGTCGTACTACTCCTCGCGCTGGCGGCCACCGGGGGGCTGTACGCCGCGTTTGCGCCCGCGAGTAAGGCGCAGGCCGACGACACCGCCCAGTCCCTCGCCATCGAAGAGGGCAAGAAGCTGTACTCCGTCGGTTGCGCCAGCTGCCACGGAACCGGCGGTCAGGGCACCACCGACGGGCCCCAGCTTGTCGGCGTGGGCTCCGCCGCCGTGGACTTCCAGGTCGGTACGGGCCGTATGCCCGCGCAGCAGCCGGGTGCCCAGGTACCGAAGAAGAAGGTCATCTACAGCCAGGCCGAGATCGACCAGCTCGCGGCGTACGTCGCGTCGCTCGGCGCCGGCCCGGTCGTTCCGACCAAGAGTGATGTCAGCCCGGAAGGTGCGGACGTCGCCAAGGGCGGCGACCTGTTCCGTACCAACTGCGCGCAGTGCCACAACTTCACCGGCAAGGGTGGCGCGCTGACGAACGGCAAGTACGCGCCCGACCTCAACGGCGTGGACCCCAAGCACATCTACGAGGCCATGCTGACCGGCCCGCAGAGCATGCCGTCCTTCCCGGACTCGACGATGCCCAACAAGCAGAAGCGGGACATCATCGCCTACATCAAGACCGTGAACAGCTCCGAGGCGCAGACCCCCGGCGGCCTCAGCCTCGGAGGCCTGGGTCCGGTCAGCGAGGGTCTGTTCGGCTGGATCTTCGGACTGGGCGGTCTGATCGCAGTTGCCATTTGGGTCGCGGCCCACACCGCTAAGGCCAAGAAGTCATGAGTAGCCAAGAGATTCCAGAAGAGAACCTGCCGGAAGAGCAGGGTGCCGCGCACGACGCGGTGGACAAGGCGCACGACCCGTTCGCCGACCCGGGACTGCCGGCACACAAGCCGCGCATCCAGGACATCGACGAGCGGGCCGCGAAGCGCTCCGAGCGCGTCGTCGCGACCATGTTCCTGTTGTCCATGCTGGCGACGGTGGGCTTCATCGCCTCCTACGTCATTTTCCCGGTCGACAAGATCGTCTTCATCTTCCCGCTCGGTCATGTGAGCGCGCTCAACTTCTCCCTGGGTCTGACCCTGGGGCTGGCGCTCTTCCTGATCGGCGCGGGTGCCGTCCACTGGGCGCGCACGCTGATGTCCGACGTCGAGGTCGCCGACGACCGGCACCCCATCGAGGCGGCGCCCGAGGTCAAGGCCAAGGTTCTGGCCGACTTCGCGGACGGCGCCCGGGAGTCCGCTCTCGGCCGGCGCAAGCTGATCCGCAACACCATGTTCGGCGCGCTGGCCCTGGTGCCGCTCTCCGGTGTGATGCTGCTGCGCGACCTGGGGCCGCTGCCGGAGAAGAAGCTCCGCAACACCCTGTGGGCCAAGGGCAAGCAGCTCGTCAACATGAACACCATGGAGCCGCTGCGTCCCGAGGACGTCGCCGTCGGTTCGCTCACCTTCGCCATGCCCGAGGGCCTGAAGGAGGAGGCGCACGACTTCCAGACGCAGATCGCCAAGGCCGCGCTGATGATCATCCGCATCGAGCCGGACGACATCAAGGACAAGCGCGAGCGCGAGTGGGCCCACGAGGGCATCGTGGCCTTCTCGAAGATCTGCACCCACGTGGGCTGCCCGATCAGCCTCTACGAGCAGCAGACGCACCACGTGCTCTGCCCGTGCCACCAGTCCACCTTCGACCTCTCCGACGGCGCCCGCGTCATCTTCGGTCCGGCCGGTCACGCCCTTCCGCAGCTGCGGATCGGCGTGAACAGCGAGGGCAACCTCGAGGCGCTCGGTGACTTCGAAGAGCCCGTCGGTCCTGCATTCTGGGAGCGCGGATGAGTACTGCGACCACCAACACGCCCGGATCGGCCGCGCCGGGCAATCGCAAGGCGCCCGCCGGTGAGCGGGTGGCCGACTGGGCGGACGGCCGACTGGGGATCTACTCCCTCGCCAAGTCCAACATGCGGAAGATCTTCCCGGACCACTGGTCCTTCATGCTCGGTGAGATCTGCCTCTACAGCTTCATCATCATCATCCTCACGGGTGTGTACCTGACGCTGTTCTTCCACCCGAGCATGAACGAGGTCGTGTACCACGGCCCGTACGAGCCCATGCAGGGCATCCGGATGTCCGAGGCGTACGCCTCGACGCTGAACATCAGCTTCGACGTCCGCGGTGGTCTGCTGGTCCGGCAGATCCACCACTGGGCCGCGGTCATCTTCCTGGCCGGCATGTTCGTGCACATGTTCCGGGTGTTCTTCACCGGTGCGTACCGCAAGCCGCGCGAGATCAACTGGCTGTTCGGCTTCCTGCTGTTCGTCCTCGGCATGTTCACCGGTTTCACCGGTTACTCGCTCCCGGACGACCTGCTATCCGGCACGGGTGTGCGCTTCACCCAGGGCGCGATCCTGTCGGTGCCCGTCGTCGGTACGTACATCTCGATGTTCCTGTTCGGCGGGGAGTTCCCCGGCGGCGACCTCATCGCGAGGTTCTACTCGATCCACATCCTGCTGTTGCCGGGCATCATGCTCGGGCTCGTGGTCGGCCACCTGATCCTGGTCTTCTACCACAAGCACACGCAGTTCGCGGGACCCGGACGCACCAACAAGAACGTCGTCGGCATGCCCCTGCTGCCGGTGTACATGGCGAAGGCCGGCGGCTTCTTCTTCCTGGTCTTCGGTTTCATCGCGATCATCGCGGCCATCGCCACGATCAACCCGATCTGGGCGCTCGGGCCGTACCGTCCCGACCAGGTGTCCACGGGCGCCCAGCCGGACTGGTACATGGGCTTCGCCGAAGGCTTCGTCCGTGTGATGCCGGGCTGGGAGATCAACCTCTGGGGCCACACGCTGGTCCTGGGCGTGTTCATCCCGTTGGTCGTCTTCGGTCTGGTCCTCGGACTCCTGGCGCTCTACCCGTTCATCGAGTCCTGGATCACCGGGGACAAGCGCGAGCACCACATCCTGGACAAGCCGCGCAACGCCCCGACCCGCACGGCGCTCGGCGTCGCCTGGGTGACGATCTACTTCGTCATGCTGGTCGGCGGCGGCAACGACATCTGGGCGACCCACTTCAGCCTGTCGCTCAACGCGATCAGCTGGTTCGTCCGCGTCGCCTTCTTCGTCGGACCCGTCCTGGCGTTCGTCGCCACCCGGCGGATCTGCCTCGGCCTCCAGCGCCGCGACAAGGAGAAGGTGCTGCACGGGCGCGAGTCCGGGCTCATCAAGCGCCTGCCGCACGGTGAGTTCGTCGAGGTCCACGAGCCGCTCTCGCCCGAGAACCTGCACAGGCTCACGGCGCACGAGCAGTACGAGCCGCTCGAGATCGGCCCGACGGTCGACGAGAACGGCGTGGAGCGCAAGGTGTCCAGGCTCCAGAAGCTCCGGGTCAGGCTCAGCAAGGGCCTGTACGGCGAGAACAACCAGATCGCCAAGCCCACCGCCGAGGAGTACCAGGAGATCACCAGCGGCCACGGCCACCACTGATCACCCGTTCCGATCGCCACGGCGAGAGCCCCGTCCATTCGCTGGACGGGGCTCTTTGCCGTCTCCGTGGCTCGATAGGGTGGCCCCATCCCCTTATCGGCTGTGGACCCCAGGAGCGGACCATGAACGTTGTGACCCCGGGCGGCGGCGACAGCGTGGCGGCCCGTTCCTGGCCCGGCGTGCTGGCCCCCCTGATGCGCGGCGAGGACCTGAGCGCCGACGCCACCGCGTGGGCGATGGACCGCATCATGAGCGGCGAGGCGACCGACGTGCAGATCGCCGGTTTCGCGGTGGCCCTGCGTGCCAAGGGCGAGACGGTCACGGAGGTATCCGGTCTGGTCCGCGCCATGTACCAGCACGCCACGACCATAGAGGTGCCCGGCCGGACGGTCGACATCGTCGGCACCGGCGGCGACATGGCCAAGACGGTCAACATCTCCACCATGTCCGCGATCGTCGTGGCCGGGACGGGTGCCAAGGTCGTCAAGCACGGCAGCCGCGCCTCGTCCTCGGCCAGCGGCTCCTCCGACGTACTCGGGAAGCTCGGCGTCAACCTGGAGCTGTCCCCGCGCCGTGTGGCGGAGGTGGCCGAGGAGGCCGGCATCACCTTCTGCTTCGCGGTGAAGTTCCACCCGGCCCTGCGCCACGCGGCCAAGGCCCGGGCGGAGCTGGGCGCGCCGACCACGTTCAACATCCTCGGCCCGCTGACCAATCCGGCCAAGGTGCGCTCGCAGGCGATCGGAGTGGCCGATCTGCGGATGGCCCCCATCGTCGCCGGCGTCCTCGCCGAGCGCGGCAACTCGGCCCTGGTCTTCCGGGGCGACGACGGGCTGGACGAGCTGACCACCACGGCGACCTCGCGGGTGTGGGTGGCCCGGGACGGTGTGGTGCGCGAGGAGTCCTTCGACCCGCGCGACGTCGGCCTGGACCTGGTCCCGGTGGAGGCGCTGCGCGGCGCGGACGCCTCGTACAACGCGGATGTGGCCCGTCGGCTGCTGGCCGGTGAGACGGGCCCGGTACGGGACGCCGTCCTGCTCAACTCGGCTGCCGCGCTGGTCGCGCTGGACCCGGGCGAGGGCACGCTCACCGAGCAGATCCGCACCGGCATGGCGAAGGCCGCCGAGTCCATCGACTCGGGGGCGGCCGGGCGGGCGCTGGAGAGATGGGTCGTCGCCAGCAACGCGTGAGCGCACGGATGTGAGGCAGGGCGCAGTCCGGATTCTGGACTGCGCCTTGCGCGTTCCCGTGCGTATGGCAGGATGCTGCGCAGGTCATGAGTGACAGCGACTACGGCCCCGGCCCGCTGTCCGGCAACCCTCCGTCCGTGGCGGGGTGCCCCGGGTGAAGACCGGGCTGCAGGCAGCGAGGTCTGCGGCAAGCGCGGACCCCTGGATGTCGTGCGACGTCCGCCCGTGGGGTCCTTGGTCCTCAGGGAGCCTCTTGTGAGCAAGCGAATGCGTTAGGGCCTTCGGCCCTGTTCCGCGTACCCCTCTTCTTTCACTCCGTGCTGCCGCGTCTTCGCAGGCACGCGGAATTCGCCTGCCTGTAACGGGAGTTCGTCATGTCTGTCTTCACCGCTGCCGCCGAGCAGTCACTTTGTGCGCCTCTGCCGGTTCTGGGCGAGGATGTCCTCGTCCCGCTGGTCACCGGCGGAGAGGTCGGGTACGCCGCGCTGGACTACGCCGCGAGCGCCCCGGCGCTGAAGCGCGTCTGGGACGACGTGGCCGCGTACGCCCCGTACTACGGCAGCGTCCACCGCGGGGCCGGCTACCTCTCGCAGCTCTCCACGGACCTCTTCGAGTCCAGCCGCGCCACGGTGGCGGAGTTCCTGGGCTGCCGCCCCGGGGACCAGGTGGTCTTCACCCGGTCCACCACCGACTCGCTGAACCTGCTGGCCGCCGCGCTGCCCGCCGACTGCCAGGTGTTCGTCTTCGAGACCGAGCACCACGCCTCGCTGCTGCCCTGGCGCGACGCCCGGGTGACCTACCTGAACGCCCCGCGCACTCCCGCCCGGGCCGTCGCCACGCTGGAGCGGGCCCTCGCCGACCGTGAGCCCTACGGCCCCGCGCTCGTCTGCGTCACCGGCGCGTCCAACGTCACCGGCGAACTGTGGCCCGTCAAGGAGCTGGCTGCCGCCGCGCACGCCCACGGCGCGAGGATCGTCCTGGACGCCGCCCAGCTCGCCCCGCACCACCCCGTCGACATCGCCGGGCTGGACGTGGACTGGGTCGCGTTCTCCGGGCACAAGCTGTACGCGCCGTTCGGATCGGGCGTCCTGGCCGGCCGCGCCGACTGGCTGCGCGACGCCGAGCCCTACCTCGCCGGCGGCGGCGCCTCCCGCAAGGTCGCCCGGCGCGCGGACGGCGGGGTCGACGTCGAGTGGCACACCACCGCCGCCCGCCACGAGGCCGGTTCGCCCAACGTCATCGGCGTCCACTCCATCGCCTCCGCCTGCAAGGCGCTCACCGAGGCCGGCTTCGACCGGTTGGTCGCCCGCGAACAGCACCTGGTCGGCGAGGTCCTGGCCGGGCTCGCCGAGGTTTCCGAGGTCAAGGTGCTCTCGCTGTTCGGCGACGACGCCCCGCGGGTCGGCGTGATCTCGTTCGTGGTGGAGGGCTGGAACAGCTCCCACTTCGCCGCCGCCCTCTCCGCCGAGTACGGCATCGGGGTGCGCGACGGCCTCTTCTGCGCCCACCCGCTCGTGCGCATCCTGCTCGGCAGCGACCCGGGTGAGGCCGGCGAGTGCGGGGCGCCGGAGGCCGAGCCGGGCGAGCGGTCCCTGAACGCCATCCGGGTCAGCTTCGGCGCCGGCACGCCGGACGAGCACATCGAGCGCTTCCTGCGGGCGGTCCGGGAACTGGTCAGCGCCGGGGCCCGCTGGAAGTACCGCACCGAGGACGGCCGTTGCGTCCCGGACCGGGGCGCCGCCCAGGTCTGAGGACGGACCGCGTGCTGCTGCGGCCGGGTACGGACGTCCGTACCCGGCCGCAGCAGCACGTAGGCCCTACGCGTCCAGGCCGATGGAGAAGGCCGCCTCCAGGTCGTGCTGCGAGTACGTACGGAAGGCGACGTGGGTGTCGGTGCCCTCGACACCGGGGATCTTGCTGATCCGGCCGGGGATGACCTCGGCGAGATCGTCGTGCTTGGACACCCGGACCATGGCGATCAGGTCGTAGGTACCGGTGACCGAGAAGACCTCGCTGACGCTGTCCAGCGCGGCGATGGCCTCGGCGATCTCGGGAATCCGGTCCACGCTGGTTTTGATGAGCACGATCGCGGTGATCACGGCTGGCTTTCTCCCTCGGTGGCCGTGGCTGGAGACTTCACTCTAGCGTCACCCCTATAACGTCCCCAGGCGTAGAAGAAGCCGGTGGCGAAGCCGACGACATGGGCCAGGTAGGCCACCCCCGGGCCGCTTCCCGCGCCCTCGGCGGCCAGCCACTGCAGGACGAACCAGAAGATCAGCACCACCCAGGCGGGGAAGCGCAGGGGCAGGAAGAGCAGGAACGGGAAGAGGCTGGTGACCCGGGCCCGGGGGAAGAGGTAGAGGAACGCCCCCAGCACCGCCGAGATCGCCCCCGACGCACCGACGAGCGTCTGGTCGGACGTGGCGTGCGCGGCCGCGTAGGCGAGCAGGGCGAGGTAGCCGCAGCCGAGGTAGAAGAGGGCGAACTCCGTGTGGCCCATGCGCTCCTCGGCCATCGCGCCGAACACGTACAGGAACAGCATGTTGCCGAGCAGGTGCAGCCAGCTGCCGTGGACGAAGAGTGCGGTGAGCGGGGTGAGCAGGGCGTGTGCCGAGCCGTCCCACAGCTCGCTCGGGATGACGCCCCACCGTTCGAAGTACCCCGCCTGGGCGGCGAGCAGGGCGTCCGCGCCGCCGCGCACCGGGACGAATCCGGAGAGCGGGCTGATCACGAACACCGCGCAGCACAGGGCGATGAGGGCGTACGTCACCGGTGGCCCGCCCGAAGTCGCCGCGCGCAGGAGCCTGCCGGCCGCAGCCCGCCGATCGATCATGAACAGAGCATGGCGCAAGCGGAGCGAACGGGACAGACCGCCTCGCCGTGCCGGGGGGAAGCGCCGAGGCCGTAGGGTGACAGGTGGACATCCGCAGTTCGACGGCGCACCGCGAGACCCTTGTCCGGCAGCTCACGGCTCGACGAAAGAGGACGCACCGATGACGACCGTTCCCCAGCCGACCGGCACGACCCGCTGGCGCTGCACGCTCTGCGGAAACCTCACGCGATTCGACGTGACGCGCTCGTCCAAGGTCGTCGAGTACGTCCATCTCGACCTGGCCGGGGAGTCGAGCGTCGAGGAACGCGAGGTGGTCAGTGAGACCATCGAGTCGGTGCGCTGTCGTTGGTGCAACGCGGTGGACCAGATCGAGCTAGTCGACAGGCCGGGTGCCGACTCCTGACGGGGCCGTGCGGAGACAACACATGAGGTGACGGATGGTGGAGCAGCCCGCGGGCGGCGCCGCGTCGGCCGACGGGGCCGACGACGCCGTGGAGGCGCTCGACCGCCCGCTGCCCGAAGAGGTGCGGCGCCGGGTCGTCGCGCTGGTCTCGGACGCGTTCGGCGGTCTCACGGTCACCGAACTGCCCGCCCAGCTGAGGCAGTACGCGCGCTTCACGCCGTCCCGGCGCGCCAAGTTCGCCGGGAACGCGATGGCGTCCGCGGTGGCGGGCGACGCGGTGTTCCGCCGCCGCATCGGCGAACGGCTCCGGGAGGCCCAGCCGGAGCTGGCGGGCGCCCTGGAGGCCGGGGCGCCGCCCGCCGCCGCCGACCCGGTGGACGTGGCGGCGGCCGCCTATGTGCTGCGGCCGGCCGGCTGGGTGAAGCTCGTCGCGGCGGCCGGCGAGGAGGTCCAGCGGGCCGACGCCGAGCGGGCCGACGAGGAGACCCGGCGCGAGCTGGCCCGGCTGCGCGAGGAACTCGCCCTGGCCAGGGCCCAGACGAAGAGCGAGACGGAACGGCTCCGCGCCGAGCTGGAGGCGGCCCGCAAGGAGGCCGACGCCCTCCAGCGCAAGCTGCGCAGCGCGGTCAACGAGGTCAAGCGCGGTGAGGCGGCGCTGCGCCGGGGTAGGGCCGAGACCGATGCCGTACGCGCCGAGGCGGCCGCCCAGGTCTCCGCGGCCGAGAGCGAGACCCGGCGGCTGCGGGCGAGGCTCGGGGAGGCCGAGGCGTCCGTCGAGGCGAGCCGCAGGGCCGCCCGCGAGGGGCGCTCGGTCGAGGACATGCGGCTGCGGCTGCTGCTGGACACGGTGCTCGAAGCGGCCGGCGGGCTGCGGCGCGAACTGGCGCTGCCGCCCTCGTCGATGCGGCCGGCGGACGGCGTGGACGCGGTCGAGCCGGGCCGGATGTCACCCAAGGACGTTGCGGCCAGGGCCCTTTCGGAGACCGATCCGGCGCTGCTCGACCAACTGCTCGCGCTGCCGCAGGCCCATCTGATCGTGGACGGCTACAACGTCACCAAGACCGGCTATCCGCAGATGCCGCTGGAGAAGCAGCGGCTGCGGCTGCTGGGCGGTCTCTCGGTGCTGGCGGCGCGCACGGGCGCCGAGATGACCTGTGTGTTCGACGGGGCCGAACTGGCCGCGCCGGTGCTGCTCGCGCCGCCGCGCGGGGTGCGGGTGCTGTTCAGCAAGCCGGGCGTCACCGCCGACGAGCTCATCCGTCAACTGGCGCGCGCGGAGCCGTCGGGGCGGCCCGTGGTGGTGGTCTCCACCGACCGCGAGGTGGCCGACGGGGTGGCCAGGGCGGGGGCCAGGCCCGTTGCGTCCGCCTTGCTCCTGAAGCGGCTTTCGCGTGTTTAGCGCTGCTTGCGGTGACTTGCCGGAGATCATGGAACGGACCGTCAAGTCGCCGCTACACCCGGTGTGATGTGGGTAAAGAAGTGCCCTGTGTGACGAGATTTTTCCTGTGAGGATTTGAACTGATCACAAGATGGTCACTATGGTCAGGGCTCGAACCTTCGCACGGTCGATCGCCCATCCGGGGTGACGGCGAAGGAACCGCCGAGTCCGTGACGTGCACGGAGCCGGGGATTCACCTCCCCCCATTGGCCCGGTAGGCGGCTCGAGGAAGAAGGAGCTCGCCTTCGTGGCGTCCCACCGTCGTCCCAAGCAGCCGAGCCGCGCTCGTGTGACCGTGCTCACCGCGACCGCCGCCGCGGCCGTGGCCCTGTCCGCCCAGGCCGCCCACGCCGACCCCAAGCCGACCAAGAGCGAGGTCAAGGCGAAGGTCGACAAGCTCTACCACGAGGCAGAGGTGGCCACCGAGCAGTACAACGGGGCCAAGGAGAAGCAGGAGAAGCTCGAGAAGCAGATCAGCGCGCTGCAGGACAAGGTCGCCCGCGGGCAGCAGGAGCTCAACTCGCTCCGCTCCGGCCTCGGCTCCCTCGCCGCCGCGCAGTACCGCTCCGGAGGCATCGACCCCTCCGTGCAGCTCTTCCTCTCCTCCGACCCGGACAGCTTCCTCGACCAGGCCTCCGCACTCGACCAGCTGACGGCCAAGCAGACCGAGGCGCTGTCGAAGGTCCAGGAGAAGCAGCGGGCCCTCGCGCAGCAGCGCAAGGAGGCCCAGGACAAGTTGGGCGACCTCGCCGACGTCCGCAAGACGCTCGGTGAGAAGAAGAAGAAGCAGCAGGGCAAGCTCGCCGAGGCGCGCCAGGTGCTCAACACCCTCACCGCCGCCGAACGCCAGAAGATGCAGCAGGACGAGGTCCGCGCGAGCCGCGACGCCGGAGATCGGGTCGAGCTCGGCAACGAGGCCCCCGCCTCCGCCCTCGGCGCGAAGGCCCTCAACGCCGCCGCCACCCGGGTGGGCATGCCGTACGTCAAGTCGGCCGTCGGCCCCAACTCCTTCGACTGCTCGGGCCTGACCATGTGGGCCTACGCCCAGGCCGGCGCCAACATCACCCGCACCACGTACACCCAGATCAACCAGGGCACCCGGATCGGGGTCGGCCAGCTGAAGCCCGGCGACCTGGTCTTCTTCAACGGCAACTCGCACGTGGGCCTCTACGCGGGCAACGGCACCGTCCTGCACGCCCCGTACCCCGGCGCGTACGTGCGCTACGAGTCGATGAGCACCATCGGCAGCATCTTCGGCGCGGTGCGCATCTGACCGCCCCCGAACGGGCGAATTCCCGCGCCCGATACTGACGGCCGCCCCGCCGGAGACCACAGGTCACCGGCGGGGCGTCACTGTGTGTGCTCCCCGCCGCCCCGGCGTGTCTTTGTCCGCTCCGTGACCGCGCGGTTACTGTCTGCCCTGCCGTGCAGCTCCCGTGTGTCGGTCCGCCCGCCCGGGCGGCAGGGGCTGCGCGCGTCTGCGTACAGCGGAAGGGAGTGCGGCGTCCTGTGGGGTCCCATCGCCGTTCCACACAGTCCGGTGCCGGCCGGAGCGCCCGGGTCACCGTCCTGACGGCCGCCGCGGCGACCGCCGCCGCGACGCTCGGCGCGGCCACCGCGAACGCCGAGCCGCAGGACACCCCGCAGACCGCCGGGGCCCGCGTCGACCGCCTCTACACCGAGGCCGAGCGCGCCACCGAGCAGTACAACAAGGCCGGCGAGGACGTCGCGCGGCTGCGCGGCGAGGTGAGCCGGGCCCAGGACCGCGCCGCCCGGGGCCAGGAGCGCATCAACCGCATGCGCGAGGAGCTCGGCTCGGCCGCCAGGGCGCAGTACCGCTCCGGCGGCATCGACCCCTCGCTCGCCCTGCTGCTCACCTCCGACCCCGACAGCTATCTCGACCGGGCCGCGGCTGTCGGCCGGGCCGACGCCCACCGCGCCACCGCCCTGGCCGACCTGCGCAAGGCCCAGCGGGCGCTGGCCCAGACCCGCGCCGAGGCCGCCCGATCGCTCGCCGGTCTCGAACGCGGCCGGGAGGCCGTCAGCCGCCACAAGCGGACCGTCGAACACAAGCTGTTCCAGGCCCGGCAGGTGCTGAAGTCGCTGCCCGGCGCCGAGCGCGCCGCCTTCGCACGTGCCTCCCGCGACGGCCGCGACCCGGGCGCCGGACCCATGGCCGCTCTGCCCGCCGGCTCGTCCCGTGCGGCGGCCGCCGTCCTGGCCGTCCACCGGGCGCTCGGCCGCCCCTACGTCTGGGGCGCCAACGGGCCCTCCGGGTTCGACTGCTCCGGGCTGATGCAGTGGGCCTACGCCCAGGCCGGGGTCAGCCTGCCGCGCACCTCCCAGGCCCAGCGGTACGCCGGCCGCATGGTGCCGCTCTCCGAGGCCCGCCCCGGCGACCTCGTCGCCTACCGCGCGGACGCCGGCCACATCGCCATGTACGTCGGGAACGGCCAGGTCATCCACGCCCCGTACCCCGGCGCCCCGGTCCGCTACGACCCCGTCGGCATGATGCCCGTCTCCTCGGTCACCCGCGTGTGACAGCCCTTACGCTCGTCATGTGGCGGATCAGGTGCGCACCGCGGGGCGGGCGCGTGGCGGGCGACGGCGGGCGGCGGGTGCCGTGCTCGCCGCGCTGCTGTGCGCGGCCGGCTGCTCGGCCCCGACCGACGAGGCGCCGGACACCACCACCCGTGACGTCCGCGCCACCCTGGACCGGCGCGCCGCCGCGGTGCTGCACCACGACGCGGCGGCCTACGTAGCCGTCGTCGCCCCGGACGCCACGGCCCTGCGCAGCGCGCAGCGCCGCGAGATCGCCCGGCTCGCGGACGTGCCGCTCGGCTCCTGGACGTACCGGCTGACCCACCTGTCCGCGCACGGGAGCGACCGGGCCACCGCCGACGTCCGGCTCGGCTACCGGCTCAGGGGCTACGACAGCGCCCCCGTCTCCGTCGACCGGGTGGTCGAGCTGGCCCGGGGCCCGGCGGACGGCCGCTGGTACGTCACCGCGGACCGGGCGGCGGACGGCGGCGGCCGGCAGCTGTGGGAGCAGGGCGACATCGAGGTGGTGCGCGGGGCGCACAGCCTGGTGCTCGGCGTCGGGCGCTCGCGGGACGAGCTGGACGCGATCGCCGCGACCGCGGACGAGGCGGTGCCGGCCGTCTCCGCCGCCTGGCCGGAGCGGTGGGCCGGGCGCGTGGTGGTGCTGGTGCCGGACAGCGTGTCGGAGATGGCGGAGCTGCTGGGATCGCCCGCCGCGAACTACCGGGGCATAGCGGCCGTCACCACCGGCGAGACCGGCGGCTCGGGGAAGGCGCCCGCCGACCGGGTGATCGTCAACCCGGAGGCGTACGCCCTGCTCGGCGGCTTCGGGCAGCGCGTCGTCCTCACCCACGAGACCGCCCATGTGGCCACCCGTGCCCGCACCTCGGCCGCCACCCCGACCTGGCTCTCCGAGGGCTTCGCGGACTGGGCGGCCTACCGGGGCCAGGAGCGCACCGCCGAGGAGATCGCGCCCGAGCTGGCCGACGCCGTCCGGGCGGGCGACGGGCCGGCCGCGCTGCCCGAGGACGAGGACTTCGCCTTCGCGGGCGACGCGGGCCGGCTGGCGAAGGCGTACGAGGGCGGCTGGCTGGCCTGCGAGCTGATCGCCGACCACTGGGGCGAGGCGAAGCTGTTCGCGTTCTACCGGGCCGTCGGCGGCCACGGGGGCAGGGACGGGGCCGTGGAGGAGGCCCTGCACGAGGTGCTGGGCACCACCCCGCAGGACTTCACGGCGCGCTGGCGGGTGTATCTGGAGAACCGGCTCGGCTGAGCGCGGGCGCGGCCGGCACCTCGCGCACCGCCGGTTCCGCTTCCGGTTCGCGCACGGTCTCGCGCCACAGCCGTACGGCCGCGAGCAGGGACGCGGCCACCAGCAGCCCGTTGCGCAGGAACATCAGCGTCACGCCCGTCGCGTCGCTCGTCACCACATGGACGAAGCCGATCGGGAACTCCAGCTGGGTGATGCCCGTGGCCACCACCACCAGGACGGCCGGCCACCCCATCCGGCTCTCGCGCAGCACCAGGCACACCGCGGCGAGCCCGACCAGCCACAGCATGTACTGGGGGCTGATCACCCGGCTCGTCGTGGTGAACAGCAGCACCGCCGTGAACGCCGCGTCCGCCGGCGTACTCACCCCGAACGTGCGCGCCCGCAGCCGCCACACCAGCAGCCAGCCGAACGCGAGCAGGCTCAGCCCCAGCGCCAGCGTGCTCACCAGACCCACGTGCGGGCCCAGGAACTCCAGCGAGCCGTAGTGCAGCTCCACCCGGCCCTGCCAGCCGAACTGCCGCGCCACGTGGAAGACCAGCGCCCCCAGCGACTCGACCTCGGTGCCCCGCTCGCGCTGGAAGCCCAGGAACGCCAGCGACCCCGGCGCCGCCGCGGCGCACAGCGCCAGCAGCCCGGCCGCCACCCCGGCCGCCGTCGTCCACGCCAGCCGGGTGTGCCGCCCCCGGGCCGTCCCCGCCAGCAGCAGCGCCGGCCACACCTTCAGCAGCGCCCCGAACGCCGCCAGCGCCCCCAGCACCCGGGGCTGCCGCAGCCCGGCCAGCAGCGCCGCCACCGCCACGGCCGTCACCATCACGTCGTACCGGGCGTACGCGGTCGTGCCGAGCAGCGGCACCCCCGCCACCCACACCCACACCCCGGCCGTCCGCCGGCCCGGCCCCCGGCTCGCGCGCAGCAGCAGACCCATGACCAGCGCGTCGCACAGGAACGCCAGGACGTAGAAGGACGTGGCGTAGTCCAGGAACGGCAGCAGGGCGGGGGAGAGGATCGCGAGGGCCGCCACCGGCGGGTACTGCCAGGTGACGTCGGACTGCGGGTAGGTGCCCGAGCGCAGCACGTCGTACCAACCGTGGTAGATCACCGACACGTCACTCGTCACGTCGAGTCCCGGCGGGGTGATCACCTTGCTCACCCAGAGCAGCAGCAGCGCCCTGCTGAGCGCCCACACCGCGAAGGCCGCCGGACGTGTGCCGCTGGAACCCGTCATGACCCGCCTCACCCGTCGCCTTCGTCGTACGAGGAGCCATGATGCCCGTCCGGCCTGTGCGCGAGCCACCAGGCGGGGCCGGGCCGGTACTGTCGGCGGCGATGGACAAGACCTTGATCGTGACCAATGACTTCCCGCCCCGGCCCGGGGGCATCCAGGCGTTCCTGCACAACATGGCGCTGCGGCTGGACCCCGACCGGGTCGTCGTCTACGCCTCCACCTGGAAGCGCGGGGCCGAGGGGGAGGCCGCGACCGCCGCCTTCGACGCCGACCAGCCCTTCACCGTGATCCGCGACCGTACGACGATGCTGCTGCCGACCCCGCGCGTGACCCGGCGCGCCGCCGAGCTGCTGCGCACCCACGGCTGCTCGTCCGTCTGGTTCGGCGCCGCCGCCCCGCTCGGGCTGATGGGCCCGGCGCTGCGCGAGGCGGGCGCCCGGCGGCTGGTCGCCACCACGCACGGCCACGAGGCCGGCTGGGCCCAGCTGCCCGCGTCCCGGCAGTTGCTGCGGCGGATCGGCGAAGGCACCGACACGCTGACCTACCTCGGCGAGTACACCCGCTCCCGGATCGCCGCCGCGCTCACCCCGGCCGCCGCCGGCCGCATGGTCCAGCTGCCCCCGGGCGTCGACGAGAAGACCTTCCACCCGGACTCCGGCGGCGACCTGGTCCGGGACCGGCTCGGCCTTACCGACCGGCCGGTCGTGGTCTGCGTGTCCCGGCTGGTGCCCCGCAAGGGCCAGGACACCCTGATCCTCGCGATGCCCGCGATCCTGGCCGAGCAGCCGGACGCCGTCCTGCTGATCGTGGGCGGCGGGCCCTACGAGGGGCAGCTGCGGAAGCTGGCCGCGCGGACCGGGGTGCTGGACTCCGTGCGGTTCACCGGGCCGGTGCCCTGGGCGGAGCTGCCCGCGCACTACGGGGCCGGCGACGTCTTCGCGATGCCCTGCCGGACCCGGCGCGGCGGCCTCGACGTGGAGGGCCTGGGCATCGTCTACCTGGAGGCGTCCGCGACCGGGCTGCCGGTGGTGGCGGGTGATTCGGGCGGCGCCCCGGACGCGGTGCTCGACGGCGAGACGGGCTGGGTGGTGCGCGGCGGCTCGGCCGAGGAGTCGGCGGAGCGGATCAACGCGCTGCTGGGCGACGCGGAGCTGCGGCGCCGGATGGGGGAGCGGGGCCGGGCCTGGGTCGAGGAGAAGTGGCGCTGGGACCTGCTGGCGGAGAGGCTCAGGGAACTGCTCTGAACGTGTAGGAGCAAGGGCCCGCATTGGCCACGTGCAGGGGTCCGCACCAGCGTCCGGTGCGGACCCCCACACGTACAGGTCACACGCTCACGAGCGGTAGATCGCTTCCACCTCGTCCGCGAAGTCCTTCGCCACCACGTTCCGCTTCAGCTTCAGCGAGGGCGTGATGTGACCCGCCTCCTCGGTGAACTGGGCGCCCAGAACGCGGAACTTGCGTACGGACTCCGCCTTGGAGACCGCCGCGTTGCCGTCGTCCACCGCGCGCTGCACCTCGGCCAGCAGCTCCGGGTCCTCGCGCAGCGACAGGGCGGTCGAGCCGGCCGGCTTGCCGTGCTCCTCGGCCCAGCGACCCAGGAACTCCTCGTCCAGCGTCACCAGCGCGCCCACGAACGGGCGCCCGTCGCCGACGACCATGCACTCCGCCACCAGGGCGTGGCCGCGGATGCGGTCCTCGATGACGGCGGGGGCGACGTTCTTGCCGCCGGCCGTGACGATGATCTCCTTCTTGCGGCCGGTGATCGCGAGGTAGCCGTCCTCGTCCAGGGTGCCGATGTCACCGGTGTGGAACCAGCCGTCGGCCAGCGCGTCGGTTGTCGCCGCCTCGTTGTTCCAGTAGCCGGAGAACAGGTGCTCGCCGTGCAGCAGCACCTCGCCGTCGTCGGCGATCCGCACCACGGAGCCGGGCAGCGGCTGGCCGACCGTACCGATCTTCTGCCGGTCCCACGGGTTGAAGGCGGTCGCCGCGCAGGTCTCGGTCAGGCCGTAGCCCTCCAGGACGGTGAAGCCGATGCCCCGGTAGAAGTGGCCGAGCCGTTCGCCGAGCGGGGCGCCGCCGGAGATCGCGTACTCGCCGCGCCCGCCGAGCACGGCCCGCAGCTTGCCGTAGACCAGCCGGTCGAAGACCTTGTGCTTGATCTTCAGGCCCATCGACGGGCCCTGCGGGGTGCCCAGCGCGCGGCTGTAGGCGATCGCCGTGTTCGCGGCCCTGTCGAAGATCCTGCCCTTGCCGTCGGCCTGCGCCTTGGCGCGCGCCGCGTTGTAGACCTTCTCGAAGACGCGCGGCACACCGAGGATCAGGGTCGGCCGGAACGCGGCCAGCTCGTCGGTGAGGTTCTTGATGTCCGGTACGCAGCCGAGCTTGATCGGAGCCATCACCGAGGCGACCTCGACCAGGCGTCCGAAGACATGGGCGGCGGGCAGGAAGAGCAGGACGGAGCACTCGCCGGTCCGGAAGAGGGGCTTGAGCCGCTCCACCACGTTGCCGCACTCCGCGAAGAAGCTGCGGTGCGTCAGCACACAGCCCTTGGGGCGGCCCGTGGTGCCCGAGGTGTAGACGATGGTGGCCGGGTCGTCGGCCCCGGCGGACGCGCTGCGCAGGTCCACGGTCTCCTCGGAGACCTCCGCGCCCTGCTCCCGGAGCGCGTCGACGGCGCCCTTCTCGATCTGCCAGACGTGGCGCAGCTCCGGCAGCCGGTCGCGCACGGAGGCGACCGCGTCGGCGTGCGCGTCGCTCTCCACCAGCACCGCGACGGCCCCCGAGTCACCGAGAATCCACTGCACCTGCTCGGGGGAGCTGGTCTCGTAGACCGGGACGGTGACCGCGCCCGCGCTCCAGATCGCGAAGTCCAGCAGCACCCACTCGTAACGGGTGCGCGACATCAGGGCCACCCGGTCGCCGGGCTCGACGCCCGCCGCGATCAGGCCCTTGGCGGCCGTCCGGACCTCGGCCAGGAACCCGGTGGCGGTGACATCGGTCCAGGCGCCGGCCACTTTGCGGCTCATCACCGCGACATCGGGATGCTGAGCGGCATTGCGGCGGATGAGATCCGTCAGGTTGCCGTCCGAGGGAACCTCGTACAGGGCCGGAAGGCTGAACTCGCGCAAGACTGCTGCTCCTCATCGGGCTCCGGTGCCACGGCTCTGTGTGATGCACCGGCGCGGTCCAAGATGGCGGGTGCTCAGTGGGGTGAGCACGACTGGACTGCCCGGACGTTACCCACCAGTACTCGGTTCCGGATAGGGGGTTCCGGCCAGATGTCTTATGCGTCACACATATCGGTCGTCCTTTCGCGCACAGTAGTCCACCCCCGCGCACACCCGGAAGTAACCGCAGGTCCGGGGCCTCTACCCAGGTGGGAGCGGTCGTCCTAGGCTGATCTTCATGCGAGCAGGAGCGAACAGCAGAGGGGCCGCCGACGGGCGGCGCACCCGCGTCCACGTGGTCAGCGACGTACACGGAAACACCGAGGCGCTCGCCCGCGCCGGAGACGGCGCCGACGCCCTGATCTGCCTGGGTGACCTGGTCCTCTTCCTCGACTACGCCGACCACTCGCGCGGCATCTTCCCCGACCTCTTCGGCGTCGAGAACGCCGACCGGATCGTCGCCCTGCGCACCGCGCGCCGCTTCGACGAGGCCCGCGACTTCGGCCGCGCCCTGTGGCAGGGCATGGACCGCGACGCCGCCGTCACCGGTGCGGTGCGCAGGCAGTACGCCGAGATGTTCGCCGCACTGCCCACTCCGACGTACGCCACCTACGGCAACGTCGACATCCCCACCCTGTGGCCCGAGTACGCCGGCCCCGGCACCACCGTCCTGGACGGCGAACGGGTCGAGATCGGCGGCCGCGTCTTCGGCTTCGTCGGCGGCGGCCTGCGCACCCCGATGCGCACCCCGTACGAGATCGGCGACGAGGAGTACGCCGCCAAGATCGAGGCGCTCGGCGAGGTGGACGTGATCTGCACCCACATCCCGCCCGAGGTGCCGGAACTGGTCTACGACACCGTCGCGCGCCGCTTCGAGCGCGGCAGCCGGGCCCTGCTCGACGCCATCCGCCGCACCCGCCCGCGCTACGCGCTCTTCGGCCACGTCCACCAGCCGCTGGCCCGGCGGATGCGGATCGGCGCCACCGAGTGCGTCAACGTCGGCCACTTCGCCTCCACCGGCCGGCCCTGGGCAATGGAGTGGTGAGCGCCCGGCCCGCCTCCCCGGCCCGCCACCCCGGCCGGACCCTGGGACGGGCCGCCGGGTCCACGCGATAGCCTTCTGGCGGCAGGCCTCTGCCGACGGACCGGTACACCGCACTGGAGGGCCACAGCGATGGCTGAACACACCAGCTCGAGCATCACGATCGAGGCGGCGCCGGCCGACGTCATGGGTGTGATCGCCGACTTCGACCGCTATCCGGAATGGACCGGCGAGGTCAAGGAGGCCGAGGTCCTCGGCACCGACGAGCGCGGCCGCGCCGAGAAGGTCCGCCTCGTCCTGGACGCCGGCGCGATCAAGGACGACCACACCCTCGCCTACACCTGGATCGGCGACTACGAGGTCAGCTGGACCCTGGTCAAGTCGCAGATGCTCCGCGCCATCGACGGCTCCTACGCGCTCGCACCGCTCGGCGACGGCGACCGCACCGAGGTCACCTACCGGCTCACCGTCGACGTCAAGATCCCGATGCTCGGCATGATCAAGCGCAAGGCGGAGAAGGTCATCATCGACCGCGCGCTCGCCG
Source organism: Streptomyces sp. A0958 (assembly GCF_004795035.1). Taxonomy (GTDB): domain Bacteria; phylum Actinomycetota; class Actinomycetes; order Streptomycetales; family Streptomycetaceae; genus Streptomyces. The sequence goes on from NZ_SSBK01000035.1 coordinate 59,976, forward strand.
GTCTCAAGAAGCGTGTCGAGTCCGTCCCGAAGGCCTGAGCGCGTGCGTACGGTCCTGGTCACCGGACCCGGCGGAGCCGGCCGTACCACCGTCGCCGCGGCGACCGCGCTGGCCGGTGCCCGCGACGGCGCCCGCACCCTGCTGATCTCCGCCGACCCCATACCCGGCTTCCCCACCGCCACCGCGCCCACCCGGGTCACCGAGGGGCTGTGGTCCGTCCGGGTCGACTCCGGCGCCCACTTCCGCAGCGAACTCCTCACCCTCCAGGAGCAGTTGTCCGGGGTGCTCGACCTGCTCGGGGGCAACCCCATGGACGGCGAGGAGCTGACCGAACTCCCCGGCAGCACCGAACTCGCCCTCCTGCACGCACTGCGCCGCGCCACCCACGGCGACTGGTCCCGCGAGGGGTACGACCTCCTCGTCGTCGACCTGCCACCCCTGCGCGAAGCCCTCGCCCTGCTCGCCCTGCCCGAGCAGCTGCGCCGCTACCTGCGCCGGCTGCTGCCCCAGGAACGCCAGGCGGCCCGCGCCCTGCGCCCGATGCTCGCCCAGCTGGCCGGTGTGCCCATGCCCGCCCAGTGGCTGTACGAGGCCGCCGCCCGGCGCGACGCCGAGCTGGCCCAGGTCCAGGCGCTGATCGAGGACCGCTCCACCACCCTCCGGCTGGTCGCCGAACCGGGCCCGGCCGCCGAGGACGCCCTGCGCGCCGCCCGCACCGGACTCGCCCTGCACGGCCTGCGCACCGACGCGCTGGTGGCCAACCGGGTGCTGCCCGGTCACTCCTCGGACCCCTTCTTCGCCGCGCTCGCCGCCCAGCAGGAGAAGGTCCTCGGCCACTGGCGCGAGGAAGGGCCCGCCCCGGTCCGGGTGGCGCACCTCGGCCGCGACCCGCAGGGCCCCGACGACCTCCTGGCCCTCGCCGGGCCGGACGGGGCGCTGGCCGTGCCCGCTGCCGGCCACGAGGGCGGCCGGGCCGAGGACCCCTGGTGGATCGAGGAGGCCGGCGCCCCCGAAGGGCCGGACGGGGACGCGGTACTCGTCTGGTGCCTGCGGCTGCCCGGCGCCGACAAGAAGGACCTCCAGCTGGTCCGGCGCGGCGGCGAACTCCTCCTGACCGTCGGCCCGTTCCACCGCATCGTGCCGCTGGAGCCCGCGCTGCGCCGCTGCACCGTCTCCGGCGCCGCGCTCACCGACGGGGTGCTCCGGGTCCGTTTCACGCCCGACCCCGCGCTGTGGCCCCGGACGAGCTGAACGCCCTACCACCGTTCGGGTAACGTCGAAGGTACGTGTCCGGAATGCCGGGCCGGCCATCCATGTCGCAGGAGTCCGCCATGAGCGAAGCCACCGATCGTCCCGCCGACGACGACGCGTGGGCCCAGGCCTGCGCAGAGGACCTCGCGGCCGAGAAGGCCCGCCGCCGCGCCGCGTACGGGCCGCCGCCCGGCTCCGCCGCCGAGGAGCTGCGCAAGCTGGTGGACGCCGTCACCGACAAGCTCGGATCGCTCCAGACACCCCTGCTCGGCCTCGCCGCCCAGGGCGCCGTGCAGCAGGTCATCCAGCAGGCCAAGGCCGCCGTCGAGCCCGTGATCGAGCGCAATCCAGACGTTTTCGATCACATCGCGGCGGCCGGCAGCGAACTGCTCGCCGCCTACCGCTCGGCGGTCCAGGGCCAGGAAGGCCGCTGGACCCAGGGTGCGGGGGACCCCGCAGGCACGGAAAAGAAGGCGGAGGACCCCGTCGACCCCCGCGACGAGGGGTCCGCGGCCGGCGAACACATCGACCTGGACTGACCGGCGCCGACAGGACGGCGCCCGGCCTCGGGTACGGTTGCCTCAGCGGGGCTCGACCGAAACTGAGGGATTCATGGGACTCACCATCGGCGTCGATATCGGCGGCACGAAGATCGCAGCTGGAGTGGTCGACGAAGAGGGCCACATCCTCTCGACCTTCAAGGTGTCGACCCCGCCGACGGCCGAAGGCATCGTGGACGCGATCGCGGCGGCGGTGTCCGGCGCGAGCGAGGGACACCCGGTCGAGGCGGTCGGCATCGGCGCGGCCGGATACGTCGACGACAAGCGGGCCACGGTGCTGTTCGCACCCAACATCAACTGGCGCCACGAGCCGCTCAAGGACAAGGTGGAGCAGCGCGTCGGCCTTCCCGTCGTCGTCGAGAACGACGCCAACGCGGCGGCCTGGGGCGAATACCGCTTCGGTGCCGGCCAAGGCCACGACGACGTCATCTGCATCACGCTGGGCACCGGCCTCGGCGGCGGCATCATCATCGGCAACAAGCTGCGCCGCGGACGCTTCGGCGTCGCCGCCGAGTTCGGCCACATCCGGGTCGTCCCGGACGGTCTGCTCTGCGGCTGCGGCAGCCAGGGCTGCTGGGAGCAGTACGCTTCCGGCCGCGCCCTCGTGCGGTACGCGAAGCAGCGCGCCAACGCCACCCCCGAGAACGCCACGATCCTGCTGGCGCTCGGTGACGGCACCGTCGAGGGCATCGAGGGCAAGCACATCAGCGAGGCCGCCCGCCAGGGCTGCCCGGTGGCCGTCGACTCGTTCCGCGAGTTGGCCCGCTGGGCCGGTGCCGGACTGGCCGACCTCGCCTCGCTGTTCGACCCGTCCGCGTTCATCGTCGGCGGCGGCGTCTCGGACGAGGGCGAGCTCGTCCTCGACCCGATCCGCAAGTCGTTCCGGCGCTGGCTGATCGGCGGCGAGTGGCGCCCGCACGCCCAGGTGCTCGCGGCCCAACTGGGCGGCAAGGCAGGGCTCGTGGGCGCGGCGGACCTGGCCCGCCAAGGCTGAACCACCCGCACCCCGGACGCCCGTCGCGCCCCTGGGAGTGTCCGCGAAGTGTCGCCAGGCGTTGCAGGCCAGGCGACACTTCGCGGACACGACCTGGGAGCGGCGGGCGTCCGCCGTATCGTGAGGGCATGGCCACGATGTCGCTATCGTGAGGGCATGGCCACGATGTCGCTGCCCGATTCCCGCACCGAGCAGGACGGCACCGCCGTCATCAGGGTGCTCAGCTACAACATCCGGTCCATGCGCGACGACTGCCCGGCCCTCGCCCGGGTCATCCGCGCCTGCGCCCCCGACCTGGTCCTCGTCCAGGAGGCGCCGCGGTTCTTCCGCTGGCGCAAGTACGCCGCCCGGCTCGCCGCCGCCACCGACCTGGTGGTCCTCGGCGGCGGCGCCACCGCCGCCGGGCCGCTGCTGCTGTGCTCGCTGCGCGCCACGGTGGAGCGCACCGAGGACATCCTGCTGCCGCGCACCCCGGGGCTGCACCGCAGGGGCTTCGCCACCGCCGTGGTCCGGTTCGCGGGCGCCCGGCTCGGGGTGGTGAGCTGCCACCTGAGCCTCCAGCGGCAGGAGCGGCTGGCCCAGGTGGAGCGGCTGGTGGAGACCGTGGACGCACTGGGCGTGGAGCACGCCGTGGTCGCCGGCGACCTCAACGACGTACCGAGCGGGCGGTCCTTCCGGCGGCTGGCCGGGCGCTACCAGGACTGCTGGGAGGCGCGGCCGTGGGGCGGGGAGTACACCTTCCCCGCGCACGACCCGCGCCGGCGGCTCGACGCCGTCTTCGCGACCGATGGCATCGAGGTGCTCGGCTGCGGGGTCCCGAGCGGGCTGCCCGGCGTGCCGGCCACCGACCTGCGGGCCGCGACCGACCACCTGCCGGTGCTGGCCGCGCTCCGGGTGCCGGCGGCGCGGGCCGTCTGAGCAGCCCGGCTCAGACCACCGCGCCGCGTCCGGGGTCGTCGTCGTCCTCGTCGTCGGGGTTCATCCGCGCCACCAGCGTCACGAAACCGCCCAGGAAGCCGCCGACGGAGACCGTCGTCAGCCACCAGGTCATCTCCCACGACAGCAGCACAGCGAGCAGCATCAGCAGCGGCCCGCCGACCACCGCGAGCCAGGCGAACTTCGCCGTGACGTCGGCCTCCGGCAGCGGCGGCGGCTCCGGCGGCACGAAGTGCCCCTCGCCGCTGTCATCCCCGTCGGCGCCGGCGCCGGCGTCGGCGTCGGGATCGGCCGGGGTGTAGTCGCGCGGGCCGACGCCGGGCGCGAACACCACGGAGCTGCCGAGCGGCCGGTCCGGCTCCGGCTTGGGCGGCCGCTTGCCCAACCCCTTGTCCGGGTCCAGGGCGGTCAGCGGCCCGTCGTCCGCCAGCGCCAGGTCCTCGATCGAACGGAACGGCCGGGAACCCGGCGGGTCCGGCGGCTCCTCCCCGTACCCCGCGACGATGGCCTGCCAGGCGGCCTCCTCGTCGAGCGGCTTCTCCCCCTCGCCGCCGGCCGCTGCGGCCGGGGCGTCGGCCACCGCTGCGCCGCCGCCGTCGGCCACCGCTGCGCCGCCGCCGTCGGCCACCCCCTCGGCGGGGAGCGGCTCGCGCTCCTCCTCGCTGCCCGTGCGTTCCGCGTCGTGCTCAGCCACCGGACGTGCTCCCCTTCTTCCCGGTCGGAGCGAGGCGGCCGATGAACGCAAGGCTCTCGTCGAAGATCCGCTTCGCATCATGGTCCAACGTCGCCACGTGGTAGCTCTGTTCCAGCAGGACCTCCCGGACGTCCGTGGAGGAGACCCGGCTCAGGACGCGGGCCGAGTCGGCGGGCGGCACCACATGGTCCTGCGGGCTGTGCAGCAGCAGGAGCGGCTGGGTGACCTGCGGCAGGTCCCCGTCGACCAGCCGGAAGAACGTACGCACCGAATGCGCCGCGTGCAGCGGCACCCGGTCGTAGCCCACCTCCGCGGAACCCGGCAGCGCGATGTCGCTGACCAGCCCCTTCGTCGTCGGCACCAGATGGCGCACCACCGGCAGCGCGTGCGCCGAGAGGCCGTGCACCTTGTTGGCCGGGTTGACGAGGACCAGCCCGGCGACCGCGTCCCCGTGCCTCGCCGCCAGCCGCAGCGCCAGCGCGCCGCCCATGGAGAGCCCGAAGACGAACACCCGGGCGCAGCGCTCCAGCAGCCCCCGCAGCTCCCGGTCCACCTCCGCGTACCAGTCCTGCCACCCGGTCACCTGCATGTCCTGCCACCGGGTGCCGTGTCCGGGCAGCAGCGGGAGCGAGACCGTCAGCCCGCGCTCGGCCAGGTACTCGGCCCAGGGGCGCAGCGACTGCGGGGTACCGGTGAATCCGTGACAGAGGAGGACGCCGACCTCTCCGCCCTCGTGGCGGAACGGCTCGGCTCCGGGAAGGACCGGCACCGGGGTCTCCTGTTCGTGAGGCTCGCGGGGAGCGAAAGGGGGGTGCGGAAGGATTACTTCACCGTACGCGACCGGGCCGACACCGACCAGGGCCGTCACCGGCCGAGGGGCGGACACCTGCCCGCGCCGGGCAGGGGCGTGGAGGACACCTCGGGTTAAGGTCTTCGCACAGCACTCAGGAGGCACCCGAGTTGATCTACGGCGCTATGAAGTTCTCCATCGGCGGGTCTCTGAAGCTCGCCTTCAGGCCGTGGGTGGAGGGCCTGGAGAACATCCCCGCGCGCGGGCCCGCCATCCTCGCCAGCAACCACCTGTCGTTCTCCGACTCCTTCTTCCTGCCGGCCGTCCTGGACCGCAAGGTCACCTTCATCGCGAAGGCCGAGTACTTCACCGCGCCCGGCGTCAAGGGCAGGCTCACCGCCGCGTTCTTCAAGGGCGTCGGCCAGCTCCCCGTGGACCGCTCCGGCGCGCGCGGCGCCGGCGAGGCGGCGATCCGGGCGGGCATCGAGGTCATCGAAAGCGGCGGCCTCTTCGGGATCTACCCCGAGGGCACCCGGTCGCCCGACGGCCGGCTCTACCGGGGCAAGCCCGGCGGGCTCGCCCGGGTCGCGCTCGCCACCGGGGCGCCGGTCATCCCGGTCGCGATGATCGACACGGAGAAGATCCAGCCGCCCGGCCAGGTGATGCCCAAGCTGATGCGCCCGGGCATCCGCATCGGCAAGCCGCTCGACTTCAGCCGCTACCACGGCATGGAGGGCGACCGCTTCATCCTGCGCTCGGTCACCGACGAGGTGATGTACGAGATCATGAAGCTCTCGGGCCAGGAGTACGTCGACATCTACGCGACCGCCGCCAAGCGGCAGATCGCCGACGAGGCCAAGCGACGGGCCGAGGCGGCGAAGAGGACGCAGTCGGGCACGGAAGCGGACCACGACGACGCCTGAGGGCGCGGCGGTCCGCCGGGGGTGGGGGAGAACAGCATGGTCAAGCGCGTACGCGTGGTACGGATGTCGGTCGAGCAGCCGCTGTGGCGCGCCCTGACGGCGTACCGCGTCCTGACGATGCTCTACGCGGTCCTGCTCGCCGCCTTCGCCCGGCACGACTACGAACGGCCCTGGATAGCGATCACGTTCCTGTCGCTGATGGCCGTCTGGACGCTCGCCACCCTGCCGAAGGTGGGCTCCGCCGCCGCCTGCACCAAACGCTTCCTGGGCGTCGACCTCGCCATCGCCCTCACCGGCATCGTCGTCACCCCGCTCGCCGACCTCCAGGCCCAGCACGTCGACGGGCCGACCCTGCCGTCCATCTGGACCGCCGGTTCCGTCCTGGCCTTCGCGATCAAGGGCGGCTGGCGCTGGGCCGGCTTCGCCTCCAGCCTCGTCGCCGTCGCCAACCTCATCGAGCGCGGCGAACCCAGCCGCGACACCCTGCACAACGTGATGCTGGTCTGGGTCGCCTCCATCGCCATCGGGTACGTCGTGGAGGTCGCCCGCGCCAGTGAGCGCACCCTCGCCCGCGCCCTGGAGATCGAGGCCGCCACCCGCGAACGGGAACGGCTGGCCCGGGACATCCACGACAGCGTGCTCCAGGTCCTCGCGATGGTGCAGCGGCGCGGCGCGGCGATCGGCGGGGAGGCCGCGGAACTGGGCCGGATGGCCGGGGAACAGGAGGTCGCCCTGCGCACCCTGGTCTCCAGCGGCCTGGTCCCCCCGACCCGGGTCTCCGAGGACGCCTCCGAGGGCGCCGTCGTACGGACCGTCGACACGGACGACGACGAACCGGGCGCGCGGGACGGTGGCGAGACCGATCTGCGTACCCTGCTCACCCCGCACGCCGGCTCCCGGGTCAGCTTCGCGGAACCCGGCGCCCCGGTGCTGCTCCCGGCCGCGGCGGCCGCGGAACTGGCGGCGGCCGTCGGCGCGGCCCTGGACAATGTCCGGGTGCACGCGGGGGAGGACGCCCAGGCGTGGGTTCTGCTGGAGGACTGGCCGGACGAGGTGATCGTGACGGTCCGGGACGACGGTCCCGGCATCCCGGAGGGGCGTCTCGCGCAGGCCGAGGGCGAGGGGCGGCTCGGAGTCGCCCTGTCGATCCGCGGGCGGCTGCGCGACCTGGGCGGTACGGCAGAGCTGATCTCGGTGCCCGGCCAGGGCACCGAAGTCGAATTGAAGATTCCGAAGGTTCCGAAGGTTTCACGGGGGAAGGCGGGTTCGGTCCGATGAGCGCGACACACGAAGAGGGCGCCGGGCAGCGGGCGGTCAGGGTGATGGTGGTCGACGACCACCCGATGTGGCGCGACGCGGTGGCCCGCGACCTCGCCGAGGCCGGCTTCGACGTGGTGGCGACCGCCGGCGACGGGCCGCAGGCCGTCCGCCGGGCCGGTGCCGTCACGCCCGACGTCCTGGTCCTCGACCTCAACCTGCCGGGCATGCCCGGGGTCCAGGTCTGCAAGACGCTCGTCGGCGCGCAGCCCGCGCTGCGGGTGCTGGTGCTCTCCGCCAGCGGTGAGCACGCCGACGTACTGGAGGCGGTCAAGTCCGGCGCCACCGGCTATCTGATGAAGTCGGCGAGCACCCAGGAGCTGACCGACGCGGTCCGCCGCACCGCCGCCGGCGACGCGGTCTTCACCCCCGGCCTCGCCGGTCTGGTGCTCGGCGAGTACCGCAGGCTGGCCTCCGAACCGGCACCGGTCGCCTCCGACGAGCCGAAGGCCCCCGAGCTCACCGACCGGGAGACCGAGGTGCTGCGGCTGGTGGCCAAGGGGCTCTCGTACAAGCAGATCGCCGAACGGCTCGTCATCTCGCACCGCACCGTCCAGAACCACGTCCAGAACACCCTGGGCAAGCTCCAGCTGCACAACCGGGTCGAGCTGGTGCGGTACGCCATAGAGCGAGGCCTGGACGACGCCTGAGCGGCGCGGCGGGGCACCCCGCCGTATATTCGCGAGGGACCGGCCGCGCGCAGAGAGCAGGTGAGACGTCGTGGAGATCCTGGCCTTCGGAGTGCAGTCCGACGAGAAGCCGCTGATCGAGAGGGCTTTCGCCGGCAAGCACGACGTGCGGTGCCTGGACGTCTTCCTGAACCGGGACACCGCGCCCATCGCGGCGGGCTACGAGATCATCTCCACCAGTGTCAACGCCGACCTGGGCGGCGGCGTCCTGCAGACCCTCGCGGCCGGCGGCACGCAGATGATCGCCCAGCGCTCCACCGGCTTCAACAACATCGACCTGGACGTCGCCGAGCGCCTGGCCCTGCGCGTCTCCCGGGTCTCGTACTACTCCCCGTACTCGGTCGCCGAGTTCGCCTGGACGCTCGCCATGGCGGCCAACCGCCGGGTGATCCGCGCCGCCGGCCGCACCCGCGACTTCGACTTCCGCCTCGACGGACTCCTCGGCCGCGACATGCACGGCCGCACGGCCGGCGTCATCGGCACGGGCAAGATCGGCGAGGCCTTCACCCGGATCGCCCACGGATTCGGCATGAAGCTGCTCGGCTGGGACGTCGCCGAGAACCCGGCCTGCGTCGAACTCGGCATGCGCTACGTCGACAAGGAGCAGCTGCTCGCCGAGTCCGACCTCATCAGCCTGCACGTACCGCTGCTGCCCTCGACCCACCACATCATCGGCAAGGACGCCCTGGCCCGGATGAAGGACGACGCGATCCTCATCAACTCCAGCCGCGGCGGCCTCATCGACACCTCGGCCCTGGTCGGTGAACTGCGCGCGGGCCGGTTCCTGGGCATCGGGCTCGACGTGTACGAGGCGGAGGCCGGGCTCTTCTTCCTCGACAAGTCCCTGAAGGGCGTGGACGACGACACCCTGGCCCGGCTCGTCACCTTCCCGAACGTCATCGTCACCTCGCACCAGGCGTACTACACCGAGGACGCGGTGGGCCAGATCATCGACGCCACCGTCCGGAACGTCGACGACTACCTGGCCGGCCGCACCGGCGACAACGTCCTGGTGCCCGCGCGCCCCGGGTCCTGACACCGCCAGGACCCGGGGCCGCGTCTCAGCCGCGCACCGGGAGCCCGGCCAGCAGCGCGGCCACGATCGCCGCCCCGCTCAGCGTCAGCACCGACTCCGGGTGGAACTGCACCGAGGCGAAACCGGCCCCGCGCAGCGCGTGCAGCTCCCCGTTCGCCGCGTCCCGGCTCGCCTCGATGCCCCGCGCCGCGAGCCCGGCCGCCCCCGAGTCGTCGCAGCGCGCGGTGAAGCTGTTGTAGAAGCCGACCGTCTCCGGCCGCCCGAACAGATCGATCCGGGTCTGCGCACCCTGGTACGGCACCGCCTTGCGGACGATCTCCAGGCCCAGTTCCGCCGCGATCAGCTCATGGCCCAGGCACACCCCGAGCAGCCCGTGCCGGTGCTCCCGCACCAGCTCGGCGGCCATCGCGCGCAGCACCCGCATCTTCGGGTCGGCCGCGTCGCCGGGATTCCCCGGGCCGGGGCCGAGCACCACGGGCCCCTCGTGCGCCCGCACGGCCTCGCGCAGCCCCGGCTCGTCGTAGCGGCGCACGGTGACGTCGAGCCCCGAGGCGCGCAGCAGGTGCCCCAGCATCGCGGTGAAGGTGTCCTCCCCGTCCACCACCAGCGCGTGGCCCAGGTGTTCGGCGGTGCGCTCCTGCATCCGCAGCCAGAACGGGGCGAGCCCGTCCCGCCGGGCGTCCAGGGCCGCCCGCACCCGCGGATCGTCGGCCAGCCGGGGTCGCGCCCGCTCCGCGTCGGGCCGGGCCGGCCGCACACCCAGCGCGGCCAGCACCCCGGCCGCCTTCGCATGGGTCTCGGCGACCTCGCCGTCCGGGTCGGAGTGGCGCACCAGGGTCGCCCCGACCGGCACCCGCAGCCCGCCGTCGGCCGCGATGTCGGCGGTCCGGATCAGGATCGGCGAGTCCAGGGTCTGCGTCCCGTCCGCCGCCCGGCGCAGCAGGGCCAGCGCGCCCGCGTAGTAGCCGCGCCCGCCGGCCTCGTACCGCTCGATGACCCGGCAGGCGTTCTGCACGGGGGAGCCGGTGACGGTCGCCGCGAACATGGTCTCCTTCAGCACCTCCCGTACGTCCAGCGAGGACCGCCCGCGCAACTCGTACTCGGTGTGCGCGAGATGGGCCATCTCCTTGAGGCGCGGGCCGATCACCACCCCGCCCATGTCGCCGACCGTGCACATCATCTTCAGCTCCTCGTCGACCACCATGGAGAGCTCCTCGGTCTCCTTGCGGTCACCGAGGAAGGCGAGCAGACCCTCGGCGCTCGGCCCCTCGGCGGGGTAGCGGTAGGTGCCGCTGATCGGATTCATCACGACGGTCCCGCCGGACATCCGCACATGCACCTCGGGGCTCGCGCCCACCAGCGTGCGCCCACCCGTCGCCCGCCGCCGCCCCGATGAGGAGAGCCCTTCGGGCTCGCTGCCCCCGGTGTGGACGACGAACGTCCAGTACGCCCCCCGCTCCCCGGCCAGCAGCCGCCGGAACAGGGCCAGCGCGTCCGCCCGGCCGAACCCCGGGATCTCCCCGCGGAAGGTCCGCCGGATCACGAAGTTGGCCCCCTCGCCCCGGCCGATCTCGTCCTCGACGACCCGCCGCACGGTCCCGGCGTACTCCTCGTCGGTGACGTCGAACGCCCCGTTCTCGACCCGCACTTCATGGCGGGGAAGCTGCTCCAGGGCCTCGTCCAGCGACATCGTGTACGACTCGTCGGCGACCAGGACCGACAGCGGCGTCCCGTCGTCGCGTACGTCGAAGCCGCGCTCCGCGATCTGCCGGAACGGCACCAGCGCCAGCGACGGCCGCTCCCCGACGGGGATCTCGGCCAGCCGGTCCACCTCGCGGACCCGGCCGATCAGCACCTCGACGGTGTCGTGGTCGTGGCCGGGGGTGCGCCTGCGCAGCAGGGCGAACGGCGGGCAGTCGTCGCTGAGAAGTCTGTGGATGCTCATGGGGTCGGTTCCTTCCAGGAAGATCAGCTGGGAGGAACGGCCCGCGGACACGGAAAAGGCCGCCCCTCGGGCGGCCTCTGCGTCGGTGTGTACGCGCGATCAGTGGGCCGCCGGATGAGCGGTCCACCACCAGTTACGGGTCGAGTGCGCGAACATGCCCCGTACCCTAACCCACGCCGTACGACGACGGGGCCCGTTCCCACCCGGCCGGGTGGGAACGGGCCCCGTCGTCAGGGGACGCCCGCTCGTCTAGAACAGGGTGTCGTAGATCTGCCACCCGGTCCCGACCTGCGACTTCGCCGCGAACGGGGCCGTCACGCTGCCGGTGGAGTGGTAGAACCAGAAGTTC
>NZ_SSBK01000036.1 GCF_004795035.1 Streptomyces sp. A0958
CCCGCATCGACGCCCACCTCACCGACACGCCCCGGGCCCGCACCCGAACCAGCCACTTCGCAGCACTTCGCCCCGCCGACCAAGTCGGCGGGGCGAAGCAACAGGGCCCGAATTAACCAACAGCGTCCGCTCTCGGTACGGGCCCCTTCCTGCTGCCGGGGGGGCGGTGTGGGAATGGCCGGAGCCTTGCGGGATGTTCACCATTCAACTAAATTGGTCCAGAACAGTCCCCCGGAGGTGGCTTCCATGCCCGCAGTGACCGTCGAGAACCCGCTGACCCTGCCCAAGGTGGCCGCTTCGGGCGACGCCGCGGCCCGTCCCGTGCTCGCCGTGACCACGGCGCCGAGCGGGTTCGAGGGCGAGGGCTTCCCGGTCCGCCGCGCCTTCGCGGGGATCAACTACAAGCACCTGGACCCGTTCATCATGATGGACCAGATGGGTGAGGTGGAGTACGAGGCGGGGGAGCCGAAGGGCACCCCCTGGCACCCGCACCGCGGCTTCGAGACCGTGACGTACCTGATCGACGGCACCTTCGTCCACCAGGACTCCAACGGGGGCGGCGGCACCATCGGCAACGGCGACACCCAGTGGATGACCGCCGGTTCCGGGCTGCTGCACATCGAGGCGCCGCCGGAGTCCCTCGTCATGTCGGGCGGCCTCTTCCACGGCCTCCAGCTCTGGGTGAACCTGCCCAAGGCCGACAAGATGATGGCCCCGCGCTACCAGGACATCCGCGGCGGCCAGGTCCAGCTGCTCGCCTCCCCGGACGGCGGCGCGCTGCTCCGGGTGATCGCCGGTGAGCTCGACGGCCACGAGGGCCCCGGCATCACCCACACCCCGATCACGATGATCCACGCCACCGTGCGCCCCGGCGCCGAGGTGACGCTGCCCTGGCGCGAGGACTTCAACGGCCTCGCGTACGTGCTCGCCGGGCGCGGCACCGCCGGCGCCGAGCGCCGGCCCGTCCACCTGGGCCAGACCGCCGTCTTCGGCGCCGGCTCCTCGCTGACCGTCCGCGCGGACGAGAAGCAGGACGGGAACACCCCCGACCTGGAGGTCGTCCTGCTCGGCGGGCGTCCCATCCGCGAGCCGATGGCCCACTACGGGCCGTTCGTGATGAACAGCCAGGCCGAACTGAAGCAGGCCTTCGAGGACTTCCAGGCCGGGCGCCTCGGCACCGTGCCCGCGGTCCACGGCATGTGACCGGGGACCGCCCCGCCGCCGTCGTGTGACGCCCCGTCACCCGTACGGCGGCACGGGCGGGACACCGCTGCCCGGGCGTGATCGGCTGAGAGGGTGCAGACCCAGAAGCCCCTCCTGCCCGACGGCGCCCGGCGGACGGCCGCCTGGTGCGGTGTCCTCCTGCTGGTCGCCGGTGTCGCCGCCGTCGCCGTCTGGCTGTGCATCGCCCTCAAGACCGCGGTCACACCGGTGCTCCTCGCGCTGCTCGGTACGGCGCTGCTCGGCCCGGTCCACCGCCGGATGACCGCCCACGGCGTGAACCGCTCGCTGGCCGCCTTCGTCACCTGCGCGCTGCTCGTCGCCGTCGTCGGCGGGGCGGGCTACATCGTCGTGTCCTCGCTCGTGGAGACCGGCGACCAGATCGTCCGGTCGCTGAAGGACGCCGGGCAGTGGGTCATCGACCACTTCGACGTCGCGGACGGCACGAACGTGGACGACCTGGAGGCCAACGCCCGCAAGCTGGCCGAGAAGTTCGGCGCGAGCGCCGCGGGCGGGCTCCTCACCGGCATCAGCCTGGTCGGCTCCCTCGTCGCCACCAGCATCCTCGCCCTGCTGCTGACCTTCTTCTTCCTGCGCGACTCCGACCGGGCCGCGCGCCTCGCCCACACCGTCGCCCCGCGCGGCACCGGCGACATGGTCGAGGCGATGGGCCGGCGCGCCTTCGAGGCCGTCGAGGGCTTCATGCGCGGGACGACGGTCATCGCCCTGATCGACGCCGTCTGCATCACGGTCGGGCTGCTGATCCTGCGGGTGCCCGGCGCGGTGGGGCTCGGCGCGCTGGTGCTCGTCGGCGCCTACATCCCGTACCTCGGCGCATTCATCTCCGGTGCCGTCTCGGTCCTGGTGGCACTCGCGGACCGGGGGTTGGTGATCGCGCTGTGGGCGCTCGGCGTCGTCCTCGCCGTGCAGGTGCTGGAGGGCCACATCCTGCAGCCGGTGATCCAGAGCCGTACGGTCCAGATGCACCCCGCGATGATCCTGATCGCGCTGACGGCGGGGGCGAGCGTGGCGGGCATCCTCGGCATGCTGCTCGCGGTCCCGCTGTGCGCGGCGGTCTTCGGCATCCTCGGAGAACTGCGCAAGGGCGGCCACCCCGACGCCCCCGAGGAGCCCGCCCAGGGCACGTTTCCAAGCACTTCCTAGTCCAGGTCCGGCAGCGCCGGTTCCTCGTCCTCGTTCAGCTCGAACCAGATCGACTTGCCCGCCCCGCGCGGATCGACCCCCCAGCGGTGGGCGAGCATCTCCATCAGCACCAGGCCACGGCCGCTGGAGGCCATCTCCCCCGGGCGCCGCTTGTGCGGCAGCTCGTCGCTGCCGTCGGACATCTCCACGCGCAGACACCGCTCCCCCGGCACCCCGGCGGCCTCAGCGACCAACAGCGCGTCCCCGTCCGTGTGCACCAGGACGTTCGTGGCCATCTCGGAGAGCAGCAGCACGGCCGCGTCGACCTGGTCCGGGTCGGCCCAGTCGTGCAGCAGCTCCCGCAGCTGCTGCCGGGCCACCGAGATCCGCTCCGGCTCGGCCTGGGCGATGGTCAGCGCGGTCCGCCGGGGCGCGGGCTGGTGCGTGACGGAGCCCTCGCGGCGCAGCAGCAGCACCGCGACGTCGTCCTCGCGCCGGTCGGGGAGCGGCCCGGTCGTGTAGTGCGAGCCGGGCCCGTGCACGGCCTGCACCAGCGCGTCCGCGAGCTTCTCCAGATCGCCGGTGTGCTGTTCCAGGATGGGCCGCAGCCGGACCCAGCCGGTGGCGAGGTCATGGCCGCCGGTCTCGATCAGCCCGTCCGTGCAGAGCATGATCGTCTGCCCGGCCTCCAGGACGACCCTGGTCGTCGGATAGTCCGCGTCCGCCTCGATGCCGAGCGGCAGCCCGCCCTCGGTCCGACGGATGACGGCGGTCCCGTCGGCGGTCGTCACCACCGGGTCGGGGTGGCCGGCCCGCGCGATGTCCAGGACGCCGGTCTCCGGGTCGGCCTCCGCGTACAGGCAGGTCGCGAAGCGGGCGTTCGCGCCCTCGTCGTCCTCGTGGGGGTCGGTGAGCCCGGAGAGGAAGCGCGAGGCGCGGGCGAGCACCGCGTCGGGGCGGTGCCCCTCGGAGGCGTACGCGCGCAGGGCGATCCGCAGCTGGCCCATGATCCCCGCCGCCCGTACGTCGTGGCCCTGTACGTCGCCGATGACGAGGGCGATGCGGCCGCTGGGAAGCGGGATCAGGTCGTACCAGTCGCCGCCGACCTGGAGGCCGCCCCCGGTCGGCACGTAGCGCGCGGCCACGGTCATCCCCGGGATGTCGGGGCCGAGCGAGGGCATCATCGAGCGCTGGAGGCCGAGCGAGAGTTCCCGCTCGGTGTCGGCGGCGCCGGCCCGGTCCAGCGCCTGGGCGAGCATGCGGGCCACGGTCGTCAGCACGGACCGCTCGTCCGGCGAGAACGACACCTGATGCCGGAAGCCGGCCATCCAGGTGCCCATCGTGCGCCCGGACACGATCAGCGGCAGGAACGCCCAGGAGCGGTGTCCGAACCGCCGGACCAGCGGCCAGGTGGCGGGGTAGCGGCCGCGGTAGTCGTCCGGGCTGGGCAGGTAGATCGCCCGGCCCGTCCGTACGACCTCGGTGGCCGGGTAGTCCGTCTCCAGCGGCATGTCGGTGAACGGGCTCTCGTCGCCCAGGGTGTGCCCGTGCTGGCCGACGATGGTCAGCCGCTCGCCCTCGAGGCCGAAGACCGCGAGCCCGTCCGGCGAGAACCCGGGCATGGAGAGCGAGTAGGCGACCCGCAGCACCTCCGTGGTCGACCCGGCCTCGGCCAGGGCCCGGCCCGCGTCCAGCAGGAACGCCTCGCGGGACCGCCGCCAGTCACCGGTGATCGCGGCGCGCGCCCCGGCGGTGCCCGGCGGGGGCTCGACGACCCCCTGGAGGGTGCCGATGAGCACGTAGTCCTTGCGGCCCTCGCCGGCCGGGAACGGCTTGGAGCGGCTGCGCACGGTACGCAGCACCCGGCCGCTTCCGTCCACGATCCGCAGCCGCGCCTCGGCAAGGGTGCCCTCGGCGACGGCGAGACCGACCACCCCGTGGATCTCGTTCCAGTCGACGGGGTGGAAGCGGGAGCGGACCTCCGACTCGCGGAAGACACCGGGCTCGGCGGGCAACTCCAGCAGACGGGCAGCCTCCGCGTCGAGCGTGACCGTTCCGGCTCCGTTGTCCCAGCGCCACAGCCCGGTCGCGATCGCGGCCAGCACATCCTCGGTGCGCATTGCCCCACTTTAAACCGGCATGTACGCGGAGGGCAGCGGTGCGGGCCCGCGGACGATCTCGGTGCGGACAATGACAATGAAACGCGCCGGTCGCGGGCGGTAGCCTGGGAGGGCTGATTCCTCCCCAACCGCGAAGACTGGATGAACGACGATGCATCGGTACAGGTCCCACACCTGCGGCGAGCTCCGCGCCTCTGACGTCGGCACCGACGTCCGGCTGAGCGGCTGGCTGCACAATCGCCGAGACCTGGGCGGCATCCTCTTCATCGATCTGCGCGACCACTACGGTCTGGTGCAGCTCGTCGCCCGTCCCGGCACCCCCGGCAACGACGCCCTGGCGAAGCTCACCAAGGAGACCGTCGTACGGATCGACGGCAAGGTCTCCGCACGTGGCGCGGACAACGTGAACCCGGACCTGCCGACCGGTGAGATCGAGATCGAGGTCTCCGAGGTCGAGGTGCTGGGCGAGGCCGGCCCGCTGCCCTTCACGATCAACGCCGAGGACGGGGTCAACGAGGAGCGGCGCCTGGAGTACCGCTTCCTGGACCTGCGCCGCGAGCGCATGCACCGCAACATCATGCTGCGCTCCGCCGTGATCGCCTCGATCCGGTCCAAGATGGTGGCCCTCGGCTTCAACGAGATGGCGACGCCGATCCTCACCGCGACGTCCCCCGAGGGCGCCCGTGACTTCGTCGTCCCGTCCCGGCTGAACCCCGGCAAGTTCTACGCACTGCCGCAGGCCCCGCAGCAGTTCAAGCAGCTGCTGATGATCTCCGGCTTCGACCGCTACTTCCAGATCGCGCCGTGCTTCCGCGACGAGGACGCCCGCGCCGACCGCTCGCCGGGCGAGTTCTACCAGCTCGACGTCGAGATGTCCTTCGTGGAGCAGGAGGACGTCTTCCAGCCGATCGAGAAGCTGATGACCGAGCTCTTCGAGGAGTTCGGCAACGGCCGCCACGTCACCTCGCCGTTCCCGCGCATCCCGTTCCGCGAGTCGATGCTGAAGTACGGCAACGACAAGCCGGACCTGCGCGCCAAGCTGGAGCTGGTCGACATCTCCGACGTCTTCGCGGACTCGGGGTTCAAGGCGTTCGCCGGTAAGCACGTCCGCGCCCTTCCGGTGCCGGACACCGCGGGCCAGTCCCGCAAGTTCTTCGACGGCCTCGGCGAGTACGCCGTGGAGCACGGCGCCAAGGGCCTGGCCTGGGTCCGCGTCGGCGAGGACGGCACGCTGGCCGGCCCGATCGCCAAGTTCCTCACCGAGACCGACGTCAAGACGCTCACCGACCGGCTCTCCCTCGTCCCGGGCCACGCCGTCTTCTTCGGCGCCGGCGAGTTCGACGAGGTCTCCAAGATCATGTCCGCCGTCCGTGTCGAGGCCGCCAAGCGGGCCGGCCACTTCGAGGAGGGCGTCTTCCGGTTCTGCTGGGTCGTCGACTTCCCGATGTACGAGAAGGACGAGGACACCGGCAAGATCGACTTCTCGCACAACCCCTTCTCGACGCCCCAGGGCGGCCTGAAGGACCTGGAGGAGAAGGACCCGCTGGACATCCTCGCCTGGCAGTACGACATCGTCTGCAACGGCATCGAGCTGTCCTCCGGCGCCATCCGGAACCACGAGCCCGAGCTGATGATCAAGGCCTTCGAGATCGCCGGCTACGACCGCGAGACCGTGGAGCACGAGTTCGCGGGCATGCTCAAGGCGTTCCGTCTCGGTGCCCCGCCGCACGGCGGTATCGCCCCGGGCGTCGACCGCATCGTGATGCTGCTGGCCGACGAGCCGAACATCCGCGAGACGATCGCCTTCCCGCTGAACGGCAACGCCCAGGACCTGATGATGGGCGCGCCCACGGTGCTGGATGAGACCCGGCTGCGTGAGCTGAACATCCAGCTCCGCAAGCCGGCCGCGCCGGCGAAGGACGCGCAGAAGTAGCGTCGTCCGATCCGCGCGCCCCGCACGGGGTTTCACGTGAAACAGCCCCCGGCCCTCACCCGGCGGGGGCTGTTCCACGTCCCACAGGAACCCACAGCCCGCTCCCATGCCCCTGCCAGCTCGGCTCCCTGGCGTTCCCCGCATGACAGAGACTCAGGGACCAGCACACAAGAAGGACCTGAGACGCACGACGGGACGGACCTCTGACCGCGCGCACCTGACGCGGTCGCGCCGGCCGCCCCGCAGAGCCTCCTCAGGCCTCCGTCCCCCGTGGAGTCGAAGGGCCCGGAACCCGTACACGGCAGAGTTCCGGGCCTTCGTGCCGTTCCGCGCGGCGGCCGGCGCGGACGGCGATGACGCCCGGCCGGCTGCATGCGAGTACACGAATCACCTGAACGGGTACGGCCGGATGGCCTCCGGTCCGGATTGGCCGGTGCCCCGGGCGGCAATGACTGGCTGGGCCGACACCGGCGCACCGACCGCTGAGGAGCCCTCCGTGCCCGCGCCCCCTTCGCACGCACCCCTGCGCCTGCCCCACGTCGCCTGCGCCCTCGCCCTCCTCGTGCTGCTCGCCGGGTGCGGGGCGGGCGGCATCGCCGGTACGGACCTGGGCGCCGCCGCCACGCAGCACGCGCACGTCAACGGCGTACCGGGGCCG
Source organism: Streptomyces sp. A0958 (assembly GCF_004795035.1). Lineage (GTDB taxonomy): Bacteria > Actinomycetota > Actinomycetes > Streptomycetales > Streptomycetaceae > Streptomyces. Next base: position 7,076 of record NZ_SSBK01000036.1, read on the forward strand.
CCCGGCGCGTCGGTCTCCCCCTCCGCACCACCGCCGTCGCCGGCGCCGCAGGAGATCCCGGGGCTGGGGCCGAAGACCCGGGCGGCGATCCCGGCCGGGGCGCGGCAGGCGTTCGTCGTCACCGGTGAGTCCCCGGACTCCAACGAGTCGACCGCCGTCCTCTACACCCGCGACGGCCCCGCGGGCCCCGGCTGGCGGGCCGCACTGCCGCCCTGGCCCGCGCACAACGCGCTGGACGGCTGGACGGACGAGCACCGGGAGGGCGATCTGCGCTCACCCGTCGGCGTCTTCACCCTGACCGCGGCGGGCGGCCGCCTCGCACCCCCGGACACCGCGTTCCCGTACGACATGAGCCCCGACTTCGCCGTGACGGGCGAGGGGTTCCACGGGGAGCCGCTGGAGGGCTCCTTCGACTACGTCGTCGCCATCGACTACAACCGCGTCCCGGGCACCTCCCCGCTCGACCACACCCGGCCCCTCGGCGAGGAACGTGGCGGCGGCATCTGGATTCACGTCGACCACGGCGGCCCCACACAGGGCTGCGTCTCGGTCACCGAGGACCGGATGAGACAACTCCTCGGCGTGCTCGACCCGGCCCTCGAACCCGTCATCGTGATGGGGGACGCGCAGTCGCTGGGCCGCTGAGCCGTCGGCGGCGCGGGCCCGTACTCGAGCGGAGAGCTTTGCGAAACGTCCCTTCCCGTATCAAGGACGCATCCTGGGAGGGAGTGGACACGCATGCACGAGGCAAGGGACATCACGATGCGGGTACTGGTCGCCGAGGACGAGGAAATCCTTGCGGAGCTGGTCGCCACCGGACTGCGGCGGGCCGGCTTCGCCGTCGACACGGTGTACAGCGGTGATGCCGCCCAGGCCTACCTGGGGCTGCACGACTACGACGTCGTCGTCCTGGACCGCGACCTGCCCCGGGTGCACGGCGACGACGTGGCGCGCGGACTCGTCGCCTCGGGCTCCCGGACCAGGATTCTGATGCTGACGGCCGCCGGGACCATGGAGGACCGGGTCGCCGGGCTCGACCTGGGCGCCGACGACTACCTCGGCAAACCGTTCGAATTCCCCGAACTCGTCTCGCGGGTCCGTGCCCTGCGGCGGCGCAGCGCCCGCCCCGTACCGCCGCAGCTGGAGCGGTACGGCATCCGGCTCGACACCGTGCGCCGGGCCGCGACCCGGGACGGCCGGGACCTGGACCTGTCGCCGAAGGAGTTCACCGTGCTCCAGCTGCTGCTGGAGGCGGACGGCGGGACGGTCAGCGCCGAGGAACTGCTGGAGCGGGCCTGGGACGCCAACGCCGACCCCTTCACGGGCGCCGTCCGCGTCTGCATGAGCAAGCTGCGCGGCAAGCTCGGTGAACCGGCCCTGATCCGTACCGTGCAGGGCGTGGGGTACGCCCTGTGAAGCGTTCGGCTCTGCTGCCGCACTCCACGATCAGGACCCGGATCGCCCTCGTCTACGGCGGCGTGTTCCTGGTGCTCGGCACGGCCCTGCTCGCCACCGTCAACCTGGCCTCCCGCGCCGGCACGGACTCGCAGGCCCGCGCCATCGCCGAGACGGCCGTCGTGGTCCAGCCCGGCTACGCGGTCAACGGGCCGCTCGTCAGCCGCCACCGCCTCGGTCCGCCGACCGTCTACGACCTCACCGACCACGTCAGCGACGCGGCCGGCCATCAGCTGCTCATCTGGTCGGCGGCCGCGCTGCTCGTGATGACGGCCTGCGCGGTGGGCGTCGGCTGGTGGACGGCCGGGCGGGTCTTGCGGCCCGTCCACGCCATGACGGCCAAGGCGCGCCGACTCTCCGAGCACACGCTCCACGAGCGGATCGCCTCCAGCGGTCCCGACGACGAGCTCAAGGAGCTCGGCGACACGCTCGACGCGCTGCTCGCCCGGCTGGAGAAGGCCTTCGACAGCCAGCGGCGGTTCATCGCCAACGCCTCGCACGAGCTGCGGACCCCGCTGGCCACCCAGCGCGCCGCGATCCAGGTCGGTCTGGACGACCCGACCCCCGACGACCTCGTACGGACCCGGCAGACGCTCCTGGACAACAACCGGCGCAGCGAACGGCTCATCGAGGGCCTGCTCGTGCTGGCGCGCAGCGAACGCGGTCTGGAGAAGAACGAACGGGAGCCGGTGGACCTGGCCCAGGTGGTCGCGGAGGAGACGTCCCGGCACCCGGGCGTACGGCTCGACGCCCGGCCCTGCCCGGTGCGCGGCAACCGGCTGCTGCTGGCCCAGCTGGTGGCGAACCTGCTGGCCAACGCGGTGACGTACAACGTGCCCGGCGGGCGCGTGGAGGTGGCGGTGGTGCCGGCCGGGGGCGGGGTGCTGCTGGAGGTCCGCAACACCGGCCCGGTGGTGGCGGCGACGGACATCCCCGGCCTGTTCGAGCCGTTCCGCCGGGGCGAGGGCAGGGACCGGATGGGGCCGGGCTCGGGCCTCGGCCTGTCGATCGTGCGGTCCATCGCGATGGCCCACGACGGTACGGTCACGGCGGTGCCGGGCCCGGAGGGCGGGCTCGCCGTGACCGTACGCCTGCCGGCGTCTCAGGCGCCCGCGGCCGTCTCGCGCCCGGCGACCCACGCGGGGAGCGCGGCGAGCAGTTCGCGGTAGAACGCGGTGTCCGCGACCTCGCGGGGGGCGGGCCCGGCGTGGAAGAAGCCGGCGTTCGGGGCGTCCAGCTTCCGCAGGAAGTCGAAGCCCTTCGCGTCCTTGTCGCCGAACGCCACGAACTGGAAGAACAGCGGCAGCCGTGCCGCCGCGTCCAGCGCCTGGCGGGCGGCCTGGCGGACGTCCGGCGGCCCGTCCGTCTGGAAGACCACCAGCGCCGGTCCGGTCGCCCCGGACTCCTCGTAGTGCGAGACGACCTCCTCGACCGCGCGGTGGTAGTTCGTCCGGCCGAGCCGGCCGAGGCCCGCGTTCAGCTCGTCGATGCGGCCCTCGTGGCCGTCCAGCCCCACCGTGCCGGTGCCGTCGATCTCGGTCGAGAAGAACACGACCCGCACGGTGGCGCTCTCGTCGAGGTGCGCGGCGAGCGCGAGCGTGCGGTCGCCCAGGTGCTGGGCGCTGCCGTCCTTGTAGAACGGCCGCATCGAGCCGGAGCGGTCCAGGACCAGGTAGACGGTGGCCCGCAGCCCGGTCAGCCCGTGCGCCTTCAGCCCGGCCTGCGCCGCCTTGTACGCCCCGACGAGCTCGGGCGCCCGCGCCTTGACCTTGGCGAGGGAGAGGGCGGGCTTGCCGGCGGGCGAGGCCGGGGCCGGCGCGGCGGCCTGGAGGGGTTCCGGTTCCGGCTCCGGGTCCGGGTCCATGTCGATGGTGATCAGCGCCGGCTCGGACTCGGGCTCCGCGACGGGCTCGGGGTCCGGGGCGGGTGCGGGCTCCGCGACGGGCGCGGCGACGGGTGCGGGCTCAGGGGTCTCGGTCGTCGCGGCGATCGGCTCCGCTTCGGGGGTCTCGGTCGCGGCGGCCGGTTCGGGCGCGGTGACGGGCTCCGGGGCGACGACGGGCTCGGGCTCGGCGACGGGTGCGGGCTCGGGGGTCTCGGTCGTCGCGGCGATCGGCTCCGGCTCGGGGGTCTCGGTCGCGATGACCGGCTCCGGCTCGGTGACGGCAGCGGTCGGTTCGGGGGCCTCGGCTTCCGGTTCGGGCTCGGTGGGGGGAGCGGTCGGTTCGGGGGCCTCGGCTTCCGGTTCGGGCTCGGTGGGGGGAGCGGTCGGTTCGGGGGCCTCGGCTTCCGGTTCGGGCTCGGCGGCGGGAGCGATCGGTTCGGGGGCCTCGGCTTCCGGTTCGGGCTCGGCGGCGGGAGCGATCGGTTCGGGGGCCTCGGCTTCCGGCTCCGGCTCGGTGGGGGGAGCGACCGGATCGGCGCGGGGGCGGGTGCTCTGGGACGGGACCGTGGGCGCCGCGGGCTTGTCGAAGGCGGCTGCCACCAGGTCCGCCGCCTTCTCGCCGTCGTCCGTCGCGGCCGAGGCCGTGGACCGGGGCGCGTCCGACGAGGCGGGGGCCGGCACCGAAATCCTGACGGGCGGGGCGGGTTCGGACGCCGTCCCCTCCTCCGCGACCGGCCCGTCCACCGCCACCGACTCCGACTCCGCGGCCCGGGAGCGCTCGCCCTGGGGCGGGACCGTGGCCGTCGTCGGCTCGTCCTGTTCCGTGCGGTCACGGCCGAACACCTTGCGCAGCAAGCTCCGAATGCCCATGGGCGAGGCCTTTCGCGTGAGTTGGGTGCGATGAATGTCCGTACTGCGGGAATTGATCCCTGGCCAGGGCGGATACGTAAGGTTAGCGGCCGGAACAGGCCCTTCGGCGGCACGGCCCACCTGTGGGACAACTGAGCCGCAACCGAGCCCGGACCGAGTCCTGGGCGCCCGCGCGGACGGCACCGCACCCGCTGTTCACCTGCGTGGCAGAGGCGGCGAGTTGACGTGGGGGCGTGCCATCCGGCCCCACGCTCTACAGTCGGACCCATGGTTTCCGGTGAGGCTCCGCAGACGGCGGGCAGCGTTCGGGTCGATGTCTGGATCTGGTCGGTCCGGCTGACGAAGACCCGGGCGCAGGCCGCTGCCGCCTGCCGTGCGGGTCATGTGAAGGTCGCCGGCGAACGCGCCAAGCCCGCCCAGGCGGTGCGCGTCGGTGACGAGGTGCGGCTCCGGCACGCGGGCCGGGACCGGGTCGTCGTCGTGTCGAAGATCGTGAAGAAGCGGGTCGGCGCGCCCGTCGCCGCCGAGTGCTTCGTAGACAACAGCCCGCCCCCGCCGCCGCGTGAGGCCGCGATCCAGGTTCCGGTACGGGACAGGGGCGCGGGTCGGCCGACGAAGCGGGACCGGCGCGAGATGGACCGGCTGCGCGGGATGGGGCCCGGCCCGGCGGAGTGACCGCGGGCGGCTCAGCGGCGCCCGGGGTGGCGCAGGGCGATGACGGTCTTGCCGCGTGCCCCGCCGGCCCGGTTGCGCTCCAGGGCCCGGGGGGCCTCCTCCAGGGGGAGTTCGACGTCGATGGGCACGCGCAGGACACCGTCCGCCGCGCCCGCCGCCAGCACGTCCAGCAGGACCGGGCTCGGGTCGAGACGGAAGTCGACGCCCCGTACGCCCTCGGGGAGTTGGGCACCGGACGCGGCGCCGCGCGTCGAGAGCGCGATGCCGCCCGGGCGTACCGCGGCGGCGTGGCCGGCGAATGCCTCCGGTGTCGCGGAGGCCAGGTCGGCCAGCGCGTCGATGCCGTCCGGGCAGGCCTCCCGCAGCGCGTCGGCTGGCACGCCGTCCGTGAGGTCGATCGTGGCGGCCGCGCCCAACGACCCCATCCTGGACCGCTCGTCACCGCGCACCGCCGCGATCACGCGGACGTCCCGGGCCCGGGCGAGCTGGGTCAGGCAGCAGCCGACGCCGCCCGCAGCGCCGACGACGAGCAGGGTCTCGTGGCCGCGCAGCGCCACCGCCTCCAGGATCTGGGCGGCGGCCATCCCGGCGGACGGCAGCGCGGCGGCGGTCCGGTAGTCGAGGCCGCGCGGCACGAGCGTGATGGCGGAGTCCTGCGGCACGCACACGTACTCCCCGTACGCCCCGCACGCACCCGTCGTACCGGCCGTGCCCGTCGTACCGGTCGTGATCACGTCGCCCGTGCCCGTCGTACCGGCCGTGCCCGTCGTACCGGCGCGGCCGAGGACCGGATCGCCGACGCGGAAGCGGTTGTCCCCGCCGCCGATCATGTCGACCCGCCCCGCGTAGTCCACACCGACGACGAACGGGAAGGGCGCCGGGGCCGGGGTGGAACCGTCCGCGGCCTGCCAGTCCTGCGGGTTGAGCGAGGCGTACTCGATCCGCACCCGGACCTCACCTGGCCGGGGGTCCGGCTTGGGCAGTTCGACCAGCACCGGGTCGGCCCGCAACGCGCTGACGGCGATGGCTCGCATACGCAGACCTCCCAGTCGCCCGGCAGTCACGCCCCCACTCTTCCCCGGCCCGCGTGCCCCCGCACGTCGGCACCCGCCCCCGGCGGGCGCCGGGCCGTCACTCCCCGGCCGGCACCGGCAGCACCCGCTGGGCCCAGATCCGCGCCGCCGCCGCGCACACCGCGACGGCCAGGCCCAGGCCGAAGACGATCCACACCGTGGTCCGCAGCGAGTGCGTCAGCGCGTCGTAGACCGCCGCCGCTGCGCCGGTGTCGCTGTCCGGCACCTCGGCCAGCACCCGGTCACGGGCCAGGGCGATCACCCCGCGCAGCACCAGCGCCCCGAGCGCGAAACCGGCGCCGGTCACGGCGGTGGCGGCCAGCGCGGCCAGGGCCTGGCTCCGGCGGCCGGGTCCGCCGCGCACCCAGGCCAGGGCGATGGCGAGCAGCGCGAAGGCGAGGGTGCCGACGGCGGGCCACACACTGGCGGCCCGCAGCCACCGGAAGCTCTGCCGCAGCTGGTCCGCGCGGTCGGCGGAGACCAGCTGGATGTCGGTGTGCTGGACGGGGACCTGGTCGGCGAACGGCACCCCGTTGTCCACCAGGTTCCGCTTCACCTTCTCCGTGACGGGCGCCAGGTCGATGGTGACGCTCTCGCCGCTCTTCCCGTCCAGCGCGGCGGTGACCGTCTCGTGCGCCGTCCGGTTGGCGGCGGTCCAGGCGTCCCGGAAGGCGTCGGTGGTGGTGAACGACCGGACGGCCTGGTGCAGGAAGTCGCGGACGGTGTTCTGGAGCGGGCCGACGTCGATCTGCTTCATCGCGCTGTCGGTGATCAGGTCGGCGACGGTGCCCCGCACGTCGGAGTCGCCGGCGAGCGGCACGACGGCGGCCACGTAACGGTCCGTGTCGTCGATCTCCAGATCGACCCAGGCGGACAGCGCGCTCAACGGCACCAGGACGGCCAGCAGCACCAGCGCTACCACCGAGAGGGCCACCGAGAAGTACGTCCGCACCCCCCAAGGGAATCGCGGATGGCGGCGGGGTGCCCCGGGCCGTAGCCCATCCGAGTTGCCGGGACGCGCGACCGGGTGTGCCCTGGAGGGAAAGCGGGGGCGACGGAAGGAGCTCTCTGCCATGGCCGCACACGCTTCGGTGCAGGCGCGCGGGAGGCGGCGCGCGCCTGTCCGGCACCGCCCCGTCCTCAGCTGGGCCGTCCCCGTCACGCTCGGCGTGATCCTCGGCTGCTACGCGACGGCCATCGTCCGCGGCGGCGGGGTGCTCACCGGCCCCCGGCTCGCCCTCGGACTGGTCTCCGGCGCCGTGCTCGCGGCGCTCTGCTTTGGCCTGGGCCGGATACAGAACCGGCTGCCGCGCGAACTCAGGGCGGCCGCGTACGGGGTACTGGCCGGCGGTTCGATCGGCTTCCTCTACAGCCTGTCCGGCGCGAGCATCCTGGCGGCGTCGGGAATCGGTCTGGTCATCGGCCTGAGCACGCTGCTCGCCGCGTTCTACTACTTCTACACCCGGGAGTGACTGCCGCTCCCCGCGTCCGGGCGGCCATCATCGGTCCTTGACCTTCTCCACGGGGGAAGGCCAAGGATCGAGTGTGCCGGGGCGGGAAGGCCGCCCGGTATGAGGAGGCGTGCGGTGACGACGGACGACGGGCAGGGGCGGGGCCCCGGCGCGGCACTGGTGACGATCGGGGCGTTCGCCCGGCTGTCCCGGCTGTCCGCCAAGGCGCTGCGCCGCTACGACGAGCTCGGTCTGCTCCCGCCGGCCCTGGTCGACCCGGTGAACGGCTACCGGTACTACGACCCGGCGCAGGTGCGGGCGGCCCGGCTGGTGGCCTGGCTCCGCCGGATCGGGATGCCGCTCGCCCGGATCAGGGAGGTGATCGCGCTGGACTCCGGCGCGGCCGCCGCGGCGATCCGGGCGTACTGGGCGCAGATCGAGGCGGAGACGGCGGCCCGCCGTGACCTCGCGGTCTTCCTCATCGACCAGCTGTCGACGGAGGACGTCATGACATCGGTAGGCACGCTCGGAATCCGCTACGCGGCCCGCACCGACACGGGTGCGGTGCGGGAGACCAACCAGGACGCGGTATACGCCGGTGCCCGGCTGCTCGCGGTCGCCGACGGGTTCGGCGAGGGCGGGGCGGGTGCGAGCACCGCGGCGATCGAGGCGCTGAAGCCGGTCGCGCCGGGTGCGGTGCCGGCCGCGGAGCTGCTGAACAGCCTGCACGACGCGGCGGAACGGGTGGCGCTCGCGGTGCGGGACGCGGTCGCGGGGAGCGGTGGGAGCGGGGCGCCGGAGGAGTCCGGGACGACGCTGACCGCGATGGTGTGGACGGGCTCGCGGCTGGGCCTGGTGCACATCGGGGACTCGCGGGCGTACCTGCTGCGCGGGGGCGAGCTGTTCCGGATCACGCACGACCACAGCCTGGTCCAGTCGATGATCGACGACGGTTCGCTGACGGAGGAGGAGGCGTTCTCGCACCCGCAGCGGGCGATGCTGCTCAAGGCACTCTCCGGGAACGGCCCGCACGGCTCGGGGCCCGATCTGGACGTCCGGGACGCCCGGCCCGGCGACCGCTATCTGCTCTGCTCGGACGGGCTCTCGGCCGTGGTCGACGGCGCGGAGCTGGCCCGGGTGCTGGCCGCGGCGGACGGGCCCGGCACAGCCGTGCGCGAACTGATGGAGCTGGCGGGGGCGGCGGGCGCGCCCGACAACGTGTCCTGCGCGGTGGCGGACGTCGTGGAGCTGTGACGTACGGGAGGGGGCCCGCACCACGCGTGGTGCGGGCCCCCTCCCTGCTGTCCCGGCGCTCAGTTGCGGACGACGGTCACCGGGCACGACGCGTGCTGGGTGACGTGCAGGCTGACCGAACCGAGCAGGGTCGCCTTGAAGCCGCTGTATCCGCGTGCGCCGACGACCAGCAGGTTCGCGCCCTCGGCCCGGTCGAGCAGGGCCTGCGCCGGGTTGCCGATCACCACGACCTTGCTGACGGCGGCGGCACCCTCGGCGCCGAGCGCCTCCTCCAGCGTCTCGGTGAGCGACACGGCGGTCAGGGCCTGCGGGTCGAAGTCCTCCGGCAGGCCCGGCATCATCGAGGCCCAGCTGGTCGCGGGGTACTCCCAGCTGTTCACGGCCTCCACCGTGTCACCGGTCAGCTGTGCCTGGCGTACGGCCCAGTGCAGTGCCTTGACCGACGACTCGGAGCCGTCGACGCCCACCACGATCCTGCCCATCTCTGCCTCCAGCTGAGTTCTGCTGTTCCGTTCGGGCCGTTCGGTGCCGTTCGGTGCCGTTCGGTGCCGTTCGGGACACGTCTTCCCGTACGACTCTAGTCAAAACGGGCGAAAGGGCGATCTCCGCGGGCCGGTCAGGCCGGGCGGAGCGCGGCGAGCTGCTGCTCGAAGGGGACCACCTCGTCATCCGGCCCGGGCGCCCTGGACGCACCGGAGACCGCGCGCCCGCCCGCGACGGCGTGGGCCAGCTCGCCACCCGCGCGCCGGATACGGGCCGGCAGGCCGTCGGCGTACGCGTCGCCCGACGCGCCCCAGTCCTCCGACGCCGCGTACACCGAGGTCGGCAGCGTGACGGCCCGCAGATAGGCGAAGAGCGGGCGCATCGCGTGCTCCAGCACCAGCGAGTGCCGGGCGGTGCCGCCGGTCGCCGCGACGAGCACGGGCTTGCCGGTCAGGGCGGTGTTCTCGACCAGGTCGAAGAACGACTTGAACAGGCCGCTGTAGGAGGCGGTGAAGACCGGTGTGACGGCGATCAGCCCGTCCGCGCCCGTCACCGCGGAGAGCGCGTCCTCCAGGGCGGCCGACGGGAAGCCGGACACCAGGTGGCCCGCGATGTCCACGGCCAGGTCCCGCAGCTCGATCACCCGGACCTCGACCGGGCGGTCCTGCCCGGCCTCCAGCTGCTCCCGGGCGGCGGCGGCCAGCCGGTCGGCCAGCAGCCGGGTGGACGAGGGGGTGCTGAGCCCGGCCGACACGGCGACGATCCTCAGCGGTGCGGTGGCGAACACGGTCAGCTCTCCTTCGTGAGGGTGGCGGCGACGGCGGGGTGCGGCGGCGCGGTCTCGGGAACACCGGCCGGCCGCAGGGCGGCGAACTCCTTGCGCAGCACCGGGACGACCTCCTCGCCGAGGATGTCGAGCTGCTCCAGGACCGTCTTCAGCGGCAGCCCGGCGTGGTCCATCAGGAACAGCTGGCGCTGGTAGTCGCCCACGGCGTCCCGGAAGGTCAGCGTCCGCTCGATGACCTCCTGCGGGGAGCCGACGGTCAGCGGCGTCTGCTGGGTGAAGTCCTCCATGGACGGCCCGTGCCCGTAGACCGGGGCGTTGTCGAAGTACGGACGGAACTCGCGTACCGCGTCCTGCGAGTTCTTCCGCATGAACACCTGGCCGCCGAGGCCGACGATCGCCTGCTCGGCGGTGCCGTGGCCGTAGTGCGCGTACCGCTGCCGGTACAGGTTCACCATCTTCTTCGTGTGCTCGATGGGCCAGAAGATGTTGTTGTGGAAGAAGCCGTCGCCGTAGTACGCGGCCTGTTCGGCGATCTCCGGGGAACGGATCGAGCCGTGCCAGACGAACGGCGGTACGCCGTCCAGCGGGCGCGGGGTCGCCGTGAACGACTGCAACGGCGTCCGGAACCTGCCCTCCCAGTCGACGACGTCCTCCCGCCACAGCTTGTGCAGCAGGGCGTAGTTCTCGACCGCGAGCGGGATGCCCTGGCGGATGTCCTTGCCGAACCACGGGTACACCGGGCCGGTGTTGCCGCGCCCCATCATCAGGTCCACGCGGCCGTCCGCGAGGTGCTGGAGCGTCGCGTAGTCCTCGGCGATCTTCACCGGGTCGTTGGTGGTGATCAGCGTGGTGGACGTCGACAGGATGATGCGGTTCGTCTGCGCGGCGATGAAGCCGAGCGTGGTGGTCGGTGAGGAGGGGACGAACGGCGGGTTGTGGTGCTCGCCGGTCGCGAACACGTCCAGGCCGACCTCCTCGGCCTTCCGCGCGATGGCGACCGTGGCCTTGATCCGCTCGTGCTCGCTCGGCGTCGTGCCGGTGGTCGGGTCGGTGGTGACGTCCCCGACGGTGAAGATCCCGAACTGCATGACGTCCGCCTCCTGGCCGATTGGTAGTGGTTGAACATTGAACTATGTGTTCACACCGTACAACGGGGGGCCGGGGGGGCGGTATTCCTCGGTGCGCCTTTCCGGGGTGCGGGGGTCCGTCCTCAAGCGCCGGACGGGCGGGGCCCGGCCCTTGGGCGGGCGGCATCTTGGGCCTGCGCCCCGGTCCGGGGCGGGGGGTTCCGTCCTCAGGCGCCGGACGGGCTGGGTTTGTGCGGGTCGCTCTGCGGGGTGCGGGTCGCCTCCACCTGGTGGGTGGGGGTGGGGGCCCTCCGGGCAGACTCCTCAAAAATGGCGTGTTCACCCGGGTACGTGGAGGACCCGGGTCGTACGCCATTTTCTGCGGGGACTGCCCTGCACGCCCCCACCCGGCCGCCTTGCGTCTGCGGCCTTCGTGCCAACCGGTGTGCAGGCGCGCGACGGGTGGTCCGGGGGCGTGCAGGGGAGTCCCCGCAGGGCGAGGAACGGATACCCGGGTGCCGCTGCGTACCGGCGGAACGTTCGTCGTCCGAGGAGACGCCCCGGAGGGCCCCCGGACCCCACCCACAAGGCCGGGGCGCGCCTTTGAGCCCGTCCGGCGATTGAGGACGGAACCCTCCGCCCCGGACCGGGGAGGCGTCGAGGATGCCGCCCGCCCAAGGGCCCCGCCCGCCCAAGCGCTCCTCAGCGCCGCGTCAGCGCACGGCGGCCCAGGAGCTCCGCCAGGCCGCGGCGGGTCGCGGCGACTACCACGCGGTCCGTCGGGCGCAGGACGTAGCCGGGGTGGAGGTTCCAGACGAGGCTGCCCTGTTCCGCCGCGCCGCCGGGCGCGCCCGGTGCGTGGGGCGGGGCGACGTCCAGGGCCAGCACGCGCCACGCGCCCGCGCGGAACGCCTGCTCCACCGTGCGGCCCTCCAGTTGCGGATGGCCGGCGACCTCGATCGCGGCGAACAGCATCACCTTGCGTTCGACCGGGATCGCGCCCAGGATCTGCCGGCCCATCATGGCGACCGCGAAGGACGGGCCGGCCAGGTGGGAGACCGAGCGGGAGCGGGTCAGGGCCTGCGGGTGGGCCGTGCGCAGGGTGCGGTAGACGGCGGTGGCGAACTCGTCGTCGAACAGGCGCAGCGTCACCCGCAGGTTCGGCTTGAGCGAGCGGGCGTAGAGCGCGGCCTCCAGGTTCGTGGTGTCGACGCTGGTCAGGGCGAGGAGGCCGCGGGAGCGGGTGATCTTCGCGGCTTCCAGCACCCCTTCGTGGGTGACGTCACCGAGGACGACGGGGACGTGCAGCCGGCGGGCGACCGCGATGCCGCGCGCGTCCGGGTCGTCCTCCACGCAGACGACGGGGATGCCCAGCTCCCGCAGGTGCACCAGGACGCGGGTGCCGATCTTGCCGAGGCCGAGCAGCACCACATGGCCGGACAGGCCGCGCGGCGGACGGCGCAGGGAGGAGGCCGTACGGAGGGAGCCGAAGGCTTCCAGGACGCCGGCCACGAGGAGGGGGAGGAGCATCAGGCCGGCGATGCCGGAGAGGATCTGGATGATCTGGCGGGGGGTGGGGTCGCCGATCGCCGGGTCGCCCATGGCGAAGAGGTCGAGGAGGGTGAGGTAGGCGGCGTGCAGCGGGTGGTCGCCCGTGGTGAGCGAGGACGCCACCGCGAGGCCGAGGACGGCCAGCCCGACGCCCAGCGCGGACCACCGCAGCCGGCGGGAGAAGAACTGGCTCAGCGGGGCGCTCCGGCCGCTCATCCGGGGCTTGGAGGCGGCCGGGCCGGACTGGGTGACGGCCTCCAGGACCACCGTGCCCCGGCCGGTCGCGGCGGCCACCTGGGCCTGGTCGGGGAGGAGTTGGGGGCCCTCGGCGCCGCTGCTGTCGGAGCCCTCCGCGCCGGCCGGGTCGTGGGTGGTGGAGGAGAGCAGGGCCAGGGTGCACAGGCCGGGGTCGGCGACCTGGCCGTTCCTGGGCGGGGTGCGTTCGGCCGCCCGCAGGAACAGGCCCTCCGCGCGGATCACCCGCGTCGATCCGGCGAGCGCGGTGGCCGCGAGGGCGGGGGCGGCGGTGTCGGCGTCGGACAGGACCGTGGTGGAGGCGTCGAGCGCGGCCGGGTCGAGCCCGGGGGACGCGAGGGCGGCCGCCTGGTCGAGCAGGGTCTCCAGGTGCTGGCCGAGCTTGCGGTTGTAGAGCCGGATCACCAGCCGGACCCGGGGGTTGAGCCGGCGGGCGGTCAGCGCGGCGCGGATGTTGCGCTCGTCGTCGTCGTAGACGAGGGCCACCGCGGAGGCCGTGTCGATGCCCGCCTCCTCCAGCGTCTCGTCGGAGGGCTCCGCCGCCTGGAGGATGCGCACCGCCTCGACCCCGGCGTTGGTGTCCCCGTCCGAACCGCGGGGGAGGCCGCCCCCGTTGCGGTTCATCGCGGACGCCATCCGGCCGAACAGCGCGGTGGCCCGGCCGCGCCCGCTCAGCGGCAGCTCGGACCTGGCCGTGCCCGGGTCCGGGGGGACGACGAGGGTGACCCGCTCCCCGTAGACGTAACGCAGCTCCACGGCGAGCCGCTGGGCGAGCGCGTCGTCGCCGCAGACCACCATGTGGCCGAAGAACGGGGAGGGTTGGGGTTGCTGGGGGAATGAGGACACGGAGCCCAGCATGCCTTGCTCCCTTCCGGGGATCAGCGGGGTCAGCCGTTGTCGTCGCCCCCGGCCGGGTGCCGGGACAGGAGGTGTCGGGGGTCCGCCGCGCGGCCGATCGCCGCCTCGACCGCCGCGATCCGGTCCGCGAGCAGGCCGAGCGCGGCCACCGCGCGGGTCATCGGGTCGCCCTCGGGCCCACCGAGCGCCTGGGTGCGGACGTACGAGGAGCAGAGCGCGGCCCAGCGTTCGGCCTGTGGGGGTGTGAGCGTGGAGCGCAGGGCGGCCAGCTTCAGCAGGGCGGCCTCGGCGCCGTTGGTCAGGGTCTGCGCCTCGCCCGCGTAGTGGTCGTCCACGACGGCGGACAGTTCGGCGTCGTTCATCACGGGCGAGATCCGCTCCGCGATCCGGTTCATGTTGCGGTACGAGCCCTGGAGCCGGAACGGCGGTTCGGTGCGGGTGGCGTCGGTCTGCGCGGCCGACGCGATGTATGCGGCGTTGACCGCGAGCACCGTGTCGCGGGCCCGCACCAGATGGCGCAGCACGGCGGTGATCCGGCCCACCTCGGCCGGGGCGTAGGGGTGTTCGAGCCGTTCGGGCCGGGCCGTGGGGTCGCCGGCGGCGAGCCGCAGCAGCAGCGTCAGGTCGTCCCGGGAGCGCCCGGCGAGCGGGGCGAGGACCGGGTTGGCGGTCAGCGCGTTCTCGATGAAGCTCAGCGCGAAGACGTCCTCGCGGCCGCTCAGCACCTCGCCCAGGTTCCACACGTCCGCCCGGTTGGCGAGCATGTCGGGGACCTGGAAGCGCTCGCCGGACTCGGTGTACGGGTTGCCCGCCATGCACACGGCGAACCGCTTGCCCCGCAGGTCGTAGCTGCGCGGCTCGCCGTCCCGTACGCCCTCGATCCGGCGGGTGGCGTCGCACAGCGGGATGAACTTCTGGAGGAGTTCCGGCGAGGTGTGCTGGATGTCGTCCAGGTAGAGCAGGGTGTTGTTGCCCGCCTCCAGCGCGAAGTTGACCTTCTCGATCTCCTGGCGCGCGGTGGCGCTGCCCGCCTGCGCCGGGTCGAGCGAGGTCACGTCGTGGCCGAGGTTGGGCCCGCTGATCTTGACGAGGACCAGGCCGAGCCGGTCGGCGACGTACTCCATCAGCGTCGTCTTGCCGTAGCCGGGCGGGGAGACGAGCAGCAGCAGGCCCTGCGAGTCGGTGCGGCGGTCGGCGTCTGCGGTGCCCAGCTGCTTGGCGAGGCTGTCGCCGATCAGCGGCAGGTACACCTCGTCCAGCAGCCGGTTGCGTACGAACGCGGACATCACACGGGGGCGGTGGTCCTCCAGCCGCAGCCGGGTCCGTTCGGCGGCGACCAGGGCGGTCCGCCGGCGCTGGTAGGCGCGGAAGCCCGGGACGGTGGTGGTGCGGAACTCCTCGGTGCGGGAGAGGAGTTCGTCGACGCGTACGGTGAGCCGGCCGCGGTCGATGCGCGGGTGGACGCCGAGGAGCCCGTCCACGGTCTCGGTGAGCGGCGCGTCGGCCTCGTACCGGGCGAGCAGCGGCTCGGGGCAGAGCTCCACGGCGACGGCCTCCGCGAGGTCGCCCGGGTCGATGTCCGTGCCGCACGCCTCGGCGTACGAGGTGAGCCAGCCCTCCACGAGCTGGCGGCGGGCCGGCAGGTCGTCCGCGAGGGCGGTGAGGTCGTCGTCGTACGCCGAAGTGCCGGTGGCGCGGCGGAACTTGTCCAGGAAGGTGCGGACGGCGGCGCCCGTCACGAAGCCCTCGGGCCCGCCGGTCAGCTCCTCGAAGAGGTACGCGGCGACGGCCCGGGAGCCCTCGCCGGGGATCACCGACGCCCACTCCTCCTGGAGCGCGGCGACGGCCGGGGCCAGCCCGAAGGTCTCCCGGGCGCGGGCCAGCGAGCGGGCCCGGCGCGTCCAGGAGGTGCGGCGGGCCTCGTCCGCCCCATGGGTCCAGAAGAGCTGGGCGGAGGCCCGGACGGCGGGCGTGAAGCGGAGCAGGCCCGCGCCCGCGTGCAGCCGCAGCAGCGCGGCCAGGATCGCGGTCGCGTCCTCGTCGTGGACGCCGCGCTGGTACCCCTCGTCGTACGCGGCTGCCGCCGACTCCCGCACCAGCGCCGCGAGTTCGGCGTCGCCCAGGGCGGCGAGCCGGTCCGCTCCCTGCTCGGCGAGGAGGCGGGCGGCCAGGTGCTCGCCCCGGTAGACGGACGGCGACTCGGAGGGCAGCGACTGCTCCCAGTACGGGCGGGTCGCGGCGAACTCCGGGTCGGCGACCGGCATCCGGTAGTCGGTCCCGGTGACGGCGAACGCGAGCCCGTCGTCCTGGGGCACCAGCGTCAGCTCGAACGGCTGGGTGTTCACCGCGAACCGGTGCCGGCCCAGCCGGATCACGGCCCCGCCGTCCGCGTACAGCTCGCTGCGGTCGCGCAGGGCGCGGCCCGCCTCCTGGCGGGCGGCGAGCAGCTGCCCGTCCAGCTCCTCGGCCCGCACGGAGTCGCCGAGTTCTCGCAGCTCGTCGGCGGTGCGGCGGATCTTGGCGACCATCGGGTCGGACGCGAAGTAGGTGTGGACGGCGTCCGTGTCGGGCAGGGCGGCGCTGCGGCGGGCGACCGTCTCCAGGACGCGCGCGGCGGAATCCGCGAGGCGTTCGGTGCGGCGGGCCAGAGCGTCCTGAAGGCTCTGCCTGCGGGCCGAGAACGCCTCGTACACCTCCGTCCGGCGCTCGCCCAGCTCCGCCAGGAAGTCGTCGAACTCCGCGAACCGCGCCTCCAGATTCTCCAGCTGGAGCAGCAGCCGGGCCAGCTGCTCGTCGCAGGATTCCGGGGTGACGGCGGCGGCCAGCCCGGCCGTGACGGCCTGCCCGAGCAGCGCGGACTCGGCGGCGAACTCGGCCCGGCCCTCGTGGTCCAGCAGGGTGCGGCGGCGGGCGTCGAGCGTGGCACGGGCCCGGTTGACACCGCCGAGCACCTCCGCGATCCGCTCCAGGATCGACGTACGGACCACACCGTCGCCGATGTCGAGCCCGGCGACGACGTCCGTGACCGTGCTCAGGCCGTCGGTCATACCGGCCAGCCGGTCCCCGAGCGCGGAGGCGTCGGTGACCGAGGCCAGTTCGCCGGCCTCCTCGGTGAGCCGGGCGATGTCCTCGTGGTAGCCGGCGAACGCGTCGTCCCTGGCCAGGAACGCGACCGCGCGCCGGCCGGCCGCTTCGAGGTCGTCGGCGGTGGCCGCGGTGAGTTCCGCGATGCGCTCGGTGTCCGCGTACCGCATCTCGGTGAGCGTCGCCAAGCGGCCGTGCGCGCCGCGCAGTTCGGTCAGCCGGTCGACCCACTCGGCGGCCGTGCGCGGGGCCTCGCCGCGCACCCGGCGGACCAGGGTGGTGATGCGGTCGGCCGTCTCGGTGAGCGCGTCGGCGGCCTGCCGGGTCAGCTCCTGGACGGCCTCGAACTCCGCCACGACCTGGCGCGCGGTCTCCCGCAGCTCGTCCAACGGGCCGGCCAGGTCACCGAGTTCGGTGTCGCCCAGCCAGTGGTAGCGGTCGCCCGCCCGGACGCAGTCGGTGACCAGCCGGTCGTACACGGCGGCCGTCGGCGTCGTCTCGGACGCGGAGTGCGCGAGGGCCAGGCAGTCCGAGATGCCACGCACCAGATCCGCGTTGCCGACCCGGGCGAGCGGGCCGTCCCCGACGGGGCGGGAGGCGGCGTAGGTGTCGGAGACGTACGGGGTCTGCCAGCGCTGCAACGGGTGAACCCGGGCCGCGCCGCCGTCGCCGCCCTCCACCGGGTCGCGCAGGACGACGAGCGTGCCGTCGTCCAGCAGGGCGTGGCCCCGGCCCTGGAGCGGGGTCGCGACCTCCTGGCGGATCACGTTGTACGGCAGCAGCAGGCTCCGCCCGTCCTGGCGGGACCGGAAGACGTAGAGCACGTCCTCGCCGTTGGGGGAGCGGACGGCGTCCTCGAAGACGGGGTCGGTGAGCGGCTGCGCGATGTCGAAGGTCCTGGCCTCGCCGGTGGTCAGGTAGAAACCGCCGGGGAAGATGATCCCCTGGTCCTCCGGGAGCCGCCGGCAGGCCGGGCCGATCCCGTCCAGCCGGGTGACGGTGCCGAGCAGCGCGTTGAAGACGAGGTAGCGCCTCGCCTCCTCCTTGTACGGGCGGACGCGGAGCAGGACCAGCGGACCGAGTTCCGCGTACTCGACCTCGGCGTCGGCGAGCGACTGGAGCGGTTCGGTGACCGGCTCGTCGTAGATCCCGTCCGGGGTGTCCGTGTCGTCGACGGTCTTGACGGTGAGGCTGCCGCCGAGCGTGTCGACGTACAGCTCCGCCTCGCAGCCGATCGCGATGTGCGGGTGGCGGCCCGTGACGTGGGACTCGCGCCCGGCGGTGGTCCAGGTGAAGTCGTGCGACGGCGGGAACACGTGGTCGCGCTCGCCGCGCGCGTCGAGGAACGCGCCGGGCGAGCCGTCGGCGTTCAGCGCCCAGCGCAGGACGCGGATGTCGTCGGCGGTCTCGCCGGTACGGAACACCGCGAGCAGCCGGCCCTCGGTCCGGCGCAGCCGCAGCAGGCGGGCGTCCCGGAAGTAGCGGTGCAGCCCGTCGAACTCGCGGACGAAGGCGGTCTCGGAGAGCAGGTCGCCGGTGCCGGGCGCGAGGTCGGAGCCGTACAGCGCGAGTACGTCGTCCACGGCCGGCTCCCCGCGGTGGCCCGGGCCGCGCTCGAAGCCGAACAGGAGCTGTCCGCCGACCGCGACGAGGTCGCGGGGGACGGAGGGGCGCTGGGTGCGGATCTGCTCGCTGCCCAGCAGCCGCAGGCCCGTGGAGCCGAACTCCTCGGTGCGGCGGGCGTTCAGTGCCTCGGCCCTGCGGGCGAGTTCGGCGGCGTGGGTGCCGAGGCGGCGCCGCAGGACGTCGTAGTCCCCGGCGGTGGGTGGGGTCACGGTGTCCATGGGGGGCTCCCTTGCGGTGATGTCCTCGATCGCCGGACCGGCTTGGACTTGCCGTCCGGGCGTCCTCGATCGCCGGACGGGCTTGAGGGGGCGGGCGGGTTTCAGCTTGCCGTCCGGGCGTCCTCGACCGCCGGACGGGCTCGGGTGGCTGCCGGGCGGGCTCGGGGTGGCCGTTGACCGAGGGCGGGTGGGGCCCACTCCAGCCCGTCCGGCGATCGAGGACGGACGGGGCTGGAGCGGGCGGTCGGCTCGCGGTGTCGGTTACGCGACCGGCGTGCCGTTGTGGGGCGCGCCCGCGACCCCGTTCGCGACCTCGGCCACCGGGACATCCGCGAGCCCCAGCGAGCGCGCGTGCTCCAGCAGCTGGCGGACCTGGTCCGCGCCCACCCCGGCGGCCCCCGGCGCGGCCATCAGCCGCATCAGGAGCGCCGACACCGTCAGGTTCTGCACGTCACCCGTGGACACCGACGACAGCACCCGAGTCAGGTCCTGGGTGAACGAGGACTCGCCGCTCAGCCACGGACCGGCCAGCGCCTTCGCCGTGTCGGAGCTGCCGACGAAACCGTCCAGGCTCTTGCCCATCGAGATGGACGAGACGAGGCGGTCGAAGAAGACCGACTCGCCGCCGACGATGTCGATGTCGGCGTTCTCCAGTCCGGTGGCCAGCACCGTCGCCTGCGCCTCGGCCACCTGCCGCTGCACGTCGAGTCCGGCGAGCCGGATCTCCTTCTCGGCGGCCAGCCGCAGCCGGTACTCCTCGTGGCCGCGCGAGGCGTCGTCCAGCGCCGCCATCGCGGCCGCCTTCTCCGTGAGGCCCGCCGCCTCCGCCTTCAGCTTCTCGCCGATCATCGCCGCGTCGGCCACGGCCTGGGCCTGCGTGCCCTCCGCCTCCGCGAGGGCCTTGAGGCGCGCACCCTCCGCCTCGGCCCTGAGCCGTGCGGACGTCGCCTCGGCCTCGGCGAGACCGGTCTTCTCGATGACCTCCGCCGCCGCGTCCCGCACCTGCACGTCCGCCAGGCCGGCCGCCGCCGACTCCGCCTGCACACCCTCGGCGAGCCGCAGCTTCGCCTGGGCGTCCAGGTCCGCGGTCTTGAGCCGGGCCTCGGCGAGCGTCAGCTGCTCGGCGGCGCGGTGGGTGGCGGCGGCCTCGGCCGCCTCCGCGGCCTTGATGTCCTTGACCAGCTGCTCCTGCGCCTCCGCCTCGGC
This sequence comes from Streptomyces sp. A0958, assembly GCF_004795035.1. Taxonomy (GTDB): domain Bacteria; phylum Actinomycetota; class Actinomycetes; order Streptomycetales; family Streptomycetaceae; genus Streptomyces. The sequence goes on from NZ_SSBK01000036.1 coordinate 26,874, forward strand.
GGCGATGATGACCGACTTGCGGGTGCGCTCGGACTCCTCGACCGACCGCAGCGTCTTGATGGACTCCTCCTGCTCGGCGACCGTACGGTCCACCGCGATGCGCTCGCGGATGACGTCGGCGACATCGCGGCGCTCGGCCTCGACCTCCTTCGTCGCGGCGATCCGGTTCAGCTCGGTCTCGCGCTCGCGCCCGATGACCTCCAGCATCCGGTCCTTCTCGATGCGCTCGTTCTCCACGGCGATGACCCGCTCGCGGTTCTTCTGCGCGACGGCGATCTCACGCGCCTGGTTCTCCCGCTGGATGCCGAGCTGCTCCTCGGTCCTGATGAACGCGGCCTGGGCGCCCAGGCGCTCCTCCTCCTGGACCCGGGCGGTCACGGACTCCTCGCGGGCCCGCAGCGTCTCGACCTCGCGGCGCTGCTTGATCTCGGCCTCGGCCTGCCGGCGCTCCAGCTCCAGGATGGTCTCCCGGGCGTCGACGTCCTGCCGGGTGATCTCCTTCTGCTCGGTGCGCTGGAACTCGTTGGTCCGCACGTGCTCGATCGCGGTCAGCTCGGTGATCTTGCGGATGCCCTGCGCGTCCAGGATGTTGGCGCCGTCGAGCTGCGCCATCGGCGTCTGCTCCAGGAAGTCGATCGCCGCGTCGTCCAGGTGGTAGCCGTTGAGGTCGGTGCCGATGACCCGGATGATCCGGTCCCGGAACTCCTCGCGCTTGGTGTAGAGGTCGACGAAGTCGAGCTGCTTGCCGACGGTCTTCAGCGCCTCGGAGAACTTCGCCGCGAAGAACTCCTGGATGGCGGCCTTGTCGCTGGCCCGCTCGGTGCCGATCGCCTGGGCGACCTTGATGACGTCCTCGACGGTCTTGTTGACCCGGACGAAGAACGTGATGTGGATGTCGGCGCGGATGTTGTCCTGGCAGATCAGGCCCTCGCGCCCGGTGCGGCGGATCTCGATGGTCTTCACCGAGATGTCCATGGACTCGGCCTTGTGCAGCACCGGCAGGACGACGGCCCCGGTGAAGGTCACGTCGACCTTCTTGGTCTTGGAGATGATCAGTGCCTTGCCCTGCTCCACCTTGCGGAAGAGCCGGGTGACGATCAGAAGCACGGCTACGGCGATGAGCAGGACCACGGCGATGAGGAGGCCGAGGCCCAAGGAGATGGCGTCCATGACAGTCCTTGGCGGCTGGTGGTACGGAAAATGAGCGGTTTCGGGGGTGTGGTGGCGCGGTGGCGCACGGCCCGGGTACGCCGGGCGGGCACATCGCGCCGGTGAGAAGGACGGCTCAGGCGGTGGGGCCGGGAGCCGTACGGCCGTGACGGGGCAGCTCGGCGGGGGGTGGACCCGGGTCGAGCGCCTTGTCGTAGGACGAGACCCAGAAGAACTCCCCGGCCTCGTCGTACGCGTACAGCAGGCCCGCGCTTCCGGCGGTGAGCTCCGCGTCGGCGGGCGGCAGCTGCCGCACCTGGACGATGGCGGTCGACCCGTCGGCCGCGGCGACCTCGGCCTGGCCGAAGTCGGGACCGACCGAGCCGGTGCGGACCGTGCAGACCCGGCCCAGGAAGTCCTGGCGCGATGGCGGGGGCTGGTCCGGGAAGAAGCGGCGGAAGTGGTGGACGAGGAGCCGCACCGCACCCCAGGCGAGCAGCAGCGCCCCGGCGAGCACCCCGAAGGCGAGCACGGCCCGGACGGTGCCGGTGGCTCCCGAGCGGTGGATGAGGACGGAGCCGGTCAGGGCGGTGAACCAGCCGACGGCGACCATCAGGGACACCGAGACGGTGACCGGTACGCCGCCGACGCCCGCGAGATCGGTGTCGACGTCCGCGTCGAAGGAGTGGTGGTCGGCCGCGCCGACCAGGACGAGCAACCAGAAGGCGATGACGACGACCAGCGCCGCGGCGAAGAGTACGGCCGGGAAGGACAGTGTCGCGTCCAGGAATTCCCGCATCGGTTTCCCACCCCCTGCCGTCCCGCCGGCAGCACTGCCGGCGCTTGCGCGGGGCGGGCGGTGACCCCGGTGCCGCAGCGCCGCCATGGGCGCCGCCGCGGCGACCGGGTCCTTCCCCCGTCCCCCGTGCACCCCCGTGTTTCCCCCGTGGTCCCCCGGTTGGTGCTGACAGGATCGTGTCATCCCGGGACGCCCGGTCGCATTGCCGGATCACGGCAATGTTTTCCGTTCTCCGGTGCCGGGCACCGGCACCGCTTCCCGTGCGTTGGGCAGATGTCGATGGCACAGCAGAACGGAGGCGGATGCGTGGCGGAACCTGAGATTCCCGACGGCTTTCTGGAGGGTTACGCCCAGATACTGGGTGAGGCGGCCGCTTCGGGGCGACGGCCCACCCGCGAGGAGCTGGACGCCCGCCGGGATCTCGGCCGGCAGGCCGCCGAGGCCGGGCACCAGCTCCGCGCCCTGGTCCGCATGCACCTCGCCGAGACCCGGGCCGCCTGGCCGGACGCCGCCCACGGCGCCACCCCGGCCTCCGTAGCCGCGTCCACCGACAGCGTGCTGGCCGCGGTCGAGCAGGCGGTCGATGCCTTCGCCGACGGCTTCGAGCGGGCGCAGCGCCTCACCGTGCGCCGGGAGGAGGCCGCCCGGCGGGAGTTCATCGACGACCTCCTGTACGGGCGCAGCAACCTGGGCCGGCTCGCCGAGCGGGCCACGCGGTTCGGGCTGCGGCTCTCGCGCGCCCACGCCGTCGCGGTGGCGGCGGGCCCGGAGGCGTACACCGAGACGGACGCCGTGCCGCGGCAGGTGGAGGCGGCGCTGCTGGCCCGGTTCGGCGGGCGCAAGATCCTGCTCACGACGAAGGACGGGCGGATGGTCTGCATCGCGCCCGGCAGCCAGCCCGACGTCCTGCGGTACTTCGCGAAGCAGGCGCACGCGGCGACGGACGGCGGCCGGGTGGCGGTCGGCCGCGCCCACCGGGGCCCCGGCGGGGTGGTCCAGTCGTACGACGAGGCGCTGGACGCCCTGGACCTGGCGGACCGGATGGATCTGGACGACCCCGTGCTGTACGCCGGCGACCTGCTGGTCTACCCGGTGCTGACCCGGGACCGGCAGGCGATGGCCGATCTCGTACGCAGTGAGCTGGGCCCGCTCCAGAAGGCCAGGGGAGGCGCCGAGCCGCTGCTCAGGACGCTCTCGGTGTACTTCGACGCGGGCTGTGTCGCCGCCGAGACGGCCCGCCGGCTGTCGCTGAGCGTGCGCGCCCTCACCTACCGGCTCGAACGCATCCACCAGCTGACCGGCTCCGACCCGACCGACCCCATGCACCGCTACACCCTCCAGACCGCGGTGATCGGGGCCCGGCTGCTCGACTGGCCGGCCAAGGAGGTCTGAGCGGGTTCCGCCCGGCCGTCCCCGCCCGCTCTCCACATGCGGGGAAGGTGGCCTCCGCCTAGCGTGATCAGCCGGGGGCCGAGGCGATGTGCGCAGCGAGGGAGATCCGCCCCATGGCCCGTGAAGCAGGTCCGTCCCACCGGTGGTGGGTGCTCGGGGTGATCGGTCTGGCCCAGCTGATGGTGGTGCTCGACGCGACGATCGTGAACATCGCCCTTCCCTCCGCCCAGCAGGACCTCGGCTTCAGCGACGGCAACCGGCAGTGGATCGTGACGGCGTACGCCCTCGCCTTCGGCTCGCTGCTGCTGCTCGGCGGCCGTGTCGCGGACCTGGTGGGCCGGCGGGTGGTGTTCCTGACCGGTCTGGTCGGCTTCGCGGTCGCCTCCGCGATCGGCGGTGCCGCCCCCAGCTTCGAGGTCCTGGTGCTGGCCCGGGCGTTGCAGGGGCTGTTCGGCGCGCTGCTGGCCCCGGCGGCGCTCTCCCTGCTGACCACCACGTTCACCGTGCCGAAGGAGCGGGCCAAGGCCTTCGGGATCTACGGCGCCATCGCCGGGGCTGGCGGCGCGGTGGGGCTGCTGCTCGGCGGGGTGCTCACCGAGTACCTGGACTGGCGCTGGTGCCTCTACGTCAACCTGATCTTCGCGTTCGTGGCGTTCACCGGGGGCTGGCGGCTGCTGACCGCCGGTGCGCCGACCGACCGGCCGAGGCTCGACATCCCGGGGACCGTGCTCGTCTCGTCCGGACTCTTCTGCATCGTGTACGGCTTCTCCAACGCCGAGTCGCACGCCTGGGGTTCGCCGCTGACCTGGGGGTTCCTGGCGGCGGGCGGGCTGCTCCTGGCGGCCTTCGCGTGGTGGCAGACCAGGGCGCCGCACCCGCTGCTGCCGATGCGGGTGGTGCTGGACCGCAACCGGGCGGCGTCGTACCTCGCGATGTTCATCTCCGGCGGCGGCATGTTCGGCGTCTTCCTGTTCCTCACGTACTACCTGCAGAAGAGCCTGTTCTACTCGCCGGTCTCCACGGGTCTGGCCTTCCTGCCGATGGTCGCCGTCATGATCGTGTCGTCCGTGACGACGACGAACGTGCTCGTGCCGCGGCTCGGCGCCAAACCGGTGGTGCCGCTCGGCATGGGCATCGCGGCGGCGTCCATGGTGTGGCTGACCGCCCTGGACCTGACCAGCAGCTACGCCGCGCACGTGCTGCCGCCGACGCTCTGCCTGGGCCTCGGCCTCGGCATGGTCTTCGCCACCGCGATGAACCTGGCCACGGCGGGCGTGGGGGCGCGGGACGCCGGGGTGGCCTCGGCGATGGTCAACACCAGCCAGCAGGTCGGCGGTTCCATCGGTACGGCGCTGCTGAACACCCTCGCCACCAGCGCGGCCACCAACTACCTGGTGGGCCGCAGGCCGACCCGGCCGGTCGTCGCCCAGGCGCAGCTGGAGAGCTACGCCACCGCGTACTGGTGGTCGGCGGGCTTCTTCGCCCTCGGCCTGCTCGTCACGTTGATCCTCTACCGGCGCGGGGTGCCCCGCCCGCACCTCACGGAGGAGCCCGAACCGGCGCGGGCATGAGTGGCGGCCGTCAGCGGCCGGGCCGGGAAGTGGGCGCGGGGCCTTCGGCCAGCCGGACGAACGGGATGGACTCGCCCACCCGCCGGTAGTCCTCCGCGCTGCCGTCCACCGTGAACCCCAGGTACGCGCAGAGCCTGCGGGCGGCCCCGGGGTGGCGGGGCGCGTACCGCGTCATCAGCTCGCCGCCCTCCTCGGCGGTCAGGAACTGCGCGGTCACCGCGTGGAACCGGCGCCCGGCCTGCACGGTGGCGTGCGGGGTCCGTTCCAGGTTGCGGTACCAGTCGGCGCCGGGGCCGAAGCCGGAGGCGACGGTCCAGCTCGGCCGGCCCTCGTGCGGGGCGGCCTCGACGACCTCGACGGCGGTCCGGTGGGAGAGGCCCGAGACGCGGCCGGTGTGGACGAGCAGCAGCAGCCGTCCCCCGAAGAGCGGCCCGAGCCCCATGCGGAACATGTGGACGGGAAGCCGGAAGGCGGTGCGCCGCCAGCCGGTCGGCGGGGCCGGGCGCCGGGGAGCGGGCGAAGCCGCGGGTTCGTGCGTCACTATGCAAACGTTGCACGATCCAAAGGTCGGTGCCACCGTTGCGGGCCGTCGGTCCGATACCGGTTGGGCACCGTTTCGGCATCGACCTGCCGCGGGTTCGAGTAAGCAGCCCGCGCGCGGTAAAAAGGGGCATGGCCGCGCACGGACAGGCACCCGATGACCCACCGACCGCCCCGGACCGGGACGACGTCGACGCGGTGACCCGCGCGGTGCTGACCGCGTCGAGACTGCTGGTGGCCGTCTCGGCCCGGTCCCTCGCGGCGGTCGAGGACCGGGTGACGCTGCCCCAGTTCCGGCTGCTCGTGGTGCTCTCCACACACGGGGACGCCAAGCTTGTCTCGCTCGCCGAGCGGCTCGGCGTCAACCCGTCGACCGCGATGCGCATGCTGGACCGGCTGATCGCGGCGGGCCTCGCGGAGCGCCAGGTCAACCAGGCCAACCGCCGCGAGACGGTGCTGCGGCTGACCCCCGACGGGCACCGGCTCGTCGAGGAGGTCACGGCCGGCCGCCGCCGGGAGGTCGCCTCGATCGTCCAGCGCCTCGCCCCCGGGCAGCGCGCCGCGCTGATCGACGCGCTGCGGGCGTTCACGGAGGCGGGCGGCGAGGCGGCGGCCCCCGCCGAGGGCACCGACATCTACCCACTGGGCTGGGCCCCCGACCTCCCGGCCCCGCACGGCACCTGAGCCGGAGCACGGCGGCCGGTCACTCCGCAGAAACGTTCCCTCAGAAGAGGCCGCCACTCGGGGAAGGCCGTCACTCGGGGAAGCCGTCACGCCGGGGAAGCTGTCGCTCCGGGGAAGCCGTCACGCCGGGGAAGCCGACACGCAGGGAATCCCGTCACACCGAGGCCGCCGGCCCGCCGGGGAAGGGGAAGCCGTCACTCCGAGGAGGCCGAGACTTCCTCGTGCTCGGACGCGGACGGCACCCGCGTCGCGAGAACCGCGGCACCGCTTCCGGCGGCCGGTTGCTCCTCCTTGCCGCGCCACTTCTGGACGCGTGCGACGACCGGCTGCGTCCAGCGCGCGGTGAGCGGGCCGACGATGACCAGGATCATGACGTACGCGGTGGCGAGGGGCCCGATCCGGGGCTCGGTCGCCACGGCCAGCCCGGCGATGACGATGGAGAACTCGCCGCGCGCCACGAGCGTGCCGCCCGCCCGCCAGCGGCCACGCTCACCGATGCCGGCGCGCCGGGCCGCGTACCAGCCGGTGCCGATCTTGGTGAAGACGGTGACGACGGCCAGCAGCGCGGCCGGAAGCAGCACCGGCGGGATGTCCGAGGGAATCGTGGAGAGCCCGAAGAACACGAAGAAGACGGCGGCGAACAGGTCCCGCAGCGGGGACAGCAGCTTGCGCGCGCCCTCCGCGACCTCACCCGAGAGCGCGATGCCGACGAGGAAGGCACCGACGGCGGCCGACACCTGGAGCTGCTGGGCCACCCCGGCGACCAGGACGGTCAGCCCGAGCACGACGAGCAGCAGCATCTCCGGATTGTCGGAGGACACCGCGCGGCTGATCAGCCGGCCGTGCCGCAGCGCGAGGTAGAGCACCAGACCGACCGTGCCGAGCGCGATCAGCAGCGCGATGCTGCCGCCGGCGAGGCCGACGCCCGCGAGCATCGCGGTGAGCAGCGGCAGGTAGACGGCCATCGACAGGTCCTCGATGACCAGCACCCCGAGGATGACGGGGGTTTCGCGGTTGCCGAGGCGTCCCAGGTCCGCGAGGACTTTGGCGATCACGCCGGACGAGGAGATCCAGGTGACGCCGGCCAGGGCGACGGCCCCGACCGGGCCCCAGCCGAGCAGCAGGGCCGCGACGGCGCCGGGGGTCGCGTTGAGCACGAAGTCCACGGCGCCGGACGGGTACTGCGTCTTGAGGCTGGTGACGAGTTCGGACGCGCTGTATTCGAGCCCGAGCAGGAGCAGCAGCAGGATGACGCCGATCTCGGCGCCGACGGCGGTGAACTCCTCACTGGCCCCGAGCGGCAGCAGCCCGCCCTTGCCGAAGGCCAGCCCGGCCAGCAGGTACAGGGGGATCGGCGAGAGTCCTATCCGGCCGGCGAACCGTCCGATGATGCCGAGCCCCAGGATGACGGAGCCCAGCTCCACCAGTAGTGCGGTCATGTCGTGCACTGTCAGCCCTCCGCGATGATCTCGGAGAGCGTGTCGACGCCCTCGCGTGTTCCGACGACGACGAGCGTGTCGCCGATGGCCAGCCGGAAGTCCGGCCCGGGTGACGGATGCGCGCTGTGGGTACGCAGCACCGCCACGATCGAGGCGCCGGTCCGGGTCCGGGCCTTGGTGTCGCCGAGCAGCCGGCCGCCGTAGGGCGAGCGGCTGCCGAGCGGGATGTGCTCGGTGACCAGATCGATGCCCTCGGTCCGTACGGCGTCGATCGGCGCCGAGTCGATGAGGTGCGCGAGCCCGGTGGCCTCCTGTGGTGTCAGGGGGACGGAGAGCCGGCACGAATCAGGGTCGTCCTGGTCGTAGAAGCCGATGAACCGGCGCCCGTCGTGGTGGACGACCACGGAGATGTGCTGTCCCGACTCGGTCGTGTAGTCGTACTGGACGCCGACTCCGGGCAGCGTGGTGCGGTGGGTTCCCATGGCTTCCTCCCGAGGGGCGCGGTGCGCGCGACACACTTGGTGATTTCTTTAGACTTGCATTACCTTATCCGGAGCCGTCGGCCGACCGGGAGCGAAGACTTTCGGCCACCCCTCCCGGGCTGTTCCGGCCCCGGACACAAGCGTGCCCGGCCGGTTGCGCAACCGGCCGGGCACGCGGGGTCTCGCTGGAGATCAGTCGCTGATCTCGATCTTTCCGTTCGGTTCCGCGGTGGTCTCGGCGGCGGCCTCGGCCGCCACCGGCTTCGGGCCCGCTCCCTTGAGGTTCTTCAGCAGGGCGGCGAGGTCGACCCCGGTGGTGGAGCTGAGCAGTTCCATGCCCTGGGCGACGTTGTCCGTGACCGTGCGGGAGAGCTGGCTCGCCCCGTCCGTCGAGATGACCGTCATCTTGTCGATCGCGCTCATCGGCTCGGCCGCCTTGGCGACGACCTGCGGCAGCACCTCGACGAGCATCTGCAGGACGGCCGCGTCGCCGTACTGCGCGAAGGCGTCGGCCTTCTTCTGCATGGCCTCGGCCTCGGCCGAACCGCGGGCGGCGATGGCGTCGGCCTCCGCCTCACCCTCGATGCGCACGGCCTCGGCGAGCGCGGAACGGTGCAGCTTCTCACCCTCACCGGTCAGCCGGGAGCGCTCGGCGTCCGCCTCGGCCTCCTTGACCTGGGCGATACGCCGGGCCTCGGCCTCCTGCTCGGCCTGGTACCGGGCGGCGTCGGCGGGCTTGCGGACCTTGGTGTCGAGCTCGCGGTCGGTCAGCGCGGCCTGGCGCTCGGCGACCTTCTCCTGCTCGCTGAGGACCTCCTGCTGACGGGCGGCCTCGGCGAGCGGACCGGCGGCGTTGGCCTTGGCGGCGGCCGCTTCCGTCTCGGCCTTGATCTCGGCCTGCTTCAGGTAGAAGGTCCGCTCGGCGATGGCGATCTCCTCGGCGGCCTTCAGCCGGGCCTGCTCCGAGGCGCGGCGGGCGATCGCCTCCGCGATGTCCGCCTCCTGCTTGGCGCGCGCGGCCTCGGGGCGGCCGAGGTCCTCCAGGTACGAGCCCTCGGTGGTGATGTCCTGGATCTGGAAGGCGTCCAGGATCAGGCCCTGACCGGACAGACTCGCCTCGGCCTCCTCCGCCACCTGGCCGGCGAACGCGGCGCGGTCGCGGATGATGTCCTCGACCGACATCCGGCCGACGATGGCGCGCAGCGCACCGGAGAGCACTTCCTGGGTGAAGCCGACGATGCCGTCCTGCTGGCGCAGGAAGCGCTGGGCGGCGGCCCGGATGGCGTCCTCGCTGCCGCCGACCTTGACGATCGCGACGCCTTCGAGGTTCGACTTGACGCCGCGCAGGGTGACGGCGCCGCGCACCGCGACCGGGATGTGCCGGCTGGACAGGTCCAGGGTGAACTTCTGCTGGACGAACGGGACGACGAAGACACCGCCGCCGACGACGACCTTCTGGCCGCTGTTGTCGATGCTGGCCCGGCCGGTCACCGGGTCGACGGACTTCTTGCCGCGGCGGCCGGTGATGATGAACGCCTGGCTGGGGCCGGCCACCTTGTAGCGGGTGATGACGGCGAGGGCGAGCAGGACCAGGAGTACGACGACTCCGACGATGGCGATCATTACTGGACTCATAGGGTGTTCCCCCTCTGCCTCCAGGTGGGGGCAGTTGTGTGGCGTGCGGTGATGGAGCGGCAGGCGTACCGGGTCAGCGTTCGACCGGACGGACCGAGACCGCGGTGCTGGAGAGGGCCGCCTCGACCCAGACCTCGGCGCCGCGCGCGACCGGCACCCGGCTCTTCGCCGACAGCTTCACGAGCTGTCCCCCGAGCCGCAGCAGGACCTCGCCGTACCCGTCGGCCGGAATGGCCGTGACCACCGAGCCGGAGGTGCCGACGAGATCCTCGTTGCGCGGGGTCGCGTCGGTCTGGTCCCGCATCAGGGCGCGGCTGAGCTTCCAGGTCAGCGCGGCGGCGACCAGCCCGGCCAGGACGCCCGCCACGGTGGCGGCGAGCGTGCCGGCGCCGGTCGTGCCGAGCACGATGGCGCCGCCGAAGCCGAGCATCGAGAGGAATCCGGCGATCACCGGAAGGGAGACCAGCCCGCCCAGACCCTCCAGCAGGCCCCCGAAGAGACCTTCGAGAATCCCGTCGAAGACGAGGGACAGTGCGAGCAGCACGACCCCCGCGATGCCGAGACCGAGAAACAAGTTCATGTGATCGTCACCCCTCCCGGCTCCGGCATCCCCCGAACATTTCTGTCGAACTGGCTGGATGGTCCCATACGCGCCCCCCGGTGCACACTGCCGGAACCCGGCAATCTTCTACCTGGCCTTGATGCCGGACAAGTGGTCGGCCAGGGTGTCCGTCGACTGGAACGTCGCCCCCAGCAGTGCCACGTGCTTCCACCGCAGCACCCCGTCCGCGTCGATCAGGAAGACGGCACGCCGCACCCCGATCCCGGGCGCCGCGACGCCGAAGGCCCGGGCGGTCTCCCGGCCCGGGTCCGCCAGCAGCGGCATGCGCAGCCCATGGGCGCGGGCGAACGACTCGTGGCTGTCCACACCCTGTGGACTGATCCCCCATACCTCGGCGTCCAGCGCGTCGAAGGTCTCCAGGCCCGAGGAGTACGAGCACAGCTGCTTGGTGCACACGGCCGTGTTGTCGCCCGGGTAGAAGGCGAGCACCAGGGCCCGGCCGCGCGCGTCGGCGAGTGTGTAGTCGCGCCGCTCGAAGGCGTCTCCGTCGAGCACGCCTCCCGCGAGGGTGAACTCCGGTACGCGCGAACCGGGTCTCGGTGACGATCCCATGGCGTGGCCCTTCGGTTTCCGGCGCCCCGGCGGTACCGGCGCCCGTGTCCGTACAGCATGCCTCCGACAGGGGGGACGGTCAGCCACCCGGTGACGGTTCCGGCTCCGTCAGGAACAGTCCGAGCACCAGGGCGAGTACGGGGACGGCGCACAGGATGGTGAACACGCCCTGCGGCCCGTACGCCTCGGCCGCCGCGCCGAGCGCCGGGGCGATCAGGCCGCCGATGCTGACGGCGAGGCCGAGCGTGACACCGGCCGCCGTGCCGGGGCGCCCCGGCAGGTAGTCCTGGCCGAGCTTGACCAGGACGGCGAACGGGATGTTCAGCGCGAGGCCCGCCAGGACCGCGAAGAGCAGCGGCAGCAGGGTGCCGGGGGTCAGCCGCAGGGCGATCAGGGCCGGTACGGCGGCGAGGCCGCCCAGCTGGACCGTACGGACCATGCCGACGCGGTCGGCGATCCGGCCGCCGAGCAGGGTGCCGGCCACCCCGCCGACGAGGAAGCAGGCGAGCGCCACGCCCGCGATGCCCCGGCCGGAGTGCAGATGGCGAATCCAGAACAGCTCGATGAAGGTGATGGCGCCGAAGAACGCCACCGAGCGCACCACCTCGATGCCGGTGAGGAAGAGGAACGGCCGCCACCGGTCCCGCCCCGCCCGTGCGGCCTTGCGGGTGTGGCCCGCCGCCGGTCGGTGCCTGAGCAGGACGAACGCCATCAGGACCGCGGGCGGAATGAAGAGGGCCGTCGCGCCCACCCCCATCGCGACCAGCGCCGGGGTCGCGAGCACCGGGGCCAGGAAGAAGCCGACGCTGCCGCCCGCCGCGAAGACGCTCATCGCGGACGCGCTGTCCCCGGCGGCCTCCCGGGCCGCCTTGCCCGCCGCCGGGTGGAACATCGCGACGCCGAGCCCGGACAGCAGGATCAGCAGCCACACGGCGGCGTACGGCTGGACCAGACCGGACAGGCCGAGTCCGATACCGGCGACGGCGAGCCCGGCGGGGGCCAGCCGGGGCAGCCGGTAGCGGTCCACCGCGAGGCCGATGAACGGCTGCGGCACCGAACTGCCGAGGGCCGCCGCGAGGGTGAGCCCGGAGGCGGCGACATAGCTGTAGCCCCGGTCCAGCACGAAGTACGGGACACAGGCGGGCACCAGGCCCTGGTAGAGGTCGTCCACGGCGTGCGCGGCACCCCACATCCGCATCCGGCGCCAGGCGGAGGGGCCTGCGGCGGGCGGGGAGGCGGACGGGCTCCCGGCGGACGGCGTCTCGGTGGCCGGGCTCTCGGTGGCCGGGCTCCCGGCGGACGGCGTCTCGGTGGATGGGGTGTCGGTGGCCGGGCTCCCGGCGGACGGCGTCTCGGTGGATGGGGTGTCAGCGGACGGGGTGTCGGCGGGCGGGGTCGGCCGGGCGGCTGGACCGGTCATGAGGGCGGCTCCTTGCTGAGGTCCCTTCGAGGATTCCGGCCGCGCCCGGCAGCGGGCTAGCGATAATCTGCCGACTTATGTCGCCAACCTGCCGCACCCTGCACGGCCCGGCCCGGGTGCCGCTCGCGCACCAGGAGCGCATCGAGAGCCACCACCACCTGGAGCACCAGCTCGTCTGCCCCTCGCGCGGGGTCCTCGAGGTGGCCACCCCGCTCGGGGTGTGGGCCGTACCGCCGCACCGGGCGGCGTGGATTCCGGCCGGTGTGGTCCACGCCCACCTGGCGTACGGGCCGACCGAGCTGCGGGCGCTGAGCTTCGCGCCGGCGGACAACCCGCTCCGGCTCGACCGGCCGACCGTCCTGGCCGTCACCCCGCTGCTGAGGGAGGTGGTGGCCTGCCTGACCGACGACACGGAGCTGATCGGCGACCAGCGCCAGCGGCGGAACCTGGAGCGGGTCGCGCTCGACCAGCTGCGCCGGGTCGAACCGCTCGGCGTCTGCCTGCCCTCCCCGTCCGACGCCCGGCTGCGGGACATCGCCCGCATCCTTCAGGAGGACCCGGCGGACGGGCGGACCCTGACCGAGCTCGGAGCGGCCGTCGGCGCTTCGGCGCGCACCCTGAGCCGGCTGTTCCGCGCCGAGACCGGGATGTCGTTCCCGCAGTGGCGCACCCAGCTCCGGCTGCACCACGCGCTGACCCTGCTGGCGTCCGGCGGCTCGGTCACCGCGGTGGCCGCCGCCTGCGGCTACGGCGGGCCGAGCGCGTTCATCCAGTCGTTCCGGCACGCCTTCGGCACCACCCCGGGGTCCTACGCGGCGGGCGGCACGGGCGGGGCGTAGGACCCGAGGAGCATGTCGGCGTCGCGGTCGTCTCCACGGTGGCGGCGGCCGGGATCGAGGGCGCCCCCGGGGGCGCCCGGCGGATTCGCCGAGGGCGCGCCCGGGACGTCCGGCGGATTCGCGGACGCGTTCCCGGTGTGCGAGGTGGCGGCGGCCGGGTGCGTCGTGCTCTCCGCGGTGCCGGCGCCCCGGGGGAGGCCGGAGACCGCGGGGGAGATGCCGCCGCACTGGGCGACACCGGTCGGCGGTGCTGCGGATGCGGGAGCGGGCCGGGCGTCCGAGGATGAAGGGCCGGGCAGTGTGGCGGCCCGTGCCCTGCCCCAGGAGGTTTGCCTTGCCGGTGCACGCCGACCATCCGCCGTCGATCGATGTCGCGGCGCTCGCCGCCGTGCTCGACGGCACGACGGCGGGCGTGGCCGTGTTCGACACCGAGCTGCGCTACCTGTACGTGAACCCGGCGCTCGTACGCCACAACGGCCTCGCGCCCGCCGCCCACCTGGGCCGCCGCCCCAGCGAGGTCATGCCCGACATCGACGCCCGCGAGGACCTGATGCGCGCCGTGCTCGCCGACGGCCGGGCGCGCGAGATCACCTCCAGCGGCCGGCTCCCCGCAGCCTCCGGCACCGCCCGCTGCTACTGGCACGGGGCCTACCACCGCCTGGAGGAGGCCGGCCGGGTCGTCGGCGTCGTCGGGATCGTGCTGGAGGTCGTGGCATCCGACGACGAACAGCGCCGGCTCGCCCAGGCCCAGCGCCACCTGAGCCTCCTGGACAGCGCCAACACCCGCATCGGCACCACCCTCGACATGGACACCACCTGCGCCGAGCTGGCCGACCTCGTCGTCCCCGGGCTCGCCGACGTCGCCATCGTGGAGGTCTTCCCGAGGGACGTCGCCCCACCGGTCCGCCCGGCACCGCCCGGTGTCATCCGGCTGCGGCGCGCGGCGATGTCGGTGGTACGGGGGCTGAGCCCGTGCGCCGCCCGGTTCGGCGTGGCCGGCGACTACGTCGACCACCGGGAGGACGCCGTCGTACCGCGCTGCCTGGCCACCGACCAGCCCATCGTCGAGAACCTCACCGACGACGAGCAGCTGAACCGCTCCGCCCCCAGCCCCGAGTGGGCCGAGGCCTACCGGGACCTCGGCCTGCACTCGTCGGTCGTCGTGCCCGTCTCGGTGCGCGGCGCCCCGATCGGCGTCCTCGGCCTGATGAGGGCCGGCGGCTCACCCGTCTTCTCGGACGACGACGTGGTGGTGGCCAGGGAGCTCGCCGGGCGGGCCGCCGTCCACCTCGACCACGCGCGCCGCTTCACCCACGAGCACACCATCGCCCTGGAGCTGCAGCGCTCCCTGCTCTCCGAGCCCCGGCCGCCCCACCCGCACATCGAGGTCGCCACCCGCTATCTGCCGGCCGACCGCAGCGTGCTGGTGGGCGGCGACTGGTTCGACGTCATCCCGCTGCCCGACGGGCGGCACCTCAAGGCGATGGGGGACGTCATGGGACACGGCGTCGAGGCGGCCGTCGCGATGAGCCACTACCGCTCGCTGCTGCGGTTGCTGGCCGACGAGGAGCTGCCCCCGCACCGCATCCTCCAGCAGCTGGACCGGATGGTGGAGCGGTCCGGGATCGACCGGGCCGCGACCTGCCTGCTCGCCGTGGTGGACCGGTCCGGCGGGATGTGCGAGGTGGCGAGCGCCGGCCATCTGCCGCCGGTGTTCATCGACCCGGGCCCGGCCGGCACCCGGATCTGCGAGGTACCGGCGGGCCCGCCGCTCGGCACCGGGTTCGGCGGCTACCGGTCGACCAGGATGGAGTGCGGGCCCGGGACGGTGCTGTTCATGTACACCGACGGCCTGGTGGAGCGGCGCGACGAGGACATCGACGCGTGCGTCGCCCGGCTCAAGGAGCTGACCCTGCCGGAGAACGGCGACCTGGAGACGCTGTTGGACCGGGTGCTCGAACGCTTCGGGCCGGGCGCCGAGGACGACATCGCGGTGCTGGCCTCCCGGACCCGCGTGGACACCGCCTAGCGCGCCGGCCCGCTCGTCACCCCAGTTCGAGGCTGGTGATGCCGAAGAGGCCGGTGAGGTCGATGTCCGGGACCGGGCCCGTGTACATGCGGGCCGTCTCGAACGACGGGGTCAGCCCGAGGCGTTCGGCGAGCCGTACCGCCGCCGGGTTGGCGTCGGGCACGTCCACGGCGACCGGGGTCGCCGGCTCGGTGGCCGCGAGCGCGCTCACCAGCGCCTCCGCGATCTCCGGCGTGGCCGCGTACAGCGGTCCGACGCGCGAGGACGTACGGCCGGCGCGCAGCACGCCGAGCCCCCGCACCTCGCCCTCGCACAGCGCGGCGAACGCGGTGCGTCCCGGGGTGGTGGTCCAGGCGGCCAGGAAGCCGTCGCGCTCCGCCGGGAAGAAGCGGCGGTCGTAGGCGGACACCAGGCCGAACGGCAGCGACCGTACGTCCACGAGCGTGACGCCCGGCGGCGGCGCCACGCCCAGCGGTGCCAGGCCCTCGTGGCGCAGGTTCGTCCAGGCCGGACGGAAGCCGGACTTCCGGTAGTTGGGCTGCTGCTCCACCACCCCGTCGAGCCCCGTGTTGCGCCCGGCGAGCCGGGCCGTCCCGGCGGCCCACAGCCGGCTCCCGTATCCCCGGCCGCGCAGCTGCGGGCGGGTCAGGTAGAAGCCGAGGAAGCCGAAGTCGGAGCCGTAGCGGACCACGGAGACGCAGGAGACGGGCGTGGAGTCGAGCCTGCCGATCAGGAAGCCGCACGGGTCGGCGGCGAAGAACGCCTGGCCGTCGGTCAGGCCCGGGTTCCAGTTCGCGGCGTGGGCCCAGTCCGCCATCATCCGGATGTCGTCCGCGCTCGCTGTGGTGATCTCGAAGTTCGGCACGCACCCACGATGGACCGCTCGCCCGGTCCGTTCAACGACACGCCCGGCCCCGCTCACACGAACAGGAACGCGGCTCGACCGGTCCGTTCAACGACACGCCCGGCCCCGCTCACACGAACAGGAACGCGGCTCGACCGGTCCGTTCAACGACGCCCGGCCCCGCTCACACGAACAGGAACGCGCACGCCGTGGTCGCTCCGAGCGCCGTCCCGGCCGTCACCTGGCCGACCGTGTGGTAGCCGAGCGCCACCCGCGACCAGGCCACGGCGGCCGTCATCGCGTACCCGAACAGCCACCACGGCGAGTGGACGGCGGCGAGCAGGGCGACCACGGCCGAGGCCACGGAGGCGTCCACCGAGATCTTCCAGACCGTGTTGACCGCCAGCAGCACGACCGTCATCGCCCACAGCGCGAGCATCGCGGCCAGGATGCCGGTGGGTGCCCCGCCCAGCACCATGACCGCCGAACCGACGCCGATGGAACCGAGGATGACGAAGAAGATCGGCGCCCGCTTGGTCCGGTCGACCACATGGCGGTCGCCCCAGGTGCCGCGCCCGCGCTCCCACTCGATGTACCCGGCCGGCACGATCCCCGCGCACAGCGCGCCCAGGAGCCCCCAGAGCAGACCGGTCCAGTGCCCGGCCGCCGCGAGGCCGATGGAGACCATGCCGACCAGCAGCAGGTTGCGCGGCTGGAGTACGTCGGTCACCGTGCGCGCGACGCGGTGGTCGGGTGCGGCGTCCGAGGCGGGGCCCGTGGTGTCGGTGGTGGTCATGCCGGCTGCTCCTTGCCCGTTGCGGAAGAGGATTCCAGGATCTGACGGGCCCGTTCCGGGGTGACCGTGCGGTACGCCGCCGCGACCCGGGCCAGCCAGGCGACCTCACCGTCCTGGTCGGTGGCGTGCTGGGTTCCGACGGCCGCCGCGTCGCCCGCGCTCGCCCCGGCGTCCCGGGCGAGGAGGGCCGCCCTGATCCAGTACGCGTCGGCGAGCGGCCCGGCCCCGGCCGCCTCCTCCGCGGCGGGGAACAGGGCGTCGGGCACGTAGTGGCGCAGCTTCTCCACCGCGTCCGCGATGTCCGCGGCCCAGCGGTCGACGCGCAGGTCGGCCGGGGTGTCGAAGCGGGTCAGCTCGCGCAGCAGCGGGGCCGGGGGCTCGAAGGGCTGGTCGGGGAAGGCCGTCATCAGCTCGTACCAGAGGCCGTGCAGCCGCACCTGCGCCCGCCAGAGCTTGGCGCGGCGGCGGACGTTGCTCAGGGCGGGGACGGAGGCGCCGACCGCGAAGAAGGCGAACAGGACGATTTGTGCGGCCTCGGTGATCTCGTCGAAGTCCAGCGCGAAGGACTCGCTCGGCCGGTCGATGACGCTGACCCAGAGGAACAGCGTCCGGCTGACGGTGTAGCCGACGCCGATGAACATCGCGAACGTCATCATCCCGAGCCCCACCCGCAGATGACGCGTCCCGGCGCTCGCGGTGGCCAGCGCCCACTGGTACGCGCATACGGCGGAGGCCGCGCCGAGGTAGAGGTAGAACACGCTCATGTACAGCGTCGCGCCCCACTGCCCGGCGTGGTCGGCCACGAAGCGGTCCGAGGGGACGGAACGGTCGACGACGGTGAAGAACAGCACGGTCAGCAGCGCGAGGGTGGCGACGGACGCCTTGGCCGCCACCTGCTGGATGAGCCGTGCGAACCGTACGTGCCGGGGGATGTCTCCCTCGTCGGCGTACTGGCCGTAGATGGCCACGATGTAGCTGAGAATGGCCAGAATCGCGATGGTCGCCGTGTAGTGCTTGATGAGGACGGAGAGGTCGGTGACCGGGCTGTCGTTGAGCCCGACGCGCACGATCCGGGTCTTGGTCCACAGCGCGACGGCGAATCCCGCGTAACAGCCCCACAGGGCCCGGCGCCGCCGGTCCTCCTCGTCGCCCCACAGGGCGGCCGGCATGCGCCACAGGGCGACGGCTGTCATCAGGCCCGCTATCAGGTAGCCGGCGAGGTCGAGCGGGGTCACGGCAGAAGTCCTCGGGGATGGGGGGACGCAGGGTCGGGCGGTACGGGCGCTACGTACGGCGGAACAGTCCCCCGCGGCGATGCGCGACCGGGCGCGAGAGCGAGTTGGCGAGCCGCCCCACCATGTCATCGCTCGTCACGTCGCGGGCCATCCGGGGGATGAGCGAAGCACCGAATTCGGCCATGCGTTCGTCGTGGGTGTCGTACTGCGCGCGCGCCTGTACGGCGTCCGGGGTCAGCGTCCCGCCGGGGCCGACGACCCGCGCGATCAGGGAGGTGTCGAAGACGGGCAGCAGCCGCTGGAGCTGTTCCGCGTCCAGCGAGGTGCCGTGGTCGAACCACTCGTGGCACAGCTCGTGCAGGATGACGTGCTGGGTCTGGTACTCGGTGGGGCGCCGGCGGTAGAGCACGAAGCTGGTCCCGCCGGTCTTCAGCCGCAGCCCGCAGGCGGCGTTGACGCGGGCCAGCCGGTCGGGCATCGCGTGCAGCACGATGGTGCGGCCGCGGGCCGCCTCCATGTTCGCCACCAGGCCGGGTATGGAGAACGGCGAGGGCAGCGGAAGCTCCGCGAGGCCTTCCTCGCACTCCCGGCGCAACTTCCGCATGGACATGGGTCAGCCCCGCTGTCCGCCGTCGGCCGTGGGCTCGCGGTCCTCGGCGTCCCGGAGCAGGGCCAGCGCGAACCGCAGCAGCTCCGGCGGGAGCCCGTCCTCGTCGAGCCCGCGTCCGGCCAGCCCGCTGATCTCGCCGGTCCGCCGCTTGGCCAGGAACTGAAGCCCGGCCACGACGTCGTCCACGACCTCGGACTCCTCCTTGAAGAAGCGCCAGTCCACGCCGAAGCCCAGCCCGAGCGCCTTCAGGATCTCCTCGGACGGCTGGGTGACCTTGCCGGCCAGGATGTTGGAGAAGTAGCTGTGGGAGAGGGAGCCGCCCCGCTCCTTGACCAGGTCGGCGAAGACCCGTCCCGAGATCTTGCGGCCGGGGAAGGTCTTCTCGACCATGTACTCGACCTTCTGGCGCAGCGTCCGCAGCTCCGGCGCGCGCTCCTCGCCGTTGTCCATCCGGCCCCCACGTTCACGTCCGCCGCAGGCCCCTGTCCGGTCCCGGGCGGCGCTCGATTCGGTCAACGGGCTCGTACTGTAACCAACCCCCGCGTCCCGTCCCGGGGGCGGGACACCGGTGGCGGCGCGATGGGGAGCATTCTGATCCGGTGTTCGGAGCGGGCTTGCGCAAACACTCTACGTCACTGTTAACTCGAAAAAACATGGGCAGGGGGCCACGAGGGGAGTCCCTTGCCCGTGAAGACACCGGTGCGCGCCCGGCCGCGAGAACGCCGGTGCGCCGCCCGTGAGAACGTCGGTGCGCCGCCCGTGAAGATGCCGGTGCGCCGCCCGTGAAGACGCCCGCCGGGTGCGTCGCGCGCGGGTCGCGTGCGCACTGCCGTGGTGAGCGCAAAGCCGTGGTGACCACAAAGGGGTGTAGCCCTTCACGACGGGGGATGCGTGAAGGGCTACCCGTCCATTATGGACCCTGCCCCGGCAGTCATCAACTGACCGGCCGGTCAGTGTCCTTGCCGTCCTCGCGCCGGTACGCCGCTCCTTGCCGGTTCCCAGCAGCCGCCCACCGCCGGGTGCTCCCCCGAGCCCCCTGGTCAGCTCGGTCCGGCGTCCTCGCGTGCCTTCGTCGTGCTGCCCCGTTCGATGAGCCGGGGCAGCGGCACCCGCACGGTGCGGGCCGGTCCGCCGTCGAGCAGGGCGGTCAGCTCCCGCGCCGCGAGCCGGCCGAACGCGACCGTGTCCCGGGACAGCGCGGTCAGCCACGGAGCGGTCAGCCGGCACAGCGCGGAGTCCTCCCACGACACGACCGACACATCGTCCGGCACCTGGACGTCCAGGCCCGCCGCCACGGCCACTCCGGCCGCCGCCATCACGTCGTTGTCGTAGATCAGCGCGGTCGGCGGATCGTCCCGCTCCAGGACCCGGCGGGTCACCGCGGCGCCCTCGGTGTCGGAGTAGTCCGTGGCCACCGAATGCGCCCCGGTCAGGCCGCGCCGGTCGGCCTCCACGCGCAGGGAGCGGATGCGGCGGTCGGTGTGGGCGAGCGAGGGCAGGCCGGCGATGTGGACGATGCGTCGGTGCCCCAGCTCGTGCAGCCGGCCCACGATGGCGGCCATCGCGCCCGCGTCGTCGGCTCGGACCTGGGAGAGGCCCGGGTGGGGGCCGGTGTCCGTGCCGGGCAGGGCGCCGATGACGACGCCGGGCAGGCCCAGTTCGTCGAGGAGGGCGACGCGGGGGTCGTCGGTGCGCGGGTCCACGACGAGCACGCCGTCGACCCGGTGCTCGGCCCACCAGCGCCGGTAGACGCCGCACTCGGCCGCCACGTCGTCCACCACCTGGAAGAGCAGCCCGAGGTGACGTTCGGCCAGCACCTCCTGGATGCCGGAGATCAGCTGGAGGAAGAACGAGTCCACGCCCAGATTCGCCGCCGGGCGCGCCACGACGAGGCCGACGGTGGCCGAGCCCTCGCCGGACAGGGCGCGGGCGGCGGTGCTCGGGCGCCAGCCCAGCTGTTCGGCGACGCGCCGCACCCGGGCGCGGGTGACCTCCGAGACGCCCGGCCGGTCGTTGAGCGCGAACGAGACCGCGCTCTCCGAGACCCCGGCCCGCTGGGCGATGTCCTTCATGGTCGGCCGCTTCGGTGCCACCCGTGCCTCATCTCCTGCGTTCCCTGTGGTGCTGACGGGTCGTCGGGTCCGCTTGCCCCCGGGGCATCGTAAAGCGTCCCCCGCACTTTGGTCGAGCTAGGTGGGCCGGACAACTAAAGCGCTTGAGCTGACCCCACCTAAAGCGCATTAGTAGTGGCGCGTCAATACGATCTCACACGGCTCTGACCTGCGCTTATGTGGTAACCGAAGATTACGTTCCGGTGAATGTATTGACTTTTGGCCCGCGTGCATTGCAGGGTCTGTCGGGCGAACGCGGCCCACCGGGTCAGGGACCCCGGGCCACCGTCCGCACGCCTGGTCCGAGCAAAGGAGCCGTTCACCGTGCGCATCTCCCGCAGGGCAGTCGCCACTGCCGCCGTCCTCGCCACCGTCCTGCCGTTGAGCGCGTGCGGCGGTGGGTCCGGCTCGGACTCGTCCGACGCCTCCGGCAAGGTCGAAGGGAAGATCACCTTCCAGACCTGGAACCTCCAGGCGAACTTCAAGGACTACTTCACCGGCGTGATCGCGGACTTCGAGAAGAAGTACCCGGGCGCCGAGGTCAAGTGGGTCGACCGCCCCGGCGAGGGCTACGCGGACAAGATCAGCGCGGACGCGGCCGGCGGCACCCTGCCCGACGTCGTCAACGTCTCGCCCGACCTGGTGGCCCCGCTGGCCAAGGCGGGCATCGCGCTCGACCTCGACAAGGCGGCGCCGCAGTACCGCAAGGAGTACCTGGACGGCGCCTGGAAGAGCCACCAGATTCCGGGCACGCAGGGCACGTACGCCTTCCCCTGGTACCTCAACACCGGCCCGATGTTCTACAACAAGCGCCTGTTCAAGGACGCCGGGCTCGACCCGCAGAAGCCGCCGGCCACGTACGACGAGGTCTTCGCGGACGGTCTGAAGCTGGCCGAGAAGAGTCACGGCAAGGTCGCCACCCTCGCCAACGTCCCCACCATCGAGGACTTCGGCCGCTACGGCGGGCAGCTGATGAACAAGGAGGGCACCGGCTTCACCTTCAACGACGCCAAGGGTGTCGAACTCCTCACGCACTACAAGGAGCTGTACGACGCCAAGGCGCTCGACTCGCAGGCGCTGACCGCGACCCCCGAGTCGTCCGGCCACAAGTTCCTCACCGAGTCCGTGGCGATGAACCCCGGCAGCGCGCTGGACCTGGCCAACTTCAAGAAGCAGGCCCCGAGCCTCTACAAGAACATCGGGATCACCGACCAGGTCAGCAGCACCGGCAAGGCCAACATGTACGTCATGGGCGTCATGGTGAACGCGCAGACCAAGCGCAAGCCCGCCGCCGTGGCCTTCGCCCACTACGTGACCGACGCGACCCGGCAGATGGAGTTCGCCAAGCAGGTCGCCATCTTCCCGAGCACCGAGGGCTCGCTGGACGACCCGTACTTCACCAAGGAGGACGGCACGGACGAGACCCGGGTCCGGGTCGCCGCCGCCAAGTCCCTGAAGACGGCGGTCAACTACACGCCGGTGCTGTTCAGCGAGCAGATGAAGACCGAGCTGCGCAACCAGATCGCCAAGGCCCTGCAAGGAAAGCAGAGCCCCAAGGAAGCTCTTGACAACGCTGTCAAGGCCTGTGACCGGCTGCTGCAGCAGAGCTGAGCCCCCTCGTGAACTCCCCCACCCCCAACGGCACGGCGACCCGGAGCACCCGCTCCGGCCGCCGGCCCGGCGGCCGGATCAGCCGCCATCTGCCCCTCAGCCCCTGGCTGTTCGCCGCCCCCGGCCTGATCGTGGTCGGCGCCTTCAGCCTCTTCCCGTTCTTCAGCACGCTGGTCAACTCCTTCACCGACCGGCGCACCCTGGTCCCGGGCTCGTACGTCGGCCTGGCGAACTTCCGCGAGCTGCTGCACGACGAGATGTTCTGGACCGGCCTGCGCAACAGCGTGCTGTACGTGCTCGGCGTCGTCCCCGCGCTCGTCATCCTGCCGCTGCTGCTGGCGATGCTCGTCCAGCGCCACATCCCCGGCATCTCGTTCTTCCGCTCGGCCTTCTACACCCCGGTCGTCGCCTCCATCGTGGTCGTCGGCCTCATCTGGGTCTGGATGCTGGACGACCGCGGACTGATCAACTCGCTCCTGGAGGCCGTCGGCATCGGCAAGGTCGGCTTCCTGAGCGACCAGTGGCTGCTGCTGGGCAGCGCGATGACGGTCACGGTCTGGAAGGGCCTCGGCTACTACATGATCATCTACCTGGCCGCCCTCGCGAACGTGCCGAGGGAGTTGCACGAGGCCGCGTCCGTGGACGGCGCCGGAGTCGTACGCCGCTTCTTCACGGTCACCGTGCCCGCCATCCGCTCCACGATGGTGCTGGTCGCGGCCCTGTCCTCGGTCTCCGCCTTCAAGGTGTTCTCCGAGGTCTACCTGATGGCCGGCCCCTCCGGCGGACCGGCCGGCGAGGACACCACCCTGGTGATGCTCGTCCAGCGGGTCGGCACCGGGCTGAGCGGGCGGGTGGGCTACGCCTCCGCCATCTCGGTCGTCATCTTCGTCGTCACCGTCGGCCTGATGCTCCTGGTGCTGCGCGCCGACCGCAAGGAGGACGCGTGAGCTTCCTGAAGACCACCGACGCCGAGGGCCGGCGCGTCCCGGCCTGGCAGCTCGTCCTGCGTTACGTGCTGCTGCTCGCCGTCCTGGCGCTGACCGTCGGGCCCTTCCTGTGGCAGCTGTCGACCTCGCTGAAGGGCCCGAACGAGGACATCTTCAGCTCGCCGCCGAAGTTCTTCCCCAGCGATCCGACCCTGGACAACTACAGCCGGGTCGCCGACACGATCCCGGTCTGGGACTACGCGCTGAACTCCCTCAAGGTCGCCTCCGCCAACGTGGTCACCAACTGCGTCGGCTCGGCGCTGGCCGGGTACGCCCTGGCCCGGCTGCGCTACCGGGGGCGCAGGGCCGCGACGCTGGCGTTCATCCTCGCCATGCTGGTACCCGTGGAGGGCATCATCATCGCCCAGTTCACCACCATGCGTGACCTGGGGCTGAACAACACCCTGCTCGGCGTGCTGCTGCCCGGGTCGATCGGCGCGATGAACGTCCTGCTGATGCGCAACGCGTTCCTCAACCTCCCCGTGGAGATCGAGGAGGCGGCGTTCGTGGACGGGGCCAACGTGTGGCAGCGCTTCCTGCGGATCGCGCTGCCCTCGGTCAAGGGCACCCTCGCCGTCGTCGCGATCTTCGCTTTCATGGGCTCCTGGGACGACTTCCTGTGGCCGCTGATCGTCCTCAGCGACCCGGAGAACTTCACCCTGACCATCGGCCTGAACTACCTGCACGGCACCTTCGCCAACGACGAACGGCTCGTCGCGGCGGGCACGATCATCGCCGTGCTCCCGCTCATCGTCCTCTTCGCCGGGTTGCAGCGCTTCTTCTTCCGGGGCGTCGGCGAAGGCGCCGTCAAGGGCTGACCCCCACCGCCCACCCCGCACCACAGAACCAGGACCCCTGTTCCGTATGACCACCTCCCCCTTGCGTTTCGGCGCCAACTACACGCCCAGCCAGGGCTGGTTCCACCACTGGCTGGACTTCGACCTCGACGCCGTACGCGCCGACCTGGACTCGATCGCCGGCCTCGGCCTCGACCACATCCGGGTCTTCCCGCTCTGGCCGCTCTTCCAGCCCAACCGCACCCTGATCCGCCCCCGCGCCGTCGAACAGCTCGTCCAGCTCGCCGACGCCGCCGCCGAACGCGGACTCGACACCTGCGTGGACGGGCTCCAGGGCCATCTGTCGAGCTTCGACTTCCTGCCCGCCTGGACCGGCACCTGGCACCGGCGCAACCTCTTCACCGACCCGGACGTGCTCTCCGGGCAGGCCGAGTACCTGCGCACCCTGGCCGCCGCCCTCGCCGACCGGCCGCACTTCATCGGGATGACACTCGGCAACGAGATCAACCAGTTCTCCGGCGACCCGCACCCCGACCCCGACCGCATCACACCCGAGCAGGCGGGCGCCTGGCTGACCCGGATGCTCGACGCCTGCGAGGAGGGGGCACCCGGCAAGCTCCACCTGCACGCCGAGTACGACGCCGCCTGGTACCAGGACGACCACGCCTTCACCCCGGCGCACGCGGCGCGCAAGGGCGCCGTCACCGCCGTGCACTCCTGGGTCTTCAACGGCACCGCCCAGCGCCACGGCCGTACCGCCACCGCCACCGAGCACCACGCCGCCTACCTGATCGAGCTGTCCAAGGCCTGGGCGCTCGACCCGCACCGGCCGGTGTGGCTCCAGGAGGTCGGAGCGCCCGCCCCGCTGATCCCCGCCGAGCACGCCGCCGCGTTCACCGAGGCGACCGTGGCCAACGCCCTGGACTGCGAGGACGTGTGGGGCGTCACCTGGTGGTGCTCCCACGACGTGTCCCGCTCGCTGGCCGACTTCCCCGAGCTGGAGTACAGCCTCGGGCTGCTGACCAACGACCGCCAGGTCAAGCCGGCCGGCCGGGCCATCGCCCGGATCGTGGAGGAGCAGCGCGCCCGGACCCGCAGGCCCGCCCCCCGGACCACGGCCCTCGTGGTCGACACCGGTGACGACGCGACCGCGCCCCGCCGCTCCGTCTGCGCCCCCGGCGGCGCGGTCTTCGAAGCGTTCGCCCGGCTCACCGCGGACGGCGTCCGCCCCACCACCGTCCTCGCGAGCAGGGCATCCGACCCGCAGCACCTCGCCGCGCGGGGTATCACCGACGTACTGACACCGGAACAGGTCCGCTGACCCCGTACCCGCACCCCCGGTAACCCCGCCCCCACTCACAACGGAGCCACCCTCATGCACGACGACCGCAGCCTGGTCGAAGGCCGACTCAAGCGCGTCCTGGACGAGCGCATCCGGCCGGCCGTATACCCGCAGTCCGTCCCGCTGGACGTCGCCGTCTGGAACGCGCCGGGTGAGCCCGTCCCGGTCGCCGAGGGCCTGGCCGGGCCCACCGAACCGATCGCCGTCGGCGACCGGTGGGGCGCTCCGTGGGGCACCTCCTGGTTCAAGGTCTCCGGCACGGTCCCGGATGCCTGGGCGGGCCGGACCGTCGAGGCGCTGCTCGACCTCGGCTTCGACGAGAACATGCCGGGCTTCCAGTGCGAGGGCCTCGTCTACCGCCCCGACGGCACCCCGGTGAAGGGCCTCAACCCGCGCAACCAGTGGGTGCGCGTCGGCGCCCCGGTCGCGGGCGGCGAGGAGGTGGCGCTGCACATCGAGGCCGCGTCCAACCCGGTCATCCTCGACTACCACCCCTTCCTGCCGACGCGGCTGGGCGACAAGGAGACGGCCGGCGGCGAACCGCAGTACACGCTGGCCCGGATGGACCTCGCCGTGTTCGACGAGGACGTGTGGAACCTGGTCCAGGACCTGGAGGTGCTGGGCGAGCTGATGCAGGAGCTGCCCGTCGAGGGCGCCCGCCGCTGGGACATCCTGCGCGCCGTCGGCCGGGCGCTGGACGCGGTCGACCTCCAGGACGTGGGCGGGACGGCGGCCGCCGCGCGCGGGGAGCTGGCCGGTGTCCTCGCGACGCCCGCCGCGCCCTCCGCGCACCGCATCAGCGCGGTCGGCCACGCGCACATCGACTCCGCCTGGCTGTGGCCGCTGCGGGAGACGGTCCGCAAGGTCGCCCGTACGACGTCCAACATGACCGCGCTTCTGGAGGACGAGCCGGACTTCGTCTTCGCGATGTCGCAGGCCCAGCAGTTCGCCTGGATCAAGGAGCACCGCCCCGAGGTGTACGCCAAGGTCAAGGCGGCCGTCGCGGAGGGCCGGTTCGTCCCGTCCGGCGGCATGTGGGTCGAGTCCGACACCAACATGCCCGGCTCGGAGGCGATGGCCCGCCAGTTCGTGCACGGCAAGCGGTTCTTCCTGGACGAGTTCGGCATCGAGAACGACGAGGCGTGGCTGCCCGACACGTTCGGCTTCGCGGCCGGGCTGCCGCAGATCATCAAGGCGGCCGGCTCCAAGTGGCTGCTCACGCAGAAGATCTCCTGGAGCCAGACCAACAAGTTCCCGCACCACACCTTCCAGTGGGAGGGCATCGACGGCACCCGGATCTTCACGCACTTCCCGCCCGTCGACACGTACAACTGTTCGATGAAGGGCAGCGAGATCGCCCACGCGGCGACGAACTTCAAGGACAAGGGCGTCGCCCAGCACTCGCTGGCGCCGACCGGCTGGGGCGACGGGGGCGGCGGCACCACCCGCGAGATGATCGCCAAGGCGGCCCGGATGCGGAGCCTGGAGGGCTCGGCGACGGTGACGTGGGAGACCCCCACCGACTTCTTCACCAAGGCCGAGGCCGAGTACCCGAACGCCCCGGTCTGGGTCGGCGAGCTCTATCTGGAGCTGCACCGCGCGACCCTGACCAGCCAGGCGAAGACGAAGCAGGGCAACCGCCGCAGCGAGCACCTGCTGCGCGAGGCCGAGCTGTGGGCCGCCACCGCCGCCGTACGGACCGGCTTCGCCTACCCGTACGAGCAGCTGGACCGGATCTGGAAGACGGTGCTGCTGCACCAGTTCCACGACATCCTGCCCGGCTCCTCGATCGCCTGGGTGCACCGCGAGGCGGAGAAGACGTACGCGGCCGTCGCCGAGGAGCTGACCGGCATCGTGGACGCCGCCCAGCGCGCCCTGGCCGGTGACCCCGCCGGCGGCCGGGCCCTCGTCTTCAACGCCGCGCCGCACGCGCGCGGCGGTGTCCCCGCCGGTGCGGCGGCAGCCGTCGCGGCGGCCGACGCCACCCGGCCCGCCCCGCGCGAGGGCGGCGGCTACGTACTGGACAACGGCCTGCTCCGGGTGGAGATCGACGGCCGGGGCCTGGTCGTCTCCGCGTACGACATCGCCGCCGGACGCGAGACCGTCGCCCCGGGCGCGGCGGCGAACCTGCTCCAGATCCACCCCGACTTCCCGAACATGTGGGACGCCTGGGACGTCGACGAGTTCTACCGCAACACCGTCACCGACCTGACCGACCTGGACGAGCTGACCCCGGTCGCGGACGGGGTGCGGGTCGTCCGCGGTTTCGGCGACTCGAAGGTCACCCAGCTGCTCACCCTGGAGCCGGGCGCCAAGCGGCTCGACATCGACACCGAGGTCGACTGGCACGAGACGGAGAAGTTCCTCAAGGCCGCGTTCCCGCTGGACGTACACGCCGAGCGGTACGCCTCCGAGACGCAGTTCGGGCACTTCTACCGGGCCACCCACACCAACACCAGCTGGGAGGCGGCCAAGTTCGAGGCGTGCAACCACCGCTTCGTCCACCTGGAGGAGCCGGGCTGGGGCGTCGCACTCGTCAACGACTCGACGTACGGGCACGACGTGACGCGCACCGTCCGGGACGCGGACGCGGGGACGACCACCACCGTCCGGGTCTCGCTGCTGCGCGCCCCGCGCTTCCCCGACCCGGAGACCGACCAGGGCGTGCACCGCTTCCGGCACGCGCTCGTCCCCGGCGCCGCGATCGGCGACGCGGTCTGCGAGGGCTTCCGCGTCAACCTGCCGGAGCGCCGGATCACCGGTGAGCGGGAGGTGGCCCCGCTGGTGGGCGTCGACAACGACGCGGTCGTGGTGAGCGCCGTCAAGCTGGCGGACGACGGGAGCGGCGACCTCGTCGTACGGCTCTACGAGTCGACGGGCGGCCGGGCGAAGGTCCGCCTGGCCACGGGCTTCCCGGCCACCGGTGTCGTGGCGACGGACCTGCTGGAGCGGCCGCTGGCCGGTGCGGCGGTGCCCGAGCGCGACGAGGAGGGCGTGCGGCTGTCGCTGCGGCCCTTCGAACTGGTGACGCTGCGGCTCTCGCGCGGCTGATGCCGGGCTGTCGCGCGGCTCTCCCGCGGCTGACCGGCGGGGGTGCGGCGCGTCCCGGGCCGAGGCGTATTCCTAGCCGAAGGCACAGAATTTTGCACAATGCACAGCGAGTGTTTGTGTGAGGGTTTGCGTAAGTTTTTATGGCGCGCCGGGCGCGAGGAATTACTTCTCGCGCCCGGCCGCTTTCATTGTGCTACGCTGGTTACCAGTTGCAGTTGTGGTTCCCGAAGACTCCAAGTGCTCTCATCGGCTAAATGGTCGGTGAGTGCGCTGACGTATTTTCCGGCTTGCATATCCGGATGGGGTAATCATCGCGGCGACGCGGGACTGGCACAGTGCGAGTCCCCGGGCTCAGCCCCAGAAGGAGAAAAACATGGCTACTGGCACCGTGAAGTGGTTCAACTCGGAAAAGGGTTTCGGCTTCATCGAGCAGGACGGTGGCGGCGCTGACGTCTTCGCCCACTACTCGAACATCGCCGCCTCCGGCTTCCGCGAGCTGCAGGAGGGCCAGAAGGTGAGCTTCGACGTCACGCAGGGCCAGAAGGGCCCGCAGGCGGAGAACATCACCCCCGCGTGAACCTGATCACGTCGGCGCACAGCCGCTGACCGTGCATCCACAGCTGGGGCCCGCACCTTGGGTGCGGGCCCCAGCTCGTTGCTTTTCCGGGCCCGCCCCCGCGCACGCCGTGCCGTACCATCGCCACGAGCCGCCGGGAGCACAGGACCCACCGTCTACACCGTGCGGCGGACGATCCGCCATGGCCCCCGGACCGACCGGTCCCACGGGCCCCGTGACGTGACCCGCAGGCCCTCAACGGGCCGGCCGGCCCCGTCCCTCGCGAAGCACCGGACCGGCCCAGGCCGGACCCGTATCGGCTCAAGACCGGCCGCCGGCTTCGTTCACGTATGCCAAACGGCCCGTTCTTGCGATTCCTGCGCCGCGCACCGGTGCATTGAATTCCTCGATACGCGCCCCGTCGAGGAAAGGTTCCGCATGAACCGCGACCGCACACCCCGCTCCAACGACCGTTATTCCCGTACCCGTGGCGGCGGCCCCGCAGCTTCCGGCTCCCGCTCGGGCGGCGGATTCCGTTCCCAGGGCTCGGGCCGCCCGGGCGGCCAGGGACGCTTCGGCGCCCCCGCCGGGCGCTCCGGCGGCTACGGCCGCAGGCCCGCCGCGAAGCAGGGCGAATTCGCCCTGCCGACGACCATCACGCCCGCGCTGCCCCCCATCGAGGCCTTCGCCGACCTGGACATGCCCGCGCCCCTGCTGTCGGCGCTCGCCGCCGAGGGTGTCACGGTGCCGTTCCCGATCCAGGCCGCCACGCTGCCGAACTCGCTGGCCGGCCGTGACGTGCTGGGCCGGGGCCGCACCGGCTCGGGCAAGACGCTCGCTTTCGGCCTGGCGCTGCTGGCCCGTACGGAGGGCCGCCGCGCCGACGCCCGGCGCCCGCTCGCCCTGGTCCTCGTGCCCACCCGCGAGCTGGCGCAGCAGGTGACCGACGCGCTGACCCCGTACGCCCGGTCGCTGAGGCTGCGGCTGGCCACCGTCGTCGGCGGCATGTCGATCGGCCGCCAGGCGGCGGCCCTGCGCGGCGGCTCCGAGATCGTCGTCGCGACGCCGGGCCGCCTCAAGGACCTCATCGAGCGCGGCGACTGCTCCCTCGACCGGGTCTCGATCACGGTCCTGGACGAGGCGGACCAGATGGCCGACATGGGCTTCATGCCCCAGGTCACCGAACTGCTGAACCAGGTCCAGCCGGAGGGCCAGCGCATGCTGTTCTCGGCGACCCTGGACCGTAACGTCGACCTCCTGGTCCGCCGCTACCTGCACGACCCGGTCGTCCACTCGGTGGACCCGGCCGCGGGTGCGGTGACGACGATGGAGCACCACGTCCTCTACGTGCGCGGCGCCGACAAGTACGCCACCACGACGGAGATCGCGGCCCGCGACGGCCGGGTGATCATGTTCCTCGACACCAAGCACGCCGTGGACAAGCTCACCGACCACCTGCTCAGCAGCGGGGTCCGGGCGGCGGCGCTGCACGGCGGGAAGTCGCAGCCGCAGCGCACCCGCACCCTGACCCGGTTCAAGACCGGGCACGTCACGGTCCTGGTCGCCACCAACGTCGCGGCGCGCGGCATCCACGTCGACAACCTCGACCTGGTCGTCAACGTCGACCCGCCGAGCGACCACAAGGACTACCTGCACCGCGGCGGCCGCACCGCCCGGGCCGGCGAGTCCGGCAGCGTCGTCACCCTGGTGCTGCCCAACCAGCGCCGCGAGATGACCCGGCTGATGGCCGACGCGGGCATCACCCCGAAGATCGCCGAAGTCCGCTCCGGTGAGGCCGAGCTGAGCCGTATCACCGGCGCGCAGGCGCCCTCGGGCGTGCCCGTCACCATCACCGCGCCGCCCTCCGAGCGCTCCACGGGCGGTTCGTCCTCCCGCGGCCGGCGCAGCCGCCCGGCTCAGGGCCGCCGTTCCTCGTCCCCGGCCGCGGCGTCGTCCTCGTCGCGCGGTGGCGCTCCGCGCCGCTCGTCCGGGAACCACGCCGCCTGACCGGCATCCGCGTTCCGTCCGGCTCCGCACCTCCGAACCCGTTGAGGCACCATGCGTTGTGTCATCGCCCGCTTTCCGTTCGACCTGTTCAAGCACGAGGTCGAAGCATCGATGAAGGGCGTCAAGCCCGAACCCGTCACCGGGGACTCGGTGGTCATCGGCCGCCGGGTGTACCCGGTCAAGCAGGTGGGTGAAGTGATCACCCGGCAGGACCGCCGCGACTTCTCGGCCGCCGAGGTGACCAGGGCGCTGGGGCGCCTCGGCTTCACCTGCCGGTCCGTCGTGGTCCCCGCCGCGCCGGTGGAGCCCAGCCCCCTGGAGGCCGCGTCGGCCGCGCTCGGCGCCCCCGGGGCCTGACCGCCCGAGGCATACGCGCCGGAGCCCGGCCCCTTTCGTGGGGGCCGGGCTCCGGCGCGTTGTCGTTCCGGGGCGGTCAGGCGGGTCGTCGTTCCGGGGCGGGTTGATACACGTTGTCGTTCCTGTGGGCGGGGGTCAGGCGGGTCGCCGTTCCCGGGGCGCGGGGTCAGGTCCAGAGCGCATCGGCGAGCGTGACGCCGGCGAAGGCCGCGCCGAGGCCCATGACCACACTCGCCGCCACGTTGGCGGCCGCGTAGAACCGGGCCCCGTCCTCGGCCAGCCGCAGTGTCTCGTAGCTGAACGTGGAGTACGTGGTCAGCGCCCCGCAGAGCCCCGTCCCGACCAGCAGCTGCACGGGGGAGGAGGCGGCCCCGGCCGCCACCGCGCCGGTCAGCAGGCCCAGGACCAGGCAGCCGGCCATGTTCACGGTGAACGTCCCCCACGGGAAGATCGTGTCGTGGCGGGACTGCACGGCCCGGTCGGTCAGATAGCGCAGCGGGGCGCCGACCGCCGCGCCGACGATCACCAGCAGCCAGTTCACCGCTGCTCTCCCCGTATGCCGGGATCGGTGCCGCCCTCGCGGGCTCGGGAGCTGTCCCGGCGGACGATCTCGCAGGCGTCGAGGGTCACGGAGCAGCCGTCGGCCAGCTCGGTGATCTGCGGCAGGAAGGCGCGCACCGCGGCCTCCGTGTCCACGATGACCACGGCCACCGGCAGGTCCTCGCTCAGCGACAGAAGCCGCTGGGTGTGGATCATCGACGAGGCGCCGAAGCCCTCGATCCCGCGGAAGACGCTCGCACCGGACAGGCCGGCCGCGTGCGCCCGGTGCACGATCTCCGTGTAGACGGGCCGGTGGTGCCAGTTGTCGGACTCGCCGACCAGGACGGTCAGGCGCAGACCGGGTTCGGTCACGGGTGTCGTCATGCCTGCCTCCACGCCAGTGCGCGGCGCGTCAGCCACACCGCGCTCCACACCGCCGCGAGGGCCGCGAGCAGTGTCGTTCCCAGATAGGCCAGACCGATGCCGGCCCGGCCCTTCTCCACGAGGCGTTCGATGTCCACCGCGTACGTGGAGAAGGTGGTGAACCCGCCGAGCACCCCGGTGCCGAAGAACGGCCGCACCAGCCGGTGCGCCGCCCACACCTCGCTGATCACCACCATGAACACGCCGATGACCGCGCAGCCGATGACGTTGACGACGAGGGTCGTCCAGGGGAAGCCGCCCGTCGCGGTGGGCCACAGGAGCGAGGCCCCGTAGCGGGCGGATGCCCCGGTCGCACCACCGAGGGCGACGACGGCGACGACGGCGTTCTGCGGGTGGTTCCTGAGGTTCCTGAGGTTTCCGGGGACCGTCCTGGGCCTTCTGCCGGGCATACGTCTCCTACCTGCCGGGGCGCCCACCGGGCGTGGGCGCGCGTCTGCGCAAGTAGGGACCGTTGGCGGCGCATCACCGGCCGCGGTTGGGGTACGGCGGGCCCCACCGCCGCGCGTCGGCCGTCACCGGCCTCCGCTGCCCCCAGAATATCGCCGTTTCTGGATACTCCGCCTCGGGGTGGATTTCACCCGATCGGCCACCTCATCTGCGGGCCGGGCGGGGAAGCCGCAGGGTGGAGCCATGTGGCCCCATCGAATATGGCTGGGCGTCGCGGTCCTCCCGCTGGTCCTGCTGGTTCCGCGGGACGCCCCGGTGCACCAGGTACTGGCCGAGCCCCCGTCCTCCCGCACCCGGGAGCGGGCGCGGACCGTGCCGCAGCCGGTGATCGTCAGCCGGGCGGCCTGGCACGCGAACGAGTCCATCGTCCGGGAGCGGGCCGTCTACACGGGCCCCGTGCGGGCGGTCTTCATCCACCACACGGGGGAGTCGAACGACTACGACTGCGCGGACGCCCCCGACCTGGTGCGGGCGGTCGAGCAGTCCCACATCGAGGGCAACGGCTGGGACGACATCGGCTACAACTTCCTCGTCGACCGGTGCGGAACGATCTACGAGGGCCGGGCGGGCGGCGTCACGCGTTCGGTGCGCGGGGCGCACACCACGGGCTTCAACGCCGACAGCGTGGGCATCGCGGTGCTGGGCGACTACCGCAACGGCGAGAAGGTCCCGGCGGCCGTGGTGCGGGCGCTGGCGGAGGTGGCGGCGTGGAAGCTGCGGCCGGGCGTCGACCCCGAGGGCAAGGTGCACCTGGTGTCGACCAACGACGAGAGCAGGTACCCGAAGGGCGAGGCCGCAGTGCTGAACGTCATCTCCGGCCACCGCGACACGTACGAGACGACCTGCCCCGGCCAGGCGCTGTACGACGCGCTGCCGGCGATACGGGCGGCGGCGGCCGCCCTGCGCGAGGGCCAAGGGACCGGGGACGGCCGGACGGACACGGAGGACGCCGGAACCCCTCACCAGTCTATGCACTAGTGCGTAATGCGCGTACCCCTAGTGCGAATGCCGGTATGGTCCCCCCATGCCAGCTACGCGCCCGCTCCCCGTGACCCTGACCGGCGCCCACGTCCGCGTCGAACCCCTTGCCCGCCACCACCTGGACGACCTCTTCGCCGCCGGCGGCGACGACGACGAGGTCTGGCGCTGGCTGGGCCCGACGCCCCGCACCCCGCAGGAGCTGGAGGCCAAACAGGCCGCCCTGCTCGCGGAGGAGTCCTACGTCCCCTTCGCCGTCATCCACCTGGCGAGCGGCCGGGCGGTCGGCTGGACCACGTACCTGGACATCGACGTGGCGAACGAGCACCTGGAGATCGGCTCCACCTGGTACGGCCGCGCCCACTGGCGCTCGGCGGTCAACACCGGGACGAAGCTGCTCCTGCTCACCCACGCCTTCGAGGAGCTGGGCATGGGCCGCGTCCAGCTGAAGACCGACCACCTCAACGAGCGCTCCCAGAAGGCGATAGCCCGCCTCGGCGCCCGCCACGAGGGCGTCCTGCGCCGCCACCGCCGCCGCCCGGACGGCACCTGGCGCGACACGGTCTACTTCTCCCTGCTCGCGGACGAGTGGCCGGAGACGAAGGCGCGGTTGACGGGGTGGCTCTGACGGCGGGGCCGCCGGGGGCTGCTGGGCGCAGGTGAGGGGGGCTCGCGTGGCTGCCGTCCCACGAGGATTCGTCATGTCACGGCCAGGTGGAGGGCGAGGTCCGCGGTGCTCAGATGCCCTTCCTGATCTCGGTGATCAGTTCCGCCGATGCCTCGACCGGGAGCGCGACGGAAGCCAGTTGCCGCCAGGCATCCCTGTAGGCAGCGACCTGCTCCCGTTCCTCGATGTGCAGCGCCGAGGTCAGCCCTTCCGCGTGAACCACATCGAGGTCTGCGTGCGGGCCGAAGCCCAGAACACTGAAGCTCTCTGACTGCCCCACATGCAAAGGTGCGTTGGAGGGCACCACCTGGATGCTGATGTTCGGCCGCTTGCCCATGGTGAGGAGTCGGCCGAGCTGTTCGTGCATCAGGCCGTCGGTGCTGGACGTCGAGTACAGGGCCTGCTCGGCGATGATCGCACGCAGGATGAGTGGTTCCGCGCGGGTAAGCATTGCCTGTCGCGCGAGACGCACCTGGACCAAGGCGTCGACGTGTGCCTCGACGGCCTCGGACATGGCCGTTGCTCGGATGATGTCGCGGGCGTACTCGCCGGTCTGGAGCAGGCCGGGGATCGCGCCCAGTTGCCATGCCGAGACTGAATGCGCTCCGGCTTCAAGGCTGATCAGATCCTCGTACACGGGCGTGAGAACGCCTCGGTACGAGTTCCACCAGCCGTGCTGTGTCTCCTCCTTGGCCAGCATCAGCAAAGCCGCGCGGAGTTCGCCGCTCACGTCCCGCCCGAGGTCGGCGTACAGGTCGAGCAGGGCATCGATGTCCTGTGTCTTGGGCGCGCTGCGAGCCGTCTCGATCCTCGACAGCTTCGAGTACACGAAGCGGCCGTTGGACCGCTCGGCGACCTCTTTGAGGGTGAGTTCGCCGCGCAGCGCGCGCAGCTTCGCACCGAGGCGCCGACGGCGCACTGTAGGCGTGCTCACTTGCCCTCCCGTTCAGCGGATTGCTCCACAGTCTGCCGTGATGGCTCATCAACTGTCACCTGCGCACATGAGGCGGTGCCCCCTCTCGGCCCAGCGTGTAAAATTTCTATGCTTTAGTGTTTAGCTTGCATGGTATGTGGTCCATGAAGCACCCTGAGGTGGCGAAGATTCGAGTTTTGCGGAGCATGCGACGACATCGGTGCGCGCTGGGAAACTCACCGCGAGGGGACACGCATGATCGAACAGTGGCGGACTGATTCGGCCGCCTGTTGTGCACCACCTGTTGGCCCGCCGCCCGTTCTGTTACTCGCAGGCGAGGCCCAATCCGCCAAAGCCACCCGGAACTTCGTGCGTGAGTTCGTCCCGTACCACGTTCCGGGCGTATCCGAGGAGTACGTCGAGACGGTCGCCCTGGTCGCATGCGAACTGGTCACCAACGCGATCCGCTACGGCACCGAGCCCGGCGACTCCGTACGCGTCGTGCTCGACGCCGACGACAACCGGACGCGCGTCGAGGTGCACGATCCAGTACGCCGACGCCCCCGGCCCCGGCCCGTATCCCACGAACGCGACCGTGGGCGCGGCCTGATCATCCTCGACGCACTGTGCCCCGGCGCCTGGGGAGTTGACGACGTCCCGCTCGGCAAGGCGGTATGGGCGGAGGTGAAGGCGACGTGATCGCGCCACGCCTCGCAGGAGGCGGCCTCGACGTGCCACCCGGTCCCGGATTCGTCGCTTCGGTGGCCGCCGCGACCGGCATCCACGGCGGCGAGGCCGGCGACCTCGCCCAGCTCCTCATCACGCACCCGGGGCCGCGCCGGACGAACGAGACGCCCGAGACCGTC
This sequence comes from Streptomyces sp. A0958, assembly GCF_004795035.1. Classification (GTDB taxonomy): domain Bacteria; phylum Actinomycetota; class Actinomycetes; order Streptomycetales; family Streptomycetaceae; genus Streptomyces. Next base: position 63,185 of record NZ_SSBK01000036.1, read on the forward strand.
GAACACGGCATGAGACGCCTCGCGGCAGCACTGCGCCTCGGGCCCGGCGACAAACGGCCCCCGGTGATCGGCGCACGGACAGCGATCCACCGCGGGCGCGCCGCCCTCGACTACGGCCATGACCAGTACGTCATGACGATTCCTCCGCCGTCACGGGACTGGCTCGTTCTGCTCGGCGCGGGCGCCCCTTGCCGTGTCTGCCTGGTGGTCCCACCGCTCGCTCTCGGTGCCGATCAGGCCGGGACCGACGCGCACCTGCGCGAAAGCCTCGCCGCCGGCATGGTCGCGTGGGCAACCACCTACGCCCGCCGCCGCTTCTGATCGCGGTCGGACCCAACGCCAACACGCCACGGCCCAGTGGATTACGCTGCTGGACCATGGAGACCGGGACGGCCTCGCGCCACACACGGATCGGTGACCCGGCGCCCCCTTGAGCGCCGAACGGGTCGGTTGCGGCCCGCTGTTCGAGCGAGCAACCGGAGCCGCCGCCGCGCGGGCTCCGCCTCCGTCGTGTTGACCAGTACATGTGACACCTCATTCACGACAGGAGCACTCATGACCGTCAAGACGCTGCACATCCCCACCGAGGACGGGCAGGCCGACGCCATCGCCGCCTTCCCCGACGACGGTGAGCGGCACCCCGGAGTCCTGATGTACGCGGACGCCTTCGGCATCCGGCCGGTGATCCGGGAGATGGCCCGCGAGCTGGCCGGGCACGGCTACTACGTGCTCGTCCCCAACTTCTTCTACCGCAACGGCCCCACCCCCGTGGTCGAGCTTCCCGAGTACATCGGGGAGGAGGCCCGGCCCGCTCTCATCGGCCGGCTGATGCCGCTGATCCAGGCGCACACCCCCGAACGCACGGCGAGCGACGCCGACGCCTACCTCTCGTTCCTGACCGCCCAGCCCGAGGTCGCCGCCGGGCCGGCCGGGGTGACCGGCTACTGCATCGGCGGTCTGCTGGCGATGCGCACCGCCGCCGCCCATCCCGGCCGGGTCGCCGCGGTCGCCGCCTTCCACGGGCCGGTGGGCGCGGACGGGCCGGGCCTGTTCGCCGGGCTCACCGCACGGGTCCACCTCGGCCACGCCGCGAGCGACCTGACGCCCGAGGCCCTGGCCGACCTCAACAAGGAGCTGGACGCCGCCGGTGTCGACCACACCTCGGAGATCTACCCCGACACCGTGCACGGCTTCACCATGTCCGACACCGACGCCTACAGCGCCGCCGGGCTGAAGTTCCACTGGGACCGCCTGCTCCCGCTCCTGGACGGCGCCCTGCACAACGGCTGAGGTCGCGGGCGCCGGTCAGCAGCCTCCGGTGAATCGGTCCGGCCCGTACGCCGAGTCCAGCCGGTAGGTCCCGCCCTCCGGCACGGTCAGCCTCGTCCACTCGCCGTCCTGCCGCAGGCAGCCCCCGGCCCCGCCGCCGGTGGCCCGCACCCGTAGCCACGGCGAGTAGGCGATGCGTACGGTCACCGAGCCGGCGCGCGGCATCCGCACGGCCAGGGACGCGTCGTCGCCGCTGACGACCGTGGCGGGAGCCGGTGCCAGCGGGACGGCGTCCCGGACCCGGTAGATGGTCCAGCCGTCGTCCCGCCAGACCTGCTCCAGCCAGGGCAGCCCGCCCCTGACCAGCGCCGCTTCGGCCTCGGCCGGACCGTCCGGCCGGCCGTCGTGCAGGACGACATGGCTCACGGCCCACCGGTCGAGCCAGGCCCGGTAGCGGTCCGGGGTGAGGGTGCCCTCGTAGAAGAGCCGGCCGCGCTCGACGTCGAGCTGGCGGTTCCAGCCCCGGGCCATGTTCACGTGCGGGGCGAGGACGGCCGCCTCGCGGTGGTTGCGCGCGGGCACGACCTCGACGCGGCCCCGGTCGGCGCCCAGGCGGTCGAGTTCGGCGACGACGCCGTCCGTGTGGGACGCCCACGCCGGCACGGGGGTGGAGACCCGCAGGTCGTCCACGGTCTTGTCGATGAGCCAGAGCCCGGACAGCACGAGGGCGGCGGACAGCACACCCGTACGCACCCACGCCCTGGCCCGGACGGTGTCGAAGACCGCCGCGCACAGCACGGGCACGGCGACGAGACCGAGCAGCCGCTCGACGTTCGTACCGATCGGGGAGGCGACGAGGAAGGTCAGGAACACGCCGACGGCGTAGACGGCGGCGCCGTAACGCGTCACCCGCCACTCCCGCGCCCGGGGCGCAGCGACCACGAGCACCGCGCAGATCAGGATCGGCATCCACAACCGGTTCGCGTGCATGGGTTGTTCGCCCCGGAACGGGAAGAGCAGCGTGGTCGCCCCGACGACCGCGAAGAACGGGACCATCAGCACGGCCCCCCTCCGCCACCGGCGGTCGAGGAGGTACGCCGCACCCGTCACCACCAGGAACAGCCCCGCCACCGGACTCGCCATCGTCGCCAGTGCCCCCGCCACCACGGGGGTGACGACCCGGTCCGCGTACAGGCAGGCGACGAGCCCGATGGCGACGCCGAGTGCGAAGGTCGTACGCCCCGACGCGACGTTGCACCACAGGGCGAGGGCGGCGAGCAGCGACGGGACGAGCGCGTGCCGCATGCCCGTACGGACGAGGAGGCGGGCCATGAGCCAGGTGGCCGCGAGCCCGGCGACGACGGAGACCGTGCGGACGCCGAGGAAGGCCATGACGTACGAGGAGAAGACGCTGTAGTTGGCGGTGTGCGTGCCGCCGTACCAGAAGAGGTTGTACGCGGAGCCCGGGTGCCGTTCGGTGAATCCGGCCCAGGCCAGCTGGGCGGCGAGGTCGCCGCCCCCGGTGGCCAGGACCGCGGCCCACACGGCGTACAGCGGCACGACGGCCGCCACGGCGACGAGCGGCACACGGTGAACCCGCCACCACGGCTGCCGCCCCGCCCCGGGCTCCGGCCGCCCCTGCCCCGGCCGCCGGCCGGTCCGCTCTTCCTGGTCACCCTGCTGTTTCCGGCCGCTGCGCTGATCCCGGTCACGCCGCGACCGGTCGTCCGAGCCCGTCCGTACTTCTCCACCGACCACCACCGGTCAAACCTTAGGGGACCTCAGGGGGCGCCGAACGGCGGACGGACCTGGCACAACGACCGGAACCCGGCGTGTCCCGCAGGGCGCTGTGCCATCTTTCGACCAAGCGCGAAGATCACACGACGGTTGACGGCGGAAGGTGGGAGCGACATGACCCATACGGGCCCCAGGCTGTACGAACTCCTCGACGACCGGTTCCGCGCGGGCCGGTGCATGAACGGCGACGAGGACCTGGAGGTGTTGTACACCGGCTGCCGGTGGGCCGAGGGGCCCGTGTACGTGCCGGCCTGGCGGCAGGTGGTCTGGAGCGACATCCCCAACGACCGGCTGCTGCGCTGGGACGAGGAGACCGGGGCCGTCAGCGTCTTCCGCCGCTCGGCGGGCCACCCGAACGGCAACACCCTCGACCGCGAGGGCCGGCTCATCACCTGCGAGCAGGGCAACCGGCGGGTGACACGGACCGAGCACGACGGCACGATCACGGTGCTGGCGGACCGCTGGCAGGGCAAGCGGCTGAACAGCCCGAACGACGCGACGGTGAAGTCCGACGACTCGATCTGGTTCTCGGACCCGGACTTCGGGATCACCAGCGACTACGAGGGCTACCGCGCGGAGAGCGAGATCGGCGCCAACAACGTCTACCGCATCGACCCCGCCACCGGGGAGGTCCGGCTCGTCGCGGACGGCTTCGGCGCGCCCAACGGGCTGGTCTTCTCGCCCGACGAACGGCAGCTCTTCGTCTCCGACACCCGGGCCGCCCTCATCCGCGTCTTCGGCGTACGGGATGACGGCACGCTCACGGAGGGCGGCGTCTTCGCCGAGGCGGGCGCCCGCCTGGAGGCCCGCTTCGACAACCTCCGCTTCGACGACGGCGGCCGGCTCTGGGCCGCCGCGATGAACGACGGCGTGCACTGCTACGACCCCGACGGCACGCTCATCGGCCGGCTCAACGTACCGGAGGCGGTGGCCAACATCTCCTGGGGCGGCGCGAAGCGGAACCGTCTCTTCATCACGGCGGAGACGAGCCTCTACTCGGTGCTCATGGGCGTCACGGGAACGCACCCGACAGGCCCGGGCCGCCGCCCCTGGCAGACCCGGGAAGAGCCCGCCCCGACACCCCCTCCGTGGTCCTGAACGCTGGTCCCGGTCCCCCGCCGCCGTCACCGACCCGGTCACGAGGACGAGCTCCGCACACGTACGCCACACCCGCCGGGCACCTCACCGGCTCGACCGGGGCGGCGGCCACCCACCGCCGCCCCACCCGCTTCGGCTCGTCAGAGGACGGGCGGACGCCCCAGGCGCGTCATCCGCCACACCGTCCGCCACCGCATCGGCGCACGCGGGCCGGCCGAGGTCCTGACCCCCTCGGCGAACCCGCCCCACCACGCCTTCAGCCCGGTCAGCGAGCGCATCCGCACCATGGCGAGGGTGATCCACACGCCCAGGTAGACCGGGACCAGGGGAGCCGGGAGCCGCCTGCGGGCCAGCCACACCCGGTTGCGCGCGGTGTTCCGGTAGTACACCGCGTGTCTGGCCGGCGACGTCCTCGGATGCCGGAGCACGAGACCGGGTTCGTAGCGGATGTCCCACCCCCCGTCGAGCGCCCGCCACGCGAGGTCGGTCTCCTCGTGACCGAAGAAGAACTCCCCCGGCCACAGCCCGATCTGCCGGAGCATGGGCATCGAGAAGGCGTGCCCGCCACCGAGGAACGCCGTCACCGGACCCCCGCGCATCGGATCGCCCGCCCGCAGCCTCGGCACCCAGCGCCGTTCGGTCCGCCCGTGCTCGTCCGCGACCCGGAACCCGACGATCCCCAGCTTCGGGTCCTCGGCGAAGAGCCGCCGCACCTGTCGGAACACGTCGTCCGCGATGAGCAGCCCGTCGTCGTCCAGCTCGACGACGACATCGACCTCGCCCGCGTCGCGCAGCAGCTCCAGCCCGACGTTACGGCCACCGGGACACCCCAGATTCTCGGCGAGCGGCACCTTGGTCACGGCCGTGGTGCCTGGCGTGGCCGCGCCCGGGGTGCCCGCCGCGCCGGGAGTGCCCGACGTGGTCACGCCGGCCGTGCTCAATACATCGGTCGCGACGTCGTCCAGGGAAGTCGCGTTGCCCACGAGCACCACGCGGGCCGCCGGCACGTCCTGCTGCGCCACCGAGGCGAGGAGCGCCCCCAGTTCGCGGGGGCGCGTCCCCATGGTGACGACGACGACCCCGATACGCGGCAACGGCATGGCGGCACACTCCACTGATCGACACGGCGCAACAGGGCCCGGCACGGCCTGGCATGGTCTGGCATGACCCGGCAAGGCTCTGCATGGCCCCGATGCTAGGCCCCGTTCCGCACCCGGACCCGGACCCGGACCGGCAAGTGGGCGGCGGGCGGTTCAGTCCCCGCCGCCGTCCCCGCCGTCGCCGCCGAAGACCCAGTCCAGGGGGTTCCAGCCCGTGCCCTCGGCGATCGGCTCGGCGCCGCCTCGGGGGCGCGGGGCCGGGCCCCGCGCCGCGTTGACCAGGTCGCGTACGGTGCGGGCTATCGGGTCACGTCCGGCGGTGAGGACCAACTCGCCGCGTACCGAGCCCTGTTCCGGGCCCGGCAGCAGGGCCTCGGCCAGCCCGGTCGCACCGGCGAGCGCGGCCAGCAGGCGGTCGCGCCCGTCGTCGGACGCGCCGCTCGCCACGGCGGCCACCCGCTCGCGCGCGGGAGAGGTCCGGTCGTCCGGGCCCGCGGGGTGGCGGCGCTGCGCGATGAGGCCCAGCGCCCGGCTGCGTTCCTCGCGCAAGGCCCCACGCGCGATCAGCCGATGCCGCCACACCTCATCGGTCCGGCCCGCGGTGGTCTTCACGCCCGCGGTGTCGCGCACCCATCGCGGCAACTTGTGGCCCTTGCGGCGCCCGGCCACTCCCGCCAGCGCCGCGTCCAGCAACGCGTCACCGACCGGCGGAGCGCCCAGCGCGGTGATCCGGCCGTTGTCCACGGCGACCCGGCCCGCAAGCACCAACTCGGCGGCGACCGCCCCCGCGAGGCCGAGGCGCAGGAGGTGCGGCCGGCACAGGGGGCGGCCCTCGACGGGGTCGTGGGCGAGCAGCAGTAGCTCCTCCGGAAGCGTGAAGTGCTGCACGAACACGACGGTGGTGCCTCCCCGAAACGCAACGGACGAGGCTCCATGTTCGCACGCACCTGCGAACGACCTCATCGTGACCGGAGGAGACTCGCACAACCAATCGACGTGTTCGTCGGTCCTGTTCGACGGCGTACGGCATCTGGGATTCCTGGCTGTGACGGGCGGTGCCGCCGGCTCGCGCGGTCCCGCGCTGACTCGCAGGGGCCTTCGTCGCTGACACTCGGAGGCACCTCCTGCGCTGACTCGGAGGCGCTTCCTGCCGGGCCCCGGCGCGGTGGCGGGGAGGCAGGGACCGCGCGCGACCGCCTGGAGCCCCGGCCATCGCCGAGCCACGGCACGCGCGTAGCGCGCGAAGCGGGACCGTCCTCCATCCATCCCTTCCGGGGCGGCCCCCTCTGCCGGCCGACACGGTCGGTACGGCGGACGCGGTCGGTACGGCCGGCAGGGCCGGCAGGGCGGGTATGGCCCGAGTGAGCAGGCTCTTCCTCGTCATGGAACCGACCGGCCGCCCCTTGAGGTTCCCCCGAGATGCGAAAGATGCTGACAGCGGGTCAGATGGGTGTCATGAGAGGAGCCCAGACGATGCCTGCCCCGAGAAAGTACCCGCTGGAGTTGCGTGAGCGTGCGGTCCGGATGTACC
>NZ_SSBK01000037.1 GCF_004795035.1 Streptomyces sp. A0958
CGGTCTCGTAGGACTTTCAAAGGAACCTCCAACCTGCCGAAGCAGGCCGGGGTATCAACATATCTGGCGTTGACTTTTGGCACGCTGTTGAGTTCTCAAGGAACGGACGCTTCCTTTGTACTCACCCCTGCGGGCTTTCCTCCGGGCGCTTCCCTTCGGTCTTGCGTTTCCGACTCTATCAGACTCTTTCGTGTCCGATTCCCGGTCGAAGCGGGCCCTGCTTTTTCGCCTTCCAGTTCTTCGCTTTCGCGTTTCCCTTTCCGGCGAGTCCGACTCTATCAGATCCTTTCGGGCCTGATTCCCAGTCAGTGGGGCTTGTCCTCGCGGCTGTTGGGCCGTTCCGACGTCCAAAACTCTAGCGGATTCTCCCGGCGACTCATAATCGAGCCTTCGAAATGAATTCCGGCATGCCGAAATTTACCCGAGTGGGAGATCGTGCTGAGTTTTGGTTGCCGCATCCGCGGCGGGATCGTTTGCCGCAGAACCGTTCGGGCTCCGTGGCAACCCGGAGAACCATACGGATACCGACGGGCCGTGTCAACCCCCTCCTGGTCAGTCCAGGTCGGTGAGGCGGCCGCCCGCGTCCGGCTGGGCGTGCTCCACCCGGCGCAGCAGGCGGGTCAGCATCTCGCCGAGCACTCCGCGCTCGTCGCTTCCGAGGTCCTGGAGCAGGTCCTCCTCGAAGTCGGTGGCCATCCGCATCGCCTCCAGCCACTTCGTACGGCCCTCGTCCGTGAGCTCGACGATGACGCGCACGCGGTTGTTCTCGTCGCGGTCGCGGGTCACCAGGCCCTCGCCGGCCATGCGGTCGATGCGGTGCGTCATCGCGGCCGGGGTGAGGCCGAGCCGTTTGGCCAGCTCGCCCGGGCCGAGCCGGTACGGCTCCCCGCCCAGGACGAGGGTCTTGAGGACCTCCCACTCCGCGTTGCTGATGCCGAGAGCGGCGAGCTGTCTTCCGTACGCCACGTTCATCCGGCGGTTCAGCCGGCCGAGGGCGGAGACGACCTGTTCCACCTGTGGGTCCAGGTCGCGGTACTCGCGCTGGTAGGCGGCGATCTGCTCGTCGAGGCTCGGCTCCTGGAGTCCGGGCTCGGTGGTGTCAGACATGGCGCGCAGTATGGCACGCCCCTCGTAGCTGTCGAAGTCCTTCGGCCTGTAGTGTTGAGCTCCTAAGTTTAGTGCTAAAGTCTTCGGGTTCGAGTCGTTCGATCCACGACGACGCGGGGCTTCGAGAGCTTGAGGTAGGTGAGTGTGACCAGGGAAATGGGCGCAGCGCTGCGGCGAATCCAGCTGGGGAGCGCGCTGAGCGCGTTCGGGCTCGGGTTCACCGTTCCGTATCTGTACGTCTACGTGGCGCAGGTGCGGGATCTGGGTGCCGGTACGGCGGGAATCGTGCTGGCGGTCTTCGCCATGGCGGCGCTCGCCGTGCTGCCGTTCACCGGCCGGGCCATCGACCGTCGCGGGCCGTTGCCCGTGCTGATCGTCGCCTCGGTCGTCGCCTCCCTGGGCGCAGTCGCGCTCGGTCTGTCCTCGCAGGTCACCGCTGCCGTGCTGTCGGCGGCGGTGCTCGGCGCGGGTACGGCCGTGATGCAGCCGGCGCTCGCCACGATGCTCGTCCGGTGCACCGGCGCGAGTACGCGGACGCGGGCGTTCGCCATGCAGTTCTTCCTGCAGAACCTGGGCCTCGGCATCGGCGGGCTGGTCGGCGGGCAGATCGTCGACACGAGCCGGCCGGCCTCGTTCACCCTGTTGTTCCTGATCGAAGCGGTGATGTTCCTGGTGCTCGGCGCCATCGCGGCGACCGTGCGGATGCCCCGTACCCCCGTGCCCGCGCCGGGCGCGGTGACGGCGGAGGCGGCTCCGCGTGGCGGGCTGCGGGCGCTGCTCTCGCACCGGGCCATGGTGCAGCTGTGCGTGCTGGGCTTCGTGGTGTTCTTCGCCTGCTACGGGCAGTTCGAGTCCGGGCTCGCGGCCTACGGCACCGAGGCGGCCGGGATCGAGCCCTCGACGCTCGGCATCGCCCTGGCCGCCAATACCGCCGTCATCGTCGTCGCCCAGTTCGTGGTGCTGCGTCTCGTGGAGCGCCGTCGGCGCACCCGGGTCATCGCCGCGGTCGGTCTGATCTGGGCGTTCGCCTGGATCGTGGCCGGTTACGCGGGCCTCGGGCACGGCAGCCAGACCATGGCGACGGCCGCGATGATCTCGACGTACGCGCTGTTCGGGCTCGGTGAGTCGATGCTGTCGCCGACGGTCGCGCCGCTGGTCGCGGACCTGGCGCCGGAGTCGATGGTCGGCCAGTACAACTCGGCGTTCGCCCTGTGCAAGCAGCTCGCGCTGGCGGTCGGTCCTGCCGTGGGCGGGCCGATGGGGGCCTCGCTGCACGGCCCGTACATCGTGACGTTCGTCCTGTTCTCTCTGGGCATCACCGCGCTGGCGCTGCGGCTCGGCCGGCGGCTCACCCCCGTACAGGACCAGCCCTCGCTCGCGAATGTGCCGTCGCGGGTGGTGGCCGTGTCGGTGCCGCAGGAGGCACCGGCCGAGGTGCCGGCTCCGGTTGCCGCCGTGCACTGACGGCGGGTACTACCGCGGCAGGGCGAATTCGCACCACACCGCCTTGCCGCCGTCCGGGGTGCGGCGGCTTCCCCATGAGGTGGCGATCGAGGCGACGATGGAGATGCCCCGGCCCGCCTCGTCCGCCGGGTCGGCGCGGCGGCGGCGCGGCAGGTGGTCGTCGCCGTCGGTCACCTCGATGATCAGCCGGCGGTCGGTGCGGCGCAGGCCCAGGCGCATGGGCGGGGTTCCGTGCTGCAGGGAGTTGGCGACCAGTTCGCCGGCGGCGAGGACGCCGAGATCGCACAGTTCCACCGGGAAACGCCATGACGTGAGCACGCCCGTCGCGAAGGCGCGGGCGCGGGGGGCCGCCTCGGTGCCGCCGAGCAGATCGAGCGAGGCGTTGTGGAAGAGCTCCGCGGCGGCGCCCACGCGGGCGGGGTGCTGCACGACCAGGACCGCCACGTCGTCATCGTGTTCGGCGGTGACGTTGAGGGAACGGATCAGGCGGTCGCAGACCACCTGCGGTGCGCCCTTCGCACCGGACAGCGCCCTCTCCAGCGCGGCCACGCCCTCGTCGATGTCCTCGCTGCGGCGCTCGACGAGCCCGTCCGTGTAGAGGACGGCGGTGGAACCGGGCGGCAGGGGAATCGTGCCCGAGGTGTGCATCCAGCCGCCGGTGCCGAGCGGCGGGCCGATCGGGTCCTCCGCGCGGTGGACCGTGCCCTCCTCGTCGCGCACCAGGATCGGCAGATGGCCGGCGGAGGCGTAGACGAGCAGTCCCTCGTTGGGGTCGTGGACGGCGTAGGCACAGGTGGCGATCTGGCTGGCGTCGATCTCGGCGGCGAGCCCGTCGAGCAGCTGGAGCACCTCGTGCGGCGGGAGGTCCAGACGGGCGTAGGCCCGTACGGCCGTGCGCAGCTGGCCCATGACGGCGGCGGCGCGCACTCCTCGGCCCATCACGTCCCCGATGACGAGCGCGGTGCGGCCCGCGCCAAGGGTGATGACGTCGTACCAGTCGCCGCCGACCGCGGCGTCCGTGCCACCCGGCTGGTAGGTGGCGGCGATCCGCAGGTCGTCCGGCTGCTCCAGCTCCTGCGGGAGCAGTGAGCGCTGGAGCGTGACGGCGGTTTCGCGGTGGCGGCCCTCGCTGGCGCGCAGCCGTTCGGCCGCTTCGGCGTGGTCGGTGACGTCGGCCGCGTAGACGAGGACTCCGCCGTCGCGCCCCTTCTCCACGTCCTGGCGCACAGGGGAGCAGGTCACGGTGTACGAGCGGCCGTCGGCGGCCTTGCGGGACTTGACCGTGCGCGGGGTGCCGCTGCGCAGGACCTGGTCCATGAGGGGGAGCAGGCTGAGGTCGGTGAGCTCGGGCATGGCCTCGGCGGCGGGGGCTCCGCAGGGGCGGGGGCCGAAGGCGGCGGTATAGGCGTCGTTGACGTACGCGATGCGGTGGTCGGGGCCGTGCACCAGGGCGACGAGGGCGGGCAGCCGGCCCAGGATGTCGCGGGCGGAGAGGTCCTCCAGATCGGGCGCCGAGGGCAGGGGGACGGCGCCGGGCCCGTCCTGCGGCGGGCCGGCCCCGGGCTCGGCCCGGGCGTACTCGGCGCGGGCCGCCGGTACGGAGCTGTGGTCCTCCCGGGCGGCGCGACGCTGCGTACCGGGGAGGCGGGCGCTCCAACGCGTGAAGTTCACGGAATTTCTGGCCTCGTGTGTCGGTCTGGTCCGCTCGGGCGGGCTGCTTCCTCTGCCGGGGCGTCCCACCTGTCGGGGGCGTTCGTCGCCCCTGGGACGGTCTTCGCTGGTCACTGTCGGTTGCGGCAGGCCGGGTCACTCTGTGCCGATGTGGGCCCACCCATGGTCACACGTCCAGTGTGTCGGACCCTACTGACAGTCGTCCCCGTCGGGCCGTGGGCGCCTGCCCGCGGCGAGTTCGAACTCGGCTCTGGGGTGTTCCAGGGAGCCCAGGGAGACGATTTCGCGTTTGAAGAGGCCGGCGAGGGTCCATTCGGCCAGGACGCGTGCCTTCCGGTTGAAGGTGGGAACCCGGCTCAGGTGGTACATGCGGTGTATCAGCCAGGCCGGGTAGCCCTTGAGCCTGCGTCCGTAGATGTGCGCGACGCCCTTGTGGAGGCCGAGCGAGGCGACGGAGCCCGCGTAGCTGTGGCGGTATTCGGTCAGCGGTCCGCCGTCGAGCGCGGCGGCGACGTTGTCCGCGAGGACCTTGGCCTGGCGGACCGCGTGCTGGGCGTTGGGGGCGGTCGTGCGGCCCGGTTCGGCGGCGGTGAGGTCGGGGACGGCTGCGGCGTCCCCCGCGGCCCAGGCGTGTTCGGTGCCCTCGACGGTGAGCCGGGCGGTGCAGAGGAGCCTGCCGCGTTCGTCGAGGGGCAGGCCGGTGGCGGCGAGGAGCGGGGCGGGTTTGACGCCGGCGGTCCACACGAGGGTGCGGGTGGGGAAGCGGGAGCCGTCGCTGAGCACGGCGATCCGGTCCTCGCAGGAGTCGAGCCGGGTGTCGAGGCGTACGTCGATGTTGCGGCCGCGCAGTTCCCGTACGGCGTACCGGCCCAGCGATTCACCGACCTCGGGCAGGATGCGGCCGGTGGCCTCGACGAGAATCCATTTCAGGTCCTCGGCCTTGATGTTGTGGTAATACCGCGAGGTGTAGCGGGCCATGTCCTCCAACTCGGCGAGCGCCTCCACGCCGGCGTAGCCACCGCCGACGAAGACGAAGGTCAGGGCGGCGTCGCGGACGGCGGGGTCGCGGGTGGCGGAGGCGATGTCCATCTGTTCGATGACGTGGTTGCGCAGTCCGATGGCCTCCTCGATCGTCTTGAAACCGACGCCATGGTCGGCGAGGCCGGGGACGGGCAGGGTGCGCGAGACGGAGCCGGGGGCGAGGACGAGTTCGTCGTACTCGATCTCCAGGGCGCCGGTGCCGTCCTCGCCGCTGGCGAGTGTGGTGACGGTGGCGGTGCGCTTGGTGTGGTCGATGCTCCGGGCCTCGCCGACGACGATGGTGCAGTGCGGCAGAACGCGGCGCAGCGGTACGACGACGTGGCGCGGTGAGATCGAGCCGGCGGCGGCTTCCGGGAGGAAGGGCTGATACGTCATATAGGGCTCGGGCGCGACGACGACGATCTCGGTGTCGCCGCTTCTCAGTCTCTGCTTCAGCTTCCGCTGGAGGCGCAGCGCTGTGTACATCCCGACGTAGCCTCCGCCGACGACGAGAATGCGCGTGCCCGGCGGGGGGCCGGGGGGTGTTCCCCCGGAAGTTGAAGCCATCACCACCCCATGACGCAACGTGCACCGGAGTTTGTCCACAGGCCCGGCAAATTGTGTGACCGGAGGTTCCGGGCGGGCCGGTGGTGCGGGTCGGTCGCGTGGTGGGCCAGTCCCGCAGGTCAGGCATTGCGGTGCGGGGCAGGGTGGGGGGCCAATCGGTGACCAACCGGTCCTTGCTCCGATCGGGGGGCGCTCCGGGCGGAACTGCCCCCTTCTGAATTGACCCTGGCTCAACTATGTTCGTATGTCGTCGGGGTGCCGGACGGTGACCATCGGTCCACCCTCGACTGACACGGCGGGAGTCTCCGGGGGGAGACGTCATAACCGGGGGAACTGTTATGGACATTCAGGAATCGCATTGGCCGGCTACTGCTGTCGCGCCTGAAGAAGCCGGGCGCATGGGGGCAGTTGGCACCCTCAGCGGGGTGGGGACCACCACGGCCGCCCCGCCTGCGTCGGCGGTGGGCGCGCTGGGCAGCGCGCTCGGCGCCGCCTCCGCACATGCCCGGTCGGCCCCGCTGAGGGTGGACGCGCAGCGCAATCTGGAGCACGTACTGCGGGCCGCGCGTGAGGTGTTCGGGGAGCTGGGGTACGGCGCCCCGATGGAGGACGTGGCACGCCGGGCCAGGGTCGGTGTCGGCACGGTGTACCGGCGCTTCCCGAGCAAGGACGTGCTGGTGCGCCGGATAGCCGAGGAGGAGACCTCCCGGCTGACCGATCAGGCTCGGTCCGCGCTGGGGCAGGAGGACGAGCCGTGGTCGGCGCTCTCGCGCTTCCTGCGGACCTCGGTGGCCTCGGGGGCGGGGCGGCTGCTGCCCCCGCAGATACTGCGGGTGGGCGTGGAGTCCGATGACTCGACGGTCGTCGGTGAGGCGGGCGCCGTTCCGGCGGCGGAGCCGGGGGATGCGCGGGACGAGCCCCGGGTGCCCCAGCAGCGGCAGGAAGCGGGCGCGTCCGCGCCGCGGGTGGCCGGTCCCCGGTCCGACCGGGAGGTCGGTGGCGAGGATCTGGGTGCCGGTGCGGCCGAGCTGCTGGAGGTCGTGGGCCGGCTGGTCGACCGGGCGCGGACCTCGGGCGAGCTGCGCCGCGATGTGACGGTGTCGGACGTGCTGCTGGTCATCGCGACGGCGGCTCCTGCGCTTCCGGACGCGGCTCAGCAGGCGGCGGCCTCTTCCCGGCTGCTGGACATCCTGCTGGAGGGGCTGCGCTCCCGGCCCGAGTGAGGGAGAGGGACGGGATGACCCGAGTGAGGCAGAGGGACGAGGTGAGGGCCCGGCGAGGGCTTCGGCCTTCGACCGGGTGGCCAGGGCTTCGGCCGTCGACCGGGTGAGGAGTGCCCTGCCCTCCTCGCTGTCGCGTCAACCCAGCCGGTTGTTTCTTCCCGATTGAGTGCCCGCTAGTGCTCATATTCGGGAGGAGGCCCCGGATGAGTGGTTGGCGGGGCTGAGAGCCCGCCGCCTCGGCGCTCTGTGGCACGCTTGCCCGGTATTGGGTCCGATGGCGCATACGGGGGCGTCCGCGATGAGCGGTGAAGGGCAGAGGGAAGAGCCGTCCGACGGTGTGTCCACCACGGGCGACGGTACGGAGCCGGGCGGATCGCCCGGGTACCAGGTGCCGAGCCAGGCCGCCCGCGGACACCAGGCCGCCGCCCCCGGGCACCAGGCCGTTCCCGGACACCAGGCCGCCCCCGGACATGAGGCCGTCTCCGAACATCAGGGCGTCTCCGAACATCAGGGCGTCGGTGAGGGCGGCGGTGGCGGAACGGTCCTGCCCGGTCCGTGGCCGCCCGTGCCGGACGAGAGCGCGGGCCCGGCCGGGGCGGCGGAGGCGGGGCCTTCGTGTGCGGAAGCGGTCGACGTGGCGGCTTCCGTCCCGATGCAGCGGGCGGGGCGGGGCTCGGGTACTGCGGAGGGCTCCGTGCCGGGGCCGTCCGACGCGCAGTTGATCGCGCGGATGCGTGAGGGCGACGACCTCGCCTACGACGAGCTGTTCCGCCGCCACTCGCAGGCCGTGCGCCGTTACGCCCGCACCTGTTGCCGGGACGGGCACACCGCCGACGACCTGACGGCCGAGGTCTTCGCCCGGACCCTGCAAGCAGTCCGGGGCGGCAAAGGACCGGAAGAGGCGGTGCGCGCCTACTTGATGACGGCGGTGCGGCATGTCGCCGCCGCGTGGACGAAGACCGCCAAGCGCGAGCAACTGGTGGACGACTTCGCCGCGTTCGCCGCTCAGGCCGCGCGCACGTCGGAGGTGTCGGACGCGGACACCCTCGACCTCGGCGCCGATGTGCTCGCGATGCACGAGGCCGAGCAGTCGATGGCGATGCAGGCCTTCCGCAGTCTCCCGGAGCGCTGGCAGGCCGTCCTGTGGCACACCACCGTCGAGGAGGAGTCACCCAGCGCCATCGCCCCGCTCTTCGGGCTGACCGCGAACGCCACGTCGGTCCTGGCCAGCCGGGCCCGCGAAGGCCTCAAGCAGGCGTACCTACAGGCCCATGTGAGCCAGGCGCTCACCTCCGGCGGCGACTGCGCGCGGTACGCCGACCGGCTCGGCGCCTACGCCCGGGGCGGGCTGCGGATGCGGGCCGAGCGCGGGCTGCGGGGGCACCTGGACGAGTGCGCGAAGTGCCGGGTCGCGGCGGGCGAGCTGGCCCACGTCAACGCCGGCATCCCCGCGCTGCTCCCGGTCGCGGTCATCGGCTGGTTCGCCGCCGGGTACGCCCTCAAGGCGGCCGGAATCGTGGCGGGCGGCGCCGCCGGTGCCGCCGGTGCGGGTGCTGCCGCCGCGGCGACCGGAGGGGGTTCGTCCGCAGGCTCGGCCGGTGGAGCGGTGGCCTCCGAGGGGCTCGGCGCGCCGGCGAAGGCGGGGATCGCGGCGGCGGTCGTCGTCGCGGCGGCCGCCGGGCTCGTCTGGGCGCTGGTGGGCGACGACCAGCCCCGGCCCGAGGCGAAGCCGGTCCCCAAGCCCCCGGCCGTGGCGCCCGCGGTGCCCTCGCCCACACCCCCGAAGCCCGAGCCGACGCCGCCGAAGCCCGCGCCGCCGGCCCCCACGCCGCCGACGCCCACTCCCACCCCGACCGCGTCGCCTACGCCTACGCCGAAACCCAGGCCTACCCCTACGCCGACTCTCCCACCGGCGCCGAAGCCCACACCGACCCACACGCCCACGCCTACTCACACCCCGACTCCCCCGCCGCCTCCGGCGCCTGAGGTCTACCGGGTCAGCGAGCTGGCTTACACCCTGTTCGGCGACCACAGCGTCCCCGAGGTGGTGCTCGGCGAGAGCAGCTGGGTCTGGCAGCGTTCCGGCATGTCGATCGGCGGCTCGCGGTACGCACACGGGGTGACCGTCCACAGCCGTTCCTCGGTGGTCATCCAGCTGAACCGCCAGTGCACCCGCTACGAGGCGATGGCCGGCGTCGACGACCTCACCATGGGGCTCGGCGCCGTGCGGTTCTCGGTGTTCAACGGGGACGGGGCGCGGTTGTGGCAGTCCCCGGTGATGCGCGGCGACGACCCCGCCGTGCCCGTCGGGGTGAACGTCGAGGGCCAGAAGCGGATTCGGCTCGTCGTGGAGCCGGAGCATCCGTTCGGCAGGGTGGCCCTCGCCGACTGGGCCGAGTCGCGGATCAGCTGCCGCTGAGAGGCGTTGCGGGGCGTTGCGAGGCGTTGCGGAGCGGCTGGTTGTCGGTTGTCGATGCCGCTGAGGGGCGTTGCGGAGGGTGGGCGTCGGGCGTCGCTGCCGGTGGGCCTTGGGGCGGGGCCCCGGGCCTTTTACAGCACCGGGAGGTCCGCGACGATGCCCTCCAGGAGGTCGATGACGTCGTCGAGGGTCAGCTCGTGGCCCGCGGCGCGCTCCTCCTCGTAGCGCCGGGCACCCAGCTCCTCGCGGCACAGCCGCTCGACCGCGTCGATCTCGGCCTGCTCCCCCTCGGTCCTCGGACTCGACAGGTGCCGCCAGTTGTCGGCGGCTGCGACGATGCGGACGGCCGTGGCGTGGTGGCCCAGCGCCGACACGACGGTGACCGCGCCATCGGCCAGGTGCCCCGTGACGATCTCGGCGCACTGCGCTTCCTTCGCCGCGACCAGGGACGCGGTCAGCCCGCGCGCCCCGGCGCCGAGACCGCCGTCGGGCCCGGGCTCGTACACGGTGATCCGGGCCGAGAGGCCGCTCATCGCCACGGTGAAGTGCGACGGCGGGCCGCCACGCCCCGCCTGCTCCTGGGCGACGGCGAGCAACCGCCGGGCGTCTGCGATGTCGCGTCGGTGGAACGCCATGGTGGCGCGCAGGTAGTGGGTGTAAGCGGTGGCGTCGTGCGCCTGTTGGCGTTCCGCCTCGGCCTCCGAGCTGTCCAGCCTCTGCTGGGCGGCGGTCAGGTCGCCCGTGCGGTAGGAGAGTTCGGCGAGCCGTGCCAGGAGGAACGGGGCCTCGGCGTGTGCGCCGACCTCGCGGGCGAGCAGCAGCGCCTCCTCGTAGGCGGTACTCGCCTCGTCGTAGCGTCCGCGCATCATGCCCGCCTCGGCTGCGGCGCTCGCGACCTGGGCGCGCATCCACCGGTCGCCGACGCGGCGGCTCAGGGCGCGCAGCTCGGCGAGGTCGTCATCGATGCCGGGCATGCCGCCCGGCATGTCGACCAGCATGTGCGCGCGGAACATCAGGATGACGCCGTACTCCCAGGCGCCACCGTGTTTGCGGGCGTTGTCGACTGCCGCGTCGATCTTCGCCCGGGTGCCCTCCGTGGTCCCCGTGAGGTACGAGGTCATCGGCCAGAGCAGCCCGGGGAAGCGGACGCTCTGTGAGCTGGAGGCGGCGAAGGCGTCGGCCACCCGGTGCACGAGCGCATGGAGCTCGGCGTCGTCATGGGCCATCCCGGACTGCCCGCTCTCCGCCGCGAAGAAGAACCACAGCAGGTGGAGGTTCATCCGGGGCCAGTACCGGGGGTCCGACTCGTCGGTAGGTTCGGGGCCGAACGAGCGGGCCTTCCGGGTCCAGGCCAGGCCCTCCGAGCGGTAGTTGCGCAGCCACCAGAACCAGCCCATGCCCAGCACCAGGCGTGCCGCCTCCGGCTCGGAGGGATCGGAGGGCGCGGTGGTGCGCTGGAGGGCGGCGCGAATGTTGTCGAGGTCCGTCTCCAGGCGCTGAATCCAGGGGAGCTGGTCGCCGGAGCGCAGGCGCGGTTCGGCCTCCTCCACGAGCGCGAGGAAGTACGCGGTGTGCGCGCTCTCTGCGGCGGCGCGCACCTGCGGGGTCTCGGCACACCGCTCGACGGCGTACTCGTGGATCGTCTCCAGGAGGCGGTAGCGCATCTCACCGTCCACGGCCGGCGCGGCGACGACCAGGGACTTGTCGACCAGCGCGCCGAGCAGGTCGGCAGTGTCGGCGGCGGGGCGGCCGTCGCCGGCCGGTGTCCTGATGACGGCCTCGGCGGCGTTCAGGTCCCAGCCGCCCGCGAACACGGAGACCTGCCGCAGGGCGGTGCGTTCGTCCTCGTCGAGGAGGTCCCAGGACCAGTCGACAACGGCCCGCAGGGTCTGCTGCCGAGGCAACACCGTCCGGCTGCCGCCCGTCAGCAGACGGAACCGGTCGTCCAGCCGGTCCGCGATCTGACGTGGTCCGAGCAGACGCAGCCGGGCGGCGGCCAGCTCGATGGCGAGCGGCAGCCCGTCCAACCGGCGGCAGATCTCCGCGACGGCGTCAGGATCGTGCGCGGGCTCATGGTCGGGGTCGAATCCCGGGCGTACGGCCCTGGCGCGTTCGGTGAACAGGCGGTGGGCGGGGTCGGCGGGCAGCGGGTCGACCGGTCGTACGGACTCGCCGGGGACAGCGAGGGGTTCCCGGCTGGTGGCGAGGATACGCAGCTGCGGGCAGCGGGTGAGCAGGGTCTCGGCCAGCTCTGCGGCGGCACCGATGACGTGCTCGCAGTTGTCGAGGATGAGGAGCACGGGCGTGGAGCGTGAACCGTGGCCCAGGCGGTCGACGAGCAGATCGACCGGGTCGGTGCGCGGGAGGGTTCCGTCGAGGCTGTTGTCCCGCAGCAGCGCGGTCTCGCGTAGCCCGAGCGCGGAGAGCACGGCGCCCGGGACGGCGTCGGGGACCTCCACGGGGGCGAGTTCGGCGATCCAGACGTCCGGCGGAGTGGTGCCGGCGGGGTCCTGGCGTCCTGCGGACTCCTCGGCGAGGCGGGTCTTCCCGGAGCCGCCGGGGCCGGTGAGGGTGACCAGCCGTGACCGGGTCAGGTCGTCGTGGATGGCGCGGAGTTCGGGCTCGCGCCCTACGAAGGAGGTGAGCCGGGGGCGCAGGTTGCCCCGGGCGGGTTTCACGTGAAACAAGCTGGTTTCAGCGGGTGCTGGAGGTGCGGGGGCGAGGAGTTCGCGATGCAGGGCGGTCAGTTCGGGGCCGGGGTCGGTGCCGAGCCCGTCGGCGAGGGCGCGGCGCGCGTCCTCGTACGCGGCGAGCGCGTCGGCCTGCCGGCCGTCGGCGCGCAGGGCCCGTATGAGCTGGGCCCGGAAGCGTTCGTCGTAGGGGTGGGCGGCGGTCAGCTCCGTCAGCTCGGCAACGAGCGCGGCGGGGCGCGGGGCGGTAGGCGTGGCGTCCCCGTTGGGGGTGGTGCCCCCGTTGGGGGTGGCGTGGGCGTTGGCGGTGGCGTGGGCGTTGGCGGTGGCGTGCGCGTTGCTGGGCGCCCCACCCGGACTCGGGTCAGCCCCGGCCGCCGCCACGGACGCGCCCGTAAGGTGCGCATCGCCGGAAACGGCAGCGCCAGTGGGGTATCCAGCACCCCAAGCGCCACCGCCCGTCGGGCGCGCAACCCCGGAAACGGCACCGCCCGCGGGGCTCGCACCGCCAGAAACACCACCGCCTTCGGGGCGCCCAGCACCAGAACCGCCAGCGCCCAGGGGATGCCCAGCACCAGAAACGGCAGCACCCCTGGGATACTCACCGCCGAAAGCGGCCTCGCCCGCGGCCCCCTCCGGGCCGCCTCGTCTCTCCCCCGCCCCCGCCCCCGTCGCGCGGCGCAGGTCGGCCTCGATGCGGCGTTCCAGGGCGGCCAGGCGGTGGGCTTCGGGGCGGAGGGCGTGGCCGTGGTCGCGGTCGGGCAGGTCGGCCAGGGCGGGGCCGCGCCACAGGGCGAGGGCGGTCCGCAGGGTGCGGGCGGCCGCGTCCGGGGTGCCGGCGTCCAGCTCGGCCCCGCCCTGCCGGGCCAGCCGCTCGAACACGTACAGGTCGACGTCGTCCGGGTCGGCGGTGAGGCGGTAGCCGCCCGGGGTGCTGGCCAGCGCGTCCCTGCCGAGCACCCGGCGCAGCCGACCGACGAGGGCCTGGAGCGCGGCGGGGGCGTCGGCGGGTGGGTCGTCCGCCCAGACGTCGTCGATGAGCTCGGCGACGGTGACGGGGCGCCCCGGCCGCAGAGCGAGGGCGGCGAGAAGGGCCCGCAGCCGACTGCCGCCGAGGGGCAGCGTGCCGCCGTTCTCGTCTCGCGCCTCGGTGGCGCCCAGGATCAGATACCGCACGCCACCATTGTGTCCCGCCCGCCCCCCGGTGAGCAGCGGCCGGGCGGACCGGACCGTCTCCTTACGGCCCCGCCGGTTCCGCAGGGCCCCGCCGGTTCCGCAGGGCGTACGGCGGGACAGTGCAGGCAGGTCCAGGACCCGGCGGGACAGTGCGAGCAGGCCCATGACTCGGCGGGACCGGGCGGACGAGGGCCTGGCTACCTGTCCACCCCCGCTCCGCCGGTCACGCGCCCGGTGGGTCAGCCCTGGAGGGAGCGGCGCGCCGGGACGACCCCGCCGGCGACCGCGCGCTGGCGGGGGGCCGCCGTGCCTGTCCAGCAGGTGCCGCGCCGCGAGACGAGGCGGCGCAGCCACAGTTCGGTGGAGGCGAGGTCGGCGAGCCCGTCCAGGGGGAGCGGCTCGCCCTCGGAGGCCGCGCGCAGGGCCTTGCGTACGACGCGGGCCTCGACCAGGCCCGCGTCGGCGAGCAGCGGGGCGTCGAAGAGGGCGATCAGCTCGGGAAGGGCGGCGCCCAGACCGGTCCGGGTGACCTCGGTCGAGCCGGCCTGGGAGGGGGCGCCCCAGCCGGGCGGCAGCTCGTGGATGCCCGCACCGGCCAGGACGCGGCGCAGGATCGCCGCGCGGGCTCCCGGCTGGACCCGCAGGGACTCGGGAAGCGCGCGGGCGGCGCGTACGACCTGGTTGTCGAGGAAGGGGGCGTGCAGCCGCTGGCTGCGGATCTCGGCGGCCTGCTCCAGGACGCGGTGGTCGGCGGCACTGCGGGCGAGGGCGGCTCTGGCGCGGGCCTCGCCGGGGCGCTGGACGGAGGAGGGGCGGATCGCCGCCTCCTGGAGGCGAACCGATACTTCAGCGAGTGCCTCTCCTGTGAGCCACCGGGCGGCGGGCCCCGGCCTGGACCAGGCGAGCGCGGCGAGCGAGGCGTCGGCCGGGGTGTCGAGGCCGGGCGCGAGACGGTTGGCATCGGGCAGCCGGACCGCCGCCGTTTCGAGGCCGGTGCGGTAGGAGGTACGGGCGAGCCGCCGGGCCGCCCGGTAGACGGTCAGCGGGACGAACAGGGAGTGGGCGGAGGGTCCTTCGGCCTTGGCGAGAGCGGCGACCGGGCGCAGCAGGTGGCGTCGGCGCCGGTCCATCAGCAGGTCGGCGAGACGGGCCGGGTGGGCGTCGAGCACCTGCCGGGCGCCGGCCCCGACGAAGTGGTCGGCGCTGCCCGCGGAGAGCCGGCGCCGGTGGCGTTCGGCGAGGACGAGGGAGGGGGCCGGTTCGTCGGTGAGCGCACCGGCGCCCAGTTCGGCGTAGGGCAGGGCCTCTTCGCCCGCTGCGACGACGACGTGGTGCAGGCGGGGGTTGGCCGCGATGGCACGGGCACGTTCGAGTTCGGCCTCATGGGCGCGGGTCGTCAGGTCGTTGAAGGTGACGGCGAGCAGCCGCTCCCCCGCGCCGGTGCCGTGGCCCAGGATCGTGCCGGGCAGCCCGGGGAGGCCGGCGGCCAGCAGGGCGAGGGTCGCCGACGCGCTGCCGCCGGAGAGGTCGGCGCCGATGCCGGGCACGGGCGCGCCCCGGGCGGCGCGGCGTTCGGCCGGGCCCATGCCGGGGACCGGGCCCGGGTCGGGCGGCAGGGTCTCCGGGGCGTGGCGCGGGGCCAGCAGCCGGGCGCGCACCGCTTCGACCAGGGCGTCGCGCACGCCTTCGACTGCGCTCACCGGGTCGAGCTCGGGCGCGGCCACGGCGAGGGAGGCCACGGCCTCGTACCCGGTGATCTCCCGCGAGCCCTCGCGGAGGATCAGGGCGTGGCCGGGCGGGATGCGCTTCACGCCCGCGTAAGGGGTGCCGTCGCGCAGCGCCTCCGGGGTCTCGGGGCAGGCGAGCAGCGCGGCCAGGTGGCCGATGTCCAGCTGCGCCTCGATGAGGTCGGCGAGGGGGAGGGCGGCGGTGGCGTAGGCCGTGCCGCCGGCCCAGGGCGTGTAGAAGACGGGGCGGGCTCCGGCGAGGTCGCCGACGACGGTGATCCGGCGGCCGATCTGGACGACTGCCGTGTAGCTGCCGGTCCATGCGGTGAGGTGGCGCAGGGCTCCGCCACGGGCGGCGAGCAGGCCGACGCGGAGCTGTTCGTCGGTGGCGCCGCAGCAGCCGAGCACGGCGAGCCGGACGGTGGGGGCGCCCTCCACGGTGTCCACCCGGACGATGCGGATCTCGTCGGGCCGCCAGTCGCCGACCGCCCAGAGCGGATCGGGGTCTGCCCAAAGGAGTTGGGAGCCCACGGGGTGCATCGTGCGCCCGTCGTCACTGCCGCCCACCGCCCCGGCCGTGCCGAAGCTCGCGGCGATACTGCTCCAACCCACCAACCAACGCATCGCCGCCTCCACAGGCTGTGGACAAAAACGGCGCGGCAGGGAAGCACCCGGAGAACTCCGGTGACGGTCGGCGCCGTTGCGGACATGCTGCCACGACAAGGGCGCACAGGAGTGACTACGGACGGCGCACGTCGTGAGCGCATGCGCCCCTGGCAAAGGCCACAGGGCGGCCGCCGGAACAACCGGGCCGCGAACGGCCCGCGCGCGTCGGGCGCGCCGTCAACGGAGTTTCGGATTCCGGGCGTTGCGTTCCCCGCACCCACTGCGCGCGAACGGCCCGGTTCCGGCCACCTCCCGCAGCCGGCGTCGGCGGTCGCGGAGATGTCCGCGCACCCCTCGGCTCAACCGCGACCGACCGTCGACATCCGGCCAATCTTTGAAGGGGAGGGAACCGACGGGGAGGCGGCGAGTCGCCCCGTTCATCCGTATATCTCCATATTCGTGTGACGCTTTGCCGGGCGGCGCCCCCGATCCCCCGCACGCCCGGCAAACGCCTGTGGAACGTCCCCGCGGAACCCGGAACACACGGCCCGGGAGGCGGGCTTCGCCCCCCGGACCGGTCCACCGCCCGCGGGGAATGGGGCGGTGATATCCCCCAGCCCCTGTGTCCTGCACAGCGGGCCGATCCACGCAGCACCCATGCAAGCGCCGGCTCCGGGGCCGGGCCAGAGCGCACGTACGGGCGCACGGCCACACACCGGGGTGCACGCGCGGGCACCCCCGGACCGGCCTCGGCAAAGCGGCCCGGAGCGCCGGGAACACGGCCTCGCCCGTACGCCCCCGATGCCCGTCCGCGCTGGTCGGCGGGCAGGACGCAGCCGGGCTTCCGGACCTCGGCGGCCACCGAAGGCCGGGCTTCCGGACCTCGGCGGCCACCGAGGGACCGCCGCACGCGCCACCAGCGGCCCCAGATGGGCAGGCCGGCGCGCCGACCCGGAAACCTCCACTCGCCCTCCCCCTCACCCCCGCAATTCCCCCGCCCCTCCTCCGCCCTTCCTCCGCCTCGCGTTCGCCCCTGCCACCCCGTACGCCTCTCGCGTGCTCATCCGCCACATGACTCCCCGCGAGCGGCCGCGACGGACAACAATCCCGCCATACGGACGTCCAGCCCTTAACGGTAGGGATGCGACGAACTACGCTGGGTTTACTGATGTTCTCAGCAGGGCGGCATATTCCCCGGGGCACGGCCAAATGCGTGTGCGGGCGGAGTGACGGGGTTCGTCCCTGGGGAGAACACGGTACGAATGCCGCGCGCCGTGACGGTGACGCGGCTGCCGTCTGTGTGTCGAGGGGTGGCCCATGTCCAGGGAGCAACGCGGACCGAACGAGAAGCTCGGCACCGTTCTCGCCCTCGCGGGAATCAGCAACGCCGGGCTCGCCCGGCGTGTCAACGACCTCGGGGCGCAGCGCGGTCTGACCCTCCGGTACGACAAGACGTCGGTCGCCCGGTGGGTCTCCAAGGGCATGGTGCCGCAGGGCGCCGCGCCCCATCTCATCGCCGCGGCGATCGGTGCCAAGCTCGGCCGGCCCGTTCCGCTGCACGAGATCGGGCTCGCCGACGCCGACCCGGCGCCGGAGGTCGGGCTCGCCTTCCCGCGCAACGTGAGTGAGGCGGTGCGGTCGGCCACGGAGCTGTACCGGCTGGATCTGGCCGGACGGCGCGCGGGCGGCGGCGGGATCTGGCAGTCGCTGGCGGGCTCGTTCTCCGTGAGCGCGTACGCCACCCCCGCGTCCCGCTGGCTGATATCCCCCGCCGACGCGTCGGTGGCACGCACGTCCGCGACCGTCGCGGAGCCGCCGCCCGGCACACAGGGCGCGCGGGGCGCATCGGGGGCGCACGGCGCATCGGCGACGGCCGGGGCGCAGGGCCAGCAGGGCCTGCCCGGCGCGGCCCTCGCCCCGCCGGCACCACCCGCCCAGGGCGGCGGCACGCTGTCGGCCCCCGGACGCAGTCTGATGATCCCGGCCCAGCCCGGTCCCGAGTCCGGGCCCGACGCCTCCTCGCTGCGCGTCGGCCACAGCGATGTGTCCAAGCTGCGCGAGGCCGCCCAGGACGCGCGCCGCTGGGACTCCAAATACGGCGGCGGGGACTGGCGTTCGTCGATGGTTCCGGAGTGCTTACGCGTCGACGCGGCACCGCTGCTGCTCGGTTCGTACAGCGACGAGGTCGGCCGGGCGCTGTTCGGCGCGGCCGCCGAGCTGACCCGGCTCGCCGGCTGGATGGCCTTCGACACCGGTCAGCAGGAGGCGGCCCAGCGGTACTACATCCAGGCGCTGCGCCTGGCGCGGGCGGCGGCCGACGTGCCGCTCGGCGGTTACGTACTGGCGTCGATGTCGCTGCAGGCGACGTACCGCGGCTTCGCCGACGAGGGCGTCGACCTCGCGCAGGCCGCCGTCGAGCGCAACCGTGGCCTCGCGACGGCCCGCACGATGAGCTTCTTCCGCCTGGTGGAGGCCCGGGCCCACGCGAAGGCGAACGACGCGCCGGCTGCGGGGGCCGCGCTCAAGGCGTCCGAGAGCTGGCTGGAACGTTCCCGTGACGGCGACGCGGACCCCGCGTGGCTGGGCTTCTACTCGTACGACAGATTCGCGGCCGACGCCGCGGAGTGCCACCTCGACCTGAAGGCACCCCGCCAGGTGCGGCGCTTCACCGAGCAGGCGCTGTCCCGGCCCACCGAGGAGTTCGTCCGCTCGCACGGGCTGCGGCTCGTGGTGTCGGCGGTCGCCGAGCTGGAGTCGGGCAATCTGGACGCGGCCTGCGCGGCGGGCACCCGGGCCGTGGAGGTGGCGGGCCGCATCTCGTCGGCGCGGACCACCGAGTACGTGCGCGACCTGCTGCACCGGCTGGAGCCGTACGGGGACGAGCCGCGCGTCGTCGAGCTGCGCGAGCGGGCCCGCCCCCTGCTGGTCGCCCCGGCGTAGACCTCCCGCCCCTCGGGGAGCGCCGCGCTCGCCCGCACTGGTTTGAAGGCGTTGTCAGTGGGTCAGTGCACTATCGG
Organism: Streptomyces sp. A0958; assembly: GCF_004795035.1. Taxonomy (GTDB): domain Bacteria; phylum Actinomycetota; class Actinomycetes; order Streptomycetales; family Streptomycetaceae; genus Streptomyces. Next base: position 18,688 of record NZ_SSBK01000037.1, read on the forward strand.
GGTGGGAGGTGGCGTGATGATGACGCACGCGGCGTACGACTGCGATGTGCTGGTGATCGGCGGCGGGATCGTCGGCCTGTCGACCGCGTACGCGCTCACGCGGACCGCACCGGGCACGCGGGTGACCGTGCTGGAGAAGGAGCGGGCTCCGGCGCGCCACCAGACGGGCCGCAACAGCGGGGTGATCCACAGCGGGATCTACTACCCGCCGGGCTCCCTCAAGGCCCGGTACGCGCTCCGCGGCGCCGCCGAGATTGTCGACTTCTGCCGGGAACACGACATCGCGCACGCGGTGACCGGCAAGCTGATCGTCGCGACGGACCGCGCCGAGCTGCCCCGGCTGCACGCCCTGGTTCAGCGCGGCCGCGAGCACGGCCTGCCGGTGCGCGAGCTGGGGCCCGCGCAGATCGCCGAGTACGAGCCGAGAGTGCGGGGCCTCGCCGCGATCCGGGTGGGCACGACGGGGGTGTGCGACTTCCGGGCGGTGGCCGGGCGGCTCGCCGAAGAGGTGCGCGGCGCGGGCGGCCTGATCCGGCTCGGTGCCGAGGTCACCGCGATAGACCGGCGCCCTTGGGGCGTGGCCGTGCGCACGGCCGACGGCCTGGTGGTGCGGGCCCGGGTGCTGGTCAACTGCGCGGGGCTGCACTGCGACCGCATCGCGCGGCTTGCCGGCGACGATCCGGGGATGCGGATCGTGCCGTTCCGGGGGGAGTACTACGAGCTGGCCCGACCGGAGCTGGTGCGCGGCCTGGTCTATCCGGTGCCCGACCCGGCGTTCCCGTTCCTCGGTGTGCACCTGACCCGCGGCCACGACGGCGGCGTCCACGTCGGGCCCAACGCGGTTCCGGCGGCGGCCCGCGAGGGATACGGCTGGCCCGTCGTCCACCCCCGCGAGCTGCTGTCCACGCTGAGCTGGCCGGGCTCCTGGCGGATCGCCCGAAACCACTGGCGGTACGGGGTGGGCGAGGTGCACCGCTCGTTGTCGAAGCGCGCGTTCACCCAGGCCGTGCGGCGGCTCCTGCCCGAGGTGACGGAGGACGACCTGCGCCCCTCGCCGGCCGGCGTCCGGGCCCAGGCCGTGCTGCGGGACGGCACCCTCGTGGACGACTTCCTGATCCGCGAGGCCCCGCACACCGTGCACGTGCTGAACGCCCCGTCGCCCGCCGCCACCGCGTCCCTGCCCATCGGCCGGGAGGTGGCCCGCCGGGCGCTGCTCCGGGCCGGGGCGGCGGGGTGGAAGCCGCCCGCACCGGCGGCCGTCGAATAGCCGAGTAGGGGCGCTGGAGGCCGCCGGACAAGGAGCGCCGGAGCCCATGGGGAGTCCCGTGCCCGTGGTCGCCGAGTGACCCGTGCCGGAGCCCGTGGGGGCCCCGGGCCCGTGGTCGCCGAGTGACCCACGCGCGGGCGGCCCCGTAGAATCAGGGCATTGTGTCTGAGCCCTTGAACCCCTCCCGCCCGACGCCCGGCGACGCCGCCGCGCCGGACGGCACCGCGTCCACCACCGCCGGAATCCCGGACGATCTGCGTGCCGCGTCCCTGGACCGCGCGCGCCGGCTGCGCCAGGAGCCCCGCTTCCCCGGCGGCCCCGCCGCCGACCCGGCCGGCTCGCACCACGAGCGCCGCATCCGCAGCTTCCAGCCGCGCCGCAGCCGGGTCACGCCCGGCCAGCAGGACGCCCTGGAGCGGCTGTGGCCGAAGTGGGGCCTGGACATCGACGGGCTGCGCGTCCTCGACCTGCCCACCATGTTCGACGGGCTCCCGGTGGTCCTGGAGATCGGCTTCGGCATGGGTGAGGCCACCGCGCAGATGGCGGCCGACGACCCCGGCACCGGCATCCTCGCCGTCGACGTGCACACGCCCGGCCAGGGCAACCTGCTCGGTCTCGCCGACCGGAACGGGTCGTCCAACATCCGGGTCGCCAACGGGGACGCGATCATCCTGCTGCGCGAGATGCTGGAGCCGGACTCGCTGGACGGGCTGCGGGTGTACTTCCCCGACCCGTGGCCCAAGACCCGCCACCACAAGCGCCGGCTGATCCAGCCGGAGTTCCTCGACCTGGTGGCGGGGCGGCTGAAGCCGGCGGCGGTCCTGCACTGCGCGACCGACTGGGAGCCGTACGCCGAGCAGATGCTGGAGGTGCTGACCGCGCACCCCCGCTTCGAGAACACCGCGGCCGACGGCGGCTACGCCCCGCGTCCCGCGTTCCGGCCGCTGACCCGGTTCGAGGGGCAGGGCCTGGACAAGGGCCATGTGGTGCACGACCTGCTCTTCGCCCGCCGCTGATCCGGGCACCTCGCACGCCCCGGGCCGCGTCCCGCGCCATGGCCGTTGTCAGTCGCGCTCGTTAGGGTCATGGGGTGTCCGACGGGTCTGTTCAGCGACAACGGCAGGATCAGCCGGCCGTCCCGGTGCTCGAGGAGCAGCGGGTCGGCGAGATCCTGGCCGCCGTGCCGGAGCGGGGCCAGTGGCGTTACCGGCCCCGCCGCGTCGGCGTGCTGTGGCGGAATCGGACGTTCCGCGTGTTCGCCGTCTTCACGCTGCTGGCGCTCTGCGGTGCGGTGATCCTGGCCCTGGTCCGCGACGAGACCGGGACCGAGGGGTTCCTCGTCGGTCTGGGGCTGGCCGTGCTGCCGGTCCCGGTGCTGATGACGGCCTTCCGCTGGCTGGACCGGGTCGACCCCGCTCCGTGGCGCAACCTGCTGTTCGCCTTCGCGTGGGGCGCGTGCGCGGCGGCCCTGGTCGCGATCCTCGCCAACTCCTTCGCGACCCAGTGGATCGCCACCGCCGACCCGGGCAACGCGGACACCCTGGGCGCCACCGTCATAGCCCCCGTGGTCGAGGAGAGCGCCAAGGCGGCGGCGGTCCTGCTGCTCTTTCTGTTCCGCAGACGGCAGTTCACCGGGATCGTCAGCGGCATGGTCGCCGCCGGTTTCACCGCGACGGGTTTCGCCTTCACCGAGAACATCCTCTATCTGGGCAACGCCTTCGGCGAGGACCAGCAGCTGGGCTCCGGCTTCGCGTCGGTGACCGTGATGACGTTCCTCGTACGGGCGGTGATGACGCCGTTCGCGCACCCGCTGTTCACCATCCTGACCGGCATAGGCCTCGGGATCGCCGCGAGCAGCGCGCCGCGCCAACGGGTCAGGCGCATCGCGGCCCCGCTGCTGGGCCTGCTCCTCGCGATGGGCATGCACGCCCTGTGGAACGGCTCGGCGACCTTCGGCCGGTACGGCTTCTACGTGGTGTACGGGGTCTTCATGGTCCCGGTCTTCGGCCTGGTGACCTGGCTGGCCGTCTGGTCGCGCCGCAGCGAGCTGCGCACCCTCGCCGTGGAACTCCCGGTGTACGCGGAGGCCGGCTGGCTGTCCGCCGCCGAACCCCTCACCCTCGCCTCGATGCGGGCCCGCGCCCTGGCCAGGAACGCGGCGCGCCGACGGTACGAGGCGGCGCCCGGCCCGTACGGCCGGTACCACCCGGCGCACGCCTCCTCGTACACACGGGCCGGGTCCAGGGAACACGGCAGGGCGGCGGCCCGTACGGTCGCCGAGTACGAGGCGTTCGCGACGTCCCTGGCCTTTCTGCGCCGGCAGGTCCGCCGGGGCACGGCCGACCCGGACTTCGCCGTCCGCGAGCTGGAGCTGCTGCACCACCTGTGGCAGCGCAGGGACGTCGCGGGCCCCGCCCTGGCCTACGCGGCCCAGGTCACGCACCGGGTACGCGCCCACCGCGTCGCTCCGCCGCCGGGCCCGTACCCGTGGTACGGGACGCGCGGACCAACCGGCCCGTACGGCCCCTCGCCGTACGCATACCCCTCGCCGTACGCACACCCCGCACAGCCGCATACCGCCCGGACGACCTACGGCCAACAGCCCTACGGCCAACAGCCCTACGGGCACCAGCCGCCAGCACACCAGCAGCCGTACGCGCAGCCGCCGTACACCGCCCCGCAGCAGACCGGCAGCCCTGACGTCGGGGGGTGAGCGTCAGGACTGCCGGGGCTCGGGAGGTGGAGGAGGAGGTTGTCAGACGGTCAGGCCGCGGGCTCGCAGCCAGGCCATCGGGTCGATGCCGGTGCCGTCCGGGGTGTGGACCTCCAGGTGGAGGTGCGGGCCGGTGACGTTGCCGGTCGCGCCGACGCGGCCGATGGTGTCGCCGGTGGTGACCTTCTGGCCGACGGTGACGCCGATCGAGGACTGGTGGCAGAACCACAGCTCCGTACCGTCCTCCAGCTCCAGCACCGTGCGGTAGCCATAGGCGCCGGACCAGCCGGCCGACTTGATGGTGCCGGTGTGGATGGCCTTGATCGGGGTACCGGTCGGCGCCGCGAAGTCGAGGCCCGTGTGGTAGCCGGAGGACCACATCGAACCGGCCTCGCCGAACGTCGAGGTGATCGTGTACGAGGAGGTCGGAATGGCGTAGCTGGCGGCGAGCTTGGCGAGGCGCAGGGCCTCGGCCTTCTTCTTCGCCTCCTCCTCCGCCTTCTTCTTCTCGGCGGCGGCCTTGGCCTCGGCCTCGTCCTGCTGTTTCTTCGCCTCGGCGGCGGCCTTCTCGGCGGCGGCCTTCTCCTCGGCCGCCTTGGCCTCGGCGTCGGCGGCGCCCTGCTGCTGCTCGGCCTGCTGGAGGATGCGGGCGCGCAGTGCCTCACCGGCGTCCGTGGTGCCCTGTTCGGCCTCGGCCGCGGTGATGCCGGCGGTCGTCAGCGGGGCGGCAGCGGTCGCGGTGGCCGGGGTTTCGGCCTCGGCCTTTCCGGAGAACAACGGGCCCACACCGGGGAGGGACTTGGCGTCGGGGAGATTGTCCGCGATGGAATCGGGAAGAGAGATGGAGACCGGCGGTTTGCTCTGTGCGGTGGCCATGCCTCCCGCGCCGACGGCCGCGATGACACCGACGCCGAGGACGGTGGAACTACGGGCCAGACCATTGCGCTGCTTGGCGACACGGTGCTTGCCGCGGACGGGGCGGACGGACTCCTCGGTGGGGTTCCATTCCTCCCAGGCCCGGTCGGAGTCGGCCTCATCGGCGCGGAAGCCGGTGCCGAAATCAGAGCCGGAGCCGTTCGCGAAGTCGGCGCCGTTCGCGAAGTCAGCACCGGACACAAAGCCGGTGCCGTTGGCGAAGCCGGTGCCCCGATCGGTCGCGTAGCCCGCGTAGTCGCTTCCCTGCTCCGGGACGTACGCGGTGCCGGGAGCAGATCCGAAGTCGGGGCCGTACTCGGGCACGAACCGGGAAGGGGATTCGGGGGCAGGCTTGTTGGACGCCACGCGGGCGCACTCCTTTCCTTCCTTCTCGCCTACCGGGTTAGCTGACGGGTTCGGAGCAGGAAGGTCTCCTACGGGTTCCTCCGCCTCTCGTGAAGACAGAGATGCCCGATTCACCCCATGTAGGTGGTTCCCCGGTTCCCTTGCGGAATTCGGCGCTCGCGCACGGTGCCGCCACTGACGGCGGCTGGGACAACCGCGCTGCGTTATCGAACGTTAATAGACAGACGGGTCCGATTCCAAGCTGTTCCCACTGATCGTTCACGTCCTTGGCCTGGACTTTACGGGACACAACCGGGTGGAATCGGGCGAGTTGATCGGCGCTCCGCCACTACCCGTTTTCTGACGTTGCGTCAAATGTTATGCGGAACGAGGCCCTTCAGTCACGCAGGGTGGTGCCGCGCCTGACGATCCTGACCGTCCTGCGCCGACCGGGCTGCCCCTTCGCCGGCCGCATGACCGCGAGCAGCGCCATGTCGTCGGTCGACTTGCCCCCCGTATACAGCCGTACGTCGTCGCTGAGCGCGGACAGCAGCTCCTCGGGCTCCGGGAAGAGCCGTCCGCGCAGCCGTTCCACCGGGTCGTAGAAGACACCTTCGGCGTTACGGGCCTCCGACAGGCCGTCCGTGTAGAACAGGAGCGTCCCCCCGTCCGGCAGCTCCCACTCGTCCGCCCGGTCCGGACGCACGCCCAGCTCCATGCCCAGCGGCAACGCGGCCTCCGAGGGCGTCAGTGTCTCCACCGCCCCGTCCCCGTGCAGCAGCAGCGGGTCCGGGTGCCCCCGGTTCACGATCCGGACCAGCTGTCCGCCCGGCGGGATCTCCGCGAGCACGGCGGTGACGAACTCCTCGAACGCGTCGAAGCTGCCGCCCCGGGTCGACTCGCGCGCCAGCGCTCGTTCCAGCCGCTGCGCCACCCCCTCCAGCGACTTCTCCTGCTCGGCCGCCTCCCGGAACGCGCCGATCACCACCGCGACGGCGGCCACCGCGCCCAGCCCCTTCCCGCGCACGTCCCCGAGCACCAGCCGCACGCCGTACGGGGTGTCGACCGCCGAGAACAGGTCGCCCCCGACGAACTCGTCCGCCTGGGCCGCCTCGTAGCGCGCGGCCACGTGCAGCCCGCCGATCCGGTCGGCCGGCGTCGGCAGCACGGCCCGCATCGCGGTCTCCGCGATGACCCGGGCGGAGGCCAGCCGCTCGTTGCTCCGCTGCACGACCCGGTTGATCGCGCACGCCTGGACGGCGACCGTGAGCACGGTGAGCAGTTCGATGAACGGGACGACGCCCGGCAGCGTCCCCCTGTACAGCCGCATCCCGACGATGGCGAGCATCGCGGCGACCCCGATCCGGATGGTCCCGCGCAGACTGAAGAAGGGTGCGGCGAGCAGCGGGGCGGCCGCGAACATCGGGACGGCCGTGAAGGCGGGCGGGGTGTAGAAGTCGAACACCACCCCCACGACGATCATCGCGGCGGGCAGCGCACGGACGAACCGGCGGCTCCGCACGCCGCTGCCGCTCCCCCGCAACCGTCGCTCCCACTTCCGCACCTGCGGTCTCCTGCCCGGCGCCACCACGGCCGCGGACGGTACCGCGCACCACTCACAGCCTCGCTGGTGGCCGCCCCCGGGGCGACTCCTCGTCGGCCGATGGGGCTAAGGACACCCGGGAAACGCATCAGGCCCGGCACGCTGCATGCGTGCCGGGCCTGATCCTTCAGTAGCGGGGACAGGATTTGAACCTGCGACCTCTGGGTTATGAGCCCAGCGAGCTACCGAGCTGCTCCACCCCGCGTCGGTAAACACAACTCTACGCCATGTTCGCGGCCCTCATGACCACCCGACGACCGCTCCGCCTCCGTACGCCGTTCCAGCGGCCCGCATCGACAAGCAATGGGGTGAATGCGGTGATATGACTGTCCTGAATACAGCCATTCGGTGCGGCTCCGGGAGCAGACGATAAACGACTATCCGGCACATCCATGGGCAAGCGCGATGTCCAGGAGGAGAAGAATCGCGAGGAGGCGTTCAAGGCGTACGTGAGAGAGGCAGCCGGTACGGGCGGCCAAGACGGCACCCGCAGGGGCAGCCGCGTCGACGACCTGTCGAAGCTCTGCGACCTCCCGGACAAGGGCGCGCTCACGGAGGAGGAGTACCAGCGGGCGAAGTCGAGGCTCCTGGTATGACGCCCGGCCGCCGCACGGCGCGCACGGCCGACGCCCACTCCTCCCGCCCCGGGCCGTCGAACCCGGGGATGACGTCCGGGAGGCCCGCCGGCCAGACCGTCGGCCGGGGGCACTGTGCGTTCCCGTACGGGCGGACTGTCGGTGGCCTCCGCTGCCGTTGATGCGCAACACGGCGTTGAGGGGGACCGCAGCAGAGCGCCCCGACCGGCAGAAACCGATCGGGGCGCTCCGCCGCAGGTCAGAGGGTCGCCCCTCCCCTGCGGCCGGTAGGCCGTGTGGGACTCGAACCCACAACCAACGGATTAAAAGTCCGCTGCTCTGACCAATTGAGCTAACGGCCCTCGGCGAATCACCCCCGAGCATAGCCCGCCCCGGCCGTGCAGCCGATCGGGTATCGGCTGCACGGCCCCGTCACCGGGGTGGGGGCGGGCTCAGGGGCTCAGAAGATGCCCCTTCTACGTCTGCCGGCCGGTGGCGATCTGCGTGCGGGCTCCGAAGCCCCCTTGCTGTTGCCGTTGTTGCGGAGCAGCTTGCCCGCCTTGTCGCGTACGACGGTGGTCGCCACGGTGGCCGGGGCTGGGCCAGCGGCCGTCGCCGCCACGGCGGGCCGGGGCGAGGACGGTCGCCCTCGCCCCCGCGCCCACGGGCGGCGTCAGAAGAGGTACTGGTACATCTGCCAGCTGCCGCCGACCTTCACCCGCGCGGCCAGGGCGCCCTTGCCGTCGCCGCGGTAGCTCCACAGCACCCCGGACGTGTCGCGCGCGAGCAGGTCCGCCATGCCGTCGCCGTTCAGGTCGCCGGAGCCGACCATCGTGTCGTACATGGACCAGCCGTAACCGACCTTGACGCGGGCACCGAGCGTGCCCTTGCCGGTGGACGGGTAGCGCCAGACCACGTCCGAGCGGTCCCGGGCCAGCAGGTCGCCGTTGCCGTCGCCGTCGAGGTCGCCCATGCCGGCCAGGAGGTATCCCTGCCAGCTGTAGCCGATCTTCACCCGGGGCTCGAAGAGGCCGTTGCCCTTGCCGCGGTAGAAGTACAGGTCGCCCGCGGGCGTCCGGCCGAGCAGGTCCGCGCGGCCGTCGCCCGTCATGTCGCCGGGCGAGGTCAGGGCGTCGAACATGTTCCAGCCGGTGCCGATCTTCGTGTACGGCGTGGAGGGCTTGAGCGCGGCGCCGCAGGCCGGCTTGTACGCGCGCAGCTCGCCGGCCTTCGTACGGACCAGCACGTCGTTGCAGCGGTCGCCGTCGACGTCCTCGAACGGCACGGCGGCGGTCACGGTGTCGTCGCCCGTCCAGCCGGTGGCCGACACCTTGTCCTCGACCCGCCCGGCCCCGGTCCCCGTGCCGGCCCGCCAGTCGGCCTTGCCGGCCGAGGTGAAGGCGAGGAGGTCACCGAACCCGTCGTTCCCGACGAAGTCCCGCGCCACGGCTGCCCCACCGGTCACCTCGACGGTCCCGGAGGTGGTCAGGGCGGCGCCCACGCCGTCGGCGGGCTCGGCGGTGAGCGTCCAGGTGTAGGCCCCGTTGGGGGCGTACGCGCCGGTGGCGGTCCTGCCGTCCCACGACGCCGTCACCAGGCCGCGCGCCTCACCGCCGGAGAGCGTGCGCACGGTGGCTCCCGACGCCTTGTTCTTCACCGTCAACTGCCAGGAGGCGGCGGGCTTGGACAGCCACCACGAGCCCTGCCAGTTCGGAGCGGACGCCCGCAGATCGAGCGAGCCACCCGGTGCCTCGGTATCGATCACGGTCAGGGCCGAGGCCGGGATGCCCGTGGGAACGATACGCACCCGCCGGTCGTCCCCGGTGTACGCGACGTGGCCGCCGAAGCGGTCCACGGTCCAGCCGGAACGGCGCACGGTGTTCCGGCCCAGGTCCGCCGCGTCCACCAGTGTCCGCTGAGGCAGATCGGCGTACGTCCCGCTCGCCGGCAGGCCGTTGTGCAGGTCGAAGAGGGTGAGTCCGGCACCGTCGGTGTGCGTGACGAAGTAGCCGTCGGCGAGGAGGGTCTTGGCGTCCGGCGCGGTCATGAATCGACCGGTCTGCCGGTCGTAGACGCCATCACCCATGGGCCGGCTGTAGCCCCGGCATGCCCAGTGGACCCAGCGGCCCACGGCCTGCAGCTCGGTGGGGACGCACTTGTTCGGGGTGGTGAAGGACGTACCGGCCGCGCCTGTCGTCAGGGACTTCGAGGTCACGGTGGGCGAGTCGGGAAGGTTGCTCCACAGCGTGTCGCCCCACAGGGCCGCAGCCGCCTGCGACCGGCTCTCCAGCACCTTGCCGGAGTCGTTGGACTCCTGGAACTCGACGACCTTCTTGAAGTCGCCCGACGCCTCGTTCACCACCGCGAACCGGCCCGACACGTCGACGAGCTGAGGTGATGCCAGGCCCGTGGTGAGCTGTGGGCCCCACTCCTCCGCGCCGTTGCGGAAGAGCATCGTCTGACCGCGCTCGGTGCCTTCCTTGCGGCCGTGGAACCCGTCGCCGCTCGCGAACATGGTCACGCAGTACGGCTCGTCGCCGCCCCAGCCGCAGTCCGCGTCCCGCCCGCTGGTGAGGCCGTCCACGCTCGTGCGGACCTCGTCGGGGCGGCCGGACGTCTTGAGCCACGTACTCCGGTACGCGCCGATGTACGTGGCCGGCTGGAACAGGCGGGAGTCGTCCGCCGTGGTGAGGATGCCGCTGCCCAGGGAGATGCCCGCGGGCTGGGCGGGCATGTCCTCGATGTCCGCGACGCGCGTGTGCTTCACGGTTCCGTCTGCGGCTTCCGTGAACCGGTAGTAGCCCCAGTCGAGGGCGCCCTCGTAGGTGCGGGTCTCGGCGCCCGCGACCAGGAGGGAGCCGTCCGGCGTCCGGACCATGTCGGTGTGGGCGACGGCCAGCAGTTCTCCGGTGGTCCTGCCGTCGGCGGAGATACGGATCAGGTTGTCGCCGCGGTATTCGTTGTTGCCCCCGCTCACGGGCGCGACTCCGACGAGGGTGTTCCCGAGCATCCGGTAGCTCGTGTCGTGCCCGTACCTCCGCAGGTCGAACGACCGGGGTTCGGCCGACAGATCGTCGCGGTCGAACAGCTGGGCGGCGTAGGAGCCCACTTGCAGCACGGTGTCCGTGCCCAGAGTGACGTCCGAGGCGTGCTCGTCCAGGGTCTGGAGCTTCCCGCTCGCCAGGTCCACGAGCCACCAGCCCTGCGTCATGGTGGTGTCTTCCCAGAGGATTCCCCGGACGACGATCGAACGGGCGTCACCGTCGGAGACCGACAGGTTCCAGCCATCGGGAAGACCCTCCAGCTGCTGGTCCTCGACCTGGCCGCCCACCGCCCGCAGCAGGTGAAGACTGGTCACGGCCCTCTCGGCGCCGGTGCGGGTGACGACGGTCGTCCCGTACGTCCCGACATAGGTCTGGCCCTGCGGGATCGCGATGCTGGTGGTCGGCCCGCCCCCCGCGCGCTGCTGCAACGTCACGTGCGGGCTCGGGCTCTCCGCGTAGACGGCCACGGTGTCGGAGCCGTGCCCGAATCCGGTGGGCCAGTCGCCACGGGGGCGGACTTCCTCGGGGTCGTACTCGGGCGGCTTCGCGAGCCGGTCGGGCAGCACGGTGGCCGCTCCGGTCTCGTAGTCGATCCAGCGCAGGCGGTCGTCGCCCTCACGCGCCGTCAGGAAGCCCGTCTCGCCGGCGTTCAGCACGCTCGTCTCGCGCGGCACGAAGCGGGCGCCCGGCTTCACGATCACGGTCTCCGCGGCCGTGGCGGCTGCCGTACCGGCGACGGCCGTGCCCGTGGTCGCCGCCCCTGCCCCGGCGGTCACCGCCAAGGTGACCAGAAGAGCGATGCGTCCGGACGCGCGTCGGCGTCTCCACCCGCCGGATGAGTGGGTCACTTGAAGGTCCCTCCCCAGGAACTAGGCGCGGGGAGAGGCCGACAGACAACCCATACGGCCTTCGCGGTGCGGCGGTTGCCGCTCGCACCCACCCCCGAGCAGATGCGGCGACCATAGCAGCAGTCGCGGACACGCCAACGCGCATTTCGAACTCGTTCAAAGAGGCGGACCGCGCAGGTCGGCGAACCCTTTCCCGGCCCATGCGAAAGCGAGTTCCCGGCCCATGCGAAAGCGGGCCCGTCCATGGAGGACGGGCCCGCTCCCAGCAGACCTTCAGCAGGTCTTCGACTCACTCAGCCGTTGCGCTTCCAGCGCGGCTTGTCGTCACGGCGGCCGAAGGAGCCGGTGCTCGTGCCGGTGGAGCGGTGGTCGTCGCGGCGGCCGGTCGGGCGGTCGCTGCCACCGGAGCGGAAGCCGCCGGAGGGGCGGTCGTCGCGACGGTCGCGGTTGAACGGACGGTCGCCGCCGCCGGAGCGGAAGCCGCCCGAGGGACGGTCGTCACGACGGTCACGGTTGAACGACGGACGGTCGTCGCGACGCTCGAAGGAACGGCCGCCACGGTCGTCACGACGGTCACCGCCGCCCGAGCGGAAGCCGCCCGAGGGACGGTCGTCACGACGGTCGCCGCTGCTGCGGAACGAAGGACGGTCGCTGCTGCCCCGGTAGCCGCTCTGGCCGGCGGGACGGCCGCTGCGCTCGCCGACACGGTCGTCGCGGCGGTCGTTGCCCCGGTAGCCACCGCGGTTGTCACGGCGCTCGTAGTTGCCCCGCTCGTCGCGGCGCTCCTCGCGCGCGGCCGGCTGCTCCGGCACGGCGGCGGCCGCGAGGGCGGCCTCGGCCTCGGCAGTGACCTCGGCCACGGCGGCCTCGGGGTCGTCGCCCCGCTCGCGCGCGGCACGGGCGACCAGGCGGCCGGCCTCCTCGCGGAGCTCCACTGCGCGGCGCTGGACGCGCTCCAGCTGCTTGCTCAGCTCGGCGGCCTCGCGCTCGGCCTGCTTGGCGGCGTTGTTCGCGGAGTCGGCCTGGACCTCGGTGAGCGAGCGGGCGCCGGTGATCTCGGCGACCTCCGGCTCGAAGACGCCCGCGCCCTGCACGATGTGGCGCGAGGCGTCGACGCCCGCGTCCTCCATCAGGCGGAAGATCTGGCGGCGCTGGTGCGGCAGGGCCAGCGAGACGACGACACCGGACTTGCCGGCCCGGGCGGTACGGCCCGAGCGGTGCAGGTAGTCCTTGTGGTCACCGGCCGGGTCCACGTTCAGGACCAGGTCGATGCCGTCGACGTGGATACCGCGCGCGGCGACGTCGGTCGCGACGAGCGCGTTGACGTAGCCCTTCTTGAAGTCCTCCAGGACGCGGGTGCGCGCGCCCTGGGTCATGCCGCCGTGCAGCGCGTCCGCCTTGACGCCCGCGTCGACGAGCTGCTCGGCGATGCGGTCGGCGCCCAGCTGGGTGCGGACGAAGATGATGGTGCGGCCCTTGCGGGCGGCGATGGCGGAGGTGACCGGCGCCTTGTCCTTCGGCTTCACGACGAGGACGTGGTGCGACATGGTCGAGACGTTGCCCTGGGCGGAGTCGACCTCGTGGGTGACCGGGTTGGTCAGATAGCGCTTGACCAGGGTGCCGATCTCGTTCTCCATGGTGGCGGAGAAGAGCATGCGCTGGCCGCCGCCGGGGATCTGGTCCAGCAGCTCGGTGACCTCGGGCAGGAAGCCCAGGTCGGACATCTGGTCGGCCTCGTCGAGGACGGCGACCTGGACGTTCTCCAGGGAGCAGGCGCCCCGGTTGATGACGTCGCGCAGCCGGCCCGGGGTGGCGACGAGGACGTCGACGCCGCGCTCCAGCGCGTAGATCTGGTTGCCCATCGACGTACCGCCGCAGACGACCTTCATCTTCAGGCCGAGCACGTCGCCGTACGGCTGCAGCGCGTCCGCGACCTGCATCGCGAGCTCGCGGGTCGGGGTGAGGATGATCGCGCGGGGCTTCTTCTTCTCGGTGTGCCCGCCGGCCAGGGCGGCAAGGGCCGGCAGACCGAAGGAGAGGGTCTTGCCGGAGCCGGTACGGCCGCGGCCGAGGATGTCCTTGCCGGCCAGGGCGTCCGGGATGGTCGCCGCCTGGATCGGGAAGGGCGCGGTCACACCGTTCTGCGCGAGCTTGCGGACGATGCCCTCGGGCAGGCCCAGGTCGGCGAAGGTGATGGTCGGCTCGGCGTCCGCCGCTTCGGCGGACTCGACGACGGCCTCCGCGACTGCGGTGACCTCGGTGAGCTCGTCGTTCTCGACGTGCTCGGGCATGACGGTGTGGTCAGAACTGGAAATTGACATGCGAAATGCGAAACCTTCCGGAGTCTCGGCACGCGCCCGTAACTCCGTGATTCGCAATTTCGACCGCCTCAATGCGGTCCAGCCACGGCAAGGGAGAGTACGCGCCACACGGCGCTCTTCTGTGTCGGCGCCGGGCAATGGGATCAAACGATCTACCACCATACGCACTCTCACCCACATCGCGCAAACCGCCCCCCGGCGGCAGCCCCCTCAAGCCGGTCCCGCCTGCGGTGATGCCTCCGGCGTCCGCGTCACATCCACCTCGTCCGGCCACCCCATCGCGTCGGTACGGAACTGAGCGGCCGGAGACGCCGACGGCGCCGGCGGATCGGGCTCGGAGGGCTTCGAGGGCTCCGGCTCGGGCTCCGGCGGGTCGGGCGGCCGAGGCGTCTCCTGCGGGTCCGGCCCCGGGTCCGGGTCGGACGGGGCCGGCGGCTCCGGCCGCTCGGGTGCCCCGGGAGCGGCCGAGAGCTCCGGCGCGGACGCGCGGCCGGCCCGGTCCCGGTCCCCGTCCGGCAGGGGCTCGTCGGCGGCGGGGCTCCCCGAGGGGGAGGCGGAGGCGCTCGGGGCGTCCGGACCGGCGCTCCGCCGCTGCGACTGCGCTCCGGCGCCGCCGGTACCGGAGCGGCCGGTGCCCGTCACTGTGGCGCCGTTCGGCTCGACCGCCGCGCCCTTCTGGTCGGCGGACCGCGAGGGCGCGGGCTCCGCATCGTCGGAGCCGACGCTCATACAGCCGGTGGCCGTGGCGAGCGTCACAGCGGTGACGGCCGCCCAGCGGACGGGGACGGGCAACTGGCGCACGGGGCACCTCCGGGGGCGCGGGGGAGGACGGGGCCCGACCGGCCTGGCATTCCTGACATGAACGAGCCGGGTGTGCCGTGCACAACTCCCGCCACCCCGCCGGGGACACGCCCACCCGGCCGGTCCGCACACCTCGTTCACACGTGATGGCCCCGTCGGGTCAGCCGTAACCCAGCGCGTGCAGCCTCTCGTCGTCGATGCCGAAGTGGTGGGCGATCTCATGGACCACCGTGATCTCGGTCTCGGCCACGACGTCCTCGCGCGTCTCACACATCCGCAGCGTCGGCCCCCGGTAGATGGTGATCCGGTCCGGCAGCACGCCCGCGTACCACTCACCGCGCTCGGTCAGCGGCGTGCCCTCGTACAGACCGAGCAGTTCCGGATCGTTGGATTCCGGTTCGTCCTCGACGAAGACCGCGACGTTGTCCATCAGCCGGGTCAGCTCCGGCGGAATCCGGTCCAGCGCCTCGGCGACCAGTTCCTCGAACGCTTCCCGCGTCATCTCCAGCACCCGGTCATTGTCCCGTACGGCCGCCGGACGTGCCCCGGACCTGGGCGGGGCATATCTGCTCCGGGCCCGGGGCACAGGCACCCAATGGCCCGCGCCCGTCACCTCCTCCGCCGCCGCCCGCCGCCCCGCCTCGGCGTCGGTGGTCCACTCGCCTCGCCCCGCCCGTTCGTCCGGGCGCTCGGCCTGGTCGTCGTCGTGCTGTTCGGCGCCTGGCTGGGGCTGCTGGCCGTCGGCAGTGTCCGGACGCCCGTGGGCCCGATGGACACGACGATGACCCTGCGGCCCTCGCTCAGCGGCGGAACCAAGATCAACGTGTCGCCGCTCGGCGCCCTGGAGCTCGACTCGCACCACGCCCCGGTGCGGCTCGACGTCGATGTGGACCGGCTCGACCCGGTCCGCTCCCAGGCCCTGGTCCAGCACCCCGAACGGCTGGCGGGGCTGGAGGACGAGGTCACCACGGACGTCGCCTCCGGCACCCGCGAACTCGCCCTGCGTTCCTGCGTGGCGGTCGTCACCGGGGCCACCGCGCTCGGCCTCGCCGTCTACCGCAGGCCGCGCCGGGCCCTGGCGGCCGGCGGCCTCGCGCTCGTGCTGCTGGCCGCGTCCGGCGTCGGCGTGTACGCCACCTGGAACCCGAAATCGGTGCTGGAACCCCGGTTCTCCGGGCTGCTCTCCAGCGCCCCGTCCGTCGTCGGCGACGCCCGTTCGATCGTCACGGACTTCGACGTCTACCAGCAGGAGCTGGCCCGGCTGGTCACCAACGTCACCAAGCTGTACGACGCCACCTCGACGCTCCCCGTGTACAGCCCGAACCCGGCGACCCTGCGCGTCCTGCACGTCTCCGACATCCACCTCAACCCGGCCGCGTGGCACATCATCGGCTCGCTCGTCGAGCAGTACGACATCGACGTGATCATCGACTCGGGCGACACGATGGACCACGGCGCCGCCGTCGAGAACAGCTTCCTGGACCCCATCGCCGACCTCGGCGCCCCGTACATCTGGGCGCGCGGGAACCACGACTCGGCGGTGACGCAGAAGTACCTGGAGAACAAGAAGCGCTTCAAGAACGTGCACGTCCTGGACCAGGGCAGGGCCGTCACCGTCGGCGGGCTGCGGGTGGCCGGGATCGGGGACCCGCAGTTCACCCCGGACCGGACGGGGCCCGAGCAGGCCGAGGACGCCCAGGGCGTGGCGGGCCGCACGCTCGCCGCCGCCCTGCGCGAGCAGCAGCGCTCCGGTACGCCGGTCGACGTCGCCGTCGCCCACGAGCCGGAGGCGGCGAAGGAGACGGACGGGGAGGTTCCGCTGGTCCTGGCCGGCCACGTGCACCACCGGCAGAACGAGGTCCTGAAGGGCGGCACCCGGCTGATGGTGGAGGGGTCCACGGGCGGCGGCGGGCTGCGAGCCGTGCAGAACAAGAAGCCGGAACAGGTGCTCGCATCGGTGCTCTACCTGGACCGCTCAACGCACCGGCTGCAGGCCTGGGACGAGATCACGCTGGGCGGTCTCGGGCTGACGACGGCCGAGGTCAGCCGCCATCTGCCGCAGGAGGAGCCGGCCCTCACGACCCCGTCCCCGACCGCTCCCACCCACTCCCCGTAAACCGTTTTGGCGATAGCTGCCGCCATCCCATATGCTTCTCACGTCCCCGACGCGCTGGAAAGCGCGCAGGTGGGCCCTTAGCCCTCATCGTCTAGTGGCCCAGGACGCCGCCCTTTCAAGGCGGTAGCACGGGTTCGAATCCCGTTGGGGGCACGCTTGAACGTGTGCGAGACTTGTTCTCGCACATTGCTTGGTCCTGTGGAGCAGTTAGGAGTGCTCGCCACCCTGTCAAGGTGGAGGCCGCGGGTTCAAATCCCGTCAGGACCGCTGCAGCCCGTATGAGCTGCGTGGCTGGGTAGCTCAGTTGGTACGAGCGATCGCCTGAAAAGCGATAGGTCGCCGGTTCGATCCCGGCCCCAGCCACCACCCGAAGGCCCCGTCCGGTGGACGGGGCCTTCGCCGTGTCAGGCGGCCTCCCCCTCCGTGGTGTTCGGCTCGTCCTCGTCCACCGTGGGGCGCCTGCGCACGGCCCGTACCGCGAGCACCAGCAGCACCACCGCCACCACCGCGACGAGCAGCGCCGCGTCCGGCACATGCCGGCCGACGCCCTGGGCCCACTGCTCGACGGCGAACGACTGGTCCACGTCCAGCAGGCCGGGCAGCGCGGTCGTCCCGTCGTACGCCAGGAACAGGGCGCCGAGCGCGACGAAGAAGAGGCCCGAGAGCAGGGTCGTGGTGTGGAGCTCGAAGCGCCCCAGCCGCAGGACCCGGCCCCGCAGCCAGGCGCGGCGGCCCAGCTCGAACCGCTCCCAGAGCAGGGCGAGCACGAAGAGGGGCACCGCCATGCCCAGGGCGTAGACGGCGAGCAGCAGTCCCCCGTACGCCGGGCTGCCGCTGACCGCCGCCACGGTCAGCACGCTGCCCAGGATCGGGCCCGCGCAGAATCCGGCGAGGCCGTACACCGCTCCGAGCGCGTAGACGGACAGGGCGGTCGTGGGGCGGATGCGGCCGCTCAGTGCGGCGATCCGGCGCGAGGCGAAGCCCAGCCCGACGATCTGGGCGACGCCCAGCGCGATGATCAGCCAGCCGGCGCCGAGGACGAGGGCGTCGCGGTGGCGGTAGAACAGCCGCCCGGCGTACGAGCCGGCGGCGCCCAGCGGGACCAGGGTGGTGGCCAGGCCCGCGTAGAAGATGCCGGTCCGGGCGAGCAGCCGGGAGGTGGAGTCGATGGAGTACGCGAAGAAGGCGGGGAGGAGCAGGGCGCTGCACGGGCTGAGCAGGGCGAGCAGTCCGCCGAGGAACGCGGCGAAGTAGCCGACGTCGGCCGTCACTTCGCGGAGCCCTTCGTTCCGGACGCGTCCTCGGTGTCCTGTGTTCCGGCCGCGGCCGCCGCCTGTTCGATGGCGTGGGTGAAGGTCTCGGTGGGCTGGGCGCCGGCGATCGGACGGCCGTTGATCAGGAAGGACGGGGTGGAGGTCGCGCCGATCGAGTACCCCTGCTCCTGGTCCTCGCCGACCGCGGCTGCGGCGGCCGAGCCGTCGGCGTCGCGAGTGAAGCGGTCGAGGTCGGCGACGCCCGCCTGGCGTGCGAGCGTCTTCAGGCGGTCCTTGCCGAACCCCTTCTCCTTGACGCCCTCGGCGTAGGCGGCGCGGTGGAACTCCCAGAAGCGGCCCTGCTGCGCCGCTGCCCAGGAGGCCCGTGCGGCGGCCTCGGACTCGGCGCCGAAGATCGGGAAGTTGCGCCATTCGATGCGCAGGACGCCCTCGTCGACGTACTTCTTCACCAGGGCGGGTTCGGTGTCGCGGGCGAACTTCGCGCAGTAGCCGCACTTGAAGTCTGCGTACTCGATGAGGACGACGGGTGCGTCGGCGCGGCCCAGGGCCAGCTTGTCGCCGGCGTCGCGGCGGGCGAGCTTCGCCAGTTCGGGGTAGACGCCGTCCTGCGGGTCCGCCGTGGCGTCCAAGACCGCGGAGGAGGCGGCGCTGCGGGGCTCGGGGGCGGTGGCGCGGTAGGAGACGTAGCCGAACAGGGCGGCCACGGCGATGACTCCGGCGCCGTACAGCAGCGGCTTGCGGGACCTGCGGGACTTCGGGGACGGCTTGGACGTGGGCGTGGGCATGCGGAACTCCGGGGTGGCGATGCGGGAGAGGGCGGACGGGCGGGTGGGGGCCGCCGTCTACACCCGTAGGACGGAGAGTTCCACCGGTCCCGGCGCGGCCTCGTCCGGTCCGCGCGGCGTCATCGGGGCGGGCGCCCGGACCGGCTCGGTGCCGGGGGCGGCGGGCAGGCCCCACTCGGCGAGGCCGGGCGCCTGGTCGTGGGCGGCCCGGGCCCGTGCGGGGACGGCGGGCTCGCCGCCGTCGCGCTTGCCGCCCTTGCCGCAGCCCGGAAGCCCCTGCCCGCCGTCCGCGGCGGAGACGGCGACGGGCGCGGGGGTCTCAGCCGCCGACGCCCGCACGGCCGGTCCGCAGAACAGCCCGAGCACGACCGCAAGCACCGCCACCAGGCAGCACCACTGCGAACGGGACACGGGACGGGCCTTCCGGCTGGGAATGATCGACTGCCCGGAATCGTACGTCCTGTCATCGCGCCGCTCCCCACCGTGCCGACGCCGTACGCACCCACGGGGGGCCCGTGACCGGGGCCGCGGAAAATGGGTTCGCCGTTCCTCGGGCCCGGGTGAGATCCTGGGGTCCGTATGTCTACTTCCTTCGCCGATCTCCAGTCCCAGCTCGCGCAGCTCTCGCTCCGCGACGCGCACCGGCTCGGCCGCCGCCTCGAGGGCGCCCGCCGCATCCGCAAGCCCGAGGCCCAGCAGGCCGTGCTGGACGAGATCGCCGCCCAGGCCGGCAAGGCCGCCGGGCGGCTCACCCAGCGGGCCGCCCGGGTGCCCGCCGTCTCGTACCCGGAACAGCTCCCGGTCAGCCAGAAGAAGGACGAGATCCTGGAGGCGATACGCGACCACCAGGTCGTGATCGTCGCGGGTGAGACCGGCTCCGGCAAGACCACCCAGATCCCCAAGATCTGCATGGAGCTGGGCCGTGGCGTCCGCGGCATGATCGGGCACACCCAGCCGCGCCGGATCGCCGCGCGCACGGTGGCCGAGCGGATCGCCGACGAGCTGAAGACGCCGCTGGGCGAGGCGGTCGGCTGGAAGGTCCGCTTCACCGACCAGGTGAACCAGGACGCGACCTTCGTCAAGCTGATGACGGACGGCATCCTGCTCGCGGAGATCCAGACGGACCGCGAGCTGCTGGCGTACGACACGATCATCATCGACGAGGCCCACGAGCGGTCGCTGAACATCGACTTCCTGCTCGGCTATCTGGCCCGGCTGCTGCCCAAGCGCCCGGATCTGAAGGTCGTCGTCACCTCGGCGACCATCGACCCGGAGCGCTTCGCGCGCCACTTCGGCGACGCGCCGATCGTCGAGGTCAGCGGCCGTACGTATCCGGTGGAGGTGCGCTACCGGCCGCTCCTGGAGGACGAGGGGGACGACGCCGACCGGGACCAGATCACCGCGATCTGCGACGCGGTGGACGAGCTCCAGTCCGAGGGGCCCGGCGACGTCCTGGTCTTCCTCTCCGGCGAGCGGGAGATCCGCGACACCGCGGACGCGCTCGGCAGACGCAACCTGCGGCACACCGAGGTCCTCCCTCTTTACGCGCGCCTGTCGCACGCCGAGCAGCACCGGGTGTTCCAGCGCCACACCGGCCGCAGGATCGTTCTGGCGACCAACGTCGCCGAGACCTCGCTGACCGTCCCCGGCATCAAGTACGTGATCGACCCGGGCACCGCCCGTATCTCCCGCTACAGCCACCGCACCAAGGTCCAGCGGCTGCCGATCGAGCGGATCTCGCAGGCCAGCGCCAACCAGCGCAAGGGCCGCTGCGGCCGTACGTCGGACGGCATCTGCATCCGGCTGTACTCCGAGGACGACTTCCTGACCCGCCCGGAGTTCACCGACGCGGAGATCCTGCGGACGAACCTGGCCTCCGTCATCCTCCAGATGACCGCGGCCGGCCTCGGCGACATCGAGAAGTTCCCCTTCATCGACCCGCCGGACCACCGCAACATCCGCGACGGCGTGCAACTGCTCCAGGAGCTGGGCGCGCTCGATCCGCAGGAGAAGGACTCCAGGAAGCGGCTCACCCCGCTCGGCCGCAAGCTCTCGCAGCTTCCGGTGGACCCGCGTCTGGCCCGCATGGTCATCGAGGCCGAGCGCAACGGCTGTGTCCGAGAGGTCATGGTCATCGCCGCCGCGCTCTCCATCCAGGACCCGCGCGAGCGGCCCTCCGAGAAGCAGACGCAGGCCGACCAGCAGCACGCCCGGTTCAAGGACGAGACGTCCGACTTCCTGGCGTTCCTGAACCTGTGGCGCTACGTCCGCGAGCAGCAGAAGGAGCGCGGCTCCTCCAGCTTCCGCCGGATGTGCAAGCAGGAGTACCTGAACTTCCTGCGCATCCGCGAATGGCAGGACATCTACGCCCAGCTGCGCGCGGTCGCCAAGCAGATGGGCATCGAGCTCAACGACGAGGACGCGCCCGAGCAGTCCGTGCACACCTCGCTGCTGGCCGGGCTGCTGTCGCACATCGGGCTGAAGGACACCGAGAAGAACGAGTACCTGGGCGCGCGCAGCGCCAAGTTCGCGATCTTCCCCGGTTCGGCACTGTTCAAGAAGCAGCCGCGGTTCGTGATGTCGGCCGAGCTGGTGGAGACGTCCCGGCTGTGGGCGCGGGTCAACGCCCGGGTCGAGCCGGAGTGGATCGAGCCGGTGGCCCAGCACCTGCTGAAGCGCACCTACAGCGAGCCGCACTGGGAGAAGGACCAGGCGGCGGTCATGGCGTACGAGCGGGTCACGCTGTACGGCGTACCGATCGTGGCCCAGCGCAAGATCAATTTCGGCCGTATCGACCAGGAGGCCTCGCGGGACCTCTTCATCCGCAACGCCCTGGTCGAGGGCGACTGGCGCACGCACCACCAGTTCTTCCACGACAACCGCAAGCTGCTCGGCGAGGTCGAGGAGCTGGAGCACCGGGCCCGGCGCCGCGACATCCTCGTGGACGACGAGACGCTGTTCGACTTCTACGACCAGCGCATCCCGGAGCACGTCGTCTCCGGGGCGCACTTCGACTCGTGGTGGAAGCACAAGCGCCGGGACGAGCCGGACGCGCTCGACTTCGAGCGCTCGATGCTCATCAACGAGAAGGCCGGGGCCGTCACCAAGGACGACTACCCGGACTCCTGGCGGCAGGGGAAGCTCAAGTTCCGGGTGACGTACCAGTTCGAGCCGGGGGCTGACGCCGACGGGGTGACCGTCCACATCCCGCTCCAGGTGCTCAACCAGGTCACGTCCGAGGGCTTCGACTGGCAGATCCCGGGGCTGCGCGAGGAGGTGGTCACCGAACTGATCCGCTCCCTGCCGAAGCCGATCCGCCGGCACTACGTCCCCGCGCCGAACTACGCGGACAGGTTCCTGGACCGGGCCGTGCCGCTCCAGGAACCGCTGCCGGTGACGCTGGCCCGTGAACTCCAGCGGATGGTCGGGGTGCCGGTCACCGCGGACGACTTCGACCTGGGCCGGGTACCGGACCACCTCAAGATCACCTTCCGGATCGTGGACGAACGGCGCCGCAGGGTCGCCGAGGACAAGGACCTGGAGGCGCTGAAGCTCCGGCTGCGCCCGAAGGCCCGCCAGGCGCTCTCCAAGGCCGCGGCGGCCACCGCGGGGCCCTCGGGCGAGTCCATCGAGCGTTCGGGCCTGACGGACTGGACGATCGGGACGCTGAACAAGGTCTTCGAGACCCGCAGGGCGGGCCAGCCGGTCAAGGCGTACCCGGCCCTCGTCGACCAGGGCGAGACGGTCGCCGTACGCCTCTTCGACACCGAGGCGGAGCAGCAGCAGGCGATGTGGCGCGGGACCCGGAAGCTGATCCTGCTGAACATCCCGGTGAACCCGGCGAAGTTCGCGTCGGACAAGCTGACGAACCAGCAGAAGCTGGCCCTGTCCCGCAATCCGCACGGCTCCATCCAGGCGCTGTTCGACGACTGCGCGACCGCGGCCGCCGACCGGCTGATCGCGGCGCACGGCGGCCCCGCCTGGGACGAGGCGTCGTTCCGGAAGCTGTACGACAAGGTGCGCGCGGACCTGGTGGACCTGACCGTCCGCACGATCGGCCAGGTGCAGCAGATCCTGGCGGCGTGGCAGGCGTGCGAGCGCCGGCTGAAGGCCACCAACAGCCTGGTCCTGATCAACAACGTCACGGACGTACGCGATCACCTGGCGCGCCTGGTGCCTCCCGGCTTCGTCACCGCGACCGGGCTGCGCAGGCTGCCCGACCTGATGCGCTACCTGGTCGCGGAGGACCGCAGGCTCCAGCAGATGCCGACCAACGTCCAGCGCGACACCACGCGCATGGAGAAGGTCCACGAGATGCAGGACGAGTACGCCTGGCTGCTGGAGCAGCTGCCGAAGGGCAGGCCGGTCCCGCAGGAGGTGCTGGACATCCGGTGGATGATCGAGGAGCTGCGGGTGAGCTACTTCGCGCACGCCCTGGGCACCGCGTTCCCCGTCTCGGACAAGCGGATCGTCAAGGCGATCGACGCGGCGGCGCCGTAGGGGCCGGAAGCGGGTGCGGGTGACGGCTCCGCAACCAGGAGTGAGTTCGACCGCACCCGCTGACCTCCTGTACAGTCTGTCTTCGCAGCAGGCCGCAAGGCAGCCGCGAAAACCTGGTCCTGTGGAGCAGTTAGGAGTGCTCGCCACCCTGTCAAGGTGGAGGCCGCGGGTTCAAATCCCGTCAGGACCGCAGTAACGAAAGCCCGGATCTCTTCGATCCGGGCTTTCGCGCGTCTTGACTCCGGTGTCCGCCGACGAGTACTCAGAGTCCAGGGGCTGCCCCGGATTGGCGGGGCGGCGCGCATCCACCGGGAGGTGGCGCGATGAGGGCATCCGCGGACGAGGGGTACCGCGAGCCGGCGCAGGGCCCTGGCAGGGCGCCCCGGCACAAGGTCCGCGCGCTGCTGCGCGCGCATCTGGCGGCCGCGTCCGGCTACCGCCACCTCACCCGGCACTGCGCGGTCTGCGCCCGGCTGCTGCGGCTCGCCATGGAGCCTGTGGCGGCCTCCCGGCCCACCCGGGCGGCCGATGAGCCCTCCGGGGCGCCCGACGCCCCCACGGAGCGGCGACGGGCCGCCGTACGGGCCTCGCGAGCCGGGGACGTAAGTCCTCCCACGACGTGACCTTCGGCGCGACCGTCGGCTTCCTCACAGTGGCAGGCTGGTGGTTGGCAATACCTGTGCGGTGTGACGGGTGTCACTGAACCAGTTTCGAGAAGGGGTGGCTTTACACCCTTCCTACAACTGGCGAATTTAATATGTGCAATTGCACCACTCGGGAGGGCGCCTCCCGAACCTTCAGGGAGTGGCCCCGGCAGGGGCCCCGGGACGCTGCGACGGGGGCACCGGGCGGCGCTGCGGGGGCACGGGAACACTCCCGCACAGTCCCCCGCAGGCTCGCACGGGGCCGGGGCGGGGCGCACAGGGTGGGGTGACTGCGTACGAGGCCCGGGCCTGCGCGCACACAAAAAATCGCGCTGGACCCGGCGGAGTCCAGCGCGATCGGATGACATGACCCGTATGGCACAGGTATGGCGCCCGTTGGGGCGGGCGCCCGTCATGTGGAGCTATGGGTGAGCAAGTGGGTTGGGGGACCCAAAAGCCCAGCTGTGGCGCGGTGACAGGGGGTTTGTCAGGCCTCGCTGCGCTGCTGCGGGATACCCGCAAGCAGTGCGCGGACCTCTGCCTCGCGGTACCGGCGATGTCCGCCGAGCGTGCGGATGGACGTGAGCTTGCCAGCCTTCGCCCAACGGGTAACCGTCTTCGGGTCCACGCGGAACATCGTGGCGACCTCAGCCGGGGTCAGCAGCGGCTCGGCATCAGGGGTGCGAGCGGTCATGAGCGGCCTCCTCGGGAGAACCGAACCATCTCGGTTCTTTCCTCTAAATTCTGCACCTTGACCCACGTTGCCCGAAATGGCGGACGCGGGCCGAGTCGGTTATAGGACGAACGGCTTGTCCTCGGCACTACAACTACACCATCCGTCCAGCCACGTCGGCCAAACCGATGGAATTGCCCTCCCAGGTGTTCATCAGCGACGGAAAGCCGATGGACCATGCCATAGCGGACAGTCACACCCCCGTGACGATCAGTCACAGAGCGATTAGGGGTCACCAGACCCCCCATAGCGTGCAATGCTGAGCAATCCGCCCATACATGGACGGATGGAGTCCTCCCCGGACTCCTTGTCCTATTTTGGCACGAGGAGTAGGGAAGGGCGCAAGGGCCCCGTAAGTGCTATCCGTCACGGTTGAGGCAAAGGCCCGGTTCGGGACGTAGGTCCTGGGCCCTGTCGTAGCGCCCCCTGAGACGCTTCCGCCCCTTCACCCTCACGTGTCACACACGAAACAGGTTCATCGCCCGTCAGTTGGCGAACTGACGATCCCTTACGGCCCGCCACCGATCCGCGAGACGCCCGTACGCCTCGGCCGCCTTCTCGGCGTCGCCCGCACGCAGCGCGGCGATGCCCTCGGCCACATCGGCGGCGCTCCGGTCCTCCGCGAGCTGCCGCTCCGGCAACGCGTGCACGAGCCCGCCGTAGTCCAACTCGACGAGCGCGCGCGGATGGAACTCCTCCAGCCACCGCCCGACGTCCACCAGGCCCGCGGTCAGCGGCCCCTCGTCCATCGTCTCCCGCAGCGTCCTGAGCGACCTGGCCAGCCGGCGCCGCGCCTGGACCATCGGCGTGCGGTACCGGAAGACGGGCGGCTCCCCGTCCTTCCCGGCCGTCACGTGCTCCCGCTCCTCGTCCACGAACAGCACGAACCAGCGCACCGGCACCTGCCACACCGCCGTCCTGATCCACGGCCGGGCGTCCGGATTGCGCTCCGCCCACCGCTCGTGGTCGGCCAGCGCCTGGCCGCGCACCACCGGGGGAAGCACCGCGTCGAGCACCGGCCCGGGGAACATGTCCGCCAGCCCGTCCAGGGCCAGCCAGCCGCGCAGCCGGGTCCGCCACGGGCACACGCACACCACGCCGTCCACCTCCGCGACGAAGGCGTCCGCGCTCTCGTGCACGGGCACCCCGGCGGGCGGGGTCGCCGCCAAATCGGCCAGCGAGCGCCGCAGTTCGTCCTGGGCGGTGGGAACCCGGTCCCGGGCCGCATAGCGGGCCCAGTGCGCGCGCTCGGCCTCCGGGAAGGCCGCCAGTGGCTCGTAGACCCGGAGGTAGGACGCGTAAGGGACGAGCACCGAAGACACCACCGACATGCGGTGATCGTGTCACGCCTGTCCCCCGGTAGGGGGTGATCCTCGGCACTGGACCGGATCTACGCGCGCGTAGGACTTACGCTCTTGCCCAGTCGGACCGTCCGTGGGGTCGGTCCGGGGGCCCTCCCCACCTTCAGGAGGGTCTTTCCGCCGCTTCGTACTTGGGAGTCACCACAGTGACCGATGTGACCGGCGTGCCTGTCGATGTCCTGCACACCCTGTTCCACTCGGACCAGGGCGGACACGAACAAGTCGTCCTCTGCCAGGACCGTGCCAGCGGCCTCAAGGCCGTCATCGCGCTCCACTCCACCGCCCTGGGCCCGGCCCTCGGCGGCACCCGCTTCTATCCGTACGCCTCCGAGGCGGAGGCCGTCGCCGACGCGCTGAACCTCGCGCGCGGCATGTCGTACAAGAACGCCCTGGCCGGTCTCGACCACGGGGGCGGCAAGGCCGTCATCATCGGCGACCCGGAGCAGATCAAGAGCGAGGAACTGCTGCTGGCCTACGGCCGGTTCGTGGCCTCGCTCGGCGGCCGCTACGTGACGGCCTGCGACGTCGGCACGTATGTCGCCGACATGGACGTGGTGGCCCGCGAGTGCCGCTGGACCACCGGCCGCTCCCCCGAGAACGGCGGCGCCGGCGACTCCTCCGTGCTCACCGCGTTCGGCGTCTTCCAGGGCATGCGCGCCTCGGCCGAGCACCTGTGGGGCGAGGCGACGCTGCGTGGCCGAAAAGTGGGGGTCGCGGGGGTCGGCAAGGTCGGCCACCACCTCGTCGAGCACCTGCTCGCGGACGGCGCCGAGGTCGTGATCACCGATGTGCGGGATGAATCCGTGCGCCGGATCACCGAGAAGCACCCCGAGGTCGCCGTGGCGGTCGACACCGAGGCGCTGATCCGCACCGAGGGCCTGGACGTCTACGCCCCGTGCGCGCTGGGCGGCGCCCTCAACGACGACACCGTGCCGGTGCTCACCGCCAAGGTGGTGTGCGGCGCGGCCAACAACCAGCTCGCGCACCCGGGCGTCGAGAAGGACCTCGCGGACCGCGCCATCCTGTACGCGCCCGACTACGTGGTGAACGCGGGCGGGGTCATCCAGGTCGCCGACGAGCTGCACGGCTTCGACTTCGACCGGTGCAAGGCCAAGGCCGCGAAGATCTTCGACACGACGCTGGCCATATTCGCACGTGCGAAGGAAGACGGCATCCCGCCGGCCGCCGCGGCCGACCGGATCGCCGAGCAGCGGATGGCCGAGGCCCGCCGCCGCTGATCCCCGCGGTCCCGGGGGCCGCCGGCCACGGCCGGTGGCCCTCTTTCGCGCGCGCCGGACCGCCGACGGGGGAGACAAGACTCACGCCGGTCGGCGGGTCGCCTGCCGATAAGAGGTTAAAATCGCAGTTGACCAGCGAGGACGGGGCGTCTCGCGGGTCCTCTTCCGGGGCGCGTGATGCGGGCGGCGTACCGTATGGCCGCAGAAGCAGGTACCGTTAAAGCTCTACAGGCACGGTCTCTCTGCCGAGAGTCCGTCCTGAAACATGAACGCGTGTCAAGACTCTGGGGCCGTCGAGCCCCGTCACCGAGGGGGTCGAGCCATGGGGCGCGGCCGGGCAAAGGCCAAGCAGACCAAGGTCGCCCGCCAGCTGAAGTACAGCACCGGCGGGACTGACCTGTCGCGTCTGGCCAATGAGCTGGGCGCATCGCCTTCGAGTCAACCACCGAACGCGGAGCCGTTCGAGGACGACGACGAGGAAGATGACCCGTACGCACAGTACGCGGATCTCTACAACAACGACGAGGACGAGGACGGGGACCAGCAGTCCGGTCCGTCGTCCAAGCGCCGCGGCGCTTGACCTCGCGCTGACACATCGACCCGGTCCGGGCCTGTCCCGGACCGGGTTCTGTGCTGTCCCGGTCCGGAGCGGGCGAGGCGGCCGGTGACCGGGCGGGCCCGAGGGGCCGCCCGGCGTTCCGTGCGTGTTCCTGCGGTGCGGAAGCGACCGCCGGTCCTCACTCAGCGCGCGTACGCGCCCACGAGCTCAGCGCCCGTCGTGTGGGCGCCTCGGTCGGTGATCTCGCCGGCGACCCAGGAGTCGACGCCGCGGTCGGCCAGGGTGGTCAGCGCCGCGTCCACCGATTCGGCGGGGACGATCGCGATCATGCCGACGCCCATGTTGAGCGTCTTCTCCAGCTCCAGCTGCTCGACCTGACCGGCCTTGCCGACGAGGTCGAAGACCGCGCCAGGGGTCCAGGTGGAGCGGTCCACCGTCGCGTGCAGGCCGTCCGGAATGACCCGGGCCAGGTTGTTGGCGAGGCCGCCGCCGGTGACGTGGCTGAAGCCGTGCACCTCGGTCGTACGGGTGAGGGCCAGGCAGTCCAGCGAGTAGATCCGCGTGGGCTCCAGGAGCTCCTCGCCGAGGGTCCGGCCGAACTCCTCGACCTGGCGGTCCAGCGTCCAGCCGGCCCGGTCGAAGACCACGTGGCGGACGAGCGAGTACCCGTTGGAGTGAAGACCGGAGGACGCCATCGCGATCACGGCATCACCCTTGCGGATGCGGTCGGGGCCCAGCAGGCGGTCGGCCTCGACCACGCCCGTACCGGCACCGGCCACGTCGAAGTCGTCCGCGCCCAGCAGGCCCGGGTGCTCGGCGGTCTCCCCGCCGACCAGGGCGCAGCCGGCCAGGACACAGCCCTCGGCGATGCCCTTGACGATGGCCGCGACACGCTCGGGGTGCACCTTGCCGACGCAGATGTAGTCGGTCATGAACAGCGGCTCGGCGCCGCAGACGACGAGGTCGTCCACGACCATGCCGACGAGGTCGTGGCCGATGGTGTCGTACACGCCCATCTGGCGGGCGAGGTCCACCTTGGTGCCGACGCCGTCCGTGGCGGAGGCGAGGAGCGGACGCTCGTAGCGCTTGAGCGCCGAGGCGTCGAAGAGGCCGGCGAAGCCGCCGAGACCGCCGAGGCCCGCGACCTCGGGGCGCTGCGTCTTCTTCACCCACTCCTTCATCAGCTCGACGGCGCGGTCGCCGGCCTCGATGTCGACGCCCGCTGCCGCGTAGGAAGCACCTGTTGTCTCAGACATTGCCTGGGATCTTTCGTGTGGAAATACGGGGCTGGGGGAAGGGCTGCCGGGCGGTCCGGGTCACGGACGGCGCAGCGCGTCGGCCGCGGCCGTCGCCGCAGGGCCTGCCGCCAGCTCGGTCTCCAGCAGCTGCTTGCCGAGCAGCTCCGGGTCCGGAAGCTCCATCGGGTACTCGCCGTCGAAGCAGGCGCGGCACAGGTTCGGCTTGTCGATCGTCGTCGCCTCGATCATCGAGTCGATCGAGATGTACGCGAGCGAGTCGGCGCCCATGGAGGTGCCGATCTCCTCGACGGACATGCCGTTGGCGATCAGCTCGGCGCGGGTCGCGAAGTCGATGCCGAAGAAGCAGGGCCACTTCACCGGCGGGGAGGAGATCCGGATGTGGATCTCGGCCGCACCGGCCTCGCGGAGCATCCGGACCAGGGCGCGCTGGGTGTTGCCACGGACGATCGAGTCGTCCACGACCACCAGGCGCTTGCCCTTGATGACTTCCTTGAGGGGGTTCAGCTTGAGGCGGATGCCCAGCTGGCGAATCGTCTGGGACGGCTGGATGAAGGTCCGGCCGACGTAGGCGTTCTTCACCAGTCCGGCGCCGAACGGAATCCCGCTGGCCTCCGCGTAGCCGATGGCCGCGGGGGTGCCGGATTCCGGGGTCGCTATGACCAGATCGGCCTCGACGGGCGCCTCGGCGGCCAGCCTGCGGCCCATCTCCACGCGGGAGAGGTACACGTTGCGCCCGGCGATGTCGGTGTCGGGGCGGGCCAGGTAGACGTACTCGAAGACGCAGCCCTTGGGCTTCGCTTCCGCGAATCGGGAGGTACGCAGACCGTTCTCGTCGATGGCGACGAGCTCGCCCGGCTCGATCTCGCGGACGAAGCTGGCGCCGCAGATGTCGAGGGCGGCGGACTCGGACGCGACCACCCAGCCGCGCTCCAGGCGGCCGAGGACCAGCGGGCGGATGCCCTGCGGGTCACGGGCGGCGTAGAGCGTGTTCTCGTCCATGAAGACGAGGGAGAAGGCACCCCGCACCTCGGGAAGCACCTTGGTGGCGGCCTCCTCGATGGTGAGCGGCTTGCCGTCCTCGTCGGTCTGGCCGGCGAGCAGCGCGGTCACCAGGTCGGTGTCGTTGGTCGCGGCGACCTGGGTGGCGCGGCCGTCCTTGCGCGGGAGGTCGGCGACCATCTCGGCGAGCTGGGCCGTGTTGACCAGGTTCCCGTTGTGTCCGAGGGCGATCGAGCCGTGCGCGGTCGCACGGAACGTCGGCTGCGCGTTCTCCCACACCGAGGCACCGGTGGTGGAGTAGCGGGCATGACCGACCGCGATATGGCCCTGGAGCGATCCCAGGGAGGTTTCGTCGAAGACCTGCGAGACCAGTCCCATGTCCTTGAAGACCAGGATCTGGGACCCGTTGCTCACTGCGATGCCCGCGGACTCCTGTCCACGGTGCTGCAGGGCATACAGTCCGAAATAGGTGAGCTTGGCGACCTCTTCGCCCGGAGCCCAGACACCGAAGACGCCGCAAGCGTCCTGGGGGCCTTTCTCTCCGGGGAGCAGGTCGTGGTTGAGTCGTCCATCACCACGAGGCACGCCACCGAGTGTAGGGGAGATCGACCACTGGTCCGAATTGGGGATGCCCCGCCGGACCGCCGGGGAGGGGCCCCCGAAACGCCCTCCCGGGACCACCGGAACGGTCACCCGCAGTGACCGCCGTCCCGTCCTGGTCTACGCGCGGCGACCGCCGCAGGGCAGGCGACGCCCGGATCACCGGCCGGTTACCGACAGGTTCCGGCCATGCGGTCGACCGCATCCGCAGGCCCGTTCGTGGCGCTCCGTGAGGCGGCTCGTGGCGGCCGCGCCGGGAAGGCCCGAACGGTCGTTTCGTGGCGAGCCTCACACCGGCGCCGCCCGGTATGCGGCATCTCGGGGCGTCCGGCGGCCGGTCGCGGTCAGCCGTTCCCGTCGGCAGCCGAGGCGCCGAGCCCCTTGGTGCCGTCCTCGGTGGTGAGGGTCAGGGTGCGCTGGTCGATGCCGAAGGTCGTCCGAGTGCCGTCGAGCACCGCCCGTACGGCACGCTCCAGCCGCATGTCGGGGTCCGGGCACGTCTTCCGGGTGGTGGTGAGCGGGCCGAAGGCGATGGTGGAGCCGGAGACCTCCGCCGTCCCCCGGAAGGTGTTGCAGCCGAGGGTGCCGTGGACGGTGCCGTCCCGGCCGAAGGCGATCCGTGCCTTGTCCTGCGTACCGCTGGGCACGGACGAGGCGCTGGAGCCGGTGGCCAGGGTGGTGACCCGCCAGTCGGTGCCGGCGAGTGGGACCGGGCGCCGTGCGGTGAGGGCGATGGTGTCGCCCTCGGCGGTGGTCAGGGTGAGGGTCCTGTTCTTCACGGTGGCGGTGAGCTTGCCGCTGAAGGCGCCGGCCAGGAGCGATTCGAAGCGCTGGATGGCCGGTTCGCAGCCCATCTGGGTGGTCGTTCCCGGCTCGACGGTGAGGATGTGGCCGTCGAGCCGTGCCTGCGCGGTGAACCGGTTGCAGCCGTAACTGCCGCTCGCCCGCCCCTTCGCGTCGATCTCCACGTACGCGCCGGTCGGGGCGTCGGTGCGCCGCCCGCCGACCGTCATCGAGTCGACGCTCCAGCGCACGCCGGTGAGGGACTGGGCGGGCTGTACGGAGCCGCTGTCGCCGGCGGGGGCCGACCGGGGACCCGAGCCGGGCCCGTCGGCCGGCTCCGTGCCGCAGGCGGTGAGGGCGAGCAGGGCCAGAAGGCCGACAGCCAGAGGTCGCCGCCGCGTGGAGAGCTGCGTGGTGAGCTGCATGGGGGTGAGACGGCCGGCACGGGCGACCCGGTTCCCGGGCTCGGCCATCGGGGGCCGGGCCCAGATCCCTTTTCAGGTCCCGGGTCCGGTGCTCCTCGGCAGGTCCAGGTCCCGGGCCGCCTACATCCGTTCCAGGTCCCGGGCCGCGTCGACCGGTCCCGGGCCGCCAAGACCCGCTCCGGGCCCCGCTCCAGGTCCCGGTCCAGGTCCCGGTCAGCCCATGAGGGGCAGCAGGGCGGACAGGTCGGCCCGCTCGCCGCTGGCACCGACCTTCGCCGCGTCGACCTCCCGCGCCCACTTCGTGCGCCCGGTCGCCAGCCGTATCCAGGTCAGCGGATCGGTCTCCACGACGTTGGGCGGGGTGCCCCGGGTGTGGCGCGGGCCCTCGACGCACTGCACCACGGCGAACGGCGGGACACGCACCTCGACCGCACCGCCGGGCGCCTTCCGGGCCAGGGCGTCGGCGAGCAGCCGGGTGCAGGCGGCGAGCGCCTGCCGGTCGTACGGGATGGAGAGCCCGGTCGCCTCGTTGAGGTCGTACGTGTGGACGACCAGCTCCACGGTGCGGGTGACCAGGAAGTCGCCGAGGCGCATCGCCCCGACCCGGGTCGCCAGCAGCCGGTCCTCGGACGCCGTCGGCACCAGCGCCTCGAAGCGGGCGGCGACCTCCGCGTACAGCGCGCCCAGGTCCGGCGCGTCCGCGGCCCGTGCGGCGGTGTCGTCCGCGATCCGCGGGGCGCGCGCCGCCGTGGTGAACGGCCACTCCAGGAGGGAGACCTCGGGCCCGGCCAGGGCCGGGGCGGGGAGCTCCAGGGTCTGGCTGACGTGCGAAAGCGCCATGGTGACGTGGGCGGCGAGCTCGCGCACCGTCCAGTCCCCGAGGCCGCTCGGGGAGGCGAGCTGCTGCGGGGTCAGGGTGCGGACGGCGTCCCGTACGTGGGCGAACTGGGCGAGGACCGCGGTGCGGGTCCTGACCGGGTCGTAGCGACGGGCGCGCTTCTGCGAGGGCGGCATGGTGCGGAGCCTACGACGCGGCACTGACAGACCGGCCGGGGACGGGATGCGGGACGCGGGATGCGGGCCGGGATACGTCCCGGGCCGGGGACGCGGCGCCGGGATCGGGAGGCGGCTCCCGGCCCGGGAGCGGGAGGCGGCGCCGGGGCCCACGTCGCGGCGCCGGGGCCCACTACGCGAGCAGGCCCTTCTCCAGCAGGTCGAAGCCCCGGCCGGCGAGGACGACGGCGTCCGCCGCGACCGCGTCGGCGGATTCACCGGCCAGCAGGCGCCGGTGGTTCTCGGTGAGCAGCGCGTTGCGGGTACCGAGCAGCTGGGAGGCGACGACGCGGGCGATGACCGGCTCCTCGCCCTCCTCGATCAGGACGTCGGTGAGCTGGTCGAAGGTGCGGACGAAGAAGGCGTGGGCGCGGGTGAGCAAGGACGGCGTCTCCTGGATCAGCCGGACCAGACCGAGCGCCACCGGGGAGTCGCACATCCCCACCGATGCGTCCCGGCGTTCGACGGCCTCCAGGAACTGCCGGCGCAAGGCCGCGACCGCGGATTCGCCGGGCGCGCGGTCCCTCACGATCTGGGCGGTGTCGCCGATGTGCTCCTCCATCGGCGCGAAGACCAGGTCTTCCTTGCTGTCGAAGTAGTTGAAGACGGTCATCTTCGACACGTCGGCCGCCTCGGCGATCTCCGCGACCGAGACCTGGTCGAAGCCGCGATCCGCGAAGAGCTTCGTGGCCTGTGCCAGCAGACGGCGTCGGGTCTCGATCTTCTTGCGCTCGCGCAGGCCCATCCCCTCGGTCATGGCTTCACTGTACCAGGATGAAAAATAATCCCGGATGAAAATTTGACTGAGTACATTACTGCCCCGGACAGTGAGGCGACCACGGCGTGCGCTGTCCGCGCCGCCCAGGAGGGGAGCCCCGCCATGCCCGAAGCGAAGACCACGGCCGAAGCGAAGACCACGGCCGAGACGCAGACCACGGCCGAAGCGGCGAAGACCGGGCCGGAGACAGAAACCGCCGCCGGACCGGGGACGGCGGCCGAACCGGGCGCCGTTGCCGACCGGCCGCCCGGCACCCGAGGCGTCACCATCGCGGTGGCCCTCTGCATCGTCACGATCCTGCTGGCCGTCCTGGACTCGAACATCGTGTCCTCGGCGACCGTGCCGATCGTCCGCGACCTCGACCCCGTCCACGGCGTCGACCGGATTCCCTGGCTGATCGCCGCCTACCAGCTCGCCGCGACCGCCGCGCTGCCGCTGTACGGGAAGCTCTGCGACTCCCTCGGCTCGAAGATCGTCTTCATCGGGGCGCTCGCCACCTTCCTGACCGGATCGGCGCTGTGCGGGATGGCCCAGTCCATGGGCGAGCTGATCGCCGCGCGCGCCTTCCAGGGCATCGGCGGCGGCGGGCTGATGAGCGTCACCATGGTCGTCCTGCACCAGCTCGGTCCGGCAGACGAAGCGAAGGACGGTGCGGCGGCCGGGAACGGAGACGCCCAGGGCGAGCCCGGCAGGAAGCGCGGCGGCGACTCGAAAGGCAGCATCGGCGGGATCATCGCCGGCGCGGGCATGGCGCTCGGCCCCTGGCTGGGCGGCGCCCTCGCCGACCACGCCGGGTGGCGGTGGATCTTCTACGTCAACCTGCCCGTCGGCATCGCCGTCCTCGTGGCCGCGATCACCTTCGTGAAGCTCCCCGTGCGCACCACGCGCCACCGCATCGACTTCCTCGGCGCCGGTCTCGCGGCCGCCTTCTCCACCGCGCTGCTCCTGGTCGCCGAGTGGGGCGGCGAGGAGTACCCCTGGACCTCCCCCACCATCGTGGGCCTGGTCGTCGCCGCCGTCGCCGCCCTCGGCCTGTTCCTGTGGCGCCAGGCCACGGCCGCCGAACCGATCCTGCCCCTCTCCCTCTTCGCACTCCGGCCGATGCGGTACGGCTTCGCCGTCCAGGGCCTGGTCGGCGTCGCGATGATGGGGTCGATCGTCTACGTGATGATCTACCTCCAGGTCGTACGGGGTGTCGCGGCGACCTCGGCCGGACTCTTCCTGGTCCCGATGGCGATCGGCATGACCGTCGTCGGCCTCGTCTCGGGACGTCTCGTGGCGGCCGGCTGGTCGCAGAAGACGTTCGTCCTCAGCGGCACGGTCTTCGCCTCGGCCGCCCTCGCCCTGCTGACCACGCTCGGCACGGACACCGGCCTGTGGACGGTGCGCGGCGCGATGCTGCTGATGGGTATCGGGTTCGGCCAGCTCATCGGGCAGCTCATCCAGCTGGTCCAGGAGACCGCCCCGCCCGGTCAGCTGGGTGTGGCGACCACCGGGGTCCGCTTCTTCCAGACCCTCGGCAGCGCGCTCGGCGCCTCCGTCTTCGGGGCCGTACTCAGCAGGGTCTACGCGGACAGGGGCCCCGGCGGGACCACCAGCGACATCGACGGGCTCACGGGCGCGGCCCGCCGGCAGGCCCTGGACGCCTTCGTCTCCTCGACCGACGTGGTCTTCGCCTGCGCCACCGGCGTCATGATCCTCGCCCTGCTCCTGGCCACCCGACTGCCGGGCACCCGTACAAGGACCTGAGTTTCCCGTACGCACGCACGTGCAGGCGATCCCCGTACACACATCCCGCCGTTCCCGTACGCACATGCCGATGATCCCCGTGCGCATCGCGAAAGCCCCCGACCGGTCGGACCGGTCGGGGGCTTCGGCTGAGGCGTACCTCTGAGGCGTACCTGCCCGCGGGCTACGCGAGCAGCGCGGGGATCGTGTCCTCGTGCGCCGTACGCAGCTCGCTCAGCGGGATGCTGAACTCGCCCTGGACCTCGATCTCGTCGCCGTCCACGACACCGATGCGGGTCACGGGCAGACCGCGCGCCCCGCACATGTCGTTGAACCGCAGCTCCTCGCTGCGCGGCACCGAGACGACCGCGCGGCCCGCGGACTCCGAGAACAGCAGCGTGAACGCGTCCAGGCCGTCCGGCACGACCAGCCGGGCACCCTTCCCGCCGCGCAGGCAGGACTCGGTGACCGCCTGGATCAAGCCGCCGTCGGACAGGTCGTGCGCCGCGTCGATCATGCCGTCGCGGGACGCCGAGATCAGGATCTCGGCGAGCAGCTTCTCGCGGCCCAGGTCCACCTTGGGCGGCATACCGCCGAGGTGGTTGTGGACGACC
Source organism: Streptomyces sp. A0958 (assembly GCF_004795035.1). GTDB lineage: Bacteria > Actinomycetota > Actinomycetes > Streptomycetales > Streptomycetaceae > Streptomyces. The sequence goes on from NZ_SSBK01000037.1 coordinate 54,569, forward strand.
TCGGACCAGGCCGAGCCGCCGAACTCCTCGCGCGTGTCGCCCAGCAGGTAGAGGAGCTGGCCCTCTTCCGCGAAGGCGACCGGCGTGCGCCGCGTGACGTCGTCGATCACACCGAGCACGGCCACGACCGGCGTCGGGTGGATCGCCGTCTCACCGGTCTGGTTGTACAGCGACACGTTGCCGCCGGTGACCGGGGTGCCCAGCTCCAGGCAGCCGTCCGCGAGACCGCGGGTGGCCTCGGCGAACTGCCACATGACGTCCGGGTCCTCGGGCGAGCCGAAGTTCAGGCAGTCCGAGATGGCGAGCGGCTTGGCGCCGGAGGCGGCGACGTTGCGGTACGACTCCGCCAGCGCGAGCTGCGCGCCGGTGTACGGGTCGAGCTTCGCGTACCGGCCGTTGCCGTCGGTCGCCATGGCCACGCCGAGGTTGGACTCCTCGTCGATGCGGACCATGCCGGCGTCCTCGGGCATCGCGAGCACGGTGTTGCCCTGCACGAACCGGTCGTACTGGTCCGTGATCCAGGACTTCGACGCCTGGTTCGGCGAGGAGACCAGCTTGAGGACCTGCTCGCGCAGCTCGGCGCCGTTCGCCGGGCGGGCCAGCTTGCCGGCGTCGTCGGCCTGAAGCGCGTCCTGCCAGGACGGGCGGGCGTAGGGGCGGTGGTAGGTCGGGCCCTCGTGGGCGACGGACCGCGGCGGCACGTCCACGATCTGCTCGCCGTGCCAGAAGATCTCCAGCTGCGAGCCCTCGGTCACCTCACCGATGACGGTGGCGATGACGTCCCACTTCTCGCAGATCTCCAGGAAGCGGTCCACGTGCTGCGGCTCGACGATGGCGCACATGCGCTCCTGCGACTCGCTCATGAGGATTTCCTCGGGCGAGAGGGAGGAGTCGCGCAGCGGCACGGTGTCCAGCTCGACGCGCATGCCGCCGGAGCCGGCGGAGGCCAGCTCGGACGTGGCGCAGGAGAGCCCGGCGCCGCCGAGGTCCTGGATGCCCGCGACGAGCTTCTCCTTGAAGATCTCCAGGGTGCACTCGATGAGGAGCTTCTCCTGGAACGGGTCGCCGACCTGCACGGCGGGGCGCTTGGCCGGGCCGGTCGACTCGAAGGTCTCCGAGGCCAGCACGGAGACGCCGCCGATGCCGTCGCCGCCGGTGCGGGCGCCGTACAGGATGACCTTGTTGCCGGGGCCCGAGGCCTGCGCGAGGTGGATGTCCTCGTGCTTCATCACGCCGATGCAGCCGGCGTTGACCAGCGGGTTGCCCTGGTAGCAGGCGTCGAAGACGACCTCGCCGCCGATGTTCGGCAGGCCCAGGCAGTTGCCGTAGCCGCCGATGCCCGCGACGACGCCCGGCAGGACGCGCTTGGTGTCGGGGTGGTCGGCCGCGCCGAAGCGCAGCGGGTCGACGACGGCGACCGGGCGGGCGCCCATGGCGAGGATGTCGCGGACGATGCCGCCGACGCCGGTGGCCGCGCCCTGGTAGGGCTCGATGTACGAGGGGTGGTTGTGCGACTCGACCTTGAAGGTGACCGCGTACCCCTGGCCGACGTCGACCACACCGGCGTTCTCACCGATGCCGACGAGCATGGCGTCGTTGGCGGGGACCTTCTCGCCGAACTGCTTGAGGTGGACCTTGCTGCTCTTGTACGAGCAGTGCTCGGACCACATCACGGAGTACATGGCGAGCTCGGCGCCGGTGGGACGGCGGCCCAGGATCTCGCGGATGCGGGCGTACTCGTCCTCCTTGAGGCCGAGTTCCTTCCAGGGCTGCTCGGTGTCCGGGGTTTCGGCCGCGTGCTTGACCGTGTCCAGGCTCATGCGTTGACCAGCTTCTTGATGATCGAGGTGAAGAAACCGAGACCGTCGGTGCGGCCGGTGCCGATCAGCGGCTCCACGGCGTGCTCCGGGTGCGGCATCAGGCCGACGACGTTGCCCGCGGCGTTGGTGATGCCGGCGATGTCACGCAGCGAGCCGTTGGGGTTGCCGCCGAGGTAGCGGAACGCGACGCGGCCCTCGGCCTCCAGCTCGTCGAGCGTGTGCTCGTCGGCGGTGTAGCGGCCGTCCATGTTCTTGAGCGGTACGGAGATCTCCTGGCCCGCGGAGTAGTCCGAGGTCCAGGCGGTCTCCGCGTTCTCGACGCGCAGGGTCTGGTCGCGGCAGATGAAGTGCAGGTGGTTGTTGCGCAGCATCGCGCCGGGCAGCAGATGCGCCTCGGTCAGGATCTGGAAGCCGTTGCAGATGCCGAGGACCGGCATGCCCGCCTTCGCCTGCTCGATCACCGTCTCCATGACCGGCGAGAACCGGGAGATGGCTCCGGCGCGCAGATAGTCGCCGTAGGAGAAACCGCCCGCGAGGATGACCGCGTCGACCTGGTGCAGGTCCTTGTCGCGGTGCCACAGCGATACGGGTTCGGCGCCCGCGACCCGTACGGCCCGAAGGGCGTCCTGGTCGTCGAGCGTGCCCGGAAAGGTGACGACTCCGATACGAGCAGTCACTTCGACTCCTCGGCCTTCTCCACCTTCACGGTGAAGTCCTCGATCACGGTGTTGGCGAGGAACGTCTCCGCCATCTCGTGAATACGGGCGAGGGCGGCGTCATCGACCGGCCCCTCGACCTGCAGCTCGAAACGCTTTCCCTGACGTACGTCCGCGATTCCCTCGAAGCCGAGACGGGGCAGTGCGCGCTGCACCGCCTGTCCCTGCGGGTCGAGGATCTCGGGCTTGAGCATGACGTCGACTACGACGCGTGCCACTGGCACTCCCGGTGTGGTGGTGTGGTGCGGCTGTTTCTCCGGGGGGTTCCCCAGACCCCCGCGGGTCCACTCAGCCTACCTGCCCGGAAATTCTACGCGGGTAGATATCAAACGGGGCAGATCACACCGAGATATCGGCCGATCACCGGACCACGGAAATCCGGCGAAACAAATGATCGCCGACGGCACACATAGCGGGCGGACACGCGCAGGTAATTGCCTGGGCTTCACAATGCGGCACCAGTCGCTGTACAAATGATTACCGGGGAAAGCAGGATTGCCCCTGCAGCACCGACAACAGTCGGCCCGCATCCGCGCTCACAGCCGGAAGGCCGGCATCGGCGCATGTCAGAAGCGTCGATGCCGTAGGAAAGGACCGATATCCGTGGCTCAGCGCGTAGTGGTCACACTCTCCGACGACATCGACGGGGGAACAGCGGCGGAAACGGTCACCTTCGCCCTCGACGGGAAGTCGTACGAGATCGACCTCAATCCGTCCAACGCAAAGAAACTGCGCAAAGCCCTGGCCCCGTACATGGCGGCCGGCCGCAAGCAGACAAATGCCGGCAAACACGGCAAGACTCCCGTCTCGTACCGGCACACCTCGCTCGCGCCCGATCCCGCGGCGGTGCGCGCCTGGGCGCGCTCGCACCGGATGGACGTGCCGGCCCGGGGCCGGATTCCCAAGAGCGTCTACGAGGCGTTCCAGGAAGCCAGTTGACCCGACGGGACCACCGGCGGGCGGACTTGAGGGCGGACCGGCCGGCCGCGCCGGGTGCCCGCGCCGGACGCGCCCGATGCCCCGTCAGGGCCCCCCGGGACGACGCCTCGAGGGAGCCGACTTGCGCGACACCCCCGCAGGTCGGCTAGAGTCTGGAGCACGCCGAAGGGCAAGGCCGAAAAGCCGAACCCCAAGCAGCGTGCGGGTGTAGTTCAGTAGTAGAACATCCCCCTTCCAGGGGGAAGGCGCAGTGTGCAATTCCTGTCACCCGCTCTGCATCACTCTCCAGGACCACTCCGGTGGATCGGGTAGAGTAGTGCTCGCTCCACCGGTGAAAGCCGAGTGGTTGCAATGCGGACGTAGCTCAGTTGGTAGAGCGCAACCTTGCCAAGGTTGAGGTCGCCAGTTCGAACCTGGTCGTCCGCTCGCATATCGAAGGCCCCGGTCGATTTCGACCGGGGCCTTCGTCGTACCGGGGCCTTCGTCGTACCGGGGCCTTCGTCGTACCGGGGCTGGGCTGGCGGGGCCTTTGCCGTCGGGGCCTTGGTCATACCGAGGCCGTCGCCATACCGAGGCCGTCGCCATACCGAGGCCGTCGTCGTATTCGACGCCTTCGCTTCTTCCCGTGTCTCCGTTTGCTTTCCCGGCCCGCGTGCCACCACCCATGACGTTTGTCATGGGTGGTGGTGACAGCGCGCACTGCCGTCGGCCGTCTGCCGGCGGAAACCTTGAGACATGACCAGCGACGACATGTCCCGTGAGTGCGTGATCCAGGCGGATGACGTCCGGCGCAGTTACGCCGGCGGCTTCGAGGCCGTGACCGGTGTCTCCTTCAGCGTGGCGCGCGGCGAGCTGTTCGCCCTGCTCGGCACGAACGGCGCCGGTAAGACCTCTACCGTCGAGCTCCTGGAGGGCTTGGCCCGCCCCGACGGCGGCACGGTCCGGGTGCTGGGCCACGATCCGCACACCGAGCGCGCCCGGGTGCGCCCACGCATAGGCGTGATGCTCCAGGAAGGCGGCTTCCCGTCCGAGCTGTCGGTGGCCGAGACGGTACGGATGTGGGCGGGCTGCACCAGCGGCGCCCGACCGACCGGCGAGGCTCTGGAGCTGGTGGGGCTCGGCCACCGGGCCCGCGTCCGGGTCAAGCAGCTATCCGGCGGCGAGCGGCGGCGGCTGGACCTGGCTCTTGCCCTGCTCGGCCGGCCCGAGGTGCTCTTCCTCGACGAGCCGACCACCGGTCTCGACGCCGAGGGCCGGCGCGACACCTGGGAGCTGGTGCGCCTCCTCCAGGAGGACGGCATCACCGTGCTGCTCACCACGCATTACCTGGAAGAGGCCGAGGCGCTCGCGGACCGGCTGGCGATCATGCACCGCGGCCGGATCGTGACCGCGGGCACCACCGCCGAGGTGACGGCTGCCCGCCCCGCCCGCATCCGCTTCGAGCTGCCCGAGGGCATACCCGCGGCGCGGCTGCCCCTGGGGCTCCGCGCCGCCGCCGAGGGCCCGCGGATCGAGATCCGTACGCACCGGCTCCAGGATTCACTGACCGAACTGCTGCGCTGGGCCGCGGAGTCGGACGTCCCGTTGCTGGGGCTCGACGCCCGTTCGGCCTCGCTCGAAGAAGCGTTCCTCGACATCGCGAAGACCGCCGCCCAGACCGAAGGGGTGCCTGTTCCATGACGACCGCGACCACCGCCGCACCGACCACGACGCGCGCCACGGGGACGACGGCCCGGACCCGGCTGACGGCCCTCGGACGGGCCGAACTGACGCTGCTCGCCCGAAACCGGACAGCGATCTTCGTCGCGCTGTTCATGCCGGCGGCCATGATCATGGCCATGAAGTCGACGTTCGAGAAGCTGGACCTCAAGGGCACCGGGCTCACCGTCGCCGGGGCGGCGCTCGTCGGCGGCATAGGGACGGTACTGATCCAGGCCGTCTACATGAACCTGGTCGCCGCCTACGTGGCGCGGCGTGAGGAGCTGGTCCTGAAGCGGCTGCGCACCGGCGAGGTCACCGACGGGGAGATCCTCGCCGGCACCGCCCTGCCGGCGGGCGCGCTGGCCCTGGCGCAGAGCGCGGTGATCGTCGCCGCCGGCACAGCCTTCTTCGGCCTCGGAGCGCCCGAACGCCCCGAACTGCTGGTGGCTGGGCTGCTGTTGGGCGTGGTACTGCTGACGGCACTGGCCGCGGTCACGTCTGTGGGTACCCGCACGGTGCAGACCGCCCAGCTGACGACCCTGCCGCTGTTCCTCGTCTCGATGATGGGTTCGGGCCTCTTCGTCCCGCTCGAGATATTCCCCGACCGGCTCGCGCAGGGCTGCGAACTCCTGCCGCTGACCGGAGTGATGACCCTGGTCCGGGCCGGCTGGCTCGGCGGCGCCGGAGGCACGGAGCTGCTCGGTGCCGCACTGACCGGGCTGGTCTGGACGGCGGTGGCCGTGTTTGCTGTGCAGCGGTGGTTCCGCTGGGACCCGCGACGCTGAGAGGGAGGACGGGCCGTGATGCGCCTGAGGGGCTGGCGCCGCAGCTGGCAGGAGCGCGGCAAGATGGAGCGGATCGATCTGTACTCGCGGTTCACCATCTCCTGGATGCCCTGGATCTTCGCCCTGGCCTGGCAGGGGGCGCCCTTCCACTCGGACATCCGCCACGAGCCGCTACCGCTGGCTCTGGGTGTGGCGCTGCTCCTGGTGAGCGTGGCGCAGTGCGTGCTGAGCAACCGCAACCTGTCGGCGTCCTACGAGCACTACCTCGGGACCTCCGTCTTTCCCGGGCGGCGCCTGCTCGTCCCCGTGGTGCTCATGCTGCTGGCCATCGGGCTGCTGGCGGCGATGACCGGCGTGGACGGGGTCCGTGGCTCGGGACTGCTGCTCATGGCCCTGAACGCTCCGATGGCGCTCGTGATCACCCGGGTGCTCCTGGTCCCGGTCCGCAGGTTCGTCATCGAGTCGCTCTGCCTCACCGCCCTGACCACGGGGGCGCTCGCCGCGGCCGGTGCGCGGGGCGGCACCCTGGCCGGTGTGGCGCCCTCCACCCTCTTCGGCTGTGTGCTGGTCCTGATCTCGGTACGGCCCAGCGCCTGGAGCATGAGCGTGATGTGGCAGGCCGAGCAGGCCCGGGGCATACAGGCCAGGCTCGCCGTGGCCGAGGAGCGGCTGCGGTTCGGGCGCGACATGCATGACGTGCTGGGCCGCAACCTCGCGGTGATCGCGCTCAAGAGCGAGCTGGCGGTGGAGCTGGCGCAGCGCGGCAGGCCCGAAGCGGTGGATCAGATGGTCGAGGTGCAGCGGATAGCGCGCGCCTCGCAGCAGGAGGTGCGCGACGTGGTGCGCGGTTACCGGGAGGCCGACCTGATGACGGAACTGGCCGGCGCCCAGGGGGTGCTGAGCGCGGCCGGAATCGAGTGCGTGGTGACCGGTGACAGCCGTAAGGGACTGCCCGCGCCCGTGCAGGCGGCGCTCGGCTGGGTGGTCCGCGAGGCGGCGACCAACGTACTGCGGCACGGCGACCCCCGGCGCTGCGTGATCCGGCTGGACACCACCGAGGACGCCGCCGTGCTGCACGTGGAGAACGACGGGGCTACGGCCACCGCGACGGCCACCGCGTCCGGCGGTCAGGGCTCCGGGCTGGCCGGCCTCCGTGAGCGGCTGGGCGCGCTCGACGGCTCACTGGAGGCGGGGCCGGCGGAGGGCGGGCTGTTCCGGCTGACGGCGACCGTCCCGCTGGGCGACTGGGAGGAGGCGGGTGAATCCGACAGGCCTTCCCGTGACGGTGGCGGGGTAACGGTTCCCGGGGCGAGGCGTCCGGGCTCCTTGGTGAGTCCCGGTGTGGTGGTGGGCCCGGGGCCGGGCCTTGTGGAGGGACGACGATGACCGCGGTACGGGTGCTGCTCGCCGACGACGAGCATCTGATCCGGGGCGCGCTCGCCGCCCTCCTCGCGCTGGAGGACGACCTCGTGGTGGTCGCGGAGGCGGCGACGGGTCCGGAGGCGCTCGCCATGGCCCGGGCGCACCGCCCCGATGTGGCGGTGCTGGATCTGGAGATGCCGGGGGCGGACGGTGTGAGCGTGGCCACAGCGTTGCGGGCCGAGCTCCCGGACTGCCGGACCATGATCGTGACCAGTCACGGCCGGCCGGGCCACCTCAAGCGAGCGCTCGCGGCGGGGGTGCGGGCGTTCGTGCCGAAGACCGTCAGCGCCCGTCAGCTGGCCGGGATCATCCGTACCGTGCACGCCGGGAACCGTTACGTGGACCCGGAGTTGGCGGCGGACGCGATCGCCGCCGGGGACTCGCCACTGACCGTGCGCGAGACCGAGGTGCTGGAGCTGGCGGCGGACGGGGCGCCGGTCTCGGAGATCGCCGACCGGGCGTCGCTGTCGCAGGGGACCGTGCGGAACTACCTCTCGGCGGCGGCATCGAAGCTCGGGGCGGAGAACCGTCACGCGGCAGTGCGTCTCGCACGCGAGCGGGGTTGGGTATAGTGGTTCTCGCGCTTCGGCGCTTGCGGACGTAGCTCAGTTGGTAGAGCGCAACCTTGCCAAGGTTGAGGTCGCCAGTTCGAACCTGGTCGTCCGCTCGGTTCAGCAAGAAGCCCCCGGCCTTTCGGCCGGGGGCTTCTTCGTGTGCGGGGTGGCTACTTCCAGGGCGTGCCGGTGAGGAGTTCGTACGCCTCCACGTACTTGGCGCGGGTCGCGTCCACGATCTCCTGGGGCAGCGCCGGCGGGGGCTGCTCGCTCTTGCGGTCCCAGCCGGAGGCCGGGGAGGTCAGCCAGTCGCGCACGAACTGCTTGTCGTACGAGGGCTGGGCGTGGCCCGGCTCCCAGGAGGCGGCCGGCCAGAAGCGGGAGGAGTCCGGGGTCAGCACCTCGTCGGCGATGATCAGTTCCTCGCCGCCGTCGGCGGTGGGCGCGAAGCCGAACTCGAACTTGGTGTCCGCGAGGATGATGCCGCGCTCGCGTGCGACGTCGCGGGCACGGCCGTAGACGTCCAGGGTCGTCCGGCGCAGCAGCGCGGCCGTCTCGGCGCCGACCTGGTGGGCCACCTCCTCGTAGCTCACGTTCTCGTCGTGGTCGCCGACGGCCGCCTTGGTGGCGGGGGTGAAGATCGCCCCCGGGAGCTCGGAACCGTCGACGAGGCCGCCGGGGAGAGCGAGGCCGCAGACGGTGCGGGACTCGTTGTACTCGATGAGGCCGGAGCCCGTCAGGTAGCCGCGGGCGACGCACTCGACCGGGACCATCCGCAGCGACTTGCAGATCATGGTGCGGCCCGCCCAGTCGGCGGGGGCCCCGGCGGGCACCTCGGTCGACAGGACGTGGTTCGGGACGAGGTCGGCGAGCTGGTCGAACCACCACATCGAGAGGCGGGTCAGGACGCGGCCCTTGTCCGGGATCTCGGTCGGCAGCACCCAGTCGTACGCGGACATCCGGTCGCTGGCGACCATGACGAGGTCACCGGCCTCGTTCCGGTACAGGTCGCGCACCTTGCCGGTGTGCAGGTGGGTGAGTCCCGGTACCTGCACGGGCTCGGGCTTTTCTACAAATCCGGACACGCTGCCTCCGCGTAGGTTGTTCCAGGAACCGTTCCGATTGTCCCGTATCCGGGAGCGGACGGCTGCGGAGGGGGTGCCGACCGGGTGCCCCGGGAAGCGCGCGGCGACCGTCCGCGGCCCAGGCGCGCTCACCTCGGGCGCGCTCGCCTCGGACCCGCGCGTCGCAGGCGCGCTCGCCTCAGGCCCGGTCGCTTCGGGTGCGCTCGTCGCAGGCCCGCTCGTCGCAGGCCCGGTTGCTTCGGGCGCGCTCGTCGCAGGCCCGCGCGTCGCAGGTCTGCTCGCCTCGGGCACGCTCGTCGCAGGCGCGCTCGCCTCGGGCCCGCTCGCCTCAGGCGCGCTTGCAGATGCGGTCGAGGAGGTTGGCGGTGGCGCGCTGGATGCGGGGGTCCACATGGCCGGGGCGGTCCAGGGCCGGGGACCAGGCGAAGGTGCCCGAGGCGAAGACGAGCGCGCCGGACGGGGCCCGGTACAGGGACGTCTCCTGGTGGCGCTTCGCCCCTTCGCTGTCCTGGTACGGGGAGTGGGCCAGCAGGATGCGGTTGTCGTGCTCGGGCAGTGTGGTGCGCGGGAAGTAGCGGTCGGCCTCGCCCGCCACCAGGCCGTCGATCTCGTCGCCCTCGCCGGCGCCGGTCGCGTCCCACAGCCAGTGCTCGGCGTTCCGCACGACCAGGGGGTGGGGTTCGGGGACCCGGCCCGCGTACTGGATGCCGAGCAGCTGCTGCTCGGGGCGGTCGATCTCGCGCCAGAGCGCGGGCTTGCCGGGGCCGCGGCGCTTGCGGCAGGTGAGCAGCCGGTCCGGGACGCCGGACGCCGAAGGGCCGAGGCTGACCTGCCAGTACATGGTGTTGGCGGAGAGGTAGACCAGGGAGGTGCCGTTGTCGCGGGCGCGCTCGGCGGTGCGGCGCATGGGCACCGACCAGTACTCGTCGTGGCCGGGGAAGACCAGGCCCCGGTAGCGGGTCGGGTCGACCCGGCCCGCGTGCAGGTCGCGGGTGTCGGCGTAGGCGATGTCGTAGCCGTAGCGCTCGGCCCAGCGGATGAAGTCGTAGGCGTGTCCGACGTGCAGCGGGAGGCCCGCGCCCGCGTAGGGGCGGTCGAAGGAGACGGTGACCGCAGCGTCCTCCTCCCCCAGCAGCCGGCCCTCCTCGTCCCAGGCGTGGTAGAGGCTGGCGCCGGTCCGGCCGTCCTCCGGGTAGAGGTTGTACGCCTGCCACGTGATGTCCGGGAGGACCAGCAGCAGGTCGGCCGGGTGGTCGTCGCGGACGGTGAACGGGACGTGGGAGCGGTAGCCGTCGAGCGTGGTGAGCACGGCGACGTACGCGCCGATCGACCAGTACGAGGGGATCTGCAGCCGCCAGGACTGCCACCAGTGGTGGCAGGAGACCGTGCGGTCGGCGGTGAGGGGCGGCGGCTGGACGATACCGGACAGCCGCGGGCTCGTGGTGATCTTGGCGGCGCCGTCGCCCCCGTAGTGGCCGATCCGGTAGACGTCCACGGAGAACTGCTGGGGCGGGTCCACCGTGATGTGGAAGTCGATCGCCTCGCCGGGGGCGGCCGCTCCGGTGGAGGCGAAGCCCTTGATCTGCCGGCGCACGTCGTCGGCGGTACGCGTGCCGCCGTCGGTGGAGCCGCGGGGCAGCGTGGGGTCCGCGTACCAGGGGACGACCTGGCCGGTGTCGTCGAAGTAGTTCTCACTGCCGCGCAGCCAGGGCAGTGGCCCCTGGCCGAAAGGGTCGGTCACGGCATGCGCCAGGGCACCCGATTCCCACCGACGGATCTGTTCCGCCCCCATCACGCTCCCCCTCCCTCAGGCCCCCGGATCAACAGTGGTGCGCCGACTGTCAGCGCCGTTCCCCAGCACATCACATAACGCACGCAGTCCGTCACCGTTCGTCGCGAATTGACGTGAACGGAACTCGATGCTCCGGTTATGGACTTGTTCTCCGGTGTGTTTCGTACATCCGTTCCCGGGCCCGTTTCGGACGTCGCTTCAGCCGAGGCGGACCGGCTTGTCGGTGCGCACGCCGACCGAAGCCAGCCAGGAGCGCAGCGGGCCCGCGTCGCCGTCCTCGATCAGGCTGAGGACCGGGCTGCCGAGATCCGCCCGGCGTTCGCCGTCGACCAGCAGCGCGGGCCCGTCGAGCCAGTCGAGGCCGGGCGCCGCGCCCGCCGTGTCCACGGCGGCGCAGCAGACCATCGCCGCGACGTGGTCGACGAGCAGATCGGTCCCGGTACGGGGCGGCTGGAGCGGGAAGAGCGGCAGCGGGTCGGGCCCCCACAGGGCCAGTACGTCGTCGCCCGAGCCGGAACCCACGGCGGAGCCGCCCGCCGCACCGGAACCGCCCGCCGCACCGGAACCGCCGGAGGCCGCCGCGTCCGGAGCCCGCTCCTGGGCCTCGGCCTCCTCGCGAGCCACCGCGGCGCTGATCCCGGCCGCCAGCTCCTCGCCGCCGCGCTCCCCCGCCTCCAGATGCTCCACGACGCGCGCCAGCGTGGGCACCCCGCCGACGCCTGCGGCGGGCGGAACCCCCATGGCGTCCAGGACGCGGTGCAGCCGGGCCGCCTCCGAGCGCCACTTACGGTCGACGACCTCGTCCGGATACTGCTGCCAGTCCACCGGGGACCAGTCGGGGCCCGTCTCGGCGGGCCCGCCGTGGAAGAGCCGGGCCGCCAGCAGGGACGCCGCCTCGTCGGCCGCCCCCGGCTCCTCCAGGAGGTCGCAGGCGGGGCGCTCGCCGAGCCGGGAGGCGTACCCCTCGGCCAGCCGGTCGCGGCGGGAGAGCTCGGTGAGGGCGGAGACGACTCCGGCGTCCAGCTGCGAGGGCCAGCGGCCCATCCGCCAGGCGGGCAGCGCGACCCGGGTCAGCAGCCGGTCCCAGCCGGCGTAGGCGAGGCCGACCTGCTCCTGCGCGACGATCCGCAGCCCGTAGTCCACCGCCTGGGCGCGCGTCGACGCGGCGGCGGCGACGCCCCGCTCCATCTCGGCGGCGTGACCGCGGCAGCTGCGCAGCAGTATCCGGGCGATCCGGCCGACGAAGGCGCGCGGCAGCCACAGGGCCCTGCGCAACAGGCCCCGGGCGGGGGCGGAGGCATCGGCGACCGCCCCGTCGAGCCCCCGGACGAAGCGCCGGGCCGCGGCTATGTCGGGGTGGGCGGAGGAGCTGGTGCCGGCGACGACCGGGGCGAGCACCGCGCGCAGCTCGGCGACCCGCATCCACCACAGGAACGGGGAGCCGATGACCAGCACGGGGGCGGCCTCGGCCCGGCGGGCGGGGCCCGCGGACTCGCGGCCCGCGGCCGGGTGGGTGCGGTCCTCCAGCCAGCTGTCGCAGTCGGGCGTGAGGGCTATGGCCGAGGGCGCGGGCACCCCGAGGCGGTCCGCCAGGTCGTGGACCAGCCGGTAGAGGTCGGGGGCCGCTTTCTCGCCGAGCGGGACGGTCGGGCTGACCGCTGGCTTCGCCCGTGCGACCGTGACGGCGACGGCCGCCGCGACCAGCAGGACGACGACCGCGCAGCCGGCCACTGCCCAGCGCACGGCGGCCCAGCCGCTGCCGTCTGTGAAGCCCTGCGCGCCCGCGGCGAACAGGACCACGGCCAGCGCGGCGGGCAGCACGGCGACCGCTGCCGCCCTGCCGCGGATGCGCAGCAGGGCGAGCGCCCGGGCGCGCGCTGCCTGCGCACCCAGCTCCTCACCTGTACCGGTACCGGACACGGCCGGACGTCACCCCCTCTGCCCCCACGGCGGTGTTGCTCACTCCCCCACTGTGGCACCCGCCACTGACATCGCAATGCCGGTGGGCCAAGTGCCGGAACGCTTGCGCCGCACCCTAGTTGGGGCTTCGGCGGGCGTCATCCGGATGGCTCAGCCGTCACCCGATGGAATGGCTTTGGGCAAAGGTGCCGACGCGGAAGGGGGCCGAGGGGTACGGGTCAGACCACCGTGGTCCGAGCCGGCCGGGCGTCCTCCGCGGCCTTCTTCGCGATGTCCGTACGGAGCTGGGAGCCGTCGAGCCGAATCCGGGCCGCCGCCGCGTAGGCGCGCTCACGGGCGCCCGCGAGGTCGTCGGCCGTCGCCGTGACGGAGAGCACGCGGCCGCCCGCGCTGACGACCGTGTCGCCGTCGAGCCGGGTTCCGGCGTGCAGCACGTACGCGTGCGGGGCGTCCTGCGCCGCGACCTCGTCCAGCCCCTGGATCGGGTCACCCGTGCGCGGGGCGCCCGGGTAGTTGTGCGAGGCGATGACCACGGTGACGGCGGCGTCGTCGCGCCACTTCAGCGGCGGCAGCGCGTCCAGGGTGCCGTTGGCCGCCCCGAGCAGCACACCGGCCAGCGGCGTCCGCAGGCGCGCCAGGACCACCTGGGTCTCCGGGTCGCCGAAACGGGCGTTGAACTCGATGACCCGTACCCCGCGCGAGGTGATCGCGAGGCCCGCGTACAGCAGCCCCGAGAACGGCGTACCGCGCCGGCGCAGCTCGTCCACGGTCGGCTGGAGGACCGACTGCATGACCTCGTCGACCAGCTTGGGGTCCGCCCACGGCAGCGGGCTGTACGCGCCCATCCCGCCGGTGTTCGGGCCCTCGTCGCCGTCGAGGGCGCGCTTGAAGTCCTGGGCGGGCTGGAGCGGCAGCACGGTGGTGCCGTCGGTGATCGCGAAGAGGCTCACCTCGGGGCCGTCGAGGAACTCCTCGATGACCACCCGGTCGCAGGCCAGCGCGTGCGCGCGGGCCGCCTCGACGTCGTCGGTGACGACGACGCCCTTGCCGGCGGCCAGACCGTCGTCCTTGACCACGTACGGGGCGCCGAACGCGTCGAGCGCGGTGTCGATCTCGGCAGCCGTGGTGCACACGTAGCTGCGGGCGGTCGGTACGCCCGCCCCGGCCATGACGTCCTTGGCGAACGCCTTGGACCCCTCCAGCTGGGCGGCCGCGCCGGACGGGCCGAAGCACGGGATGCCGGCGGCACGCACCGCGTCGGCGACCCCGGCGACGAGCGGCGCCTCGGGGCCGACGACCACCAGCCCGGCGCCCAGCTCGGTGGCGAGGCGCGCGACGGCAGCGCCGTCGAGGGCGTCGACCGGGTGCAGTTCGGCCACCTCTGCGATGCCGGCGTTGCCGGGGGCGCAGTACAGAGCGGTGACGTCGGGGTCGAGGGACAGAGAGCGGCACAGGGCGTGTTCGCGGGCGCCGCCGCCGATGACGAGGACCTTCACGGGGTGCAGCCTAGCCGCCGGGGCGCGGCGCCCTTGACGGCCGCCGATCCGTGGACAGGGGGGCGGTGCGCCGGGCGATCCGTGGGCATCGGGCGCGGGCGGTGCGCCGGGCGATCCGTGGGCAGCGGGCGCGGGCGGTGCGGCGTCGGTGCACGCGGGCCGCCGCCGCCCGCGGGGGCACCGCCGTCCGGCGCCCCGCCCCGGCGCTACTCGTTGGTGAACTCCTCCACGACGGTGGCGCCCAGCTCGCGGACGATCAGCTCGTGCCCGGAGAGGGCGGAGTCGACGAGGTCCGGATCGTCGGCCTCGGGGATGTCGTCCTCGGGGGCGACCGGCCTGGGCGCCTCGGGAGCGGCGTACGGCGTGGGCGGAGGCCCGGCCTGGGGCCCGCCACCGCTCGGCTGCTGCGGGTCGGGCGCGGGGGCCGGTGCGGGCGCGGGCCGTGACTCGTACGGCTGCGGCGCGGGAGCTGCGGGGCGCTGCGGGGCGGGCGGCGGGGTGTACGGGCGCTGACCGCCGGCCTGCGGCTGCGGGGGCTGTCCGGCGCCCCCGGACGGGTCGACGATCGCCTCGATCTTCCACTGGGCGTTGAACCGCTCGGCCAGTGCCTGCTTCAGCACCTCCTCGCTGCCGCTGCTCGCGAAGTTGTCGCGGGCTCCGGCGTTGAGGAAGCCGATCTGCAGGGTGCTGCCGTCGAACCCGGTGACCTGGGCGTTCTGGCTGAGAAGAATCCACGTGAAGCGTCGGCGGTTCTTGACCGCCTCCAGGATGTCGGGCCACATGTTGCGCACCTGGCCGGCGCCCTGCGCCACGCCCGGGGCGGGCTCAGGGGCGGCGGGTGCGGGTGCGGGGGCTGCGGGGGCAGGCGTTACGGGCCCTGCGGGGGCGCTCTGCGGGGCGGGTGCCCGGCCCGGGGTGGTGGCCGTGGGCCAGCCTCCGGGCCGGCGCCCCTGCTCGGTGCCTGGCCCGCCGCGGCGTCCGCCCCAGATC
>NZ_SSBK01000038.1 GCF_004795035.1 Streptomyces sp. A0958
GAGCGCAGGATCCTGGTCGAGCTCAGGCAAGGATTGTTCACCCAGCCACGGCCATAACCACCCGGAGAGGCCGCCACCAGCCCCAGCAGCAAGCGCGAAACGGGCAGGACGTCACTTACCGCCCTCTGAGTAACATCCGCCAGGAGACCCCGTCAACTTCGCTCCACTCCGTGTCCGTAGCCGGAGTCGTCGTCCGGGAGGACGGCCGGGTGCTCACGATCAGGCGTGCCGACAACGGGGCATGGGAGCCGCCCGGGGGTGTGCTCGAATTGGCCGAGTCCCCGGAGGACGGCGTCCGACGCGAGGTCTACGAGGAGACCGGCATCAGGGTGCGGGTGGGCCGGTTAACCGGGGTCTACAAGAACACGTCGCGAGGCATCGTCGCCCTGGTCTTCCGTTGCCGCACCGAAGGCGGGTACGAGCAACTGTCCGACGAAACCACGGCAGTCGAGTGGCTGACTCCGGACGAGGTGGCCGGCCGCATGGCCGAGGTCTACGCGGTCCGGGTCGCCGATGCCCTGCTGGATGGCGCACCCCGTGTGCGCGCACACGATGGCAAGAAGTTCGCTCGTTCATGCTGAACACACCGTGAGGAGAGGGTTAGGCATGTCGCAGGCCGAAGGTGCCCGGTTGTTCCGTGAGGCATGGGTCGCCGGTGTACGGCGGCACTTTCCCGGGGAACCGAAGGCCGGGTACGTCACGCCGTGGGACGACGCGGCGCGCTGCCGGCCGGGTGGGCGGTGGAGGGCGGCGTCGGCGCCCTCTTCGGCGGCGGCCGGCTGGTCGAGGCGGTGACGCGCACGGGCCGGGCCCGGCTGTACCGGGTGGAGCCGGACGGGTGCGGAGGCGTTTCAGGAACGTGCCCTGCCGTGCGGGCGGCTCGGTGCGGCGATGCCGCGCACGGTTGCTGACTAATCGTCAGATCCATGTCATGCTCCGCCCCATGGCGGGCGGAGAGAAACGTGTCGTACCCGATGTGCTGGCCCCGGCCCGGCTCGGGCCGCTCAGGCTGCGCAACCGGGTCATCAAGGCGGCCACCTTCGAAGGGGCCACCCCCGAGGCGCTCGTGACGCAGGAGCTCATCGACTACCACCTGCGCCCCGCCGAGGGTGGTGTCGGGATGACCACCGTGGCGTACTGCGCGGTGTCGCCGGAGGGGCGGACCGAGCGGCGGCAGGTGTGGATGCGGGCCGAGGCGTTGCCCGGGCTGCGGAGGCTGACCGAGGCGGTGCACGGGGCCGGGGCCGCCGTCAGCGCTCAGCTCGGGCATGCCGGGCCGGTGGCCGACGGGCGGTCCAACGGGGTGGCCTCCCTCGCGCCGACGGGCGGGTTCGACCCGCTCAGCATGCGCCGCAACAAGGCCGCCACCGCCGAGGACATCGCCCGGGTCGTGACCGCCCACGCCGACGCGGCCCTGCTCGCGGCCGAGGCCGGGTTCGACGCGGTGGAGATCCATCTCGGCCACAACTACCTGGCCAGCGCCTTCCTCAGCCCCCGGCTGAACCGGCGTACCGACGCCTATGGCGGGCCCCTGCGGGCCCGGGCCACCGTGGCGCTCGATATCGCGCGGGCCGTACGCGAGGCGCTGGGCGACCGGCTCGCCATCACCGCCAAGCTGAACATGAAGGACGGGGCGCCCGGCGGGCTCACCGTGGAGGAGAGCCTTCAGGTCGCCCGCTGGCTGGAGGAGGACGGCAGCGTCGACGCCCTCGAACTCACCGCCGGCAGCTCCCTGCTCAACCCCATGTACCTCTTCCGGGGCGACGCCCCCGTCACCGAGTTCGCGGCCGACTTCCCGCTCCCGCAACGCCTCGCCATCCGGGCCCTCGGGCGCGCCTTCTTCCGTACGTACCCCTACCGGCCGCTCTATCTGCTGGACGACGCCCGCCACTTCCGGGCCGCGCTCGGTCTGCCGCTGATCCTCCTCGGCGGGATCACCGACCGGGAGGGCATGGACCGCGCCATGGCCGAGGGCTTCGACTTCGTCGCCATGGCCCGCGCCCTGCTGCGCGAGCCCGACCTGCTGCGCCGCATCGGGGGCGACCCGGCCACGGTGTCCGGCTGCGTCCACTGCAATCGCTGCATGCCCACCATCTACACCGGAACCCACTGCCCATTGGCGTAGTGGTGGCGGCAGCGGTGGTGGGCCTGGACTACCCCCCCGCCGGTAACCGACAATGGGCGGAGGATCACGAGCCCGCGGGCCGTGAACGGGGAACGGGGGAGGGACACGATGCACGCGGTCCTCATACTGCTCGGGCTGCTCCTGAGCGCGGTCGTCTTTTTGATCGCGAAGCTGACGTCGCAGCAGCGCAGACGCCGTACGGACAACTTCGACGGCCAGGAGATCGAACGCCACCACAGCGCGGAGATACGCAACATCCGCGCCGCCAACACCTCGGTCGCCGTCCACAACCGCTTCGTCGACGGCGGCAACGACTACCGGTACCGCAAACACTGAGGGCCTGAGGTAGTCTTTCGCACCCCGTACCGGGACATGACCAAGGAGGTGGGCCCCATTACCGCTGTATCGACCCGGGTGCTCACCCCCAGCGATCGCGTGGCCGGCCGGACCTGACCGGCTGCGGAGCACCCCTCGGCGTTCCTCCGAAAGGCTCCGCACCATGCCGGTCCCCCTGTCACCGACCGCCCTCTCCACCCTCGTCGCCGCCCTGCGTGCCGCCGGCTGCGTCTTCGCGGAGGACGAGGCCGGTCTCATCGCCGCCACCGCCGCCGGACCCGCCGAACTCACCGCCATGGTGGAGCGCCGCGCCGCCGGCCACCCCCTTGAACACGTCCTCGGCTGGGCCGAGTTCAACGGGCTGCGCATCGCCGTGGACCCCGGCGTGTTCGTACCCCGCCGCCGCACCGAGTTCCTGATCCGCCAGGCGGTCGCCCTCGCCCCCGAACCGGCCGTCGTCGTGGACCTGTGCTGCGGCTCGGGCGCGCTCGGCGCCGCGCTCGCCGCCGCCCTGGACCGCGTCGAACTCCACGCCGCCGACGTCGAGCCCGCCGCCGTACGCTGCGCCCGGCGCAACATCGGGGACCGCGGCGAGGTCTACGAGGGCGACCTCTTCGCCCCGCTGCCCGGCTCCCTGCGCGGGCGCGTCGACGTGCTGCTCGCCAACGTGCCGTACGTACCGACCGAGGACGTCGCCCTGCTGCCCGCCGAGGCGCGCGTCCACGAACCGCTCGTCGCGCTCGACGGCGGCGGCGACGGCCTCGACGTCCTGCGCCGGGTCGCCGCCGAGGCCCCCCGCTGGCTGGCCCCCGGCGGCAGCCTCCTGGTCGAGACGAGCGAACGGCAGGCGGAACGCGCCGCCCGGGTCATCGGCGACAGCGGGCTCGTCCCACGCGTCGTCTCCTGCGACGAGCTGTACGCCACCGTCGTGATGGGGGCCCGGCCGGGCCGAGCGGTGAGCTGAAGTCCTCTTCGGGGCGTGGGCGCGTGGCGTCACGCACGACGGCGTGCAGCCGGTCCCCGGGCCGGGGCGGCGCGGTGTCCTCGTCCCACCAGGAGGTGCGGAGAAGGAGGGGCGGTCTCAACGGTTCGCGCTCACTCGGGGATCAAGACGCCCGGCAGGACCGGGACGGTTCTCACCGAGCCGCTGCTGCGGGCAGCCGCAGTGCCGTGATGGCGCGGCGGATCACGGTCACTCGCAGTCTCCGAATCAAGGGGCGCCGGGCTAGGCTCGGCAGGCTGAAGGCTATGCGGGCGGCGAGCAGGAGGGCGCGGAATGACGATGATGCCGGGGCGCAGGAGCAGTACGTTCACCAGACTGCTGCGGCACGGTTTCACCGACCCGTCCGCCGCCGAGCGGCTGCTCGACCTGCCCGACCTCTCCTCCGTACGCTCCGACTCCGTGCTCCTCGACGCCCTCGGGGCCACCGCCGACCCCGATCTGGCGCTGCGCGGCCTGGTCCGGCTGGTCGAGGCCGAGGAGGCGGGCCAGCGGCAGATCCTGCTGGACACGCTGGTCACGGCCAAGCCCCTGCGGGACCGGCTGCTCGGGGTGCTGGGGGCGTCCGAGGCGCTCGGCGACCACCTGGCGCGCCACCCCCGCGACTGGCAGGTTCTCGTCACGTACGAGGCCACCGATCTGCACCCCGGGGTCGCCGAGTTCGAGCAGGAGCTGGCCGGGGCCGAGGACCCGGACGGGCTGCGCGTCGGCTACCGGCGGTGCCTGCTGTCCATCGCGGCCCGGGACGTCTGCGGCACCACCGACGTCGCCGAGACCGCCGCCGAGCTGGCCGACCTCGCCACCGCGACGCTGCGGGCCGCACTGCGCATCGCCTCAGCGGCCGCCCCCGACGACGCCGCGCAGTGCCGGCTCGCGGTCGTCGCCATGGGCAAGTGCGGCGGCCACGAACTGAACTACCTGTCCGACGTCGACGTCATCTTCGTCGCGGAACCCGTCGACGGCGCCGAGGAGAGCAAGGCCATGCAGGCCGCCACCCGGCTCGCCGCACACCTCATGCGGATCTGCTCCGACACGACCGTCGAGGGCACCATCTGGCCCGTCGACGCCAACCTCCGCCCAGAGGGCCGCAACGGGCCCCTGGTGCGCACGCTCTCCTCGCACCTCGCCTACTACCAGCGCTGGGCCAAGACCTGGGAGTTCCAGGCGCTCCTCAAGGCCCGGCCGGTGGCCGGCGACCCGGCGCTCGGCGCCGAGTACGTCGAAGCCGTCTCGCCGCTCGTCTGGCAGGCCGCCGACCGGGAGAACTTCGTCCCCGACGTGCAGAAGATGCGCCGCCGCGTCGTGGACACCATCCCCGCCGACCGCGTCGACCGGGAGCTGAAGCTCGGCCCCGGCGGGCTGCGGGACGTCGAGTTCGCCGTCCAGCTCCTCCAGCTCGTCCACGGCCGCAGCGACGCCGCCCTGCGCAGCGGATCGACCCTGGAGGCGCTGGGGGCGCTCGCCGACGGCGGATACGTGGGGCGCGTCGACGCCGTACAGCTGGACGACGCCTACCGCTTCCTGCGCGCCATGGAACACCGCATCCAGCTCTACCGGCTGCGCCGCACCCACCTCGTCCCCGACGACGAGCCCGACCTGCGCCGCCTCGGCCGCTCCCTCGGGCTGCGCACCGACCCCATCGCCGAGCTCAACCAGGCCTGGAAGCGGCACGCCTCCGTGGTGCGCCGGCTGCACGAGAAGCTGTTCTACCGGCCGCTGCTCGACGCCGTCGCCCAGCTCACGCCCGGCGAGTCCCGGCTCAGCACGAAGGCCGCCGGCCACCGGCTCGTGGCCCTCGGCTACGAGGACCCGGCGGCGGCCCTGCGGCACCTGGAGGCCCTGTCCTCCGGGGTGTCGCGCAAGGCGGCCATCCAGCGCACCCTGCTGCCCGTGCTGCTCGGCTGGTTCGCGGACTCCGCCGACCCGGACGCCGGCCTCCTCGGCTTCCGCAAGGTGTCCGACGCGCTCGGCAAGACCCCCTGGTACCTGCGGCTCCTGCGCGACGAGGGGGCCGCGGCGGAGAACCTCGCCCGGGTCCTGTCGGCCGGCCGGCTCGCCCCCGACCTGCTGCTGCGCGCCCCCGAGGCCGTCGCCATCCTCGGCGACCCGCACGGCCTCGCCCCCCGCAGCCGCGCACACCTGGAACAGGAGGTGCTGGCCGCCGTGGGCCGCGCCGGCGACGCGGAGTCGGCCGTCGCGGTGGTGCGCGGGGTGCGCAGGCGCGAGCTGTTCCGTACGACGGCCGCCGACCTCATCGGCTCCTACGGCACGGAGGACAGCCCCGCCGAGTCCGACCCGGGCGCCCTCGTCGACCGGGTCGGCGGCGCCGTCACCGACCTGAACGCCGTCACCATCGCCGGGGCGCTGCGGGCCGCCGTCCGCGCGGAGTGGGGCGACACCCTGCCCACCCGGTTCGCGGTCATCGGCATGGGCCGCTTCGGCGGGCACGAGCTGAGCTACGGCTCCGACGCGGACGTCCTCTTCGTCCACGAGCCGCGCGAGGGCGTGGACGAGCAGGAGGCGAGCAGGGCCGCGAACCGGGTGGTCTCCGAGATGCGCCGGCTGCTCCAGCTGCCCACCGCCGACCCGCCGCTCATCATCGACCCCGACCTGCGCCCCGAGGGCAAGAGCGGCCCGCTGGTGCGCACCCTGAAGTCGTACGGAGCGTACTACCGGCGGTGGTCGCTGGGGTGGGAGAGCCAGGCCCTGCTGCGGGCCGAACCGATGGCGGGGGACATGGACCTGGGCGCGGACTTCATCGCGCTGATCGACCCGCTGCGGTATCCGGCCCGGGGCCTCGGGGAGGACGCGGTCCGTGAGATCCGGCGGCTCAAGGCCCGCATGGAGTCCGAGCGGATGCCGCGCGGCGCGGACCCGACCCTCCACACCAAGCTGGGGCGGGGCGGGCTGAGCGACGTCGAGTGGACCGTCCAGCTGATGCAGATGCAGCACGCCCGGTCGGTGCCCGGCCTGCGGACCACCCGCACCCGCCAGGCACTGGCGACGGCGTGTGCGGCGGAGCTGATCTCCGAGGAGGACGCGCAGACCCTGGACGAGGCGTGGGTCCTGGCGACACGGGTGCGCAACGCCGTGATGCTCGTACGGGGCCGGCCCGGCGACACGTTCCCCTCGGTGCCGCGCGAGCTGACCGCGGTGGGCCGGTACCTGGGGTACGAGGAGGGGCACGTCGGCGACATGCTGGACGACTACCGCCGCATCACGCGGCGGGCGCGGGGAGTGGTGGAGGAGCGGTTCTACGGGGGGTGAGGTGCGGCCCCCCGGGGGCTTGCGGGGCGCTGCCCCGCACCCCGCTCCTCAATCGCCGGAGGGGCTTGACTGCGCCGCGGGTCGGCTTTCTCCTGCGGGAGGGGCCCGGTCCCGGAGCCGGCCGGGCTTTGATCGCCGGCGGGGGCGAAATCAGCCCCTGCGGCGCTCGAGGAGCGGGGTCCGGGGCGGAGCCCCGGGGCTAGTGCCGGCTCGCCGCCGCCTCGCGTGGCTGCGCCGACAGGGCGCTCAGCCGCGGCCTGCGCGCCGTCTTCGGCGCGATCCGCTTCGGCAGCCGGTGCGGCAGCGACCCGTACCACGCGTACGACACCGCGTAACCGAACGCCAGGCACGCCACGCCGCCCACCGCGTCCAGCCAGAAGTGGTTCGCCGTCGACACGATGACCATCAGGGTCACCGTCGGGTACAGCAGGCCCAGGATGCGCGCCCAGGGGGCCGAGGCCAGGGCGAAGACGGTGAGGCCGCACCACAGCGACCAGCCGATGTGCATCGACGGCATCGCCGCGTACTGGTTCGACATGTTCTTGAAGTTGCCCGACGCCATCGAGCCCCAGGTCTGGTGGACCAGGACGGTGTCGATGAAGTGGCCGCCGTGCATCAGGCGGGGCGGCGCCAACGGGTACAGGTAGTAGCCGAGGAGCGCGACCGCCGTGGTCGCGAACAGGGCCAGCCGGGCCGCTGCGTACCGGCCCGGGTGCCGGCGGAACAACCATACGAGCACACTGATCGTGACGATGAAGTGCAGTGTCGCGTAGTAGTAGTTCATCGACACGATGAGCCATGTCACCGAGTTCACCGCGTGGTTGACCGACTGCTCCGCGGCGATGCCGAGGAACCGCTCGACCGACCACAGCCAGTCCGCGTTGGCCAGGGCCGCCGTCTTCTGCTCCGGGACCGCGTTGCGCACCAGCGAGTACAGCCAGTAACTCATCGCGATGAGCAGGATTTCGAACCAGAGCCGGGGCCGCCGGGGCGACCGTGGGGAGCGCAGCCGTGACACGACGTGGCCGAGCGGTCTGTCGAGCGCCCTGCCGATCCCGTGCGCGCGACCGGATTGCTTCGTGTTCGCCTCGGGAGCCGCCTCGTTCACGATGGGTGACGGGGTGGCCTCCGTGCGGCCTTCCTGTCGTTTCACGCTCAATTCACCCATAGGCACAGAGTCTGCCAGATTTGCCCTCTCCGCCCGATGATCCTCCGGCCGGGAGCGGGTTGCACGTCCGGGCGGGCCCGCGTGAGGCCCTGAATCCCGCCGGACAGGCCCGTTACGGGCGCGCGTGCGATCCTGGGAGAGCGGCCGGGGCGTTGGCGGCCGTGCCGGGGCCCGCGGCCGTCGAGCCGCGTACGACCAGCTCCGGCATGAAGACGAACTCGCTGTGCGGGGCGGGCGTGCCGCCGATCTCCTCCAGGAGGGTGCGCACCGCGGCCTGGCCCATCGCCGTGACCGGCTGGCGGATCGTGGTCAGCGGCGGGTCGGTGAACGCTATGAGCGGCGAGTCGTCGTAGCCCACGACCGAGACGTCGCGCGGGACCTCCCGGGAGAGCCGGCGGGCGGCCCGGATCGCACCGAGCGCCATCATGTCGCTCGCGCACACCACCGCCGTGCAGCCCCGCTCCATCAGCGCCGACGCCGCCGCCTGACCGCCTTCGAGCGTGTACAGGGAGTGCTGGATCAGCTCCTCGACCTCGTCCGCCGTGAGGTCCAACTGCTCCCGCATCGTGGTGTGGAAGCCCTCGATCTTGCGGAGCACGGGGACGAAGCGCTTCGGGCCGACCGCCAGCCCGATCCGGGTGTGGCCCAGCGACACCAGATGGGTCACCGCCAGCCGCATCGCGGCCCGGTCGTCCGGCGAGATGAACGGCGCCTGCACCTTGGGCGAGAAGCCGTTGACCAGGACGAAGGGCACGCCCTGCGCGCGCAGTTGTTCGTAGCGCTGCATGTCGGCGGAGGTGTCCGCGTGCAGCCCGGAGACGAAGATGATCCCGGAGACGCCCCGGTCGACCAGCATCTCCGTCAGCTCGTCCTCGGTGGAGCCGCCCGGCGTCTGGGTCGCCAGCACCGGGGTGTAGCCCTGCCGGGTCAGCGCCTGCCCGATGACCTGGGCGAGCGCCGGGAAGATGGGGTTCTCCAGCTCGGGCGTGATCAGGCCGACGAGCCCCGCGCTGCGCCTGCGCAGACGTACGGGCCGTTCGTAGCCGAGGACGTCGAGCGCGGCGAGGACGGATTCGCGGGTGGCAGCGGCAACCCCGGGCTTGCCGTTCAGTACGCGGCTGACCGTCGCTTCGCTGACCCCCGCCTGAGTTGCGATATCGGCAAGCCGTGCGGTCATGGCATTGGACTGTACCGGGAGCGGGTCGGATTGCCCACCATGCGGGGAATCGGGCGGGGGCGCCGGGGGAGGGCGGGCTTGCAGGCGGGGGACGGGGTCAGGAGTGGCCCGTAGCAACGTCTTGCAAACTCTTGCGGAGGTGGTTCGCCGGCTGCGGTCGGATCGTCGCACTGCGGAATCGCGGCTGGTGACCCGCTCCTGTCAGGGATCGACGGGTTCCGTCAAGAGGCTTGACGGCAACCTTGAGGACACGCCAATGTAACGATCGCCGGAGCTTGCAGAAATCTTCCGCAAACTCTTTCGGTCGTCTTTCATCCTTGTTACGTTCACGTCGACCCGGCGCCGCGACGGAGCGGTACGGCAGTTGAAGGAGTTCAGATGCGACGTGGCATAACGGCCACCGCCCTGGTCGCGGCCCTGGCGCTCGCGGCGACCGCCTGCGGCAGCGATGACGACAGTTCCGACAGCACCTCGAAGAGCTCGGGCGAGCTCTCGGGCACCGTCACGTGGTGGGACACCTCCACCGCGGGCAGTGAGGACAAGGTCTTCAAGAAGATCGCCGAGGGCTTCGAGAAACTGCACCCGGAGGTCGACGTCAAGTACGTCAACGTGCCCTTCGGTGACGCGCAGAACAAGTTCAAGAACGCGGCTCAGGCGGGCTCCGGCGCCCCCGACGTGATCCGCTCCGAGGTCGCCTGGACCCCCGAGTTCGCGGACCTCGGCTACCTCGCCCCGCTGGACGGCACCTCCGCCCTCCAGAAGGAGAGCGACTTCCTGAAGCAGGCCGCCGCGTCCACCAAGTACAACGGCAAGACGTTCGCCGTTCCGCAGGTGATCGACTCCCTGGGCATCTTCTACAACAAGAAGATCTTCAAGGAGGCCGGCGTCGAGGTCCCCACCACCATCGACGAGCTGAAGTCCGCCTCCAAGAAGATCAAGTCGAAGACCGGTAAGACCGGCCTCTACCTGCGCGGCGACGACGCGTACTGGTTCCTGCCCTTCCTGTACGGCGAGGGCGGCGACATGGTCAACGCCGCGGACAAGTCCGTCACCATCGACGACGCGGCCGGCGTCAAGGCGATGAAGCTCGTCAAGGACCTGGTCGACTCCGGCGTCGCGAAGACCGACGCGACGGACGGCTGGGACAACATGCAGGCGTCCTTCAAGGACGGCGACGTCGCGATGATGATCAACGGCCCGTGGGCCGTCGCCGACACGTACGCCGGCAAGGAGTTCAAGGACAAGGCGAACCTCGGCGTCGCCCCGGTCCCGGCCGGCTCCGCCGCACAGGGCGCCCCGCAGGGCGGTCACAACCTGGCCGTCTACGCCGGTTCCAAGAACCTTGAGGCCTCCTACGCCTTCGTCGACTACATGACCTCCGTCAAGACGCAGGCCCAGGTCACCAAGGAGCTCAACCTCCTGCCGACCCGCACCTCCGCCTACGCCGAGGAGTCCGTGGTCGACAACGAGATCGTCGGCTTCTTCAAGCCGGTCGTCGAGAGCGCCGTCGAGCGCCCCTGGATTCCGGAGACCGGCAGCCTCTTCGCGCCGCTCGTCACCGAGTACACCAAGGTCCTCACCGGTCAGACCACCCCGGAGAAGGCGGTCAAGACGACCGGCGCCTCCTACCGCAAGCTCCTTGACGGCTGGAAGTAACTCAGGAAGGCAGGCCGGCTGATGGCTGTCCACACCAGCCAGTCGGTGGCGAAGGCCGCGGGCGACGACGTCGCCCGCGGCCGGAGCCGCGGTACTGGCAACCCCCCGCCGCCGGGCAAGCTCCGGCGGGCCCTGTCGACGCACTGGTACGCCTGGACGATGGTGGCCCCGGTCGTCATCGTGATCGGCGTGATCATCGGTTATCCGCTGGTCCGCGGCATCTACCTGTCGCTGACCGACGCCAACGAGCGCAACGTCGCGCGGTCCATCGGTGTCAACCACCTGCCCGCCACGTACAAGTTCGTCGGCCTGGACAACTACGCCGACGCCCTCACCGGCGAACAGTTCCTCGGCACGCTCGGGTGGACCCTGGTGTGGACGGTCTCCTGCGTGGCCATCACCTTCGCCCTCGGCATGGCCCTCGCCAACATCCTCAACCGCAGGATCGCCGGTCGCTCCGCCTACCGGATGGCCCTCATCCTGCCCTGGGCCGTCCCCGGCTTCGTCTCCGTCTTCGCCTGGCGCTTCCTGTACAACAACGACCGCGGGCTGCTCAACAAGATCCTCTCCGGCGGCGGCTTCGGCGGCATCGACTGGCTCGGCGACCCCACCTGGGCGAAGCTGTCCGTCATCGCCGTCAACGTGTGGCTCGGCGTGCCGTTCATCATGGTCGCCCTGCTCGGCGGCCTGCAGTCCATCCCCAGCGAGCAGTACGAGGCCGCGGAGATGGACGGCGCCACCGCCTGGCAGCGCTTCCGCCACGTCACGCTGCCCGGACTGCGCCCGGTCTCCACGACCGTGATCCTGCTCTCCACCATCTGGACCTTCAACATGTTCCCGGTGATCTTCCTGCTCACCGGCGGCGGACCCGGCGACGCCACCCAGATCCTGGTGACGCAGGCGTACAAGTTCTCCTTCGAGATCAGTCCGCGCGACTTCGCGCAGTCCTCCACCTGGGGCGTGCTGATCCTCGTACTCCTGCTGATCTTCGCCACCATCTACCGGCGGGTCCTGCGCACTCAGGGAGATGACTGGTGACCACCGCAACCACCCCCACCGCGCGGCACTCCGCGCCCAAGGTCCGGCGCCGCGGCGAGCGTTCGCCGCTGGCCTCCACGGCCCTGCACCTGACGCTGATCGTCGCGTCCGTGATCGCGGTCTTCCCCGTGCTCTGGGTCCTGCTCACCTCGCTGAAGCCGGCCGAGTTCGCGACCACCACGGACTTCTTCAAGGACACGACGTTCGAGAACTACACGAACCTCATCAAGGACACGAAGTTCCTGACCTGGTTCGGCAACTCGCTGATCGTCGCGGGGCTCACCACGCTCATCGGCGTCATCGTCTCCGCCTCCACCGGCTACGCCGTCAGCCGCTTCCGCTTCCCCGGCAAGCGCGGGCTGATGTGGACGCTGCTGATCACCCAGATGTTCCCGGTCGCCGTCCTCATCGTGCCGATCTACAACATCATGGCCAGCATGGGCCTGCTCAACAAGCCGGCCGGTCTGGTCATCACCTACCTCACCATCTCGGTGCCGTTCTGCGCCTGGATGATGAAGGGCTTCTTCGACACCATCCCGCGCGAGATCGACGAGTCGGGGCAGGTCGACGGCCTCACCCCGTTCGGCACGTTCTGGCGGCTCGTCCTGCCGCTGGCCAAGCCCGGCCTCGCCGTCACCGCGTTCTACTCCTTCATCACCGCCTGGGGCGAGGTGGCGTACGCCTCCGCCTTCCTGGTCGGCGAGGACAACCTCACGCTCGCGGGCGGACTCCAGCTGTTCGTCAACCGGTACGGGGCCCAGTGGGGTCCGATGACCGCCGCGTCCGTACTGATCGCGATACCCGCGGCCCTGGTGTTCCTGTTCGCGCAGAAGCACCTTGTCACCGGCATGTCCGCCGGAGCCGTCAAGGGCTGAGCGTCCTCAGCGGCACGCCCGTACGACCCGCACGCACCAGTCACGGTGGCGCCGGCATCCCGACCCGGTCCCGGCGCCGCCCCCACCCAGACACCCCAGGGACGACATGACCCAGCACCTCGCTGCCCCCTCCACCGGCACGTCCGACGACGCCCCGGGCCACCGCACCGGCTGGTGGCAGGACGCGGTGATCTACCAGGTCTATCCGCGCAGCTTCGCCGACGGCAACGGCGACGGCATGGGCGACCTCGCAGGCGTCACCGCCCGGCTCCCGTACCTCAAGGACCTCGGCGTCGACGCGGTCTGGCTCAGCCCGTTCTACGCCTCCCCGCAGGCCGACGCCGGCTACGACGTCGCCGACTACCGGGCCATCGACCCGATGTTCGGCACCCTGCTGGACGCCGACGCGCTGATCCGCGACGCCCACGACCTGGGCCTGCGGATCATCGTGGACCTGGTGCCCAACCACTCCTCCGACCAGCACGAGTGGTTCAAGCGCGCGCTCGCCGAGGGCCCCGGCTCCGCCCTGCGCGACCGCTACCACTTCCGCCCCGGCAAGGGCGTCGACGGCGAACTCCCGCCCAACGACTGGGAGTCCATCTTCGGCGGCCCGGCCTGGACCAGGACCACCGGCCCGGACGGCACCCCCGGCGAGTGGTACCTCCACCTCTTCGCGCCCGAGCAGCCCGACTTCAACTGGGAGCACCCGGCCGTCGCCGACGAGTTCCGCTCGATCCTGCGCTTCTGGCTCGACATGGGCGTCGACGGCTTCCGGGTCGACGTCGCGCACGGCCTGGTCAAGGCCGAGGGGCTGCCCGACCTCGGCACCCACGACCAGCTGAAGCTGCTCGGAAACGATGTCATGCCGTTCTTCGACCAGGACGGTGTGCACGAGATCTACCGCAGCTGGCGCACCATCCTCGACGAGTACCCCGAGAACAACGGGCCCGAAGGACCGGAAGGGCGGCGGCGGGCGACGGGCGGGCGCATCCTCGTGGCCGAGGCCTGGACCCCGACCGTCGAGCGCACCGCCAACTACGTGCGCCCCGACGAGATGCACCAGGCCTTCAACTTCCAGTACCTGGCGACCGCCTGGGACGCCGCCGCGCTGCGCGAGGTCATCGACACCTCGCTCGACGCGATGCGCCCGGTCGGCGCCCCCACCACCTGGGTGCTCTCCAACCACGACGTCACCCGGCACGCCACCCGCTTCGCCAACCCGGCGGGCCTCGGCACCCAGATCCGTACCGCCGGCGACCGCGAGCTGGGCCTGCGCCGGGCCCGCGCGGCCAGCCTGCTGATGCTGGCGCTGCCCGGCTCCGCCTACGTCTACCAGGGCGAGGAGCTGGGCCTGCCCGACGTCACCGACCTGCCCGACGAGGCCCGCCAGGACCCCTCGTTCTTCCGGGCCGAGGGCCAGGACGGCTTCCGCGACGGCTGCCGCGTCCCGATCCCGTGGACCCGCGAGGGCAGCTCGTACGGCTTCGGCGCGGGCGGCAGCTGGCTCCCGCAGCCCGCGGGCTGGGGCGAGCTGAGCATCGAGGCGCAGACCGGTGCGGCCGGCTCCACCCTGGAGCTGTACCGGGCCGCGATCGCCGCCCGCCGGGCGCACCCCGGGCTCGGCGCCGGCACCGACGTGCGGTGGCTGGACGCGCCCGAGGGGCTGCTGTCCTTCGCCCGCCCCGGCTTCGTCTGCACCGTCAACACGACCGGCGAGCCGGTCCGTATCCCCGTCCAGGGCACCGTGCTGCTGTCCAGCGCCCCGGTCCGGGCCGACGGCGACGCGATCGAGCTGCCCGCGGACACCACGGTGTGGTGGACGGTGTGACGACCGTCCCCCTGCCGCGGGGCCCCGGCGCGGGCGGCTCGCTCAGGCTGTCGGACATCGCGGGCCAGGCGTCCGTCAGCGAGGCGACCGTCAGCCGGGTCCTCAACGGCAAGCCGGGCGTCGCGGACACCACGCGTCAGCGGGTGCTCGCGGCGCTCGACATCCTCGGATACGAACGCCCCGTACGGCTGCGGCAGCGCAGCGCCGGGCTGATCGGGTTGGTGACCCCCGAGCTCACCAACCCGATCTTCCCGGCGTTCGCCCAGTCCGTGGAGCAGGTCCTCGCCGGCCACGGCTACACGCCGGTGCTCTGCACCCAGCTGCCCGGCGGCGCCACCGAGGACGAACTCGTCGAGCAGCTCGTCGAACGCGGCGTCGGCGGCATCGTGTTCCTCTCCGGGCTGCACGCCGACACCTCCGCCGACCCGGCGCGCTACGCCGCGCTGACCGAGCGCGGGGTGCCGTTCGTCCTGATCAACGGCTACAACGAGCGGATCAGCGCCCCGTTCGTATCGCCCGACGACACCGCCGCCGTGCGGATGGCCGTGAGCCATCTCGCCGAACTCGGCCACCGCCGGATCGGCCTCGCCATCGGACCGCAGCGCTACGTCCCCTCCCGCCGCAAGCGGGACGGCTTCGTGGACGCCGCGGTCTCCGTGCTGGGCCTGGACCGCGAGGAGGCCGAACTCCTGGTGTGCTCCACGCTGTTCAGCGTGGAGGGCGGCCAGGTCGCGGCCGGCGCGCTGCTCGACCAGGGGTGCACCGGCATCGTCTGCGGCAGCGACCTGATGGCGCTCGGGGTGGTCCGCGCCGCCCGGGACCGCGGCCTGGACGTGCCGCGCGACGTCTCCGTGGTCGGCTTCGACGACTCCCAGCTCATCGCGTTCACCGACCCGCCGCTGACCACGGTGCGCCAGCCCGTCCAGGCGATGGCGGCGGCCGCGGTGGGCGCGCTGCTGGAGGAGATCGGCGGCAGCCCCGTGCAGCGCACGGAGTACGTGTTCCAGCCGGAGCTGGTGGTACGCGGGTCCACGGCGGCGCTGCGCAGCGTCTGAACGGGCGCGGGAACAGGGCCGGGTCGGGAGGGGGGCCCGGCCCGTCCGCGTTCCAGCCCGTCGGGCGGTCGGCTCGGGCAGACGCACGCTCGGGGGCGCCCGCTTGGACTGGTGCCCGTCTTCGCACGGGCAGCCCCCACCTGCCCGCGTCAGCGCGCGAGCACCGACTCCGGTTCGGTGGAGCTCTGCGGCGCTTCACCCTTCTCGTGGGGCTGGGTGAGCGCTTCGCCCTCCACGTCCACGTGCGGCAGAATCCTCTCCAGCCACCGGGGCAGCCACCACGCCCTGTCGCCGAGCAGCGCCAGAACCGCGGGCACGATCGCCATCCGTACGACGAAGGCGTCGAAGAAGACGGCGATCGCCATGCTGAAGCCGATCATCTTGATCATGGATGCGCCCGCCCCGATGAATCCGCCGAACACGGCCATCATGATGAGCGCTGCGGCCACGACGACCCTGGCGCTGTTGCGGAACCCGGAGACAACGGCCTCGCCGGGACTGTCGCCGCGGACGTATGCCTCGCGCATCCGGGTCACCAGGAACACCTCGTAGTCCATCGCGAGTCCGAACACGATCCCGATCATGAACAGCGGCATCATGCTGAGGATGGGCCCGGTCTGCTCGACGCCCAGGAAGCCGGAGAGCCAGCCCCACTGGAAGACCGCGACCACGGCTCCGAGCGCGGCGGAGACCGACAACAGGAAGCCCAGAGCAGCCTTGAGCGGTACCAGGACCGAGCGGAAGATCACCATCATGAGCAGGAAGGCGAGGCCCACCACGATGGCGATGTAGGGAACGAGGGCGCTCTTCACCTTCTGCGCGACGTCGATGTTCATCGCGGTCATGCCGCTGACGAGGACGGTCGCTCCGGTGTCGGACCTGAAGCGGTCCGCCTGCTCGCGCACGTCGTGGATGACCTGGTCGGTCCGGCTGTCGGTCGGAGCTGTGGACGGCACCGCGCTCAGCAGGGCGGTGTCGCCCGCCTTGTTGAAGACCGGTGGGGAGACCGAGACGATTCCCTTGGTTCCGGCGACCTCGGCTGCGACGGTGTCGGCTGCCGCCTTGGGGTTCTCGGCACCCTTGGCGTCGACGACCACGGTCAGCGGGCCGTTGAAACCGGGGCCGAACCCACTGGCGAGATCGTCGTAGGCGCGGCGCTCCGTGGTGGACGTCGCCTTCACCTCGTCACCGGGAAGTCCTAGCTGGAGGTCCAGGGCGGGTACGGCGATCACGCCGAGGCCGACCACGCCGAGGAGGAGCACCAGCAGCGGGCGGCGCAGGACGAACCGAGCCCATCGGGTGCCCGCATTGGGCTTGCCCGCCTGCGACGCGACCGGTTCCTTCGCCCTGCGCGTCCTGCGGGGCAGCACGGCGCGGTGGAAGAAGCCCAGCAGCGCGGGCACCAGCGTCAGCGCGATGACGACGGCGACGGTGACGACTCCGGCGGCGGCCAGGCCCATCTTGGCCAGCATCGGAATGCCGATGACGGACAGCCCAGCCAGGGCGATCACCACGGTCAGGCCGGCGAAGACCACCGCGGAACCCGCTGAGCCGACGGCCAGGCCCACCGCTTTCTCGGGGTCGTGGCCCTTGACCCGCTCCTCGCGGTAGCGGGAGACGATGAACATCGCGTAGTCGATACCGACCGCCAAGCCGAGCATCACCCCGAGCGTCGTGGTGGTCTGCGACAGGCCCAGCGTGCTGCCCAGAGCGGTGATGGATGCGACGCCGACGCCGACGCCGATCAGAGCCGTCAGCAACGGCATGCCGGCCGCGGCGAGCGACCCGAAGGTGATGAGCAGGATCACGGCAGCGCCGACGACGCCGAAGACCTCGCTGGACCCGCCGAACTCGTCCTCGGCCAGCGCCGAGCCCCCGATCTCGACGGTCAGGCCGGCGTCACGAGCTGTCTGGGCCGCGGCCTGGAGGCCCGACTTCGAGTCCTGGGTGAGGTCGGCGGCCTTGGCCTTGTACGTGATGGTGGCGTACGCGGTCGAACCGTCCTCGCTCACCGCCTGCGACGTGAAGGGGTTGAGCGCCGAGTCGGTTTGCGCCCCCTTGGCGACGGCGTCGACGGCGTCGACGATCGCCTTCTTGTTCTCGGTCGCCGTCACCTTCTGCCCGTTCGGCGCGACGAAGACGAGCCGGGCATCGGCGCCGTCGGACTTCCCGCCGGGGAAGCGCTGGTCCATGAGATCGAAAGCGCGCTGCGACTCAGTACCCGGCATTCCGGCCTCGTCGTCCGGTGCGGCGGGGGCATTGGCTGCGGCGAAACCGGCGACGGCCAGTAGCGCTACCCACATGAGGGTGATGTACCGGCGTTGTCGGAAAGCCATACGGCCCAGTCGGTAGAGAAGCTGTGCCACGGAAGGGTTCCTCCGGTCTGGAGCATGGGCTGTAACGGGCAAGGGGCTCGAGTGCGGCCGGAGTCGGCAGCGGCTTCGGGCGCCCTGGTGCCGGTGCACGACTCCGGCACCAGGGAGGTGTCAGCGGTCCGCGGCTTCCGCGTCCGCTGACGGTTCAACTCCCGGCGTCGTCCCCGCGGGGGAGGCGGGGATGAGGAAGGAGGCGATGAGCCCCAGCAGGACGAACCCGGCGGCGAGGTAACCGCCGAGGACGACGCCGTCCGTCATCGCCGCGCGGGCCGCGTCCGCGACGGAGACCGTCTGCGGGTTGGCTGCCAGGGGCCCGATGGCCGCCCCGGCGCTGTCGGTGACGGCCCCGGTGAGCTTGTCCGCCTCGTCCGCGGGCAGGCCGCCGCTGGTGAGCCGGTCGTTCAGCCGGGTGCTGAGCGTGGTGAAGAACACCGTGGTCAGGGCGGCGATGCCGAGAGCGGAGCCGAGTTGGCGGAAGGCGCTCTGGACCCCGGAGGCCTGCCCGGAGCTGGCTTCGGGGACATCGTTGAGGACGACGTTGGTGACCTGGGCGGTCGCGAAGCCGACACCGATCCCGTACAGGAAGAGCACCAGGGAGACGGGCCACCAGGAACTGTCCGGGGCGGCGATCAGCCCGATTCCGGCGAGCCCGACGACCTCCAGCGCGAGCCCGACGCGCAGCTGGCCGAGCGGGGAGACCTTGGCGGCCATCCCGAAGCTGGCGCCGCTGGCGACGAAGGACCCGATGGCCACGGGCACGAGGGCGAGACCGGCCTGCAGGGCGCTGTAGCCGAGGGTGAACTGCAGCCACAGCGGCAGGATGGCGACGACGCCGAACTCGCCGATGCCGATGATCAGCGTGGCGATGTTGCCGCCCCGGAACGAAGCGATGGAGAACAGGCTCACATCCATCAGGACCCGGTCCGCGTCGCCCTTGCGGCCCAGCGTGATCTGCCGCCGGACGAACGCGTAGAGACTGACGGCCGAGAGGACCAGGGCGACCAGGACGGGCGAGGGGTCACCGGACCAGATGAGGCCGAGGACGTCCAGCGGGTGCACGGTGGTGATCCAGCCGTACGTGCGTCCCTCGACCAGCCCGAAGGCGAGCAGCCCGAGACCGGCCACGGACAGCAGCGCGCCCGGCACATCGATACGGCCCCGGGTCCGGGGGGAGGGGGCCATGTACAGCAGCACACCGACCCCGACCAGCACGGACAGCGGCACGTTGATGCCGAAGGCCCAGCGCCAGGAGACGTGCTCGGCGAGCCAGCCGCCCAGCAGCGGGCCGAGGGCGGCGGCGGCGCCGATGGTCGAGCCCCACACGGCGAACGCCTGACCGCGCGCCCTGCCGGTGAAGGTCGCCTTCAGCAGGGACAGCGAGGTCGGCAGCAGCATCGCCGCTCCGGCGCCCTGGAGGAACCGGGCCAGGATGAGCAGCCCGCTGTTGGGCGCGAGCCCGGCGAGCACGCTGGTCGCCCCGAAGACGACGACGCCGCCGACGAAGATCCGGCGGGCTCCGAAGATGTCGGCCAGCCGGCCGGTGAGCAGGAGCAGCGCCGCGAAAACGATGGCGTACGACTCCTGGATCCACTGCGCCTGGACTGAGGTGGCGTCCAGGTCCTCGATGACCGAGGGGACGATCACGTTCACGATCGTGGTGTCCACCACGATCAGCGCCACCCCCAAAGCGATCGCGATCAGGCCGAGCCACCGGCGGGTGGCAGAAGGGCTGCGCATACCAAGACCTTCCATGGTGGAATAGTTCGATGATGGAAGGGTAGGCTGGGGGTAGTAGGTTGTCAAAAGTCGTGGCCGGCGCGGATGGCAGGCCCGCGGGGAGGAAAGGTGGCGCCGGCGGTGGAGGGATCGACACGCGATGAGGTGACTGCGCAGCGTGAACGGCTGATCGAGGGGCTTCGGGCCTACGGCGGTCAGTTCACCGAGCTGAGCCGCCTCTTCGCCGACTGGCTGGGCCTGCACTCCACCGACGCGGCCGCCCTGCTGGAGATCGCCGCGGCGGATGAGCGGGACTCCCCGCTGTCGCCGGCCCGCCTCAGCGAACGGATCATGCTCTCCCCGAGCGCGACGACGGCCCTGCTCAACCGCCTCGAACAGGCCGGGCACATCATCCGCAGCCGGGAACACACCGACCGGCGGATCATCACCCTGCGCAGCAGCGTGGACGTCCATGAGCGCGCCGACGAGTTCTTCCGCCCCCTGGGCGCCCGCCTCGACGCCGTCATGGCCGGGCACCCGCCAGAGGTCGTGGCCGGCTTCGAGGCCCTGCTCGCCGACCTGAGGGCAAGCATGGACACGTACATCACCGAGCGGGCCCAGAAGGCCTGACGCCGGTTCGGCCCGTCTCCCCTGCCCTGGTGTGTCGGCCGGCGCTCGGTCTACCTGCTGATCCGGGGGACGGCCCCGTCCCCCGGCTGCTCGGCCGGATGACCGACGACCGGGCACGGCCGGCGGGCGTCCGGAGGCGTACTGCCACCGCGAGACGCCGGACGCGGTGCGCTGCCTCGTCGCCAACGGTGTGAAGTGGACGGCCGGGCCGGTCGATTTCCCGTACCGGCGGGCGGTCTACGACTTCTTCCGCCGCCGGCGGTCCTGCGATTACGTGCGTGAGCTGTACGAGTGCCTGCGACGTCCGGCCGGGGAGCGCGCAGGCGAAAGCGTTGGCCCGTCACGGAGTCCGGATCGAGGTCGTGCGCCGATCCGGCGGACAACGCGGATTCGTCGTACTGGGCGCGCAGGTGAGGGGTGGAGCGAGTGCCGAGCCGGCTCTCCCGCTCGCACCACCTCAACCGCGACCGCGAACGCCGCACCGAGGGCGCCTGACGCCGCGGACGGTGACGCACCGGCCCCCGACACCGCACGGGGACGCTGCCGATCCCGCGGATACCACGTGACCGGCGTCCCCGACCCTCTGGCTCTGCCGGCCACCGCGCCGGCCGCGCCGCTCAGTCCTGCCCGTCGCCCTCCTCGAAGAGGCGCACCGTGCCGAGGATCTTGCGGATGGTGGCGTCGGGCACCTCGTCGGGCACGCCGTGCGCGCCGACGTAGGTCCACGACACGAACTTGCCCTCCGCGTTCTTGAAGGCGAACGTCACCGCCTTGCCGTCGGTGTCGCACTTGTCCTTCTTCGGCGTCCCGGACGAGGTGACGGTCACGAGGCTGCCCTCGACTCCGCTCTTCGTCCGGAACGGCTCGGGTTCACCGATCGTCAGGCGAGAGCGGTCGGGCTGGGTGTAGAGGCCGTAGACCCAGTTCTGCGCGGTGTCCTTCGCGGCTTCGTCGGCGCTCTTCGAGCTCTGTTCCCCGGTGGTTCCCGCCGAGGCGAGCGGGAAGTCCTCCTCGGTGCCGTCCTTGTCACTGTCGGACGTGCACCACCTCTCCTTGAGGACCGCCGGCGCCATCATCGCGACCAGCGGCTTCTCCGCGGGGTCGTCGTCCTCCGCGACGTAGCTCACCCAGTCCGCGGACTGCCGGGCCCAGGGGGCGGGCACGTCGAAGGTGATGCCGCGCTTGGCGTTGACCACCGTCTGCCAGCCGGGGACGAGGGGGCCCGAGCCGCCCTCGGCCGCGGGCCGGGCCGGGCCGTGCGGGCTCGCCGAGCCCGTCGGTGCCGGCTGCGGGCCCGCCTCGTCGTTCCCGTCGTCGTGGAGCACCCGGAAACCGATCACCCCGCACGCCACGACGACGGCCAGGGAAGCGGCCACGACGGCGACCGTGGTCCGGTTGCGGGGGCGGCGGGGCGGCTCGGGAGCGTTCACGCCGAGCGTGGGAGCGGCGTGCCAGTCGGGGCTGCCCCGGCCGGGCTGTGCGGGGGCCGAACTGTGCTGTCCGCCTTGCTGGTTCGGCTGGTCGGGGGGTGACTGCTGTCCTTGCCACATGGGGGACGAGCCTAATGGGCCCCGCTCGGGCTGGACGGGCCAGGGAGGGTTCAGTGACGGTTCAGGAGAGGCACCGGAGGTCGGCCCGGACGGGCCGGCGGGGAGGTGTGACCGCCGGTGCCTTCCCTGTCCATGACCGGCCCGGCCGGCCGGGCGCGTGGGGCCCGGGGTGAGCGGGACCCTCGGCCGACCGGACCGGAGTCGGGAGAAACTTAACAGTGCTGCAATGTTTTGCGTAAGTCCTTGCAGGAAGGAATCTGCGGTATTTCGCGGATGTGAGCAGGTGATGTCCAAAGGGTTGACCGGAACCTGGCGGACTCGTACGGTCTCCCCGCAGCAAGCTTTGCAGTCTTGCAGCAAGAACCTTCAGGGGCCTTGAGGGCAGGGCGCGTTGCCGTATGAGGCCGAACCGTCACCCGCATTTCCCCCACAGCAGGAGGAAACATGGCCAGCAGACCCTTGTCTGCCGCGCTCGCTCTGATCGCGGGAGCCGCCGCCCTCGTGGTCCCCGCCACGACGGCCGAGGCTTCCGCCCCGGGTACCAAGGACGTCACCGCCGTCCTCTTCGAGTGGAGGTTCGACTCCGTCGCCAAGGCGTGCACCGACACCCTCGGCCCGGCCGGATACGGCTTCGTCCAGGTCTCGCCGCCGCAGGAGCACATCCAGGGCGGCCAGTGGTGGACCTCGTACCAGCCGGTCAGCTACAAGATCGCCGGACGGCTCGGCGACCGGAACTCGTTCGCCAACATGGTGAACACCTGCCACAGCGCGGGCGTCAAGGTCGTGGCCGACTCGGTCATCAACCACATGTCGTCGGGCTCGGGCACCGGTACGGGCGGTTCCTCGTACACGAAGTACAACTACCCCGGTCTGTACTCCTCGTACGACATGGACGACTGCACCTCCGAGATCACCAACTACGGGGACCGGTACAACGTCCAGCACTGCGAGCTCGTCGGGCTGGCCGACCTGGACACCGGTGAGGAGTACGTCCGCGGCAGGATCGCCGGCTACCTCAACGACCTGCTCTCCCTCGGCGTCGACGGATTCCGCGTCGACGCGGCCAAGCACATGGCCGCCGCGGACCTGGCCGACATCAAGTCCCGGCTGAGCAACCCGAACGCCTACTGGAAGCAGGAGGCGATCTACGGCGCCGGCGAGGCCGTCTCGCCCGACGAGTACGCCGGCACCGGAGACGTCCAGGAGTTCCGCTACGCCCGCAGCCTCAAGCAGGTCCTCAACAACGAGAAGCTCGCCAACCTGAAGAACTTCGGTGAGGGCTGGGGCTTCATGTCGTCCTCGCAGGCCGCGGTCTTCGTCGACAACCACGACACCGAGCGCAACGGCGAGACGCTGAACTACAAGGACGGCGCCAACTACACGCTCGCCAGCGTGTTCATGCTGGCCTGGCCCTACGGCTCGCCCGACGTCCACTCCGGCTACGAGTGGTCCGACAAGGACGCGGGCCCGCCCAACGGCGGTACGGTGAACGCCTGCTACAGCGACGGCTGGAAGTGCCAGCACGCCTGGCGAGAGATCTCCTCCATGGTCGGCTTCCGCAACGCCGCGCGCGGCGAGTCCGTCACCGACTGGTGGGACAACGGCGGCAACCAGATCGCCTTCGGCCGCGGCTCCAAGGCGTACGTCGCGATCAACCACGAGGGCTCCTCGCTGACGCGTACGTTCCAGTCCTCGCTGCCCGCCGGCGACTACTGCGACGTCCAGTCCGGCAACGGCGTCACGGTCAACGGCTCCGGCCAGTTCACCGCCACCCTGGGCGCCAACACCGCCCTGGCCCTGCACACCGGCGCCCGCACCTGCGGTGGCGGCACGACCGGCCCGACCGACCCGACCGGCCCCGGTACGGGCACCTCCGGCGCCTCCTTCGGCGTCAACGCCACCACCCAGCTCGGCCAGAACATCTACGTCACCGGCAACCAGTCCGCCCTCGGCAACTGGAACCCCGGCAGCGCGCTGAAGCTCGACCCGGCGACGTACCCGGTCTGGAAGCTCGACGTGAGCATGCCCGCAGGCACCTCGTTCGAGTACAAGTACATCCGCAAGGACGCGAGCGGCAACGTCACCTGGGAGAGCGGCGCGAACCGCACGGCCACGGTGCCGTCCTCCGGGAAGGTCACGCTGAACTCGGACGTCTGGCGCGGCTGATCCTCCCGCCCCCCACCCGCCGGGCGGGCCGTCCCCCAGCGGCCCGCCCGGCCCCCGCACACCCCGTACCCCTCCGAGGAGATTCCGAGTGAAACGTCCGTCTCCGCGCGTGCCCGCACGCAGAACGGCGACCGCCGTCGTCGCGGCAGCCCTGTGCGCGGCCCTCGTGCCCGCGCTGCCCGCCGCCGCGGCCCGGCCGCCCGCCGCGCCCTCGGACGCCGAGCTGGCCGCCCAGCCCGCCCGGCACGACCTGACCCGCGAGCAGTTCTACTTCGTCATGCCCGACCGGTTCGCCAACGGCGACATGCGCAACGACCGCGGCGGGCTGACCGGCTCCCGGCTGGAGACCGGGTACGACCCCACCGACAAGGGGTTCTACCAGGGCGGCGACCTCAAGGGGCTGACCAGCAGACTCGACTACATCAAGGGGCTCGGCACCACCGCCATCTGGCTCGCGCCGATCTTCGAGAACCGGCCCGTCCAGGGCACCGGCGGGGACGCCTCGGCCGGCTACCACGGCTACTGGATCACCGACTTCACCCAGGTCGACCCGCACTTCGGCACCAACGCCGACCTGACGAAGCTGATCGACAAGGCCCACCGCAAGGGCATGAAGGTCTTCTTCGACGTCATCACCAACCACACCGCCGACACCGTCGACTACGCCGAGAAGACCTACGGCTACAGGTCCAAGGGCGCCTACCCCTACCTCGACCGCGACGGCCGCCCCTTCGACGACAGCGCGGGCATGGCGGAGGTGGACGCCGACTCCTTCCCGTACAAGCCGGTGACCAGCGGCGGGAAGACGCCGTCCTGGCTCAACGACCCGACGATGTACCACAACCGCGGTGACTCGACCTATGCCGGCGAGTCCACCACGTACGGCGACTTCTCCGGTCTGGACGACCTGTGGACCGAGCGGCCCGAGGTCGTCTCCGGCATGGAGAAGATCTACGAGAAGTGGGTCCGCGACTTCGATATCGACGGGTTCCGGATCGACACCGTCAAACACGTCGACATGGACTTCTGGACCCAGTGGGCGACCGCGCTCGACGCCTACGCGGCCAAGCACGGGCGCAAGGACTTCTTCATGTTCGGCGAGGTCTACTCCGCCGACACCGCCGTCACCTCGCCCTACGTCACCCAGGGCCGGCTGGACGCCACGCTCGACTTCCCGTTCCAGGAGGCGGCCCGCCAGTACGCCTCGCAGGGCGCCCCGGCATCCAAGCTCGCCGCCGTCTTCGGCGACGACTACCGGTACACCACCGACAAGGCCAACGCCTACGAGCAGGTGACCTTCCTCGGCAACCACGACATGGGCCGCATCGGTACCTTCCTCAAGCAGGACAACCCGAAGGCCGGTGACGCCGAACTCGTCAAGCGCGCCGAACTCGCCAACGAGCTGATGTTCCTCAGCCGCGGCAACCCCGTCGTCTACTACGGCGACGAGCAGGGCTTCACGGGCGACGGCGGCGACAAGGACGCCCGCCAGACGATGTTCGCCTCGAAGACCGCCGACTACCTGGACGACGACGAGCTGGGCACCGACCGCACGCACGCCTCCGACGCGTACGACGTGAAGCACCCGCTCTACCGCAACATCGCCGCCCTCTCCGAGCTGACCCGGAACAACCCGGCGCTGCGCGACGGCGTCCAGACCGAGCGGTACGCCGAGGGTTCCCTCTACGCCTTCTCCCGCACGGACCCCGAGCGCCCCAACGAGTACGTCGTCGCCACCAACAACGGCACGAAGGCGAAGACCGTCGAGCTGCCCACCGAGTCCGCCCGGGTGGACTTCCGCACCCTGTACGGCGGTTCCGGCACGGTCCGCAGCGGCGCCGACACGAAGATCAAGGTCACCGTCCCCGCCCTGTCGAGCATCGTGCTCCGCGCCGCGAAGCCCCTGGGCGCCCCCGCCGCGAAACCCGAGGTCTCCCTGAAGGCACCGGCCGCCGGCGCCACCGGCACCGTCGAGCTGACCGCCGACGTGTCCGGCGGCTCCCTCAACCGCGTCGTCTTCGCCGCCCAGACCGGCAACGGCAAGTGGACCACCCTCGGCACCGCCGACCACGCCCCGTACAAGGTCACCCAGACGCTCAGCGACAAGACGGCCGCCGGAACGCCGCTGCGTTACAAGGCCGTGGTGGTCGACCGCACCGGCCGCACCGCGAGCGCGCTCGCCTCGTCCACCGCCGGACAGGCACCCGCCCCCGCCAAGCCCGTCGCCGTCGAGCGCGACTACGCCGTCGTCCACTACAAGAGGGCCGACGGCGACTACGACGGATGGCAGATCAAGTCCGGCGAGGCCACCGCGGACTTCACCGGGCGGGACGCCTACGGCGCGTTCGCCTGGATCAAGGTGCCCGAGGACGCCGCCACCGTCCCGTACACCGTCGAGAAGTCCGGCACGGTCGACGGGCCCGAGCGCACCGTCGACCTCGCGAGGACCGGCCAGGTCTGGATCGAGCAGGGCGAGCACGGCCAGGCCGATACCGCCCCCGACGGTGCCTACCCCGCCCAGGACACCGGTAAGGCCGTCCTGCACTACTACCGGGCCGACGGCGACTACGACGGCTGGGGGCTGCACACCTGGACCGGCGCGAAGGAGCCCACCGACTGGGCCAAGCCGCTCCAGCCGGTGAAGAAGGACGCGTCCGGGCTCACCTTCGAGGTCCCGCTCACCGACGGGGCCACCTCGCTCAGCTACATCCTGCACCGGGGCGACGAGAAGGACCTGCCCAGCGACCAGTCGCTCGACATCGCGAGCTACGGCCACGAGGTGTGGCTGCTCGGCGGCGCGGCCGGCTACCTCCTCCCGCAGGCCGGCGGCGTCCCCACGCCCGACCTCACCAAGGCCGAGGCGCAGTGGATCGACGCCGACACCGTCGTCTGGAAGGTGAAGGCCACCGAGGCCACCAGCCAGCAGCTCGTCTACGCCGAAAAGGGCGGCATCTCCGTCGTGGACGGGGCCCTGAGCGACGAGGGCCGGTGGCTGCGGCTCACCCCCTCGGCGCTGAGTGACGCCCAGAAGGCGAAGTACCCGCACCTCAAGGGCTACCCCGCCTTCACCGTCGATGCCCGCGACCGGGACCGTGTCCGCGAGGCCCTGCGCGGCCAGCTGATCGCCACCCAGCGCGCCGCCAACGGCGCCCTGCTCGCCGCGACCGGGGTGCAGAGCGCCGGTGTGCTCGACGCCCTGTACGGGTCGAAGGCGAAGGACGCCTCGCTCGGCCCGGTCTTCCGCAACGGCACCCCCACGCTGTCCGTGTGGGCGCCCACCGCCCGTACCGTCTCGCTCGACCTCGACGGCAAGTCCGTCGCCATGCGGCGCGACGACCGCACCGGCGTCTGGTCCGTCACCGGCAACAAGAGCTGGAACGGCAAGCCCTACCGGTACGTCGTGGACGTCTGGGCGCCCACCGTCCACAAGCTCGTCACCAACAAGGTCACCGACCCCTACTCCACCGCCCTGACCACCGACTCCGCCCGCAGCCTCGTCGTGGACCTGGAGGACCGGAAGCTCGCCCCCAAGGGCTGGGACACGCTGCGCAAGCCGGCCGCCGTGCCGCTGCGCGACGCACAGATCCAGGAGCTCCAGATCCGCGACTTCTCCATCGCGGACCCCACCTCCAAGCACCCCGGCCAGTACCTCGCGTTCACCGACACCCGCTCCGACGGGATGAAGCACCTGGAACAGCTCGCCGACGCCGGCACCAGCTACGTCCACCTGCTGCCCGCCTTCGACATCGGCACCATCCCCGAGAGGAAGAAGGACCGGGCCGAGCCCGCCTGCGAGCTGTCCGTCTACGCCCCCGACTCCGCCGAACAGCAGGCCTGCGTGGCGAAGGCCGCCGCGAAGGACGCCTACAACTGGGGCTACGACCCGCTGCACTACACCGTCCCCGAGGGCAGCTACGCCTCCGACCCGAACGGCACCAAGCGCACGGTCGAGTTCCGGCAGATGGTGCAGGGGATCAACGGCGCCGGGCTGCGGACCGTCATGGACGTCGTCTACAACCACACCGTCGCCTCCGGCCAGGACGACAAGTCCGTACTCGACCGGATCGTGCCCGGCTACTACCAGCGGCTCCTCGACGACGGCACCGTCGCCACCTCCACCTGCTGCGCCGACACCGCCCCCGAGAACACCATGATGGGCAAGCTCGTCGTGGACTCGGTGGTCACCTGGGCCAAGGAGTACAAGGTCGACGGCTTCCGCTTCGACCTCATGGGCCATCACCCCAAGGCCAACATCCTGGCCGTCCGCAAGGCCCTCGACGCACTGACCCCCGCCAAGGACGGCGTCGACGGCAAGAAGATCATCCTGTACGGGGAGGGCTGGAACTTCGGTGAGATCGCCGACGACGCCCGCTTCGTCCAGGCCACCCAGAAGAACATGGCCGGCACCGGCATCGCCACCTTCTCCGACCGGGCCCGCGACGCCGTGCGCGGCGGCTCCCCGTTCGACGAGGACCCCGGCGTGCAGGGCTTCGCCACCGGCCTCTACACCGACCCTAACCCCTCCGCCGCCAACGGCACGAAGGCCGAGCAGAAGGCCCGCCTGCTGCACTACCAGGACCTGATCAAGGTCGGCCTCACCGGCAACCTCGCCGACTACACCTTCACCGACACCTCCGGCGCCGCGGTCAAGGGCTCGGGCGTCGACTACAACGGAGCCCCGGCCGGATACGCCGCGGTCCCCGGTGACGCACTGGCCTACGCCGACGCCCACGACAACGAGACCCTGTACGACGCGCTCGCCTTCAAGCTCCCGTCCGGCACCTCGGCGGCCGACCGGGCCCGCATGCAGGTCCTGGCCATGGCGACGGCCACCCTCTCGCAGGGACCGGCGCTCTCCCAGGCCGGCACCGACCTGCTGCGCTCCAAGTCGCTGGACCGCAACTCCTTCGACAGCGGCGACTGGTTCAACGCCCTGCACTGGGACTGCCGGGCCGGCAACGGCTTCGGCCGCGGACTGCCGCCCGCCGCTGACAACGAGGCGAAGTGGCCGTACGCCGAGCCGCTGCTCACCAACGCGAAGGTCAGCCCCGGCTGCGCACAGATCAACGGCGCCTCGGCCGCGTACCGTGACCTGCTCACGATCCGCACCACGGAGAACGACTTCGACCTGACCTCCACCGCACAGGTGCAGTCCCGGCTCTCCTTCCCGCTCTCCGGCAGGAACGAGACCCCGGGCGTGATCACCATGCGGCTCGGCAAGCTCGTCGTCGTCCTCAACGCCGCCCCCGGCACCACCACCCAGAAGGTCACCGCGCTCGCCGGCAAGAACTACGCCCTGCACCCCGTCCAGGCGAAGGGCGCGGATTCTACCGTCAAGCGGTCCACGTACGAGCGGAGTTCGGGCAGCTTCACCGTTCCGGGACGCACG
The DNA here is from genome assembly GCF_004795035.1 of Streptomyces sp. A0958. Lineage (GTDB taxonomy): Bacteria > Actinomycetota > Actinomycetes > Streptomycetales > Streptomycetaceae > Streptomyces. The sequence goes on from NZ_SSBK01000038.1 coordinate 29,352, forward strand.
GTGGCGGTGTTCACCCTGCGCTGACCCTCACGGGACTACCGTATGGGCAGCCGCCCGGGGGTGCCGCACCACCGCACCCCCGGGCACGCCTCCCACTCCACCCGGCCGGTCCCGGCCCCCTCCGCGCGCACCGGCGTCGTTCACCGCCGGGCCGCGCGGGTGCGGGAGCCGGGGCCGGCCGCTCCACCTGTGCAGCGACGGTGACGATGGTCAGCAACATCCCCGAGGAGACCACCAGCTTTGTCGGGCGGAAGGCCGAGCTGGCCGGGCTCGAACACGCCCTCGCCACCGGCCGGCTGACCACGCTCACCGGCACCGGCGGCGTCGGCAAGACCCGGCTCGCCCTGCGCGCAGCCCGCCGCGCCGAACCGGGCTTCCGCGACGGCGTGTGGTGGGCCGACCTCGCCCCGCTGCACGACGACGAACTGCTCCTGGCCACCGTCTCCGACGCGGTCGGCCTCAGCGACCACACCCTGCGCATGCCCATCGAAGTGCTGTGCGAATGGCTCGCCGACAAACAGCTCCTGCTCGTCCTGGACTCCTGCGAACACCTGCGCCCCGCCTGCGCCCACCTCCTGGGCGAGATCCTCACCACCTCCCCGGGCCTCACCGTCCTCGCCACCAGCCGCCGGCCCCTGGACCTGCGGGGCGAGCAACTGGTCGAGGTGGAGCCGCTGCCCGTCGACGGCGCCGCGCTCACCCTCTTCCGGGAACGGGCCGAAGCCGCCGCAACCGCCACCTCCTTCGAGGAACCCGGCACCGCCGAGGCCGCCGCCGAGATCTGCCGCCGCCTCGAAGGCATCCCGCTCGCCATCGAACTCGCCGCCGCCGGCGTCGGCCGGCAGACCGTCCAGGAGATCGCCCAGCGGCTCGGCTCCCGCCTCGACGTGTTCGCCCACGCCACGCTCCGCCCGGTCCGCCACCGCACCCTGCGCACCACCATCGGCTGGTCCCACGAACTGTGCACCCCCCTCGAACGGCTCCTGTGGGCCCGGCTGACCGTGCTGCGCGGCGACTTCGACGCGGACACCGCCGCCACCGTGTGTGCCGGAGGCCCCCTCACCGCCGACGGCGTCCGTACGGCGCTGAGCGGCCTCGTCGCCCAGTCCGTCGTCGCCCGCGACGGGGACCGCCACCGCATGCTCGACACGCTGCGCGAGTACGGCCGGATGTGGCTCGCCGAACTCGGCGAGGAACGTGCCGCCGCCGACCGGCACGCCGCCTGCTTCCTGGACCTCGCCCGCAACGCCCACGCCGGCTGGACCGGCGACGACCAGATCCTCTGGTACCACCGCATCGCCGAGGCGCACGCCGACCTGTGCGCCGCCCTCGACCACCTCCTCGCCCACGACCCCGCCGGCGCCCAGGAGATGGCCGGCCGCATCGGCTTCTTCTGGTGCTGCTGCGGCCACCTGCCGCAGACCCGCGGCTACGCCCAGCGTGCCCTGGACGCCGGACCGGTCAGCGGCCCCCACCGCACCCGCGCCCTGTGGGTGCTCGGCATGTGCGTCCTGCTCCAGGGCGACTACCCGGCCGCCGAGCGCATCGGCGAGGAATGCGTCCGCGCGGCCGCCGCCGACAGGACCGCCGAGGGCGTCCTCGCCGCCGCCTACCTGCGCGGCCTCACCCACCTGATGACCGGCGAACCCGAGAAGGGGCTGCGCGAGTCCGAGCGGGTGCTGCGCACCACCGGGACCGCCACCCCGCTCGAATCGGCCTACCGGCTGCGCTGCCACCTGATCACCGTCTTCGCCCTCACCGGACTCGGCCGGCTGGAGGAGGCGGCAGCCGCGGCGGTCGTCCTGCGCGCAGCCTGCGAGGCCCAGGACGAGTGCTGGACCCGCAGCTACGCCGACTACCAACTCGCCCTGATCGCCCTGCTCCAGGGCCGCGCCGCACCGGCCGCCGCGCACGCCCGGGCCATGCTCACCGGCAAGCACCGGCTCCGCGACCGCTTCGGGATCGCGCTCGGCCTGGACATCCTGGCCGCCGCCATCGCCGCCCAGGGCGAGGGGGCCAGGGCCGCCCGCGTCTACGGCACCGGGCAGGTCTACTGGCGGATGGTCGGCCACCCGCAGCGCGGCACCCCGGAACTGGGCCCGGTGCGCGAGGCGTGCGAGCGGCGGGCCCGGGAGGCCGTCGGTGACGCCGCCTACCGGCGCGCCTTCGAACAGGGCCGGTCGGACAGCGCGGAAGCGGGCCTGGCCCTCGCGCTCCACGGTGAACTGCTCACATAGTGAATCCCTGTTGTGCGCGCGGGCGGTGCCGGGGAAGGCTGGGCGGCGTCCCTCAGCCGCCCGCCCCGACCGGGAGCCCGCCTTGCCGCAGATCACCGTCGACTACTCCGCCGAGCTGGCCGACACCTTCGACCGCCCCGCCTTCGCCCTCGCCCTGCACCCGCTGGTCGCCGAAGCCGTCAACACCAGGATCGCCGCCTGCAAGACCCGCTTCCGGCGGGCCGAGGAGACGGTGGTGGCGGACGGGCCGGACGGGGACGCGCTCGTGCACGTGGACATCTCGCTGCTGCCCGGCCGCACTCCGGAGACCAAGGCCCGGCTCACCCGATCCGTCCTGGAACTGCTGACCGGCCACCTCCGCACGGCCACCGGCCCGACCCTGCACCTCTCGGTCGAGGCCCGCGACCTCGACCCCTCCTACCACAAGGGCTGACCCGCTACCGCGACCGCTGCGGCGGCACGGCCGGCGTGACGGGCCCCAGCGAGGAGAGCCGCGTCAGCAGGTCTCCGAACGGCCCGTCCGCCGGCTCCTGCGCCAGGACCTTCAGGACGATCCCCGCCATCTCCTCGTCGTACGCGGCACTCACGGCGGCCAGCGCCGCGAAGTCGTGCACCAGCTGCAACTCCAGCTCGGCCCGGGGCACGCGCCGCCCGTCCAGCCAGAGCAGCGCCGTCGACTCGGCGAGCGAGACCCAGGAGCGTACGACCAACTCCAGCCGGGCCGCAGGCTCCGCGACGTCCAGATGGGCCAGGATCTGCGCGCAGGCCGCCTGGCGCACCCCGTCGATCATCGCGTTCGCCGTGGAGGAGCCCACGGCCGGGCCGCCCCGCATCAGCGCGGCGAACCCGGGCCCGTGCTCGTCCACGAAGTCGAAGAACCGGCCCATCACCCGCAGCAGCCGTGCGCCCAGGGGCCCTTCGCGCGGCTCCAGGAACCGGGTCGCCAGCTCGTCGGCCGCCCGCCGCAACGCGGCCTCGTACAGGCTCTGTTTGCCCGGGAAGTAGTGGTAGACCAGCGGCCGTGAGATCCCGGCGGCCGCGGCGATCTCGTCGATCGACACCTCGTCCGGCGAGCGGCGGCCGAACAACTCCAGCGCGACACCGATCAGCTGCTGTCTGCGCTCCTCGACGCCCATCCTGCGCCGCATCCCGGTCGTCATACCCCCCAGCGTACCGACCGGTGGGTCCGGCGCGGCTACAGGTCCAGCACCAGCCGTCCGCCCCGGCACCTGGAGACGCAGATCAGCATGGAATCGTCCCGCTCCGCGTCCGTCAGCACGTCGTCTCGGTGCTCGACCTCGCCCTCCAGGACGCGCTGTTGGCATGTGCCGCAGAAACCCTGTTCGCAGGAGTACGAGACGTGCGGCAGTTCGGCGCGCACGGCGGCCAGCACCGACTGGTCCGCCGCGACCGGGACCGTACGCCCCGAGCGGCGCAGCTCCACCTCGAAGGGGACCGCACCGGCCGGGTCCGGCCCCGCCGCGGAGAAACGCTCCAGGTGCAGGGTGCAGCCGGGCGGGAGCGCGGCGGCGACCGCGTCCATCAGGGGCTCCGGGCCGCAGCAGTGGACCGCCGTGCCCCCGGCCGCGTCCGCGAGGGCGGCGGCGATGTCCGGGTGGCCCGCCTCGTCCTGCGGGACGACCGTGACCCGGCCGAAGTCGGCGCCCAGCTTCTCGATCTCGTCCAGGAACGGCATCGTGGCCCGGCTGCGACCTCCGTACAGCAGCCGCCAGTCGGCGCCCTCGGCGGCGAGCCGGCGCAGCATCGGCAGGAGCGGGGTGATGCCGATGCCACCGGCGATCAGGACGTGGGCGGGGGCGTCGGTGAGCGGGAAGCGGTTGCGCGGACCGCGCACCTCGACCTCCATGCCCTCGCGGAGGGCGGTGTGCACCTCGCGGGAGCCGCCGCGCCCGTCCTCGACCAGGCGGGCCGCCACGGTGTAGGCGCCTGTGTCGGCCGGGTCGCCGCACAGCGAGTACTGCCGGACCAGACCGGAGGGCAGCACCAGGTCCAGATGGGCCCCGGGCTCCCAGGGCGGCAGCTCGGTTCCCTCCAGGCGGAGTCGGACGACACCGTCGGCGGGGCTGGTCCGCTCGGTGATCAGCAGCCGCCGGCCGGTGGTGGAACGGCGCTGTGAGCGGCCGGATATGGGCTCGTCCAGTGCGGGCAGCGGCCACAGCGGGGACTTCTCTATGCGCCGGCGCATCGCCCGCCTGGTGAGCAGCGCGGCTGCGGCCACCACGGCGACGGTACGCAGACGGGGCGGGGGGAGGGGCAGGGAACGCGGCATGGTCAGCGGGCTTCCGGCGTACGGGCCTCGGCCGCGACGGCGGCGGGCGAGCGGGTGAGATAGTCGACGGCCTGCGCCGTGCTGCACTCCTGCGAGGGGTGGTACGAACGGCTCAGATAGCGCGGGATGGAACGCAGCATCGACGGGGTGCTGGGCAGGGTGCCGTGCCGGCCGCTGCGGTAGAACTGCCCGAAGGACGCCTTGCCGGCCGGCAGGCTCGGGTCGTTCTCCATGAAGAACCGGGTGCCGCGCTGCCAGAGGAAGGCCAGCGCGGAGAACGCCGTCGCCCAGGTCCGCACCCGCCGCCGGTATCCGCCGTCGATGTGCATGAACACGTCGAAGGCGACCGAGCGGTGCTCGACCTCCTCGGCGCCGTGCCAGCGCAGCAGGTCCAGCATGGTGGGGTCCGCCCCGCGCCGGTCCAGCTCGTCGGCGTTGAGTATCCAGTCGCCGAGGAACGCGGTGTAGTGCTCTATCGCCGCTATCGTCGCCACCCGCTCCCTCAGCCACCAGGCGCGCGCCCGGCCCGGCGGCAGGGTCCGGTCACCGAGGAGCTTCTCGAAGAGCCAGTCGACCTGGGCGGTGTACGGCGTCGGGTCGAGCCCCAGCTCCTTGAGGTGCGGGAGCACGTCGTCGTGGGCCTGGGAATGCATAGCCTCCTGGCCGATGAAGCCGATGACGTCCCTGCGCAGCTCCTCGTCATGGATGTACGGGAGCACCTGGCGGTAGACGTGGATGAACCAGCGTTCCCCGGCCGGGAGCAGGAGGTGGAGCACGTTGATGGTGTGCGTGGTGAACGGGTCGCCCGGCACCCAGTGCAGGGGAGTCCGGTCCCAGGCGAAGCTGACCCGCCGGGCCTTGAGCGGGGTCCGCTCCGACGCGACCGCCGCTGGTTGCATGTTAGACATATTGTCAATGTACTGATGGGTAAGTCGGGGGAACAGGGCCGTGCGGCGAATTCCTGAGCCCGCTCCCACTCTTCGGGCGGCAGTTCAGCGCAGCGCGCCGACCCGGCTGCCGTCCTTCAGCCGCCCGTCCAGCCGTGCCCGGTCGCCCGCCGCGGCGGGCACCGCGAGCAGCCGCCCCCGGGCGCTGCCCGTCACCCCGCCCGACGTGGACAGCGACGCGAACTGCTCGCTGCCCGCCGCCAGTACGTACCACCGGCCGCCCGGCGACTTCCACAGCACGCCCGCCAGCACCCGGGGCGTGCGCGCCCCGCACTCCGGCGAGTCCTCGGCACGCGCCGCCACCGCGCCGGGCGGCCCGCTCCCCGGCCCCCGGGCGGCCGGCGCCTGGAACTGGGCGATGACCCGGCTCCCGCCGCCCCGCCAGGTCTCCGCCCTGGTGCACAGCCACTGGGCCTCGCCGCCGCCCTCGGGCAGCGGCTGGCGCGCGTACGCCCAGGAGTTCACCGACCGCACGCCGTGCGCCCGGACCGCCGGCAGCAGGCAAGCGGTCCGGGCCCAGCTCTCCCGCTCCGCCCGCCCGGTGACGTCGTGCGGTGTGCCGGGGGCGCCCGAGGTGAGCCGGGCCGGGGCGAGTTCGCCCAGGTCGGTCAGGAGCCGCACCGCCGTGCCCCCGGTCAGCTCGACCGCCTCCCAGGACCGGCAGTCGGTGTCCGCAGCGGGGTCGGCCAGCGGTGCGGTCACCCCGTCGGGGGAGCGGGGCAGCGGGCGCGGTGCCCGGTCCGGCGCGAGCAGGTCCCGTACCCGTACGCCCCGCACCCACGGCGCCGTCAGATAGCGGACCCCGTCCTCGGCGCGGGCCACCACCAGCGCGCCCGACGACGCCCCGTCCGCCCCGTCCACCCGGGCGAAGTCGAGCGCGGAGCCCCGGGACGGGTCGGCGTTGCGCGGCTCGGCGTACCGCACGACGCGCAGCCCGTCGTAGAACAGCACCACCGCCGAGGCGCCCACCTCTCCCGCGTACAGCAACTGCGGCGCACCCATCGGCGGGCCCACGGGCGTGCCCGGCGTCTTCGACGTCCGCACCCCGGCGCCCGGCCGTGCCCACACCGCGAGCGCCCGCCGCAGCAGCCGGGTGTCCTGCGTGCGGTCGCCGCGCGTGGGCCAGGCGGTGAAGTCGGTACGCGGCGAACGCGGCCAGTACGTCGCCGGCACCCGGTGCAACGCCCCCGGGTCCAGGGCCGCTTCGGCCGCCGGATTGCGCGCGTACAGCGGCGCGGACAGCGCCCCGCGCCCCCAGCCGCCGCCGGGCAGCGCGAGCAGCGCCCCGCACACCAGCAGCGCGGCGACGGCCGCGAGCACCGTCCGGGCCCGCCTGCGCCGGCGCGGCAGATCCGGCGGTCGGGCCTGGAGCGAGCACGGGTCGAACTCCGGCGACGCCAGCAGCGCGTACCCGGCGCCGACCCCGTCCGCCTCCATCAGAGCCGCGTGCGGATCGGCCACCCCGGCGGCGGCCAGCTCCCGCCGCACCTCTCCGTCCGCCAGCCCCTCCAACCCGCGCAGCACGAACGCGGCACGCGCCGGCCCGCCGACCGCCGACAGCCGCTGCTCCAGGGCGAGTTCGCCTGCTCCGCCCGGATGCGGCAGCAGGCGCAGGCCCCAGGCGGAGGGCAGGACGGGCGGCAGCAGGGCGCGGCGCGGCCGGAACCACGGACGCGACGACGAGGGCCCTGCCGCCAGCGCCCGGCGCAGCACCTGGCGCCGCACGTACGCGTATCCGGGGTCGTCGCAGCCCTGGGTCCGGCCGGGGCGGCGGGGGAGCGGGACGGCGCGGGCCGCGGCGCCGGCCCGGTGTGCCGCCTGGAGGGACCGCTGGGCCAGGGCGTGGGCGGCGAGGACGCGCCGGCCGCGGTTCGGTGAGGGCGGCAGGACGAGGTAGCCGATCCGCACCAGGCGCGGGTAGTGCTCGACGAGCGCGGCCTCGGCCTGTTCCGCGTCGACCGGGGCTGCGGCGGTGGACGGTAGCTCTGACGGTGGGCGCACGTTCAGCTGAACGAGCGAATGGTGCGATGGTCACCCCGGGGCGCGCGGGCCGGATGCCGGAGGCAGGTGTCAGGCGAACCGCGCCAGCGGGCCGTCCACCGGTGCGTCGGTCATCCGGTTGGCCAAGGTCGACAGGGTGTAGGCGCTGATGCCGAGGACCACCTCCAGCGCGTTGCGTGAGGTGTAGCCGTGCTCCATGAACGACCGGAGCGCGTCGTCGCCGACGGCCCCGCTCGTCGCGAGGGCGTCCAGGATGAACTGCCGTAGCGCTTCCAGCCGTTCATCCGGGAGCGGGGCACCCTCGCGCAGGGCGGCGAGGAGCGCGGGATCGGCGTCCAGGGAGGTGAGTATCCCGGTGTGCATCGCCACGCAGACGTGGCAGCCGTTCCGGGTGGCCATCGTCATGCTCAGGACCTCACGGGAGAGCCGGTCCAGGGTGGTGGCCTCGAAGAGGGCGTTCATCTTCAGAAAGCCGCCCAGCACCTCCGGAGAGGTGGCCATCCGGGCGGCGGCGGACGGCAGGAAGCCCTGTTTCTTGGCGATGGCCGCCAGCGCGGGGCGGGCGGCGGCGGGTGCGGATTCGATGGTGTGGTCGGGGAAGACGGTCGCGGACATGGCTGACCCCTCGCGGTAAACTCGACAACGTGATTGACGAAAACGTAAACCAGGTTGTCGAGTTTCGCAATGGCTGAGCGCGCAGACGGGCGCCCCGCCGAGCCGGGCGCGGGCTTCGAGCTGCCCCTGCTCCTGTTCGCCGGGTTCCGGACGGTCATCGACGGCCTCCACCGCGACCTCGCCGAGCAGGGCCACCCCGACATGCGGCCCGCGTACGGCTACGCCCTCCAGGCGGTGGGCGTCGAGGGGGCGACCGCCAGTGAGATCGGCCGCCGGCTCGGCGTCTCCAAGCAGGCCGCCGGGAAGACCGTGGAGAAGCTCGAAGGCCTCGGGTACGTGGAGCGCGCCGACGACCCGAACGACGGGCGCCGCAAGCTGGTCCGGCTGACCGCGCGGGGGACCGACGTACTGGTCAGGTCCGCCGAGGGCTTCGACCGGCTGCGGGCCGAGTGGGTCCGCGTGCTCGGGGCCGAGCGGGTCCGCGCCCTGGAGGACGACCTGCGCACGATGGCCCCCGGCGGCGCCTTCCGGCTCGATGTGGCGTCCTGGTTCAACGGCTGAGGTCGGTCCTGGCGGCTTGGACTTTGCTCACGAGGGACAGGACCCCACCGCCGGGCCACCGGCCTGGCAGCAGCGGGAGGCCACCGCCTTCACGCACTTCGGAATGAACACCTTCACCGGCCGCGAATGGGGCTCCGGCACGGAGGACGAGAAGCCCTTCGCGCCTCGCCGTGGAGGCCAAGACGGGCGGGGTCTGGCAGCGGATCGCCGAAGGCACCACCATCGGCCACGAACGCATCCTGCCGCTCCCCGAGGCCGTCACCGCATCGGCGGTCCGCGTCAAGGTGCTGGAGTCCCGGGCGAAGCCGCACCTGGGGGCCACCACCCTGCACCTGGCCGGCAGCCGCGCGAGGTCCTGAGGCCTGTCCGGCGGACAGGCCTCAGCCCTGGTCCAGATACGCCAGTACGGCCAGAACGCGGCGGTTGTCGTCGTCGGACGGCGGCAGGCCGAGCTTCCCGAAGATGTTCGAGGTGTGCTTGGCCACCGCCCGCTCCGTGATCACCATCTGTGAGGCGATCGCCGCATTCGACCGGCCCTGGGCCATCAGCTCCATGACCTCCCGCTCGCGCGGCGTCAGGCCGCCCATCGGCTTGTCCTGCGAACGCCGCGTCAGCAGCTGCGAGATGACCTGCGGGTCCATCGCCGTACCGCCCGCCGCCACCCGGCGTACCGCGTCGATGAACTGGTCCGCGTCGAAGACCCGGTCCTTGAGCAGGTAGCCGATCCCGCCGTTGCCGTCCGCCAGCAGCTCGCGCGCGTACAACTGCTCCACGTGCTGGGAGAGTACGAGGACCGGCAGGCCGGGTCTCGCGCGCCGGGCCGCCAGCGCGCACTGCAGCCCCTCGTCCGTGTGGGACGGCGGGAGCCGGACGTCGACAACGGCGACGTCCGGCTCCAACTCGGCGAAGGCTCTGGTCAGTTCGGGCCCGGTCTCGACGGCGGCCGCGATCTCGAAGTCGTACGCCTCCAGCATGCGGACCAGGCCGTCGCGCAGCAGGAAGAGATCTTCGGCTAGGACAACTCGCAAGGGATCTCCATGGTCACCATGGTGGGACCGCCCGCGGGGCTGCTGACGGCCATGATGCCGTCGAATGTACCGAGTCGGCGTTCGATTCCGCTCAGGCCCGAGCCCGCGCCGACCGACGCGCCGCCCTTCCCGTTGTCCGTGACCGAGAACCTGAGCGCCCCCTCGCTGTGGTGCAGGTCCACCCAGATCCGCTCGGCGCCCGAGTGCTTCGCCGCGTTCGTCAGGGCCTCGCTGATCGCGAAGTACGCCGCCGACTCGACCGGGGCCTCGGCGCGGCCGTTCAGCTCCACGTCCACCTCGCACGGGATGGGCAGCCGCAGGGCCAGGGCCTTCACCGCGTCCCCGAGCCCGCGCTCGGCGAGGACCGGGGGGTGGATGCCCCGGACCAGGTCACGCAGCTCGGTCAGCGCCTCGGCCGAGGACTCGCGGGCCATCGACAGGAGCTTCTTCGCCTGCGCCGGGTCCTTCTCGATGAGCGCCTCGACGGTGCCCAGGTTCATGCCCATGGCGACGAGCCGGGCCTGCGCCCCGTCGTGCAGGTCGCGCTCGATGCGCCGCAGCTCCGACGCGGCCGTGTCGACCGCCTCGTGCCGGGTCTCGGTCAACCGCGCGACGCGCAGGGCCAGTTCCTGTTCCTGGGTGGGGGCGAGAACCGACCGGGCGAGCACGAAGTGCGCCCGCAGCAGCCGCTCGCTCAGCACCAACCCGACCGCGAAGATCATCACGCCGAGTGCGGCGGCCAGCAGGCCCGTCGCCTGGCTGTCGACCGGGACGAACGCGTACCAGTACCGGTCGTCCGTGTAGACCCGCCACAGACCCGCCGCCAGGACGAGCCCCTCCACCGGGAAGACCAGCAGCGCCGCAGCCAGCACGGACACCACATACCCGGCCGTCATGTCGACCAGCATCCACCGCATGTCCCGCCAGGTCGCCGGGTCCTTCAGCATCAGCGTGGTCCGCTCCACCTGCCCGATGAAGCCGCCGCGCAGATCCTTCGGAAGCGGCCGGTACGGGACCGGGATGCGCACGTCGGACCAGGTGATGGCCAGCAGCCGGCGCTGGTTGGCGTGCTTGCGGACCGCCTCCAGGATGTACGGCGTGGTGACCAGGCCGATGCCCAGCGGGATCAAGACCACGGAGACCAGCGCCAGCACGAAGAGCGTGACCGAACCCACGATGGCGGCGAAGGACACCACCAGCCCGCGCCACGCGGCCAGCAGCGCCGACCCGATCCGTCCCCGTTTCGTGTCCATCGCGGTCCTTCTTCCCCTCGCCGGGCCGTCGTGCCGGCCCCGTCTCGCACACAGTCTGGCCCGCCGCGCCCCGCGGGCGTCAGCCGGTTCCCCACCCGGCGGGGGTGTACCTGGCACCACCCCTGTGACCTCGCCCTACGTCCTGCGGAGCGGGGGCTTCAGCGGCTGGGGCGGCGGTCGGCGCCTCCCTAGATTCGAGGGGCATCGTCGGACATCCACAACAGGGGGCGAACACGCCATGAGGCGTAACCTCGCGGCACGTATCGGTGTGTGGAGCGCACACCACCGCAAGACGGCCATTCTCGGCTGGCTGCTCTTCGTCGTACTCGCCGCGGGTATCGGCGGCGCTTCGGGCATGGTTGAGATGACCGACACGGAGAACGGCGCGGGCGACTCGGCTCGCGCCGAACAGATCCTGTCCGACGCGGGCCTCAGCCACCGGGCCGGCGAACTCGTCATGGTGTCGGCGGCCGAGCCGGACGGCTGGCGGACCGCCGCGCGGGAGCTGACCGCCGCCATCGACAAGACCGGCGAGGTCACGGGCCTGGCGGACCCGGTCCCCTCCGAGGACCGCAAGGACGCGCTGATCACCTTCGAGATGAAGGGCGATCCGGACACCGCCGCCGACCGGGTGCAGCCCGTGCTGGACGCCGTCGCCGGGGTGGAGGAGAAACGGCCGGACGTCACCGTCCACCAGTTCGGCGACGCCAGCGCCGGCAAGTGGCTCGGCGATCTGCTCTCCGACGACTTCAAGAAGGCCGAGTTCACCGCCATACCCCTGGCCCTGGGCATCCTGGTGGTCGCCTTCGGCGCCGTCGTCGCGGCCCTGCTGCCCGTGGGGCTGGCCCTCACCGCGTGCCTGGCGGCCTTCGGACTGCTCTCGCTGGCCAGCCACCAGCTGCACCTCTCCCAGACCACGTACTCCGTGATGTTCCTGATGGGCTTCGCCGTCGGCGTCGACTACTGCCTGTTCTACCTGCGGCGCGAACGCGACGAGCGGGCCGCCGGGCGCGACGCCGAGACGGCCCTGCGGATCGCCGCCGCCACCAGCGGCCGGGCCGTGCTCGTCTCCGGGCTCACCGTGATGGTCGCGATGGCCGGCATGTTCCTGTCCGGACTGATGCTCTTCAAGGGCTTCGCCCTCGCCACGATCATCGTCGTCCTCATCGCCATGCTGGGCTCGGTGACGGTGCTGCCCGCCCTGCTGTCCTGGCTGGGCGACCGGATCGAGGCGGGCAAGGTGCCGCTGCTGAACCGGCGCGGCAAGCGGGGCAGCAAGCAGAGCGGCCGGATCGCCGGCCGGCTGCTGAGGCCCGTCCTGCGGAGCCCGAAGTTCTTCGCCGCCGCCTCCGTCGCCGTCCTGCTGGCGCTCGCCGTGCCCGCCATCGGCATGAAGACCGAGTCCCTCGGCCTGGAGAAGCAGTTCGGCTCCGACTCGGCGCTGTCCGTCGCCTACCGCCACATCAGCGAGACCTTCCCCGGCGGCTCCGCCCCGGCCCAGGTCGTCGTCGAGGCGGACGACATCACGGCACCCGGCGTCCGCAAGGCCCTCGCCGGCTTCGACCACGTCACCGTGCACCGGGCGCAGAACGTCGCGGAGATCGAGGTCCCGCTGCCCGGCGGGAAGGACGGCCTCGCCGAACTGCGCGACGAGCGGCTGCCGGCCGCCTTCGACTCCACCGGCGCACGGGCCTACGTCACCGGCGAGGTGGCCGGGTCCGTCGACTTCAACGACCAGCTGAGGCGCGGCATCGCGCCCGTCTTCCTCTTCATCACCGCGGTGACGTTCCTGCTGATGCTGTTCTGCTTCCGCAGCTACGTGATCGCCGTGACCTCCATCCTGCTCAACCTGCTCTCGGTGGCCGCCGCGTACGGGGTGATGACCGCCGTCTTCCAGCACGGCTGGGGCGCCGGTCTGATCGGCTCGGAAGGTGTCGGCGCGGTCGAGTCCTGGATGCCGCTGTTCGTCCTCGTCGTCCTGTTCGGGCTGTCGATGGACTACCACGTCTTCGTGGTCTCCCGCATCCGCGAGGCCCACGGCCGCGGGCTCTCCACCCGGGCCGCGATCGACGAGGGCATCCGGCGCACGGCCGGCGCGGTGACCGGCGCGGCCGTGATCATGGTGGCGGTGTTCTCGGTCTTCGCGACGCTCTCGATGCAGGACATGCAGCAGATGGGCGTCGGCCTGGCCGTCGCGGTGCTGCTGGACGCCACGATCGTACGGATGGTCCTGCTGCCCTCCGTGATGGCGCTGCTGGGCGAGCGCAACTGGCGCACCCCGCGCGGCCTCGGACGGCTGCCGAGCCTGGACCACAGCGAACCGGAGCCGGAGCCGGCCGGTGTCGCGGCGCCGGTGGGCCCGGGGGTGCGCGGCTGACCGGGAACGGACGAGGCGGGCCCCGGCCCCGGTGTGCGCACACCGGGGCCGGGGCCCGCCGTTCTCACCATCGGCTCAGGGGGCGTACTTGTACCCCACCCGCCGCACCGTCTGGATCGAGCGGCGGTGCTCGGCGCCGAGTTTGCGGCGCAGCCGGGCGATGTGGACGTCGACGGTGCGCCCGTCGCCCACGTGCCCGTAGCCCCAGACCGTGGTCACCAACTGGTCGCGGGTGTGCACCCGCTGGGGGTGCGCAACCAGGTGGGCGAGGAGTTCGAACTCCAGGTAGGTGAGGTCGAGCAGCTGCCCGTTCACCGAGGCGGAGCGCTGGACGGGGTCGATGCTCACCGGCCCGTCCGCCGCGTCCACCGGCGGTTTTGGCGCCGCGTACTGGGCGGCGGCGGCCGCGAAGGCCGGCTGCTGGTCGGCGGGCACGAGCACCAGGTAACCGACCATCGGCGGCCGGCCCGGCAGGGCGGGCAGGGTGTGCTGAGGCGCCGGCAGCCAGGTCGCACCCGGCGTCAGGAACGCGGACACGTCGGCCTGCTGGACGACCTCGTCGGGGGCGACGGCGCGCAGCCGGTGCCGGTTGGGGGACTGGGTACGGGCGGAGGCGGTCGCAGCGGCCACCGTCGGCGCTGCGGTGGCAGCGGCTGCGGCGGAGAAGGAACGGGTGTTCGCCATGAGGGGTCAGCTCTTTCGCGCGAAGGAGTCGTCTGTGGACGGACTTGCTGCGTGCGCGCGGACCGGAGGCCGGGTGAGCGGCTTTAAAGGGCCGGCGCGTTCAGCGCGCGGCAACACACCCGGTCGAAGTCGTGGTGCTGACGGGAGGGCCAGAACGGCTCGAGGTCGCTGCGACCTGTCGAGGTGTGCGGGAAACCGGCCATGCCCCCATTGAACCAGAGAACGGCACGCGGGAGCAGGCCTCTCTCACCCGTCGATACGGACCCTTTGCGTTACGGCGGGCCCCGCGCCCCACCCGGGCTCCTGGCGGGCCCACCGCGTCATCAGCCCGGTGACCCGCTCGGGGGTGGGGTCAGACCTGGCCGGCCTTCTCCAGCGCCGTGCAGCAGGTGTCCACGATCAGCCGCGTGACGACGTACGGGTCGACGTTGGCGTTCGGGCGGCGGTCCTCGATGTAGCCCTTGCGGTCCTGCTCGACCTGCCACGGGATGCGGACCGAGGCGCCGCGGTCGGAGACGCCGTAGCTGTACTCGTTCCACGGGGCGGTCTCGTACAGACCGGTCAGCCGGTCGTCGATGCCCGCGCCGTAGTTCTTGACGTGGTCCATCGGCTTCGAACCCTCGCCCAGCGACTCGCACGCGGTGATGATCGCGTCGTAGCCCTCGCGCATCGCCCTGGTGGAGAAGTTGGTGTGCGCGCCCGCGCCGTTCCAGTCGCCCTTGACCGGCTTCGGGTCGAGGGTCGCTGAGACGTCGAAGTCCTCGGCGGTGCGGTAGAGCAGCCAGCGGGCGATCCACAGCTGGTCGGAGACCTCCAGCGGCGACAGCGGACCCACCTGGAACTCCCACTGGCCGGGCATCACCTCGGCGTTGATGCCGGAGATGCCCAGCCCCGCCTTCAGGCAGTTGTCGAGGTGCTTCTCCACGATGTCGCGGCCGAAGATCTCGTCCGCGCCGACACCGCAGTAGTAGCCGCCCTGTGCGGCCGGGAAGCCGCCCTCGGGGAAGCCGAGCGGCCGGTGGCCGTCGAAGAACGTGTACTCCTGCTCGATGCCGAAGATCGCCTCCTGCCCGGCGAACCGCTCGGCGACCGGGCGCAGCCGCGCCCGGGTGTTGGAGGCGTGCGGGGTCATGTCGATGTCGAAGACCTCGCACAGCACCAGGATGTCGCCGCCGCCGCGGATCGGGTCCGGACAGGTGAAGACCGGCTTCAGCACCAGGTCCGAGGCGCGGCCCTCGGCCTGGCTGGTGCTCGACCCGTCGAAGCCCCAGATCGGCAGCCCGGTCACGTCGGACGACGGAGAGCCGGGCATGATCTTGGTCTTGGAACGGAGCTTGGCGGTCGGCTCGGTGCCGTCGATCCAGATGTACTCGGCCTTGAACGTCACGGAAGCCATCCTTTGCGGGTTCTGCGGTCTATGCGACGCAGCTTCGCAAGGCGCGATTTCCCGTCCGTTGCCCTCGCGTGAACCCGGTGTTACCGGGGTTTCGGAAGAAACCGCCCGGCAATTGAGGGAGGGGAGCGGGACTGGGTGCTTGCTGGGTGCTTGCGGCTGCTGGGCGGAGGCACCCGTAGGGCCGTACGCGCCCCGCCACCGCATTGCCCGGCGGTCCGGGCCGGCAGCCACCGGCACGCGGGCGCACCGGGGGCGGCGGCGCCCGGACCGCACCGGGCACACTGGAGCCATGACGACACCCGAGACCCCCCTGCGCATCGGCCTGGCCGGCACCGGCCCCTGGGCCCGCAACACCCACGCCCCCGCCCTCGCCGCCCACCCCGGCGCCGTGCTCAGCGGAGTGTGGGGCCGCCGCGCCGAGGCCGCCGTGGAACTGGCCGCCGCGTACGGCGCCCCGGCCTACTCCGGTGACACCGGGCTCGATGAGCTGTTCGCCACGAGCGACGCCATCGCGTTCGCGCTGCCGCCGGACGTACAGGCCCCGCTGGCCGCCCGCGCCGCCGCGGCCGGCTGCCACCTGATCATGGACAAGCCGGTCGCCACCACGGTCGCCGGAGCCCGTGAAGTGGCCGAGGCCGCCGAGCAGGCCCGGGTCGCCTCCGTCGTCTTCTGCACGTTGCGCTTCGCACCGCAGACCTCTGCCTGGATCGCCGAGCAGGGGGCGGTGGGTGACTGGTTCACCGCCCGCGCGGACTGGATCGGCGCGCTGTGGGCCCCCGGCGCGGACAACGAGTACGCCGCCTCCCCCTGGCGCCGCGAGCGGGGCGGCCTCTGGGACGTCGGCCCGCACGCCCTCTCGGTCCTGATCCCGGTCCTGGGCGACGTCACCGAACTGACCGCCGCCCGCGGCCCCTCCGACGTCCACCACCTCGTCCTGCGCCACACCACGGGAGCCTCCAGCACGGTGACCCTGGCCCTGGGCGCCCCGGTGGCGGCGGCCGGGGTGGAGGTCGTGCTCAGGGGCGAGCACGGGATCGCCGAACTGCCGCGGTGGGAAGGACCGGTGGACGCGTTCGCGGCGGCGGTGGACGCGCTGATCGCATCGGTGCGCACGGGTGAGGCCCACCCCTGCGACGTACGCTTCGGCCTCCGCCTGACCGAACTGCTGGCCGAGGCGGAGGCACAGGCGAGCAGCTGACCCCGGGGCGCCGGGACCGGCTCACCCCGGCTTCGCGCTGCCTGGTCCCGTGCTGCCCGGTCCCGTGCTGCCCGGTCCCGTGCCGCCCGGTCCCGCGCTGCCTGGCTTCGCGCTACCTGGTCCCGTGCTGCCCGGTCCCGTGCCGCCCGGTCCCGCGCTGCCTGGCTTCGTGGTGCCTGGTCCCGCGCTGCCCGGTCCCGCGCTGCCCGGTCCCGCGCTGCCCGGTCCCGCGCCGCCCGGCCCCCCGCCGTCCGGCTCCGAGACCGCTGTGAGGAATCCGCCCAGAAACCGCCGTACGGCGGCGACTTCGCGCTCGTCGTAGTCCCGCAGCAGCGCGACCGCACTCCCGATCACCGGCCCGAATGCCGCCCACCCCAGCTCCACCGCGCTCGGCGTCACGGCCAGCAGAACCCGTCGCCGGTCCCGGGGGTCGCGGGTACGCGTCAGATGGCCCAGCCGCTCCAGCCGGTCGATGAGCGAGGTGGTCCCCGCCGAGTTGAGCCCGAGCTCCGCGCCGAGCCGGCCGGCGGTGGCCTCGGTGCCGCTCCGCTCCGCGTCGAGCAGGCACACCAGGGCCCGTACGTCGGTCGGATGCATGCCGTGCCGGGCCGCGAACTCGGCCTGGCGCAGCCCGAATTCCATCGTGACCTTGCGCAGCAGATGGACGATCTCCAACTCGGGGCCCTGCTCGCTCATCTCCGGCTCCTCGCTCTATTACCTCGCTGAGCGAGATAATATCCAGGTGTACGGAGCCCAGGGAGTACCCATGACGTCCACCCCGCCCCCGCCCACGCCCCCGCCCCCGCCCCCGCCCCCGCCCGCGACCGCCGGCGAGCCCTTCCTCGCCGCCTACGACGAGGTCGTCGCGGCCAAGTGGCCGGCCGGCACCACGCCGACGGCCGTCCCCACCCCGTACGGCACCACCCACGTCAACAGCTACGGCCCCGAGGACGCCCCGCCCCTCGTGCTGCTGCCGGGCGGCGGTGCGATGTCCACCGTCTGGTACGCCCAGGCCGCGGAGCTGGGCCGCACCCACCGGGTCCACGCGGTCGACCTCGTGGGCGAGCCGGGACGCAGCACGGTGGGGGAGCGGCCGATCCGCAGCGTGGACGATCTGTGCGGCTGGCGCGACGCGCTGCTGGACGGCCTGGGCGCGGATTCCACCGCGCTGTGCGGCCACTCGTACGGCGGCTGGATCGCCCTGCACTACGCCCTGCGCGCGCCCCACCGGCTCCGGAAGCTGGTCCTCCTCGACCCGACCGGTTGCTTCGCCGGTTTCCGGCCCGGCTACCTGCTGCACGCGCTGCCGATGCTGCTGCGCCCGAACGCCGCCCGGACGCGCGCCTTCCTGGAGTGGGAGACGGGCGGCGCCCCGGTCGACCCGGCCTGGCTGCGGCTGCGCGAGGCGGCGGCGGATTTCCCCTCGGCCCGCCCGGTCACCGGCCCCCGCCCGTCACCCGAGGCCCTGGACGCGCTCGCCGTACCGACGCTGGTCCTCCTCGCCGGTGGGAGCCGGGCCCAGCACGCGTCCCGGGTGGCGGCCACCGCGCACCGCCTGCTGCCGCGCGCACAGACGGCGATCCTGCCGACCGCCACTCACCACACACTGCCGCTGCACGCGGCAACGGCCCCCGAACTCAACCGCAGAGTCAGCGACTTCCTCACAGGGCAATACATCTAGGGCCTGTCCGGCCCCAGACGCTCAGCGCCCCATCGCGTCCCGGACCGCCTCGTCGGTGCGGGCGACCACGGCGGTGCCGTCCTCCGCCGTGATGATGGGCCGCTGGATCAGCTTCGGGTGCTCGGCGAGGGCGGTGATCCACCGCTCCCGGTCCTCCGCCCCGCGCGGCCAGTCCTTGAGGCCCAGCTCCTTCGCGTCCGCCTCCTGCGTCCGCGTGATGTCCCACGGCTCCAGCCCGAGCCGGTCGAGCACCGCCCGGATCTCCTCCGGCGACGGCACGTCCTCCAGGTAGCGGCGAACCGTGTAGTCGGCCCCCTCCGCGTCGAGCAACCGCACCGCGCTGCGGCACTTGGAACAGGCGGGATTGATCCAGATCTCCATGGGGCCAAAGGTACGGGACGGACTCTCAAAAGATGCGCGAAAGCCCCTCTGGCCAGGGGCGATTGTCAGTGCCGGGCAGTAAAATGGGGGTAGTTCGTGAGGGTTCCGACGAGTTCCGCCACCGCGCCAGGAGGTTGCCCATGGCCGTTGCCGCAGTCACGACCAAGCCGCTCCCCAAGTCCCCGCTTCAGCCCCCGCTCAAGCCGCTGAAGAAGAAGCCGCTCCCCGCCGGCCGCCCCCGCGAGTGGTACGTCTCGCACAACCGCCGCCTTAAGGCGATGCGCCTGGCCATCGCCCTGCTCGACACCGGCGTCTACCTCCCGTCGAGCGCGAACAACGCCCGGATACGCACGACCGCCGAACGCCTCGGCATCCACCCGCCGTCCGACACGACCTGCCGCATGGTCCGCGCCCTCATCCGCTACGGCCGCTGACCCCTCCGGCGATCGCGCCCCCGGGAGGCCGGCCTCCCGGGGGCGCACCCATGCCCTCCCTCAGTACCCGTTACACGTGGCCGTGGCGAACGCGCCCGACGCCGAATCGGTGCGCCGCGTGCCGTCGTCCACGGTCACCGCGCAGGAGACGTCGCCGCCGGCCCGGCCGACGCTGACGACGAACGAGCCACCGCTCATGAACCCCTTCGTGTCCAGCTCCCCGGCCCACGGCAGGGACCGCAGCGCCAGCCGCCCGGTCGACAGTTCCTCACCCCGCCAGGTGCTGTACGTGAGCACCACGTCCGGGGCGGTCCCCGTGACCTCGTACCGGATGTGCACGGTCCGCGAGCCCTCCGAGTGGAGCACGTCCGACAGCACCGCCCAGGCCGCGCCCGCGGCGAGGGCCAGCAGCACGGCGATCATCAACAGCACCCACGGCCACATCCGCCGCCGGGGAGGCGGCGGCGGGACCGGGTCGCCGGGGGGCGCCTGCTCACTCATCCCCCCAGCCTCGGCGCATCCGTCCGCCCCCGCGACCCCGCCGCGGCCGGCTCTGCGCCGTCCGGCCTACAGATAGGGGCGGGTGATCAGCTCGATCGCATGCCCGGCGGGGTCCTTGAAGTACACGCCGCGCCCGCCGTGCCCGGTGTTGGTCTCACCGGGCCGCGTCATCTGCGGGTCGGCCCAGTGCTCGACCCCGCCCTCGGTGAGCCGCCGGTAGGCCCGGTCGAACAGCTCGTCGTCGACGAGGAACGCGTAATGCTGCGTCTGGATCTCCACCGGCGGCTCGGCGAACTGGAGCAGCACGCCGTCATGGAGCTGGACGTTGAGGAAGGGCCCCCAGGACGGAGCCTCGCCGAGCTCCAGCAGTTCACGGAAGAACCGCGCGGAGGCGTGGCGGTCCTTGGAGGCGATGATGGTGTGGTTGAACGAAACGGGCACGCTTGATGACCTCATGATCTCTTCGGCTCGGCACAGTGGGAAAACGCACGGTGTACGAGCCGGGGGGAGGTCCCCGTGCCAGGTATGCGGAGCGCCCGGCGAGGCACGTCCGACGGGGGCTCAGCCCACCACCGGGTAGCCGTTCCGTGCATGGCGTATCGCCGGTCCGGTGTTCACGGCAAGGACCCTACGGGCGCCGGCCGGGTGTGTACAGTTGTTTGGCGCCCGAGGTCGCGCGCGTACGCGTGTGCAGGTTCCACGCCCGGCCACCGCGGACCCCGGTGGACGCCCCCCGATCGACAGGTACGCCTTCTTGTCCTCCTCCACCACGCCCGCGTTCCCGCTCCGGCTGCGCGCCCTCAAGCCCGACTGGATCTCCGACCCCAAGGTGTGGCGTACGGAGGTGCTCGCCGGTCTGGTCGTCGCGCTCGCCCTGATCCCGGAGGCGATCTCGTTCTCGATCATCGCCGGGGTGGACCCCGCGATCGGCCTGTTCGCCTCCTTCACGATGGCGGTCACGATCTCGCTCGTCGGCGGACGGCGCGCGATGATCTCCGCCGCGACGGGCGCGGTCGCCCTGGTGATCGCCCCGCTGAACCGCGAGCACGGCTTCGGCTACCTGGTCGCGGCCGTGATCCTGGCCGGCCTCTTCCAGATCGTGCTGGGGGCCCTCGGCGTCGCCAAGCTGATGCGGTTCGTGCCGCGTTCCGTGATGGTGGGCTTCGTCAACGCGCTGGCCATCCTGATCTTCATGGCGCAGGTGCCCGAGATGCACGACGTGCCCTGGGCGGTGTACCCGCTGATCGTCGGCGGCCTGCTGCTGATGGTGTTCTTCCCGAAGGTCACCCGGGTGATCCCGGCCCCCCTGGTCTCCATCGCCGTCCTCACCACCATCACCCTGGCGGCGGGCATCGCGGTCCCGAGGGTGGGCGACAAGGGCGAACTGCCCTCCTCACTGCCGGTCCCGGGCCTGCCCGACGTGCCGTTCACCCTGGACACCCTGACCACCGTCGCCCCCTACGCCCTGGCGATGGCCCTGGTCGGCCTCATGGAATCCCTGATGACCGCCCAGTTGGTCGACGACATCACCGACACCCGCTCCAACAAGACCCGCGAGTCGATCGGCCAGGGCATCGCCAACATCGTCACCGGCTTCTTCGGGGGCATGGGCGGCTGCGCCATGATCGGCCAGACCATGATCAACGTACGGGTCTCCGGAGCCCGCACCCGCCTGTCCACCTTCCTCGCCGGTTCCTTCCTGATGGTGCTCTGCATCGCCTTCGGGCCGGTCGTCTCCGACATCCCGATGGCGGCCCTGGTCGCGGTCATGGTGATGGTCTCGTTCGCGACGTTCGACTGGCACTCCATCGCCCCGAAGACCCTCCGCCGGCTGCCTATGGGCGAAACGGCGGTCATGGTCATCACCGTCGCCATCGTGGTCGCCACGTCCAACCTCGCCATCGGCGTCGTCGTCGGCTCGGTCACCGCCATGGTGATCTTCGCCCGCCGCGTCGCGCACGTGGCCGACGTCACCGCGGTCACCGACCCGGACGGCGGCCAGGTCGTCTACTCCGTCACCGGCGAACTCTTCTTCGCCTCGTCCAACGACCTGGTCACCCGCTTCGCCTACGCCACCGACCCGGACAAGGTCGTCATCGACCTCTCCGCCACCCACATCTGGGACGCCTCATCGGTCGCCGCCCTGGACGCGATCGAAACGAAGTACGCCCAACGCGGCAAGAGCGTCGAGATCATCGGCCTCAACCAGCCGAGCGCCGACCTGCACCGGACGCTGAGCGGGGAGCTGACGGGCGGGCACTGAGGGCTCCTCCGGTTGCGCGAGTGGCCAGAAATACGGCCCGCCGCGAGGCCCAAGTCCACCTGGCCCCACTGATCCTCCGGCTCCGCGAGCCGACCCGACCCGAGATCCCTGGTCAGACACGACCCAGGAGCGCCTGCACCGCCGAAGGCCCGGTGAAGTCCTGCGCCAGGGCGTCCATCGGCACCTCGTCGCAGACCTGGCCGAGCCAGTACCCGGCCTCGCGCAGCTTCCCCGCGTGCTGGAACCCGGCGCGCTCGTAGGCGTTGATCCCGGCCACGTTGGGGGCCAGCACCTTGAGCCACACCATGAGCGGGACTGTAAAACGTCGTTTGACAGACCCGAACAGGACGCCGCGCGTACGAGATGCTGCTGCCGGCGTCCGGGTCGCTGCGCACGACGAGGACCCTTGCTGCCACGCGCCAAGTCATTGAGGCCACGGGCACGAGGGCGCCCGAGGTCGTGAGCTGGATCGAGGAGTCACGCCGATGGATCTGAAGACGTATACGCACGCCGATGCCCAGGACGTGCGCTCCTTGCTCCTGGACATACACGACGAGGTCTACGCGGACGAGCCCGACCCGTTCCACTCGCGCGAGCGGTTCCCGTACTACGTCGACCTGTGGTCCGGGCACGAGGGCTGGCTCTGCGTCGCGGGCCGGGAGGACTGGGGACCGGTCGAGTACGCGTACGGTTCGAGGTTCAAGCCGGGTGGCTGGTGGAAGGGGGCGGACCGGACCAGGGATGTGCGCGGCCGGATCTGCGCCCTGTCCGAGCTGATGGTGGTCTCCCGGTGGCAGGGGACCGGCAGGGCGCAGCAGATCCACGACGCGCTGATCCGATCGGTCGAGGTCGACTTCGTGACGCTCCTGGTCGATTCCACCCACCCGAGGGTGCAAGCCCTGTACGAGAAATGGGGCTACGAGAAGCGGGACGAGGCCAGGCCCTCCGACGACTCCCCGCTGTACGCGGTCGTGGTCAGGACGCTGCGAAAGAGTTGACTCGATGATGCGCGGGCGACGGCCCAGGTGTGATCGGCCCCGCCGGTTCCCGCTGCAAGAGGCGCCTGCGCGGCTGCATAGCGGGAGTAGAGCAAAGAGCCCTGCCACTTTCCGCGGAGAGTGGCAGGGCTCTTTGCTCTGGCGAAGCTGTGTCCGGTACGCCGTCAGGTTCCGACCGTCGGTACGGGTACGTCCCGGCCCCCGCCCTTAGAGGTCGAAGTACAGCTCGAACTCGTGGGGGTGCGGGCGCAGCTGGATCGGGGCGATCTCGTGGGTGCGCTTGTAGTCGATCCACGTCTCGATCAGGTCGGACGTGAAGACCCCGCCGGCCTGGAGGTACTCGTTGTCCGCCTCCAGGGCGTCCAGGACGGCCGGGAGGGAGGTCGGGACCTGCTGGACGTTGGCGTGCTCCTCGGGAGCCAGCTCGTAGAGGTCCTTGTCGATCGGCTCGGCGGGCTCGATCTTGTTCTTGATGCCGTCCAGGCCGGCCATCAGGAGGGCGGAGAAGGCCAGGTACGGGTTGGACGACGGGTCCGGGGCGCGGAACTCGACGCGCTTGGCCTTCGGGTTGGAGCCCGTGATCGGGATGCGCATCGCGGCGGAACGGTTGCGCTGCGAGTACACCATGTTGACCGGGGCCTCGAAGCCGGGGACCAGGCGGTGGTAGGAGTTCACCGTCGGGTTGGTGAAGGCCAGCAGCGACGGGGCGTGCTTCAGGATGCCGCCGATGTAGTAGCGCGCCATGTCCGAGAGGCCCGCGTAGCCCTGCTCGTCGTAGAACAGCGGGTCGCCGGCGGCCCACAGGGACTGGTGGACGTGCATGCCCGAGCCGTTGTCGCCGAAGATCGGCTTCGGCATGAAGGTCGCGGTCTTGCCGTTGCGCCAGGCGACGTTCTTCACGATGTACTTGAAGAGCATCAGGTCGTCGGCCGCGGCGAGCAGCGTGTTGAACTTGTAGTTGATCTCGGCCTGGCCACCGGTGCCGACCTCGTGGTGCTGGCGCTCGATCTGGAGGCCGCTGTTCTCCAGCTCCAGGGACATCTCGGCGCGCAGGTCGGCGAAGTGGTCGACCGGCGAGACGGGGAAGTAACCGCCCTTGTAGCGGACCTTGTAACCGCGGTTGTTCTCGATCGCACCGGTGTTCCAGGCGCCGGCCTCGGAGTCGATGTGGTAGAAGCTCTCGTTTGCCGACGTCTGGAAGCGGACGTTGTCGAAGACGTAGAACTCGGCCTCCGGGCCGAAGTACGCGGTGTCGGCGATGCCGGTCGAGGTGAGGTACGCCTCGGCCTTCTTGGCCACGTTGCGCGGGTCACGGCTGTACTGCTCGCCGGTGATCGGGTCGTGGATGAAGAAGTTGATGTTGATGGTCTTGTCGCGGCGGAAGGGGTCGACACGGGCGGTCGACAGGTCCGCGCGCAGCGCCATGTCGGACTCGTGGATGGCCTGGAAGCCGCGGATCGACGAGCCGTCGAACGCAAGCTCGTCGGCCGGGTTGAAGGTCGCCGCCGGGACGGTGACGTGCTGCATGACACCGGGCAGGTCACAGAACCGGACATCGATGAACTTGACGTCGTTGTCGGCGATGAACTTCTTCGCGTCGTCGGCGTTCTGGAACATCCAACTCCTCCTACTCCCGGCCCGGGAGGGACGGGGTTGCAGCTCGTTGTGTGACCAGTGCGGTGGCACACGCTGGACCCGACCATAGGCAGACCGGATTTCTCAAGCATGACCCATTTGTTTCACCGAAGTTAACCGGGCCGGGTGCCGCAGGCGGTCGCGCGGGCCCCGGACCGCCTGCGTACCGGGGCTCGGCGGGCTTCCCGGCCGTCTCACCGCCACGTCCGGGGAATGGGACGGCACCCACCGGGGAAGACGCGCGGCCGGGCGCAGTACCGTGGTCGGGTGGACAACAGGCAAGCAATCGGATCGTGGCTCTCCGGGCCGCGCGCGGCCGCCGAGGAGATGGGCGCCGACTTCGGGTACCGGGGCAAGCGGCTCGGCCTTCCCGAGCAGGGGCCCGGGGCCATCGCCCCGCTCGGCCGGCGCTTCGGAGCCCTCTTCATCGACTGGGCCCTGTGCCTGCTGATCGCATACGGACTGTTCGCCCGCGGTGACCAGCAGGCGGCCGGCAACTGGGCGCTCGGCATCTTCCTCGTCCTGAGCGTCCTCACCGTCGGCACCATCGGCTGCACCCCCGGCAAGCGCCTCGTGGGCATCCGGGTCATCGCCGAGGACGGCGGCCGGCTCGGGTTCGTGCGGGTCCTCGTGCGCAGCGTGCTGCTGTGCCTGGCGATCCCGGCCCTCGTCTGGGACCGCGACGGCCGCGGCCTCCACGATCGCCTGGCCCGCGCGGTCCAGGTCCGCCTCTGAGCCGTACGCCGGCAACGGCCGTACACCGGCAAAGAGGGCGGGCCGTCACCGGCGGTCGAGGCGCAGGTCCCGCACGTACCGGGTCGAGCCGTCGGCGTGGAGACGAGGAAGGGCTGGGACGGGGCGCCTGCGGCGGCCCGTCCCAGCCCTTCCTCGTCGTTCTCTGCCGTGACTAGCGCCCGCGAGGCGGGCGGCCGGCGCCTCCGCGTCCGGGGAGAGGCCCCTTCGGCAGGGGCATGTTGCTCATGAGGTCGCCCATCGCGCGCAGCCGGTCGTTGGCGGCCGTGACCTGGGGGCCGGTCAGTACGCGCGGCATCTTCAGCATCTTGGTGCGCACCTTCTTGAGCGGCACCTGACCCTCGCCGTTGCCGACGATGATGTCGTGCACGGGTACGTCGACCACGATGCGGGCCATCTTCTTCTTCTCGGCCGCGAGCAGGCTCTTCACCCGGTTCGGGTTGCCCTCGGCGACCAGCACGATGCCCGCCTTGCCCACGGCGCGGTGGACGACGTCCTGGCTGCGGTTCATCGCGACCGCGGGCGTCGTCGTCCAGCCGCGGCCCACACGGTCCAGCACCGCCGCCGCGGCGCCGGGCTGGCCCTCCATCTGCCCGAAGGCCGCGCGCTCGGCGCGCCGTCCGAAGACGATCGCCATCGCGAGGAGGGCGAGCACGAAGCCCAGGATGCCCAGGTAGATCGGGTGGTCGATCAGGAAACCGATCGCGAGGATGACACCGAAGGTGACGATTCCCACACCCGCGACCACAAGACCGATCTTGGAGTCGGTCCGCCTGGTCATCTTGTAGGTCAGGGCGATCTGCTTGAGCCGCCCCGCGTTCTCGGCGCTGTCCGCGCCTTCAGTGGTGTTTGCCTTCCTCGCCATGCAAGGAAGTTTACGTGGCCCGGGAACGGCGGTCGGCCACGGCCTCCCGTTCCAGTACGTACCCCGACTCGGCCCGGTCCTTGGCCCGGCGGCGGTCCTCCAGGACGGCCGTCCAGGCGTTGCGGCGGGCGGTGCGCTGGCCGCTGCTCAGCAGCAGCGACTCGACGGCGCGGAGGGCATCGGTGACGGTCGGGATGACGGTGGCGCGTACCGGCGCGGCCTGCATCGTGGAAGTCCCCTCGAAACGATGTGCGCTCACTGGGCGGCGCCCGGTGAGCGAGATGTGCTGCGCGGACTGGAGACGGGGCGCAGGGGAGGCGGTCGCGGTCGAAGTCACCGCACTGCGCGTTCATCCAGGGTCACTGTTCGGTGTTACCAGCGCATGACCGGTCGGTCAAACACCAATGAAACCTTGATACGGGCGCCGCGCACGCCGACGCGGTCCGTCCGCGCCCCGGAGGTCTCTCGGACCTGCGGGGAGCGTGCGGACCGCGTCGGAGCGGTCATTACCCAGTGGTAGCCGCTTGTGTGCGGTTTCACACGGGGTGCTTACGCGGTCGGCGCCGCGACCTGGGCCTCGCGCCGGTCCATCGCCTGCTGGAACAGCCGGCCCGCGCGGTAGGAGGAGCGGACCAGCGGCCCGGACATCACGCCCGAGTAGCCGATCTCGTCGGCCTCCTCCTTCAGCTCCACGAACTCGTGCGGCTTCACCCAGCGCTCGACCGGGTGGTGGCGCACGGACGGCCGCAGGTACTGCGTGATCGTGATGAGCTCGCAGCCCGCGTCGTACAGGTCCTGGAGCGCCTCGCTGACCTCTTCACGGGTCTCGCCCATGCCGAGGATCAGGTTGGACTTGGTCACCAGACCGGCCTCGCGGGCCTTGGTGATGACCTCCAGGGAGCGCTCGTAGCGGAAGCCGGGGCGGATGCGCTTGAAGATCCGCGGCACCGTCTCCACGTTGTGCGCCAGCACCTCGGGGCGCGAGGAGAAGACCTCCGCGAGCTGGTCGGGCTCCGCGTTGAAGTCGGGGATCAGCAGCTCGACCTTGGTGCGGCCGGCCTCCCGGTCCGCGGTCAGCGCGTGGATCTGGCGGACGGTCTCCGCGTACAGCCAGGCGCCGCCGTCCTCCAGGTCGTCGCGGGCGACGCCGGTGATCGTGGCGTAGTTCAGGTCCATCGTGACGACCGACTCGCCGACGCGGCGGGGCTCGTCCCGGTCCAGCGCCTGCGGCTTGCCCGTGTCGATCTGGCAGAAGTCACAGCGCCGGGTGCACTGGTCGCCACCGATGAGGAACGTGGCCTCGCGGTCCTCCCAGCACTCGAAGATGTTGGGGCAGCCGGCCTCCTGGCACACCGTGTGCAGGCCCTCGCTCTTGACGAGTTTCTGCAGCTGGTTGTACTCGGGGCCCATCTTCGCCCGGGTCTTGATCCACTCGGGCTTGCGCTCGATGGGGGTCTGGCTGTTCCGGACCTCAAGGCGCAGCATCTTGCGCCCGTCGGGTGCGACAGACACTCCGGTACTCCCCTTTGCTTTCACTGCATTGGATTCTTCGGCGAACACCAGGGTACGCCCGTGGTTCATTCGGCTTTACGTCTGCCCAACCTGGGGCCGGCAGGTCCTATTCCCGGGGGCGTGTTCCGTGGGTCACGCCGTGGCCATGGCGCCGTCGGTCCGGGCGATCGTGCGCGGGGCGAGTTCGGCGTTCTCCAGGATGTCGCGCAGGTGCTTCTCGACGACCGGGAGGACCTCGGCGATGGTGATGTCGCGGCCGAGTTCGTAACTGAGCGAGGTGACGCCCGCGTCCCGGATGCCGCACGGCACGATCCGGTCGAACCAGGTGTTGTCCGGGTTCACGTTGAACGAGAAGCCGTGCATGGTCACTCCCTTGGCGACCCGGATGCCGATCGCGGCCAGCTTGCGGTCCTCGCGGCGCTGGCCGGCGTTGGACGGGGCGTACTCCGGGCCGTTGAGCCGGGGGTCGAACTCGTCGTCCTGCAGGCGCGGGTCGAAGTCGAGGGTGAGGCCGCCGACGGCCGGGCGCTGCTCGACCGGGTCGCCCAGGACCCAGACGCCGCTGCGGCCCTCGATCCGGGTGGTCTCGACGCCGAACTCGGCGGCGGTACGGATCAGCGCCTCCTCCAAGCGGCGCACGTGCGCGACGACGTCCACCGGGCGGGGCAGCTTCTGGATCGGGTAGCCGACGAGCTGGCCCGGGCCGTGCCAGGTGATCTTGCCGCCGCGGTCCACGTCGATGACCGGGGTGCCGTCGAGGGGGCGCTCGCTGTCGTCCGTGCGCCGGCCGGCCGTGTAGACGGGCGGGTGCTCCAGGAGCAGGCAGGTGTCGGGGACGGTGTCCGCGAACCGTGCCGCGTGCACCTCGCGCTGCTTCTGCCAGGCCTCCTGGTAGTCGACGGCGTCCTCGCCGAAACCCAGACGGACGAACCGGAGCTCAGTCACGACAGCAGCCTCTCTACTCGCGGTGCCGTGGCCCGGAGGGTTTCCCCGGCACCGCGTCACCATGCACGAATCGCGCCCGGGCCACTGTACGACCGGCGCCGGAGTGCGGGCCCGGCAGGTCTTTCCCGTCAGCGCCACCCGCAATCCTCACACGATCGGATGAATGTGGAGCAAAGCAGGCTGAGGCCGCCCCGCCGACAGTTAAATTCGCGCCGTTCGTCAGAGGAGGCCCTGAGGGCTGCCCGCCCGGCCCAGAAGGCAGGAGACCCTACAGCTGATGTCGGAACGACCCCCGCAGCGCACCCCCAACCGTCGGCTCGCCTCACTCATCACCGAGGCCGGTTTCTCCAACGCCGGCCTCGCCCGCCGGGTGGACCAGCTCGGCCTCGAACACGGCCTCGACCTGCGGTACGACAAAACCTCCGTGACCCGCTGGCTGCGCGGCCAGCAGCCCCGGGGCACCACCCCAGCGCTGATCGCCGAGGTCTTCACCCGGCGGCTCGGCCGCCGGCTCTCCGCGCAGGACCTGGGCCTGGACGCCTGCGCCCCGGTCTACGCCGGACTGGAGTTCGCCGCCACGCCCGCCGAGGCGGTCGACATCGTCAGCGGACTGTGGCGCAAGGACTCAGGCAGCCACACCGAGCTGCGCAAGATCGCCTTCACCCCGGCGGGCCTGGTCGTCCCCAGTCGGGACTGGCTGATCGGCCGGGCGGACGAGTGGGTGGGCCGGGGCGGCCCCGTGGCCCCGGTCCGGGCCGGGGCCACGGGCCGGGCGCCGGGCGGAGCCCCGG
>NZ_SSBK01000039.1 GCF_004795035.1 Streptomyces sp. A0958
GGGGGAGGCGGGGCTGGAGTGGACGGCCGAGGACGTCCGGCGGGCGCTGGCCGATTTCCTGGAGCGGCTGCCCCGCAAGGGGTGACAGGGGGCCGGCCCCGGCGGTGTCCCGCCGCCCGCGCCCGGCCGCCGTTTGACGTATGCCGTCAACCGGCGGCCGGGCCGGCACACCCGCCCGGCACCATGGACGGGTGAGCGTGACCATCGACATCGCGGGGCTCGACCCCGCCCGCATCGTCTTCGAGACCTCCCCGCTCGTGGAGCTGGGGGTCGCCCTGCACGCGCTCTCCGAGCCGGGGCACCACCCGGCCGTGCACGGCTGGATGACGGCCACCGCCACGGCGCTGGAGCCCGACCTCGCCGACCGGCTGCACGAGGCGGAGTTCCTGTGGCGGAACACCTTCTCGGACATCTTCATGCCGTTCGCCGGAGTGCGCGGCGGCGACGGCAGGACGGGCGCCGACCTCGCCGCCGACCTGGACATCCTGGACCGGCTGGACGACGACCGGTTCGTCTCCGCCGCCCTGGAGTTCACCTGCGCCGCCTTCTACGGGACCGGCTCGACCTCCCCGCTGCGCGACGCCAGGATGCGCGCCCGGGCCCTGGACATGGCGGCGGCGCGCGGCCCGCGGCAGGTGGAGTTCACCCAGCGGCTGCTGGCCGACCCCGCACCCGTACGCCGCTGGCTGCGCCGCCTGTTCGAGGACTGCGACCAGGCGTTCTTCGCGGACACCTGGGAGCGGGTCCGCTTCCAGCTGGTGGCCGACGCACGGCACAAGACGGACCTGCTGCGGCACAAGGGGGTCGGCGAGGCGATACGGGCGGTCTCCCCCGCGCTGGCGGTGGCCGAGGACGGTGGCCGGATCAGCGTGGACAAGCTGACCGAGGGCGCGACCGACGCGACCGACCCCGCCGTCGGCCCCGGGCTCACGCTCATCCCCACCAGCTTCGGCCGGCCCCATCTGATGGTGCTGCACGCCCCCGGCTGGCGCCCGGTGATCCACTACCCGGTGCACCGGCCCGAGCTGCCCTCGCCCGCCTCGGTCGAACTGCTCCAGCTGCGGCTGGAGGCCCTGGCCCACCCGATGCGCATGCGGCTCTGCCGGAACATCGCCCGTTCCCCGTACACGACCGGCGAACTCGCCGACACCAACGGCATCACCCCGCCCGAGGTCTCCCGCCATCTCGCGGTGCTCAAGAAGGCCGGGCTGGTCACGACCCGGCGCCGGGGGCGGTACGTCCTGCATCAGCTGGACCTGACCGTGGTGGCCCGGCTCGGCAGCGACTTCCTGGAGGGAATCCTGCGCTGAGCGGCGATCCGGGCTGCTCAGCCCGCGCCGCCGCCGGCGCGCACCAGACCCGTCTCGTACGCGAGGACGACGACCTGCACCCGGTCGCGCAGGGACAGCTTCGTCAGGATGCGGCCGACATGCGTCTTCACGGTCGCCTCGGAGAGCACGAGGCGCCCCGCGATCTCGCCGTTCGACAGGCCCTGGGCGACCAGCAGCATCACCTCGCGTTCGCGCTCGGTGAGCTTGGCGACGTCCTTGTGCTGCGGTTCGGGGTTGCCGCTGGGCAGCATCGGCGAGAACCGGTCGAGCAGCCGGCGGGTGGTGGACGGGGCGACGACCGCGTCCCCGCTGTGCACGGAGCGGATCGCGGCGAGCAGTTCGCCCGGCGGCACGTCCTTCAGCATGAATCCGCTGGCCCCGGCCTTCAGCCCGGAGAACGCGTACTCGTCGAGGTCGAACGTCGTCAGGATCAGCACCTTCGGCGGATCGGGCTGCGCGCAGATGCGGCGGGTGGCCTCGACGCCGTCCAGCCTCGGCATGCGTACGTCCATCAGCACCACGTCCACCGCGGTGGAGCGCAGGTTCTCGATCGCCTCCGCGCCGTCACCGGCCTCGGCGACCACCTCCATGTCGGGCTGCGCCGCGAGCACCATCCGGAAGCCGGTGCGCAGCAGCACCTGGTCGTCGACGAGCATCACGCGGATCGCCATGGGGTCTTGTCTCCTCTTTCGGTGGGCAGGCGCAACTCTTTCGGTGGGCAGGCGCGACGGTCTAGTCGGCGGTCTTGAGCGGCAGCAGCGCGCTGATCCGGAACCCTCCGCCGGGGCGCGGCCCGGCGTCCAGTGTGCCCCCGACCATGCCGACCCGTTCGCGCATGCCGATCATGCCGTGGCCGGCTCCGTCGGCCCCGCCGTCCTCGTACAGCTCGTGCGCCGCGCCCCGGCCGTCGTCCTCGACCAGCAGGCCGAGCCCGTCGTCGAAGTAGACCAGCCGCACACTGGCCCCGGCGTGCGGGCCGCCGTGCTTGCGCGTGTTGGTCAGGGCCTCCTGCACGATGCGGTACGCGGTCAGTTCGACGCCGCTGGGCAGTGGGCGGGCGGTTCCCTCGACCTTGAAGTCCACGGCCAGACCGGCCGCCCTGACCTGGTCCACCAGCTCCTCGATCTGCTCGACGTCGGGCTGCGGGACGTACTCCCCGCTCTCCTGCGCGTCCCCCGTCCGCAGCACCCCGAGCAGCCGCCGCATCTCCGCGAGCGCCTGCCTGCCGGTGCTGGAGATGGTGTCCAGCGCCTGCCGGGCCTGATCGGGTGCCGCGTCCATGACATAAGCGGCACCGTCGGCCTGCACCACCATCACCGAGACGTTGTGCGCGACGACGTCGTGGAGTTCACGGGCGATACGGGCCCGCTCGGCGGCCACCGCCACCTTCGACTGGGCCTCGCGCTCCCGTTCGAGACGGGCCGCCCGCTCCTCCAGCTGGTCGAAGTAGGCCCGCCGGGTCCGCATCGAGTCACCGAGCACCCAGGCCAGCACGAACGGCACCGTCATCACGACGACGACGAACGCGGTCTCCGCCCAGCTGCGCGGCCCCCCTTCCTCGTTGGGCCAGCGGAGCTGGGAGAGCGTGGCCGCGCCCAGGCTGCACGCCAGGGCGAGCCGGGAGGCCCAGCGCTCACCGATGGTGGCCACCGTGTAGGTGATCACCAGCATGGCGAAGTTCGCGACGGTCGGCCTGACGCCGAGGACCAGCTGCGCCACCCCCATCGCGATGGCGAGCAGCAGCATCTTCTCGGGCGCGCGCCGGCGCAGGGCGACGACGGCGCAGAGACCGACGACGACCGGCACGATGGCGACGCGTTCGAGGCTGCCGCCGCGTCCGGCGTCGCCCGCCACGATGGTCACGCCGGAGAGCCCGAGGAGGAAGACAGCCCAGAAGCTGTCGACGCCCGTCGGGTGTCTGCGGATGAAATCGTAGAGGCGCTGCACGTAACCCAGCGTAGGGAAGGCCGAGGGGTGCCGGGTCAGCCGAAGGGTCGATCCGGGTCCAGGGACCGTACTCCCCAAGGTGGAGACTGGGAAACGTGACGGATGAGTGGCGTGGGTGGCAGGAGGCGGCCGAGACCGCTCTCTACGGCGACGAGGGTTTCTACCGGCGCCCCGAGGGCCCCGCGGGCCACTTCCGTACCTCTGTGCACGCCTCCCCGCTGTTCGCCGCCGCCGTCGCCCGGCTGCTGGTCGCGACGGCGGCGGAACTCGGCACCACGGACGTGGACCTGGTCGACATGGGTGCCGGGCGCGGGGAGCTGGTGACGGGCGTGCTCGCGGCGCTGCCGGCCGAAGGCGGCGCCGGCCTCACCGTACGGGCGTACGCCGTCGAACTCGCCGCCCGCCCCGAGGGCCTGGACCCGCGCGTGCAGTGGTGCGCGAAGCCGCCGCGCGGTGTGCGCGGGCTGCTGTTCGCCAACGAGTGGCTGGACAACGTGCCGCTGCCGGTCGCCGAGACGGACCCCGACGGCGTCGACCGGTACGTCGAGGTACGGACCTCGGACGGCGCGGAGCGGCTGGGCGAACCGGTGGGCGGGGCGGACGCGGCGTGGCTGCGGGACTGGTGGCCCTCGGCGGGCCCCGGCAGCCGGGCGGAGATCGGCCGCCCCCGCGACGAGGTGTGGGCGGACGCGGTGTCGACGCTGTCCGCGGGGCTCGCGGTGGCGGTGGACTACACGCACGTACGCGCGGAACGCCCGCCGTACGGGACGCTGACCGGCTTCAGGGCGGGCCGCGAGGTGCGGCCGGTGCCGGACGGCAGCTGCGACCTCACCGCCCACGTGGCCCTGGACGCCTGCGCGGCGGCCGCCGGCCCGGACACGGAGCTGCGCACCCAGCGCGAGGCGCTGGCTGACCTGGGCATCAGCGGGGAACGCCCGCCCCTGGCGCTGGCGTCGACGGACCCGGCCGCGTATGTTCGCGCCCTGTCGACGGCGGGCGAGGCGGCGGAACTCACCGCCCGGGGCGGCCTGGGCGACTTCGGCTGGCTGACGCGGCGCGTACGAAGCCCCTCCGGCGCGCACCCAAGCCCCTCCGGCGGTTGAGGAGCGGGGTCCGGGGCAGCGACCCGGGGGGCTCCGCCCCCGAACCCCCGCTCCTCAATCGCCGGAGGGGCTGGATTTTGCGCACCGCTCCTCAATCGCCAAAGGAGCTCGATTTTGCGCACCCCTCCTCAATCGCCGGAGGGGCTTCGGACGAGCGATACTGTCCCGCATGACGGAGACGACAGTCGGCATCGGCGGCGCAGCGGAAAGCACCGACATGGTGCTCAACATCGGCCCGCAGCACCCCTCCACCCACGGCGTGCTCCGCCTGCGCATCGTTCTGGACGGCGAGCGCATCCAGCACGCCGAACCGGTCATCGGCTACATGCACCGCGGCGCGGAAAAGCTTTTCGAGGCCCGCGACTACCGCCAGATCATCATGCTCGCCAACCGCCACGACTGGCTGTCCGCGTTCTCCAACGAGCTGGGCGTCGTGATGGCCGTCGAGCGCATGCTCGGCATGGAGGTCCCCGAGCGCGCGGTATGGACCCGCACCCTGCTCGCCGAGCTGAACCGGGTCCTCAACCACCTGATGTTCCTCGGCTCCTACCCGCTGGAACTCGGCGGGATCACCCCGGTGTTCCACGCGTTCCGCGAGCGCGAGGAGGTTCAGGCCGTGATGGAGGAGGTCTCCGGCGGCCGGATGCACTACATGTTCAACCGGGTCGGGGGCCTGAAGGAGGACCTGCCGGCGGGCTGGCTCGGCCGCGCCCGGGACGCCGTCGCCTCGGTCCGCTCCCGGATGGACATCTACGACGGACTGGTCCTCGGCAACGAGATCTTCCGGGCCCGCACCCGCGGGGTGGGCGTGCTGTCGGCCGGCGCGGTGCACGCGTACGGGGTGTCCGGGCCGATCGCCCGCGCTTCTGGCGTCGACTTCGACCTGCGGCGCGACGAGCCGTACCTCGCGTACGGGGAGCTGCGGGACACCCTGAAGGTCGTCACCCGGACCGAGGGCGACTGCCTGGCCCGGTTCGAATGCCTGCTGGAGCAGACGCACAACGCCCTGGACCTCGCGGACGCCTGCCTGGACCGGATGGCGGCGCTGGCGCCCGGCCCGGTCAACCAGCGGCTGCCCAAGGTCCTGAAGGCCCCCGAGGGCCACACCTACGCCTGGACCGAGAACCCGCTCGGCGTCAACGGCTACTACCTGGTGTCCAAGGGCGAGAAGACCCCGTACCGGCTGAAGCTGCGCTCCGCCTCGTTCAACAACATCCAGGCGCTCACCGAACTGCTGCCGGGCACGCTGGTCGCCGACATGGTGGCGATCCTGGGCTCGCTGTTCTTCGTCGTCGGCGACATCGACAAGTAACGGCCGCGCGCGCCGCAGCCGTTACGAGATCGCGCTGCGCAGCTCCGCCACGTCCAGCTGCTCCGTCTCGTCGTG
Organism: Streptomyces sp. A0958; assembly: GCF_004795035.1. Taxonomy (GTDB): domain Bacteria; phylum Actinomycetota; class Actinomycetes; order Streptomycetales; family Streptomycetaceae; genus Streptomyces. The sequence goes on from NZ_SSBK01000039.1 coordinate 5,769, forward strand.
CGCGGTCAGGTCGATGACCTTGCCGACGGCCCGGTTCTCCGGCGTGCCCGAGCGGTGCGCGGCAAGCGCCTCCTCGCCCACCACGTCGGCCAGGTCCTCGTTCTGCACGGACTCGATCGCGGCGTGCGCCTTCTGCGTACCGAAGAAGTCGAAGCTGCCCTGCGGCACCAGGTGGCGGCGGGACGCGCTGTACGGGACGACCGCGCCGACGGCCGGCACCGGGCGCGGGGCGGGCAGCTCACCGGCGGGTCGGGCCGCGGGCAGGGCGGCGGGTGAGCGGTGCTCCTGACCGGCACCGGCACCGGCCTCGGGCGCCCCGGGCGCCCCGGCCGCCGCCTGCTTCTCCTGCGGCTCCTCCGGCTCCGGGGCCCGCTCCGCGATATCCCGCTGCTTGGCGTCCTCGGCGGTGCGCCGGGCCCCCTGGAGCGCGGCGTTGCGCGGGAGGTCGGCCAGCGCGCGGGCGGCACGGGCGTACGCGTCCGGGGTCGGGGTGCTGCGCGCGGCGGGCAGTGAGCGGGCCGGGGCGGACGCCTCGATGGCGAGCTGCCGGCGGCTCTCCAGGACGCTGGCGCGCTCGGTCTCGGCGTTGGCGTACCGCCGCAGCAGCGCGGCGTGTTCGCCCCGCAGCCCGGCGAGCTCCACCCGCTTGCGGCGCAGCTTCGTCTCCAGGCGGGCGCGCAGCTCGCGCGACTCCTCCAGATCGGCTTCGAGTTCCGCCACGCGTTCCTCGGCGCGCCACTCGTCGCCGGCGCGGGCGCGCGTCAGCTCCGCGACCCGGCGGCCCGCCTCGCGGTCCCAGCCGCGCATCAGCACCGCGCCGGTGACGGCTGCGGCCGCGGCGGCCGCGACCAGTGCGCGCAGGACCAGGGGGTCGGCGAGCAGCCAGGCTCCCGCGGCACAGACGACCGAGGCCCCGGCGACGGCCGAAGGCGGAAGGATTCTGTGCAGTGGTGGCGAATGGCGATGGCGTCCACGTGGCATGGCTCGAAATTTACCGTGTGTACGGCGTACTTGGGGAGCCGCCCGGCAATCTGTGCCCCGCAAGTTACCTGGCGGCCCCCGATTCCCCTTCTTCGGGGGACCTTCGCTACTTCTTGATCAGCCCCTTCGACTGGAGGTATTCCCGGGCCACATCGGCGGGCTTGGCGCGTTCGGCGTCGACCTTGCGGTTCAGTTGCGCGAGGTCCTCGGTGGTGAGTGCGCCGGTGAGCCTGCCGAGCGCGTCGGCTATGTCCTGCGCACCGGCGTCCTTGGCGTTGAGGACCGGCAGGACGTTGTCCGCGTTCTGGAGCTTCTTGTCGTCCTCCAGGAACACCAGGTCGTAGCTGTCCAGCACCGCGTCGGTGGTGGTGGTGAGAACGAGCTGGTCCTTGCCGTCCTTGACCGCCTGCTTGGACTGCGGGGTGCCGACGCCCTTGGGGTCGATTCCGGTGACGTCGATGCCGTACGTCTTCTTGAGTCCGGGCGCGCAGAACGGCCGCACCTCGCACTCGTCGCCCGCCGCGACCTTGACGCCGACCTTGGCGGCGCCGAGATCCGAAAGGGTCGTCAGCTTGTGCTTCTCGGCGAATTCCTTGGTGACCGCGAAGGCGTTCTGGTCGACGGCCTTCCCGGCCGGCAGCACCTTCAGTCCGCGCGGCTCGGCGAGCTTCTTCAGGGCGGCGACGGTGGCGGCGGTGTCGGCCGAGGCGACCGGCTTCGACTCGGCGGCCTTCGCCCCGTTCACCTTCGCGTTGAGGAATTCCGCGATCGTCGCCGCGTATTCCGGTACGACGTCGATCTCTCCCTTCTCGAGCGAGGGTTCGTAGAGTTCACGGTTGTTCACCGTGGTGACCGAGGTGCTGTATCCGGCGTCCCCGAGTATCTGCGCGTACAGCTGAGCGAGCACCTTGGACTCGGTGAAGGACGCGGCGCCGACGACGAGCGAGCCCTTCTCGGCGGAGTCCTTGTCCCCGGCCGGGGCGCCCTTGTCCTTCTCCAGGCTGTCTCCGCCGCAGGCGGCGAGCGAGCCCGCCAGCGCGATGACGCCGACGACCGCGCCGGCCATACGTGAGGTCCTGCTCATGTTCTTCTCCGTCCACGGCGGCGAGGCCGTATGCGACAAGGGTTATCGGTTGGCTGGGCCGGGCCGGGCACTCACGCCGGCCGGCGGCGGCGCAGCGGGGACAGCAGGCGGTCGACGCCCACCAGGACCGCTTCCACCAGCAGGGCGAGCACGGCGACCAGCAGCGCCCCCGCGACCACCTGCGGGGTGTCGTACGTGTTGAACCCGGCGGTGATGATGCGGCCGAGGCCGCCCTGCCCGACCATGGCGGCGATCGTCGCCGTGGCCACGACCTGGACCGCGGCCGACCGCAGCCCGGTCATGATGAGCGGGTAGGCCAGCGGAAGCTCGACGCGCAGGAAGAGCTGACCGCCCGACATGCCCATCCCGCGCGCGGCCTCCGCCACCGAACGGTCCACCTCCGTCATCCCGACGTAGGCGTTGGTCAGCAGCGGCGGCACGGCGAACAGCACCAGGGCGATGATCGTCGGTGTGTATCCGGTGTTGCGCAGCGGCGAGACCATGAAGAGGGCCAGGACCGCGAAGACGGGGATCGCCCGACCCACGTTGGCCAGGTTGACCGCGAGCGCGCCGCCCTTGCCCATGTGGCCCAGGTAGAGCGCGAGGGGCAGGGCGATGGCGCAGGACAGGACGAGCGCCACGCCGCTGACGTACAGGTGCTCACCGAGCCGGTGGGCGACCCCGCTCTCGCCCGACCAGTTGGCGCCGGTGGTGAGCCAGGTCCATGCCTCGCCGAGAACTCCCATGGTCAGACCGCCTTCGCCGGGCCGGGCGCGCCCGCGCCGCCGTGCGTGGCGCGTATACGGGTCCAGGGGGTGAGCAGCCGCTGCAGGCCGAGCAGCAGCAGGTCGGCGACGACCGCGAGCAGCACGCAGAGCACCGAGGCGGCCAGCACCTGGGCCTTGAAGAAGCTGGGCAGCGCGTCCTGGATGAGGTTGCCCAGGCCGCCCCGGCCGACGATCGAACCGACCGTCGTCAGCGCGATGGTGGACACCGTGGCGATGCGTATCCCCGCCATCAGCGCGGGGAGCGCGAGCGGCAGTTCCACCTCCCACAGCAGGCGGGCCGGCCCGTACCCCATGCCGTGCGCGGCCTCCTTCGCCTCCTGCGGGACCGCTTCGAGACCGGCGAGGATGTTGCGCACGAGAATGGTCAGCGAATACAGCACGAGCCCGGTGACCACGAGCGCCGCCGAGAGCCCGAACAGGGGCAGCAGGAGCGAGAACATCGCGAGCGAGGGCACGGTGTAGAGCACCGTCGTCAGCCCGAGCACCGGTCCGGCGAAACGCCGGCTGCGGCGCGCGAGGAGCGCCAGCGGGAAGGCCACGGCCACCCCGATCACGACCGAGACGGCGGTGATCCAGATGTGCTGGACCGTCGCGTCCGTCAACTCGTGGCTGCGGGAACGGAGGTACTCCCCGCAGATCCAGTCGTTCGTCACCAGGCAGCTCTGTCCGGCCATCCGTCCCCCCACCTCCCGATTGCCCTCTCGTACTGATGTCCGGCGAGCCTATCCTCGACCACTGACAATCGCCGAGGCCGTTGTATTCCAGCAACATGTCCTTCACAGAACACGCGCGACAATGGGGAACCATGATCCGTTTCGAGCACGTCACCAAGCGGTATGCGGACGGCACCACCGCCGTCGACGACCTTTCCTTCGAGGTCGCCGAGGGTGAGCTGGTCACGCTCGTCGGACCGTCGGGCTGCGGCAAGACGACCACCATGAAGATGGTGAACCGGCTGATCGAACCGACCGAGGGCCGGATATTCCTCGACGGGGACGACATATCCGCCGTCGACCCCGTCCAACTGCGCCGCCGTATCGGCTATGTGATCCAGCAAGTCGGCCTCTTCCCGCACAAGACGGTCCTGGAGAACACCGCGACCGTTCCCCATCTCCTCGGCTGGAAACGCGGAAAGGGCCGCGCCCGCGCCGCCGAGCTCCTCGATCTGGTCGGACTCGACCCTTCCATTTATGGCGACCGATATCCGGAACAGCTGTCCGGCGGCCAGCGCCAGCGCGTCGGCGTGGCCCGGGCACTCGCCGCCGACCCGCCGGTCCTGCTGATGGACGAACCTTTCGGCGCGGTCGACCCGGTCGTGCGCGAGCACCTTCAGAACGAATTCCTGAAACTCCAGGAACAGGTCCGAAAAACCATCCTGTTCGTCACGCACGACATCGAGGAGGCCGTCCGGCTCGGCGACCGCATCGCCGTCTACGGGCAGGGCTCGATCGAGCAGTTCGACTCCCCCGCCACCGTGCTCGGCGCCCCCGCCACCGGCTACGTCGCGGACTTCGTCGGCGCGGACCGCGGCCTCAAGCGGCTCTCGGTCACCCCCGTCGAGGAGAGCGACCTCGACCACCCGCCGGTCGTCCACCTGGACGACCCGCTGGCCGCCGCCACCGAACGGCTGCGCGCGGAGGGCGCCCGCTGGGCGGTGGTCCTGGACGGCGAGGACCACCTGCACGGCTGGATTCCCGCCGACGACGCGCGCACCGGCGGCAAGGGCACCGTCCGCGACCACGCCCGCCGCATGGAGGCGTGGCTCCCCCTCGGCGCCCCGCTGAAACAGGCCTTCGCCACCATGCTCCAGCACGACGCCGGCTGGATCGCCGTCATCGACGAGGCGGGCGAGGGCCGGTTCCTGGGCGTGCTCACCCCCGCCCGCCTCCACGAGGCGCTGCGCCGCTCGGTCGGCGCGGACGGCCGCTCGGTGTCCCGCGCCGAGGTGGCCGTCGAGAGCGTGACGGGCGTGGCGGAGACCGCGGCGACCTGAGGCGGCCCCGTCAGCTCTCGCTGAGCCGGCTGCTCAACCACTCCAGGGCGGCGGGGATCTCCCGGCGCCAGGTGTTGAAGTTGTGCCCGCCGCTGTCCAGCACGATCGAGGAGACCTGGGCCGGCTGCTTCACCTTGGCCAGGAACCGCCGCGTGTCGGCGTAGTTCGACTCGCCGTGGCGGGAACTCGTCACCAGGAACGACGAGTCCGGCTGCGGCCGGTTGTCCAGCGTCCACAGCAGGTCGGCGCGGCGCCGCGCCCCCTCGTCGCCGTGGAAGAGGTCACCGGTCGTCGGGTCCTCGGCCGCCTTGTAGTACGCGGAGAGCCCCGCGCTCGCGGTGAACCTGTCCGGGTGGTGCAGCCCGATCTTCAGGGCGCAGTACCCCCCGGTCGAGTTGCCGATGACGCCCCAGTTGCGGGCGTGCTTGCCGACCCGGTATTCGGCCGAGATCGCCCGGGGCAGGTCCTCCGCGAAGAACGTCTCCGTCTTCGGGCCGCCCTCTATGTCCACGCACTCGGTGTCCCGCGGCGGCGCAAGCGTGGGGCGCATCATCACCAGGATCATCGGCTGCGCCCGTCCGGCCTTCACCCGGTCGAGTGCCGTACGCGGATAGCGCAGCCCCTTGATGAGGTTCTCCGAGGTGCCCGGGTACCCGGTGAGCACCAGGACCGCCGGGAACTTCCGCCGCGCGAAGGCCGGCTGGAAGTACTCCGGCGGCAGATACACGTACGCCGAACTCTCGATCCCCGAGTGCCGGCCCGCGACCACGACCTTGTCGATCCGGCCGCCCACCTCCGGCCGCCCACCACCCGGCACGTCCGGCCGCTGCGTCCCCACCCGCACGATGTTCTTCGCGGCCAGCGCCCCGGCGGCGTGGTCGGTGACCACGCCCAGCTCCTGCTTGCGGCCGAGCAGGTCGGCCCAGGAGCCGTAGAACAGGAAGGAGTTGTTGGCCAGCAGGCCGACCGTCACGAACACCGCCACCTGGGTCGCCAGCAGCATCCCCACCCGGCCGAGCACCGCGGGTGCACTGCGCCGGGCGAGCCTCGGCCAGTACCAGATCGTGACGGAGAACAGCACGACGGCCAGCACGATCGCGACGATCAGCACTGCCTTGCCCGTAAGGCCCATGACCGGTGAACTTTCTGTAAGGAAATTTCCGGGTTGTGGGTGAACCCACGGCCCGGAAGCCTCGTCCTAGAGGTCGCACATCGTCCGCAGGGCTCCGGCCGCCGGACTCCAGGAATCTCTCGCGGAACCACGGGAAGCGATGTCTGTCACGCTAGATGGGGATAAATCAGGATCGGTTCCGGCCCGCGCACGCACGTTCGTGCGCGGCCCGAAGCCGGAAGCCGTGCCGGCGCTCGTCGGCACCGCCTGCGCCGCCGTCGGACTGATCGACGTCGCCGCCGGGGTCTTCCCACGGTTCCGGCACAGCCGCATGCACAGCCTGGCCGAAGTGCTGCCCGGCGCCCTCGGCCCCTTCGCCGCCGCCCTCTCACTGAGCGCCGGCCTCCTCCTGCTGCTCCTCGCCCACGGCCTCAAACGGCGCAAGCGGCGCGCGTGGCGGGCCGCCGTCGTCCTGCTCCCGGTCGGTGCGCTGGCCCAGTTCTCCTACCGGCACTCCGTCCTCGGCACCCTCGTGTCGCTGACGCTGTGTTACCTACTGGTACGTCACCGGAGCGAATTCGCCGCGCTCCCCGACCCGCGCAGCCGTTGGCGGGCCCTGGCCAACTTCGTACTGCTCGGCGCGGCGTCGCTCGGCCTGGGCCTGGTCATCGTCAGCGCCCACCCCCGCCGTCTCGTCGGCAACCCCAGCATCGCCGACCGCCTCCAGCACGTGCTGTACGGCCTGTTCGGCTTCGAGGGGCCCGTCGACTACGCCGGGGACACCTCCTGGACCGTGGCCTACTCGCTGGGCGCCCTCGGCCTGCTGACCGCCGTCACCACCATCTACCTGGCCTTCCGCCCCGAGCACCCGGCCGCCCGCCTCACCGAGGACGACGAGGCCCGGCTGCGCGCCCTGCTGGAGCGGCACGGCCGCCGCGACTCGCTCGGCCACTTCGCGCTCCGCCGCGACAAGGCCGTGGTCTTCTCACCCAGCGGCAAGGCCGCCGTCTGCTACCGCGTGGTCTCCGGCGTGATGCTGGCCAGCGGCGACCCGATCGGCGACGTGGAGGCCTGGCCCGGCGCCATCGAACGCTTCATGGACGAGGCACGGGCGCACTCCTGGGCCCCGGCCGTCATGGGCTGCAGCGAGACCGGCGGCGAGGTCTGGACCCGCGAGACCGGCCTGACCGCCCTCGAACTGGGCGACGAGGCGGTGGTGGACGTCGCGGATTTCTCCCTCGCCGGACGCGCGATGCGCAACGTACGCCAGATGGTCAAGCGCATCGAACGCGGCGGCTACGAGACCCGCGTCCGGCGCGTGGCCGACATCTCTGAGGCCGAACTCGCCCGCATCCGCCACGCCGCCGCCGACTGGCGCGGCACCGACACCGAACGCGGCTTCTCCATGGCCCTCGGCCGCATCGGCGACACCGCCGACCAGGACTGCTTCGTCGCCACCGCCCACAAGGCCGACGAACACAGCGCCGACTCCCCCCACGGCGACCTGAAGGCCGTACTCCACTTCGTCCCCTGGGGCACCGACGGCATGTCCCTCGACCTCATGCGCCGCGACCGGTCCGCCGACCCCGGCATGAACGAACTGCTCATCGTCGCCTCCCTCCAGGCCGCGCCCCGCCTCGGCATCGCCCGCGTCTCGCTGAACTTCGCGATGTTCCGCTCCGCCCTGGCCCGCGGCGAGAAACTGGGCGCCGGACCGGTCCTGCGGGTCTGGCGCGGGCTGCTGATCTTCCTCTCGCGCTGGTTCCAGATCGAGTCGCTGTACAAGTTCAACGCCAAGTTCCGCCCCCGCTGGGAGCCCCGCTTCGTGGTCTACCGCACCGCCCGCGACCTGCCCCGCATCTCGTTCGCCGCGATGCAGGCCGAGGGCTTCGTGAACTTCGCGCTCCCCCGCCCCCTGGCCCGCCGCCTCCCCGTCGGCCCCCGCCGCCCCTGCGCCCATGTACCGCCTCAGGCCGGCGAACAGGGCGCCCGCGCGGCGTAGAGGCAGCCCGTACGGGCCTACGCTGGTCGTATGAGTACGTTGCGTGGACGAGGCACGGTCCAGGGTCTGCCGGAGTGGGACCGCTGCGCGGTCATGGGTGTCGTCAACGTGACCCCCGACTCCTTCTCCGACGGGGGCCGCTGGTTCGACACCACGACGGCCGTCAAGCACGGCCTCGACCTGGTCGGCGAGGGCGCCGACCTGGTCGACGTCGGCGGCGAGTCGACCCGGCCCGGCGCCAGCCGGGTGGACGAGACCGAGGAGCTGCGCCGGGTGATCCCGGTGGTCCGCGGCCTGGCCTCGGAAGGGGTCACGGTCTCCGTCGACACCATGCGGGCCCGCGTCGCCGAGCAGGCGATCGCCGCCGGCGCGGTCCTGGTCAACGACGTGAGCGGCGGCCAGGCCGACCCGGACATGGTCCCGGTCGTCGCCGCGGCCCGGGCCCCCTTCGTCGTCATGCACTGGCGCGGCTTCAGCGAGTCGATGAACAGCCGGGCGGTGTACGGGGACGTGGTCGCCGAGGTCGTCGAGGAGCTGAAGGCCCGGATGGACGCGGTGATCGCCGGCGGCGTCGCCCCGGAACGCCTCGTGGTCGACCCCGGGCTCGGCTTCGCCAAGGACGCCGCCCACGACCTCGCGCTCCTCGCCCGGCTGGACGCGCTGCACGCCCTCGGCCGGCCCCTCCTGGTCGCCGCCTCCCGCAAGCGGTTCCTCGGCCACGTACTGGCCGGCGAGGGCGGCCCGCCGCCCGCCCGCGAGCGCGACGCGGCCACCGCCGCCGTCTCCGCGCTCTCCGCCCGGGCCGGCGCCTGGGCCGTCCGCGTCCACGAGGTGCGGGCCACCGCAGACGCCGTACGGGTCGCCCGCGCCATCGAGGGAGCCGCGTGAGCGAGCCGAGGGACGACCACGCCGCCGCGGCCGCCGACATCGCCGCCGTCGAACAGGCCCACACCGCCTTCTACGAGGCCCTGGAGCAGGGCGACCTCGAAGCGCTGACCGCCCTCTGGCTGCCCGGCGAGGACCTCACGGTCTCCTGCGTCCACCCCGGCTGGCCGGTGCTCAGCGGGCGCGGCGAGGTGCTGCGCAGCTACGCGCTGATCATGGCGAACACCGAGTACATCCAGTTCTTCCTGACCGACGTCGGCGTCTCCATGACGGGCGACACCGCGCTGGTGACCTGCACCGAGAACATCCTCAGCGGGGGCCCCGCCGAGGAGGGAAGCTCGCTCGGCCCGCTCGTCGGGCAGCTCGTGGTCGCCACGAACGTGTTCCGCCGCACGCCGGACGGCTGGAAGCTCTGGTCCCACCACGGTTCGCCCGTACTGGCCGAAACCGGTGAGGAAGAGGACGAAGAGACCCCGTCCTGAGCGGCCCCTGCCCGAATCGGGCGCCAAAGCCGGCCCATCGGGATTGGAACCGGCCACATCGGGGTATCAGCGGCTATCTGTTCCGTGCCCGCACGCCCGAGCCCCCGCGGGGGAGGGCTGTCGGTGCTCGCAGGTAGATTCGAAATCGGGTACCCGGCCGCCCGCACGCGGCCCCGTGCCCTACGACCAACGACAGCAGGAGTGATTCGCGTGGATCGTGTCGCGCTGCGCGGCCTCAAGGCCCGAGGGCACCATGGCGTCTTCCCCCGGGAACGGGAAGAGGGACAGACGTTCATCGTGGACCTGGTGCTCGGCCTCGACACCCGCCCCGCGGCAGCCGCCGACGACCTGACGAAGACCGTGCACTACGGCGTGGTCGCGGAAGAGGCCGTCGAAGTGGTCCGGGGCGAACCGGTCGACCTGATCGAGACGCTCGCGGAGCGCATCGCCCAGCAGTGCCTGAAGCACGACGGCGTCGAGGAGGTGGAGGTCGTGGTGCACAAGCCGGACGCGCCCATCACCGTTCCCTTCGACGACGTCACCATCACCATCACCCGGAGCCGAGCATGACTGCATTTTCTACCGAGGGGCAGAGCGACCCGACCGTACAGCCGGTGCCCGCCTCCGTGGTCGAGCAGGTGGACGCGGCGGACATCACCCTCTCCAACCCCAAACTCGCCGTGCTCTCCCTCGGCGCCAACCTGGGCAACCGCCTGGAGACCCTTCAGGGCGCGATCGACGCCCTGGAGGACACGCCCGGCCTCCGGGTCAAGGCGGTCTCCCCCGTATACGAGACGGAGCCCTGGGGCGTCGACCCCGGCTCCCAGCCGTCGTACTTCAACGCGGTGATCGTCGTGAAGACGACCCTGCCCCCGTCCTCCCTGCTGGAGCGCGGCCAGGCCATCGAGGAAGCCTTCGAACGGGTCCGCGAGGAGCGCTGGGGACCGCGCACCATCGACGTCGACATCGTCGCGTACGCCGACGTGGTCTCCGACGACCCCGTGCTCACGCTGCCCCATCCCCGGGCCCGGGAGCGCGCCTTCGTCCTCGCCCCGTGGCACGACGTGGACCCCGAGGCCCAGCTCCCCGGCCTCGGCCCGGTCGCCGATCTGCTGACCGGTGTCGGACGCGGCGGCGTGCTCCCCCGGGCCGACCTGGAACTCCGGCTGCCCGAGTAGTCGTTAGGCTCACAGAAGACAGCAGGACGATCACAGGCGGCGGAAGGCGGCTCACCCGGTGAAGCAACTACGGCTCGGAGTCCTGGCCGGCCTCTTCGCCGCCGCCGGCATCCTCTCCTGGGGCGCCGCCCGCCTCTGGGACTCCTTCGGCACCCTGCCCAGCGTCCCGCTGGCCGCGCCCATCGTGCTCGCGGTGATCGCCGTCGTCCTGCTGGCCACGGCCCTGTCCATCCGCTCCCGGCTTCGCGCCCAGCGCGAGCGCCGGCCGGGCGCGAAGGGCGTCGAGCCCCTGATGGCGGCCCGCGCCCTGGTCTTCGCCCAGGCCAGCGCCCTCGTCGTCGCCCTGGTCACCGGGATGTATGGCGGCACGGGCGTCTTCCTGCTCGGCTCCCTCGACATCCCGCCCCGCCGCGACCAGGCCATCTACGCCGGCTTCGCGGTCCTCGCCGGCATCGCCGTCATCGCCGCCGCCCTCTTCCTGGAACACGTCTGCAAGCTCCCGGACGACAAGGACGACAACACGGGCGCGGCAGCGGCGTAGGGGCGGGGCGGGCGGGGCGGGCGGGGCGGAGCCCGGAAAGGCCCGGCACGCCGCCTCTGTCAGGGCGTCAGGGCGTCAGGGCGTCAGGGCGTCAGGGCGTCAGCGCGCCAGGGCGTCAGCGCGCCAGGGCGTCAGCGCGCCATGATCAGGCTCATGGCCTCGGCGCGCGTCGCGGGGTCCCGGAGCTGTCCTCGGACGGCCGAGGTCAGCGTCTTCGCCCCGGGCTTGCGGATGCCGCGCATCGACATGCACATGTGCTCGCACTCGATGACGACGATGACGCCGCGCGGCTCCAGGATCTCCATCAGGGACTCGGCGATCTGCGTGGTCAGCCGCTCCTGCACCTGCGGCCGGCGGGCGTAGACGTCCACCAGCCGGGCCAGCTTCGACAGGCCGGTGATCTTGCCGCTGGTGGCCGGGATGTACCCGACGTGCGCCACCCCGCGGAACGGGACCAGGTGATGTTCACAGGTACTGAACACCTCGATGTCCTTGACCAGCACCATCTCGTCGTGGCCCAGGTCGAACGTGGTCGTCAGGACGTCCTCCGGCTCCTGGTACAGGCCGGCGAATATCTCCTTGTACGCCCGCGCCACGCGCCCCGGGGTCTCCCGCAGGCCCTCGCGGTCCGGGTCCTCGCCGACGGCGATGAGCAGCTCCCGTACAGCGGCCTCGGCACGCTTCTCGTCGAACTCGCCGATCGGTCCCTGGCCGTCCAGCGTCACCGGGTCGGTCATGTGTGCCTCGTTCCTTGAGCCGTCACTGCGGGGGCATTCGCGCAGGTGTACGGAAAAGCCGCGCCCCCAACAGGCTAGAACCTGGGGGGCGCGGCATCCATTCCGGGCCCGGTGGTAACCCCGTGACAGGGAACACACCGGGTTCGGTGACTAGCTCTCGGGTCGCTCCTCGGGGATCGACTCGGTGGCCGGGACGGTGTCCGTGACCGAGCCGTTCGCCGTACTCGCGCCGTTGGTGAGGGCGAGCTCCTTCGGGGAGAGCACCGGCGGGCGGGTGGACGGTGTGCGCCGGGAGGAGCCGGTCCACGCGGGGCGGGCCGGGCGCTTGACGATCGGGGCGAAGATCTCGGCGATCTCCGCCTTGCCCAGGGTCTCCTTCTCCAGGAGCTGGAGGACCAGGGCGTCCAGCACGTCGCGGTTCTCGACGAGGATCTCCCACGCGTCGTTGTGCGCGGTCTCGATGAGCTTCTTGACCTCTTCGTCGACCAGCGCGGCGACCTCTTCCGAGTAGTCGCGCTGGTGGCCCATCTCGCGGCCCACGAAGGGTTCGGTGTTGTCGCCGCCGAACTTGATCGCGCCGAGCCGCTCCGTCATGCCGTACTGCGTGACCATCGCGCGGGCCGTTGCCGTGGCCTTCTCGATGTCGTTCGCGGCGCCGGTGGTCGGGTCGTGGAAGACCAGCTCCTCGGCCGCGCGCCCGCCCAGCATGTATGCCAGCTGGTCGAGCATCTCGTTGCGCGTCGTGGAGTACTTGTCCTCCTCCGGGAGCACCATCGTGTAACCGAGGGCGCGGCCGCGGGAGAGGATCGTGATCTTGTGGACCGGGTCCGACTGGGGGGAGGCCGCCGCGACCAGGGCGTGTCCGCCCTCGTGGTACGCGGTGATCTTCTTCTCCTTCTCGGACATGATCCGGGTCCGCTTCTGCGGGCCCGCCACGACGCGGTCGATGGCCTCGTCGAGCATGGCGTTGTCGATGAGCTTCTGGTTGCTGCGCGCCGTGAGGAGCGCCGCTTCGTTCAGCACGTTCGACAGGTCGGCGCCGGTGAAGCCGGGGGTGCGGCGGGCGACGGCGCCGAGGTCGACGTCCGGGGCGACCGGCTTGCCCTTCTGGTGGACCTTGAGGATCTCCAGACGGCCCAGCATGTCCGGACGGTCGACGGCGATCTGCCGGTCGAAGCGGCCCGGGCGCAGCAGCGCCGGGTCGAGGATGTCCGGCCGGTTCGTGGCGGCGATCAGGATGACGCCGCCCTTCACGTCGAAGCCGTCCATCTCCACGAGCAGCTGGTTCAGCGTCTGCTCGCGCTCGTCGTGGCCGCCGCCCATGCCGGCGCCGCGGTGGCGTCCGACGGCGTCGATCTCGTCGACGAAGACGATCGCCGGGGCGTTCGCCTTGGCCTGCTCGAAGAGGTCACGGACTCGGGAGGCACCGACACCGACGAACATCTCGACGAAGTCGGAACCGGAGATCGAGTAGAACGGGACGCCCGCCTCGCCCGCGACGGCGCGTGCGAGCAGCGTCTTGCCCGTACCGGGAGGCCCGTACAGCAGGACGCCCTTGGGGATCTTGGCGCCGACGGCCTGGAACTTCGCCGGCTCCTGGAGGAACTCCTTGATCTCGTGGAGCTCCTCGACCGCCTCGTCCGAGCCCGCCACGTCGGCGAACGTCGTCTTCGGGGTGTCCTTGGTGATCAGCTTGGCCTTGGACTTGCCGAACTGCATGACCTTGGAGCCGCCGCCCTGCATCTGATTCATCAGGAACAGGAAGACGACCACGATGAGGACGAACGGCAGCAGCGAGAAGAGGATCGAGACGAACGGGGACTGCTTCGACGGCGAGACGGTGTAACCCTTCTCGATGTCACCGCTCTCGAACTTCTTCTGCAGCATGTCGGCGAGCTGGACGCCCTGGTTGCCGATGTAGCTCGCCTGGAACTTGCTGCCGGACTCGCCGGTCAGCTTCTGGCCGTCCTTCAGCTCAATCTTGAGGATTTGATCGTCACCGGTGGTCAGCTTGGCCTGCTCCACCTGGTTCTTGCTGATCGCCTGGATCACCTGGCCGGTGTCCACCGTCTTGTAGCCGCCGCCAGAGCCGACGACATTCATCAACACGACCACGGCGAGGACGGCCAGCACGATCCACATGACCGGCCCACGGAAGTATCGCTTCACGTCCATCCATACGGAGCGAAGTCGCCCCGTCCCTCCTGCCCGTAGGTAAATGCTGCTGTGAGTAAAGACTGTTCCTCGGACGGTACCCCAGCATGGGCACCGGCGTCCGCCTCGGACGCCCGGCGAACCCGCCTTCGAAGGCTCAACGGCGGGGGGCCTGTGAGGGTTCCCGGTGTCCGCCGCGGCGGGGCCGCGGGGCCTCAGCCTCCGTAGACGTGCGGAGCCAGGGTTCCGACGAAGGGGAGGTTGCGGTACTTCTCCGCGTAGTCCAGCCCGTAGCCGACGACGAACTCGTTGGGGATGTCGAAGCCGACCCACTTGCAGTCGAGCGCGACCTTCGCCGCGTCCGGCTTGCGCAGCAGGGTGCAGATCTCCAGCGAGGCCGGCTCGCGCGAGCCCAGGTTCGACATCAGCCAGGACAGGGTCAGTCCGGAGTCGATGATGTCCTCGACGATCAGGACGTGCTTGCCCTTGATGTCGGTGTCCAGGTCCTTGAGAATCCGGACGACACCGGAGGACTGGGTGCCCGCGCCGTACGAGGAGACGGCCATCCAGTCCATGGTGACGGGGGTGGACAGCGCACGCGCGAGGTCCGCCATGACCATGACCGCGCCCTTGAGGACTCCGACGAGGAGCAGGTCCTTGCCGGCGTACTCCGCGTCGATCTTCGCGGCCAGTTCGACGAGCTTCGCGTCGATCTCTTCCTTGGTGAGGAGCACCGACTGGAGGTCGGTGCCCATGTCCTTCTCGTTCACCCGCGTCTCTTTCTGTGCCTGCCGGGTCCGGGGTGGAGCCCCGGGCCTGCGCGGCCGATCGCCCTGCGTGTCAGCCGCTTGTGCTCAGCTCTGCCGGATGACCAGTCTGCCACCCTGCCGCAGGGCTTCGACGCGGCCGGGGAGGTTGATGGCCTGCTGGCCGCGCCAGCCGGTGACGAGCCGGTCGACTTCCTCGATGTGCCGGGCGAAGAGCGAACCGGCCGGGGAGCCCGCCTCTATGGCGGCCCGGCGCAGCACCCGGCGGCGTACGGCAGGGGGCAGTGCGTACAGCTTGGCGCACTCCAGGCGGCCCGCGTCGTCGCGTACGTCACGGTCCGCCGCGGCGGCCCAGGTGTCCAGGGCGTCGGCGTCGTCGCGGGAGAGCTGCGCGGTACGGGCGAGCGCTTCGACGACGCCTTTGCCCAGGGCCTTCTCCAGGGCGGGCAGGCCCTCGTGGCGCAGCCGGGAGCGGGTGTAGGCGGGGTCGATGTTGTGCGGGTCGTCCCAGACGGGCAGGGATTGGGCCAGGCACGCGGTGCGGGCGGTCTGGCGGTCGAGCTGGAGGAAGGGGCGGCGGTAGCGGCCGGCCGGGCCGGAGGCGGCGGCCATGCCGGACAGGGAGCGGATGCCGGAGCCGCGGGCGAGGCCGAGCAGGACGGTCTCGGCCTGGTCGTCGCGGGTGTGGCCGAGCAGGACCGCGGCGGCGCCGTGGCGTTCGGCGGCGGCGTCGAGGGCGGCGTAGCGGGCGTCGCGGGCGGCGGCCTCGGGGCCTCCGTCGCGGCCGACGCGGACGGAGACGGCTTCGACCGGGCCGAGGTCCATGGCGGCGAGCCGGGCGGCGACCTCGGTGGCGCGGGTGTCGGAGCCGTCCTGGAGGCCGTGGTCGACGGTGATGCCGCCGGCCCGGACGGGGAGTTTGCGGGCCTCGAAGGCGAGGGCGGAGGCGAGCGCCATGGAATCGGCGCCTCCGGAGCATGCCACGAGCACCAGAGGGGTATCGGGTCGTTCGGGGAGTGCGGTGCGGCGGCTGCCCGCTCCGGCCTGTGCGAGCTCGGGGTGCGGGGCGTGCCCGGCGCGTTCGGTCTGTTCGGCGTGTTCGGCGATGACGTCGTGGAGTACGCGGCGGACCGCCAGGCGTATCGCCGCGACCGCAGGATGGGGACCCATGTCCGGTGCCCTTCGTGAAGTTCTGGAGGGGAGTCTCGGAGTGCCGGGACGGAAGAAGTGCCGTCACTCAGAGTGCGTCGATGGTGACAGAGCAATGCCGTTCACCGAGCATTGCACGCCTTCCCATGCCCCCACGGTCCCTCGGATGGGTGATTACCGGCGCGTTGCCTTCGGGTTCCGGGCCCGTGCGCGGGCCGTGATCATGACTCTGCCTTACGGTGCACCCTCGTGATCCAGTCCTCGGGCCGGGCGATCTCGGCCTTGGTCGGGAGGGTGTTGGGCGAGGTCCACACGCGGTTGAAGCCGTCCATGCCGACCTCATCGACCACGGCGCGCACGAACCGCTCGCCGTCCCGGTACTGGCGCAGCTTGGCGTCGAGCCCCAGCAGCTTGCGCAGCGCCTGGTCCAGCCGGCTCGCGCCGCGGGCCCTGCGCTGCTGGAACTTCTCGCGGATCTCGCCGACGGAGGACACCACCCCGGGGCCGACGCCGTCCATCACGTAGTCGGCGTGCCCCTCCAGCAGGGACATCACGGCGGTGAGCCGGCCGAGGATCTCGCGCTGGGCGGGGGACTGGACGAGCTCGACCAGGCTGCGGCCCCCGTCCTCGCCGTCCTCGCCCTCGGGGCGGCCTCCGGCGAGCGACTGGGCGGCCTCGCGCAGCCGCTCCAGGAAGGTCATCGGGTCGACGTCGGTCTCGTCCAGGAAGGACTGGATCTCGCCCTGGAGATGGTCGCGGAGCCAGGGCACCGCGGTGAACTGGGTGCGGTGGGTCTCCTCGTGGAGGGCGACCCAGAGGCGGAAGTCGTGCGGGTCGACCTCCAGCTCGCGTTCGACGTGGACGATGTTGGGCGCGACCAGCAGGAGCCGTCCGCCGCCGTCGGCGGAGGCGGGCAGTTCGCGGGTGGCGGGGGCGAAGGTCTCGTACTGGCCGAGGACGCGGGAGGCCATGAAGGACAGCAGCATCCCGACCTCGACGCCGGTCACCTTCGAGCCGACCGCGCCGAGCACGGCGCCGCCCGCGCCGCCGCTGCGCCGTTCCTCCATCTTCTCCAGGAGGGGGCGCAGCAGTTCGCGGAAGCCCGCGACGTTCGCCTTGATCCAGCCCGTGCGGTCGACGACCAGGACGGGGGTGTCCTCGGGTTCGGTCCCTTCGGGGATCATCCGGGTGAAGGAACGGACGTGCTCCTCCGCGGCCTTCGCGTGCCTGCGCAGCTCCGCGACGACTTCGCGGGCCTCCTCGCGGCTGATCTCGGGGCCCGGCCGCACAAGCCGGGTCGCGGTCGCGACCGCGAGGTTCCAGTCGACCATCCCTGCACCACCGATGCTCGTCATGCGTCAACCGTACGTGCTCGGCCCTTGATGCGGTGAGGTGTTGACCGGCTCATCGCTTGCCGGCGGCGAGCGCGGTGGCGAGTCCGTCGAGGGCCGCCTGCGCCTCGGAGGGGTCGGTGGTGCCGGATGCGAGGAAGGCGAAGGCGAGGAGTCTGCCGCGGGTGTCGACGACCGTGCCGGCGAGGGTGTTGACGCCGGTGAGGGTGCCGGTCTTGGCGCGGATGAAGCCGGTGCCGCCGGCCTTCGTGGTGTAGCGGCCGCTGAGCGTGCCGCTGAATCCGGCCACCGGGAGGCCGCTGAGGACGGGGCGCAGTTCGGGGTGGTCGGGGTCGGCCGACCGGGCGAGGAGGCCGGCCAGCAGGGCGGCGGTGACCTTGTCCTTGCGGTCGAGTCCGCTGCCGTCGGCGACGTTCACGCCCTTGAGCGGCAGACCGAGCTTCTTCAGCTGGGCGGTGACGGCCCGTCGGCCGCCGTTGAAGTCGGCGGGTTCGCCGGCGGCGATGGCGGTCTGCCGGGCAAGGGCCTCGGCGATGTCGTTGTCGCTGTTGGTGAGCGCCCGTTCGACCAGGCCGGAGAGCGGGGCGGACAGGTGCGTGGCGACGGTACGGGACGTCTTGGCGGCCCGGCCGGCGGCGGGGGCGGACCTGGTGGTGATCCCGGCGTCGTCCAGGAGTCCGGCGAAGGTGCGGGCGGCGTCCCGGGCCGGGTCCTCGCTGCGCGCGGCGGGGCCGCTGGAGGAGTTGTCCTGGCGGCCCTCGTTCATCATCAGGGCGCTCATCGGAGCGATGTTCTCGTTGGGGCCGATCGGGTGGTGCGAGGGCCCCGAGTAGCCGGATGTGTCGTAGTGGAGCCGTACGGAGGTGACCTTGCCGGCCTTCAGGGCGCGGGCGGTGTCGGTGGCCAGGGCGCGCAGGGCGGCCCGGTCGAGGGTGGGGTCGCCGCCGCCGACGAGGGTGACGGTGCGCTGGTCGGCGGAGGCGCGGACGGTGGTGGGGATGCGGTGGGCGGGGCCGAGCGCGGTCAGGGCGGCGACGGTGGTGGCGATCTTGACCGTGGAGGCGGGGGTCATGGGGGCGTCGGCCCCCTTGCCGTAGAGCCGCTTGCCGGTGGCGGTGTCGATGACGACGGCGGCGCGCCGGTCGCCGAGCGCGTCGTTCTTCAGCAGGGGGTCCAGAACGGCGCTCAGGTCGCGCGAGGGACCGGCCGGGGCGTCCTGGACGGCGGCGGGGAGGGCGGCGAGGACGGCCGGGGCGCTGGGCGCGGGTGCGGGGCCCGAGGAGTCGCCGGAGGCGTGATGTGCGCCACCTGTACGGGAGCGGGCGGCCGCCCAGTCCTGCTCGGCCTTACGCTGACCCGAGTCCCAGGGGCCGGCGGCGAGGACGGCGCCGGCCGCGAGCGCCAGGCCGGCGACGGCGGAGACGGCCGTGAACTGCCAGTTGTTCGGTCCGCGACGCATGCCCGGACGGCCCGTGAGGGTTCCGCTCGGCTTGCCGGGCGGGTCGATCGACGGTCTTTCCACCGGCTCGGCCACCGTTGACCAGCCCCTTTCGCGAGCACACATCTCCGTGAGGGACACTTAACCACCAGTCGTATGTGTTGATCATGGAGGAGCCACCCGTGGAGTTCGACGTCGTTATCGAGATCCCGAAGGGTTCGCGCAACAAGTACGAGGTGGATCACGAGACCGGCCGGATTCGTCTGGACCGTCGACTCTTCACCTCGACCAGCTACCCGGCGGACTACGGCTTCGTCGAGAACACCCTCGGCGAGGACGGCGACCCGCTGGACGCGCTGGTCATCCTGGAGGAGCCGACGTTCCCGGGCTGCCTCATCAAGTGCCGCGCGATCGGCATGTTCCGGATGACCGACGAGGCCGGCGGCGACGACAAGCTGCTGTGCGTCCCGGCGTCCGACCCCCGGGTGGAGCACCTGCAGGACATCCAGCACGTGTCGGAGTTCGACCGCCTGGAGATCCAGCACTTCTTCGAGGTCTACAAGGACCTGGAGCCGGGCAAGTCCGTCGAGGGCGCCGACTGGGTCGGCCGCGCCGAGGCGGAGGCCGAGATCGAGGCCTCCCGCAAGCGTCTTGAGTCGCACGGCGCGCACTGACGTTCCGCTCGCGGAAACGGACCACTGAACGGGCGGTGCACCCTCACGGGTGTGCCGCCCGTTTCGTGTGCGCGCCCGCCCGGTGGATCAGCGCTCAGTCCCTTTGAGCGTGACCATACTGGGCAGGAGCGCAGCCGAGGACGCGCAGCGGATGAGGAGCGAAGGCGAGTGGTGGCGGAACCGGGCGGACCCGATGACGAGAAGCCCCAGTCCGACGAGGCGCACAGCGCCTTCGCCCGGCCTGCTGGGACCGACCGTCCCGCGGCGCCGCCGGAGGAGGACCACCCGACATCGGAATTCGCGCTTCCGGCCGGTCTGACGCCCGAGCCGCAGGGGCCGGGCTCCGGTCCGGGTACGGGTTCCGCTTCCGGGCCGGAGACGACCGGTTCGGCGTTCGCCCTGCCGAGCACGTACAGCGTGCGGGACTCCCCGCCGGCGTTCACTCCGGCGCACGGCATCCCGATGGTCCGGCTGACCAAGGAGGCGCCCTGGCAGGACCGGATGCGCACGATGCTGCGGATGCCGGTCGCCGAGCGCCCGGCGCCGGAGCCGGTCCAGCGGCACGACGAGGCGGGGCCCGCGGTGCCGCGCGTGCTCGACCTGACGCTGCGTATCGGGGAGCTGCTGCTCGCGGGCGGTGAGGGCGCCGAGGACGTCGAGGCGGCGATGTTCGCGGTGACGCGCAGCTATGGCCTCGACCGCTGCGAGCCGACCGTGACGTTCACGCTGCTGTCCATCTCGCACCAGCCGTCGCTGGTGGACGACCCGGTGACGGCGAGCCGTACGGTACGCCGGCGGGGCACCGACTACACCCGGCTGGCGGCGGTCTTCCGGCTCATCGACGACATCACCACGGTCGAGGGCGAGATCTCGCTGGAGGAGGCCTACCGGCGTCTCGCGGAGATCCGGCGCAACCGGCACCCGTATCCCGGCTGGGTGCTCACGCTGGCCGCCGGTGGGCTGGCCGGCGCGGCGTCCGTGCTGGTCGGCGGCGGCCCGCTGGTGTTCGTGATCGCGGCGCTGGGGGCGATGCTCGGTGACCGGCTGGCCTGGCTGTGTGCGGGGCGCGGGCTGCCGGAATTCTACCAGTTCGTGGTGGCGGCGATGCCGCCCGCCGCGATGGGTGTGGCGCTGACGCTGACCCACTGGTCGGACGTACGGCCGTCGGCGGTGATCACCGGTGGGCTGTTCGCGCTGCTGCCGGGGCGCGCGCTGGTGGCGGGCGTGCAGGACGGCCTGACCGGGTACTACATCACGGCCTCGGCGCGGCTCCTGGAGGTCATGTACTTCTTCATCGCCATCGTCACCGGTGTGCTGCTGGCCCTGTACGGGGGGCTTCAGCTGGGCGCGGAGCTGAACCCGGAGGCGCGGTTCATCACGCACGACCGGCCGGTGATCCAGATCCTGGCGTCGATGGTGCTGACCCTGTCGTTCGCGATCCTGCTCCAGCAGGAGCGGGCGACGGTGCTCGCGGTGACCCTCAACGGCGGGGTGGCCTGGGTCGTCTTCGGGGCGATGGCCCGGACGGGCGGCCTGTCGCCGGTGGCCGCCACGGCGACGGCGGCCGGGCTCGTAGGGCTGTTCGGGCAGTTGTTCTCGCGCTACCGGTACACCTCGTCGCTGCCGTTCATCACGGCCGCGATCGGGCCGCTGCTGCCCGGTTCGGCGACGTACTTCGGTCTGCTGGGCGTCGCCCAGAACGAGCTGGACCGGGGGCTGGCCTCGCTGTCGACCGCGGTGGCGACGGCCCTGGCCATCGCCATCGGGGTGAACCTGGGGAGCGAGATCTCCCGGCTGTTCATGCGGGTGCCGGGCGCGGTCGGCGGAGCGAACCGCCGCGCGGCCAAGCGGACGCGCGGCTTCTGACCGGGTCGGGCCGGCTTCCGGCCCGGCCGGGCGGTGCCGGGGAGGGGGTCAGCGCTTGGCGTGCCGGCCGCGACGGCCGGCGGCCTGGTCCTGGGGCGGGGGCGGCACCTCGCCGTCGCCGGCGACAGCCGCCTTCTTCGCCTTGCCGCGGGCGCGCAGGAACTCGATGGCGATCGGCACGACCGAGATCAGCACGATCAGGACGAGCATCGCCTCGATGTTCTCGTGCACGAACGCGACGTTGCCGAGGGCCGCGCCGAGGAGCGTCACGCCGACGCCCCACAGGACGCCTCCGATGACGTTGAACACGATGAACGAGCGGTAGTTCATCCGGCTGACCCCGGCGATGATCGGGGTGAACGTCCGCACGACGGGCACGAAGCGGGCCAGGATCAGCGACTTCGGGCCGTGCTTCTCGAAGAACTCGTGGGCCTTCTCGACGTTCTCCTGCTTGAACAGGCGCGAGTCGGGCCGGCTGAAGAGCGAGGGCCCGACCTTGCGGCCGAAGAGGTATCCCACCTGGTCGCCGATGATCGCCGCCAGCGCCACCAGGACGCAGACCAGCCACAGCGGGGTGTGCAGCTTGTCCGTCGTCACCAGCAGACCCGTGGTGAACAGCAGGGAGTCACCGGGCAGGAAGAAGCCGATCAGGAGCCCGGATTCGGCGAAGACGATGGCCAGCACGCCGGCCAGGCCGAACTGACCGATGAGATAGTCCGGGTCCAGCCAGCTCGGTCCGAGCGCAAGCGTATTCAAGGGTCCGGGCTCCAGGATGAGGTCGATAAGCGGCTGCGTGGCCGCCCCAAGCTATCAACGCGGCGCGGCGCCTCCGGGTTCCACCGGCCCCTGTGGAGATGCACAGGGGATGAACCGGGGCAAAACTCGGCCCCAGGAGGTTCCATCCATGGGTATCGAGGATTACGGCGGCGGCCAGGCGGCCCAGGCCGACGTGCTGGTCGTCACCACGAACGACGTCCCGGGCCACCAGGTGACGCAGGTCATCGGTGAGGTGTTCGGCCTGACGGTCAGGTCCCGTCACCTCGGCAGCCAGATCGGCGCCGGTCTCAAGTCCATGATCGGCGGCGAGCTGAAGGGGCTGACCAAGACGCTCGTCGAGACCCGCAACCAGGCCATGGAACGGCTGGTCGAGCAGGCGAGGGCGCGCGGCGCCAACGCGGTGCTGATGATGCGGTTCGACGTGACCGAGGCGGCGGACGTGGGCACGGAGGTCTGCGCGTACGGCACGGCCGCGGTGATCAGCCGGTCCTGAGCCGGGCGCGCCACGGGGGCGGGGCTCCCCGCCCCCGTGACAGACCCGTACCGCCTACTCCCGGCGCCGCGCGTTGGCGTCGATCGCCTCGCGCAGGTGCTCGGCCAGGCCCGGCCGCATCGACTCGTAGAACGCCTTGAACCGCGGGTCGGCGACGTACATCTCGCCGAGGCACCGGTGCATCTCGTAGCCGCACTCGTAGAACCAGCCCGAGATGTGGAGCCGGTGCTCCTCGGCCATGTCCATGGCTCGCTCACCGGTCGCCGGCTCACCTGCCTCCATCAGCGCCTGGTAGCGCTCGGCCCAGGCGTCGACCTCGGCCTTCATCCGCTGCCAGTCCTCCTTGGTGTAGCGGGCGGCCCGGCGCTGCGACTCGGCGTAGGTGTCGGTGCCGCCCCAGCGGCGCTCGGCCTCCTCGGCGTACTGCTCCGGGTCCTTGTCCCCGAAGACCTCGAACTTCTCCTCGGGCGTGAGGTTGATGCCCATCCTGTGTGCCTCCATGGCTGTCTCGACGGCGGCGGCCATCCGCTGGAGTGCGGCGATCCGGTGCGACAGCAGCGCGTGCTGCCTGCGCAGGTGCTTCTGCGGGTCCGCGTCCGGGTCGTCGAGCAGGGCCGCGATCTCGTCGAGCGGGAAGCCGAGCTCCCGGTAGAACAGGATCTGCTGCAACCGGTCGAGGTCGGCGTCGTTGTAGCGCCGGTGGCCCGCGTGGCTGCGCCCGCTCGGTGAGAGCAGGCCGATGGAGTCGTAGTGGTGCAGCGTGCGCACCGTTACCCCGGCGAATCCGGCGACCTGTCCCACGGAGTGCTCCATGGCTCCCCGCTCCTTCCTGTGTGGGTACGTGTCCGAGCCTGGGTCCTGACGTCGCGTGAGGTGCAAGCCGGACGGCGGGCGCGCACTGCACCTTTTGTAGTCTTCTGCGGCTTTTGCGTCGCTATGGTGTGCGCGTGTCCACCGATACCGCCGTCGCCGCCGAGCCGGCCCCCGCGCGCCGGCTGCTCGCGCTCATCGTGCCCGCCTTGGCCGTCGGCGTGGTCTCGGCGCTCGTGCTGCTCGGCGTCAGCCTGCTCGCGGAGAAGTTGCAGGACGTGCTCTGGGAGACGCTGCCCGACGCGCTTTCGGTCGGGCGGTACTCCTCGCTGTGGATGATCGTGATGCTCACCGCGACCGGCCTGGTGACCGGTCTGGCCATCCGGGCGGTACCCGGGCGCGCCGGTCCGGACCCGGCGACCATGGGACTGGTCGACCCGCCGCTGCCGCCGCATGTGGTCCCGGGGCTCATGGTGGTGACCGTCCTGGCGCTGGCGGGCGGGGTCAGCCTGGGCCCGGAGAACCCGATCACCGCCGCCAACATCGCGCTGGCCGCCTGGGCCGGCCGCCGCCTCGCGCCCGGCGCGCCCGGTGAGCTGTGGCTCGCGCTCGCCGTCGCCGGCACCATCGGCGCGCGCTGTTCGGCACCCCGGTGGCCGCCGCGCTGATCCTCACCGAGTCGCTGGCCACCGCCCCCGGCCGGGGCGCGCTCTGGGACAAGCTGTTCGCACCGCTCGCGGCCGGCGCCGCCGGGTCCCTCACCATGACGCTGGCCGCCCACCCCAGCTTCGACCTGTCCCTGCCCGCGTACGGGCCCCCGCACTGGGGCGACCTGCTCGCCGCCCTCGTGATCGCGTCCGCCGGAGCGGCGCTCGGCCTCGCGGCGGTGTACGCCTTCCCGCTGGCGCACCGCGCCTTCCGGGCCCTGCCGTACCCCGTCCTGGCGCTGGCCCTGGGCGGGCTGCTGCTCGGCCTGCTCGGGGCGCTGGGCGGGCATCTCACCCTGTTCAAGGGGCTGGACGAGGTGAAGACGATCGCCTCCGACCCGGACGGGCGGTCGGCCGCCGGTTTCGGGGCGATGGCCGTGGTGAAGACGGCGGCCCTGGTGATCGCGGCGACCTGCGGCTTCCGGGGCGGCCGGATCTTCCCCGCGGTGTTCACCGGCGTCGCGCTCGGCCTGTGCGCGCACGCGCTCGTCGACGCGGTGCCGGTGGCGCTCACGGTGACCTGCTCGGTCCTCGGCGTCCTGCTGGCCGTCACCGGGCAGGGCTGGCTGAGCCTGTTCACAGCGGCGGCGCCGGCCGCCGACATGTCCCTGCTGCCGGTGCTGTGCGTGGCCTCGCTGCCCGCCTGGCTGCTGGTGACGGGGCGCCCGCAGATGCAGCTGCGCGAGGACGGTACGGCGCTGCGCTGAACCGGACGGCCCAGCACCGGTGGCGGCCCCCGCCACCGTCCGTATCGTCGGAATCGTCCGGCCTCGCGGGCGCGGGCCGAGAAAGGCAGGTCTGCGATGCCGCTCCACCAGGGCTCGGCGCACAGCAAGGAACCCTCCCCCGAGCAGCGCAGGCTCGCGCTGAACCCCTTCTACGGGGTGGCCGACCCGGTCGCCGGCATGGAGGCGGCGCCGCCCAGGCACCGCATGCCGGACGGGCCGCTGCCGCCCAACACCGCGTACGGGCTGGTCCACGACGAGCTGATGCTCGACGGCAACGCGCGGCTCAACCTCGCCACCTTCGTCACCACCTGGATGGAGCCCGAGGCCGGGGTGCTGATGGGCGAGTGTCTCGACAAGAACATGATCGACAAGGACGAGTACCCGCGCACCGCCGAACTGGAGCGGCGCTGTGTCTCGATGCTCGCCGACCTGTGGCACGCCCCCGATCCCTCGTCGGCCATGGGCTGTTCCACGACCGGGTCGAGCGAGGCCTGCATGCTCGCCGCGCTGGCCCTCAAACGGCGCTGGTCGGCCAAGAACGCCGACCGCTACCCGGCGACCGCCCGGCCCAACCTCGTCATGGGCATCAACGTCCAGGTCTGCTGGGACAAGTTCTGCACGTTCTGGGAGGTCGAGCCGCGCCTCGTGCCCATGGAGGGCGACCGCTTCCACCTCGACCCGCAGGCCGCCGCCGACCTCTGCGACGAGAACACCATCGGCGTGGTCGGCGTCCTCGGCTCCACCTTCGACGGCAGCTACGAGCCCATCGAGGAGCTGTGCGCGGCGCTGGACGACCTCCAGAAGCGCACCGGACTCGACATCCCCGTCCATGTGGACGGGGCCTCCGGGGCGATGGTGGCGCCGTTCCTGGACGAGGACCTGGTGTGGGACTTCCGGCTTCCCCGGGTCGCCTCCATCAACACCTCGGGCCACAAGTACGGCCTGGTCTACCCGGGCGTCGGCTGGGTGCTGTGGCGCTCGCCCGCCGATCTGCCCGAGGAGCTGGTCTTCCGGGTGAACTACCTGGGCGGCGACATGCCCACCTTCGCGCTGAACTTCTCCCGGCCAGGCGCCCAGGTCGTGGCGCAGTACTACACCTTCCTGCGGCTCGGCCGGGAGGGCTACCGGGCCGTGCAGCAGGCGGCCCGGGACGTGGCGGGCGGACTGGCCGCGAAGATCGAGGAGCTGGGCGACTTCCGTCTGCTCACCCGGGGCGACCAGCTGCCCGTCTTCGCGCTGACCACCAAGCCGGAGGTGACGGCGTACGACGTCTTCGACGTGTCGCGGCGGCTGCGCGAACGGGGCTGGCTGGTGCCCGCGTACACCTTCCCCGCCAACCGCGAGGACCTGTCGGTGCTCCGGTTCGTGTGCCGCAACGGCTTCTCGTCGGACCTGGCGGAACTGCTGCTGGAGGACCTGCGGCTGCTGCTGCCGGAGCTGCGCGCCCAGCCGGGCCCGCTGACCCGCAACGAGAACGCGGCGACCTCGTTCCACCACTGAGGCCGCCGAGGGCTCAGCGGGCGTCCCCCGGGTCCGGTACCCCGGTCGCGTACGGGTTCTCCTCGCCCTCGGCGAGCACGCCGACGAATGGGTCGCCCTCGCCCGCGAAGACGTACGCCCCGCCCTCGATCCGCTCGATCAGGCCGCGCGTCCACTCCGCACCGGCGTCCGCCGAGTGAATCCACATGTTCATGATCTCGCCGATGTGACCGGCCGACCCGGGCGCGTAGCGCCCGGCGACGTCGGCGCGCCAGGCCGCCAGATGCGCCACCCGCTCCCGCAGCAGCGCCACCGCCTCGGAGCGCTCCAGGTCCACGATGAAGCCGATGCCCGCGGAGAGCACGTCCGTCTTCTGGTCGTACGAGGTCAGCGAGGCGCGCAGCAGGGCCAGGTACTCCTCGGTGCCCCGCTCGGTGATCTCGTACTCGATGCGCGGGGGGCCGCCCGCGGTGCTCGGCGCCACCTCGTGGGCGAGCAGCATGCCCTGCTTGGCCAGCTGTTTCAGGGCGTGGTAGACGGAGCCCGGCTTGGCGTTGGACCACTCGTGGGCACCCCAGAACTCCAGGTCGTTGCGGACCTGGTAGCCGTGGGCCCGGCCGTGCTGGCGTACGGCACCGAGGACCAGCAGCCGGATCGCGGACATGCCCTCCACCTCTCTGGTCAACTTGACCAGCGTAGCGGGACGTGCCCCTCGGGTGTTCGCGGAGGTCAGAAGGGGAAGACGCTGCGGCCGTACTGGACGGAGATCCACTTCTGGGTGGTGAACGCCTCGATGGCCGCGTCCCCGTTGAGCCGGCCGAGGCCCGAGTTCTTCTCGCCGCCGAAGGCGATGCCGGGGTCGTCCTGGACGGTGGAGTCGTTGACGTGGAACATCCCGCTGCGCACCCGTCGGGCGAACCGCACGCCGCGCTCGGTGCTCGCGGTGTGCACGGCCCCGCTGAGCCCGTACGGGCTGTCGTTGACGAGCCGCACCGCGTCGTCGTCGCCGTCGAAGGGCATTAGCAGCGCCACCGGGCCGAAGACCTCCTGCGAGAGCAGCGGGGAGTCCTCGGGCAGGCCGGTGAGCACGGTCGGCTCGACCAGGTTGCCGCGCACCCGTCCGCGTACCGGCGCATGGGCGCCCTCGGCGAGCGCCTGGTCGACCAGGGCGGCCAGCGAGTCGGCGCGGAAGGTGTTGATGACCGGGCCGATACAGGTGTCCGGCTCGCGCGGGTCTCCGGTCTTCAGGGCGGCCACCCGGGCGCTGAACCTCTCGGTGAACTCCGCGGCCACCGGGCGGTCCACCAGGATGCGGTTGGCGGCCATGCAGACCTGGCCCTGGTAGACGAACCGGCTGTGGACGGCGGCGTCCACCGCGTAGTCGATGTCGGCGTCCGCCAGGACCACCAGGGCGCTGTTGCCGCTGAGTTCGAGGATGGTCCGCTTGAAGAGGCCGCCCGCCGTCGCCGCGACATGGCGGCCCACCCGGTCCGAGCCGGTGAAGGAGATCACCTTGGGGACGGGGTGCTCGATGAAGGCGTCTCCTATCTCGGCGATGTCGGTGACGACCACGTTGACCAGACCGGCCGGCAGTCCCGCGTCCGCGAAGACCTTCGCGATCAGACCGCCGCCGACGACGGGGGCGTTCTGGTTGGGCTTGATGACGACCGCGTTGCCGAGCGCCAGGGCCGGTGCGACCGACTTCATCGTCACCAGGAACGGGAAGTTGAACGGGCCGATGACGCCGACGACCCCGACGGGCAGCCGGTAGAGGCGGTTCTCCTTGCCGTCCACCGCCGAGGGCAGGATGCGGCCTTCCGGGGACAGCGCCTGCCGGGCCGCCTCGCGCAGGAACTCCTGGGTCAGGGCCAGCTCGTACTCGGCCTTGGAGCGGGTACCGCCCAGCTCGTCGATGATCGCCTCGACGATCTCGCCGGCCAGCTCCTCGGTGACCCGCAGCGCCCGCTCCAGTACGTCGCGCCGCCGGTAGGGGCTCGCGGTGGCCCACTCGCCCTGGGCGCGCTCGGCGGCGCGGTAGGCGCGGTCCACCTCGGCGGCCGTGGCGACGGTGATCGCGGCGAGCTTCTCGCCGTTGTACGGGTTGAAATCGATGATGTCCCAGGAGCCGGTACCCGTCCGCCATTCACCGTCGATGTACTGGTGGGCCAGCTCGTGGAAGAAGGACATGCGATCCCTTAACTCAGGTGCAGACTCCTGTAGGAGCGCCATCCTACTTAAATTTCAGGAGAGTTGGAGAAGTCCTCGAAGCAGGTCACGGCTCTCTTCGGGGCCCGGACTCTCGTCGTGGAGCCGCGTCATCGCCCTTTCGTACTGGGCGACTTCTTCGCCCTTGTCCAGATAGAGAGCACTTGTCAGCTGCTCCAAATAGACAATGTCCGACAGATCGGATTCCGGGAATCGCAGCATCGTAAAGGAACCGCTCTCGCCGGCATGTCCGCCGAAACTGAACGGCACCACCTGGAGCGTGATGTTCGGCTGCTCCGACATATCGATCAGATGCCGCAACTGCGCACGCATCACTTCACGTCCGCCGTACGGCCGGCGCAGCGCCGCCTCGTCCAGCACGGCGTGGAAGCGGGGCGCGCGCTCGGAGACGAGGGCCTTCTGCCGCTCCAGACGCAGCGCGACCCGGCGGTCGATTTCCGCGGCGGGGGCACCGCGCA
Source organism: Streptomyces sp. A0958 (assembly GCF_004795035.1). Classification (GTDB taxonomy): domain Bacteria; phylum Actinomycetota; class Actinomycetes; order Streptomycetales; family Streptomycetaceae; genus Streptomyces. The sequence goes on from NZ_SSBK01000039.1 coordinate 34,629, forward strand.
TGCCCCGCGAGACGACCGCGTGGGCGTAGTCCTCGGTCTGCAACAGCCCGTGCACGAACTGGACTTCGTAGATCCTGATGAGCGAGGCCGCCCCCTCCAGACCGATGTACGTCTGGAACCAGCCGGGCAGCACGTCGCCGTAACTGTGCCACCAGCCCGCCACATTGGCCTCACGGGCCAGGCCGAGCAGGGAGTCGCGCTCCGCCTCGTCCGTGACGCCGTAGAGCGTGAGCAGATCCTCGACGTCCCTGGCCTTGAAGCTCACCCGTCCCAACTCCATGCGGCTGATCTTCGATTCGGAGGCCCGGATGGAGTAGCCGGCCGCCTCGCGCGTGATGCCGCGCGATTCACGCAGTCTCCTGAGCTGAGAGCCCAGAAGGATGCGCCGCACCACGGACCCACTCGACTCGCCTGCCGCCACTGGTCCAACCCTCCCCATCGCTTCCTGGCATCGGGGCTCCCCCTGAACCCCAAGTGCCGGATTCTGCCATCAAAACGCTTCAGCCCGTACTCATTCGATTACGCAAAGGCGAAGACTTCTCCAGGACGGCAGAACTGCCGGTGGGAAGAAATGAGCAAGAACCGGCACGGGAGCGGACAGGTCCGGCGCGTGCACGTGCATCTGCCCTTGCATCTGCCCTGCGCATTCGGAAGCATGGAGCCCGCGCACCTGCGTGCTCGTTCGTGTTGTTGTGCCGCTGTACCCGTGTACGCAGTACCGATACAGCCGCGATTCCCGGGAGTGCCTCGCATGGGGACGAATGGATCGACGATGCTCGAGCCGTTACGGCAGGGGCTTCCCCCCATCGATCCCTCAGCCGTCTCCGGATCGGCCACCTGCACACTGCCCGCCCGCTACGAAGCGGTCGGCGGGGCCAGGCAGTTCACCCGGGCGACCCTGGGGGGCTGGGGCCTGAGCGAGCGTTTCGACGACGTCGCGCTGGTCGTCTCCGAACTGGTCACCAACGCCCTGCGGCACGCGCTGCCGGCCGACACCCCGCGCGAGTCCCAGGACCCGCCCGTCCGGCTGCACCTGATGCGCTGGACCTCACGGCTGGTGTGCGCGGTACGCGACCCGAGCCACGCGAGCCCGGTCGCCTCCGAGGCGGCCGACTCCGCGGAGTCGGGCCGGGGCCTGTTCCTCGTGGAGTCCTTCAGCGACTGCTGGGGCTGGCACCCGTCCCCCGTACTGAGTACGGAGAGCATGGCGAACACGGGCACCCCGCGCGGCAAGGTCGTCTGGGCGCTGTTCCGGCTGGCCGATCCGGTGTGACGCGCCGGCACACCCCGTAGGAACCGGACCCGAGGGCTGAACACCGCTATGGAGCGGCGGCGTTCAGCCCTCGGTCACGAGGTGGTCGAGTTCCCCGGTCACGAGGTGGTCGAACTCCCCGTCCTTCACGCCGAGCAGCAGCGCCTCTATCTCGGCCGGTGTGTAGACCAGCGCCGGCCCGTCGGGATGGCGCGAATTGCGCATCGCCACATCTCCGTCGGGCAGTTTCGCGAACTCCACGCAGGAACCCTGGGAGTTGCTGTGTCTGCTCTTCTGCCAGACGACTCCGCGAAGCTCTGTGGCCGCCATGCCGTTGTACACGTGGTGCACAGGACGCTCCCCGAGTTGCAAGGTGCAAGTGTCAACTGTCTCGGATCATAGCTGTGTTCAATTCCTGCTGCATGAGCGGATGCATGAGCAGATGCACGTGCACGCGCGGTGTTCCCGCGATTACAGCTTCCTCTCAGGAGAGACGTACGAAGGCCCACTTGCGCTCCCGATTCGCGGAGTTGACTCATCGGCGGCTCTTGCGACCCACTGGTAGCTTGGACGGCCATTCGTCTTCCAGGGGGAATTCCACATGTACAAAATCGCACGTACCGGCGCAGTCCTCGCCACCGGTCTGCTGACCGCGCTCGCGCTCACAGGTTGCGGGAGCGACGGCGACAAGGGCGACTCGGGCAAGGACTCCGCGGCCACCACCACCCCGTCGGCGGGCGGCGACAGCGCCTCGCCCTCCGAGGCGGACGGCGGCGACTCCGCGGGCGGCGCCAAGGCCCTGGAGGGCGCCTGGGCCGGGCAGACCGACGGCAAGCCGGTGGTGCTCTCCGTCGCGTCGGGGAAGGCAGTCGTCGTCGCCGACTCCCACGTCTGCTCGGGCACCGTCTCGGATCTCGGCAAGCCGACGCTGGAGCTGAAGTGCGCCGACGGCGACACCGCCCGGACGATGGGGGCCGTCGAGTCCAACGACGGCAAGACCGTCGTCATCTCCTGGGACGCCGGCGCCAGGGACAAGCTCGGCAAGGCCGACGCCGACGCCCTGAAGAACCTCCCCGACCTGGCGGACCTGCCGACGCCGTGACGTCGTGACGTCGTGACGTCGTGACGTCGTGACGTCGTGACGTCGTGACGTCGGGGCGCCGGCGTCACGGCGTCACGGCGTCAGACCCCGGGAGAAGTCCTCCAGCGCTTCGAGCAGGAAACCGGCGCTGTTGCGCAGGACCGGGTCGGCCACCTGCGCGGCGGCAGGCTCCGGCTCCGCCGCGTCCTCCCCCACCGCCTCCCCGTCCCCGTCCTCCCGCACCGCCTCCCCGTCCGCCCGGCTCTCCCCGTCCCAGCGCTCCAGCGCCTCCCGCACCGGCGTCCAGTCCGGCACCCGCCGCTCCCGCACCGCCTTCGCGCCCCGGTCGGTGGCCCGCCGCAGCGCCTCGGCGAACGGGGCGGCCCCCGGTACGGGCGTGGCCCCGCCCCCCGGCAGGTGCGCCTCCATCAGCATCGCGACCCGGCCGAGCTGGGCCAGCGCGTGCTGGGCGGCGTCGGCGGCACCGCGCGAGAGGCCGCGGTGGCGCACCGGTTCGTGCTGGGCGGTCGCCACCGCCTCCTGCCAGGCGACCCGGGCCTCCCGGGTGGCGAGCAGGGCCCGGCGTACGTCGTCGTGGCGGCGCGCGGCCGGGTCGGCGTACTGGTCGACGACCGCGGCGGCGTACCGGCCGTCCGCCTTCAGCCAGTCACCGAGCCGGCCGCGCAGCCGCGGGGTCTCCCAGGCCGGGTAGACGGCGTACGAGATCATCGCCAGGAGTCCGCCGACCAGGGTGAGGAGGACCCGCTCGAACTCGGTCTGGGACCAGGCCTCCCCGGCCATGCCGAGCAGGAGGACGACGTACGCGGCGACGCAGGCCTGGCCGACCGCGTAGCCGGTGCGCATCAGCAGGTACATCAGCAGGGCGCAGACCACCGCGAAGGCGGCGGAGAGACCGGGGCCCGGCTGGGCGGCCTGGACGATGGCGGTGGCCACGAACACGCCGACGACGGTGCCGACGAACCGGGCGGCCGAGCGCGCGTACGTCTGGGAGAACTCCGGCCGCATCACCATCACGGCCGCCAGGGGCGCCCAGTAACCGTGCCCGAACGGCAGGGCGCGCCCCAGCAGATAGCCGACCGCGGCGACGGCGGAGAGCCGGACGGCGTGCCGCAGGATCGGGGAACCGTGGTGCACCTCGCGGCGCATCGCCCTGATCACGACCGGCACCAGGCTCAGCAGGGTGGGGCGCTGCTGGTGCTCGGAGGGCTGCGGGCCGCCCCGCCCGGCCTTGATGGCGTCGGCGGCCTCCTCGGCCCCGGCCCGCTCCCCCTTCGTCCCGTCGCCCTCGGCCGCCTCGATCACGTCGGAGAGCAGGGCGGCCAGCCGGTCGGCGGCGCGCAGCGGCGGGCCGGTGAGCAGGGCCCCGGTGTCGGGGGTCTTCAGCGCGGCGACGGCGGCCGCGGGCAGTCTCACCGGGTCGCCTTTGCGGATGGCGCGGGCCGCCGCGTCGAGCAGTGATCCGGCGGCGGCCAGCAGCTCGCGGACGCGGTCGCGCTCGGGGCCCTCGGACGGTACGCCCATGGCCGGGTCGGCGAGCGAGGCGAGCACCGGCCTGATGCGTTCGGCGACCCCGCGTGAGCCGTGCAGTTCGGCGGGGCGGCGCCGGGCCTCGCGCGGGGTGACGGCGGCGGCCCGGCGCGCGAGCATCAGCGGCGCCGGGTCGAAGTGGGCGACCGGGTCGTGGCGCAGCCGCCGCGCGTAGTCGGCCTCGGCGGCCAGCGCGTCGGCGAGGGCGTCGCGCTGGGCGCCCCATCTTCGGATCGGGAAGAGCACGATCAGCACCGCCTGGACGATCCCGCCGAACATGATCATCGCGCCGTGCAGGGCCGCCTCCGCGACGGAAGTGGGCAGGGTGATGGTGACCAGCATGATCGCGACGTTGGACGCGGCGATGATGCCGCCGGTCGGGCCCGCCGCCCAGGCCAGCCCGGCGAGGAAGGTCCAGAGCACCAGGAGGACCAGGAAGAGCGGCAGATGGGAGCCGGTGACGTAGCCGATGAAGGTGGACAGGCCGAGGCTGACGCCGGAGATCAGGGCGAGCACGGGCCGGGGGCGCCAGCTGCGCTGGAAGGTGGCGATGGCCGCCTGGAACGCGCCGAACGCGGAGCTGGCGGCGACCACGGGTCCGAAGATCGCCAGGCTCACCCCGATGACCAGGGCGAGACCGGCCGCGCCGCGCAGCGCGATCAGCGGTTCGAGGCGCCGCCGCTCGATCGTCAGGCCGGAGCGGGCGGTCTCCCTCAGCGCCCGGAGCCAGCTCATGACCCGAGCCTAGCGGGATTTCCCCTTTTGCCCGAGTTGTCGGACGGATGGCTGTGGACTCAGCCCCGGATCTCCGGCGCCTTCCCGCCCATTTCGGCCCGGTCGGCCGCTCGGGTGCCGTGGGTCCAGCCGTCCAGGTCGGTGGCGCCCCTGACCCGGGTGGTCGTCGTCCGGGGGAACATCTTCTCGGCGGTGTCGGTGACCGCCAGATCCCGCGCGGCAAGCACCGGCAGCAGCCCGGAACCGGCGGCCGTCGCACCGCTCTCGGCGTCGGCCTCGGCCGTGGCGCGGGCGGTGCCGTCGGCCAGCCGGCTGCCGAGGCGCTGGGCGTACGCCATCAGGAAGGATTGCCGGAACGTCTTGGTCCGTTTGCGTCCGCCGGCCCGCTGGCCCGCCTCGGCGCGGGTCATCGCCGCGGTGCCCTGCACCAGCAGCGAGGTGTGGAGCAGTTCCACGGCCTCCAGGTCCGCCTCGAAGCCCACGACCGTGGTGAAGCCGAGGTCGCTGTTCCACACGGCCCGGCAGCGGTTCGCCGAGGCCACCGCGTCGAGCAGGATCGCCTTGGCCGTCTCGTACGGGGCGTCCACGCCGATCCGGCACGCGCCCGGCGTGCGGTCGCTGTGGGTACGGGCGGCGAGCAGCGCCTCGTCGATGCTGTGCCGGGCCATCAGCTCCTGCGCCTTGGCGGAAAGCGCCTCCGCCTCCTCGGGGAAGCCGGTCGCCTCCGCCTTCGCCAGCAGCGCGCGGATACGGGTCAGCATGCGGGGTTCGCCGGCGACGGGCGGCCGGTACAGGGCCTCGCGCGCCGCGCCGGGCGGGGGCCCGACGGGCTCGATGACCGGCAGGGCGAGCAGCAGCCGGTAGAGCCCGAGCAGCACGGAGGCGTACGAGAACCGGTCGGGCCGGCCCGGGGTCGGCGGGGCGGGCAGCTCGTCCAGCTGGGACCGCCAGCGCGGCGGCAGCTCCGCGTAGCGCCGGACCTCGGAGGCGATCAGCCCGGCGGCCAGGCCCGCCGCGTGCTCGTCCAGGTCGCGGCGGACGAGGCGTACGACGTCGGCGGGCAGCCAGCCGCGCTCCCAGCCCCGCCGGACGAACTCCTCACCCCGGCGCACCAGCTCCGCGTCGGCGTCGGGGGCGGCGGCGAGCAGCGAGGCGCCGGTGTCGAGACCGGCGTCGCCCTCCGCGTAGAGGGCGGCCGCGAACGCCTGGTCGATCACCGGTTCCATGAGGTCAGGGTAGGCGCGGCGGGGTGCGCGGAATTCATCCACACCCTGTGGATATCGAACGCGCGGCCGACCCGGGGGCGGTCCGCGCCCCGGCCGCCGTTGTCAGTGCCGGGTGCCAGACTCGGTCGTATGACCGAACGCTGGGCGCTGGCCGTCACGGAGGGCGGGGGCGCGCGGCTCGCCCCGCTGGACCGCACGGGCCTGCCCGCGGGCCCGGTCCTGGCCGAACCCGACGTGGCGGCGGCCGTCCGCTCCCGGCCGGACGTCACCCGCTGGGTGTGGCGCTCGACGGCCGAGGTCTACCCCCGCCTGCTGGCCGCCGGGGTGCGGGTCGAGCGCTGTTACGACGTGGAGGTCGCCGAGTCCCTGCTGCTGGGCCACGAGGGCCGGCTCGGCGAGCCCCGCTCCGCCGCGGCCGCCCTGGCCCGGCTGCGCGGCGGCCCGGTGCCGCCCGACCCGCCGCCCCGGTCCGCGGTGCCCGGCTCCCAGTCCTCCCTGTTCGAACCCCCCTCGGGCCCCGGGCTGCCCTTCGACGCCCTGGTCGAGGTGTACGCGGCACAGCTCGCCCGCCACGACGCCACGGACCGGCCGGACCGGATGCGCCTGCTGACGGCCGCCGAGTCGGCGGGCATGCTGGTCGCCGCCGAGATGAACCGCTCGGGCCTGCCCTGGCGGGCCGACGTCCACCGCGAGGTGCTGCACGAGATCCTCGGCGAGCGGTACGCGGGCGGCGGCGAGCCCCGCCGGCTGGCCGAGCTGGCCGACGAGGTGTCCGCCGCGTTCGGCCGCCGGGTCCGCCCGGATCTGCCCGCCGATGTGGTGAAGGCGTTCGCGCAGGCCGGGATCAAGGTGCGTTCGACCCGCCGCTGGGAGCTGGAGGCCCTGGACCATCCGGCGGTCCGGCCGCTCGTCGCGTACAAGAAGCTGTACCGGATCTGGACGGCGCACGGCTGGAGCTGGCTCCAGGACTGGGTCCGCGACGGCCGCTTCCGCCCGGAGTACCAGCCGGGCGGCACGGTCAGCGGGCGCTGGACGACCAACGGCGGCGGGGCGCTCCAGATCCCCAAGGTGATCCGGCGGGCCGTCGTCGCCGACGCGGGCTGGCGCCTGGTCGTCGCGGACGCCGCCCAGATGGAGCCGAGGGTGCTGGCCGCCATCTCCCGCGACCCGGGCCTGATGGAGGTGGCGGGGCACGAGGGCGACCTCTACACCGCGCTGTCCGACCGCGCCTTCCACGGCGACCGCGACCACGCCAAGATCGCGCTGCTCGGTGCCGTCTACGGCCAGACCTCCGGGGACGGCCTGAAGAATCTGGCGGCCCTGCGCCGCAGGTTCCCGCGCGCGGTGGCCTATGTGGACGACGCCGCGAAGGCGGGCGAGGAGGGCCGTCTCGTACGCACCTGGCTGGGCCGCACCAGCCCGCCGGCGGCCGGGCACGGGGAGGACGGGGAGGCCGGCATCCCGCAGGAGGACGGCGAACCACCCCCGGACGGGCCCGAGCGGGCCGCGGGCTACGGCTTCCTGCCCGGCTACGCCTCGTCCGACGCCCGGGCCCGCGGCCGGTTCACCCGCAATTTCGTGGTCCAGGGCAGCGCCGCGGACTGGGCGCTGCTGCTCCTGGCGGCGCTGCGCCGGTCGGTGGCGTCCGCCGGGCTCCGGGCCGAGCTGGTCTTCTTCCAGCACGACGAGGTGATCGTGCACTGCCCGCTGGAGGAGACCGGGGCGGTGGTGGCGGCGATCCGGGAGGCCGCCGAGCTGGCCGGGCGGACGGCCTTCGGCGAGACGCCGGTGCGCTTCCCGTTCACCACAGCGGTGGTGGAGCGCTACTCGGACGCGAAGTGAGGGGCGCGACGAACGGGCCGGAGGGGGACCGGCCCGAGCCGAACCCCCTCCGGCCCGGGCCGTGCGCCCTACGTGCCCCGGGAAGAGAGCCCGGGGCACGGGGCGCGGCGGTTACGGCCGCCCGCCGGTCTGCCTGTCTACCCGCGTTCCCACAACGCGGGGACATTCGGCGGCTCCCAGCCGGTCAGGGCGGTGTGAGCCTGCAGACAGCGGTACGCGACCCCGCCGTATGTGACGCGGTCTCCCGCGCGGTAGGCCGTCCCGGCCGCCCAGGTGCCGCCCGGGGTGGTCGGCGGGTCGGTCGGGTCGGTGGGGGGATCGGTCGGGTCCTTCGGGTCCTGGGCGACGTCGAGGACGAAGTCGAAGGTGCCCTCCTTGCCGGAACCGACCGACCGGACGTTCATGAGCAGCGCCGCGTCGTACAGCATGTCGGTGTTGTTGCGCGGCTCGCCCGGGAAGTACAGCTGGGTGGTGAGGATGCCGGAGCCGGGCGCCTGGGCCTTGACGTGGATGTGCCGGGTGCGGCCGGGGTAGAGCCCCGGCACGATCGTGGTGAGGGTGAAGGCACCGTTCTGGTCGGTGAACTGGTGGCCGCGGAAGTTGAATCCGCTCATGTCGTACGCGCCGTTGGTGTCCGCCTGCCAGAAGTCGAGCAGCACACCGGGGATGGGCCGGCACGCGCGCCCGAAGACGTAACCGCTGACGGTCAGCGGCACGCCGGGGGTCGACGAGGTCACCAGGCTGGTGCGGAGCGGGGAGTTGGGCTTGAAGTACGGGCCCTCGATCTGGTCGTGCGTCGGCTCGTCGCCGTCGTCGCAGTCCGGGGTCGGGGCGAGCGGTCGGCCGCTGTCGCCGGCGTCCCGCGCCAGCGCCACCCCGCCGCCCGCGAACAGGGGTACGGCGGTGGCCACGAGGGCCGCCTTGAGCAAGGACTTGCGGCTGATCGCCGGGCCGCCGGCGGCTTCTGGGGCGCCTGCGGACCCGTTGACCTCGGGTAACTCGGGGGATGCTGGGGGCATGGCCGACTGACTCCTCGGATGGTGGGGAAGGGCACGTGCGGGGGCGGGGGCCCGGGGCGACGCTGCCCCGGGCCCCCGGCTCCTCAATCGCCGGAGGGGCTGGGTGCGGGCTCTACAGCGCCTGCCACAGGGCCGGGACGTTCGGGGGCGTCCAGCCGGGCTGCGCCAGGTGGGCCTGGAGGCAGCGGTAGCTCGCCGAGCCGTACGTCACGACGGCACCGGCCGCGTAGTTGGTGCCGGCCGCCCAGGTGCCTCCCGGGTTGGTCGGCGGGTCCGTCGGGCCGGTGGGCGGGTCGGTCGGGGTGCCGCTGGTGACCAGGGTCAGCCCGTACACCTGGAGCGCCGGGTTCAGCGGCTGGAAGTACGTCGTACCGCCCTGCGAGCAGTTGCCGGTGCCGCCGGAGGTGACGCCCTGGGCCTGGCTGCCGGAGATGAACGAGCCGCCGGAGTCACCCGGTTCGGCACACACGTTGGTCCGGGTCACCCCGGAGACGGTGCCCTCCTGGTAGGTGACACTGCTGTTGCGCTGCTGGACCGTGCCGCAGTGCCAGCCGGTGGTCGAGCCGGACCGGCAGACCGATGAGCCCTCGATCGCCTCGGTGGAGCCGGTGACCGTCACATCGCCGGTGCCGTAGCCGTTGACCAGCGGACGCGGGGTCCAGTTGGTGTTGGTGGCGACCCAGGAGTAGTCCCGGCCGGGGAACGTGGAGCCCTGGAAGGAGCCCTGCGCCTGCTGGTTGTAGCCGCTGGTGCTGACGCCCGGTGTGCCGCAGTGCCCGGCGCTGACGAAGCCGCCCTGGGTGCCGCGCTTGACGGGGAAGCCGATGGAGCAGCGGCCCGAGCCGTTCATGTAGTACGCGTCGCCGCCGCGCAGGTCCGTGAACGTACGCGGCTGCCCGGCCGACTGGGTGACCGCCACCAGTTCACGGGAGACGCCGGCCTTCGCGAGGAACGCGTCGGCGGCGGACGCCTTGCCCGCCTGGACGACGACCCGGTTGGTGCGCACGTCCACGTACCAGGCGGGTATGTCCTTCGGCGCGGTGCGCAGGGCGACCCGGTCCAGGGCGGCCTTGGCCGAGTCGAGTTCGGCCAGGCTGTGGTCGACGACCTCGGCCCGTGCGCCGGCCTTCGCGATGCGCGCGGCGTCCGAGGCGTCGGTGGTGGCGACGGTCAGGTCCGCCGCGTCACCGCTGACCCGGGCCCCGGCGAACCGGTCGCCCAGCGAGTACCGCAGCCCGGCGGTCACGGCGGCGGCACGGGACTCGTTGCCGATCCGGCTGCGGGCCTCGGTCGCGGTGAGCCCGAGGTCCCGCTGCATGGCCTTCAGCAGGCCGGGCGAGAGCTGGGCGGCCTGCGCGGCGGGGGTGGGGGTGTGGGGGGCGGGGTCGGCGGACGCGGTGCCGGTCAGCCCGGCGACGGCTAGCGCGCCGATGGCCACGGTGGCGGTACACGCGGCCAGGGCCCGTCTGCGGAGCATGGATCTCTCCACGTGACTCTCCTTGACTCAAGGGGGGGTTGCGGGGGAATTGCCGCCAACGTAGCCGCGTACACGTCATCCACAGGAGATCCCGTCCGCCCCATCGCGTCGCGTTATGGGGCGCCCCTGACCGGCCGCGCCACGGTCGGGCGGGCCCGCACTCCCCCCGTGCACGGGGCCCGAGTAGGTTCCCCTCATGCGAATAGGCCAACTGCTGGGCAGCGGACGCAACGCGGACGTGTACGAGCTGGACGAGACGTGGGTTCTGCGGCGCTACCGCGACGGGATGGACGCCTCCCGCGAACTGCCCGTCATGTCCTACCTCTCGGCATCCGGTTATCCGGTCCCACGGCTGGGCCCGCAGCCCCCGTCGGCCGGCCCCGGCGACCTCGTCCTTGAGCACCTGCACGGCCCGACGATGCTGGAGTCCCTGCTGTCCGGGGCGGTCGGCGCCGACGAGTGCGCCGCCCTGCTGGCCGGTCTGCTCGCGGATCTGCACACGGTCCCGGCCCGGCTCTCGCCCGACCCCGAGGACCGCGTCCTCCACCTCGATCTGCACCCGGACAACGTGATGCTCACGGCGGACGGCCCCGTGGTGATCGACTGGAGCAACACCGAGGAGGGCCCGCCGGCCCTGGACCGGGCGATGTCGTCGCTGATCCTGGCGCAGGTGGCCGTCGACCCGGCCCATCCGGCGACGAACGACGCCCGGATGCTGGTCACCGCCCTGGTCCCGCTCCTGGCCGCCGACGACGGCATCCCCGCCCGCAACCTCGCCGACGCGGCCGCCCGACGCACCCTCAACCCGACGATGAGCCCGGCGGAGAGGGGGCTCATCGGGGAGGCGGTGGCGCTGGTCACCGCGCTGGCGGGCCGGTAGCGGGGACTGGCCCGAGGCGGCGTCTGTCGAAGTCCACCCGGTACGGCAGCACGGGCGCGATGACGTTGTCCAGCGCGGTCGGTGCGGGCAGCAGGTGGAACCGCTGGAACACGAACCCCACCCGGCCCCGGTACGCCGCGAGCCCGGCACATCGAGGTGACACGCAGCCCGTCGACATCGATGGTTCCCGCATCGGGCCGGTCGAGCGCACCGAGCAGGTACAGCAGGGTGGACTTGCCCGAGCCCGACGGCCAGCCGCACTGGCGGCCCGCGACGACTCCCACAAGTCGCCGGCGTGGGAGGCAGCGGTAAAGCGCGCCGAGGCTCTCGATGAGGCCGATGCCGCGCTCAATGATCTCGGCATCACACGGGCTCCCTCACCGCTCAACGACTGGCAGCGCCCCGCCCTCAGCGGGCTGGCGATCGGCGACGGACCCACTCTGGCCGATGCTGCCCGCACCCTCCTCACTTGCCACTTTCGCGCCGACGTGCCTGGTGAGATCGAGAGCGCATTTGGCATTCACTTCGCGGCCCAGCCACTTGGCCCAGGTTTCGACGGCCTCTCTTGGCGGAGCGAAGACACCCGCATCATCGTGATCAACACCGATGCGGCCTGGAGTCGCCAACGTTTCACCCCGGCGCACGAGCTCGGCCATCACCTACCGGGCGATGTCGACACGCGGGGCCTCCTGGTCGACACGAACGTGATGTCGACCGGTCATCGCATCCCGGAGATGCGCGCCAATGCCTTCGCCGCCGCGCTGCTGATGCCGGAGCGCGAGATTCGGGAGCGGATCACGGGCAGAGTGACACCACCGCTGTTCGCCTCCCTGGTCGGCCTGTTCCTTGTCTCTTCCGACGCGCTGGCATGGCGGCTGAAGAATCTCGGCTTCGTGGATGACACCGAGCGGAGCGACTTCGGGTGACATGGATGTGCTCAAGTCCGGCCTCATGGTCCGCACGGCTCGTTGCACACAGGCAGTGGACGCCGAGCTGCGCAATGGGTCGCGCGCAACGCCTCGCCCCGCCGACCGTCGCTCCTCTTAGCTGTCACAAATACAGCTGGCGGTTGCACTCCCGGCAGTGCGTCTTGCCTTCGCGCTGTTCGATCTGCCGATGTTCGCAGACTCCGGCCGTCGCCGCTGTCGCCCGGCGTCGGCGGGAGGCGTCACGGGGCAACTGGGCGGCCGGGTCCGCGATCCCGTCCCGGACGTGCGCCTGTACGCGGACCATGCGGGCCAGCTCCGCGACGCACGGGCCGCAGGCGTAGACGTCGCCCGTCGCGCCCGGTGTGGCCACGGCGCCGACCCACAGCACCGCGACCCCCTCACGGCGGCAGTACAGCCAGCACGTCCCCGTCACCCACGCGTTCCCGTCGCCCGCCTGCGCGGCCAGGGGCCACGCATCCCGCCACGGACGCTCGACGGCCGGAGGGAACATCACACCGCGCCGCCGTTCGAACCCGCGAGTCCGGCCGGCCGCATCACCGCGTAGTCGCCGAAGTTCCGCCGGTACCGCCGGTGCCCGCTCTCCTGCGTGTGGCGGCGCTGCCACTCCTCGACCGGCTCCGGCCCGATGCACGTACCCGACCAGGCCCCGCACTCGACCTCGTCCCCGGACACGCACCGTGCCTCGTACTCCGGTTCGACCGTCCCGTCCTGCTCGATGGTGAACGGAACGTAGCGGAACACGCGCCGCGTCACCGCGCCGCGCCCTGCGGTTCGCCCGTGCCCGGCCGCCGGAGCGCCACGGCCAGTGCGCGGGCCGTGACCGCGTTGCACCGCCCCAGGTCGATCAGTACGAGCGGGTACGTCCCCGCGAGCGAGACGGAGTCGAGCCCCAGGGACGGCAGGGTCACCCCCGCCGCGTCCAGCGCCTCCCGCAGCTCGTCCCTCGCCCGTTCGGCCTCCGCCACCTTCTCGTCCGCCGTCCGCCGCCAGTCTTTCGTCGCCATGCCGTCTCTCCGTACGCCCTCGTGCGCCCGCTGCGCTCCGTATGCGCCGGGTGCTCTCTGTGACCAACCACTCACACCATGGCGCCTGGACGCGTACGCTCAACAGGTCTGCGGACATTCCAACGCATAGTGAATGGCGGGGAGTTGAACAGATGAGCGAACAGGCGGACCAGGACCGGGAGCCCTCGAACGGCGCGGCGTACTTCGGCGAGGAGGTCAAGGCGTTACGGGAGGCGCTGGACCTGTCCCAGACGGGGTTCGCGGACCGGCTCCACTACCAGCAGGCACAGGTCAGCAAGGTCGAGAACGGAGCCGCGCTGGCCTCCGAGGCGTTCGCCCAGGCGATGGACCGCGTGGCGGGCACACCGGGCACGTACGTCCGTCTCCGTGCCAAGCTGAGCAAGCGCGGCCACCCCGAGTGGTTCATCCCGTACGTCGAGCTGGAGAAGACGGCGGCGAAGGTCGAGGACTATTCCAACGCGTTCGTCATGGGCGCGTTGCAGACCCCGGAGTACGCCGAAGCCGTCTACCGGGCGGCGCATCCGCGCGAGTCCGACGCCCAGATCAAGCAGCGGGCCGAAATTCGGCTGCGCCGTCAAGAGATACTGGAACGCGAGGCTCCGCCCCTTCTGTGGGTGATCCTGCACGAGTCCGTTCTCCGTACGGTCGTTGGCAGCTCCGCCGTCATGGTCGGCCAGCTCGAGCATCTGCTCGCGATGGCTTCCAGCCCCCATGTCTCCCTGCAAGTACTGCCGTTCGCAGCAGGCGCTCCCGCGTCGGGGCTCCCGTTTACCATGCTTACGCAAGCCGATGGGACAACAGTCCTGTACTCGGAGACGACAGGGCAGGGGCACGTGAACGACTCCACGGCGGCCGTACAGGAGTGGACGGCCACCTACGAGCGGCTACGCGCTTCGGCCGAGTCAGAGGCCCGGTCACTGCGCCTTATCCACTCGATCATGGAGGAACACGCGAATGAGCAGCACCCCGGACCCGCGTGACGTGCGTTGGGTCAGCAGCACCTACAGCGATGGACAGGGTGGCCAGTGCGTCCAGTGGGCTCCCGAGCACGCTCTCGCCACGGGTGAGTACCTGGTGCGCGACAGCAAGGACCCCCACGGCCCGCACCTGGCCCTGTCCTCCACCGGGTTCACCGGCCTCGTGAAGTTCGCCAAGAACTGCGCGTAGCCCGCCTTCCGGTGACGGCCACCGCCCCTCGGCGGGGCCGTCACCGTGCCACCCACCCGGCCGGACGCAAGCGGACCGCGAGGTCCGCCCGGCCGGCCGCCTACGGGTTCGCTGTGTCCTTCGTCGTGGTGGGCCGGTCGGCGGTCAGTGCCATGGGAGGACTCCTCGGAGCAGAAGGGGAGGGGCACCGTTCGATGGCTTCAGCGTGCCCGGCTTCCCGCCGCCCCGGTCAGCTCCCTCTTCGAGCTGTCCGCCCGGCCCGCCCGACCGGTGTGGCCGCCGGGTGTGACCGCCCGATGTCCCCTGCCGCCCCGCCCGTACGGGCTCCTCGGACGGCCAGGGGTACGGCCCCGAATTCCGTTGCCGGGACAGGAGATCGCCCAGCAGGATGAGGCCCTGTGACCACACCCGGACAGCCTCCAGCAGCCGAACAGCCCACGACCGCCCCGCCCCGCCCCCTCGCCCTGATCACCGGGGTCGGTCGCACGGTCGGCATCGGCGCGGGCATCGCGCGCCGCCTGGCCGCCTCCGGCTGGGACATCGCCTTCACCTACTGGACGCCGTACGACCGGCGCATGGCCTGGGGCGAGGAGCGCGGGGCGACCGCCGCCATCGAGGCGTCCCTCACCGAGCACGGCGCCCGCACCGCGGCGATCGAGGCGGACCTCATCGACCCCGACGCCCCGGCCCGGGTCTTCGACGAGGCCGAGCGCCGGATAGGACCCGTCACCGCGCTCGTGCTGAGCCACGCGGAGTCGGTGGACTCCGGGCTCCTCGACACCACCCTCGCGAGTTTCGACCGTCACTTCGCGGTGAACGCCCGTGCCACCTGGCTGCTCATCCGTGAGTACGGGCTGCGCTTCCGCTCCCCCGCCGGGTCGGGCCGGATCATCGCGCTGACCAGCGACCACACCGTCGGCAACCTCCCGTACGGGGCGAGCAAGGGCGCCCTGGACCGCATCACCCTGGCCGCCGCCCGCGAACTGGCCCACCTCGGCGTGACGGCCAACGTCATCAACCCGGGCCCGGTGGACACCGGCTGGATGACCGATGAGCTCGCGGACCTCCTCACCCGCGAGACCCCGCTCGGCCGCCTGGGCACCCCGCAGGACACCGCGCACCTGGTCGACTTCCTCTGCTCACCGCAGGGCCAGTGGATCAACGGCCAGTTGCTCAAGAGCAACGGTGGCGCGGCGTGACACCCAGGACAGGGTCCAGGACCTGACCGACGACCTACGACGTAAGCGCTTCCGCCCCCTTGTCGCGTACCCACCGGGTTACTAGGGTCACCCAGTATCGAAGCGCTTCGACACACACCCCCTTCGACACACACCCCTCGACACACACGCTTCGACACCCACGCCTCGCCATCCCCGCGGCGGCACGCGCGCGACGTACAGGAACGGATGTCATGCCAGCAGTCCCCGACCGGACGGGCACGACCGTCAGCAACCCCGTGATCCCCGGGTTCCACCCCGATCCCAGCGTCTGCCGTGTGGGCGAGGACTACTACCTGGCGTGCTCCAGCTTCGAGTACTTCCCGGGCGTCCCCCTCTTCCACAGCCGCGACCTGGTCCACTGGACGCAGATCGGCAACGTCCTGGACCGGCCGGAGCAGCTGCACCTGCCGGCCGGCACCCGCGCCTCCGGCGGGATCTACGCGCCGACGCTCCGCCACCACGACGGCCGGTTCTGGCTGATCGTCACCAATGTCGCCGTCGGCAACCTGTTGTTCACGGCCACCGACCCGGCCGGCCCCTGGTCCGACCCGGTCCCGCTCCCCGGCGTCCCGGGCATCGACCCCGACCTCGCCTGGGACGAGGACGGCACCTGCTGGTGCACCGTGGCAGGTGTCTCCCAGGTCCGCATCGACCCGCACACCGGCAAGACGCTCGGCGCACCCCGCCGCATCTGGTCCGGGACGCCCGGCGCGAAGGCCCCGGAGGCGCCCCACCTCTACCGGATCGACGGCTACTGGTACCTGCTCATCGCCGAAGGGGGCACCGAGCGCGGCCACGGCGTCTCGATCGCGCGCGGCCCCTCACCGGCCGGCCCGTTCGAGCCCTGCCCGGACAACCCGGTGCTCACCCATCGCGGCCGCGAGCACCCCGTCCAGAACACCGGCCACGGCGACCTGGTGCAGGGCCCCGACGGCTCCTGGTGGCTGGTGCTGCTCGGCGTGCGGCCGGGCGGCGGCTCCCCCGGCTGGCACGTGCTCGGCCGGGAGACCTTCCTGGCCCCGGTGACCTGGGTGGACGGCTGGCCCGTCGTCGGCGAGGTGTCCCCCGAGCTCCCCGCGCCGCCGTGGCCGCTCGTCCCCGCCCCCGCCGTTCCCGCCCGGGACGACTTCGACCGCGCCGAGCCGCCCCCGTACTGGATCTCGCCCCGCCGCTCAGCCGCCGGCCGGTCCGGTACGGAGGAGCGCCCGGGGTGGCTGACCCTGCACGGCCGGGGCGGCACCCTGGACGACCCGGACGCGGTGTTCGTCGGCCGCCGCCAGCAGCACCTGTCGTGCCGGGTGCGCACCCTGGCCGACGCGGCGGACGGCCACGGCGGGCTCGCGGTCCGGCTGGACGAGCTGCACCACTACGCGATCGAGGCGGGCGGCTCCGAGGTCCGGCTGATCGCCCGCATCGGCCCCCTGCGCACGGTGGTGGCCTCCCGCCCCACCGCCGCCGGCCCCCTGGTCCTCGGCATCGACGTGACCCGCACCGAGGCCTCCCACGACCCCTGCGCCGGCCCGGACACGGTGTCCCTGGGCGTCGAGGAGCCGGACGGCACGTTCACCGTGCTCGGCGCCCTCGACGGCCGCTACCTGTCCACCGAGGTCACCGGCGGCTTCACCGGCCGCGTGATCGGCCTGTACGCCGCGAGCGGCACCGTCCACTTCGACTGGTTCGACTACGCGCCGCTCGACGGGTGAGCGCCGGGCGGACGCGGATTCCCCGGGCGCCGGGCGGTCGCGGATTCCCGCAGCCGTATTCCTCGGCATACGGGGGGACATATCCCGCCCGGAGGCCGTAGCCTGACGCGAGGGGGGCCACAACCTCTCTGCCGAACACGCCAGTTGGCCCTGCGGACGCGAATCCGCCGGGGCCGGGGCCGGGTACGGCGTAGCGCGAGAGGCGGGTCATGGCGTCCATCCCCGAGCTGTACACGCGTGAAATGCACACGAAGTACCAGTACCTCGCCTGCTGGCTGCCCTCGACCCCCATGGCACCCGGCGACGTGGGCGTCCTCTCGGGGCACACGTTCAGGAAGCTCACCACCCTAGCCGAGCTGGGCATCCCGTTCACCAGGAACCCGGACAGCCCGTTCGCCAACCTCAACTACTCCTCCACCGACTGCGTCGCGGTGGCACCCGGGGTCCGCGTCGGGCCCACCGCGGACGACGCGCTCTGCACCCTGTCCGTCACCTTCACCCGGGACGGCGCCACACTGTTCCAGGCGTCGGACTGCGTGCAGGAGACCCTCGGCAACCTTCCGGCGCTCGAAGCCGCACTGCGCGCCCGGCACGAGAACCGGGCCTGGCGCCTGGAGTACGTCGTCGTCACCGAAGTGGTGCGTACCGGCCCCACCGCCATCCTGGTCGCCGAGCACCGCGGTGCACAGCTCGACCTACAGGTCAGCGCGTCCGCCCTGACGAATCCGTTGCCGGTCGCCAGTGCCGCGGCGAATTGCGTGATCACCCGCCGGCACGGGATCGCGGCGGACGTACTGGTCCCCGACGGCGCCACACCGCTG
Source organism: Streptomyces sp. A0958 (assembly GCF_004795035.1). Classification (GTDB taxonomy): domain Bacteria; phylum Actinomycetota; class Actinomycetes; order Streptomycetales; family Streptomycetaceae; genus Streptomyces. The sequence goes on from NZ_SSBK01000039.1 coordinate 52,575, forward strand.
TTCAGAGCCGTGCAACTGCGCAAGAGGCCGCTGCGCCCGTACGACCTGGTCTTCCGTTCCGACGACGACGACTTCTCCGTGACGGAGGACGTGGACGAACCGGACGAGCCCGAGGAGACGGACATGGTCCGCGTCACCTGGGCCGACCTCGGACGGGGCGACGCCACGGCGCCCATGGACGTATAAGTCCCTACGACAGCCGAGAGCGGGCCGGTGACCGCATGAGCCGTACCACTGAAGAAGCAGGCATCGGCGCGGCCCCGCCCGCCGTACTCCGGACACCCGCCCTGCGCAGGTGCGTCGAGGTCGCGCAGGCGCTGGCCCACGGCGAGGGCGGTCCGGTCGACGTCCTGCACCTGTTCCTCTCGGTGGCCTGTGACAGCGAGGCGGACACCCGTTCCCGGCTGGTGATGAGGGCCACGGCCTGGCACCACTTCTTCACCGACGAGACGTACCGGGAAGTGGCCGAGGGCGCCGGCCGAACCGACGCGCGGACGCGGGCGGTCCCCTTCGCCCCGGCCGCCGCGGCCGTGCTCTCCCGGCTGGCGTACTGGACGACAAGGACCGGCGACGAGACCGCCGACACCGCCCACCTGCTGCTGGCCTGCCTGGAGACGGGCACCGACGACAAGGAGATGCGGAAGGCCATACGCACGCTGGGGCTGAGCGGTCGGGTCGCTCTGTCGCAGGCCATGACGGTGCGCCGCGAGGTCGCCGCCGCGGACCGCCAACTGAACCACCGCGGACCCATCCTCTCGCGCAGTCGAAGGGACCGGCCGACGCCGTACCACTTCCAGGCGCCGCACCGCGCGATCGGTCCGCGGAAGGGGCGGGCCATCAGCCTGCGCTCGCAGATGACAAGTGCGGCGCACGTCTCCTCACACCTTCAGTCCCACCTGATCCGGTTGCACGTATGGGTGGGGTGGTGGCACCAACTCGGCATCTTCGCGGCCCTGTCGGTGACCATCTGGGCTTCGCTGACGGTGACGCCCTGGTCGGCGCTCTGGCTGATCAGCGTGTCGATACGCCGTCACGTCGCCTCACCGGGCCCCCGCCTCGGGTGCGACGCCGCTCTCGTCGTCGCCTCGGCGTTCCTGGGCATCCCCTGGCTGCTGGTCGCGACGGCCCTGGTGTGCCGCCTCATCGATCTGCTGGACGGCCGGCTGGCACTGCTCCAGATCCGCGGGGACGTCGGCGACCCGGCCCTGACGGAGTCCGCCCTGCAGTCCGATCGCAGGGCGGACCGCCGCGCCGCGCACTTCTACCGCACGCTGAAGTTCCGACGGAGGCTGACGCCGGAATGAACCTCTCGGTCTTCGACCCGTTCGGCGCCGACGCCGCTGACGAGCTGCCCGACTGGCTCGCCCGGCGCAACCGGCGCACCGATGACGAGGCCGTCATCGAGTACGTGCTGCCACTGGCCCTCCTGTTCAGTCGCAAGGTGGGGATCGGCACTCGGTTGCGCGTGCTTCCCCAGGTCGCCCGCTCCTGGTCCGTCATACGCCGGGGCCGGTCGCGGGAGTCCCGCATCGGGCTGCACGCGTGCGACCTCCTGACGGTCCACGACCGCGTGCTGTGGTGGCGGGCTCTCGCCGTCCGGTCCGCCGTCGTGGCGCTGGCGCTGACCGCGTGCCTGCTGCTGTCACCACCCGGGTGGGTCGATCTCTGGTTCCCGGCCACCGCATGGGCCCTGACGGGCTGGCGCAGGGCCCCGGCCGCCGCCCTGGTCGTCGCGGTCCTTGCCTGGATCGCCTGGCAGCAACCGGCGTGGCTGGCGTCCGCGACGGCCGCCGCCGTCCTCGTCGCCCACGTCCGCCTGATGCTGTCGATGCAGGAGGTGGGGCTGATGGCCAGGGCGTCGTCCGGCAGCCCCACCGGTTTCCTCGGACGGCGTTTCCTCCTTCGCGCCCTGTGGGATTCCGAAGCGGCCACCATCGCCCTGGCCGTCGACAAGGCGACCGGCGACGACCGGGCTCGTACCGCGTGCTTCACCGACGAGGCGCCGGGCGGCGTGCCGGACCGCCTGCGGCCGGTGGTCGTGCAGTGCAGGGCGCTCGCCGCCCTGGCCGGCCTGGAGTTCCGGTCGGCGATGGTGCTGTCCGAGGAGGCCCGGAGCCTCGCCGCCGACGCCTCGCCCGGAATCCGGGGCTGGTGTGCGCTGCAAGCGGGCGACGTACTGTTCGCGGCGGGCCAGCCGGCCGCGGCCGAGGCGCGCTGGCGGGAGGCCCGGGGCCTTCTGGAGACCGCGCCGCGATGCCGCTACTGGGCGGCCGAGGCCGAACTGCGGATGATCGAAGCCCTCACCACCGACTCCGCGAACACTTCCCGGTGCGTCGAGGGCCTGAAGATCCTGTGCCGCACACGGCACGGCGCGATCCGCGCGAGCGATCCGGTACTCCTCGCCAGGACGGAGCGGTATCTGCTGCGGCTGATGCACCAGGCCGGCAACACCGTCGGCGTGGTCGAGCAGCTGGCGGACCAGTACGAACGGACCGAGGGCAAGATGCTCCCGGAGGAGTCCGTCTCCGAACACGGCGCCGAGCTGCTCCTGTTGGCGACCCTCTACCTCGACGTCATCGAGAACCCCGACCGCTACCCGGACACCATGCGCGTCGACGAGGACGGACAGCACGAACGCTACGTCTACGCCGCCTCGATGATGGACAACGTGCTCAGGCAGCTGAGCAGATCGAAGATGCCTCATCTCCAGGCGCAGGCCCACGCGGTGCTGGCACACATCCAGCGCGCCGTCGGCATGCGCGAAGAGGCACTGGGCAACGTCCTCGAAAGCCTCCACGCCATCCAGCACGTCCGCTACCAGCTGCCCACCGCACAATGGCGCACGCACTGGATCGCCGCCCACGCACACGTCTACGTCCTCGCGCTGGACCTCGCCGACTCCGACCCGGCACTCGTCGCCGAGCTGCTGGAGACCGTTCGCTCCCAGTCCGTGCCCGTCGAGTCGGACGAACCCGGCGCCCGGCTGCGCGCCGTCCTGGATGCGCTGGTCTCCAGCACCGGACTGCCGCTCGGAGCCGAGGGAGCGCCGGAGGAAGCGCGGAGCCCCGATCCCCGGCACACCGACCCGCTGCTGACCGACCGCACCGTGCTCGTGGACCACGCCTCCTGGGTCGGCGGTGGGGAGTCGAACGCCATCGACCTCGACGGGGAGCTGGACCTGATGTTCCCGGGCGGGTGGTACTGGAGCTACGCGCGGGCCGGGGAATGGATCTACCACTCGGTACGCACGCCCTCCGGCGCCTGGCACTCCGAGCGACGCCCCCACGCGCAGCTCGCCGACGCGTTCGAAGACCTGGTCCTCCACCTGCCCGTCACCGTGCCCGGCGCGGAACCGGTCAAGCCGAGGCTCCACGACAGCGCGCTCGCCGCCACCGGCTCCGACGACCCCGTCAAGGGGTATCTGATCGCCGGACAGGTATGGGCCCGCATCTTCGACGGACTCGGCTCCGCCATGCTCCCCGCCGCCCTCAGGGAAGCCCTCACCGCCACCACCGCTCCCGTCCCGCTGGCCCTCGCCCCCACCGGCGCCCTCGCGCTCGTACCCGTCTGCGCACTGCCCGTCACACCGGGGCGCGACGTCATGGACGTCGCGCGGCTGTCCTATCTGCCCTCGATCGCACTGCTCTCCCAGCGGCGACGGCTCACCGTCGGCGAAGGCGGCGACCCGGTCCACGGCACGCGGAGCGCACCGTCTCGCGTCCTCTCCGTCCTCGTGCCGCACTCGTCGTCCGACGAAGACACACACGACCTCGAACACGCCGCGGTCGAAATCCCCGAGAACAGCGAGTTGGCCCCCCGTCCCCTCACCAAACACGGATTCGCCGACCTCGTCGCCCGCCACGGCACCGACGACACCGTCCTCCACCTCGCCGGTCATGTGCGAGACCCGGACGAGGAGGACCCGGGAGGCACGGGCTTCAAGTTCGCCGACGGGCTGCTTACCCTGCACGACTTCTACCGCACCGACGACTCCGGTGCGCCCCTCTACCCCCTGCCCGACCGCGTCATGCTCGCCGCCTGTGCGAGCCTCGGCCTCCACGGCCGCCCGGAGAACGGCTACACCCCCTCGCTCCTCGACATACCCGAGTGGCTGGGTCTGGGGGCGGCGGTCATCCACGGCGGCGCCAGGCATGTCTACTGCACCCTGTTCCCGATCCCCGACGTCGAGCACACGACACGCATCGACCTGGCGCTCGTCGACGCCCTGCGCCGCCACACCGAACCGGCCGCGGCTCTGCGCGCCGTCCAGCGCGCGGAGCTACAGCGTTGGCGCAACGGCAGCGGTTCAATCCCGCTCACCTTCCTCGCCTACGCGTACGTCGGACTCGGCGCCGCCCCCGGCCAGGAAATCCCCGCCGCCCCGAACAGGTCCGAGCGCCCGGAGTACATCCCCTCGGCACGACGCCGGAAGCACCCGCAACACCCGCAACACCTTCTGCATCCGCAGCACCCACAGCAACCGCGACAACCTCAGGCGGCCGACGAACCGACGACCGAACCGGCGACCGAACCGGCGGTCCGCCCCCGGCCCAAGATCCACAAGACCTACGAGCCGTTCATGATGATGTCCCGGCACACCCACGACGAAGCGGGCCTCCCCGACCGGCTCCACCCCCGCTTCGGTCCGGACGGCCGGCTCCTCCTCACCCCGTACGACGGTGAGGCATCCGCCCCCGTGCCCGTCCGCACGGCAACGTGGACCAGGGAGAGTTTCGACTTCAGCGCCCTGAGCACGAGCTCCGAAACCGAGTGGCGCGTGCACGGCGTCAGCCTCCACCTCACCGACGCACGCCTCGTCCTGGTCGTCGACAAGCCGGACGCCCAGGGCCGGACGCTCGCCGGCCATATCCGGTACCCGTGGATCAGCACGGTGGCGTTCAGACCCAAGCAGAGCTTCCTCAACGACTGCGAGCTGGTCGTCCACTGCCAGCAGGACACCGGCCCCGACACCACCGACTTCTACCGCCTCACGCTCCTCCTGAACCGGGAAACCGACAGCGAGGCCCTGGCCCGTCACCTCGTCCGCCGCCTGGCCCAACACCACGTGTCCAACGGTGAGTTGCCGAGCATCGCCCGCCCCCTGTTCGAAGCCCTGCGCGACCCCCCGCACCTGCCGGCCCCGGACAAGGGCGCCCACGCGACATACGGCCTCCCCGCGTTCAAGACCTATCCGGAAGGCGTCGAGTACGTCAGCGGCCAACCGGTCGAAGGCACTTGGATCGGCCCCGCCCTGAAGGCCTCGGACTGACCTCGCCCCTACTGAACGGGCGCTTCGCCGGGATCGGTCCGGTCGATGTTGTCCTCGACCCAGGTGCGGAGCTGGTTGAGCGGGACGGCGGCGCTCTTGCCGAGGGCGGTGAGGGCGTATTCGACGTGCAGGGGAACGGCCGGGTAGACGGTGCGGTCGACGAGTCCGAAGCTCTCCAGGCGGCGCAGGGTCTGGGTGAGCACCTTGGGGCTGACGCCCTGGAGTCGGCGTTGGAGTGCGCCGAACCGCTGGGGCCCCTCTTCGAGTGCCCCGACGGCCAGGGCAGACCATTTGTTGGCCAGCAGGTCGAGCAGCGCCCGACACGGGCACTGGGCCGCGTAGACGTCGTGGTGCGAGTGCCGGCCGGTCGGGCAACTGGTCGTCATTCGTACGCTCCTCACCTGCGTGCTTCCCTATGGGAAGCAGTTCCCCCTGCAGGCAACTACACCCTCGGGCCTAGCGTCATTCCCGCCAGCACGGAGGTCACGGCCCAGGAGCGCCGAACGGCTTTCCGCACCATGCGATGCCGAGGGATGAAGCATGTCCGCAGAGAAGAAGACGATGCGCGCAGTGGTCCAGGACGATTTCAGGGCCCGGAGGTGCTGCGCGTCCAGGAGGTGCCCCGACCGCAGCCGCTGCCGACGGAGGTGCTGGTGCGCGTGCACGCCGCCGGGGTGAACCCGGTGGACTGGAAGACCCGGGCCGGAACCGGCTCTCCTGCCGTATGTGTGGGTCATCTTGTTGTGGGTTGGCGGCCGGGGAGGGTGGGTTTGTCTCCGGCGAGGGTGAGCATGACGAGGGCGATGATCGCGTCGGCGGTGTGGAAGCCGAAGCCGC
>NZ_SSBK01000003.1 GCF_004795035.1 Streptomyces sp. A0958
CCGCCCCGGGGCCCGACTCATTGAGTGGCCGGGCCCGGCGACCGGGCGGGCCACTGAGCAACGAGAGAGAGAACGGGATGGGACTTCGCGCACAGGTACGGACGCGGGACGGCTGGGCCGTCCAGCACGCGGTCGTGACGGTCACCGACATGACCGGCACCCAGGTCCTGCGGGCCGCCGCCGACGAGGCCGGGACGGTACGGACCGAGACCCCGCTGTCCGCGGGCGCGTACACGGTGATCGTGACGGCGGTGGGATACGCCCCCGCCGCCTCCACGGCCCTCGTCACGGCGAGCGGCCTCGTCGAGGCCGGCACGGTCGTGCTGAACCGCCAGGGCGGCGTGGAGCTGCCGCCGCCGGGCACCTGGTCGCTGGACCCGGCGCACTCCTCGGTGGGGGCGGTCGCGCAGCACCTGGGGATCTCCAGCGTGCACGGCCGGTTCACCGACTTCTCCGGCCGCATCGAGATCGCGGAGGACGTCCAGAACTCCCGGGTGGAGGCGGTCATCGACGCGGCGAGCATCGACACGGGCAACGGCATGCGGGACAAGCACCTGCGCTCGCCGGACTTCCTCGACGTCGACCGGTTCCCCGAGATCACCTACCGCTCCAGCGGGCTCACCCCGGCCGGACCCGACCGCTGGACCGTGCACGGCGAGCTGACCCTGCGCGGGGTGCGCCGGCCCATCGACCTCGACCTGAGCTACCTCGGCACCGGGCCCGACCCGTGGGGCGGGGTGCGCGCGGCGTTCAGCGCGACGGCCGAGCTGCGCCGCGAGGACTTCGCCATGAACTACAACCAGGTGGTCCAGGCCGGCATCTCGGCGATCGGCACCACGCTGCGGGTGGCGCTCGACATCCAGGCCGTGCAGGGCGATTCCCTGCCCGCCGTCTGACGGTCCCTGGCCGTAGGGTCTGTTCCATGGCACCCAACATCGCGACCAACACCGCCGTGGAACTCGACGACTTGCTGGCCTTCGTGCGGCCCCGGCACCGGGCGATCCTGCTGACCACCCGGGCCGACGGCCGCCCCCAGGGCTCCCCGCTCACCTGCGGCGTGGACGACGCGGGCCGGATCGTCGTCTCCACGTACCCCGACCGCGCCAAGACCCGCAACGCCAAGCGCGACGAGCGGGTCAGTGTCATCGTCCTGTCGGACGAGTGGGACGGGCCCTGGGTGCAGATCGACGGATCGGCCGAGGTCATCGACGCCCCGGACTCGGTCGAACCGCTCGTGGAGTACTTCCGCAACATCTCCGGTGAGCACCCCGACTGGGACGAGTACCGGGCGGCGATGCTGAAGCAGGGCAAGTCGATCATCCGGATCACCCCGGAGCGCTGGGGACCGGTCGCCACGGGCGGCTTCCCGGCCCACCTCGCCCCGTGACCCCCGCCCTCCCCTCCCCCGGACTGCTGGACCGGGCCCGGCTGCTGGCCGGGCCCGAGGTCGGCGAGGCCGCCGCGCAGGCCCTCGCACGGGCCGCCGGGCGCCCGGTGGAGCGCGGCGGCCCCGGTGACGGCCCCTTCGTGTACGTGGGGGCCACGCTGCCCCACGCGCTGCGCGGGGCGGACCTGGTCTGGTTCCACAGCGTGAACGCCGGCACGGACGCCCTGCTCGACGCCGGTCCCTGGCCGCCCACCGCGCTGCTCACCCGGACGGTGGGCCGGATGGGCGAGCGGATCGCGCAGTACGTGCTCGGCTGGGTACTCGCCGAGTGCCAGTCGGTCCCGGAGTTCGCCGCGCAGCACGCCCGCGCCGAGTGGCGCCGGCTGCCCGGCGAACTCGTCGCCGGACAGACCGCCGTGGTGCACGGCACCGGCCGGATCGGCTCCGCCGTCGCCGCGCTGCTGCGGGCCTGCGGCATCCGCACGGTGGGCGTGGCCCGCACCCCGCGCGAACCGCCGCCCGGCTTCGACGCGCTGGCCGCCCCGGACGAACCGGTGGCCGCCCGCTGGGTCGTCGCCGCCCTCCCGCTGACCGGATCGACCTCCGGGTACTTCGGGGCGGACCGGTTCGCCGCGATGGGCGGGGCGACGTTCCTCAACGTGGGGCGGGGCGCGACCGTGGACCTGGGGGCGCTGGATGCGGCGCTGCGCTCGGGGGCGGTGGGGCGGGCGGTGCTCGACGTGCTGGCCGACGAGCCCGCCGCGCCCGGTGATCCGTGCTGGCGGCTGCCGCGTACGGTGATCACCTCGCACTCGGCGGGCATCACGGCGGACGACGACGTCGTCACCGACTTCGCGGCGTGCCTGCGGGAGCTGGCGGCGGGGCGCGTACCGCCGCTCGCCGTGGACACGGCACGCGGCTACTGACCGCGGGCGCCTTCGGCGTCGTGGGACCGCTCCCGCCCGGCGCGCTCGCGCATCGCGTGGATGCCGGCGATCAACAGGTCCAGCGCGAAGCCGAAGTCCCGCTCGCGCATCTCCTCGATGGTGACGCCGCCGCCTGCCGCCATGAGGTCCCGCGATTCCTCCACGAACTCCTCCAGCCGGGGCTGCTCCTGGATCGCGGACATCGCCTGCCGGAAGTACTGGTCCTGGGTGAGCCCCGCCTCCGCGCTGCGCTGCGCGAACTGGCCCTCCACCGTGCCGAAGCCGTACACGAACTGGAAGACCGCCGAGAGCGCTCCGCTGCGGCCCTCCAGGGGCAGGCCGGTCGAACGGATCACGTCCTGGATGGTGTGGGTCACCAGCAGCGAGTACGGCCCGAGGTTCAGGAACTTCCCCGCGAGCGGCGAGACCCAGACGTGCCGGACCAGCAGCGTGCGGTAGGCGGTCGCCACCGCGCGCAGACGGTCCTCCCAGGGCGCGTCCCCGGGCGGCGGCTCGATCTCGCTGTAGACCGAGTCGAGGGCCAGTTCCAGCAGGTCGTCCTTGGTGTCGACGTACCAGTACAGGGACATCGCGGTCACGTTCAGCTCGGCGGCGAGCCGGCGCATGGAGAACTTCGCCAGACCCTCGGAGTCCAGCAGCCGGACCGAGGCCGCGGTGATCCTCTCCCGGTCCAGACCGGCCGGCTGGTCCGTCCTGCGGGAGCGGGAGGGCGGCCGGTGGTTCAGCCACACGCTGGTCCGGGCAGGGTTCTTCACGCGGTCGGCCGCGGACACCATGGCGCACTCCCTCGTCTCGCCGGCGGGACGGACGGACCGTCCGCATGCCGCGTACCCCTGAAACGGAGGCGCACGGTCCGGTAGGTCCCGCCTGATGCTATGCCGCTGTCGCGGCCGGATCAGCCTGTGCCGATTCTCCCCGCTCGGCCCGGCGCAGCAGCAGCGCGGCCGGCAGACCGCCGGCCACGACGGCGACGGCCCCGCCCAGCATGCTGGTCTCCAGGCCGGAGGCGAACGCGTCCGTGATGCGCGACCGCTCCCCCTCGCCGCGTGCGGCGGCCAGGGCGGCGGGCAGCGAGGCGGCGCCGACGGCCGACGGGACGAGCGCGGCGAACCGGGAGTTGAGGACCGCGCCGAGGACGGCGACCCCGAGGGCCTGTCGTCAAATTCCCGTCGTTCGCCCGGAGGGCGGGCCGCGCGGCGTCAGGTGCTTCCCCAAGTTCTCGGCGTGCCGGGCCCAGGCCCTCGTACTGGACGTACTTGGGTCTGGGGCCGGTGCGGCGGATCGACTACGTGGCCGTCTCGAAGGACACCGTGCGGGTACGCGACGCGGCGGTGGCCGAGACACTTGCCTCGGACCACCGCCCTGTCGTCGCAGACCTGGAGCCGCGCGGCTGAGTTCGGGGACGGTCAGTTGCCCGTCGCCGGCTGGGTCAGGTCGTAGAACGTGGCGCTGCCCGCCGTGGCCTCCTTGAAGTTCTTCTCGACCCAGGAGGAGATCTGCGAGGCGGTGCCGCTGCTGCCGCCCATTCCGCCGCCGCCCTGTCCGCCGCCTTCCCCGCTGGAGACGAAGTAGTGGATGCGGCCGTCCTCGACGTACTTCTTGAACTGCGCGAGCGTCGGGGACGGGTCGCTGCCGTTGAAGCCGCCGATCGCCATCACGGGCTTCTCGGTGGCAAGTTGGTAGCTCGCCGCGTTCTGCGAGCCGATGGCGGCCGCCGCCCAGGTGTAGTCGTCGGCGTTCGCCTCCAGGAGCTTCCTGGCCTGGGAGCCGACGGATGCGCCGTTGAGCAGCCCGCCCATGCCGCCGCCTCCGCCGGGGGCGCCGCGTTCGCCCGTGCCGGGGCCGCCGCGTTCGCCCGTGCCGGGCGGGGTGCCGCGCTGCTGGCCGTTCTGGCTGTTCTGGTCGTTCTGGTCGTTCTGACTGTCCTGGCTGTTCTGCGAGGGCGCTTGGCCCTGGTTCTGGCCCTGGCCGGGCGGGGTGCCGGTGGGGGGTTGGCCCATGCCGGTGCCCTGCTGTTGGTTGCCCTGCTGTTGGCCGGTGGCCTGCTGGTTCGTACCTTGCCGGCCCGGGGGCTGGCCCATGCCCCCGCCACCGCCACCGCCGCCCGGACCGCCGCCACGGCCACCACCGCCGCCGGGGCCGCCCATGCCGCCGGAGGACGGGCCCGCCGTGACGATCGAGCCCTGGTGGCCCGTGTTCAGCGTGCTGACGGTGTACGCCGCCGGGCCGGCCAGCGACGCGGCGAAGCCGAGCACCACCGCGGCCAGGGCGAGTCGGCGCCCCAGCCGGGCCGCGAGCAGCAGGCCCACCGCCGCCACGAGCCCGGCGACGAGCACCGTGGTCCGCAGCCACGGCTGGTAGTCGGGCGTCCGCCCCAGCAGGACGTACGCCCAGTACGCCGTCACCGCGACCACGGCGGCGAGCGTGGCGCCCGCCCACCAGCGGGACCGCTCCTCCCACAGGACCGTGACGCCCATGCCGATCAGCGCGGCGAGGTAGGGGGTCAGGGCCACCGTGTAGTACTGGTGGAAGATGCCGGCCATGAAGCTGAACACGGCCGCCGTCATCAGCAGCGAACTCCCCCAGGCGAGGAAGGCCGCGCGGGCGGTGTCGGTGCGCTTGGCCCGCCAGGTCAGCCAGACGCCCGCGACGAGCAGGATCAGGGCGGCGGGCAGCAGCCAGGAGATCTGCGAGCCGATCTCGGAGTTGAACATCCGCCCGATGCCGGTATCGCCCCACTGACCGCCGCCGCCACCGCCGCCCCCTCCTCCCCCGCCGCCGACGCTGCCGGTCTCGTCGCCGTTGATCCGGCCGAGCCCGTTGTAGCCGAAGGTCAGCTCCAGGAAGGAGTTGTTCTGCGAGCCGCCGATGTACGGGCGCGAGGAGGCGGGCCACAGCTCGACGATCGCGACCCACCAGCCGCCCGCGACGACCATGGCGAGCGCGGAGAGCCCCAGTTGCCCGAACCGCTTGCGTACGGAGACCGGTGCGAACACCGCGTACAGCACTGCCAGCGGAGGCAGGATCAGGAACGCCTGGAGGGTCTTGGACAGGAACGCGAGCCCGACCGCGACGCCCGCCCACACCAGCCACTTGGTGCGGCCGTGCTCCAACGCGCGCAGCACGCAGTAGACGGTGACGGTCATCAGCAGCGCGAGCAGCGCGTCCGGGTTGTTGAAGCGGAACATCAGCGCGGCGACGGGCGTGAGCGCGAACACCGCCATGGTGATCAGCCCGGCGGCGGCGCTGAACCGGCGGCGTACGGCCGCGTACAGCACCCCGGCCGTCGCCGCGGCCATCAGCACCTGCGGGGCCAGGATCGCCCACGAGCCGAGGCCGAAGACCCGCACGGACAGGGCCATCGGCCACAGGGTGGCCGGGGGCTTGTCGACGGTGATGGCGTTGGCCGAGTCCAGCGAGCCGAAGAAGAACGCCTTCCAGCTCTGGCTGCCGGCCTGCACGGCCGCGGAGTAGAAGGAGTTGGCGTAGCCGGAGGCGCCGAGGTTCCAGAAGTACGTCAGCGTGATGACGAGGAGCAGGGCGAGGAAGGCCGGGCGCACCCAGGGCGCGTCCTCGGGCCGCCCGCGCCAGGCGCGGCGCGGCAGCGAGGTGCCGGCCCGTGCGTGCCCCGGGGGCGTGTCCGGCCTGGCCGGGGCGTAGGCGGGGTCGAACGTGGTCATCGGGCGTTCCTCAGGTGGTGGGTGGTTTCGGCGGCCGGTGCGGGGACGGGGACGGCTGCGGGGGCCGGGGGCCCCACGGCGTGCGCGGGGCCGGCCGTTTCGCCGCACCGGTCACCGGCCCGGTCACTGGCCCGGTCACCGGCCCGGTCAGCGGCCCGATCAGCGGCCCGATCAGCGGCCCGGTCAGCGGCCCGGTCACTGGCCCCGTCGCGGTCCGGGAAGACCCAGGCGCGGAAGAGCAGGAAACGGAGCACGGTCGCCGCGAGGTTGGCCGCGATCAGTACGGCGAGTTCGGTGGTGTGCGAGGGCGATCCGGACGCCGCGCCCAGGGCCGCGAGCGAACCGCTGGTCAGGGCGAGGCCGATGGCGAAGACCACGAGGCCCTGCGCCTGGTGGCGGACGGCGCCGCCCCGGCCCCGTACGCCGAAGGTGAGCCTCCGGTTCGCCGCGGTGTTGGCGACGGCGGAGACGAGGAGCGCGGCCCCGTTGGCGAGCTGGGGGCCGGCACCGAGCCGGAAGAGGGAGTACAGCGCCAGGTAGAACAGCGTGGACAGGGCGCCCACGACACAGAACCCGACGAGCTGCCGGGCCAGCCCGCCCGGCACCCCGCCGATGCCCCGGTCGCGCGGGTCGTCCCCGAAGGGCCGCGCCAGCCGGTCCAGCGGCAGCGCGCCGACGGCGAGCGCCCGCCCGACCCGCCACACACCCTTCAGGTCATCGGTGGCGGTGCGCACGATGTGAACGGTGGAGTCGGGGTCGTCCACCCAGTCGACCGGCACCTCGTGGATGCGCAGCCCGGCCCGCTCGGCCAGCACCAGCATCTCGGTATCGAAGAACCACCCGGTGTCCTCCACCATCGGCAGCAGCCGCTGCGCGACCTCCCGGCGGATCGCCTTGAACCCGCACTGCGCGTCACTGAATTGGGCGGCCAGCGACGAGCGCAGGACGATGTTGTACGCCCGCGAGATCAGCTCCCGCTTCGTCCCCCGCACCACCCGCGAACTACGCGCCAGCCGCGAGCCGATGGCGAGGTCCGAGTGCCCCGAGATGAGCGGCGCCACCAGCGGGAGCAGCGCGTTGAGGTCGGTGGACAGGTCCACGTCCATGTAGGCGAGAACCGGCGCGTCCGAGTGCGTCCAGACGGTACGCAACGCCCGCCCGCGCCCCTTCTCCTCCAACCGGAACGACCGCACCCCCGGCAGCGACCGGGCCAGCCGCCGCGCCACCTCGGGCGTACGGTCGGTGCTCGCGTTGTCCGCGACGGTGATCCGGAACGCGTACGGGAAGGTGCGCGCCAGGTGCTCGTGCAACCGCAGGACACACGGTTCGAGGTCCTTCTCCTCGTTGTAGACGGGGACCACCACATCGATTACGGGCGCACCCGCCGCACCGCCCGCACCGCCCGCATCGGCCAGGAGGTGGTCCCGGGCCGGCAGGGTGCTCCGAGGAGTCTCTGTTCGCATGCCACCGACACTCGCCAACCGCGCTGTCACGGGTGTGTGGTGAGGCTGTGGGACGTCTGTGAGTGGGCGGGCACTCTCCGGCCGGACGGGGCCGGCGCCCACCGCATCGCTCGTACGCTCGAGGCGGCAGGACGCGGTGGCCTCGTCCGGCTTCGACGATGCCGAAGCCGTCGCGCAGGACGCACGACCCGGTGGACCATGCTCTCCACGCGGCGCCTCTCCGACTGGTCGCGGCGGGAGTACCGGAGCGGCGTGACGAGCCGGTCGAGCAGGTGCGGTGGGCCGGGTACGGGCACCAACTCACCTCCAGCTGAGTCGTTGCCCCCCGGGGCCCACGTGCAGCCACATACGGTGGGCGGCCGGTCGGCCGTCCGCCCGCCACTGGGTGATGCATCCGGTGATGTCGTCCCACAGGCGTGCCGCGCCGCCCTGCCGGACCATCCAACGCCCGTCGTCCTGGAAAAGCACCGCCCATGAGGCCGCCTCCACGTCGATCACGACGTGTTCCACGCGTCCATTCCGTTCGAGGGCGATCCGCTGCGCACGCGGCGCGGCGAACTGCGCGACGAACCGCGCCGTCCAGTCATCGAGCGCATCGGCGCCGAGATCGGTGGGCAGGGCATCGCCCTTGTCGAGATTCGGCAGGATGCCGAGCGGGGGCGGGAGGTGAGGGCGGGCCATCATGAAAGAGACCTGTCCGCCGAGGACCGGACCGCCCGCCGTGCCGTCGTCCGCGACCGTGAGCCGTACGAGTTCAGATGCGTGCATCCATCCCCCGACCGTCACCAGGATCTCGCCACCGGGCCGGGTCTGCTCCAGCCAGGCGGCCGGCACCGTATGCACGCCGCATGTCGCGATGACCTGGTCGTACGGGCCGCCCTCCCCGCAGCCCGCCAAGCCGTCACCGACCACACGAGTCGGCCGGTACCCGGCGCCCGCCAGCGCGATTTCGGCTCGGGCGGACACTTCGGCGTCGACCTCGACCGTGGTCACGTTCGCCTCACCGACGACATGGCAGAGCAGCGCGGTCGAGTATCCGGTGCCCGTACCGATCTCCAGCACGCGCGATCCTGCGGCAGCGCGCAGGTCCTCCAGCATCCGCACCACCAGGCCCGGCAGGGTGGACGACGAGGAAGGGGCCGCAGCGATGCGTCCTTCGACCTGGTCGGGGAATACTCCCCCGGCCACCTGGGTCACGAGCGTGTCGTCCTCGTAGATCCGCGCGAGCCCTTCCGGGCGGTCCGCGGCCGCCGGGCGATACCAGCCGCCCTCTTCGTACTCGAACCAGCCGCGTGCGAGGAATGCCTCACGGGGTACCGACATGACGGCTGCTTCCCAGTTGGGGCTGCGCAGAATGCCGGTCGCGGACAGGTGCCGAGTGAGGTCCGCCCGGTGGTGTTCCGAGGACAGGGGGTCATTCATGCTGACTGGCTCCGTTCTCCAACAGGTCCGCGATTGCGTTCGTGATCGGCAGTCCGGCCGCGTCTTCGAGCCACGCCCACTGTCCGTTGGGGTTGCACTCCAGGAACCACCATGCGCCGTCGCCGGTCTCCGCGAAGTCGAACGCACCGAAGTGCAGCCCGAAAGCGGCCAGGAACCGCAGCAGCGCCCCGCGCATCCCGGTCGGGCAAGTGATCGGCTCATAGGTGAGGTTCTGATATTCGGCCCGCCAGTCCACCACCCCGGGCGGCGCGGTGATCCGGGCGCTGAACACCTGTTCCCCGACGACAACTGCCCGCACGTCCACCACCTTGGGCACCCTTGCCTGGAACAGGTGAGCGCTATGACTCACTGCTCCGTCGACCTCGCCCGCCTCGACCGGGGCAGCCCAGATACCGGCGGGCTCGCCCCCGGCCTCGTACGCCCCGGCATGCAACGGCTTGTAGATCGCGGGGTACTCGGCGCAGAACGCCTTGGCCTCCCCCGGGTCGTTCGTGATCAGTGTGGCTGGAACCTTGAGTCCCAACCGGGCCGCCACGTCCAACTGCGCGGGCTTGTATTCCGCCCGCGCGATGGCCTGCGGGTGGCTCAAGTACAGGCACCCCGGCAGCGCGCCCAGCACGCCGCCCAAGCCTCGCCGGTTCTCCTGCGCGGCAAACCGAGCAGCCTGCTCGCCGTCCCTCATCAGGTAGGGACTCGGCCGACGGTGGTACAAAGCGCGCACCGCAGACAGGCCCGCCACACGTTCCCCGGCCGCCAGCCGCCCTCCCCAGCCGCTCGCTTTCAGATGAGCCGTCAGCGTGACTGGCGCCGGGAAGTCGCGGCCCGGGTCGAACCGGAGGACAGGCACCCGGCGCCGGTTCAATTCCGCGATCACCAGATCAGCGGTCGCGTCCTCGTGCTCCGTGCAGACCAGCACCGGGCGTCCGTCCACGGTGCTACCCCTCGTCCTGCGTCGCGTCGTGGCCGGAGTCGGCATCCACCTTGCCGTCCTTGCCGACCTGCGTGGGCGGGTAGGTGTTCACGCTCGTGCCGTGCTTGCCGAGTTCGGCCGGTGTCATCACGCCGGCCTCCCCGATCCATCGCCCGGTCTGCGTGACCGGGTCAATGCCCGCGTAACGCCACGGCGAGGGCGAACCGTTGCGCAGCGGAGTCATACGGCGCAGCCCCCACGGGGTTGCGGTGGGCTTCTGAGTGTGCGCGGGGCTCATTTCCACGTCGTCTCCTTGGTCGCTTCGAACAGTGCTGGTGTTGCGGTGCCCGCCCCGGCCGGGGCGGAGTCTCAGAGGTAGAGCTGCCGTGCGCAGTCACGGCAGCACGTCTTGCCGTCGTGCTTCTCGGTCTGCCGGTGCTCGCACGTCGCGGTCGCCGTCACGCCGCCGTACTCCCGTACGGCCGGCCCCGCCGGGGGCCGCATCACCGCGTAGTCCCCGAAGTTCCGGCGGTAACGCCAGTGGCCCGTCTCCTGCGCGTGCAGGCGCTGCCACTCCTCCACCGGCTCCGGGCAGCTGTACGTGGTCGAGTCCGCGCCGCACTCCGTCTCGTCGCCGGACACGCAGCGTGCCGCGTACTCCGGTTCGGCCACGGGATCCTGCTCGATCGTGAACGGCACGTAGCGGAAGGTTCGCCGGCTCACCGTGGCGCGTCCTGGTCGGAACGCACCGCCACGGCCAGCGCGCGGGCGGTCTCCACATTGCAGCGCCCCAGGTCGATCAACGCGAGCGGGGCGGACCCGGCGCACGACGCGATATCGAGCCCGAGCGAGGGCAGTTTCACGCCAGCCGACCGCAGCGCGTCGCGCAACTCGTCGCGGGCCCGCTCCGCGTCCTTGACCTTGCCGTCTGCCGATTGCCGCTTGCCTGCTGTATTCATGCCAACTCCGAACCTTGGCCGCTGTCCCAGTGGGGCGGTGACTCCGCTCTCTCCACTCTTGTCAGAAGAACGAGGCGGGTACACAGGCTGTGCGTAACCAAATACTCTGTGCCGTCAGTGGACATGCTGTTGGGAGAGGGGCAGCACGGTGGATCTGGAGCCGGGGGACGACGCGACGCCCGCTACGCCTGCGGGGATGCTGGCCGCCCGTGCGGGACGCGCACGGGCCAGGCAGGGTCTTTCTCTGCGTGCGCTCGCCGAGAAGCTGGGGTATCCGCACACCTACCTGAGCAGGGTCGAACGAGGGGAGCAGCTTCCCTCGGAGGCGCTGGCCGAAGCTCTCGACGACTTCTACCGGACGGAGGAGCTGTTCGCCGACCTGCTTGCTGTCGCCGCCGCGGCCGAAGTTCCGCCGTACGGGCGCAGAGTGCTTGAGGAGGAGAAGCGGGCCGCGTGCATCCGGACGTTCAACAGCAGCGTTGTTCCGGGCCTGTTGCAGACGGATGACTACGCGTCCGCACTCTTCACTGAGTCCATGCCGGGCAAGGACGCCAAGAAGGTCGCGCTCCATGTGGCCACGCGCTCGCACCGACGAGCAATGCTGGACTCTGCCACGCCCCCGCAGTATTGGGCCCTTATGGACGAAGCCGCCCTGCGTCGGCCGGTGGGCGGTGCGGCGGTCATGGCCGGCCAGCTCCGGCGCATCCTCGATGTGATCGAGAGGAACAGCGCGGTCCGAGTGCAGGTGATCCCCTTCTCGCGTGGTGTGCACCCCCTGCTGGGCGGCAGCTTGAGCTTGCTCACCCTTCAGGACGGTGAGACCTTCGCCTACGTCGAGTCATTCGCGTCCGGCGCGTCGGCGAACACCCCCGCCCGGGTCGTGGAGTTGACGAATCTCCTGGACGTTGCCCGGTCGAAGGCCCTCGACGGCGCGGAGAGCGTGTCCCTGATCCGTATGTGTCTGGCGGGGTACGAGGACGGCATCGGATCCAGCTGAGATCGGCCGCGTCCGGCCCATCCCGAGTAACCAGACCTGGCCACGCGGCGGGGCCTTCCGTATCCCCCAAGCCCCCGGAAAGCGCACCGAGAACACCCTCTCCCCCGGCACCGGCCGGCCGGGTGCCGCGCCGCGCTCGGTGTCGGGCGTTCACACGATGCAGTGGGTGTGCGTAACCAATCGCGCGACGTGTCGTTGAGCTGGGACCGGGGGTGGGTGCCGGCGGGTGTCGAGGTGGGGGAGCGGCGTGGGCCCGTCCGAGGCAGGGCCCCTTGCCGAGCCATCGCGTCCGGCCGGCCGGGCCGGGGCCGTTTCGTCGTGGGCGCTGTCGCGGTGGGCTCGGTCACCAATCGGCCCGGCTGCGAACGGTGGCGGGAACTCCGCACCCGGGCCGGGTCGCCGCAGGAGAAGGGGAATGCTGTATGAGTTCCGAAGAGAGCCCCGGCCTGCCCGGTTCACCGCGTCCTCCGGGGCGGTTCGTGCCCGCGCGTGGGGTGTATACGGAGGCGGCGCGCCTGCAAAGGCTGGGCTGGCTCCGTTCCAGGGCCCGGTCGGCGCTGGAATCCCTTCAGCACACCCGGCTCGATGCCGGAAGGCTGACCGGGAACATCGAGGGATTCGTCGGCACCGTCGAGATCCCGGTCGGGGTGGCCGGGCCCCTGCTGTTTCGCGGGACGAACGTTCAGGGCGAGGTCTACGCGCCGCTGGCGACCACGGAAGGCGCCCTGGTCTCGTCGGCGACACGTGGGGCGCTGGCCGTCACGATGGCGGGTGGCGTCAGTACGCACGCCGTCTCGCAGGCGATGACGCGTGCCCCCGTATTCGCGTTCGCCCGCCTGGCGGACGCCTGCCGTTTCGCCTCGGCGGTCCCCCGGTACCTCGGTGAACTCCGTACCGCCGTCCGGGAGGTCTCCGGCCATGCCGTGCTCGGCTCGATCGAACCCGTGGTCCTGGGCAGGACCGTTCACCTGAGGTTCAGGTACACCACCGGGGACGCGGCGGGGCAGAACATGACGACCGCCTGTACGTGGCACGCGTGTCAGTGGCTTCTGCGGCAACCGCGGCTGTTCGCGGACGGGGCGCTCGAATCCTTCATCATCGAAGGCAACTCGTCGGGCGACAAGAAGGCGTCGGCCCTGGCCATGGCGGAGGGCCGCGGGACCAGGGTGGCCGCCGACTGCGTGCTGCCGGCCGGAGTGATCGAACGGGTCCTCAGGACCACCCCCGACGAGCTGGTACGGGGGTACCAGCACCTCGCGGCCGGGGCGGTCCACAGCGCGATGCTGGGGTCCAACGCGAACTCCGCCAACATCGTGGCGGCGATCTTCACCGCGACCGGGCAGGACATCGCGTGCGTCCACGAGTCGGGCTCGGGGCACTTCCTCCTCGAACGCACACCGGACGGCGTCCACGCGAGCATGACCCTGCCCGGTCTGGCACTCGGCACGGTCGGTGGCGGCACCCATCTGCCCACGCAGCACGAGCTGTTGGACCTCATGGGCTGCACCGGCCCGGGGAGCGCCGTCCGGCTGGCGGAGATCATCGCGGGCTTCGCCCTGGCCCTGGACCTGTCGACCGTGTCGGCCGCCGTGTCGGGAGACTTCGCCGCCGCCCACGAACGCCTCGGCCGCAACAGGCTGCCCCAACAGAGCGGCACGGGTCAGTACGCCGCACCCTCGTGACGCCGCGTCGGCGGGCGGCGTCGCCCCCGGGGCGGGCGCCTCACGGAGCCACCGCTCCGTCCGCCGGCAGACGCACCGCGAACACCGTCTCCCCCGGGACCGACCGGACCTCCGTGACGCCCCCGTGCGCCGCCACCACCGCCTGCACGATCGCGAGGCCGAGGCCCGTCGAGCCGGCGTTGCGGGAGCGGGAGGCGTCGCCTCGGGCGAAGCGTTCGAAGACGTGGGGGAGGAGGTCGGGCGGGATGCCGGGGCCGTTGTCCTGGACCTCCAGGGTGACCCACGGGTTGCCGGGGGCCGCCAGGACGCGGGTGGTGACCGTGGTGCCGGGTGGGGTGTGGGTGCGGGCGTTGGCCAGGAGGTTGACCAGGACCTGTTGGATGCGGGTGGGGTCGGCGTGGAGGGTGGCGGGGGTGTCGGGGAGGTCCAGCCGCCAGTGGTGTGCGGCGCGGTCCGCCGCTCGGGCGTCGCTCACCGCGTCCACGACGAGCGGCGAGAGATCGGTGCTCTCGTACGAGAGCGGGCGGCCCGCGTCCAGGCGGGCCAGCAGGAGCAGGTCCTCGACCATGCCCGTCATGCGCTGCGCCTCGGACTCGATACGGCCCAGCGCGTGCCGGGTGTCGGGGCCGGTCTCCTCGCTGCCGCGCCGGGTGAGTTCGGCGTAGCCGCGTATCGAGGCGAGCGGGGTGCGCAGCTCGTGGCTGGCGTCCGCGACGAACTGGCGCACCCGCGTCTCGCTGCGCTGCCGCGCGTCCAGCGCGGAGCCGACGTGGCCCAGCATGCGGTTGAGGGCCGCGCCGACCTGGCCGACCTCCGTGCGCGGGTCCGCCTCGGCCTCCGGGACGCGCTCGAACAGGGCCACCTCGCCGCTGTGCAGGGGGAGTTCGGAGACCCGGGTCGCCGTTGCGGCCACCCGGCGCAGGGGGCGGAGAGCCACCCCGACCATCGCCGCGCCCGCGATCCCCGCCGCGACGAGCCCCGCGCCGGTCACGCAGACCTCGACCAGGATCAGGGTGCCCAGCGCGCGGCTCACCTCCGTGGTGGGGATGCCGACCAGGACGGACCCGCCGTCGCCCGCGGGCACCGCCCGTACCCGGTAGCCGCCCAGGCCGGGCAGCTCGACGTCGTGCGCGCTGTTGTCCGCGGTGACACCGGCCGCCGTGAGGGCCTTCCGCTGCGCCTCGGTCAGCGGCCGGGTGTTCTCGGCGGCGTCGGGGCCGCCGTCCTTCACCACCGCGGAGTCGGTGATGCCGCCGTCCTCCACCAGCGCGCCGAACGTCTGGAGGGGCTGGCCGCCCATGCCGATGAAGGCGAGCGGGTCGCGGTCCCAAGAGCCTTGCGGGCTCTTGGGGCCTCCCGGGCTCGGCGCGCCCGGCACGCGTTCCGCGCGGACCGCGATGTCCCGCAGCTGGTCGTCCAGCTTCCCGTACATGTAGCTGTGGAAGGCGATGGCGGTCACCGAGCCGATCACGGCGGCGACGACCGCGATCAGGGTCACCGCCGAGACCACGAGACGGGTGCGCAGCGTCCAGGGCCGGCCCGCGCGGCTACTCACCGGGCTTGATCAGGTATCCCGCCCCGCGCCGGGTGTGGATCATGGGCGTGCGGCCCGCGTCGATCTTCTTGCGCAGGTAGGAGATGTACAGCTCGACCACGTTGGCCTGGCCGCCGAAGTCGTAGTTCCAGACCCGGTCCAGGATCTGCGCCTTGCTCAGCACCCTGCGCGGATTGCGCATCAGGAACCGCAGCAGCTCGAACTCGGTCGCCGTCAGGTGGATGTTCTTCCCGCCCCGGCTCACCTCGTGGCTGTCCTCGTCCAGCATCAGATCGCCCACGACGAGCTGCGACTCGCTGCGCACCGCCGCCGTGCCCGAACGCCGGATCAGGCCGCGCAGCCGGGCCACGACCTCCTCCAGGCTGAACGGCTTGGTGACGTAGTCGTCGCCACCCGCCGTGAGCCCGGCGATCCGGTCCTCCACGGAGTCCCGCGCGGTCAGGAACAGCACCGGCACGTCGGACAGCTCCCGGCGCAGCCTGCCGAGGACGGCGAGGCCGTCCATGTCGGGCAGCATCACGTCGAGGATCACCGCGTCGGGCCGGAAGTCCCTGGCCGTGCGCACGGCGTCGGCTCCGTCCCCTGCGCTGCGCACCTCCCAGCCCTCGTAACGAAGCGCCATGGACAGCAGCTCCGCGAGCGGGGCCTCGTCGTCCACGACCAGGACCCGGACGGGGGTGCGGTCCGGCCTGAGCAGTTCGGTACGCCCCTGGGGCGAGGTCGTCGTCATACGCCCAAGCCTGTGAGACGGCTCTGAGAGAGTTCTTTTTCGTTTCTGTGAATTTCCTGAGAAAGCCACGAGCGGAGGTCGGGGCTCCTGACTCGCTCACGTAGTCCTGCCGGTTGGCGCGAGCGGTGCGTTGCCTGTCGGTCTGCCGCGGGTGGCCAGTCCTGGCCACCTTCAACCAGCAGACCCTCTTCTCTTCGTCGTACAGATACCGGACGCGGCCGCCGCCGGTGACCTCGATCTGCCATTGAGGCAGCTCACGCCCGTTGTAGACAGCGGTAGCCAGGTCGAACTTCAACTGGTGATGTCGTTCCGTCGAGGGCGAAGGAGCCGGGTTGGTCCGCATCTCCTCCCATGCCGCCCTCGTGTTGCCGGGCGCCTGCTTACCGAGTTCCCGCCACCCGTCGACCGCCTCTTTGGTGGCGTACTTGATCTCGAACTCGTCGCGGCCGGGTGGCGGCGCGACCGAGTCACCCCTCTTCGGTGGCACGTGGGCGATACCTCACTCGGCTTCGGCAGCCGGAGCTTCCACAGGTCCCAGGTCGTCCTCCACGGGTTCGAGCAACTTCGAGCGAAGCGCCGGGTCGGAGTGGATCTCCGCCGTGGACTTCCAGGAGGCGATGAGGGGGGCCAGAGGATCGACGGTTCCGAGGTCCGAGGCAGCGCGCGCGGTCTCCATGAATTCGATCAGGAACTCCCGCACGGCCGCATCGGGCAGAAAGCGGACCCAGGGGAAAGCCTCGGGAAGGACCCCGGTCAGCATGGACACCGCCTTGGGGTCGCTCTTCATCAGCGCCATGAACATGCGCGTCGTCGAGTCCACCACTTCCGCGGCCGCGGCAGCGCGTGCCGCAGTCGTGAGGTACAGGTCTTCGTCGTCCCTGCGGTGCAGGGTGATGCCCTTCCTGTGGGTCTCCTGCATCCGGGCGACCGTGTCCTTCGGCTTCTGGATCAGCTCCGAGAAGTTCGCTTCAGCCGACATGAGGGTCATGACTTGGAAGGTACTTCAAAGGTAGGTCGCTGTCCACCGCCCCACCGGCGCCGCTCAGATCTCGAACAGCGCCTTCGCGTTGTCGTGGCAGACCGCCCGCAGCCAGTCGTCACCGAGTCCCAGCCGTTCCAGGGCGTACAGCTGGTGGGCGTACGGGTACGGGATGTTCGGGAAGTCGGTGCCCAGCAGGATGCGGTCCCCGAGCGCCGCGAGCCGCCCGTGCTCCGCCCTTGGGAACGGGGAGAACTCCTCCGTGAAGTCGGTGAACGCCATCGTCGTGTCCAGCCGCACTTCCGGGTACGTCTCCGCGAGCGTCAGGAACTCCGCGTACTCCGGCATCCCCATGTGCGCCACGATCAGGGGAAGGCGGGGGTGGCGGGCGAGGACGCGGCCGATGGGGCCCGGGCCGGTGTGCTTGCCGGGGGCGGGTCCTGAGCCGCAGTGCGTCACGACCGGGATGCCCGCCTCCGCCAGCAGGCCCCAGACCGGGTCGAGCAGGGGGTCGTTCGGGTCGTACGCGCCGACCTGGAGGTGCGCCTTGAAGACCCGCGCCCCCGCCTCGACGGCCTCCCGTACGTACCGTTCCGCGTCCGGTTCGGGGTAGAAGGTCGCCGTGTGCAGGCAGTCGGGGGTGCGGGCGGCGAAATCGGCCGCCCAGCCGTTCAGCCAGGCCGCCATGGACGGTTTGTGCGGGTAGAGCATCGAGGTGAAGCGGAGCACGCCGAACGAACGGAGCAGGGCCAGGCGTTCGTCCTCCTCGTGCCGGTAGGCGATCGGCCACTCCAGGCCGGTCAGCGGGCCCGCCGAGTCGAAGTAAGCCCAGACCTTGCGCAGCACCCGCTCCGGCATGAAGTGCGTGTGGACGTCGATGAGCCCGGACAGCCCGAGCCGCTGCCGGAACCGCACCACGTCGTCGTGATCGTCACCCATGCGGTCGACCCTCTCAGAACAGCCCGTCCTGCGCGGCCCCACCCCCCACCGCCACGGTCGGCACGCTCACCCCGGCGCCCGCACCGGCCGCCGCCAGCGCCCAGCCGGTCATCAGCCGGGTGTCGACCACGACGACGCCGTCCGTACCCGTGTCGAGGTGGAGGTCGGGGCCGGCCGCCGCGACCAGCCTCCCCGCGACCGCGCCGCCGTCCGCGAGGCCGGTGACCGCCCTGCCCGGACCGGACACGGCCCCGCGCCCGAGCCCGAAGATCCCCGCGTGGTCGACCGACTCGAACGGCAGCCGCTCCAGCGCCTCCGGCCAGCCGCCGCCGTCTTCGAGCGCCGCGGCCTTCCCGTACATCTCCGCCAGCTCGGCGGCCCGTACCGCCTCGGCCGGCAGGTCCGCCCGCACCGCCCGCTTGCGCGCGTACGGGATGCGGTCCGGCACCCCGAGCGCCGCCCGCAGCACCTCCTCGGCCCGGCGCGCCGCCATCAGCGGGCCGCGCCCCAGCCAGCTGAAGACCACCGCCCCCTGCTCCCGCAGCCGGGCCGCGCCCCGCTCCTCGGCGGTGATCCCGACCTTCACCATCCCGGTCCCGAACCAGGCCAGGTACACGCGGTACGTGCGCGGGTCGTCCGGGATCGTGTCGGCGGCCACCGAGTGCGCCCGGTCGAGCCGCCCGCACTCCGGGCAGCGCCCGCCCGTGCTGTGCGCGGGGACCGCGGCCCCCACCGGGCACGCGTTGCCCCGGGCCCCGGAGCAGCGCCGCCGGCCGGCGGCCCGGAAGCCGAACTCCGCCCCGTACGCCAGCGCACTCCCCCGCACCCGCGTCCCCTTGCGCCAGCCGAGGGCGGGCCCTCCGGTGGCCTCGGGCCACCGGAGGCCGGTGCACTGCCATTCCATGCGCGCACCTTACGGCCGGGTACTGACAACCGGCGCCGACTACTATCCCGGGCATGGACCTGACGGTGCGAAACGTGGACCGGTTCGAGGCGGCCAGGCCCCGCCTGGAGGCCATCGCCTACCGCCTCCTCGGCTCCGCGAGCGAGGCCGAGGACGCCGTGCAGGACACCTTCCTGCGCTGGCAGGCCGCCGACACCGGGCGGATCGAGGTCCCCGAGGCCTGGCTGACGAAGGTCCTCACCCACCTGTGCCTCAACCAGCTCACCTCGGCCCGCGCCCGGCGCGAGACGTACGTGGGCCAGTGGCTTCCCGAACCGCTGCTCGCCGGGGACGCCATGCTCGGCCCCGCCGACACGGCCGAACAGCGCGAATCGGTCTCGTACGCCGTCCTCACGCTCATGGAGCGGCTGACACCGAGCGAGCGGGCGGTGTACGTGCTGCGCGAGGCGTTCGGCTACCCGCACCGGGAGATCGCGGAGATCCTGGACCTCACCGAGTCCGCCGCCCAGCAGGTCCACCACCGGGCGAAGAAGCACATCGCGGACGGCAGGGCGCGCACCGAGGTGGACGAGGCCGCCGCCCGCCGCGTCATCGAGGAGTTCCTGCTCGCCGCCGCCGGGGGCCGGACCGAACCGCTCGTACGGCTGCTGACCTCGGACGCCACCTCGGTCGGGGACGGCGGCGGAAAGGTGCCGGCCCGCGCCAAGCCGTTCGAGGGCGCGCAGGCCGTCGCGACGTTCATGCGGGGCCTGCTCAAGCCGGGCAAGGCCAAGACCGCGATCACCGGCGGTTCCGTGGGCCTGTACGTCACGAACGCCAACGGCTCCACCGCCGTCGTCGCGGCCGTCGGCGAGCGGGTCATCGGCGTCATGTGCCTGGAGATCACCCCCGAGGGCATCCACGCGCTCCGCAACCAGGCCAACCCGGACAAGCTCGAACGGGCGACCCGGCAATGGGCGGCCATGGAGCACGGGAAGCCCCTGCTCACCGCGTTCTAGCCGCCGTGTGGTGCACGTCACACTCCTCTCCTGTCAGGAAACGGCGGGCTGTCCGGTTCAAGGGGCGAACCCGCGCGAGACAGGAGCAGGCACATGGAGCACCGCATCATCGTCCTCGGAGCCGGGTACGCCGGAGCCATCGCCGCAGGCCGCCTCGCCAAGCGGCTGCGCCGCGGCGACGCCACCATCACCCTCGTCAACGCGCAGCCCGACTTCGTCGAGCGCGTCCGCCTGCACCAGCTCGCGGCGGGCCGGGAACTCGCCCCGCGCCCCTTCGCCGACATGTTCGCCGGTACCGGCGTGGAGCTGAGGCTCGGCACGGTCACCGGCGTGGACGTGGAGCTGAAGACCGTCACCGTCCAGGGGGCCGAAGGGCCCGAGGAGCTGGCGTACGACACCCTCGTCCACGCCCTCGGCAGTGCCTGGAACCCGCAGGGCGTCCCCGGCACCGCCGAGCACGCCCACGAGATCGCGAGCCGCCCCGGGGCGCTCCGGCTGCGCGACCGGCTGGCCGCGCTCGCACCCGGGCAGTCCGTGGTCGTCGTCGGCGCCGGACTGACCGGTCTTGAGGCGGCGACCGAGTTCGCGGAGGCCCGCCCGGACCTGGACATCGCGCTCGCCGCACGCGGCGGGCTCGGTGACTGGCTGTCCCCGGCAGGCCGCCGGCACGTGCGCGAGGTGTGCGACCGGCTCGGCATCACCGTCCACGAGCACACCGCCGTCACCGAGGTCGGTGCCGGTCACGTCACCACCGCCGAGGGCACCTCGTTCCCCGCCTCGGTCACCGTGTGGACGGCGGGCTTCGCGGTCCACCCGCTCGCGGCGGCCACCGCCCTGGAGACCGACGACACGGGCCGGATCGTGGTGGACGCGACCATGCGTTCGGTCTCGCACCCCGACGTGTACGCCGTCGGGGACGCGGCCCTGGTCGCGGGCCCCGGGGGCAAGCCGCTGCGGATGTCCTGCGCCTCGGGCATCCCGACCGCCTGGCAGGCCGCCGACGCCCTTGCCGCCCGGCTGACCGGCCGCAAGCTCCCGCACACCCCGCTGCGCTACTTCAACCAGTGCGTCTCGCTGGGCCGCAAGGACGGCCTGATCCAGTACGTCACCGCAGACGACCGCTCGGTGCGCGCCGTCCTGACGGGCCGGGTCGCCGCCGTCTACAAGGAGGTCGTCTGCAAGGGCGCGGCCTGGGGCGTGGCCAATCCGACCGTCGGCGTCCCGGTCCGGCGCCACCCGGTCGTCCCGCGCACCGAGCAGGCCCCGGCGACCGCCGAGCGGGGGTGAGCGGGGCCCTCGGAGTCAGAGGAGGCGTTCGGGGAGGGGGCCGGCGCTGAACATGCGGGCGTGCGTGCCGTCCGGGGTGATGAACTCGACGTCGCCCGTGGGGTCGGCCGTCACCTCCCCGACCACGGCGGCGTGGCGGCCCCGGGGGTGGGCGCGCAGGGCGGCGAGCACCGGGGCGGTGCGGTCGGACGGGACGAACAAGCACAGGCAGCCCGCGCAGGCCGCGTCCAGGGGGGCGAGGCCCCGGGTGGCCAGGGCGACCCGGGCCTCGTACCGCACGGGCAGTGCGGCCTCGTCCACGCGCAGGGTCAGCCCCCGGTCGGCGGCGGTCAGGCGCAGCACCTCCGCGAGGCCGCCGGCCGCCACGGGCCGGGCGTGGTGGAGGTCGGCGCGGACGGCGCGCAGGAGGCCGCCGAGGGGGGCGCAGTCGCTGGGCACGTGGTGCTCGTAGCCGAGGCCGTCGCGCAGGGAGACCAGGTGGGCCGCGTGGTTGCCGAGCGGGCCCGTCACCACGACGCGGTCGCCGGGGCGGACCCGGTCCGGGCCGAGCGGCGGCCCGTCGCGCTCACCGAACGCGGCGGCGGTGACGTAGACCCGGTCGGCCTCGCCCGCGCGGACGACCTGGGTGTCGACGGCGGCGACGGTGACCTGGGCCTCGGCGGCGGCGGCCCGGATCGAGGCGGTCAGCCGGTGCACCAGGTCGAGCGGCAGCCCGGCCTCCAGGACGATACCGAGGGCGAGGTGGCGGGGGTCGGCGCCGGTGGCGGCCAGGTCGTTGACGGCACCGCAGACCGCGAGCCGGCCGATGTCGCCGTTGCCGAAGAAGGGCGGGTCGACGACGTAGGTGCCGGCCCGGACCACGAGGGCGGGCTCCTGGGGGGCGAGGGCTCGGGCGATCAGTTCGCGTGTCTCCGGGCCGAAGCCGACCTGGGTGGTGTACCTGTCCCGCGTATACGTCACGAAAGCCCCCCGATGCGCGCGTCATGACCGTGCCCATCATGCTGCGGGGACGCGGTGGCGCCTACCCGTTATGTGCCCTAGGGGCTTCAGTAGGGGCGGTTGTACGACCTCAGCAGCAGGACGGCCGCGACGGCGGCCAGGGCGGGGAGGGCTCCGAAGCCGGTCAGGATGCCGATGCGGGCCGTGAGGGACTGCTCGGCGGCGTCGCCGGTGCCGGAGGAGACGTAGCCGGAGAGCTGGAGGACCAGGCCGTAGAGGAAGGGACCGAGGGCCACGCCCAGGCCCTCGGCGGTGGTGAACACGCCGGAGAGCACGCCCCCTTGGCGGCGGCCGGTCCTGCTGGTGTCGCGGGCGATGCAGTCCGGGAGCATCGCGTACAGGAAGAGGAGCTGGCCCGCGTGACCGGTGCCGGCCAGGGCCATGGTGACCAGGACCGCGCCCTGGGGCAGGAACGGGGAGGCGAGGAAGAGCAGGCAGCCGGCGGTGAACAGCGCGGAGGCCAGGGCGTATCCGCGCGGGCCGCGCAGCCGGGACCACAGCGGCATGGTCAGCAGGTTCGGCGCGACGAACGCGGCCACCAGGACGCCGACGCCCGAGGAGTCGTGCAGGACGTGGTCGGCGAAGTACGGGGCGCCCGCGAGGAGGACGCCGGTGGCGACGGACTGGAGGACCACGCAGCGCAGCAGCGCCATGAAGGGCGGGTTGGCGCGGGCGGCGGCGAACTGTTCGCGCAGGGTCGGTTCGGCGGCCGGGACGTGGGACGTGGCGTTGGCCGTACGGGTGCCGGCGAAGACCCAGAGGGCGCCCAGGGCGACGACCGCCGCGCCGAACGCCCCGGCCCAGCGGTGCCCGGTGAGTCCGCCGCCGCCCGCGTCGACGAGGGCGGGGGCGGCCGCACCGGTGACCAGGGCCGCGATCCCGATGACGGCGACCCGGCCCGCGACCAGGCGCATCCGGTCCTCCTCGCGGTCGGCGAGTTCGGCGGGCATGGCGACGTACGGCACCTGGAAGAAGGCGAAGGCGGTGGCGGTGAGCAGGTAGCCGGCGGCGGTGAACCAGGCGCCGGCGGAGCCGGGCAGCGGGCCCGCGAAGGTCAGCGCGAAGCCGAGGGCCACGGCGAGCCCGCCCACCAGGACGTACGGGCGGCGCGAGCCCCAGCGGGTGCGCGTGCGGTCGCTGACGCGGCCGACGAACGGGTTGAGGACGGCGTCCCACGCCTTGGGCAGGAACACGACCGCCCCGGCCAGCGCGGCACCGACCCCGAGCGTGTCGGTGAGGTACGGGAGCAGGAGGAGGCCGGGGAGCGTGGTGAACGTCCCCGAGACGAGCGAGCCCGAGGCGTAGCCGAACCGCACGCGGCGGGCCGGCCCGCCGGTGCGTGCCGGGCCGGGCGGACCGGGCGGGGCCTTGCGGGCACGGCCCGGCGGTGCGGAACGGTCGTCGCCGGTGTCGGTGAGGGCCATCGGGTGCCTTCCTGGGAAAGCCCCGCCGAAAGCGCGGGGGATGTCCCTCGGCGGGGCTGTCGGGGCACAGCGTCACCCAGCATCCATGGACATCGCTTAAGTCTTCGCCGTTTCCGGACGCACCTTCATGCCATGCACTTTGTGGCCAACGGCGATGGGTGGCTGGGGCTTGTCAGGGCGCTCCACCATGTGCTGAGAGAAGGGGAGGGACATGACAGTCGACAACCGCACGACCTCGGCTCCCGCCATCCACGGGCTTGCGACAGCGACTGCGGGGAGCGCGGGCATCGCCCAGCATCTGATCCACCGCCCGGCCGCGCGGTCCTACTACGGTCTGGACGCGCCGAGTCTGGGCGAGGAGTTCTTCACGCTCGTCGGCGAGACCCCCGTCACCCATCCGCTCCTCAACGACGGCCCCGGCCGCTTCCACGACCCACAGATCGCCACCGGGAGCGTGCGGGACGTCGGCGAACTCGTCGGGCACCGCTACTTCGGCGTGCCCGAGGACCGCCCCGGCCTCTTCTACCGCTTCGCGCTCGACCTCACGGACCTCTCCGCGTGGCGCACGGACCCGGGCGGCCGGGGCGTCGTCATGGAGACGCAGATCCGGGCCCGGCCGGCGAACGTGGTGGCCGAGGTGCCGCGCGGGCTGGACTTCCACCTGGACGTGAAGATCGACGGCCGTCCGTGCGCGATCGGTTCGGCCGGGATGGTCTTCCTGATGCCGAAGCTGTACCGCAAGCACGTGGCGCACGCCCGGCAGGCGATGCGGGCCGTGCCCGAGCTGAACGACGCCCCGGACGGGCCGCCGCGCCCGGCCGACGCCGGTGAGGTGGGCCGGCGCGCCGGTGAGAACGTGGTGATCAGCGAGCCCGTCGACGCCTCGCGCGGCCGGATCAGCACCTGGGTGCTGTCCGCGCCGGTCAGCCCGGTGTTCGACGACACGGACGGGCGGCAGCGGGGGCAGTTCTCCGGTCTGCATCTGCTGGAGGCGCTGCGCCAGAGCTCCCTGCTCACGGCGGGCCGCGCCCACGGGCTCGACCCGGAGCGCAGCACCCTGGACGCCTGCCAGGTGCACTTCCGGGGGCAGGCGGAGCGGGGGCTGCCGCTGCGCTGTGTGGCGGTGGCCGGTCCGCTGGGGCGGGACGCCGAGGGGCGGCCGTCGGTGCCGGTCACGCTGACGCTGACGCAGCAGCGGTGGGCGGTCGCGGAGGCCCGCACCTGCGTGGTGCAGGACTACTGACGCCATGAGCGCGGTGCGTTTCGGCATCCTGGGTCCTCTGGAGGTCAGCGGCGGTGCGCCGCAGGCCGCCAAGTTGCGGGGTGTCCTGGGGACGCTGCTGGTCCGCGCGAACGAGGTCGTGTCGGTGGACAGCCTCATCGACGAGCTGTGGCCCGACTCCCCGCCGCGCACCGCCCCGACGACGCTCCAGGTGTACGTGTCCCACCTGCGCAAGGCGCTGCGCACCGCCGATCCGCACCACGGCGCGGAGACGCTGCTGACCCGGCGCCCGGGGTACCTGGTGCGGGTCACCCCGGACGAGCTCGACGCCACCGCCTTCCTCGACCTGACCCGGCGTGGCCACCGGGCCCTGCACGACGGGGACTTCGCCGCCGCCGCCGACCTCCAGCGCCGGGCGCTCGTCCTGTGGCGGGGGCCGCTGCTCGGGGACATCCCGCACGGGCCGCTGCTGGAGGGCGCGGCGGTACGGCTGGACGAGGCGCGGACCACGGCGCTGGACGAGCGGGTCCGGGCCGAGCTGCACCTCGGGATGCACCGGGAACTCGTACCCGAACTCCACGAGCTGGCGGCGGAGTACCCGCTGCGCGAGGAGTTCCACGCGCACCTGATGGTGGCGCTCTACCGGTGCGGGCGGCAGGCCGAGGCGCTGCGGGTGTTCACGCAGCTGCGGCAGACCCTGGTCGAGGAGCTGGGCATCGAACCGGGCCCGAGGTCCCGCAGGCTCCAGCGGCTCATCCTGGAGGGCGACCCCGCTCTGGCGCGGCCCGAGCCGGCCGGTGGCGTCGGCGGCCCGGGCGGCGGCGTTCCGGGCGGGGACACCGCGCTGCCCGCCCGCGACCCGTTGTTCGTCGGGCGGGCCGACGAACTCGGCGCCGTGGAGCGGCTGTTGCGGTCGGCCTCGGACACGGGCGGCGATGTCGTCGCCGTGACGGGCATGCCGGGCGCCGGGAAGACGGCCCTGGCGGTCGAGGCCGCGCACCGGGCCGCCGACGCCTTCCCCGGCGGCCTGCGCTTCTGGGACCTGGGCGGCGGCGCCGGCCCGACGCGCCCCGCACCCGCGCAGGGCCGCCGGGCGCTGCTCGTGGTGGACGGCGTGACCTCCGAGGCCGAGGTGAGGCCGCTGCTGCCGCTGGGGTACACCGTGCTGCTCACCGCGCGCCGGGTGCCGGCCGGGCTGCCGGGGCTGCGCACGGTGCTCCTCGGGCCGTGGCGCCCGGAGGAGACCCGGCAGCTGGTGCGGCTGTTCGACGGGCACGGCGAGAGCGGCCGGGTCACCGCCGAGGAGGCCGGGGCCGTCGCCGAACTCTGCGGCCGGCTACCGCTCGCCGTGCGGGCCGCCGCCGCCCAGCTCGCGGCCCGGCCGCACTGGACCTGCGCCACGCTGACCGTTCGGCTGCGCGCGGAGGACGGCCGGCTCGACGCGCTGCGCACCGGCGACATCGACGTACGGGCCCGGCTCCTGGCCGCGTACGAACAGAGCGCGGACGGGCGGCGCCGGGAGTTCCGGCTGCTGTCCCTGCTGCCGCCGGGCCCCTTCGACGCCGCGCGGGCCGCCGCCGCCCTGGACCTGAGCGAGGCGCGGGCGCTCGCCGCGCTCGAAGGGCTGGCCGACGACCGGCTGGTGGAGGCGGACCGGGACGCGTGGCGGCTGCCCGAGCTGCTGCGGCTGCTCGCCGCCGAACGGCTGGCCGACGAGGAGGACCCGGTGAGCGTCCGGGCCGCGGTGCGGCGGGTGTGCCTCGCGTACGCGCGGGACGCGGCGGAGCCCCGGCGCGCCACCGGGCCGGACGCGCCCGGCCTCGCCCGGCTGGCCCGCACCGCGTACGACGCCGGGCTGTGGGGGCTGACGGTACGGCTGACGGACGGCCTCGCCGGGTGCGCGCAGCCCGACGCGGACGCCGAGGAGGGGTGCTACGCGCTGGCCCTGGACGCAGCGCGGCGGTGCGCCGACCGCTCGGCCGAGGCCCGGATGCTGCGGCTGCTCGCCGAACTCGCCTCCCGCTACCGGCGCTCCGAGCGCGCCCGGGACCTGTTCGCGCGGGCCCTGGAGCTGGCCCGGGAGTGCGGCGACGAGGAGGAGGCGGGGCAGGCGGTGGTGGGCCTGGCCGAACTCCTCCTGGACGGCGGGGCGGCCGGTGAGGCGGCGGGGCTGCTGGAAACCGTCCTGTCCGCGCCCGGCCACCCCAGGGGCCGTTACGAGGCGGCGCGGGCACGGGCCCTGGTGGCGCTGGCCCAGGACGGCCCGGAGGCGGCCCGGGTGTGGTTCGACGAGTGCCTGACGCTGGCGGGCGCGCTGGACGACCCCCGGCTGCGGATGTACGCGCGGCGCTCGCTGCGGGCGCTGGACACCCCTGCCGAGGGCCCGGGGGCGGGTTTCGGGGCCGTGGAGATACGGCCCGGGCTCTGGCGGATTCATCAGGGCGGCCCGTTCACCGGGCCGTCCCCCACCTGGGGAGAACCATGTCGGTAGCGCTCGGCCCGGATACGGGTCTCGTCGGCAGGGAACTCGAAACCGCCGCGCTGCGGGAGCGGCTGCTGAACCCGTCGGTGCGGCTGGTGACGCTGACCGGACGGGCCGGTGTGGGCAAGACCCGGCTGGCCCGGGAGGCCGTACGGGAACTCGGCGACGCCTTCGGCCGGGTGGTGGCGCTCGACGCGGCGGCGCCCGGCGACAGCGGGCCCGACGCGCTGCGGGCGCTCGTGCGGGCACGCACCGGGGGCCGCGCCGGCGAGGCCCCGGGCTCGCGGGTCCTCCTGCTGCTCGACGGCTGCGACCACGAGGCCCGCGAGGCCGCCGCCGGGGCCGTCGTGGACCTCGCCGACGACCCGCGCGTGGTGGTGCTGGCCACCGCCGTCGAACCGCTCGGGGTCTACGGGGAGCAGCTGCTGCCGCTCGACCCGCTGCCGGTGCCCGGGGACGGCGAACGCGAGGACCCGCACGGCGTGGCCTCGGTGGCGCTCTTCGTGCGCCGGGCCCGGGACGCCGACCCGTCGTTCGCGCTGACCCTGGAGAACAGCGGGGCCGTCGCGGAGATCTGCACCCTGCTCGGCGGCCTGCCCCTCGCCCTCGAACTCGCCGCGCTGCGCCTGCGGTTGCTTCCGCCGCATCTGCTCGCGGCCCGGCTGCGCGGCCGTACGACCGTCCTCGCGGGCGGCCCGGTGAACGCGCCCGCCCGGCACCGCTCGCTCGCCGCGCTCGCCGAGTGGAGCTGCCGCGGTCTCGACCCGGCGGCCGGCGCGCTGCTGGGGCGGCTCTCGGTGTACGAGCCGGGCTTCGGCCTGGCCGCCGCCGGGCTCGCCGAGGAGGAGGGCCTGGAGCCCCTGATGGACCGGGGGCTGCTCACGGTGGTCGGCGAGGAGCGCGGCGAACTGCGGCTCGCGGTGCCGGAGCCCGTACGGTCCCACGCGCGCGCCCGGGCGGCGGAGGCGGACGGCGCGGACGCGGCGGCGGACGCGCACGCCGAGCGCTACCGCCGGCTGGTGGCCGCCGCGCTGCCGGGGCTCGCCGGGACCGGCCAGGACCGGGTGCTGCGGGAGGCGGCGGCCGAGAGCCCGAACGTCCTGGCGGCGCTGCGTCGCCTGCACGAGCGGGGCGACGGCGAGGCGGCCGCGGTGCTGGTGCTGGGCTGCCGGCTGCCCTGGCTGGCGCAGGGGCGGCTGCGGGAGGGCCTGGAGTGGTGCGACGCGGTGGCCGAAGGGCGGGGGCAGCAGCTCCCGGAGGCGCTGCGGGCCCGTCTCGCCGACCTGTCCGGGGTGTTCGCGCTGGCGCTGGGCGACCCGCAGGAGGCCGTACGCCGCCACCGGCGCGCCCTCGCCCTCGGCAAGAGCGTGGGCGACCGCCGGCAGAACGCGCTCGCCTCCCTGAGCCTGGGCACCGCCCTGCTGCGGTCCGGTGACGCGGCGGCGGCGCGGAGTGTGCTGGTCACCGCGCACAGCGCGCTGTCCACGATGGGTGTCACCGGGCCCACCGCCGAGGCGGCGGTCGCGCTGGCCGCCGCCCTGCACGCCGAGGGCGACCGGCGCAAGGCGCAGGACATGCTGGAGAGGGCCGAGGAGACCTTCCGCCGCATCCGGGACGGGCGGGGGCTCGCCGCCACGCTGCGGGCGCTGGCCGCGACGGCGCTGGAGGGCGACGAGCCGGAGCGGGCCGAGACCGCGCTGAGGGAAGCCCTGCGGCTGTACCAGGCCATCGACGAACGCACCGAACTCCCTGGTCTGCTGGAGGAGTTCGCGCTGCTGCTACTCCGCACCCAGCCCGCGCAGCGGCCCCGGGCGGTGCGGCTGCTCGCGGCGGCCGACGTGCTGCGGCAGCGGACCGGCGCCGAGGTCCCGCAGGAGTGGCGCTCGAAGGCGGAGCAGGCCCGTACGGAACTGGGCGCCCGGCTGGACTGGCCGGACTTCGCGACCGCCTGGGCGGAGGGGGTGCGGATGTCCGCGCCGACGGCGGTGGCCGAGGCGCTGTCCTCGCCCGCCCCCTCACGCCGCCCGGTCGCCGGGGCGGCGGCCGAGGCGCAGTCCCTCACCCCGCGCCAGGCGCAGGTGGCGCTCCTGGTCGCGGAGGGCCTGACCAACCGGCACATCGCGGCCCGGCTCGACATCTCGGAGTGGACCGTGGTCAACCACGTCCGCCAGGTGATGCGGCGGCTCGGGTGCAGCTCGCGGGTGCAGGTGGCCGGGGCGGTGGGGCGATGGGCCTGACCCGGGGCACCGGCACGGCGGAGCGCCGCGTCCTGGAGCTGACCGCACCCGACGAGGTCGTCCGGCGGTTCCGGGCGGCCGGGTGGTGGCGCGAGGAAACCTTCCTGGACGACCTGCGCCGCACCGCGGCCGGTGCGCCGGGGCGGCCGGCGATCGTCGCGGAGCGGGTGCTGCGCCCGGAGGGCAGGCGCCGGACCACCGTGACGTACGGACAGCTCGCCGTGTACGTCGACCGGTTCGCCGCCGCCCTGGCCTCGCTCGGGGTCGCGCCGGGCGATCCGGTCGCCTACCAGCTGCCGAACTGGTGGGAGACGGCCGCCCTCACCCTGGCCTGCTGGCGGGCCGGGGCGCTCGCCGTGCCCGTACTGCCGACCGTACGGGCACACGGGCTCCGGCGAATCCTGGACGGAACCCGGGCCCGGGTGTGCGTGGTCCCCGACACCTGGGAGGGCTTCGCGCACGCCGAGGCCCTGGCGGATCTCGCCCCCGGGCTGCCCTGGCTGCGCCACCGGGTGGTGCTGGGGGACGCGGCGGCGACCGGGGCCATCGACTTCACGGCGTACTTCGCCCGCACCCCGCACGAACGGACCGGGGCGGGCCGGCGCGGCCGGCCGCTGCCGGGGCGCGCCGACCGGCCCGCGCTGCTGATCAGCGTGATGGGGCTGCGGGACGCCTACACCTCCGTGCTGCACTCCCCCGACACGCTGTACGCCAACATCTCCGCCCAGCACCACCCCGAGGGGCCGGGGCAACGGCCCGGCGAGGTCTTCCTCAGCACCCTGCCGCTGACCTCGCTGGCCTCGCTGATCTACACCGTGTGCTGGCCGCTGGCGGTCGGCGGTACGGGTGTCTGGCAGGACGTGTGGGACCCCGGCCGGTGCCTGGACCTGATGGCGGACGCCGGGGTCGACCAGGTGTACGCGGAACCCGCCTACTTCGCCGAACTGCTCACCACCCGGCGCCAGCGGCCCCGGGACCTGGACCGGCTGCGGCTGGTGCTCTCCGGGGGCCGCACCAGCACCCCGGAACCGTTGGCGGCCGAGCTGCGGGAGGTGTTCGGGGTGTCGGTGCTCTCCGCGTGGGGGGCGCCGGAGCTGGGCATGGGCGCCCTGTCGGAGGGGGCCGGGGGCGCCGGGCTGCTGCGGGGTCTGGAGGTGCTGGCCGAGGGCGGTACGGACCCCGCTACGCTCCGGGTCCGCGGCCCCTCCGTGGCCCTGGCGACCTGGCGGCACGGGGTCGCGGCACCCGTGGCCACCTGGGAGGAGGGGGACGGCTGGCTGGACACCGGCGACCTCGCGACGACGGACGCCGGGGGCGGCATCCGGGTCCTGGCCAGGGCGGGGACCCGGACCGGGGCGATCTTCATGGTGCCGGTCGCCGAGGTGGAGGAGGGCCTGCTGACCCACCCCCGGGTGGGCGAGGCGGCGGTGGTCGCCTACACCGACCCGGAGCACGGGGAGCTGCCCTGCGCGGTGGTGGTGCCGGCCGCCTGGGACCGGCCGCCCGGACCGGCCGAGCTGCGCGAACACCTCACCGCGCTGGGCATCGCCGAGGCGTTCCTGCCGACGCGCCTCGAGATCGTCGGCGCGCTGCCCCGCGACGAGCACGGCAGGCTGCGCCGGGCCGCCCTGCGCTCCTGGCTGCTCCGCGCCCACCCGGGCAGCCCGAGGCCGTCCCCCGCGTGAGGAAGGTCATTCGCAGCCGGCCACCCGGCGGGCGAAGGCGACGAGTTCGGTGCGCCAGCGCGGGGAGACGGGGGCGGCGGCCACCGCCGCGTCGGCGCGGGCGAGGAGCCCGGCGATGGTCTCCTCGGCCTTCTCCCGGGCCTCCGCGTCGAAGAAGATGTCCCGCAGGAACTGGGCGTCGCCGTCGAAGCCCGGCCCGCCCCGCAGGAATCCGCGAATCCGCCAGGCCGCGTGCAGGGCGCGCGCGTACCCCTCGTACGGCTCGCGCAGATCGTCCCGGCCCGCGAGAGCGGCGCCGATCAGCAGGGCGTGGCGCAGCCCGTACCAGCCTGCCGCGCAGCCGTCGCCGCAGCCGTCGAGACACTGCCCCGGCCAGGCGTCGTCCAGGTACTCCGTCGCGGCGGCGGCCTCGGCGTGCGCGCCGATGGTGCGTTCGGTGCGCAGGCTGTCCCACAACTCCCGGGCCGGGTACGGCAGCCGGGCCGCGATGCGGTCCCCGTAGGCCACGGCGAGGTCGCCCGCGAGGACGGCGGTGCCCTCCCCGAAGCGGCGGGACTCGCCGCGCCAGCCGTTGCGTTCGTGTTCGGCGGCGTGGCTGATGTGCAGGGTGGGGATGCCCCGCCGCAGGGTCGCGTTCTTGCGGACGTCGTCCCGGATCATCAGGCAGGTGTCGATGAGTTCGAGGGCGGCGCAGGCGGCCACCACGTCCTCGCCCGCCGGGTCGCCGCCGGCCGCGAGGTAGCCGGTGAGGCAGATGACGGGGTGGGCCCGCTCGGCCCCGGCCTGGACCAGCTCGGCCACGCCCGCCACCAGCACCGCGCTGCGCGGATCGGCCGTACGGCGGCTCCGGGACTCGTCCGCGAGGAGGCGGGCGAGCCGTTCCTCGACCCGGTCGAGCATGGCGTCACGCAGCTGTCCCGGGGTCGCCGCGCTCCCCGGCCGGCCATGCGTGGGTGTGGTGGTCATGGTGCCCTCCCTGGTGGGCTACGGCCTCATGACCGACCTTCCAGGCACCGCCCCCGGTGAACCTCTTCGGCCCGCGGGCAGGGGGTCCGCACGGCGAATGTGGGGTCGGGGCATACCAGTTGCCTGCCATGGCCGGGTGGACCACGGCGCCGGACTGCTACGACCTTGCCATGCCGTCAGATGAACTCCGCCACCCCCAGGTGGAAGTCGACCGGGAGCGCCTGCCGGCCCGGGATCTCCAGCTTGCGGTAGACGCGGGTGAGGTGCTGCTCGACGGTGCTCACCGTGATGTACAGCTTCTGCGCGATCTCCCGGTTGGTGTGGCCGTGCACGGCCAGCAGGGCGACCCGCTTCTCCGATTCGCTGAGGCTCGCCACCAGGTCGGCGTGCGGGGCCTCGGCCGCCGACGCCGCCTCGGGGGCCTCGCCGGTGTGGCCGGGGAGGATCTTCACACACAGGGCCTCGGCCCCGCACGCCTTCGCCACGTGCCAGGCCCGGCGGTTGACCATGGCGGCGCGGGCCGGCTCCCCCAGCACCCGCAGGACCTGCCCGAAGTCGCTCATCGCGCGGGCCAGTTCGTACTGGTCACCGGAGCGGTGCAGGTCGTCCACGGCCTTGGTGAGCATCGCCTGCCGCTCCTTCGGCTCGCGCAGGGAGGCCCGCAGCCGCAGCGACATCCCCCGCACCCAGGGGTCGTTGGCGTCGCGCGTGGTCATCTGGTCGGCCAGGAAGCGGTCGGCCTGGTGGGTCTCGCCCAGTCTGAGCAGCGCCTCCGCCGCGTCGGCCCGCCACGGCAGGACCCTCGGCCGGTCCAGGCCCCAGCGCTTCATGTGACGGCCGATGTCCAGGAAGTCACCGAGCGCCGCGTGGAAGCGGCTCGTGGCCAGCGCGTAGTGGCCCCGGGCCCGCAGATAGGCCAGGCCGTGGATGCTGCCGGTCAGCCGGTCGGGGACGGGCCGGCTCAGCACGGCGGCAGCCGCCTCGGGCCGCCCCATCGCGGTGCGGGCCCGGACCAGGGTCGCCGTCAGCGCGCACAGCTGCACCCCGCCGCCCCGGGCGGGCACCGCGCGCAGGGCCTCCTCGGCCGTGCCGGCGGCGCCGGTCAGATCGCCGAGACGCAGCCGGCCCTCGGCCAGCAGCCCCGCGAAGACCGCCTGCCAGCCGGTGGCGCCGCGCTCCGCCGCCTGACCGGCGAACGTCTCGCACCACGGCAGCGCCCGCTCGGCACCCTCCAGGTACAGCAGGGTGCGCAGGGCCTGCACGGCCGGCTCCACCATGCCCTCGGCCAGGGTCGCGCCGCGCAGGAAGAGTTCGGCGGCCTGGGCGGCGGCCCCCTCCTCGGCCTCGGCGGGCAGCGCCCACAGGGCCGCCGGGTGGACGGCCCCCCGGACGGCGCGGCCCGCCGGGTGCGGTTTGGGCGCGCCGGCGCCGCGACGCCCGGCCGCGCCCCACTGGGGGAACGCCGAGAGCCCGTCGAGCGGGTCGTCGCCCGGGATGTCGCCGTGCCTGCGCTCGGCGCCCGGGTGCCTGCCCTCACCGGCCGCGAGCCGTTCCAGCACCTCCGTCGACTCGTCGATGCGGCCCTGCGCGGCCAGGGTGCGGGCCAGCGGGCCCAGCGCGCGCGGCTCCAGCCGGCCGGCGGCGAGGGCGGCCAGGGGTTCGGCCAGATGGAGTTCGGCGGCGGCCGGGTCGGTGCGCCCGGTGACGACGCCGAGCCGGACGCTCAGCTCGGTGCGGCGGGCATCGTCCGCGCACCCGTCACGGGCGAGCGTCAGCAGGGCGGTCGCCTCGTCCAGGGCGGCGTCGGCCGCGAGCTGGTCGGCGGCGGCGCGCAGGACGGGCAGGGCCCAGTCCTCCCCGGTGTGCCGCGCGGCGAGGAGCTGGGCGGCGACAACGGTGTCGGGGGCGCCGGCGGCACGGGCCAGCAGGGCGGCCTCCCGGTGCAGGGCGCGGCGGGCGTCGGGCTCCATCCGTTCGAGGACGGCGGCCCGTGCGGCGGGGTGGCAGAAGCCGCGCCCGCGCCTCAGCAGTCCGGCGTCCTCCAGGGCGGCGAGCGCACGGGCGGCGGTGGGTTCGGTGGTGCCGGCGAGGCGGGCGACGTGCGGGGCGCCCGCCAGGGCGTCGAGTACGGCGATGGCCTCGGTCAGGGCGGTGGTGGCGGGTCCGCAGCGGTGCAGGCAGGCGAGTACCGCCTGGGTGTAGGCCTCGCCGGGGTGGGCGCCGGGGTCCTGGAGCAGGGCGCGCAGCAGCAGCGGGTTGCCGCCGCCGGCCCGGTGCAGCCGGGCGGTCTCGGCCTCGGTGCGGTCGGGGAGCATCGCCCGGACCGCCTCGGGCGTGAAGCGCTCCAGCCGCAGGCGCGAGAAGTGGGGCAGCCGCAGCAGTTCGGTGCGCAGCAGCGGGTCGTCGCCGTGCTCGTGGACGGACTCGGTGAGGGCGAGGAGCACCTTGGCCTCGCGGGTGCCGCGCGCGAGGTGGAGCAGGTAGCGGCCGGAGAGCTCGTCGACGTGGTGCAGGTCGTCCACGCAGACCACCACGGGCGCGGTGGAGCTCAGCTCGCGTACGGCGGAGGCGAACTGCCGCATGGCCCCGACCCGGCCCGCCTCGGCGGGCGAGGAGGGGAGGGGCGGCAGGGCGCCGGCCGGGGCGTCGGCGGTCAGCTGGCGCAGCACGCCCAGCGGATGGCGCCGTTCCTCGGCGGTGGCCATTCCCCGCAGCACGATTCCGCCACGTTTCTCGGAATTTACCGCCACGGTTTCCAGGAATTCACTTTTCCCGCAGCCGACCGCCCCTTCGATGAGGAGCAGTCCGGAATTCCCTTCCCCGCACCCTTCGATCAGTTTTTCCAGTAGAGATAGTTCTTCGGCGCGACGGAACAACACCATGAGATCCCCCATGCCCATGTTCCGGCGTTTGGTAAATAAAATGGAATGCAACCGGATACAGGACCGATCGAGCAGTGCTTGAGAAGCAATCCAGCTTCAGTCTAGGGTCCGGTCCGCCGCTCTCACGGTGTCCGGAACCTGCCAGTCAGCAATCCCCTGCGACGGCCGGAAAGATACGGCGGGCCCCGACCTGTGTCTGGCCCCTTTGGCGCCGCTCGCGGGGGTAGCCGACGGAGACCTCCTCGAAGCGCACTCCGTCGTACCAAGTGGTGCGCGGGATGTGAAGGTGCCCGTAGACGACCGCGGCGGCCCGGAAGCGGGTGTGCCAGTCGGCCGTCAGCTCGGTGCCGCACCACTGGGCGAACTCGGGGTGCCGCAGTATCCGGGTGGGTGTGCGGACCAGCGGGAAATGGTTGACCAGCACGGTGCGCAGCTCGGGGTCGCAGGCGGCCAGGCGCTGTTCGGTGGCCGCGACCCGGGCCCGGCACCAGGCCTCGCGGGAGGGGTACGGGTCGGGGTGCAGCATGAACTCGTCGGTGCACACCACGCCGGCCTCGTACGCCTGTTCCAGGGCCTGTTCCTTGGTGGCGGCGGTGGGCGTGCGGAAGCTGTAGTCGTACAGCAGGAAGAGGGGGGCCACGACCAGCGGGCCGTCCGGTCCGGACCAGACCGGGTACGGGTCTTCCGGGGTGTGCACTCCGTACGAGCGGCAGATTTCGACCAATCTCCGATACCGAGAGTCTCCACGCAGCGACACAGGATCATCGCGAAGCGTCCACAGATCGTGGTTTCCCGGTGCCCAGATCACCGCCGCATAGCGCCGGGTGAGCAAATCGAGCACCCACCGCAGATCGTCGGGGGACTCCCCCACGTCGCCGGCGACGATGAGCCAGTCGGCGGGGGTGTCGGGATACAGCCCCTCGACGATCCGGCGGTTCTCCGGGAATGCGACATGGAGATCGCTGATGCCCATGAGGTTTCCGTGCGCCATTCACCCAGGCTGGACGGCCGGCTCCGCCGCGAACACCCCGCCCCGACCCCTCAGTTGACGGGACGTTACCAGGGGGCGGACGGATAGCAGGGCCATGGCAAGGGGGGTGCCGCCCGGTGGCAGCAGGCCCGCAGGCGGGCCGGGCCCGGGTGCGCGGATGGCAGCGGGCTGGCAGGAAACGCCGGTTCAGCGGGCCGGTCCGGCCGGCCGGGGGCCTTCGCGCCGGCCGGTGCGGGGCGGCGGCGGGAGCGTGGGAAGCGTCCACCCGACGCCCCGACCTGAAGGACCTGCCGTGCTCACGAAGCTCCTGCCTTCGACCGTCGCCACCGCCGAGGCCACCGCCGACCCGGCCGACGTGTTCCTCTTCCCGGAGGAGGAGTCCCTGATCAGCAACGCCGTCCCCAAGCGGAGGCTGGAGTTCGGCACGGTGCGGTGGTGCGCCCGGCAGGCGATGGGGGCGCTCGGGGTGGCACCGGCCGCCGTACTGCCGGGTCGGCGCGGGGTTCCGCAGTGGGCCCCTTCGGTGGTGGGGTCCATGACGCACTGCACGGGCTTCCGGGGCGTGGCGCTCGCCCGTGAGCGGGACTTCCTGTCGGTGGGGATCGACGCGGAGCCCAACGCGCCGCTGCGGCCGGGGGTGCTGGAGTCGATCGCGCTGCCGCAGGAGCTGCGCCGGACCCGCGAGCTGGAGTGGGCGGTGCCGGGCATCGCCTGGGACCGGCTGCTGTTCTCCGTCAAGGAGGCCGTGTACAAGGCATGGTTCCCGCTCACCGGGCAGGAACTGGACTTCACCGACGCGCTGGTGAGCATGGACGCGGCGCAGGAGACCTTCCACGCCCGGCTGCTGCCGGGCCCCGACGAGCTCTCCCCGGCCGGTCCCACCACGTTCAGCGGGCGCTGGTCCGCCCAGAACGGGGTGCTGGTGAGCGCCATCGCCGTGCCCGCCCGCAGGCCGGCCGGGGCCGCACACGGCGATGCTCCCCGCATGTGCGCTGCGGGGAGCATCGGCTGAGTCGTCGCGACC
This sequence comes from Streptomyces sp. A0958, assembly GCF_004795035.1. Taxonomy (GTDB): domain Bacteria; phylum Actinomycetota; class Actinomycetes; order Streptomycetales; family Streptomycetaceae; genus Streptomyces. The sequence goes on from NZ_SSBK01000003.1 coordinate 36,773, forward strand.
GGCGGGATGGTCAGTCCCAGCGGTCGTCCTGCGGCCTGTCCAGGTTGACCTGGAGGAGCCCCGTCGAGGCCGTGCCCGCCGCGCTCACGCCGGTGCGGACGGACGTCCCCTGCGACAGGCCCGACATGAACTGCCCCCCCAAAACGGCCAGAAGTACACCCATCAGCAAAGTCAAGAGAACCATAGATTCTTTGCCATAGCTTGCCATTGCGACTCCCCTCGGTCGACGAATGAGACTTCCCTCTGCCTACTCCTTCACCCGAAACCTCCGCCTTTGGAGGCCCCCGGCTACGGGAAAAGAGTCTCGGATACCGATCATTCGCGCCAAGTGCTTCACGTTGGCGTAAAGTTACGTTGCAGCAATTACACCGACCAGTGGGGGCTGGCGTGTTCCAAGGGGAGTACGCAGATTCGGGCTTTGCCGAACTGGATGACGTGAGCGCTGCGGCATACGGTCTCGCCGTCGAGTGCGGCCGCTTCGACCGGGAACGGATTGCCAAGGACCTGTCGCTCACGCACGACGAGGTCGCCCGGGTCGAGAGCGTGTTGTCAGGGGTCCGGCTGCTCCAGTCGGTGCCGGGTCACTCGCACCAGCTGACCCCCGTCACGCCCGACGCCGCCGCCGCCTCCCTCGTGGGCCCCGCCGAGCGCCAGATCCGCGACCTCCAGCAGGCCGTCACCGAGGTCCGCGCGAAGCTGATGTCGCTGACCCCGCTGTATTTCGAGGGCCGCCGGGTGCGCAACCACCTGGAGGCGTTCGACGTCATCAGCGACCCGTCGCGCATCCAGGCCCTGCTGGACCACCTCGGGCAGAACTGCAAGAGCGAGCTGATCACCGTCCAGCCGGGCGGCGCGCGCCGGGCGGACATCCTCAACGACGCCCGGGCGAGCGCCCTGTCCATCCTGTCGCGCGGGGTCCGCATCCGGACCATCTACCAGCACACCGCGCGCAACGACCTGCCCACCCGCTCCTACGTCCGCGACGTCACGACGCAGGGCGCGGAGGTCCGGACCGCCGACGAGGTGATCGACCGGCTGATCATCTACGACAGAGAAGTCGCCTTCCTGCCGGAACGGTCCGCCCAGGAGGGCAGCACCCCGGGCGCGGCCGTCGTCCGCGAGCCCACCCTCGTGGCGTTCCTCTGCTCCGTCTTCGAATACCTGTGGGAGGGCGCGTCCCCGTACGTCGTGGAGTCGCAGCGCTCCCCCACCTCCACCGACGAGCTGAAGTGGTCGATCATCCGGCTGATGACCAAGGGCTACAAGGACGAGATGGTCGCCCGCCGGCTCGGCATGTCCGTACGCACCTGCCGACGCCATATCGCGGAGATCACCGAGCAGTTGGAGGCCACCAGCCGGTTCCAGGCGGGGTACAACGCCGCCCGGCAGGAAATGCTCACCGGCGACAGGGCCACGCGGCCGTTCTGACCGGGGCACCGCCGCACCGCACCTCACGCGCCGGTGTCCTCCTCCTCGTCCAGCGCCTGGGTGATCGCGTCCACGCAGTCCTGGTCGAGCATCGTCGTGACATGGGCGTCCTGCAGCTTGCCGAACCCCGCGTCGTACACCGCCGCGCTGACCACGTAACCGTCCTCCAGCGGGAAGGTGCGGAAGGCCCACTCCTCGCCGGTGCCCGCCGTGCCGTCGGGCCGCTGCACACGGACGGGCCGGCCGTCCGGTCCGAAGCCGAACTCGGTGAAGCGGAACTGCATGCCCTGCCCGATCGCCTTGCTGTAGGCCTCCTTCAGCGTCCACAGCCGCACCAGGGCGCCGTTGCGCTCCTTCTCCGGCATCCCGGACAGCAGCACCGCCTCGTACGGCGTACAGATGTGCCGGACGAGCCCGCCGCCGTACATGTCGCGGTCGGCCCGCTCGGCGTCCACGCCGATCAGCCCGCAGGTGGTCAGCCCGACGAGCAGCAGGTCCTCGGTGTGGCTGAGGCTGATGTCGATCTGGTCGCAGCCGCGCAGATACGGGCGGCCGGTGGGCCCGTACGCCAGCTCCAGGTCGGCCGGTTCACTGGCGAGTACGGCCCCCGCCGCGTGCTTGAGCAGCATCCGCGAGGCGACGTACCGGTTGCGTACGTCGGAGTGCGTGAGGTCGAGGTAGCGCGTCCAGTCCCGGCCGAGCAGTTCGCGCAGGTCGTCGCCCGCGGGCACCGCGGGCTCCAGGTCCTTCAGCCAGGCGTAGGCCAGGGCGCTGCCGTGGGTGGCGAGGTCGTCCCTGACTCTGTTCCAGGAGTCGCCTCCGGGGATCACGGCGACGGGCTCACCGAGCGGTGAACCGAGCGTGAGGCTGCCCGGGGCGGTCATGCGTACTCCTTCACGAGGGTGTGAATGTCCCGGAGGCTCCGCGCCTCCAGCAGACGGTGCACCGGAACGTGGTGGCCGGACTCCTCCAGGAGGGCCACCAGCCGGAGCAGGTTCAGCGAATCCCAGCCGGGCACGTCCGTGAGGGCCAGGTCCGCTCCGGCGGGGCCCTCCACGTCCAGGCCCAGGTCGTCGCCCACGAGCCGCAGGAACGCGTCGAGGCCCACCAGGTCTACGGCGCTCATCGGGGTGCCTTTCCGGACTCGGTGACACACATGTGGCCGGGGATCTCCGGCAGCACCGTCAGGTCGTGGCGGTACTCCGATGCCCCGTCCCCGCGTTCCCCCGGCTCGGGCAGTTCACGGGCGGCGAACCCACAGGACGGATAGAGGTCCCGGGCCCGGTGATTACGGGCGGTGGGTACGTAGCGGGCGCCCACCGCGTTCAGTCCGAGGCGCCTGGCTCTACTCAACAGTACGGCGAGGAAGGCGTGTTCGACGCCCCGGCCGAGCACCCGGCAGCTGAGCCACAGGTTGTCCAGGTGCCACCGCCCCCCGGACTCGGTGATCAGCGCGGCGCCGACCAGGCCGTTGTCCCCGAACCGGTCCGCACAGCGGGCCACCAGCACCTGCCGTGCGGCGTCGGCCTCCACCTCGGCCACGGCCGCCTCGGTGAGACCGCCCCCGGCCAGGTTGAACTGGTTGGTCCGCAGGGTCAGCTGCGCGATCCGGGCCGCCTCGTGGGGCTGCGGCGGGCCGACCTCCAGCCGGACGTCCAGGGCGCGCAGGAACTCCTCGTGCGAGCCCGCGCCCGCATGCAGCTCCCGGCGTTCCCGGCGGGCCCGGTACTCGCCGGTCCTGGCCCGGTCCTCCTCGGTCAGGCTCGGCGCGTCGAACCAGCCGTCCGCCAACAGCCGCGCCACATGCGTCGCGGGCTCCCCGTCGAGCGGCACCACGGCCACCTCGGGCAGACCGTGGCGCACCTGCGCCCGCTCGGCCGGTGAGTCGTCGGCGAAGACCAGCGCGTCGGTGCCCAGGTCCAGCTGGTGGGCGATGTCGGCGAGGTTTCCGTCCTTGGGCTCCCAGTTGGCGTTGACCGCGACGAAGTCCCCTTCGTGCAGCACGAGATCGGGGTGGTCCGTGAGCACCCGCGTCACCTCGTCGGGGTCGTTCTTGCTGCTCACGGCGAGGAGCACGCCTTGGGAGGCGAGCTGTTTGACGCAGGTCTGGAAGGCGCCGAAGGCCTCCCCGCGCAGGGTGCCCGCGGCGGCGATGCCGTCGGGCCCCTCCTCTGCGAGTACCCCGTCCCACAGGGTGTGGTCGAGGTCGAGCACCAGGCATTTGCGGGTCGCGCCGCGCAGGGCGCGGGCCAGGTGGGCGACCTCGCGGGCGTACCCGGCGAGCAGGGGCGCGCCGAGCTGCACCTTGGCGTACCGGGCCAGGCCGGGGTCGGTGACCGGCCCGCCCTCGGCCACCAGCGGATCGAGGTCGATGACCACCGGTGCCGGCGAGCGCTCGGTGAGCCGCAGGAGGCGGGCGTTGAACTCCCGCCAGACCGCGCCGAGCCGGGCCCGGGAGCGGTGGTCGATGAGCTGCCTGCTGTACGTCCACGGCAGCGGCAGGGTGTTGAGGACCAGGGTGCCCGGCGCCGCGTCCGCGAGCGTGGCGCACCTGGCCAGTACGTCGGCGGCAGCCACCTCCACGTCCTCGGGCCGCCACACCCCCGGTACCTGCGAGAAGACGGTCTCGGCGTCCAGCAGGCACAGGGTGAGGTCGGGCCCGGCCGCGTGCAGCTCCCCGGCGGGGTCGGTCAGGTCGCGCAGATACGTGCCGTGCTCGCCCAGTACCGGGCGCAGGAGCAGTCCGTGGCGGGCCAGTTCGCCCCGCAGCGGGTCGAGCACCTGGCCGACCGTGGACTGGCCGGTGACGGCGACCGTGACGACCGGGGTCGCCGGGTGGTGGCTCAGTACGGCACCGGGGTCGAGGCCGGCGAGCAGCCGTCCCGCCGCCGCGGCGTCGGCCCGTGCGCCACCCGGTTCCTCCTGGGCGAGCGCGGTCGCGACCTGGTCGTACGCCTTCTCCAGCAGACCGCGTCTACGCAGGTCGCGCAGCTGGTCCAGTCCCGTGGTCATCCCCACCTCATACCTTCTCCAGGGCGAACCCGGCTCTGATCCACCGGCTGGATTCCACGCACAGGCCCACTGCCCGGTCGCCTTCCCCGAGTTCGGGTAATAGCCGGTCGAGCTGGAGGAACGGCAGAGCGTTGCCGGTGTTGCCGGTGTCGGCGACGCAGGAGATCGTCCGGGCGGGGCTCTGCGGCAGCCGGTCCACGATGCGGGCGGTCATCCGTTCGGAGAGCTGGGGCGGCAGCAGGAAGCCGATGTCGTCCAGGCTCCAGCCGAGGCCGCCGAGCAGCTCCCAGAGGATTTCCGAGGCGATCGGCGGCACGTGCTCCTCGATCGCCTTGTAGTCCTCGGCGAGCATCGGCCGGTCCGAGTCGCGGTCGGTGGTGCCGTACCAGTCGAGGAGCTGACCGGGGCGCCGGCCGCGTCCGGTCCAGGAGTTCAGCACGGACCGTACGGCGATCCGCTCGCCCTCCGGTTCGGCGGTGAGGACGGCGGCGCCGGCCCCGTCTCCGAACAGGACGTAGTTGACGAGTTCCCCGGTGGGGATCTTCGCCGCGTCCTGCCTGGGCGACAGGAAGCGGTGCGTGACGTCGCCGCCGATGACGAGCCCGGCGTGCCGGCCGCCCAGGATCAGGCTGCGGCCCAGGTCGAGGGCCTGGACGGCGCCGGAGCAGCCGGCCTGGATCTGGTAGACGGGCAGGTGGTCGAGGCCGAGCCGGTCGGCGACCTCGGTCGCGGTGGTCGGCAGCAGCGTGTCGGGGGTGGCGGTCGCGAGGACCAGGAACTCGATGTCGGCGAGGCCCAGCCCGGACGCCTGCACGGCCTGGGCGGCGGCCTCGGCGCACAGGTCGGCCAGCGAACCGTGCACCTGGCCGGTGGCCGGGTCCCAGCCGAAGTAGCGGGTCCGGGTGCCGACGAAGAGGTCGATCCACTCCTTGCTGGCGCCGAGCATCTTGGCGAGCGTGGTGTTGTCGACCGGGTCGCCGGGCAGCGCCGTGCCGGTCGCGGCGATATGGACATCCGTCATGCCGACCTCGCCATGATCACGCCGTCCAGGAACTCGGCCAGCGAACCGACCGAGCGCAGCGCCGGCAGCATCTGCTGGACCGACACCTCTCCGACCCTCGGGAGCCGGGCCTCCACCCGGTTCTTGAGCTGCATGATCATCACCGAGTCGAAGCCCAGGTCCTCGTGGAAACGGGCCTCGCGCACCACCCGTTCCACGGGGTAGCCGCCGACCTCGGTGACGGCCTCGACCACGGCGTCGAGCACCGGGTCCTCGCCGCCTGTTTCACGTGAAACCACGGGGCCCGGTTCCGACACGGGCCGCCGCTCGACCTCGGGGGCGGCGGGTGTCGGGGGCCGGTCCCAGTAGCGCTGCGCGGACGAGAACACGTACGGGGCGAGCGGTTCGGTCACCCGGTGCCCCGGCGCGTACAACTCGTCCCAGGACGGGTCGAGTCCGCAGCGGTACAGGGCGGCGACCGTCTCCGCCAGGTCCCGGCCGGTGCCCTCGGGGCCCGGTGCGGGGTGCAGGAGTTCGGCGCCGCCCAGGCTTCCGGCGCGGGCGGCGATCCGGGTGAGCTGCGGCTGCGGGCCGATCTCGATCAGGTGGGTCGGGGCGATGTCGCGTACCAGTGCGCCGAGCGCGGCGTCGAACAGCACGGGCTCCTCGGTCTGACCGGCCCAGTAGCCGGCGTCCATGGGCTCCTCGCGCAGCATCCGCCCGTACCGGGTCGAGGCCACCGGCAGCGCGGCGGGCGCACAGCGCACGGGACCGGCGCGCAGTCCGGCGGCGACCGGGGCCATCAGGGGTGAGTGGAAGGCGTACGGGGAGGCCAGCTCCCTGGTCCGCACCCCGAGTCCGGCGAGCTTCTTGCCGACCCGGGCCAGCGCATCCACAGGACCCGAGAGCACGGTGTCGGCCGGCCCGTTGAACGCACCGGCCACCACCTCGGGCTCCGCCGCCAGGACCGGGGCCACCACGTCCGCACCGGCGGCGGCGGTGAGCATGGAGCCCCCCTCGGGCAGCGCGGCCGTCAGCCGGGCCCGCAGGGCCACGAGCCGGGCGGCCTCGTCCGGTTCGAGGACCCCGGCCGTGACGGCTGCGGCGTACTCACCGAGGCTGTGGCCGAGCACGGCGGCCGGGATGACGCCCAGCCCGGTCAGGGTGCGGGCGAGGGCGTAGCCGACGGCGAACAGGGCGGGCTGGACCAGCTCGGGCCGGCCGGCCCACTCCTCGCCGCCGAGGATCGCCTCGCGCACCGAGGCGCCCAGGTGTACGGCCAGTGCCTGGTCGGCCTCGTCCAGGTGGCGGCGGTAGGCCGGGGACTCGCGGTACAGGCCCGCCGTCATCGCGGGGAACTCGCTGCCCTGGCCGGTGAAGAGGAACGCCACCACCGGCCGGCCCCACGGGCGGTCGCCCGCCGGACGCACCTCGCCCGGCGCGGGGGTCCGCTGCTCCACGGCCCGGCGCAGCGCGTCCACGAGTGCGCCGGTGTCGCGCGCCGTGACCGCGAACCGGTGCGGCAGCCCGGTCTTGACGCGGTTGCTGCTCCGGCACAGGGCGGCCGCCCCGCCCCGGGGCCGGGCGGCGAGCGCGTCGGCCTGGGCGGCGAGGTTGCGGCGCAGGGCCTCGGGGGTGTCGGCGCTGACCGTGAAGACCCCGGCCGCCCCGGCGTCCGCGCGGGCCCGGGCGGGGACGGCGCGCGGCGCCCTGGGGGCGCTGGCGAGGACGGCGTGGGCATTCGTACCGCCTATGCCGAAGCTGCTGACCCCGGCCAGGATCTCGCCGCGCGGCAGCCGGGTGGCCGACTTCATCAGCCGCAGGCCGCGCTCGCCCAGGCGCAGCCGGGAGTTCTCGCGCTCCGCGAAGAGGCTGGCGGGGACGATGCGGTGGTGCAGGGCCAGCGCGGTCTTGATGAACCCGGCGATACCGGCGGCGCCCTCGGTGTGGCCCAGGTTGCCCTTGACCGAGCCGATCGCGCAGAGCGCCTCGCGCGGGACGCCGTGCACCGAACCGAGGGCGGCGCACTCGATGGCGTCACCGAGCACGGTCCCCGTCCCGTGGGCCTCCACGAACGCGACCTCGGCGGGGCTGACACCGGCCCGCTTGTAGGCGGCGTTCAGGACGCGCTCCTGGGACCAGCGGTTGGGGGCGATCATCCCGTTGCTGCGGCCGTCCTGGTTGACGGCGCTGCCGCGCAGCACGGCGTAGATCCGTGATCCGTCGGCGAGGGCGTCCTCCAGCCGGCGCAGCACGACCAGGCCGACGCCGTCGCTGCGGCCGATGCCGTCCGCGTCGGCGCTGAACGGCTTGCAGCGCCCGTCGGCGGCGGCCAGCCCGAGCTGCCCGTAGACCAGGCCCAGCGAGGGCGACAGCACGATGTTGACGCCACCGGCGAGCGCAGTGTCGCACTCCCCGGCGAGCAGGGAGTTGGCGGCGAGGTGGACGGCGACGAGCGAGGAGGAGCAGGCCGTGTCGACGGCGAGGCTCGGCCCGGTGAGGTCGAAGTGGTACGAGATCCGGTTGGCGGCCATCCCGGCGCTGCTGCCCGCGCCGAGCAGCGGGGTGACGCGGGCGAGGTCGCTCATGGTGAGGCGGCCCCACTCGCCGCCCATCACGCCGACGAACACGCCGGTGCCGGTGCCCGCGAGGTCGCCGGGGGCGCGGCCCGCGTCCTCCAGGGCCCGCCAGGCGCACGGCAGCAGCAGCCGCTGGTGCGGGTCCATGGCGGCGGCCTCGCGCGGGGTGATGGAGAAGAAGTCGCTGTCGAAGACATCGGCGTCGTCGATGAAACCGCCGCTGTCGCCGACCGCGGGGTGCTCCCGCGCCTCCCAGCGCTGTGCGGGGACGGGGCCGATGCCGGCCCTGCCCCCCGTCAGCAGGTCCCAGTACGCCTGCACGCCCGCCGCTCCGGGGAACGTGCAGTCGATACCGACGACGGCGATGTCCCCCATCAGCGCGGGTCCCGCACGGGAACCGCGTCCACCGGGGCGTCCGGCAGCACGGCGGTCAGATGGCGCACCAGGCTCGTGACCGTCGGGAAGTCCCACAGCAGGGTCGGCTCGACGTCGAGCCCGAACTCCTCCTCCAGGTCGCCGCAGAGGCTGAGGGCCGCCACCGAGTCCATGCCGTACTCGGCGAGCGGCACGGTGGGGTCGATGGTCTCGGGTGCCCGCCGCAGGTAGAGCGAGAGGCGTGCCGACAGCCACTCGTACACGCCGTCGGCCTTCGCGGTGTCGGCGGCCACGGCGTGCCGGCCGGTGGGGATGGTCATGGCGGACTCCTTCGGTCAACCCGGAATCGGGGTCGAGTAGAGGTCGTAGCTGGCCCGGGTGGAGAAGCGGAGCTGGACCTCGTGCCGGATGCGCGTCTCGCACTCCGGGGGGAGGTCGGTGACACGTGTGCCGAGCCGGCGGCAGATGCGGTGCAGCGCGGCGGCGGCCCAGGACGGGTCGGCGAGGAACGGGTCGGGGCCGTACCGCGCCTGGTCCCAGACACCGAGCACGGCGGCCGCGGCCAGCAGCAGCGTGTACCGGTCCATGAGGGCGAACTTCGCGGGCTGCGCGCTGCTGGCCCCGCCCGCCGCCTCCAGCCTGAGCACCCGGCCGCGCACGTCCCGGAACTCCTCGACCAGCAGGCCCGCCAGGGTGCGCAGGGCGCGTTCCACGGGGCCGTGGCCCTCGATGCGCGCGGCGACGGCGAGCAGCGACGCGCTCAGCGAGTCCCGGCCGCAGGCCAGGGCGAGCCGGTCGGCGCGCAGCGGCGGCAGGTCCCCGTCCAGCCGGAAGAGCCCGGCGGGCGCCTCGTCCTCGATGAACCAGGAGCGGCGGGCGAGCCGGGGCATCTGCGGGATGACGGTGGCCTGGCAGGCGACGGTCCCGGCGTGGCCGAGGCTCATCACGGGCACGTCCCGGACGTGTTTCTGGAAGATGCCCAGGGTGCCTTCGCGGGTGTAGAAGTCGGAGCCCAGGACGATCGACAGGTCGTACATGGTCTCGCTGAGGACGCGCGGCATGAGGTACTTGAGCGCCGCCGAGCTGACGCTGGTCTCGGCGGGCAGCAGGTGCAGGGCGCGGGCGGCGACCACCGCGAGCGCGTCGTACAGCAGCAGGCTGACGAAGGCGTTGGTGAGGGCGGCGCCGGTGCGGCTGCCGTCGATGCCCCGGCCCTGCCAGCCGCCGGACTGCTCGCGGTCGATGCGGACGGCGGTGCGCAGGCTGGTGTCGAGCGCGGCGACGGCGGTCCCGGCGATCACGGTGCGGCTGATCTGGAAGGAGCGCAGCGCGGTCTCGATGCCGCTGCCCTCGGGCCCCAGCAGGGCGGAGTCGGGCACCGGACAGTCGTCGAACTCCACCCCGGCGAACCGGCAGCCGCGCAGCCCGACGGGGGTCCTGCGGGCGGTGACGGCCGCGCGGGCGTCCGACAGCTGCCCGGGTTCCAGCAGCAGCACGGAGTGGCTGCGGCTGCCGGGGGCCGGGTCGGTGCGGCAGAACAGGACGAGCGCCCCGGCCCGTTCCAGGTTGTTGACGAGCGGTTTGCCGCCGCTGATCAGGTAACCGCCGGGGCTGCGGCGGGCGGTGACCTGGCTGCGGACGAAGTCGTTGCTGTGCGCGGTCTCGTGCTGGGCGATGGCCGCCCGGCCGCCCTTGCGCAGCAGCCCGGCCAGCCACTTCCGCTGCCGGTCGCTGCCCGTCGTCCAGACGTCGGAGGCGGCCATGAAGGTGGTCATGCCGTGCCCGATGGCCAGACCCACGTCCCGGCGCATGACCGGGCGCATGACCCTCACCAGGGTGTCCATCGCGTCGAGCCGGCCGCCGAGCGAGCGCGGCACGTACTCGTCGACGATCCCGAACCGGTCGAGCAGCGCCTCCCCCTCGGCGAAGGGCACCGCGGCCCGGTCGGCTTCGAGGAGCGCGGTGTAGCCGGCCGGGTTGGCCGGGTCGGAGGGGTCGCCGAGCAGGTCCTCCAGTTCGGCGACCCGGGCCCGGACGGCGCTCTCACGCCGCCGCGCGGCGACCTCGGGCGCCGCGGAAGGCTCGGCGGGAAGGCCGGTGCGCGGGTCGGCGGTCAGGCCGGTGGGCAGGGTCGTCACCACCGCCTTCCCCCGTCGGCTCCCTCCGGCCGCAGCAGATCGCCCCCGAACAGCACGTCCTCGGCGCGGGCCAGCGCCCACACGTCGGGGGTCAGCACCTCGTACTCGCCGCGCACCACACCGTCGAGGAAGAGCGTGCGCATCAGGGTGCGTTGGACCTTGCCGCTGCTGGTGCGGCGGACGGCGCCCGGGCGTACGAGCAGGATGTTGCCGGCCGGGATCTCGAATTCCTGGCCGATCAGGGCCTGGATCTTCTGGGCGACGGTGCGCAGTTCGGTGCTGCCGACGCCGCGCACCTCCTGGACCAGGACCAGGTGCTCGCGTCCGGCGTCCACGGAGAACGCGGCCCCGGCGCCGAAGGTCAGGGCGGGGCTCACGGTCCGGGCGGCCCACTCGATGTCCTGCGGGTAGACGTTGCGGCCGTTGATGATGATGACTTCCTTGAGCCGCCCCGTGACGAACAGCTCCCCGTCGACCAGCATGCCGAGGTCGCCGGTGCGCAGGAAGTTGCTCTCCTCGTCGTTGAGGCTGGCGCGGAAGGTGCGCACGGTCTCGGTGGGGCGCCGCCAGTAGCCGCGGGCGACGCTGTAGCCGCGCATCCAGATCTCGCCGACGGCGCCGGGCGGCAGCTCGTGGTGGGTCAGCGGGTCCACGATCCGTACGTCCATGTCCACGGGGACACCGCAGCCGACGAGGGTGCGGCGTCCCTCCTCCGTACCGTCGGCGCCGACGGCCCGGTCCTGCTCAAGCGCCGCCGTGTCGAACTCCTTGCGCACGTGCGGGGTGCCGGGCTCGCCGCCGGATACGACGAGCGTGGCCTCCGCCAGGCCGTAGCAGGGGCGCAGCGCCTCGGAGCGGAAGCCGGCGGGCGCGAAGCGTTCGGCGAAGGCGTCCAGGCTCTCGGCGCGGACCGGCTCGGCGCCGTTGAGGGCGAGCCGCCAGCGGGACAGGTCCAGGGCGGCGATCTGCTCGTCCTTGACGCGGTGGACGCACAGGTCGTAGCAGAAGTTGGGGCCGCCTCCGACGGTGACGCCGTACTGGTCGATGGCCTGGAGCCAGCGCAGGGGGCGCTTGACGAAGGAGAGCGGGGTGACCTGGACGCTGTGGCTGCCGAGGTAGACCGGGTGCAGCAGGTGGGCGACGAGGCCCATGTCGTGGAAGTAGGGCAGCCAGCTGCCGAAGACGTCCTCGCGGGTGGTGTGCAGCAGGTTCCGCAGGGTGGCCTGGTTGGCGAGGAGGTTGCGGTGCGAGACCGTCACTCCGCGCGGCTCGGAGACCGAGCCGGAGGTGTACTGGAGGAAGACCAGGTCGTCCGGGCGCGCGGCGACGGGCCGCCAGACCTCCGGGTCGCCGATCTCGGCCACGTCGGTGACCAGGCACTCGGCGGTGGAGCGGGTGTTGCGGGCGAGCCACAGCGCGACCTCGGGCGCGGCGGAGGTCTCGGTGAGGACGACGGCCGCGCCGGTGTCCTTGAGGACGGCGGTGGTGCGGTTGAGGCGCTTGTCGCGGCCGGCCTCGCCCGGCAGCGGGACGGGGACCGCGACGGCTCCCGCGTACAGGCAGCCCGCGAAGGCCTTGAGGAACTCCACGGTCGAGGAGTAGGCGAGCAGCACGGGCTGTTCGGTCACTCCGTAGCTCTGGAGGCAGGCCGCGATGCGTCTCGCCTCCCGGTCGAGCTCTCCGTAGGTGAGGTGCTCGGCCACCGGGCCGTCCGCGGTGTCCCGGAGGAAGACGTGGACGTCCTCGTCGGCGAGTTCGGCCGTCCGGGCGCGGAGCAGTTCGGTGAAGGTGGCGAAGCGTGACTCTGACATCCGCGGCATCCCCTCGCGTCTGCGGGCCCGTGGATGGTGCGGCCCTCGTTCCCGCCGATCCTCCGCAAAGGCCCTTAAGGTTCGCTTGCGCGCCCCGTTCACGCCCCCCAACTCAGGGGGTGGCAGGGGTGGCCCCGAGGGAGGGGGTACGGGTGACCCTCGGCCCATGGACACTCACACCGAACCCGCCCCGGCGACGCGGACGGCGCTCGTCTTCCCCGGGATGCAGCCGACGGCCTTCTCCGAGGTCTCCCGTTTCATGCTGGTCAACCCGTACGCGCGCGAGCTGTACGCGCTCGCGGACGACGCCCTCGGCTACCGGCTGGCCGACCGCTACCAGGAGACCGAGGGCGACTACTCCCTCTACGGCCAGATCTCCTTCGTGGTGAACTGCCTGGCCCTGGCGCGCTGGGCCGGTGAGCGGCTGGAGATCGACCCGTCCTGTGTGACGGGGCCGAGCTTCGGCGCCCGCGCCGCCGCCGTCCACTCCGGGGTCCTCGACTTCGGCGACGCCGTGACGATGACCGCCCGGCTGGCGGAGACGATGGAGGACTACTTCGCCCGGGAGCACCCCGCCCTGGTCACCCAGTCGATCGCCCGGGTGGACGAGGAGGGCGTGTCGGAGCTGCGCAGGGAGCTGGAGGAGCGCGGCGAGTGGAGCGACATCGCCTGTGTCGTGGACCACGACTTCACCATGCTGACCGTCCACGAATCGGTCCTGGACTGGCTCCAGCGCCGTATCCGCTCGCTCGGCGGGATGGCGATGTACACGATGAAGCCGCCCATGCACTCGTACCTCTTCGACGGGTTGCGCGACCGGGTGGACGAGGAGATCTTCGCCGGGCTGACCTGGTCGGACCCGCGGCTGCCGGTGATCGCCGACCAGGACGGCCGTACGGTGACCACGGGTGCGGGCGTGCGCGGGATGCTGCTCGACGGCTTCGTGCGTACGGTGCGGTGGCCGGACGTGGTGGCCTCGCTGAAGGCGGCGGGGGTGGGCCGGCTCTGCGTGTCCGGCGCGGACGGGCTGTTCACCCGGGTCGCGTGCACCACACGGAACTTCGAGGTGGTGCCGGTGACGCCCAGGTCGGCGATGCGGCCGGTGCGGCGGCGGATGCCGGTGGCGGCCTGACCCACTCGGGGCTCGTACGACGGAACTCGGGGCTCGTACGACGGAACTCGGGGCTCGTACGACGAAGGGGCCGGTGCCCGCGAAGGCACCGGCCCCTTCCGTCCGTCCGTTACCTGCCGTCCACCGTGAAGGCGTAGAACGTGCCCTCGGTGCTGCTGCCGGTGGTGCCGGCGCCGTCGGCGAACCGGGCGTAGCCGTTGCCCCAGTAGACGGTGCCGTCGACGACCGCCGGGCCCGCGTTGGAGGAGTACGGGGCGACGAACTCCCACAGGTAGGCGCCGGTCGCCGCGTCCAGCGCGTACATGTGGCCGCTGGTGGAGCCGCCGAAGACGACGCCGTTGGCGGCGGTCAGGGCGCCCCAGGCGAGTCCGTCGGTACGGTCCTCGACCTGCCAGATGATCTCGCCGGTCTGCGGGTCGAGCGCGGCGAAGGAGCTGCGCGTGGTGGTGGTGCCGTCGGCCAGCTGGTAGTCCAGCCTGTTGAAGTTGGCCTCGGCGATGTAGATCCGCTTGTCGTCGTTGGCCGTGCCCCACTCGATGCCGCCGACGTGTCCGCCGGGTCCGGCCGCCGCGCTCCAGATGACCTCGCCGTTGGTGGCGTCCATCAGCCAGTACTCGCCGCTCTTCTCACCCGCGCCGATCACCTTGCGGGGGCGGCCGTTCGGGCCCTTGATGGTGAACAGGTGGGCGCCGTCACCGAAGTCGTAGTCGTAGCCCGGGTTCGGCGGGCAGTTGTTGGGCGGGAGACCGGGCAGGCAGCCGGTGTTCCAGGCGTCGAACCGCTTGGCGCCGGTGTGCCACTTGATGCGGCCCGTGGTCATGTCCAGGGCCAGCACGGTGTCGACGTAGTTGTCGTCCTGGTAGCACTCGGCGGGGGTGCCGCCGGCCGTCTGGCAGTCGGAGACGGACTGCGGGACGGTGTAGTTGTTCCCGGTGGTGAAGTACACGGTGTTGGTCGACGGGTCCAGGGCCGGGGTGCCCCACACGGCGACACCGCTGTAGCCGCCGGTCGTGCCGCCGTTGTCCGGGGTCGTGAACTGCCGCCACAGCACCTTGCCGGTGGCCGCGGAGATCGCGTTCACGCTGCCGCGGAAGGTGCAGCAGGGATAGGTGGGGTCGTAGGCGCCCTCGGACTCACGGGAGGAGACGCCCTGGTAGATCACCCCGTTGTGCACGACCGGCGACTGGGTCAGCACGGCCGCGTACTGGGTGTCGATCTCGCGGGTCCAGACCTTCTTGCCGGTCTTCGCGTCGACCGCCATCAGGACGGCCTTGGTCCAGTCGGCTATGTAGACCTTGCCGTTCACGACCGTCGGGCTGGACCGGGAGACCGAGTCCGGGTTCCCGGTGTACTCGGAGACCTTGTGCGTCCAGATCTTCTTGCCGGTCTTCGCGTTCACCTTGTGCAGGTAGCCGCCCCAGTCGGGGAAGTACACCGCACCGCCGACGACCGCCGGGGTCGCCGACACGTCTCCGTGGGTGGCGAACGTCCACTTGGCCTTCAGCCGGCTCACGTTGTTCTTGGTGATCGCCCGCTCCTGGGAGGCGGAGCGGCTGTTGCTCAGGTCGTGCCCGCCGGTCGGCCACTCGGCCTTCGGCGCGCAGGCGTTGGACGGAGCCATACCGAGGGTGGCCGCCATCGCCAGGGCGGCGAACAGAGTGAACCTGCGGGCCGTCTTCCGCGGCGACCAGGGTCTTGAGTACATGACTGACTGTCCTCCTGAGGACGGTGGTGATGGTGGTGTCGATGGTGCTGGTGGTGCTGGTGGTGCTGTCGTTGCTGGTGGTGCTGGTGGTTCTTGTGGTGCTGGTAATGCTTGTGGTGCCGGTGGTTCTTGTCGTTCTGGTGATGCTTGTGGGGTCTTTGGGGGCCGTGACGGCCCTCGGGCTACCGGTCCGGGTTCACGCGGCGGGCGCGGGGGCGGTCACCGGCGCTGGCTCCGGCGCCTTCGTGCCGTGCCGTTCGGCCGCGAGCGCGGTGAGCGCCAGCCGGTCGGTCTTCTTGTTGGTGTTGAGGGGGAACTCGTCCAGGCGGTGGTAGTGGCGCGGGATCAGCTGCGGCGGCAGCACGGGTGCCAGGTCGCGGTGGAACTCCCTCGGCGCACGCTCCTCACCGAGGTAGAAGGCGACCAGTTCGGTGCTGTTCGCCACCGGTACGCCGACCACGACCGCCCCGGAGACCGGTGACGCGGCGCGCAGCGCGTGCTCCACCTCGGCCAGCTCGACGCGGTAGCCCTGCACCTGGACCTGCGAGTCCATCCGGCCCAGGTAGACCAGCTCACCGCCGGCCAGTCGGCGCACCCGGTCCCCGGTGCGGTACCAGCGCACGCCGTCCTGCTCCAGGTACTTGCCGGCCCCGTCCTCCGGGTCGAGGTAGCCGGCCGACAACTGCGGGCCCGCGAGCCACAGTTCGCCCTCGTCCGCCGCCTCCTCGCCCCGCTCGTCGAGCAGCAGCTCGGCATGGCCGTCGTGGAGCAGGCCCAGCGGGACGACTCCGTTGACGCCGAGCCGGGTCGACTCCTCGGGCGACCAGCGGTGGCGGTGGGTGGTGATCGTCATCTCGGTCGGGCCGTAGACGTTGATCACCGCCGAGTTCGGCGCGGCCCGCTGCCAGGCGTCGGTGTCCTCGAACTGCAGGGCCTCGCCGCCGAAGTACGTCCAGCGCAGCGAGGGCATCGTCCCGGGCAGCAGCCGGCCGGTGCGCCGGGACAGCGAGATCACGCTCGGCGCCGAGAACCACACGGTGATGCCGTGCTCGGAGACGAATCCGGGCAGGTCGCGGTAGGCGTGCGGGGGGACCGATACAAGCGGGGCACCGGCCGCCCAGGCGCACCACAGGTCCGAGACCGCGGAGTCCCAGTTGAGGCCCGCGGCCTGGGAGAAGACGTCGTCGGCGGTGAAGTCGTACCAGGCGTCCATCAGCGCGAAGTAGTGCGCCATGTTCCCGTGGGTGAGCCGGACCCCCTTGGGGCGGCCGGTGGAGCCCGAGGTGAACAGGATGTACGCCACGTCCTCGGGCGCCGCGCTCCTGGGCTCCGCCAGCGCGGTGTCCGGGCCGGCGAACAGCGCCCGCAGCCCGGTGCCCTCGGCGAGCACCCGGGCCCCGTCCTCCCCGAGGTGGGGCGCCAGCACGGGCAGGCCGCCCAGCTCCGCTCCCGTACCCCCGGCCAGCAGCGCCGCGCCCTCCTCGTCCACGACCAGGGCGGAGACCTCGGCCGCGCCGAGCATCGCGACGACCTTCCCGGCCGGGAAGTCGGCGGGGACCGGTACCGCCGGCAGCCCCGCGTACAGGCTGGCCAGGATGGCGACGTACGCGATGGTGCTGCGGCCGGTCAGGATGCCGACGGCCTTCGGCGGTCCGCCGGGGGCGGCCAGCAGCGCGCCCGCCCAGGCCAGGGCCGTCTCATGGGCCGTCGTGTAGTCGACGGTGTCCCCGCCCACACGGACGGCCACCCCGCCCGGGGATTTCTCCAGGCCCCGCAGGAAACGTGCGTGAAGCGCCTGTGACGCCATTGATTCCATTTCCCCTCCTCATTTCCCGGCACATTTCGGGGACACATTGACAGCCGTCGGCGGACGCCCTCATCATTCCCTTATGCCAGAACTCACGAATCACACCTGGGACGAAACCTTCGAGGCCGTCATCCGCCCGTTCCTGCCCTATCTCTCGCCGGGCGAAAAACTGTCCGACGATTCCCGGCTCAAGGACCTCGGACTGGACTCGATGGGCACGGTCGAGCTGCTCGCCGCACTGGAGAGCGCCTATTGCGTGCGCTTCCTGGATGACGCGCTCAAGCTGGAGAATTTCGCCAGCCCGGACATCCTCTGGAATACTCTGATAACCAAGACGGAAACCGCCGCGTGAGAAAGCGGACCCACCGCCCGGCCCGACAAGGATTCAATATCCGAGTCGGGCCGCTCCCGTTGCAGGACGCGTCATACACGTCACACACGCCGTACACGCCATACACGTCATAAGAGGTGCTGGAAGCTTTCCTCGATACGGTCGAGCACCGACCGGACATGGGGCAGCGCGACCGGGTCATCGGCCGCCAGCGCCGTTTCCTGCTGCTCGGCGTTCTCGCCGTAGAGCATGCTGGTGGCGCATTTGAAGCGCAGCGCCCCGGGCTCGTCGCCGAGCAGGTGCCCGGCGAGGACGGCGGTGCCCAGGTCCAGCATCCGCCGGGACAGCGACGCCGAGTCGGTCACCTCGTGCTTGCCCAGCTCCTCGCGGACCGGCTCGAAGTCCGGGTAGACGTAGAACGCCCCGGTGGGCGGCCGGCAGCGGGCCCCGGCGCCGACGACGATGCGGTGGACCTCGCGGGCGACGGCCCCGTGCAGCCGGGCACTGGCCCGCAGCCGCTCCCGGATCTCCTCGGGCTCCCCGAAGGCGTACTCCGCGACCTCCTGCATCGGCCCCGGCAGGGTCGACCAGATCTCGCTGGCCACGGAGGCGACCCCGGCGCGTATCCGCTCGCCCCACGGGCCCTCGGGGAAGCGGGCCGCGCCGATGCGCCAGCCGCCCAGGGCCAGGGACTTGCTGAGGCCGGTGCAGACGACGGTGCGGGCGGGCGCCACCTCGGCGGGGCTGAGGTAGGGGGCGTCCGGGTCGTGCATGACGTCCCGGTAGATCTCGTCCGAGACGATGAGCAGGTCCTCCTCCTCGGCGATCGCGCACAGCTCGCGGATCATCGCCGGCGGGGCGAGGGTGCCGGTCGGGTTGTCCGGCAGGGTCAGGACCATGATCCGCGGGTCGTGGCCGAGGGTCCGGGCGGCCCGGATGTGCTCGCGCAGCAGGGCGGGGTCCGGGACCCCGCCGCACTCCTCGGGGATCGGCACGGCGATCGGGTGCTTGCCGGCGAGCCGGGCCTGCGGGGCGTAGGTGTTCCACGCCGGGCGGGGCAGCAGCACATCGCCGGGGACCGTCAGGTCGACGGCCATGAGCAGCGGCTTGCTGCCCGGGGCGACCACGATCCGGTCCGGTGTCGTGGGCAGGCGACGCCGGTCGAAGTACCCGGCGACGGCGGCCCGTACGCCGGGCGAACCGGCCACCGGACCGTAGGCGTTGCGCCTGGCTCCCGCGGCGAGGCGTTCCACGAGCGGTGCGAAGGCGGGCAGCCGGGATTCGCCGAAGCCGAGGTGGACGATCCGCTCGCCGGCCGCCTGCCGCTCCGCGACCAGCTGGTTGAGCGCCAGGTTCGGGGACATCCGCATGCCGCTCATGCCTGGCTCCCCACCCCGGCCGCGGCCCGGCTGCCGAAGAGTTCGGGCTCGCGCGACCAGGCGGGTCCGGCGATCGCGCGGGCGATGTCGGCGGGCACCGAGCGGTCGAGGCGCAGCTCGTCCAGCCAGGCGGCGTCGGCGTCGTAGTGGGCGAGGAAGGGGCGTCCGACGAGCGAGGCGTCGCGGGCCTGCGCCATGCGCAGCTGGAAGAACAGCCCCTCGTCCCTCTCGATGACCCCGTCCACGGCCACCTTGCCGGGGGTCGCGGACATCACCGGGCCCCGGACGGTGCGGGCCAGTCCTGGCAGGGTGGCGTAGGCGTCCCGGTAGATCTCCGCCGCCCGCGCGAGGGGGACCCGGAAGTAGTCGTGCGGGCCGGTGTCGCGCTCCACGAACATGTAGTACGGGACGGCGCCGGCGGCGAGTTCCGCCCGCCACATCCGGCTCCACACGTCCGGATCGTCGTTGACCTTGGCGATCAGCGGCGCCTGGCAGTAGACCAGCGCGCCGGTGGCCCGGATGCGGGCGACGGCCCGCTTCGCGAGGTCGGTCTCCAGTTCGCGCGGGTGGCTGAAGTGGGCCATCACGGCGAGGTTGCGGCCGGTGGCGACGATCTTCTCGAACAGCCGCAGGACGTCGTCCGCGTCCGGGTCGGTGACGTAGCGCTGCGGCCAGTACGCCACGGACTTCGTACCGATCCTGATGGTCCGCACGCTCTCCAGGGAGAGCAGCGGCTCCAGGTGGGTGCGCAGCCGTGCGGTGGACATCACCATCGGGTCGCCGCCGGTGACGAGCACGTCGCAGGAGTCCGGGTGGGCCTCCAGGTAGGAGACGAGACCGCGCGGGTCGGGGGCGGCGAAGCGCAGTTCGGAGTCACCGACGAACTGGGCCCAGCGGAAGCAGTAGGTGCAGTACGAGTGGCAGGTCTGGCCCTGGCTCGGGAAGTACAGGACCGTCTCGCGGTACTTGTGCTGGAGTCCGGGGATCTCGACGCCCTCGCGGGTGGGGACGTTCAGCTCCTTCTGCCCGGAGGGGTGCGGGTTGAGCCGCCCGCGGATCTGCTGCACCAGGGCGCGCAGGGCGACCTTCCGGGCCGGGTCGGCGGAGAGGGTGGCGAGATCCCGCTCGTTCTGTTCGGTCAGCATTCCCTTCTGGGGGAAGACCAGTTGGAACATGGGGTCCTCCGGGATGCGGTCCCAGTCGATCAGCTGCGACAGGACGTACTCGTTGACCCGGAAGGGCAGCACCATCGACACGAGCCGGACGGTCTCCCGTATGTCGGCGGGCAGGCCGTGGCGGTCGGCGATCTCATCGAGCTGCCGTGGACCGAAGGCGCGGAACCGTGCCGCCTCGGCAGGATCGGTTGCCAGCAGGGACATGCGGATATTCCTCCAGCCTGATGCCCGGCAGTTCGAGCGTCTGCTCGAACACGATGCGATGCTAGGGACGCGAATCGGCCACCGGACCCCAGAACCGACCCCAGCCGGACCCTTACGACGCAGGCCCACCCCTGGGCCTGTTCCCGGCGGTTACGGGCATGGCGAAGCCGCCCAGGAGCGACGGGGGACGCGCTCCTGGACGGCTGCTTTCGGACCCCTGAGGGGTGCGGGTCGGGCGGTGTTACGCGAGCCCGGTGCCGGGCTCCTGCGCGCCGGCCTTCGACGGCTGCGCCGACGCCTCGTCCGCCGCCGGCTCGGCGGCCTTGGCGTTGTCCTGCTTGACGGAGCGCAGCCCGACGAGCGCCACCACGGCCGCCCCGGCCATCACGACCGCGCCCGCGATGGACGCGGCGTGCACCTCGGTGGTGAAGGCCGCACGGGCCGCGTCGACCAGGTTCCCGCCCGCCTCGCCGGGCAGCCGGCCCGCCGCCGCGAGGGCGCCGCCGATCGTCTCGCGCGCCTGGTCCAGCGCGTCGGCCGGCACCCCGGCCGGGTCGTCCAGCGCGCTGCTGTTGCGGTAGGCGGTGGCGCCGATGCTGCCGAGGACGGCGACCCCGAGGGCGCCGCCCAGCTCCTGACAGGTCTGGAGCAGCGCGGACGCGGTACCGGCGCGCTCCGGCGGCACCTGGCCGACGACGAGTTCGGTGACCAGGGTGAGGACCGGGGTCAGGCCCACGGCGAGCGCGATGATGCCGATCAGGATCAGCACCAGGCCGTCCTTCTCGGGCACCTGGGTGAGCATCAGCAGCGCGACCGTGGCCAGCCCGAAGCCGCTGGCGATGATGACGGCCGGCCGGATCGTCCGGACCAGGACGGTGGCGACCGGCACGACGGCGCCGACCGCGATGGTGCCGGGGATCGTCCACAGCGCGGACTTCAGGGCGCTCATCCCGAGGACGGACTGCATGTACTGGGTGGAGAAGAGCGAGTACCCGACGAGGGTGAAGCAGGCCAGCATGTTGACGGTCACCGAGGCGCCGAAGGCCCGGTTGCGGAACAGCGAGACGTCGATCATCGGGTCGGCGCTGGTGCGCTGGCGGCGCAGGAACACCGGTACGAAGGCGAGCCCGACGACGATCGCGACGACGTACGGCACGGTGAACCCGTCCACGGCGATCTTCTTGAACCCGTAGACGACGGGCAAAATCGCGGCCAGCGAGAGCACGGCGCTCACCAGGTCGAACTTCCCGGCGGTGGGGTCCTTGAACTCCGGCAGCAGGAAAGGCCCCGCGACCAGGAGCAGCACCATCACGGGCACGTTGATCAGGAACACCGACCCCCACCAGAACCCGGCGAGCAGCGCCCCGCTGACCACGGGCCCGAGCGCCGCACCCGCGGCCATGCCCGTCGACCACACCGCGATGGCGGTACGCCGCTGGGTCTGCTCCCGGAACAGGTTCCGGATCAGCGCCAGCGTCGACGGCATCAGCGTCGCACCGCCGATGCCCTGGAACGCCCGCGCGCTGATCACCATCTCGGGGCTGTTGGCGTACGCCGCGAGCAGCGAACCGGCACCGAAGACCACGGCACCGATCAGCAGGAGCCGCCGGCGCCCGATCCGGTCACCGAGGGCGCCCATGGTGAGCAGCACCCCGGCGAGCACGAAGCCGTAGATGTCGATCATCCACAGCTGCTGCCCGCTGGACGGCCGCAGGTCCTCACTGATGGAGGGGATCGCGAAGTAGAGGACGGTCAGGTCCATGGAGACGAGCAGCACGGGCAGGAGCAGAACGCCGAGGGCGATCCATTCCTTCCGGCCCGCTCTGGCCTCCGGTCCGGTAGTGCCGTTCTCGCTCTGGGAGCTGGTCATGGAGACGGTCCAATGTTGGGGGGACGGGACGTACGTCTCAGTGAACGGAAGTACCCGCGCGTAGGGGCCTTCCGTGCACGGGAACAGGGGTGGGAACAGGGAGTCGGATAGGGGTGGGGGCGGGGCGCGTCACAGGGGCGGTGACAGGGGTCGGGACCGGGCAGAGGGGCCGGGGCCGGGTGGCCGGAGAGCGGGCCACACCACACAGGGCGTGCCACGCTCGAAGTATGGCAACCAGGAAGATCACCATCACCGTGCCGGAAGAGCCGGTGCAATCGATCAAGGAGCGCGTCGACGCGCGGGGAGTGTCCGGTTACATCGCGGCCGCCGCCGCTCATCAGGACGCGATGGACCGACTGCGCGAGTTGGCCGACCGTCTCGAGGCAGAGCACGGCACTGTGACGGACGACGAGCAGCAGGCAGCACCGGACCGCATCGCCGCCATCGGCGACTGGCATGACGAGCAGCGGCCGGCTTCGGGCGAAGCCGCGTGAGCCGAGCTATCCGAGCGAAGTCGTCCCGGCCAGGGCAGCGCGTCTTCGTCTTCGACTCCGAGGTGCTCTCCAAGGCGGTCCAGGGCGAACCGGGAAATGGCCGCGCTCCTCAAAACGGCCCCTCGGCTCGACATCCCCGTCGTCACCTCGGCCCTCGCCACCTTGGAGGCATGGGACCCGCGCGAAGCGTCGAGGCAGGCGCTGTGGAACTGGACGCTGTCCCGCATCCGCGTCGTACACACGGATGCCCAGGTGATCACCATGGCCCGCGACATGCTGCAGGCAGCCGGCCTGCACGGGCACAAGTACGCCATCGACGCCGTTCTGGCGGCTGTCGCCGGGCGGGAAGCCGCGCAGGGCGCCCAGGCCACCGTCTTCACATCCGGCACGGACGACATGCATCAACTTCTCGCGGGGCACTCCGTGCGGGTCGAGAAGGTGTGAGGAACACCCGCTCCTCACTCCGACCGCACCCGCGCCGCCATACACGCCGGTCTGTCTTGCCGTTCGGGGTGAGCGGCAGTGAGGGCTTCTCGTCCTGCCGATGACTCTCCCTGGGCCACGTCATGCCCGGTGGTACGTCTTCCCAGCCAGGCGCATTGCCCGAGCGTTCGGGGTGAAGCCCAGCGACGCGTACAGCGGCCTTCCCGCCTCGCTGGCCGTTAGGTTCAGCAGTGTGCAACCCTGCCCGGTCAGCCAGTCCACAAGCGCGTTGGTGACGGCGCGGCCGTAGCCGCGCCGACGAAACCGGCGCCCGGTGACGACGGTCTGAATCTGGCCGAAGACCCCGGCGTGATCGGGGCCCGGCAGTCCTTGATGGACGAGGCCGATCGCGCAGGCCGCGAGACCGCCGTCCGGATCGTCGACCACGAACGCGGCGAGCCGGTCGCCGCCGAGGTGTTCGCGCAGGTGATCGGCGAGCCGATCGCGCCACGGTCCGATGGTGTCGACTCCCACCATTTCGGCGTGGATGCGAGCCAACTCCTCGGCGTCGTCCGGGGACGCCGGGCGCGCGTTCACGGGGTCACCTCCGCGAGCTTCTCGGCGAGTTCACCGGCCGTGGGCCGGTCTGCGGCGGGGGCAGTCAGGACGTCGGCCAGGACGCTCTGGAACCGAGGCCAACATCGTGCGTCCGTCAGCGGGACGCCCGCAGTGATGGCCTTCCGCAACTCAGCGGGGCTGCTGTCCTCCACGGTGACGCCGACTGCCTCGTAGTCCAGTGGCCATCGGCCCGTGACGCAGGTCCAGAACACTCCGGCCAGGGCATACACGTCCGCTGCGCGCGAAGGCGTCACCGGCTGCGGGCCTGTGGTGATCCAAGCGGCGAGTTCCGGGGCGACCAGGTGCGTGATGCCACCGTTGAACTCCCACCACGGGTCGGTCCCCTCGCGCCACGACCACGCGAAGTCGATCAACTTAACGCCGGAGGCAATGTGGATGCCGTGGGCCGGTTGCAGGTCACCGTGCACCCACCCGACGGCGTGGAGGTCGGCGACCGCCCGGCACAGCGACACCGCCCCGGCGAGAGGGGTCGCGCGAACACCGGAGCCGTCCCGTACCGGCCGGAACAGGGCCCAGGTGGACGGGCCGTCCAGCCAGGGCGTGACGTACCAGACGTCGGCGCCGGAGCGGCCGGCGACGACGGTGTACTCGGGCAGGGCGTCGAGCGTTGCGGCTTCCCGCGCGGTGATCTCGGCCCCTTCGCCGTCGGTGCCGTGCCCGACCTTGATCGCGGCCCCGCCGAGGGGGCCGACAGCCTTCCAGACCGCAGCACTGCGCCGATTGGTGATCTCCGTCAGCGAGACCGGGCCGCAGATGCTCTCCGCTGCCGCTACCGCTTCCGGGGGACAGGGAGCGAAGCCGCCCATGCCCGTACCGCCTTCCAGTCACAAGGGACGTGCTCGAACACGTCGCAGCCGTCGTCCTCGGCCACGGCCAGGCTCTGTGCGAGCTCAGGGGTGTCATGCAGGAACCGCGGATCACGTGACCGGACGGACGCCCGTACCGGAAGGAACGAGATCGGGGCGGGCGGGATGCTGCGGCCGGACTTGTCGCGCTCGTGGACTCCTCGGGCGAACTTGCCGAACATCACCCCCACCGGCCCGTAGAGGTGCTTGAGGGCCCAATGCGGCCAGGCCATCAGCTCACCGTGGTCCGCGTCCGCAGCGTCGCCGATGATGGCGATGTTCTCGCATGCGAGCGCGCCGTGCCGACGGCTCATCAGCGGCCTCACCCATTCCGCCGCCTGCGCTCCGGCGTAGAACAACTCGGCTTCCACGGCGTCCCGGTGAGCTCCTGGGGCGACCTCGTACACGGTCCAGCCGGTCATGCCCCGCGCCGTGGATGCTTCGAGGAACGGGCAGTGCTCGAACATGGCGGTGATATAGCTCCCCACGTCCCCGCACGTCGGGTTCACCGATCTGGCTTCGACGAGACGGAGCGCCCCGGCGGTGGGCCGGGACGCTCCGTCGGCGTGCATGGCGATCAACGGATCACCGCTTGGTGCCGGCCGCCAGCGTGTTGCCGTCGCCGTCGCTCGGTGCCGGGGAGCAGTTCCACTCCGCGACCACGCGGCCGGTCTCCCGGTAGGTGGCGAGCGCAGCGGTGTCGAGGCTGCCGTCGGCGGCGGTGAACCAGATGCCCGGCAGCGGACCGTACGCCTCCTCGTAGGCCGCCACCCAGGCAATGAGGCCACGCCCGGATGTCTCGGCGTGGGCCAGCTCTCGGCCCGCGTGCTTGGCGGTGAACGCGCTGTGCGCCTGTGGGTCCTCGGCAAGCTGGTGCCACGCGGCGTCGACCGCCGTGCTGAACATCTCCGGCGCGGCCTGGCCGTCGTCGAACCGGCGCGCGGTGACGGCGAAGAACTTGCCCAGCTCATCCAGCTGCACGCTGGTGTCCGTGATGCTCATGTGCCCCTCCTATGGCTGAACTCCGACGCCTCGCCACCACGCTGCGTGGCCGTTAACGCCGTTCCAGTAACCAAGGTGATGCAAGAGCAAGGGGGCAGCAATGAGATTTCTGACTATTTCTCAGAGCCAGCTTTCGGCAGCTGCCGTGAGCAGATGCCGGGCTTCGGCGTCGTACAGTGCGCTCTGCGCCAGCAGGTCGAAGACCTTCCGGTACTGGGCGACCTCCTCGGGCAGCCCCAACCGGAGTTCGGCGCTGACGACCTCGACGATCACCTGTTGGCCATCGAAGATCCAGAAGCCGTGGACGGGCGAGACGGGAAGCCGGGCCCTCAGCGGGACGATGCCGAGCCGCATCGCCGGCAGGGTGCTCGCGGAGACCAATCGGTCGATCTGTGCACGCATCACCGGGATCGGCGCGAGTCCGTACAGCAGCGCCGCTTCCGTCAACAGGATGTGCCACCGTTTGCGGCCGGGCGAGTACAGCACTTCTTGCCGGGCCAGGCGCGCGGCGACGGCGGCGTCTGTATCCGGTGGGCTGCCGTTCAGGCGGGCATGCTCGCGGAAGCGGGCGGCGGCGTAGTCGGCCGTCTGTAAGAGGCCGGGAATCCAGCACGGTTCGAACGCGCGGATGGTGTTGGCGGCTGCTTCCGTCTCTGCCCACGACCGCTGGACTACCGCGTGTCCTTCCCGCAGCTGCCGCCGCCATTCCGCGTACCGGCTGTCCAGGTCGCGCAACAGCACCAGCAGCTCGGCTGCTGCCTCGGGCGCTCCACAGGCATCTGTCCAGGCCGTGATGTCGCCGACGGTCGGACCCTGGCGGCCGAGCTGGATCTTGGAGACCTTGCTCGGCGGCCAGCCCAGACGCTGCGCCAGCGTGCGACCGTCGATGTCGGCGGCCGCACGGATGGCACGAAGGCGTCCGCCCAATTCTTCTCGGGCTTCGTGGACGCCCTTTCGTGCGATGCTCAACGCGGCGGATGCTCCTTGACGAACTCCCGGAAGGGCTGGGCGTAGTGAAATGCAGCGTCGAGCCAGCGGGCGTGCTCAACGACGACTGCGGGGTCGGTGATGATCTCTGCCCCGAGCAGATGACCTTCGTCGGTGAAGTGCAGGACTGCGAGGGTGTGCGAATCGAACAGCCAGAAGTCCCGGTCGGGCAACACGAACCGGTTGGCGGTCTCCCGGTTCAGATATCGGATGTCCTCGCCCGCAGCGGTGTTGCTCTCCGCGAGGTGGAGTTCGTACCGCAGGTAGTCCGTCAGTTCCGGCGGCACGATACGGACCCGGGCCACGATCTTCCCGGCCGCGGTCTGCTCGCGCATGGTGTCGAGCCACGGGGAGAACCAGGCGAGATCGACCTCTTCGCCGTTGAGGAACTGCGTGAAGGACTCGCGTTCGTTCTCGATGTCGTAGTGCGTACGAGTCTCCAGCCGACGGGCCGTGTGCTCGAAGTTGGTGAACAGCTCGTCGAACGCGGCGCCACTGACGAGCTCAGGAACGTCGGCCGCATGCCTCGGGGCAAACCGTTCCAGTAGATCTCGGGGCACTTCGAGAATGTCCTCGTTGTCGG
Source organism: Streptomyces sp. A0958 (assembly GCF_004795035.1). Classification (GTDB taxonomy): domain Bacteria; phylum Actinomycetota; class Actinomycetes; order Streptomycetales; family Streptomycetaceae; genus Streptomyces. The sequence continues at coordinate 63,692 of NZ_SSBK01000003.1, forward strand.
CCACGTCCCGCACGTCTCCGTACGCCTGGTCATCCGGGTGGATCTTCCAGCCTTGGACAACAACGGTACCCCGGTCGGTCTCGTAGACCGACGGGCATCCGCCGCCGCCACTGGTGCTACCGACGAACCGTAGCCGCATGGCGTTCTCCTCCGGGAAGGGATTTCTCAAAGTTTCCCCTCTCGATGATGTGTCTGGTAGTCCGATTCTCGCCAAACGTCCTGCGGCTGGGTCGGCCGACCGCAGGCGCCACTGCGGCGACTACGGTTGCCCCGGTGCTTGCCAGGGCCGGGCCGGGAGCGTGCGCTGAGGGACGGGACACGCCCAGGACCTGGCCCGCCGATGTGTGGAGCCAGACCGCGACTTCGACGGGTGGTCGTGGAGGCGTCAGCGTCTCCGCCCGGCGCCTCTCGCGGCTCCTGCCGCGCAGGAAGGTCATTAGCGACCCGCCACTTCCGCCGGTACATGCAGTCAGAATCGTGCTGGACCAACCGACAACGGGGCTTCATTCGCCGCAGCGACGAACAAGGACCAACTGGCGCTCGTGAAAGCAACCACCGGACCGTGGCCATCATCAGCAGCACTACCGCACCATCGGGGCACACCCCGGCCTACCTCGGGGAGGTGGTCGTGCACGCCCAGGACATCCGCCGCCCACTGGGCTTCCCCAGGGCCGAGCATCGACGCGCTGACGCCCGTAGCCGACTTCTTCGCCGTCGTGATTTCACCGTCGCCGACCGTACCCGCGCGGCCGGCCTTCAGCTGCGGGCAGACGACGGCCGGTTCGCCACGGGCACTGGCTCCCTGGTCACCGGTTCGACCCTCGCCCTGGTGATGGACCATGGCCGGCCGCGCGCTCTACCTCGACCAGCTCGACGGCCCGGGCGTATCGACCCTGAGGCCGCGCTGCGGGCGTATTACGCGGCTGGGGCCCGTCCGGCGGATCAGGGCCGGACGGGCCTCTAGCTTCGGCATTTCTGTGGGAGCGGGCTACTGCCTCTCAGCCCTCCCCCGCCACCCGCGCCGCCAGCGCCCGCCGGTCCGTCTTGCCGTTCGGGGTGAGCGGCAGCGACGGCACCAGGGCGACCTTGCGGGGCACCATGTAGTCGGGCAGCGTCTCCTTGCAGAAGGCGCTCACCGCCACCGGCTGGGCGTCGAAGCCGCGGCCGGGGACCACGTACGCGTACAGCTCCGGGTCCTCGTCGGGGCGCGGGCGGACCACGACCGCCGCCGCCTCCACGCCCGGGAACTCCAGGAGCCGGCGCTCGATCTCGCCCAGTTCGACGCGGTTGCCGCGCATCTTGACCTGGAGGTCGGAGCGGCCGACGAAGTACAGCTCGCCGCTCTCGCCCCGGTAGGCGAGGTCGCTCGACTTGTAGACGACCTGGCCCGACTGCGGGTTGAGGGGGTCGGGGACGAGCACGGACCTGGTGGCCTCGGGGTCGTCCCAGTAGCCGGTGAAGAGGGACGGGCCGCGCAGGTGGATCTCGCCCACCTCGCCCGGCTTCTCGACGGGACGGCCCTCCTCGTCCAGGAGCAGCATCTCGGCGCCCGGGTAGGCGAAGCCGATGGAGAGTTTGTCGACGCCCTCGGGGAGGGGGTTGGGCACATCGGTGAGCGAGAACGCCATCGCCTCGGTCGGGCCGAAGCAGTTCACCACCCGGACCTGGCCCAGCAGCGTTTGCAGTTGACGGAGTTCGGGGAGGGGGAACGCCTCGCCCGAGAACAGCACTCCGCGTATCTGTCCGGACAGCGCCGCGAGGCCCGTCGGCTCGTGGCGCAGGACCGGGCGCCAGATGGACGGCACTCCGTCGACCTGGGTGGCGCCCGTGTCCGCGAGGAAGCGCAGGAACCGGCGCGGCCAGTGCATGAGTTCGCGCGGTACGGGAATGAGCTGGGCGCCCGAGCCGAGGGCCAGGCCGATGTCGAGCAGTGCGAAGTCGAACTGGAGCGGGGATGTCGTCGCGAGCCGGTCCTGCGGCGTGACGATGTTCTGCCGCAGCATGCCCCGGTAGAAGGAGAGCACCCCCCGGTGGCTCATGACCACGCCCTTCGGGCGGCCCGTGGTGCCCGAGGTGAAGATCATGTACGCGGCGTCGGTGGAGACCGCATCGCGGCGGTGCCGGGTGCGCGCCACCGGGACGCGCTCCACACTCACCCCCTCCGGGCCGAAGCGGGCCGTGCCGAGGGAGTCCGGTATGCCCTCGCGGCTGCCCTTCACCGTCTGGAGGTGCAGGGCGGGACCGGCGGTGTCGATGATCGCCCGCAACCGGGGGTCGGGGACCTCGGGGCTCACCGGGATGAAGGTGAGCCCGAGCATCGAGCAGGCGAGCAGCGCGGCCACGGCCGACGCCGAGTTGTCGGTCTCCAGGATGACCCGGTCGCCGATGTCGAGGCCGAGCGAGTCCAGGGTGACGGCGTAGTCGTGGGCCCTGCGCTCCAGTCGGCGGTAGCTCAGCACCCGGTGCGAGCCGTCCTCCGCCGCCTCCCAGGCGGCCGGGCTGTCCGGGGCGGTGCGGGCCGCCGCCAGCATGAATTCGTGGATGCGCTCGGCCGGCGCGCCCACCGCCGCCGGGTGCTCCGTGCTCAGGCTCATCGGCCCGCCTCCTGCGCTCGTCCGGGTGTGTGGCGTTCAACAGTCACGAGGAGATCCGCTCCTTCAGGTCCTTCAGCCAGCCGTCGATGACGGGGGCCGTCGTGTCGACGTGCTGCTCCACGATCGTGAAATGCGTGCCGGGTACGGTCGCCACGGTGTCGGCGCCCTCCCAGTCGGCCTGCCAGTCGCCGCCCTTCCCGACGCCGGCCTCCTCGCCCGCCTCGAAGAGGTCCCCGGCACGGACGAACAGCACCGGCGCCTCGATGTCGGCCTGCGTGAACTGCGGCAGCAGCTCCACGTACCGGCCCATCGCGGAGAGTTCGGCGCTGCTGAAGGAGCCGAGCGTGGCCGCCTTGTCGGGGACGGCTGACGCCATCTGGTCGAAGATCGCGTCGTTCGCCGCGCCCATGTAGTACGTGTCCAGGAGCACGAGCCCGGCCGGCCGCACCCCGTGCACCCGTTCCAGGCGGGCCGCGGTGGCGTGGGCGAGCAGGCCGCCCGAGGAGAAGCCGAGCAGGACGAACGGCTCTCCGTCCGCCGTACGCAGTACGGCCTCGGCGAGGACGTCGACGGCCGCGTCGAACGACTCCGGAAGCCACTCGCCGCGCCCGAAGCCGGGGGTCGGGATTCCGGACACCGGCACCGACAGCCGGGCCGCGAGCCGCGCGTGCTGGTGCACGCCGCCGGCGACGGTCGGGGTGCTGAGGCAGATCAGCCGGGGCGCGGGGCCATCCCCGTCCGGCTTGGTGCGTGCCCCGTACGAGACCGCCTCGGGCAGTGCGGCCAGGTCGGCGGCCGCGGCGAACGAGGGACGCAGCGCGGCCACCGCCCGCAGCATCGCCAGGCCGGGCTTGATGTTCCCCGCCATGATCGCGTCCAGGAACAGCCCGTACAGGGTGTCGTCCAGGGCGCCCGCCGCGCCCGCCGCGTCCGGGGCGGGCGCGGCGCTCTGCCCCGCGTCGCTCCCTTCGGCGGCCAGCCGGCCGGCGAGCAGGCGGGCCAGGTCGAGCGGGTTCTTGCTGTCGAAGACCACCATGGCGGGGAGGGCGAGCCCGGAGGCCGCGTTGAGCCGGTTGCGGAGTTCGACGGCGGTCAGCGAGTCGAATCCGGCCTCCAGGAAGCCCGCTTCGGCGTCCACGGCTCCGGCGTCGGCGTGCCCCAGGACCTCGGCGGCATGGTTCAGCACCTCGTCCAGCACGGCCTTGAGCCGGGCCGCCTCGTCGAGCCCGCGCACCCTCTGGGCGAGCCCGCCGGTCTCCCGGGCCACGGCCGCCGCACCGGCCCGCCGGCGCCCGGCGGGGGCCAGGGCCCGCAGCAGCGCGGGCACCTCGTCGGTGCGGGCCCGCAGCGCGGCCAGGTCGACGCGGAGCGGGACGAGCGCCGGGGCGTCGGCGGCGACCGCCGCGTCGAACAGCCACAGGCCCTCCTCCTCGGTGAGCGCCGGGGTTCCGGTGCGCCGCATCCGCTGGAGGTCGGCCTCGCCGAGCCACTGGCTGAGCCCGGTCTCGGTGGCCCAGAGCCCGAACGCCATGGAGGTGGCGGCGAGCCCCTGGGAGCGGCGGTGGGCGGCGAGCGCGTCGAGGAAGACGTTGGCCGCCGCGTAGTTGCCCTGACCGGCGGCCATGACGAGGCCGCCCGCCGAGGAGAACAGCGCGAACACGGACAGGTCGAGGTGGGCGGTCAGCTCGTGCAGGTGCCAGGCGGCGTCCGCCTTGGCCCGCAGCACGTGGTCCATCTGCTCGGGGGTGAGCGCCCCGACGAGCCCGTTGTGGGCGACGCCCGCCGCGTGGACGATCCCGCGCAGCGGGTGTTCCGGGTCGATGCCCGCGAGCAGCGCGGCCACGGCCGCCCGGTCCGATACGTCGCACGCGGCGATCTCCACCTGGGCGCCGAGCGCGGCCAGTTCGCCGCGGAGCCCGGCCGCGTTGGGAGCCGCGAGCCCGCGCCGCCCGGCGAGCACCAGGTGCCGTACGCCGTGCTCGGTCACCAGGTGCCGCGCGACGATCGCCCCGAGGCCCCCGGTGCCGCCGGTGATCAGGACGGTCCCCTCGGTGTCCCACGGCGTGTCGCCGCCGGGCGCCGAGGACCGGGCGAGCCGGGGCGCGAGCACCTTGCCGCCGCGCACGGCGAGTTCGGGTTCGTCCGAGGCGAGGGCCGCGGCGAGCACCCGGGGTGCGGGTTCGCCCGCCTCCAGGTCGAGCAGCGCGAACCGCCCCGGGTTCTCCGCCTGCGCGGCCCGCACCAGACCCCACACCGGGGCCTGCCGTACGTCGACCGGGTCACCGTCCGCGACGGCCGCGGCCGCCCGGGTCACCAGCACCAGCCGCGACCGTGCGAACCTCGGCTCGGCCAGCCACTGCTGCACGGCGGCCAGTGCCCCGTCCACGGCGGTACGCGTCCCCGCCGGCACCTCGTGCCCGCCGCCGGCCCCGTCCGCGAGGACGGGCAGCAGCACCAGGTCCGGTACGGCGTCGCCGAGCGCGTCGAGCCCCGCGACCACCGGCACCCCGGCGACCTCCAGGCCCGGTCCGGCGACCGCCCAGTCGCCGCGCGGCCCGTTGCCGCCGCCGACCGGCTGCCACTCGACGGCCAGCAGCGCCTCCCGGAACCCGCCGCCGCCCAGCTGCTGGGCGGCCACCGGCCGCAGTCGCAGCGCCTCCACCGAGGCCACGGGCGCCCCGGCCGGGTCGCTCAGGTCCAGGCGCACCGCGTTGCGCACGCCCTCGACCGGGGCGAGCCGGACCCGTACGGCGGTCGCGGACGCGGCGTGCAGGGTGACACCGGCCCAGGAGAAGGGGAGCAGTGCCTGCCCCTCGTCGTCCTCCGCGCCGAGCCCGCCGAAGCCGAGCGCGTGCATGGAGGCGTCGAGCAGCGCCGGGTGCAGGCCGAAGCGGCCGGCGTCCGGGTGCGCCTGCTCGGGCAGCGCGATCTCGGCGTACAGCGCGTCGCCGTGCCGCCAGGCCGCTGTCAGCCCCTGGAACACCGGGCCGTAGCCGAACCCGCGTTCCTGGAGGCCGTCGTACAGGCCGTCGGCGTCCAGCGCCTCGGTGCCGGCGGGCGGCCACTCGGTGAGCCCGTCGCCCGCGTCCCCGCCGGTGGGGGCGAGGACGCCGTCCGCGTGCCGGGTCCACGGCTCCTCGGGGTGGCTCTCGGGCCGCGAGTACACGCGTACCGTGCGCCGGGCCTGCGCGTCGGGCTCGCCGACGACGACCTGGAGCGAGACCCCGCCGCGCTCCGGCAGGACCAGCGGCGCGTACAGCGTCAGCTCCTCCAGCAGCCCGCAGCCCACGTGGTCGGCGGCCTGGAGGGCAAGCTCCACGAAGCCGGTGCCGGGGAGCAGGACGGAGCCGTGCACGGCGTGGTCGGCCACCCAGGGCTGGGCGTCCAGGGAGACCCTGGCGGTGAACGTCACGGCCTCCGAGTCGGGGGACGCCACGACCGCCGCGAGCAGCGGGTGGTCGAACGCGTCCTGCCCGACGGCGACGGCATCGGTGGCCGGCTTGGCCGCGTCCACCCAGTAGCGGCTGCGCTGGAAGGGGTACGTGGGCAGAGCGACCCTGCGGGCGCCGGTACCGGCGTAGAACGCCTCCCAGTCCACCCGGGCCCCGTCCGCGTACAACCGGCCGAGGGCCGTGGCCAGGGCCTCGGGCTCGGGACGGTTCCGGCGCACGGACGGTACGAGGACCGCCTCGCCGCCGTTGCCCTCGCCCTGGGCCAGGACCTGCTGGGCGAGCCCGGTCAGGACGCCGTCCGGCCCGATCTCCAGGAACCGGGTCACGCCGTGGCGCTCCAGCGCCTCCACGGCGGCCACGAACCGCACGGCCTCGCGGACCTGGCCGACCCAGTACTCCGGGGCCCGCCAGTCGGTCGACAGCTCGCCCGTGACGGTGGAGACGACCGGGACGCGCGGCTCGGAGAACGTCAGCTCTGCCGCCACCGCACGGAACGCGTCGAGCATCGGCTCCATCAGCGCGGAGTGGAACGCGTGCGAGACGGCGAGGCGGGTCGTCTTACGACCCAAGGGGGCGAAGTGCTCACCCACTGCCAGGACTTCGGACTCGACGCCCGACACCACGACCGCCTGCGGCCCGTTGACGGCTGCGATGGATACGCCGTCGGTGAGGAGGGGCAGGACTTCGGCCTCGGTCGCCTGCACGGCCACCATCGCGCCACCGGCCGGCAGCGCCTGCATCAGACGGCCCCGGGCGACGACCAGACGCGCCGCGTCCGCGAGGGAGAGCACCCCCGCCACGTGCGCGGCGGCCAGTTCACCGATCGAGTGGCCGGCGACGGCGTCCGGGGTGACCCCCCACGCCTCGACCAGCCGGAACAGCGCCACCTCGAACGCGAACAGCGCGGGCTGAGCGAACGCGGTCCTGTTCAGTTGGGCCGCGTCTTCCCCCCAGACCACCTCGCGCAACGACATCCCCAGGTGCGGGTCGATCTCCGCGCACACCGCGTCGAACGCCTCCGCGAACACCGGAAACGCCTCGTACAACTCACGGCCCATCCCGAGCCGCTGGGCGCCCTGCCCCGTGAACAGGAACGCCGACTTCCCGCTCCGGCGTGCCTGCCCGCTCGCCACGGCGGGGGCGTTGCGCCCCTGGGCCAGGGCGGTCAGGCCGCGCAGCAGTTCCTCGGTGTCGGCGCCCACGACGACCGCCCGGTGGGCGAACGCGGTGCGGGTGGAGGCCAGCGACAGGCCGAGGTCGGCCGGTGCGGGCGCGGGCTCGTCCATGATCCGGTCCATCAGCCGCTCGGCCCGGGCGGCCAGGGCCTGCTGGCTCTTCCCGGACAACACCAGGGGGAAGACCGGGAGTTCGTGGCCCTCGGTGGACTCTGCCGCCGGCTCGGGCGCCTCCTCCACGATCACATGGGCGTTCGTGCCGCTGATGCCGAAGGAGGAGACACCGGCCCGGCGCGGGTGCCCCTCCGGCTGCCAGGCGCGGGCCTCGGTGAGCAGGGCGACGTTTCCGGCGTCCCAGTCGACCTGGTCCGAGGGCGCGTCCACGTGGAGGGTCTTCGGCAGCACGCCGTGGCGCATCGCCAGGACCATCTTCATGACCCCGGCGATGCCCGAGGCCGCCTGGGTGTGGCCCATGTTGGACTTGATGGACCCGAGCCACAGGGGCAGGTCCTCCGGGCGCCCCTGGCCGTAGGTCGCGAGCAGGGCCTGCGCCTCGATGGGGTCGCCCAGGGTCGTGCCGGTGCCGTGCGCCTCTACCGCGTCGACCTCCGCCGCCGTCAGGCCCGCGTTGGCCAGGGCCTGGCGGATCACGCGCTGCTGGGAGGGGCCGTTGGGGGCGGTCATCCCGTTGCTGGCGCCGTCCTGGTTGAGGGCGGAGCCCCGGAGGACGGCGACGACGGGGTGGCCGTTGGCGCGGGCGTCGGACAGCCGCTCCAGGAGCAGGACGCCCGCGCCCTCGCCCCAGGCGACGCCGTCGGCCGAGGCGGCGAAGGACTTGGACCGGCCGTCGGGGGCGAGCCCGCGCTGCCGGCTGAACTCGATGAACATGCCCGGGGTGCCCATGACGGCGACCCCGCCGGCCAGGGCCAGCGAGCATTCGCCGGAGCGCACGGCCTGGGCGGCCATGTGGAGTGCGACGAGGGAGGAGGAGCACGCCGTGTCGACGGTGACGGCCGGTCCCTCCAGGCCCAGGGTGTAGGCGGTGCGGCCGGAGACGAGGCTGCCGCCACTGCTGGCCGCGGCCTCCACACCGAGCGCGTAGTCGTGGTACATCACCCCGGCGAACACCCCGGTCGAGGACCCCTTGAGCGTCGTCGGGTCGATCCCGGCCCGCTCGATCGCCTCCCAGGAGACCTCCAGGAGCAGCCGCTGCTGGGGGTCGGTCATCAGCGCCTCGTTGGGGCTGATCCCGAAGAACACCGGGTCGAAGTCGGCCGCGTCGTACAGGAAGCCGCCTTCGCGGGCGTACGTCCGGCCGGGCGTGCCCGGCTCGGGGTCGTACACCTCCGCGTCCCAGCCCCGGTCGGCCGGGAAGTCGCCGATGGCGTCGACCCCGTCCGCGACGAGCCGCCACAGCTCCTCCGGCGTCGTCACCCCGCCCGGGTAGCGGCAGCCCATCCCGACGATGACCACCGGGTCGTCCTCCCCGTCCGCCCCGCCGCCTGCGCGCAGGGCACGGGCGGGTACGGGCAGGGCACGGTCCGAGCCGACCACCTCGTCGCCCATGTACGCGGCGACGGCGTGCGCGGTCGGGTAGTCGAAGATCAGCGTGGCGGGCAGCCGGAGACCGGTCACCGCACCGAGCCGGTTGCGCAGTTCGACGGCGGCGAGCGAGTCGAAGCCCAGCTCGCTGAAGGCCCGCTCCGGCTCGATCGCGTCGGCGGACGCGTGCCCGAGCACACCGGCCACGTGCGTCCGTACGAGATCGAGCAGGGCCGCGGCCCGCGCGGTCGCGTCGAGCCCCGCCAGCCGGGCGAGGAGCCCGTCGCCGCCGTCCGTGGACTGGGCGGCGGTACGGCGTACGGGGACGCGGACCAGGCCCCGCAGCAGGGACGGGAGTTCGGTGGCGCGGGCGCGCAGGACGTTCGTGTCGACCCGGAGCGGAACGGTGGCCGCAAGGCCCGACGCCAGCGCGGCGTCGAACAGGGCCAGGCCCTCCGCCTCGGACAGCGCGGGCAGCCCCTGGGCCGCCATGCGCTCCTCGGCCGGGCCCAGCATGTCGGCGCTGGTCATCCCCGTGTCGACGCCCCAGAGCCCGAAGGCCATGGCGCACGCGGGCAGGCCCTCGGCCCGGCGCTGAGCGGCGAGGGCGTCGAGGAAGACGTTGGCCGCCGCGTAGTTGCCCTGCCCGGCGGCCAGGACGAGGCCGCCTGCGGACGAGAACATCACGAAGGCGGACAGGTTCAGGTCGCGGGTCAGCTCGTGCAGGTGCCAGGCGGCGTCCACCTTCGGGCGCAGGACCGCGTCCACCCGCTCGGGGGTCAGCGAGCCCACCACGCCGTTGTCCACGACACCGGCCACATGGACGACACCGGAGAGCGGACGTGCCGGGTCGACGGACCCGATCACCGCACCCAGCGACTCCCGGTCCGCCACGTCGCACGCGGCGATCTCGACCGAGGCGCCCAGCCCGGACAGCTCGGCCACCAGGCCGGAGACACCGGGCGTATCGGCGCCCCGGCGTCCGACCAGCAGCAGACTCCGTACGCCGTGCTCGGACACCAGGTGGCGGGCCACACGGGCACCCAGACCGCCCGTACCCCCGGTGATCAGTACGGTCCCGTCCGCGTCCCACACCGGAGCCGCCGCCTCGTCACCCGAAGCGGCCGGGACCAGTCGCGGAACCCGCACCTCGCCCTCGCGCACCACCAACTCCGGCTCCCCCAGAGCCACCACCTGCCCCAGCGGCACCGAGCCGTCGGAGTCGACCAGCACGAACCGGCCCGGGTTCTCCGCCTGCGCCGACCGCACCAGACCCCACACCGGGGCCTGCCGCACATCGACCGGCTCGCCCTCGGCCACGGCCACCGCGCCACGCGTGACGACGGCCAGCACAGCGCCCTCGGGCCGGTCCACCGACAGCCACTCCTGCACGGCTCCCAGCGCACGCCCGACCAGGCCGTGCACGGCACCCGGCACGTCCGCGCCCCCGTGCCCGTCCGCCACCGCACACTCGAACACGGCGGGGTCCGGTGCGGGGGTGTTCGTGACCGGCAGCGGGTTCCAGGCGATACGGAAGAGCGAGTCGTTCCCGCCCGCGTTGAGCTGCTCCGTGGAGACGGGCCGGCCGACGACCGCGCCCACGGTGGCCACGGGGGCCCCGGTGGCGTCCGCGACCTGCAAGGACAGGGATTCCGGGGTGGGCTGCGTGATGCGTACCCGCACGGCGCAGGCGCCCGCCGCGTGCAGGGTCACCTCGCGCCAGACGAAGGGCAGGACGGTCTCGTCGCCGCCGGTGCCGTTGACGAGGGCCGCGTGCATGGCGGCGTCCAGGAGCGCCGGGTGGAGCCCGAACTCCTCGGCCTCCGCGTGCGCCTGCTCCGGCAGTGCGACCTCCGCGTACAGCACGTCGTCCACTCGCCAGGCGGCCTTGAGGCCCTGGAACGTCGGCCCGTACCCGAAGCCACGCTCGCGCAGCCCCTCGTAGGCGCCGTCCAGGGACAGTTCCTCCGCCCCGGCGGGCGGCCAGGCCGAGAGGTCGAACGCGGTGGGCTCCGTACCGGGGGCGAGTACGCCGTCCGCGTGCAGGGTCCACGCCAGGTCCGGGCGGTCCTCGGCGCGCGAGTAGACGCTCACCGAGCGCCGGGCGGAGGCGTCGGCGGCACCGACGACCATCTGCACGGTCACCGCCCCGCGCTCGGGAAGGATGAGCGGCGCCTGCAGGGCCAGCTCCTCCAGCACCGCGCAGCCGACCTGATCACCTGCCCGGATCGCCAGCTCGACAAAGCCGGTGCCCGGCAGCAGGACGCTCCCGAGAACGTCGTGGTCCACGATCCAGCCGTGCGTCCCGGCGGACAGCCGGCCGGTGAACGTGACCACATCGGTGTCCGGGGACGGCACCACCGCACCCAGCAGCGGATGCCCGGCATCGGCCAGCCCGGCCGTCGCCATGCTGCTGCCACCGCCGCCGATCCAGGAGTTGGCCAGGTACTCGTCCATGCCGACCCAGTAACGGGTGCGCTGGAAGGCGTACGTGGGCAGCTCGACCCTGCGGGCGCCGGTACCGGCGTAGAACGCCTCCCAGTCGACCCGGGCCCCGTCCGCGTACAGCCGGCCCACGGCCGCGAGCAGCGACTCGGGCTCGTCGCGCTTCTTGCGTACCAACGGTACGAAAGTGCTGTCTTCGGCGGTGGCGGAGCCGGCGCCGAGCGCGGTGAGCACCGCCTCCGGGCCGATCTCGATGAACGTACGCACGCCGAATGCCTCGGCGGCCACGACCGCGTCAGCGAAACGGACGGCCTCGCGCACCTGGCCGACCCAGTACTCCGGGGACTGCCAGGCGGTCGACAGCTCACCGGAGACGGTCGAGACGACCGGGATGCGCGGCTCGGAGAACGTCAGCTCTGCCGCCACCGCACGGAACGCGTCGAGCATCGGCTCCATCAGTGCGGAGTGGAACGCGTGCGAGACGGCGAGGCGGGTCGTCTTACGACCCAGAGCGGCGAAGTGCTCACCCACTGCCAGGACTTCGGACTCGACGCCCGACACCACGACCGCCTGCGGCCCGTTGACGGCTGCGATGGATACGCCGTCGGTGAGGACGGCAAGGACTTCGGCCTCGCTCGCCTGCACGGCCACCATCGCGCCACCGGCCGGCAACTCCTGCATCAGACGGCCCCGGGCGACGACCAGCCGCGCCGCATCCGCGAGGGAGAGCACACCCGCCACATGCGCGGCGGCCAGCTCACCGATCGAGTGCCCGACCACCATGTCCGGCGTCACGCCCCACGCCTCGACCAGCCGGAACAACGCCACCTCGAACGCGAACAACGCGGGCTGCGTGAAGGACGTGGCATTCAGCGCCTCCGCGTCTTCCCCCCACACCACCTCACGCAACCCCGTACCAAGATGCGCGTCCACCTCCCCGCACACCGCATCGAACGCCTCCGCGAACGCCGGGAACGCCTCGTACAGCTCACGGCCCATCCCGAGCCGCTGCGCGCCCTGCCCCGTGAACAGGAACGCCGACTTTCCGGTCGCACGCGCGGACCCCTTCACCAGGCCCGGGTGGTCCTCGCCCGCAGCGAGCGCGGCGAGGGCGGCCGTGCGGTCGCCGAGGACGACGGCCCGGTGCTCGAACGCGGGCTTCGACGTCACCAGGGAGTAGCCGATGTCCTCGGCCCTGTGGTCACCGGCCACGGTCAGCAGGTGTTCCGCCTGGCCGGCCAGGGCCTCCGCGCTCTTGGCGGACACCACCCAGGGGGCGGCGGGGAGTTCGGCCCCTTCCCCGGCCTCGGCCTCCGGAACCCCGGGAGCCTCTTCCACGATGACGTGGGCGTTCGTGCCGCTGATGCCGAAGGAGGAGATGCCCGCGCGCCTCGGGTGGCCGGCCGGCTGCCACTCCCGGGCGCTGGTCAGCAGTTCCACCTCTCCGGCGGACCAGTCGATCTGGTCCGAGCGCTCCTCCGCGTGCAGGGTCGGCGGGAGCACACCGTGGCGCATCGCCATGACCATCTTGATGATGCCCGCGACACCGGCCGCCGCCTGCGTGTGGCCCATGTTCGACTTGATGGAGCCGAGCCACAGGGGCCGGCCCTCCTCGCGGCCCTGGCCGTAGGTGGCGAGCAGGGCCTGCGCCTCGATGGGGTCGCCCAGGGTCGTGCCGGTGCCGTGCGCCTCGACCGCGTCGACCTCGGCGGCCGTCAGGCCCGCGTTGGCCAGGGCCTGGCGGATGACGCGCTGCTGGGAGGGGCCGTTGGGGGCGGTGAGGCCGTTGCTGGCGCCGTCCTGGTTGAGGGCCGAGCCACGGACCACGGCGAGGACCGGGTGGCCGTTGCGGCGGGCGTCGGACAGGCGCTCAAGCAGGAGCATGCCCGCGCCCTCGCCCCAGCCGGTGCCGTTGGCGCCGATGCCGAAGGACTTGCAGCGGCCGTCCGGGGCGAGGCCCCGCTGCCGGCTGAACTCCACGAAGACCTCGGGGGTCGCCATGACCGCGACCCCGCCCGCCAGGGCCAGCGAGCACTCGCCGGAGCGCAGCGCCTGGGCCGCCATGTGGAGGGACACCAGCGAGGACGAGCACGCCGTGTCGACCGTGACGGCCGGGCCCTCCAGGCCGAACACGTACGAGACGCGCCCGGAGGCGATGGCGCCCGTGCTGTTGTTGGCCGCGTAGTCGTGGTACATCATCCCGGCGTAGCAACCGGTCATGCTGGAGCGCAGGGTCTCCGGGTCGATCCCGGCCCGTTCGAACGCCTCCCAGGCCGTCTCCAGGAGCAGGAACTGCTGCGGGTCCATGGTGGCGGCCTCGTTGGGGCTGATCCCGAAGAACGCCGGGTCGAACTCACCGGCCTCGTGCAGGAACCCGCCCTCGTTGGCGTAGCTGGTGTGCGGGCGCTCGGCGGCCGGGTCGTACACCCGGTCCAGATCCCAGCCCCGGTTGGCGGGGAAGTCCGACACCGCGTCCACGCCGTCCGCGACGAGCTGCCACAGCTGCTCGGGGCTGCGTACCCCGCCCGGGTAGCGGCATGCCATGGAGACGATCACGATCGGGTCGTCGTCTTCCCCGGTGGCACCGGCCGCATGCCCGGCGGGGCTCACTTCGGCGACGGAGCCGTCGAGTTCGCCGAGCAGGTGCCGGGCCAGGGCGCGCGGGCTGGGGTAGTCGAAGGCCAGGGTCGCGGGCAGCCGGACCTCGGCGGCGGCGCTGACGGCGTTGCGGAACTCGACGGCCGTCAGTGAGTCGAAGCCCAGCTCGCTGAAGGCGCGGGTCTCGTCCACGGCGTCGGCGTCCGGGTAGCCGAGCGCCGTCGCGACCTGGGTGCGGACCAGGTCGAGCAGGACGCGTTCCCGCTCCTCCCGGTCGAGCCCGGCCAGCCGGCCGCGCAGCGCCCCGGCCGCCTCCGGCGCGGAGACGGCGGCGCGCCGGGCCCGTACGCGTACCAGCTTGCGGAAGAGCGGCGGCAGCGCCTCGCCCGCCTCGGCGAGGGTGCGTACGTCCAGCCGGATCGGCAGGACCACGGGCGCGTCGACCGTCAGGGCCCGGTCGAAGAGGTCCAAGCCGTACGCGGAGGTGAGGGCGCCGATGCCGGTGCGGCTCATGCGCTGGAGGTCGGCGTCGGTCAGGGTGCCGGACATGCCGCTCGCCCACAGGCCCCAGGCGAGGGAGCGGGCGGGCAGGGCGTGGGCGGTGCGGTGGGTGGCGAGCGCGTCGAGCAGGGCGTTCGCGGCGCCGTAGTTGGCCTGGCCGGGGACGCCCAGCACGCCGGTGGCGGAGGAGAACAGGACGAACGCCGACAGCTCCAGGTCCCGGGTCAGCTCGTGCAGGTGGAGTGCGGCATCGGCCTTGGCCCGCAGGACGGTGTCCAGGCTCTCCGGGGTCAGCGAGGCGATGAGCGTGTCGTCCAGGACACCGGCGAGGTGGACGACACCGGTCAGCGGCACTCCGGCGAGGGCGGCGGCCAGGGCGTCGCGGTCCGCGACGTCGCAGGCCGCGACCGTGACCTCCGCCCCCAGCTCGCGCAGCTCGGCGCAGAGCTCCGCCGCGCCGGGGGCGTCCGCACCGCGCCGGGAAACCAGCAGGAGACTCCGTACGCCGTGCGCCCGCACCAGCTGCCGGGCCACCAGGGTGCCGAGTGCGCCGGTCGCGCCCGTGACCAGGACCGTGCCGTTCCCGAAGTCGGGGCGGATGCGCGTCTCGGGGTCGTCCGTGAGGCGGACGAGGCGGGCGCCGTACACGGTCGTGCCGCGTACGAGGGTCTGGGACTCGCCGCCGGCCAGCGCGGCGGCGGCCTGTGCGTCTTCCGCGAGGTCGTCCAGGTCCGCGAGGAGGACCCGCCCGGGGTGCTCGGCCTGCGCGGAGCGCACCAGCCCCCAGACTGCGGCCCCGGCCAGGTCCGTGACGTCCTCGCCGGGCTCGCCGCCACGGGCGACCGCGCCGCTGGTGGCGACGAGCAGGCGGGAGGTCGCGTACCGGTCGTCGGTGAGCCAGTGCTGAAGTGCGGCAAGGATCTCGGTGGTGGCGGCACGGACGGTTGCCGGGTCCGTGCCGGTGTGCCGGGAACGCAGGACGACGCTCTCGGGCACGGGCCCGTCCGCGCGCAGGCCGGACCAGTCGACGGGTGCGGACCCCGTCTCGGCTGCCGGGAGTTCGGCCCAGTCCAGGCCGAACAGCGACTCGTGGGCGACCGTGCGGGCGGCGGCCAGCTGCTCGGCGGAGACCTCACGCAGGACGAGCGCGTCGACGGACAGCACGGGCCGGCCCGTCTCGTCGGCGACGGACAGGGCGACGGCACCCGCGCCGTCCGGGGCGATCCGGACCCGCAGCCGTCCGGCACCGGAGGCGTGCAGCCGGACACCGGTCCACACGAACGGCAACACCGGGCCACTGGCATCGGCGAAGAGGTCCGTGAACACGGAACCGTGCAGGGACGCGTCCAGCAGCGCCGGGTGCAGCCCGAACGCCGCGGCGTCCGCCCGCGCCCGCTCGGGCAGGGCGATCTCGGCGTAGATCTCGGTCCCGGACCGCCAGGCGGCCGTCAGCCCCCGGAAGGCCGGCCCGTACGCGAGACCGGCCTCGGCCAGGGACGCGTACACCCCGTCCGTGTCGACGGGCTCGGCACCGGCGGGCGGCCAGGCGGCCAGGTCGAAGGGGGCCGGGTCCGCGGTGGTGGCCGCCAGGACCCCGGCCGCGTGGAGCGTCCACGGCTGGTCGGGCTGGTCGTCGCGGCGGGAGTGCACGCTGACCGGGCGCCGCCCGGAGGCGTCCGCCGCGCCGACCTCGACCTGGAGGGCGACGGCACCGCGTGCGGGCAGCACCAGCGGGGCCTGGAGCATCAGCTCTTCGAGCGATTCGCAGCCGACCTGGTCCCCGGCCCGGACGGCGAGTTCGACGAACCCGGTTCCGGGGAAGACCACGGAGTCCCCCACGACGTGATCGGCGAGCCACGGCTGCGCCGACACGGAGACCCTGCCGGTCAGGACGACACCGCCGGAGTCCGCGAGCGAGACGACCGCGCCGAGCAGCGGGTGCCCGGCGGCGGCGAGACCGGCGGCGGAGACGTCCCCGGTCGAGCCGCTGCCCTCGACCCAGTAGCGGGAGCGCTGGAAGGCGTACGTGGGCAACTCGACCCTGCGGGCGCCGGTACCGGCGTAGAACGCCTCCCAGTCCGGGCTGACACCGGTCGTGTACAGCCGGCCCAGGCCCGCGACCAGCGCCTCGGACTCGGGCCGGTCCTTGCGCAGCAGCGGGACGAACGTGGTCGCCTCGTCGGTGGCCGACCCGGCCCCGAGCGCGGTGAGCACCGCGTCCGGGCCGATCTCGATGAACGTACGGGCGCCGAACGCCTCGGCGGCGACGACCGCGTCCGCGAAACGGACGGGCTGCCTGACCTGGTCGACCCAGTACTCCGGGGACTGCCAGGCGGAGGAGGCGGCCCCGGTGACGGTGGAGACGACCGGGATGCCCGGTTCCGCGTATGCCAACCCGCCTGCGACCGACCGGAGCTCGTTGAGCATCGGCTCCATCAGCGCCGAGTGGAACGCGTGCGAGACGGCGAGGCGGCTGGTCTTGCGGCCGATGGCTGAGAAGTGCTCGCCCACGGCCAGGGCTTCCGCTTCCACGCCGGACACCACGACCGACTGCGGGCCGTTGACGGCTGCGATGGATACGCCGTCGGTGAGGACGGCAAGGACTTCGGCCTCGCTCGCCTGCACGGCCACCATCGCGCCACCGGCCGGCAACTCCTGCATCAGGCGGCCCCGGGCTACCACCAGCCGCGACGCATCCGCGAGCGACAGCACACCGGCCACATGCGCGGCGGCCAGCTCACCGATCGAGTGCCCGACGACGACGTCCGGGGTCACGCCCCACGCCTCGACCAACCGGAACAGCGCCACCTCGAACGCGAACAGTGCGGGCTGAGCGAACGCGGTCCTGTTCAGTTGGGCCGCGTCTTCCCCCCACACCACCTCACGCAACGCCACACCGAGATGCGCGTCCACCTCCCCGCACACCGCGTCGAACGCCTCCGCGAACACCGGGAACGCCTCGTACAGCTCACGGCCCATCCCGAGCCGCTGCGCACCCTGACCCGTGAACAGGAAGGCTGCCTTCCCCTTCGTGGCGACGCCCCGCAGCACCGCGGGGTGGGTCTCCTCCCCGGCCAGGGCCGCGAGGGCGGTCAGGGCCGCGTCGCGGGTCTCCGCGAGGACGACGGCGCGGTGTTCGAGGGCGGCGCGGGAGGTGGCCAGGGAGTACGTGAGGTCGGCGGCGCTCAGCTCCGGCGTGGCCGCGATGTGGGCGTGGACGCGGTCGGCCTGCGCGGCCAGGGCGGCCGTGTCGCGGGCGGAGAGCGGCCAGGGCAGGAGGGCGGGCAGGGGCGCGGCGGCGGTCGCGGGGGCCTCGGATGCCTCCGGGGCACCCGGGGTCTCCGTGGTCGCGGCCGGTTCCGCCGCCGGGGCCTCCTCCAGGATCACGTGGGCGTTGGTGCCGCTCACGCCGAAGGCCGAGACGCCGGCGCGGCGCGGCCGGTCCTCGGTGCGTTCCCAGGTCCGGGTCTCGGTCAGCAGGCGGACCCGGCCGGCGGACCAGTCGACGTGGCTCGACGGCTCGTCCACGTGGAGGGTCTTGGGGAGCACGCCGTGGCGCAGCGCCTCGACCATCTTGATGATGCTGCCGACGCCGGCGGCGGCCTGGGCGTGGCCCATGTTGGACTTGATGGAGCCCAGCCACAGCGGCCGGTCCTCCTCGCGCCCCTGGCCGTAGGTGGCGAGGAGGGCCTGCGCCTCGATGGGGTCGCCGAGGGTCGTCCCGGTGCCGTGGCCCTCGACCACGTCGACGTGGGTGGCGGAGAGCTGGGCGTTGGCCAGGGCCTGGCGGATGACGCGCTGCTGGGCGCGGCCGTTGGGGGCGGTCAGGCCGTTGCTCGCGCCGTCCTGGTTGACCGCGCTGCCGCGTACGACGGCGAGGACGGGGTGGCCGTTGCGGCGGGCGTCCGCGAGGCGTTCGAGGACGAGCATGCCGGCGCCCTCGGACCAGCCGGTGCCGTCCGCCGCCTCGGCGAAGGCCTTGCAGCGGCCGTCGGGGGCCAGGCCGCGCTGGCGGCTGAACGCGATGAACGGGGACGGGGTGGACATCACCATGACCCCGCCGGCCAGGGCGAGCGAGCACTCCCGCTGCCGCAGGGCCTGGGCGGCGAGGTGGAGGGAGACGAGCGAGGAGGAGCAGGCCGTGTCGATGGTGACGGCGGGACCTTCGAGGCCCAGGGTGTAGGAGATGCGGCCGGAGATGACGGCGGCGGCGTTGCCGGTGGTCATGTAGGCCTCGGCGACCTCCCCGGCCGCCCCGACGATGTACTCGTAGTCCTGGATTCCGGAGCCGGCGAACACGCCCACGGGCTTGCCGCGCAGGGACGCCGGGTCGATCCCGGCGCGCTCGATCGCCTCCCAGGACACCTCCAGGAGCAGCCGCTGCTGCGGGTCCATCGTCAGCGCCTCGTTGGGGCTGATCCCGAAGAAGCCGGCGTCGAAGTCGGCGACGTCCCGGACGAAGCCGCCCTCGTTCACGTAACTGCTGCCGGAGGCGGCGTCGGCCTCGTCGCCGCGCAGGCCGTCGAGGTCCCAGCCCCGGTCGGTGGGGAAGGTCGAGATGGCGTCCCGGCCCTCGGCGACGAGCCGCCACAGGTCCTCGGGGGTGGAGACGCCCCCCGGGTAGCGGCAGCTCATCGCCACGACGGCGATGGGCTCGTGGTCCTGGTTCTCGGCCTCCTGAAGCCTGCGCCGCGTCTGGTGCAGATCCGCCGTGACCCGCTTGAGGTAGTCGAGAAGCCGTGCGTCGTCATTGGACATGTTGGGTCCCACCGAGTCCTTGTTCATGCCGGTTCATGCCGTGAGGTCGAGTCGGGTCGCGGGTACGGGGCGGGGCCCGGTGCCGTACCCGGCACCGGCCGCGCGGTCGGTCAGGTGAGGCCGAGTTCGTTCTCGATGAAGGCGAAGACGTCGTCGGCCGAGGCGGTTTCGAGCTGGTCGCCGACCTTCTGGCCGCCGTCGCCGCTCTGCGCGTCGAGGGTTTCGGTCAGCCGGGCCAGCAGGCTCTGCAGGCGGGCGGTGATCCGGGTGGCCTCGATGTCCTCGGCGGCGAGCGCCGCCGCGGCCTCCTCCAGCCGGTCGAGCTGGGCCAGTACGGGGAGTTCGCCGAGGCTGTCGTCCTGGCAGAGCTCGGACCACAGGTGGCCGGCGAGCGCCCCCGGGCTGGGGTGGTCGTAGATCATGCTGGTGGGCAGGGGGCGCCCGGTCGCGGCGACGAGCTTCGTGCGCAGGTCGACGGCGGCGACGGAGTCGAACCCGAGGTCGGTGAAGCCCCGGTCGGGCGCGACCTCGGCCGGGTCGTCGTAGCCGAGCAGGGCCGCCACGTGCGTACGGACCAGGTCGAGGAGCACGGACCGCTGCTCCGGCTCGGTCAGTCCGGCCAGCCGGTCCGCGAGGCCCGGATCGCCGGCACCGCCGCCGTCCGGGGCCCCGTCCGCACCGAGCGCGGCTCGGGCGTCGGGCAGGGCGTCCAGGAGCGGGCGGGGCCGGGCGAGTACGTAGGTGGGGGCGAACCGCTCCCAGTCGAACGCGGCGACCACCGCGTGCGAGGGGCCGCCCGCCAGGATGCGGCGCAGGGCCCCCACGGCGAGGGCGGGGGCCATCGCGGGGGCGCCCATCCGGCGCATGACGGCGGCGAGTTCGGCGTCGACCATGCCGCCGTCCCAGGAGCCCCACGCCACGGAGGTGGCGGCGAGACCACGGGCGCGCCGGCTGTGGGCGAGGCCGTCGAGGTAGGCGTTGGCGCTGCCGTACGCGGACTGGCCGGCGCTGCCCCACACGGCGGCGCCGGAGGAGAACAGCACGAACGCGTCGAGCGGGGTGTCGGCGAGGAGTTCGTCCAGGTGGCGGGCGCCGAGCACCTTGGCGTCGGCGACCTCGGCCAGGTCCGCGAGGGTCAGTTCGCCGAGCGGGGCGATGCGCTGCGGGAGGCCCGCCGCGTGGAACACGGCGGTCAGGTCGGGCAGTCCGGCGAGCAGGGTGCGGACGGCCTCGCGGTCGGCCATGTCGCAGGCCGCCACGGAGACGCGTGCGCCGGTCTTGCCGATCTCCTCCACGAGCGCGGCGGCGCCCGGGGCGTCGGGCCCCCGCCGCCCGACGAGGACCACGTGCTCGGCGCCGTCGGCGGCGAGCATCCGTGCGACGTGGGCGCCGAGCCCGCCGGTGCCTCCGGTGACCAGGACGGTGCCCCGGGCCCGCCACGAGGCGGCCGGGTCGGGCTGTGCGGGGCGGACCAGGCGGCGGGCGTGGACCCCTTCGGGGCGCACGGCGACCTGGTCCTCACCGGCTGCCCCGGAGAGCGTGTCGCACAGGCGGCGCAGGACCGCCTCGTCGTCCGGGCCCTCACCGCGAACCGGCAGGTCGATGAGGCCGCCCCAGGTCGCGGGGGCCTCCAGGGCGAGCGCCGCGCCCAGGCCCCAGACGGCGGTCTGCTCGGGCCGCACGGGCCGGGCCGCCGCGTCGGCGTCGTCGGTGGCCACCGCGCCCCGGGTCAGGCACCACACCGGGGCCGCCCACTCCCGGGCCGCCGTCTCCCGCAGCAGGGCGGTGGTGTCCGCCAGGCCCCGGGACAGGGCGGGGTGGTCCGGGTGCGGGGTGGTGTCGAGGGCGAGCAGGCTGACCACTCCGGCGGGGGCGGTCAACGCCTCGGGGAGGCCGCCTTCCACCAGGACCGGGTTGGCGCCCCGGCCCGCCAGCGCGGCGGCCAGGGCGTCCGCGAGCGGGCGCCGCGCCGCGGGGTGCACGACGAGCCAGTCACCGGTGAGCGGGGCGGGCGGCGCCGGGTCGGCGACCGGGGCCCAGGACACCCGGTAGCGCAGCGCGTCCACGGCGGACGCCTCGCGCTGCCCGGCGCGCCAGCTGGTGAGCGCGGGCAGCACGGGCGCCAGGTCGGCGGGGTCGACGCCGAGCCGTTCGGCCAGCCCCGCCGCGTCCTCGCGCTCCACGGCCTCCCAGAACCGGGCCTCCCCCGGGTCCGCCGGGGCAGCCGTCGCCCGGCCCGCTTCGGGCGCGGCGGCCCAGTAGGTGCGGTGCTGGAAGGCGTACGTGGGCAGGTCCACGCGGTGCGGCCGGTGGCCGGTCGCCGTGAAGCAGGCGTCCCAGTCGACGGGGACGCCCCGGGTGTGGGCGAGGGCTACGGCCTCGGTCAGGACGCGTTCCTCGTCCCTGCCCCGGCGCAGGGCGGCGGTGAACACCGGCAGGTCCGCCCCCTCGTCGGCGCCGGCCAGGCAGTCCGGGCCGAGCGGGGTGAGGGCGGCGTCCGGGCCCAGCTCCAGGAAGGTGCGGACGCCCTTGGCGGCGAGCGCGCGCACGGCGTCGCTGAAGCGGACGCTCGCCCGGACATGCCGCACCCAGTAGTCGGCGCAGGCCAGTTCGTCGTCACCGGCGAGTTCACCGGTGACCGTGGAGACGACCGGGATGCGGGCGGTGCCGTACGTGAGGGACTGGGCGACCTCGCGGAACGCGTCGAGCATCGGCTCCATCAGCGGCGAGTGGAACGCGTGCGACACGGCGAGCCGCTTGGTGCGGCGGCCGAGGCCGGTGAAGTGGGCGGCGACGGCGAGGGCTTCGGACATCACTCCTGAGACGACGACGGCTTGCGGGCCGTTGACGGCCGCGATGCCTACCCCGTCCGTGAGGAGGGGCAGCACCTCGTCCTCGGACGCCTCCACCGCGATCATCGCGCCGCCGGGCGGCAGCGCCTGCATCAGCCGGCCCCGGGCGGCGACCAGTCGTGCGGCGTCCGCGAGGGAGAGCACCCCCGCGACATGCGCGACGGCGAACTCACCGACGGAGTGCCCGGCCAGGAAGTCGGGCCGCACGCCCCATGACTCGATGAGCCGGTACAGCGCCACCTCGCAGGCGAACAGGGCGGGCTGCGCAAGCCCCGTACCGTCGATCAGCTCCCGGTCCTCGCCCCACATCGCCGCCCGCAACGAAGTGTCGAGGTGGGCGTCGAGCGCGTCGACGGCCTCGTCGAAGGCGCGGGCGAACACCGGGTACGCGGCGTGCAGTTCCCGCCCGGTACCGAGGCGCTGGGCGCCCTGGCCGGTGAACAGGACGGCGCTCAGCGCGTCGGGCCGGGCATCACCGGTGACGGCGGCGCCGCCCTCGGCCGACCCGTCCGCGAGCGCGCGCAGCGCCCGTACCAGCTCGCCGCGCCCGTCGGCGGTCCGCCCGTCCGCGACGACCACGGCACGGTGCTCCAGGGCGGCCCGGGTGGTGGCCAGCGACCAGGCGGTGTCGGCCAGGGGCTCCCGGGGGTGGCCCTCCAGGTGGTCGGCGAGGCGGGTGGCCTGCGCCGCCAGTGCCTCGGGGCGCCGGGCGGAGAGCAGCACGGGCACGAACCGGGGGGCGGTGCCGTCCTCCTCCGTGACCTCGTCGGCCGGGGCGGCCGGGGCCTCCTCCACGATCACGTGGACGTTCGTGCCGCTCAGGCCGAATGAGGACACCCCGGCCCGCTTGGCGCGCCCCAGCTCCGGCCAGGCGACCGGCTCGGTGAGCAGCCGCACGCTGCCCGCGCTCCAGTCCACGTTGTGGCTCGGCTCGTCCACGTGCAGGGTGCGCGGCAGGACGCCCGCCTTCATCGCCTGCACCATCTTGATCACCCCGCCGACCCCGGCGGCGGCCTGCGCGTGGCCGATGTTCGACTTGAAGGAGCCCAGCCACAGCGGCTGTTCGGCGGGCCGCTCTCGCCCGTAGGCGGCGATGAGGGCCTGCGCCTCGATCGGGTCACCGAGGGTGGTGCCGGTGCCGTGCGCCTCGACGGCATCGACATCGGCGGGGGCGAGGCCGCCGGAGGCCAGGGCCTGCTGGATGACGCGCTGCTGCGAGGGGCCGTTCGGCGCGGTGAGGCCGTTGGACGCGCCGTCCGAGTTCATGGCCGAGCCGCGGATGACGGCGAGGACGGGGTGGCCGTTGCGGCGGGCGTCGGACAGCCGCTCGACGAGGAGCATGCCCGCACCCTCGGACCAGGTAGTGCCGTCGGCCGCCGCCGCGAAGGACTTGCACCGTCCGTCGGGGGCCAGGCCCCGGTCCTGGCTGAAGCCCACGAAGGAGTCCGGGCTCGCCATGACGGTGACGCCGCCCGCGAGGGCCAGCGCGCACTCGCCGCCGCGCACGGACTGGACGGCGAGGTGGAGGGCGACGAGCGAGGAGGAGCAGGCCGTGTCCACGGTGACCGCGGGGCCTTCGAGCCCCAGCGTGTACGCCACCCGCCCGGAGGCGACGCTCGCCAGGCCGCCGGTGCCGCCGCCGCCCGGGTAGTCGTGGTAGACGACCCCGGCGAACACCCCGGTGCGGCTGCCCTTCAGCGAGGTCGGGTCGATCCCGGCCCGCTCGATGACCTCCCAGGACACTTCGAGCAGGAGGCGCTGCTGCGGGTCGGTGTCGCGTGCCTCGCGCGGGCTGATCTTGAAGAAGTCCGCGTCGAACTCCCCCGCGTCGTGCAGGAAGCCGCCCTCACGGCAGTACGTCTTGCCGGGCGTCGACGGCTCGGGGTCGTACAGGGCGTCCATGTCCCAGCCCCGGCCGTCCGGGAAGAGCGAGACGGCGTCCCGGCCGGCGTCCACCAGCTGCCACAGCCCCTCGGGCGAGGTGATGCCACCGGGGAAGCGGCAGCCCATCGCCACGATCGCGACCGGCTCACTGCCCCGCGCCTCGGCCTCCGACAACTGGCGCCGGGTGCGCTGGAGTTCGGCGGCGGTGCGCTTGAGATAGTCCCGCAGCTTGTCGTCGTTGCTCATCGAACCTCAACCAATCTGCAGCTGATCGCTGGCTAGGAGATGCCGAATTCGCTGTCGAGCACGTCGAACAGCTCCTCGTCGGTGACCGTTTCGAAGTCGGGCCCCTCGCCGTCCGACGCCGGTTCGCCCTGCGCGTCGCGCCAGCGCCGCACGATGGCCTCCAGCCGGGCGGTGATCGCGTCGGCACGGGCGCCGACCGTCTCCGCGTCCCCGCCGGCGGCGGGGAACCCGCCGAGCACGTCCTCGATCCGGTCCAGCTCGGCCAGCACCGCGGCGGCCGGATCGTCGGCCCCCGCACCGGACTCGGACTCCAGGCGCTCCGCCAGGAACGCGGCGACGGCACGCGGGGTCGGGTAGTCGAAGATCAGCGTGGCGGGCAGGTCGCACCCCGCGGCGGCGGTGAGCCGCTTGCGCAGCTCGACGGCGGCCAGCGAGTCGAAGCCCATGTCACGGAAGGCGAGATCGGTCTCGACCACGGCGTCGGAGGCGTGCCCGAGTACAGCCGCCACATGCGTGCGGACCAGAGCCAGCAGCACCCGCCCCGCCTCGGCCGCCCCGAGCCCGTCCAGCTCCGCCCGCAGCCCGGCCGCCGCACGCTGCGACTCCTCGGCGCTGGGCTCGTCGTGCACGACCGGGACCACGGCCCCGGCGGAGCCGCTGCCCTCGACCCAGAAGCGGGAGCGCTGGAAGGCGTACGTGGGCAGCTCGACCTTCCGGGCCCCGGTACGGGCGAAGAACGCCTCCCAGTCGACCCGGACGCCCTGCACGTACAGCCGCCCCACGGCCCCGACCAGGGACTTCACCTCGGCACGGTTCCTGCGCAGCAGAGGCACGAGTGCGGTGTCCTCGTCGGTCACGGACCCCGCACCGAGAGCGGCCAGGACGGCGTCGGGCCCGACCTCCACGAACGTACGCGCCCCCGCCTCCTCGGCGGCACGCACCGCGTCGGCGAACCGCACCGGCCGGCGGACCTGGTCGACCCAGTACTCCGGGGACCGCCAGGCGGAGGAGGCGGCCCCGGTGACGGTGGAGACGACCGGGATGCGCGGTTCTTCGTACTCCAGTTCGCCGGCGATCGCGCGGAAGGCGTCGAGCATCGGCTCCATCAGCGCCGAGTGGAACGCGTGCGAGACGGCGAGACGGGTCGTCCTACGGCCCAGAGCGGCGAAGTGCTCGCCCACGGCGAGGGCCGCTGTCTCGGTGCCGGACACGACGACCGCCCGCGGGCCGTTGACGGCTGCGATCGATACGCCGTCGGTGAGGACGGCAAGGACTTCGGCCTCGCTCGCCTGCACGGCCACCATCGCGCCACCGGCCGGCAGCGCCTGCATCAACCGACCACGGGCGACGACCAGCCGCGCCGCGTCCGCGAGGGAGAGCACCCCCGCCACGTGCGCGGCGGCCAGCTCACCGATCGAGTGCCCCACGACCATGTCCGGCGTAACCCCCCACGCCTCGACCAGCCGGAACAACGCCACCTCGAACGCGAACAGCGCGGGCTGAGTGAAGGACGTCTTGTTCAGCGCCTCCGCGTCTTCCCCCCACACCACCTCACGCAACCCCGTACCAAGATGCGCGTCCACCTCCCCGCACACCGCGTCAAACGCCTCCGCGAACACCGGAAACGCCTCGTACAGCTCACGGCCCATCCCGAGCCGCTGCGCGCCCTGCCCCGTGAACAGGAACGCCGACTTTCCCCTGGGACGGGTCCGGCCCACGACCACTCCGGGGTGTTCGTTCCCGGCCGCGAGCGCGGCGAGGGCGTCCGCGCGGTCACCGAGGACCACCGCCCGATGGGGGAAGGCGGTACGTGTGGTGGCCAGGGAGAGCCCGATGTCCGCCGCATCGGCCTCGGGCTCTCCCACGGCCTGTTCCCGCAGGCGGGCGGCCTGAGCACCGAGGGCCTGCTCAGTCTTGGCCGACACCACCCAAGGAACCACGGGGAGCGCGGCCCGCACGACCGTCTCCCCCGTCTCTTCCGGCGCCTCCTCCACGATCACGTGGGCGTTCGTCCCACTGATCCCGAACGAGGACACCCCGGCCCGCCGCACCGCGCCGCCGGGCACCCAGGCACGCGATTCGGCCAGCAGCTCCACCGCACCGTCCGACCAGTCGACCTGGTCCGAAGGCGTTTCCGCGTAGAGCGACTTGGGCAGGACGCCGTGGCGCATCGCCATGACCATCTTGATGACGCCCGCGACACCGGCCGCCGCCTGGCTGTGGCCCATGTTCGACTTGATGGACCCGAGCCACAGGGGCTGCTCCTCGGGCCTCGCCTGCCCGTACGTCTCCAGCAGGGCCTGCGCCTCGATCGGGTCGCCCAGGGACGTGCCGGTGCCGTGCGCCTCGACCGCGTCGACCTCGGCCGCAGTCAGGCCCGCGTCCTCCAGGGCCCGGCGGATCACGCGCTGCTGAGCGGGTCCGTTGGGGGCGGTGAGACCGTTGCTGGCGCCGTCCTGGTTGAGGGCGGAGCCGCGGACCACGGCGAGGACGGGGTGGCCGTTGCGGCGGGCGTCGGACAGCCGCTCCAGGAGCAGGACGCCCGCGCCCTCCGAGCAGGCGACGCCGTCAGCCGATGCGGAGAAGGACTTCGAGCGCCCGTCGGAGGCCAGGCCCTGCTGGGTGCTGAAGTACACGAACATGTCCGGGGTCGACATGACCGTCACCCCGCCGGCCAGGGCCAGCGAGCATTCGCCCGTCCGCAGCGCCCGGGCCGCCATGTGGAGCGCGACCAGCGAGGACGAGCACGCCGTGTCGACGCTGACCGCGGGGCCTTCGAGCCCCAGCGTGTAGGCGACCCGGCCGGACACCACACTGCCCGCCGTGGTGGACCCGGGCTCGGCGCCGAGCGCGTAGTCGTGGTACATCACCCCGGCGAACACCCCGGTCGAGGACCCCTTGAGCGTCGTCGGGTCGATCCCGGCCCGCTCGATCGCCTCCCAGGCCACCTCCAGCAGCAACCGCTGCTGCGGGTCCGTCACCAGGGCCTCGTTGGGGCTGATCCCGAAGAACACCGGGTCGAAGTCGGGGGCGTCGTAGAGGAAGCCGCCCTCGCGGGCGTACGTCTTGCCGGGCGTGCCCGGCTCGGGGTCGTACACCTCCGCGTCCCAGCCACGGTCCGCCGGGAACTCACCGATGGCGTCCACGCCGTCCGCGACCAGGCGCCACAGCTCGTCGGGCGTGGTCACCCCGCCCGGGTAGCGACAGCCCATCCCGACGATGACCACCGGGTCGTCGTCGTACCGGGTACGGCCGGACGTGCCCGCCTCTTCGAGCCGGCGCTCGGCGTCCGCCAGCCGGCGGCGCACGTCCCGCAGGTCGGTCGTGGCCCGCTTCAGGTACTCGAGAAGTCGCTCCTCGTTGCTCACAGAGACCTACTCCCTCTGGTAGACGATCCGTGGCGACTCACTCACGCGGCGTCCAACGTCGATCGGATTTCGCACGCTACTGAGGGCGTTGAGGGACGGCCTACCCTTAGCCCACCCCTGCCGCGGGCCCCGGACCGGCGGGGTGAAACCACACGGAGAAGCCGGGGTGCGCGACGGCTGCTGTACAGCTGTCGCACACCCCGGCCGGTGGGGTCCATGCCGCCGGGTGAGGCGGACGGACGTCAGGGGGTCGCGGGGCTCCCGAGCTCGTTGTCGAGGATGTCGAACAGCTCGTCCGCGGTGACCTCGTCCAGGTCCTGGCCCGCGTCGTCCGCCTCCTCCGGCTGCGGTGCGTCGAGCCGGCCGGCCAGCTCCCGCAGGCGCTGCACGAGCCGGGCGCGTTCGGGCCCGGCCGGCGGGGCGTCGGTCGTCAGCAGGGACTCCAGTTTCTTGAGGTCCGCCTCCGCCCGGGACACGGGCACGGCCGGAACCAGGCGGGCCGCGATGTACGCGGCGACCTCCGCCGCGCTGGGGTAGTCGAAGATCAGCGTGGCCGGCAGCCGCACCCCGCTGACCGCCGTGAGCTGGTTGCGCAGTTCGACCGAGCCGAGCGAGTCGAAGCCCAGCTCCCCGAACGCCCGGTCCGGTTCGATCGCCTCCCCGGACGCGTGCCCGAGCACGGCCGCCGCGTGCCCCCGTACGACGTCCAGGATGATCCCGGTCCGCTCCTCCTCGTCGCACCCGGCGATCCGCGCCGCGAGCCAGGCACCCTTCGGCGCACCGGCAGCGGTCCGCTTCCGTGCGGGCGGGGCCATCGCCCGCAGGAGGGCGGGCAGTTCGTCGGTACGGGTGCGCAGGGCGCCCGGGTCGACCCGGAGGGGGACGGTGGCCGGCAGCCCCGATGCCAGCGCCGCATCGAACAGCCCAAGGCCCTCCGCCTCGGTGAGCGCGGGCATCCCGGCGCGGCGCATGCGCTCCAGGTCGGCATCGGCGAGATGAGCCGCCATGCCGGTGTCGACGGCCCAGAGCCCGAAGGCCATCGAGGACGCGGGCAGGCCCTCGGCCCGGCGCTGAGCGGCGAGGGCGTCGAGGAAGACGTTGGCCGCCGCGTAGTTGCCCTGCCCGGCCGCGAGTACGAGGCCGCCTGCGGAGGAGAACATCACGAAGGCGGACAGGTCGAGGTGGGCGGTCAGCTCGTGCAGGTGCCAGGCGGCGTCCGCCTTCGGGCGCAGGACCGCGTCCACCCGCTCGGGGGTCAGGGCCCCGACCACGCCGTTGTCGGCGACGCCGGCGACGTGGACGATGCCGGAGAGGGGGCGCGCCGGGTCCACCGAGCTGATGACCGCGCCCAAGGACTCCCGGTCCGCCACGTCGCACGCGGCGACGGACACCGAGGCGCCCAGGCCGGACAGCTCGGCCACCAGGTCACCGGCGCCCGGCGCATCCGCTCCCCGGCGACCCACCAGCAGCAGGCTGCGCACACCGTACTCGGCCACCAGATGCCGAGCCACACGGGCACCCAAGCCGCCCGTACCCCCGGTGATCAGTACGGTCCCGTCCGCGTCCCACACCGGAGCCGCCGCCTCGTCACCCGAAGCGGCCGGAACGAGGCGCGGTACCCGGGCTTCGCCCTCGCGTACCAGCAACTCCGGTTCGCCCAGGGCCACCAGGCGGTCGAGCGGCACCGAACCGTCGGAGTCGACCAGCACGAACCGGCCCGGGTTCTCCGCCTGCGCCGCCCGCACCAGACCCCACACCGGGGCCTGCCGCACATCGACCGACTCGCCCACCGCGTCACGGGTGACCACGGCCAGCACAGCGCCCTCGGGCCGGTCCACCGACAGCCACTCCTGCACGGCTCCCAGCGCACGACCGACCACCTCACGGACCGCTCCCGGCACGTCCGCGTCGCCGTCCTCCACCGCGCACTCGAACACGGCGGGGGCGGGCGCGGCTGCCGATCCGTCGCCGTCGCTCAGGGAGACCGCCTGCCAGTCCACCCGGAGCAGCGATTCGGCGGTCCCGGGGCCGGACTGCCGGCCCCAGACGGGCCGGGAGAGCAGGGATTCGACCGAGAGCACGGGGCTGCCGTGCTCGTCGGCAACGGTCAGCGAGAGGCCGTCCTGCTGGGCGACGGGCCTGATCCGCACCCGGAGCGCCTTGGCCCCGGCCGCGTGCAGCGCGACGCCGTTCCACGCGAAGGGGAGCAGCGTCTGCCCACCGTCCTCACGGCCCGGGATGGCGAGCAGCCCGACGTGCATCGCCGCGTCCAGCAGGGCGGGGTGCAGTCCGAAGCGGGCGGCGTCCTCGTGGGCGGACTCCGGAAGGCGGACCTCGGCGTACAGCTCCTCACCGAGGCGCCAGGCCGAGGTGAGGCCCTGGAACACCGGCCCGTAGTGGTACCCGGCAGCCGCCAGGTCCTCGTAGGCACCGGCGACGGTCAGCTCCTCGGCCCCGGCCGGCGGCCAGTCCATCAGTCCGCCCGGCCCGTCCTCGTCCACCACGGGCGCCAGCACCCCTTCGGCGTGGCGGGTCCACGGCATGTCCGGCTGGTCGTCGGCGCGCGAGTGGATCGCCACGGCCCGGCGCCCGGTCCCGTCGGCCGCCCCGACCGCCACCTGGACGGCGATGCCGCCCAGCGGTTGCAGGATGAGCGGCGCCTGCAGGGTGAGTTCTTCGAGCAGCCCGCAGTCCAGCTGCTCGCCCGCCCGGACGGCCAGCTCGACAAAGCCGGTGCCGGGCAACAGGACGCTCCCGAGGACGTTGTGATCGACGACCCAGCCGTGCGTACCGGCGGACAGCCTGCCCGTGAGCACGACGCCACCGTCGTCGGGCAGGACAACGGCCGCGCGGAGCACCGGGTGGTCGAGTGCGACCTGCCCGGACGCGGCAACGGCCCCACCCTCGGACGCGGGCGCTTCGAGCCAGTAGCGGGACCGCTGGAAGGCGTACGTGGGCAACTCGACCTTACGAGCGCCCGAGCCGGCGTAGAACGCCTCCCAGTCCACCCGCCCGCCGCCCACGAACACCCGGGCCAGGCCGCCGGCCAGGGACTCGGACTCGTCGCGCTTCTTGCGTGCCAGCGGGACGAAGGTGCTGGTGTCGGCGGTGGCGGACGCGGCGGCGAGCGCGGTGAGCACCGCGTCCGGGCCGATCTCGATGAACGTACGGGCGCCGAGGGCTTCGGCGCTCGCTATTGCGTCGGCGAACCGGACCGGCTCGCGGACCTGGTCGACCCAGTACTCCGGGGTCTGCCAGGCGGAGGACACGGCCCCGGTGACGGTGGAGACGACCGGGACTCGGGGCTCCGCGTAAGACAGTGCGCCCGAGATCACGCGGAACTCGGTGAGCATCGGCTCCATCAACGCCGAGTGGAACGCGTGCGAGACGGAAAGACGGCTGGTCTTACGGCCCAGCGCCGCGAAGTGCTCGCCCACGGCGTGGGCTTCCGCCTCCACGCCCGAAACCACAACCGCCTGCGGCCCGTTGACGGCCGCGATGCCTACCCCGCCCGTGAGACGCGCAAGCACCTCATCCTCGGTCGCCTGCACCGCCACCATCGCGCCACCGGCCGGCAGCGCCTGCATCAACCGACCACGGGCGACCACCAGCCGCGCGGCATCCGCGAGCGACAGCACACCCGCCACATGCGCGGCGGCCAGCTCACCGATCGAGTGCCCGACCACCACGTCAGGCGTAACCCCCCACGCCTCAACGAGCCGGAACAACGCCACCTCGAACGCGAAGAGCGCGGGCTGAGTGAAGGACGTCTTGTTCAGCTCCTCCGCGTCCTCCCCCCACACCACCTCACGCAACCCCGTACCAAGATGCGCGTCCACCTCCCCGCACACCGCGTCAAACGCCTCCGCAAACACCGGAAACGCCTCATACAACTCACGACCCATCCCGAGCCGCTGCGCACCCTGACCCGTGAACAGGAACGCCGACTTGCCCTTCGTCACCGCTCCCCGCACCACCTCCGGGTGCTCCTCACCGGCCGCGAGCGCGGTGAGCGCGCCCGTACGGTCACCGAGGACCACCGCCCGGTGCTCGAAGACCGACCGCGAGGCCACGAGCGAGTAGCCGATGTCCTCGGCCCGGTGGTCACCGGCCACGGACAGCAGGCGGTCCGCCTGAGCGGCCAGCGCGTCCGGGGTCTTCGCGGACACCAGCCACGGAATCGCCGGGAGTCCGCCCACCGGTTCAGCGGCAGTAACCGGAACCTCCGGGGCCTCCTCCACGATCACGTGTGCGTTCGTCCCGCTCAGCCCGAACGACGACACACCCGCGCGCCTCGGGTGGCCGGCCGGCTGCCACTCCCGGGCGCTGGTCAGCAGTTCCACCTCGCCGGCGGACCAGTCGATCTGGTCCGAGCGCTCCTCCGC
The DNA here is from genome assembly GCF_004795035.1 of Streptomyces sp. A0958. Taxonomy (GTDB): domain Bacteria; phylum Actinomycetota; class Actinomycetes; order Streptomycetales; family Streptomycetaceae; genus Streptomyces. Next base: position 95,492 of record NZ_SSBK01000003.1, read on the forward strand.
GTGGAGGGTCGGCGGGAGCACACCGTGGCGCATCGCCATGACCATCTTGATGATGCCCGCGACACCGGCCGCCGCCTGCGTGTGGCCCATGTTCGACTTGATGGAGCCGAGCCACAGGGGCAGGTTCTCTTCTCGCCCCTGGCCGTAGGTGGCAAGGAGCGCCTGTGCCTCGATGGGGTCGCCGAGCCGGGTACCCGTGCCGTGGGCCTCGACCGCGTCGACCTCCGCCGCCGTCAGGCCCGCGTCGGCCAGGGCCTGGCGGATCACGCGCTGCTGGGCCGGTCCGTTGGGGGCGGTGAGGCCGTTGCTGGCGCCGTCCTGGTTGAGGGCCGAGCCACGGACCACGGCGAGGACCGGGTGGCCGTTGCGGCGGGCGTCGGACAGCCGCTCAAGGAGCAGCACGCCCGCGCCCTCGCCCCAGCCCGTACCGTCCGCACCGGCGCCGAAGGACTTGCAGCGGCCGTCCGGCGAGAGGCCGCGCTGCTCGCTGAAGTACACGAGCATGTCGGGCGTCGACATGACCGTCACACCGCCCGCGAGGGCGAGCGAGCACTCGCCGGAACGCAGGGCCTGGGCCGCCGAGTGCAGCGCGACCAGGGACGACGAGCACGCCGTGTCGACGGTGAGCGCCGGGCCTTCGAGGCCGAGCGTGTACGCGACCCGGCCGGAGACCAGGCTTCCTGCTGTGCCGCCCGCGTAGTCGTGGTACATCACCCCGGCGTACACGCCGGTGCGGCTGCCCTTGAGCGTCGTCGGGTCGACCCCGGCCCGCTCGATCGCCTCCCAGGCCACCTCCAGGAGCAGCCGCTGCTGCGGGTCCATCGTCAGCGCCTCGCGGGGGCTGATCCCGAAGAACGCCGGGTCGAACTCCGCCGCGTCGTACAGGAACGCGCCGTCCCGGGCATACGACTTCCCCGGCACACCCGGCTCCGGGTCGTACACGTCCGGGTCCCAGCCCCGGTCGTCGGGCAGCGGGGCTATGGCGTCCACGCCGTCCGCGACCAGGCGCCACAGCTCGTCGGGGGTGGTCACCCCGCCCGGGTAGCGGCAGGCCATGCCCACGATCACGACCGGGTCCTCGCGGCCCGCCCGGACGACGGCCGGGGCCGGTTCGCGGTCCGCGTCCGGGGTGCCGTCGAGGAGCGTCAGGACGAACGCGGCGACGGCCTCGGCGGTCGGGTGGTCGAAGATCAGCGTCGCCGGTAGCCGCAGCCCGGTCTCGGCGTCGAGGCGGTTGCGGAGTTCGACGGCGGTGAGGGAGTCGAAGCCCAGCTCGTCGAAGGCGCGGCCCGGTTCGATGGCCTCGCCCGAGGCGTGGCCGAGTACCGCCGCGATCTTCGTACGGACCAGGTCCAGGACGGCACCGGCCCGCTCGGCACCGGTCAGGCCCGCGAGCCGGGTCCGCAGCACCGGTGACCCGGCACGCGCGGCCCGGCGGCCGGGGGTCCGGACGAGGCCCCGCAGCAGGGCGGGGACGTCGTCGGCGTGCGAGCGGAGAACGGCGAGGTCGAGGCGTACGGGGACCGAGGCCGGCACGTCGGACCGCAGCGCGGCGTCGAAGAGGGCGAGGCCCCGGTCGGCGGGGATCGCCGGGGTGCCGGCCTCGCGCATGCGGTCGAGTTCGGCCGCTCCGAGACCGGTGCCCATGCCTCCCGGAGTGTCCCAGAGGCCGAAGGCCATGGACGACGCCGCGAGGCCGTCGGCCCGGCGGTGGGCGGCGAGGGCGTCGAGGAAGGCGTTGGCGGCGGCGTAGTTGGCCTGCCCCGTGGAGCCGAGGGTTCCGGCGACGGAGGAGAAGAGGACGAAGGCCGGCAGTTCCAGGTCCCGGGTCAGCTCGTGCAGGTGCCAGGCGGCGTCCGCCTTGGGCGCGAAGACCTCGCGGAGCCGTTCGGCGGTGAGCGAGGTGACCATCGCGTCGTCCAGGACGCCCGCCGCGTGGACGACGCCCCGCAGCGGGTGGGCCGGGTCCACCCCGGCCAGGAGTGCGGCCACGGCCTCGCGGTCGGCCACGTCGCACGCGGCGAGCGTCACGCTCGCGCCCGACTCGGCCAGTGCCGCCCGCAGTTCCTCGGCCCCGGGCGCCTGCGCGCCACGGCGGCCGGCCAGCAGCAGGTGCCGTACGCCGTGCTCCGCGACCAGGTGGCGTGCCACGAGCGCGCCCAGCCCGCCCGTACCGCCGGTGATCAGTACGGTCCCGGCCTCGTCCCACACCGGTCCGGTCCCGGCGGTTCCAGTGGTTCCGGCGGTTCCAGTGGTTCCGGCGGTCCCGGCCGGTGCGGTGACGCGGGCCAGCCGGGGGGTCAGCGCCCGCCCGTCGCGTACCGCCGACTCCGGTTCCTCGCCGGCCCCCGCGAGTGGAAGGCCCTCGGGGGCGTCCGTGTCGAGCAGGACGAACCTGCCCGGGTTCTCCGCCTGTGCCGCCCGGACCAGACCCCACACCGGGGCCTGCCGTACGTCGACCGGCTCGCCGTCCGCCACGGCCACCGCGCCGCGTGTGACGACCAGGAGGGTGGCGGCGGCGAAGCGCTGGTCGGCCAGCCACTGCCGGATCACGTCCAGGACGTGGACGGCCACGGCGTGGGCGGCCGACGGCACGTCCGCCTCCGCTGCCGCCTCCGGGGCGCAGTCCAGGACGACCGTGCCGGTCACGGGGCCCTCGGCGGGTACGTCCTCCCACCGCAGCCACGCGTCCGGCGCCGGCGCGGCCCCGACCGGCTGCCAGACGACCCGGTACAGCGGGTCCGCCGCCGCCCCCGCACCACCCGGCGCGGCCTCCAACGCCCGGCCGACGACCCCGCCGACCGACGCGACCGGGGCACCCGAGGCGTCCGCGATCTCCAGGGCCAGGCTCTGCGGGGTCGGCCGGGAGATGCGTACCCGGGCGGTGGACGTCCCGTCCGCGAACAGCCGCACGTCCTTCCACACGAACGGCAGGACCGTGGACCCGTCGTTCTCCTCGGCCCCCGCCACCAGCGCGGCGTGCATCGAGGCGTCCAGCAGCGCCGGGTGCAGCCCGTAGGCGTCGGCCTCCACGTCCTCGGCCGGCGCGACCTCGGCGTAGAGGTCGCCGTCGAGCCGCCAGGCGGCCGTCAGCCCCTGGAAGGCCGGCCCGTACGCCAGGCCCTGCTCGCGCAGGCTCTCGTACGCGCCGTCCAGAGCGACCGGCACCGCGCCCGCCGGAGGCCAGGCGGACAGCTCAAAGTCGGGCGCCTCCGCCTCCTCGGCCAACACCCCTTCGGCGTGCAGCACCCAGTCGGCGTCGGGCAGGCTCTCGTCCCGCGCGTAGACCCCGACCGTGCGCCGGCCCGTCGCGTCGGCGGCCCCCACGACGACCTGCACGGCGACGGCCCCGTCCCCGGCGAGGACGAGCGGCGCGTGCAGGGCCAGTTCCTCCAGCGCCTCGCAGCCCACGTGGTCGCCCGCGCGCACCGCCAGCTCCACGAACCCGGCCCCGGGGAAGATCACCGCGTCCCGCACCACATGGTCCGCGAGCCACGGCTGAGCGGCCACGGCGAGCCTGCCCGTGAGCACCGCGCCCCCGGAGTCGGCCAGGGTGACCACGGAACCGAGCAGAGGATGCGGGTGGGCCGCGCCCCCCGGCCTGACCGCGTCGAGCCAGAAGCGGCTGCGCTGGAAGGGGTACGTGGGCAGGTCGACCCCGCGCGCACCCGTACCGGCGAAGAACGCCTCCCAGTCGATGACGACCCCGTCGACGTACAGCCGGCCCATGGACCCGACCAGGGACTCGGCCTCGGGGCGGTTCCTACGTACCAACGGTATGAAAGCGCTGTTCTCGTCGGACGCCGAACCGGCCCCGAGCGCGGTGAGCACCGCGTCCGGCCCGATCTCGATGAACGTACGCGCACCCAGCCCTTCGACCGTGCGCACCGCGTCGGCGAACCGGACGGCCTCGCGGACCTGGCCGGCCCAGTAGTCAGCCGACTGCCAGTCGTTCGACAGTTCGCCGGTGACGGTGGACACGACGGGAATGCGGGGCTCGGCATAGACCAACTGCCGGGCGACCGAGCGGAACTCGTCGAGCATCGGCTCCATCAGCGCGGAGTGGAACGCGTGCGAGACGGAAAGACGGGTCGTCTTACGGCCCAGAGCGGCGAAGTGCTCGCCCACGGCGAGGGCTTCCGCCTCCACGCCCGAAACCACAACCGACTGCGGGCCATTGACGGCCGCGATGCCTACCCCGCTGGTGAGGCGCGTAAGCACCTCGTCCTCGGTCGCCTGCACCGCCACCATCGCACCACCGGCCGGCAGCGCCTGCATCAGACGGCCACGCGCCACCACCAGCCGTGCGGCATCCGCCAGCGACAGCACCCCCGCCACATGCGCGGCGGCCAACTCACCGATCGAGTGCCCCGCGACCACATCAGGCGTGACACCCCACGCCTCGACCAGCCGGAACAACGCCACCTCGAACGCGAACAACGCGGGCTGAGCGAAGGCCGTGTTGTTCAGCGCCTCCGCGTCTTCCCCCCACACCACCTCACGCAACGCCACACCGAGATGCGCGTCCACCTCCCCGCACACCGCGTCAAACGCCTCCGCGAACACCGGGAACGCCTCATACAACTCACGGCCCATCCCCAGCCGCTGCGCGCCCTGACCCGTGAACAGGAACGCCGTCTTTCCGGTGGTACGCGTGGCTCCCTTCACCAGTCCCGGGTGTTCGTCCCCGGCGGCGAGGGCGGCGAGGGCAGCCGTACGGTCACCGAGGACCACCGCCCGCTGGGCGAATGCCGTACGCGTCGTGGCCAGCGCATACGCCAGGTCCTCGGGACGGTGGTCGCCGGCCACGGACAGCAGCCGTTCCGCCTGAGCGGCCAGCGCGTCCGGGGTCTTCGCGGACACCAGCCAGGGGATCACCGGGAGTTCGCCCACCGCCTCGGCGGCGTGCGCCGGAAGCTCGGGGGCCTCCTCCACGATCACGTGCGCGTTCGTCCCGCTCAGCCCGAACGACGACACACCCGCCCGCCTCGGGCGCCCCACCGGCTGCCACTCCCGGGCCTCGGTGAGCAGTTCCACCGCACCGGCCGACCAGTCCACCTGGTCCGAGGGCGCGTCCACGTGCAGGGACTTGGGCAGGACGCCGTGACGCATCGCCATGACCATCTTGATGATGCCCGCGACACCGGCCGCCGCCTGCGTGTGGCCGAAGTTGGACTTGACCGAGCCCAGCCACAGCGGCCGGTCCCCGGGCCTGCCCCGGCCGTAGGTGGCGAGCAGGGCCTGGGCCTCGATGGGGTCGCCGAGGCGGGTGCCCGTGCCGTGGGCCTCGACCGCGTCGACCTCGGCGGCCGACAGGCCCGCGTCCGCGAGCGCGTTGCGGATCACGCGCTGCTGGGCGGGGCCGTTGGGCACGGTCATGGCGCTGGACGCGCCGTCCTGGTTGACCGCCGAGCCGCTGACCAGCGCGAGCACGGGGTGGCCGTTGCGGCGGGCGTCGGACAGCCGCTCCAGGAGCAGGACGCCCGCGCCCTCGCCCCAGCCCGTGCCGTCGGCGGCTGCGGCGAACGGCTTGCAGCGGCCGTCGGGGGCGAGACCGCGCTGCCCACTGAAGTAGACGAGCATGTCGGGCGTCGACATGACCGTCACACCGCCCGCGAGGGCGAGCGAGCACTCCCCGGAGCGCAGCGCCTGGGCGGCCGTGTGCAGCGCGACCAGCGAGGACGAGCAGGCGGTGTCGATGGTGACCGCGGGGCCTTCGAGGCCGAGCGTGTACGCGACCCGGCCGGAGACGAAGCTGCCCGCCGCGCCGTCCGCGTAGTCGTGGTACATCACCCCGGCGTAGACGCCGGTGCGGCTGCCCTTGAGCGTCGTCGGGTCGACCCCGGCCCGCTCGATCGCCTCCCAGGCCACCTCCAGGAGCAGCCGCTGCTGCGGGTCCATCGTCAGCGCCTCGCGGGGGCTGATCCCGAAGAAGTCCGGGTCGAACTCCGCCGCGTCGTACAGGAACGCGCCGTCCCGGGCATACGACTTCCCCGGCACACCCGGCTCCGGGTCGTACACGTCCGGGTCCCAGCCCCGGTCGGCCGGGAAGCCGGACACCGCGTCGACGCCCCCGGCCACCAGCCGCCACAGGTCCTCCGGTGTGCCGGCCCCGCCGGGGTAGCGGCACGCCATGGCCACGATCGCGATCGGGTCGTTGCTCGCGGCGGTGAGCCGGGCGTTCTCCTCGCGCAGCCGCTCGTTGTCCGTGAGCGACTTACGGAGTGCCGCCACGACCTGTTCCATCGATGTGCTGGTCACGTCATCCTCATCATCCAGCGTCGGGTCAGCTGAGTTCGCCGCCGGCCAGGGCGGCTCGTACGAGGTCGTCCACGGCCATCTCCTCGATGGCGGGGCCCGGTTCGTCGGCCAAGGCCGCAGAGGACTGGGCCGGTTCGGTCCGCGCCAGGCCGAGCAGGGTGTCGAGCAGGCCGGACTCGCGCAGGCGGGCGGCCGGGATCGACAGCAGGGCCCGCCTGACGGCCTCGTCGTCCAGGGCCTCCCCGCCGCCCGTGGCGTCCGCCGCGGGTTCCGGCTCCAGGCCCTCACGCAGGAAGCCGGCCAGGGCGGTCGAGTTGGGGTAGTCGAACATCAGGGTGGCGGGCAGGCGCAGCCCGGTGGCCTTCTGGAGGCGGTTGCGGAGTTCGATCGCGCCGAGGGAGTCGAGGCCCAGTTCGGTGAAGCCCCGGTCGGCGGGGACGCCCGCCGGGTCGCCGTGGCCGAGCACGGCGGCGGCGTGGCCGCGTACCAGCTCCTCCAGGTAGCGGCCCTGCTCCAGGCCGGTCCGCAGCCCGGCGAGCTTGGCGCGTACGAGGGAGCCCCCGGTGTCTTCGGCACCGGCCGCCGGCACGGCGGCGGGCCTGGGCCCCTTGCGGGCGGGCGGGCCGGCCAGGCCCCGCAGCAGGGCCGGGATCTCGTCGGCCCGCTCGCGCAGCGCAGCCCGGTCGAGCCGGACCGGTGCGAGCAGCGCCGCGTCCTGGGCCAGCGCCGCGTCGAACAGCGCGAGGCCGTCGGGGAAGGACAGCTCAAGGACTCCGGAACGGCCCATGCGGCGCAGGTCGGCGTCGGTGAGTTCGGGGCCTTCCCCGACCGTGCCCTCCCACAAACCCCAGGCCAGGGAGGTGGCGGCGAGCCCGGCGGCCCGGCGTTCGGCGGCCAGGGCGTCCAGGAAGACGTTGGCCGCCGCGTAGGTGGCCTGCCCGGCGGGGAGGATCTGGCCGCCGGCCGAGGAGTACAGGACGAACGCCGCCAGGCCCAGGTTCCGGGTCAGCTCGTGCAGGTGCCAGGCGGCGTCCACCTTGGGCCGCAGCACCTTGCCGACCTGCTCCGGGGTGACGGCGCCGACCAGCGCGTTGTCCATGACGCCGGCGGCGTGCACGACCCCGGTGAGCGGGTGCTCGGCCGGGATGTCGTCCAGCAGCGCGGCGAGGGCGTACCGGTCGGCCGCGTCCACGGCGACGATCCGGACCGACTCGGCGCCCGAGGCGGTGAGGTCGGCGTGGAGTTCCGCCGTGCCCGGGGCGTCCGTGCCGCGCCGGCTGGTGAGGACCAGGTGGCGTACGCCCTTCTCGGTGACCAGGTGCCGGGCGAGTACCGCGCCCAGCAGGCCGGTGCCGCCGGTGATCAGGACGGTGCCGTCCGGGGACCAGGTCAGGGGCTCGCCGCTGCCGGTGGCGGCCGTGTAGCGGGGTACCAGGACCTGGCCCCCGCGGACGGCGATCTCGGTCTCGGCCGAGGCCAGCGCGGTGGGCAGGGCAGCCACCGATGCGGCGGACGCGTCGAGGTCGACCACGGTGAACCGGCCCGGGTTCTCGGCCTGCGCCGCCCGCAGCACCCCCCACAGCGGGGCCTGTACGCAGTCCACCTCGTCCCCGTCGCCCGCGACGACGGCGTTGCGGGTGACGAGCACCAGCCGCGCGTCGGTGAACCGTGCGTCGGCCAGCCACTGGCCGAGCGTGTCGAGGAGCCGGCCCACGGACGCGCGGACCTGCTCGGGCACGCCGCCCGTGGTGCCGAAGACGTCGGAGATGTCGGGCGCGGTCAGCAGGACCGTGCCCGGCACCGACGACTCCGCGACGGCCTCGGCGAGCGTGGCGACCGACCGGATGCCCGGCAGCGCGCTCCCGACGACGAGCCAGTCCTCGGTGGACGCGGCCGGTGCCGCCGGCCCGCCCGGCTGCGGGGCCTGCCAGTCGACCCGGAACAGCTCGGCGCCCCGCCCGTTCCCGTCGCCCGCCAGCTGGGCGGCGGACACCTCGCGGACGACCAGCGATTCGACCGTGGCCACGGGCTCGCCGGTCGGCGCGGTGATCCGCAGCGCGACGGCGTCCGGGCCCGGCTTCGTCAGCCGCACCCGCAGGGCGGTGGAGCCGGTGGCGTGCAGGGTGACCCCGTTCCAGGCGAACGGCAGCGCCGCCCGGACGGGCCCCTCGTGGTCCGCGTCGAAGATCCGCTCCGCGTGCAGCGCGGCGTCGAGCAGCGCCGGGTGCAGGGCGAACGCGGCGGCCTCGGTGCGGGCGTGCTCGGGCAGGCTGATCTCCGCGAACAGCTCGTCCCCGCGCCGCCAGGCCGCCGTCAGGCCCTGGAAGACCGGCCCGTACCCGTATCCGAGCCCGGCCAGGTCCTCGTACATCCCGCTCACGTCCACCGCCTGCGCCCCGGCCGGCGGCCAGGACTCCAGGTCCGCCACTACGGGCGCGGGCTCGGTGGCGAGCACACCGCGTGCGTTACGCGTCCACGGCGCGTCGGCCGGCAGGTCCTCGGCCCGCGAGTACACGACGACCTCACGCCGCCCGTCCTCGTCCGCCTCGCCCACGGTCACCTGGACGGCGACACCGGCCTTGCCCGGCAGCAGCATCGGGGTCTCCTGCGTCAGCTCCTCCAGCCGCGCGCAGCCCGCCTCGTGCCCGGCGCGGAGCGCCAGTTCGATGTACGCGGTACCGGGCAGCAGGACGCTGCCGTGCACGGCGTGATCTGCGATCCAGGGATGCGTGGCGACGGACAGCCGGCCGGTGAGCACGGGGGCCCCGGTCTCCGGCGAGACGACCACGGCACTGAGCAACGGGTGCCCGGCGGGCAGCTGCCCGAGCCCGGCCGCGTCCCCGACCGCCGCAGGTGCGTCGAGCCAGTAACGGGTGCGCTGGAAGGGGTACGTGGGCAGGTCGACCCTGCGCGCGCCCGTACCCGCCTGCAACGCCTCCCAGTCGACCTCGCCACCCCGGACCCACACCGCCCCGGCCCCCGCCAGGGCGGCCTGGGCCTCGTCGTGCTTCTTGCGTACCAGCGGGACGAAGGTGCTGGTGTCGGCGGTGGCGGACGCGGCGGCGAGCGCGGTGAGCACCGCGTCCGGGCCGATCTCGATGAACGTACGGGCGCCGAGGGCTTCGGCGGCCACGACCGCGTCCGCGAAACGGACGGGCTCGCGGACCTGGTCGACCCAGTACTCCGGGGTCTGCCAGGCGGAGGACACGGCCCCGGTGACGGTGGAGACGACAGGGACGCGGGGCTCGGCATAGGTCAGTTCGCCTGCGATCGCGCGGAACTCGGTGAGCATCGGCTCCATCAACGCCGAGTGGAACGCGTGCGAGACGGCAAGACGGCTGGTCTTACGGCCGATGGCTGAGAAGTGCTCCCCCACCGCCGAAGCGGCTTCCTCGGTACCGGAGACCACCACGGACTGCGGCCCGTTGACGGCTGCGATGCCTACCCCGCCAGTGAGGACGGGAAGCACCTCGTCCTCGGTCGCCTGCACCGCCACCATCGCGCCACCGGCCGGCAGCGCCTGCATCAACCGACCACGGGCGACAACCAGCCGTGCGGCATCCGCGAGGGAGAGCACACCCGCCACGTGCGCGGCGGCCAGCTCACCGATCGAGTGCCCGACGACCATGTCAGGCGTAACCCCCCACGCCTCGACCAGCCGGAACAACGCCACCTCGAACGCGAAGAGCGCGGGCTGCGTGAAGGACGTCTTGTTCAGCGCCTCCGCGTCTTCCCCCCACACCACCTCACGCAACGACGAACCGAGATGTGCGTCCACCTCCCCGCACACCGCGTCAAACGCCTCCGCGAACGCCGGGAACGCCTCATACAACCCACGACCCATACCCAGCCGCTGCGCACCCTGACCCGTGAACAGGAACGCCGACTTCCCCTTCGTCACCGCTCCCCGTATGCCCTCGCCGTCCGCGAAGGCGGCCAGTTCGTGCAGGGCGCTCTCGGTGTCCGTGGCCAGGACCACGCCTCGGTGTTCGAGCCGTGCCCGGCCGCCGGCCAGGGTGTGGGCGATGTCGCGGAGGTCCAGTTCGGGGGCGCTGAGCAGGCGGGTGCGGAGGGCGGCGGCCTGGCGGGCGGGGGCCTCGGGGTCCGAGCCGGACAGCACCAGGGGCACCGGGTGGCCGAGATCCGGCCGGGTCTGCGGGGCCTCGGCCGTGCTCGTCGGCTGCGGGGCCTCCTCCACGATCAGGTGGGCGTTCGTCCCGCTGAGCCCGAAGGAGGAGACGGTCGCGCGGCGCGGCCGGTCCTCGCGGCGGGGCCAGGGGCGGGCCTCGGTGAGCAGGCGTACGTGCCCGGCCTCCCAGTCGACCTCGGACGAGGGCTCGTCCACGTGAAGGGTCTTGGGCATCAGGCCGTTGCGCAGGGCCATGACGGACTTGATGACACCGCTGACGCCGGCCGCCGCCTGGGCGTGGCCGATGTTGGACTTGATGGAGCCGAGCCACACCGGGTCGTCGGCGGTCCGCCCCTGCCCGTAGGTGGCGAGGAGGGCCTGCGCCTCGATGGGGTCACCGAGGCGGGTGCCGGTGCCGTGGCCCTCCACGAGGTCCACGTCGGCCGTGGTGAGGCCGCTCGCGGCCAGGGCACGCTGGATGACGCGCTGCTGCGAGGGGCCGTTCGGGGCGGTGAGCCCGTTGCTCGCGCCGTCCTGGTTGATGGCGGAGCCCCGGATGACGGCGAGGACGTCGTGGCCGAGGCGTTCCGCGTCGGACAGCCGCTCGACCAGGAGCAGGCCGACGCCCTCCGCCCAGCCCGTGCCGTCGGCGCCGCCCGCGAACGCCTTGCAGCGGCCGTCGGCCGAGAGCCCGCGCTGCTGGGCGAACTCCACGTAGATCTCCGGCGTCGACATCACCGTGACACCGCCCGCCAGCGCCATGCCGACCTCGCCGCGCCGCAGGGCCTGGCAGGCCATGTGGAGGGCGACCAGGGAGGAGGAGCAAGCGGTGTCGACGCTGACGGCGGGCCCCTCCAGGCCGAGGGTGTAGGCGACCCGGCCGGTGAGGATCGAGGCCGCGGTGCCGTTGCCGAGGTAGCCGGCGACGTCGTCGGGGATGTGCTGGAGGCGGGACGCGTAGTCGTGGTACATCACGCCGGCGTAGACACCGGTCTGGCTGCCGCGCATGGCGGTCGGGTCGATGCCCGCGTCCTCGAACGCCTCCCACGCCGACTGGAGCAGGAGCCGCTGCTGCGGGTCCATGGCCACGGCCTCGCGCGGGCTGATCCCGAAGAAGGCGGGGTCGAACTCGGCGGCGTCGTAGAGGAATCCGCCTTCGCGGGCGTACGTCTTGCCGTGCAGGCCCGGCTCCGGGTCGTAGATGCCGTCGGTGTCCCAGCCGCGGTCGGCGGGGAAGCCGGCGACGGCGTCGCGGCCCTCGGCGACCAGGTCCCACAGTTCGTCGGCGTTGCGGACCCCACCGGGGAAGCGGCAGCCGATGCCGACGATCGCGATGGGCTCGTCGTCCGAGAGTGCTGCCACCGGAACCGGCTCGGCGGCCGATTCCTCCTGCGCGCCGCCGAGTTCGGCGTCCAGGTAATCCGCGACGACCCGGGTGTTCGGGTAGTCGAAGACGAGCGTGACGGGCAGCCGCAGCCCGGTGGCGGCGTTGAGCGCGTTACGCAGTTCCACGGCGGCCAGGGAGTCGAAGCCCAGCTCCTTGAAGGCGCGGTCGATGCCCACGGTGTCGGCGGACTCGTGGCCGAGGACGGCCGCGACCTGCCCGGCGACCAGCTCGCGCAGGGTCCGGGCGCGCTCGGCGGCGGTCAGGGACGCCAGCCGGCGGGCCAGGCTGTCGCCGACCGGTGCGGCAGCGGCGCTGCGGCGGAGCGCGGGCCGGGCGGCGGCCGCGGCGGCCCGCAGCAGCGGCGGCACGTCGGAGCCCCGGGCGTGCAGGGCGGCCGGGTCGACGAGGAGCGGGGCGACCAGGGCGTGCCGGGTGCGCAGTGCCTCGTCGAACAGGGCGATGCCCCGTTCGGCGGGCAGGGCGGGCAGGCCGAGCCGGTTCATCTTCTCGACGTCGGCGTCGGTGAGTTCGCCGCCGAGCCCGGTGTTGACGGCCCACAGCCCGTACGCGAGTGAGGTGGCGGGCAGGCCGAGGGAGTGGCGGTGGGCGGCGAGGGCGTCCAGGAAGACGTTGGCCGCCGCGTAGTTGCCCTGTCCGGCGGGCAGGACGAGCCCGCCGGCCGAGGAGAACATCACGAACGCCGACAGGTCCAGTTCCGCGGTGAGTTCGTGCAGGTGCCAGGCGGCGTCCGCCTTGGGCCGCAGCACGGTGTCCAGTCGCTGCGGGGTGAGCGCGCCGATCAGGCCGGGGTCGACCACGCCGGCCGCGTGCACGACACCGCCCAGCGGGTGCGCGTGCGGCACGGAGTCGAGGACACCGGCCACGGCGTCCCGGTCCGCGACGTCGCAGGCCGCGATCCGGACGTCCACGGCCCCGGCCCCGATCAGCCGGTCGCGCAGGTCGGTGGCGCCGGGTGCGTCGAGGCCCCGGCGGCTGGTGAGCACCAGGTGGCGGACGCCGTGGTGCTCGACCAGGTGGTGGGCGAGGCGTGCGCCGAGGCCGCCCGTACCGCCGGTGACCAGGACGGTGCGCTCGCCGTCCCAGGGCGCGTCGGCCTCGGGCACGGCGGTCCGGACGAGCCGGGGGATGAGGAAGCGGCCGTCACGCAGGGCGAGTTCGGGTTCGCCCTGGGCCAGGGCCGCACCGACGACGGCCGGGAGCCCTTCCGCGTCGAGGGCGTCGCCGGGGTCGGCGTCCAGCAGGACGATCCGGCCCGGGTTCTCGGCCTGGGCCGCCCGGACGATGCCCCACACGGGGGCCTGGGTCAGGTCGGGGGCGGTGGCCCCGTCGACGGCGACCGCGCCCCGGGTGACGACGACCAGGGTGGTGGACTCGAACCGCTCGTCCGTCAGCCAGGACTGCATCAGGTCGAGGACGTACGAGGTGATCGCGCGCGTGGCCTCGGGCACCGGCCAGCCGCCCGGGGTGGGGCAGCAGGCAAGGACGGCGGCCGACGGGTCGGAGAGGATAGCGAGCCCGTACTCGTCCAGCACGGCGGCGGAGGACGGCAGCGGTGCGGCCGGCTGCCGGAGCTGCGTCCACTCGATGTGGTGCAGGGCGTCGGAGAGGGGCCCGTCTGCCGGGGCCAGCTGGTCGGCGGAGACGGGGCGGCAGATCAGCGAGGAAACCGTCATCACGGGGCTGCCGGTCTCGTCGGCGACGACCATCGCCGACTCCTCCGCACCCCGGATGCGCCGTACGTACACCCGCAGCGCGGCGGCCCCCGCCGCGTGCAGGGACACCCCGCTCCAGGCGAAGGGCAGAAGGGCCTCGGTGCCGCCCTCGCCCTGGTCCACCAGGACGTCCACGTGCATGGCGGTGTCCAGGAGCGCCGGGTGCAGCCCGTAGTCGGTGGCCTCGGCGCGCACGGACTCGGGCAGCGCGACCTCGGCGAACAGCTCGTCGCCGCGCCGCCAGGCCGCCGTCAGGCCCTGGAACGCGGGCCCGTACCCGTACCCGCGCTCACTCAGCCGCTCGTAGGCGCCCTCGACCTCCACGGGCGTGGCGCCGCGCGGCGGCCACTGGGTGAGGTCCGCACCGGCCACCTCCGGCGGTGCGCCGGTGGCGAGGAAGCCGGTGGCGTGCCGGGTCCAGGCGTCCTCGGGTGCGCCGTCGAGGCGCGAGTGGATGTGCAGCGGTCGCCGGCCCGAGGCGTCGGGGGCGCCGGCGGCGACCCGCAGGGACGCGCCACCGTGCTCGGGCAGGACGAGCGGCGCCTCCAGGGTCAGCTCCTCCAGGAGGTCGCAGCCGACCTGGTCACCGAGGCGGACGGCCAGCTCGACGAAGCCGGTCCCGGGCAGCAAAACCGCCCCGTGCACCCCGTGGTCCGCGACCCACGGCTGACCGGCGGCCGACAGCCGGCCCGTCAGGACGACCGACCCCGACTCCGGCGCGAGCACGGCGGCGCTGAGCACGGGATGGTCGACGGCATCCAGCCCGGCCGAGCCGACATCGCCCGCCTTGGCGGTGACGTCGAGCCAGTAGCGCTTGCGCTGGAAGGCGTACGTGGGCAGGTCGACCAGGGGCCCGCCGGCACCGAGAACGGCAGCCCAGTCGACATCGGCGCCCCGCGCCCAGGCCGCCCCGACGCCACCCAGCACCTCACGGGCCTCGTCGCCCTTCTTGCGTACCAACGGTACGAACGTGCTGCCGTCAGCGAACGCGGACCCGGCCCCGAGCGCGGTGAGCACCGCGTCCGGCCCGATCTCGATGAACGTACGCGCGCCGAATGCCTCGGCAGCCACGACCGCGTCCGCGAACCGGACGGCCTCGCGGACCTGGCCGACCCAGTAGTCGGCGGACTGCCACTCCGAAGACAGCTCGCCGGAGACAGTGGAGACGACGGGGATACCCGGCTCGGCGAAGACCAACCCCTCGGCCACCGCCCGGAACTCGTCCAACATCGGCTCCATCAACGCCGAGTGGAACGCGTGCGAGACGGAAAGACGGCTGGTCTTACGCCCCAGCGCGGCGAAGTGCTCGCCCACCGCCGAAGCGGCTTCCTCGGTACCGGAGACCACCACGGACTGCGGCCCGTTGACGGCTGCGATGGATACGCCGTCGGTGAGGACGGCAAGGACTTCGGCCTCGCTCGCCTGCACGGCCACCATCGCGCCACCGGCCGGCAGCGCCTGCATCAACCGACCACGGGCGACCACCAGCCGCGCGGCATCCGCGAGCGACAGCACACCCGCCACATGCGCGGCGGCCAGCTCACCGATCGAGTGCCCGACCACCACGTCAGGCGTAACCCCCCACGCCTCAACGAGCCGGAACAACGCCACCTCGAACGCGAAGAGCGCGGGCTGAGTGAAGGACGTCTTGTTCAGCTCCTCCGCGTCCTCCCCCCACACCACCTCACGCAACCCCGTACCAAGATGCGCGTCCACCTCCCCGCACACCGCGTCAAACGCCTCCGCGAACACCGGAAACGCCTCATACAGCTCACGGCCCATCCCGAGCCGCTGCGCACCCTGCCCCGTGAACAGGAACGCCGTCTTGGCCTCCTGAACGCTCCCGGCGCCCGTCAGCAGCTCCAGCGCGTCGGCCAGCTCCGCGCGGTCGGCGCCGAGGGCGAGGGCACGGTGCTCCAGGGCCGCGCGGCCGGAAGCAAGAGTGAGGGCGGCCGGGGCCAGCTCCTCGTCGGTGAGCTGGGCGAGCCGGTCGCGCAGGCGGTCGGCCTGGGCCCGCAAAGCCTCGGGGGTCGCCCCGGAGACGGGCCAGGCGAGGAGGGCGGGGGCAGGAGCGGCCACCGCCTCCGCCGCCTCCTGCGCCTCCTCGATGATCACGTGGGCGTTCGTCCCGCTGATCCCGAAGGACGAGATGCCCGCACGCCTCGGGCGGCCCGCCGGCTGCCACTCCCGGGCCTCGGTGAGCAGTTCCACCTCCCCGGCCGACCAGTCCACCTGGTCCGAAGGAGTTTCCGCGTACAGCGACTTGGGAAGCACGCCGTGGCGCATCGCCATGACCATCTTGATGATGCCCGCGACACCGGCCGCCGCCTGCGTGTGGCCCATGTTCGACTTGATGGAGCCCAGCCACAGGGGCCGACCCTCGGGCCGCTCCTGCCCGTAGGTCTCAAGCAGCGCCTGTGCCTCGATCGGGTCCCCCAGGCGGGTACCCGTGCCGTGCGCCTCCACGACGTCGACCTCGGCGGCCGACAGGCCCGCGTTGGCCAGGGCCCCACGGATCACGCGCTGCTGGGCCGGTCCGTTGGGGGCGGTGAGGCCGTTGCTCGCGCCGTCCTGGTTGAGGGCCGAACCACGGACCACGGCCAGCACGCGGTGGCCGTTGCGGCGGGCGTCGGACAGCCGCTCAAGGAGCAGGACACCCGCGCCCTCGCCCCAGCCCGTACCGTCCGCACCGGCGCCGAAGGACTTGCAGCGGCCGTCCGAGGCGAGGCCGCGCTGCCGGGCCATGTCGAGGAAGGTGTCGGGCGTCGACATGATCGTGACGCCGCCGGCCAGGGCGAGCGAGCACTCGCCCGCCCGCAGGGCACGGGCGGCCATGTGCAGCGCGACCAGCGACGACGAGCACGCCGTGTCCACGCTGACCGCCGGACCCTCAAGGCCCAGCGTGTACGCGACCCGGCCGGACACCACGCTCGCGAGGCTGCCGTTGCCGTGGTAGCCGGCCACGTCCTCGGGGAGCGGGCCGAGCCGCAGCCCCCAGTCGTGGTACATCACCCCGGCGAACACGCCGGTCGAGCTGCCCTTCACCGAACGCGGGTCGATCCCCGCGCGCTCGAAGGTCTCCCAGGCGACCTCAAGGAGGAGCCGCTGCTGCGGGTCCATGGCCTGGGCCTCGCGCGGGCTGATCCCGAAGAAGGCGGGGTCGAACTGGGCGGCGTCGTACAGGAACGCGCCCTCGGTGGAGTACGTACGGCCGGGCTTGCCGATCTCCGGGTCGTAGAGGTCGGTGTCCCAGCCCCGGTCGGTGGGAAAGGGGCCGATGGCGTCGGAGCCCTCGGCGACGAGCTGCCACAGCTCCTCGGGCGAGGTCACCCCGCCCGGGTAACGGCAGGCCATGGAGACGATGACGATCGGGTCGTCGTCCGTGGCCCCGGTACGGGCGACCGGCGCCGCCGGGCCCGCGCCCGTGGCCGCGCCCACGAGCTTGGTCACCAGGTGTTCGGCCAGGGCCGTCGCCGTGGGGTAGTCGAAGGTCAGGGTGGCGCTCAGCCGCAGCCCGGTCGCGGTGGCGAGGCGGTTGCGCAGCTCCACGGCGGCCAGGGAGTCGAAGCCCGTCTCCATGAAGGCCCGGGTCGCACTGACCTCGTCGGCGCTCTGGTAGCCGAGGACGGCGGCGGTCTCGGTGCGGACCATCCGCAGGACGTGCGCGAGGCGGTCGGCCGCGCCCAGCTCCGCGAGGCGCGCGGCGAGCGGGGCCGCCCCGGTGGTGGCGGCGGTCGCCCCTGCCGTCCGGGCGGCGGGGACCGTGCGGGGGCGCACGAGGGCGCGCAGCAGGGTGGGGGTGCCGTCCGTGCGGGCGCGCACGGCGCGCTGGTTGACGCGTACGGGCACGACGGCAGGCTCGTCCGTGCCGAGGGCCTTGTCGAGCTGGGCGAGGTTCTCCTCGAAGGAGAGGGAGTCCAGGCCGAGGCGTTCGATGCGGGTGAGGGCGGCGGCGTCGAGCGAGGCGCCCATCCCTCCGCCACCGGCCCACAGGCCCCAGGCGAGCGAGGTGACGACCTGCCCGGCTGCTGCCCGGCGGGCGGCCAGGGCGTCCAGGAAGAGGTTGGCGGCGGCGTAGTTGCCCTGCCCGGCGCCGTCCAGGACGGTCGAGGCGGAGGAGAACAGGACGAAGGCGGCGAGGTCCAGGTCCGCCGTCAGCTGGTGCAGGTGCCAGGCGGCGTCCACCTTGGGCCGCAGCACGGTGTCGAGCCGGTCGGCGGTGAGGTGGCCCACCAGGCCGTCGTCGATGACGCCCGCCGCGTGCACCACGGCCCGCAGCGGGTGCGCGGACGGGACGGCGGCGAGCAGGGCGGCCAGGGCGTCCCGGTCCGCGACGTCGGTGGCGCTGACGGTGACCTCGGCGCCCGACTCGGCCAGGTCGGCGAGGAGTTCGCGCGCCCCGGGGGCGTCCGCACCGCGCCGGCTGGTGAGAATCAGGTGCCGTACGCCGTGCTCGCGGACCAGGTGGCGGGCGAGTTCGGCGCCCACACCGCCGGTGCCGCCGGTCAGGAGTACGGTGCCGGTCCCGTCCCAGGGCGCCGGGCGCTCCTCGTCGGGGGCGGGCACGGCGGCCAGCCGGGGGACGTACAAGCGGTCGCCGCGCAGGGCCAGTTCGGGTTCCGAGGAGGCGGCCAGGGCGCGGCCGAGAAGCGAGACACCGGCCTCATCGGTGTCGACCAGCACGAACCGGCCCGGGTTCTCCGCCTCAGCCGACCGCACGAGCCCCCAGACGGGTGCCTGGCCGAGGTCGACGTCCGTACCCGGTACGGCGGCCCCGCCCCGCGTGACGACGGCGAGCCGCGACCCGGCGTACCGCTCGTCCGCGAGCCAGGTCTGCACGGCGGCCAGCGCGTCGGCGGTGACCGCACGGACGGCGGCGGGCACATCGCCGTCCGGCGTGGGCGGGGTGCGGTACACGACGACAGGCGGGACCACCTCACCCGTGACCTCGCCGAACGCAGCAAGGCCGACCGCGTTCGAAGGCAGTTCAGCCGCGTTCCAGCGCACGGCGAGCAGCGGGTCCGAGCGGTCGGCGGCCAACTGATCGGCGGTGACGGCGCGCAGGAGCAGGGACTCGACGCGGGCGACGGGGGCACCGGCCGCGTCCGCGACCGTCACGGCCAGCTCCTCGGGGCCGCGCGCGGCGATGCGTACGCGCACGGCGGACGCGCCGGCCGCGTACAGGGTCGCGCCGTTCCAGGAGAAGGGAATCCAGGTGCCCTCGGGCCGGTCGCCGACCGTGGCGAGGGCGTGGTCGGCGGGGTGCAGGGCGGCGTCGAGCAGGGCCGGATGCAGGCCGTAACCGGCCGCGTCGGCGCGTACGTGCTCCGGGAGTTCGACGTCGGCGTACACCTCGCCGTCGAGCAGCCAGGCGGCGCGGACGCCGTGGAAGGCGGGGCCGTAGCCGTAGCCCTCGTCGGCCATGTCGGCGTACAGGGTGCTGACGTCGAGGGGGACGGCACCGGCCGGCGGCCAGGCCCCGGACAGGGCGGCGGTGTCCGGCTCCGGGGCTGCCGGGGCCAGGACGCCGGTGGCGTGGCGGGTCCAGGCGTCCTCGGCGCCCTCCTCACCGTCCGGGCGGGAGAAGCACTCGACGGTGCGGCGGCCCGACGCGTCGGCGGGGGCCACCACGACCTGGAGGTCGACGCCCCCGGTCTCGGGCAGCACCAGCGGGGACTGGAGGGTCAGCTCCTCGACCAGCCCGCAGCCGGTCTCCGTACCGGCGCGCAGGGCGAGTTCGACCAGGGCCGTGCCCGGCAGCAGGGTCACCCCGGCGATCGTGTGGTCGGCGGTCCACGGGTGGGTGCGCGGCGACACGCGTCCCGTGAGGACGGTCGTGCCGGTCCCCGCGAGGTCGCCGGCCGAGCTGAGGACGGGGTGCTGGGAGGCGAGCCGGCCGAGCCCGGTACCGGCGGACGACTCGGGGGCCAGCCAGTAGCGGCGGGTGCGGAAGGCGTACGTGGGCAGCTCGACGCGGCGGGTGGGGCGACCCGCGTAGAGCGCCTGCCAGTCGAGCCGCGCGCCCCGGACGTGGGCGAGGGCGGCGGCACCGATGGCTTCGCGGACCTCGTCCTTTCCGGCGCGCAGCAGCGGGGCGAAGACGGTGTCGGCCTCGCGCTCCTCGGCCAGGCAGTTCTGGCCGAGGGCGCTGAGCACACCGTCCGGGCCGAGTTCCAGGAAGGTGCGGGCGCCGCCCTGGGCGACGAGCCAGTCCATGGCGTCCGCGAAGCGGACGGCGCTGCGGACGTGGCCGGTCCAGTAGTCCGGCGAGCACAGCTCCTCGGAGGTCGCGAGCCGGCCGGTGACCGTGGAGACGACCGGGATGGTGGGCGCGGAGTAGGTCAGGACGCCGGCGATCCGGCGGAACTCCTCCAGCATCGGTGCCATGAGCGGCGAGTGGAAGGCGTGGCTGACCTGGAGCCGTTTGGTCTTGCGCCCCTGGGCGGCGAACCGTTCGGCGAGCCCGACGGTGGCGTCCTCCTCGCCGGAGAGCACCAGGGAGCCGGGCGCGTTGAGCGCGGCCACGGCGACCCGCTCCCCG
The DNA here is from genome assembly GCF_004795035.1 of Streptomyces sp. A0958. GTDB lineage: Bacteria > Actinomycetota > Actinomycetes > Streptomycetales > Streptomycetaceae > Streptomyces. Next base: position 115,543 of record NZ_SSBK01000003.1, read on the forward strand.
AGGAACGGAAGCACCTCCTCCTCGGTGGCCTGGACGGCGATCATGGCGCCGCCGGCCGGGAGTTCCTGCATCAGCCGGCCCCGGGCGGCGACGAGGATCGCCGCGTCCTCCAGGTTCAGCACCCCGGCGACATGGGCGGCCGCGATCTCCCCGATGGAGTGGCCGGCCAGGAAGTCGGGGCGGATGCCCCAGGACTCGACGAGGCGGAAGAGGGCCACCTCGACGGCGAACAGCGCGGTCTGCGCGTAACGGGTCTGATCGAGCAGAGCCGCTTCCCCGGAGCCCTCCCCGGCAAACAGCACATCCCACAGCGAAAGGTCGAGCTGGAGGTCGAGCCAGCCGATGGCGTCGGCGAGGGCGTCCGCGAAGACCGGGTAGGTGTCGTACAGCCGGCGGCCCATGGCGAGGCGCTGGCTGCCCTGGCCGGTGAAGAGGAACGCTAGCCGCCCGGCGGGCAGCGCGCCCGTGCGGGTGGTGTCGGCTGCGGTTCCGGCGGCGAGGGCGCGCAGCTGGGCGAGGAGTTCGTCGCGGCCGTCCGCGACGACGGCGGCCCGGTGTTCGAGCGCGGCACGGCCGGTGCCGAGGGCGTGTCCGAGGTCGGCGGCGGTGAGGTCGGGCCGCTCGTCCAGGAAGTCCGCGAGCCGGCCGGCCTGGGCGCGCAGCCCTTCGTCGGACCGGGCCCCGACGGGCACGAGCACGGGGCCGTCGCAGGGCTCCTCGTAGCCCTCGGCCTCGTCCTCCTCCGGCGGCTCCTCCACGATCACATGGGCGTTGGTGCCGCTGATACCGAAGCCGGAGACACCCGCCCGGCGGGGCCGGTCATCCGTCCGCGGCCACGGAACGGGCTCGGTGAGCAGCTGTACGGTGCCCGCCGACCAGTCGACGTTGGCGCTGGGGGTGTCGACGTGCAGGGTGCGGGGAAGGACCCCGTTCCGCATCGCCATGATCATCTTCATCAGCCCGGCGACACCGGCGGCGGCCTGGGTGTGCCCGAGGTTGGACTTCACCGAGCCGAGCCACAGCGGCCGGTCCCCGGGGCGGCCCTTGCCGTACGTGGCGATGAGGGCGCTCGCCTCGATCGGGTCGCCGAGGGTGGTGCCGGTGCCGTGCGCCTCGACCGCGTCGACCTCGTCGCCGGTCAGCCCGGCGTCGGCGAGTGCCTGGGTGATGACGCGCTGCTGGGCGGTGCCGCTCGGGGCGGTGAGCCCGTTGCTCGCGCCGTCCTGGTTGATGGCCGAGCCCCGGACGACGGCGAGGACCTGGTGTCCGTTGCGCCGCGCGTCGGAGAGCCGTTCCACCACCAGCAGCCCGACGCCCTCCGCGAAGGAGGTCCCGTCGGCGCCGTCCGCGAACGCCTTGATCTGCCCGTCCGGGGCGAGGCCGCGCTGCCGGCTGAACTCCGTGAACAGACCGGGGGTGCTGAGGACGGTGACCCCGCCCGCCAGCGCCATCGAGCACTCGCCCCGGCGCAGCGACTGGACGGCGAGGTGGAGCGAGACCAGCGACCCGGAGCAGGCGGTGTCGACGGTGAGCGCCGGGCCCTCCAGGCCGAGCGCGTACGCCACCCGCCCGGAGGTGACGCTGAGCGCGCCACCGGTGACGAGGTACCCGGTCAGGTTCTCGGGGGCGTCCTGCACGCGGGGCCCGTACTCGGAGGGCCCGGCGCCGATGAACACACCGGTACGGCTGCCGCGCAGCGAGGTCGGGTCGACCCCCGTACGCTCCAGCGCCTCCCAGGCCGTCTCCAGGAGCAGCCGCTGCTGCGGGTCCATGGCCAGCGCCTCGCGCGGGCTGATCCCGAAGAACTCGGCGTCGAACTCGGCGGCGTCGTGCAGGAACCCGCCGGTCCGGGTGTAGCAGGTGCCGGGGACGGTCGGATCGTCGTCGAACAGGGCGTCCAGGTCCCAGCCCCGGTTGTCCGGGAACGGCCCGACGGCGCTCCCGCCGCCGTCGACCAGGTCCCACAGGTCCTCGGCCGAGCGGATGCCGCCCGGGAAGCGCCCGCTGATGCCGACGACCGCGATGGGCTCCCCGTCGAAGGCCGGCGCCGGCTCCACGACCTGGTCGGCGACGGCCCGCCCGGCGGGCGCGCCGAGCAGTTCGGTACGGACGCGTGCGGCGAGCAGTTCGGGGCTCGGGTGGTCGAACGCGGCGGTCACGGGCAGGGCGAGCCCGGTCGCCGCGTTGATCCGCGCGTGCAGGTCGACCAGGGCGATGGAATCCAGCCCCAGTTCCCGGAAGGAGGTTTGTGCGACGACCACCGGTTCGGTGTCGGGCCGGACCTTGCGCAGGCACTCGGCGGTCTGCTCGCAGACCAGGTCGGCCAGGAGCCTGGTCTGCTCGCTCCCGGGGAGCCCGGCCAGCCGGCCGGCCAGGGTGGCCGCGGGGTTCTCCCCCGGACGGACCTCCGAGCGGCCCCCCGGACGGACCTCCGCGCCGGACATGTCATCAGCGACAGGATCGAAGCCCGCGGACATCTGCACGCTCCCAGCTCGTATCGAATGCCCCGCGTCATTCCAGCCACGGGGTGTCCGCACGCTAGGTCGGCCCCGAAGGGCGGCGACACCCCTATCCCCCCAGGTGTTGACCCTGCACGCCGCCCGTCCACGCCCCCGCGAAACCGCCGGTGGCAGGGGTTGTGGCCGACGAGATGCCTGCTGGGCCGGGGTCCCGGCGGGTCGGGGCGCGGTCAGGGGGGTGGTCGGTGTTCTCCGCGCACGCCCCCGGCCCCTTCAATGGCACGCACTGCCCAGGGCGCCGCCAACGGCGGGCCCGATGGCCGAGAGACGGGTGGAGCATGACCGTTGCCGATGTCAGTGTCCGAGTGGCCGAACGAGGAGCGATCAAGGAGGCCGTGGAGCTGGGCCCTTCGCCGAGCGCCACCGAGGCGCAGCACGCGCGGGGCAAGCTGACCGTGCGTGAGCGGCTGAACCTGCTGTTCGATCCGGGAACCTTCCGCGAGATCGAACAGCTGCGCCGCCACCGCGCGTCGGGGTTCGGCCTGGAGGACCGCAGGCCGCACACCGACGGCGTCGTGACCGGCTGGGGCCAGGTCGACGGCCGGAAGGTGTTCGTGTACGCACACGACTTCCGGATCTTCGGCGGCTCCCTCGGTGAGGCGCACGCGCAGAAGATCCACAAGGTGATGGACCTCGCCCTGGCGGCGGGCGCCCCGCTGGTGTCGCTCAGCGACGGCGCGGGCGCCCGTATCCAGGAGGGCGTCACCGCACTCGCCGGGTACGGCGGCATCTTCCGCCGCAACGTGGCCGCGTCCGGGGTGATCCCGCAGATCAGCGTGATGCTCGGCCCGTGCGCGGGCGGAGCGACGTACTCCCCGGCGCTCACGGACTACGTGTTCATGGTCCGCGACATCTCGCAGATGTACATCACGGGCCCCGACGTGGTGCAGGCCGTCACCGGCGAGAAGATCACGCACAACGACCTCGGCGGCGCGCAGGTGCACTCCACGGTCTCGGGTGCGAGCGCGTTCCTGTACGACACCGAGGAGGAATGCCTGGAGGAAGTACGCCACCTCCTCTCCCTCCTCCCCGCCAACAACCGCGAACTCCCGCCCTCCTCGGCCTGCGAGGACCCGGTGGACCGCCCCGGCGACACCCTGTCCCGCCTGGTCCCCGCCGACCCCAACCTCTCCTACGACATGCGGGCGGTGATCGAGGAGATCGTGGACGACGGCGACCTCTTCGAGGTCCACGCCCACTGGGCGACCAACATCATCTGCGGCCTGGCCCGCCTCGACGGCCACGTGGTCGGCATCGTCGCCAACCAGCCCGCCTCCCTCGCCGGCGTACTCGACATCCACGCCTCGGAGAAGGCCGCGCGCTTCGTGCAGACCTGCGACGCGTTCAGCATCCCGCTCGTCACCCTGGTCGACGTCCCCGGCTTCCTGCCCGGCAGCGACCAGGAGCACAACGGGGTCATCCGCCACGGCGCGAAACTCCTGTACGCGTACTGCAACGCCACCGTCCCCCGCGTCCAGGTCATCCTGCGCAAGGCGTACGGCGGCGCGTACATCGTCATGGACTCCCGCTCCATCGGCTGCGACCTGTCCTTCGCCTGGCCCACCAACGAGATCGCCGTCATGGGCGCGGAGGGCGCCGCCAACGTCGTCTTCCGCCGCGAGATCGCCGCCGCCGACGACCCGGAAGCGGCCCGCGCCCAGCGCGTCAAGCAGTACCGCCAGGAGCTGATGCACCCGTACTACGCCGCCGAACGCGGCCTGGTCGACGACGTCATCGACCCCTCCACCACCCGCCAGGTGCTGGCCGACGCCCTCGACGTCCTACGCGCCAAACACGTGCCCCTGCCCGAACGCAAGCACGGCAACCCCCCGTTCTGACATGGCCGCCGACCCCCACCTCCGCGTAGAGCGCGGCACCCCGAGCACGACAGAACTGGCCGCCGTCCTCCTGGTCCTGCTCGCGGCGAGGAGCACCCAGGAACCGATGGCTGAGAGCTCCCCGCCCCGGGCCACGTGGGGCCCGGCCCGCGGCTGGCGCCCACCAGGCACCTGGACCGCGACGTGACCCGACTGCGTAAGGAAAAGACCCCGGAATGACCACCTCAACGCGCCCCGCGACAACCTGGCTACGCCGCTTCCACCCCTCCGAACACGCCCCGGTACGCCTCTTCTGCCTCCCCCACGCGGGCGGCTCGGCGAGCTACTACTTCCCGGTCTCCCGCGCCCTGACCCCGGCCGCCGACGTGGTGGCGGTCCAGTACCCGGGCCGCCAGGACCGCCGCACCGAACCCTGCGTGGACGACGTACGCCGCCTGGCCGACCTGATCACCGCCGAAATGCTCCCGTGGTGCGACCGCCCGGTGGCCCTCTTCGGCCACAGCCTGGGCGCGACCCTGGGCTTCGAGGTGGCCCTCCGCCTGGAGGCGGCCGGCACGACCCCCGTCACCCTGTTCGCCTCCGGCCGCCGAGCCCCTTCCCGCCACCGCGAGAACGAACACGTCCACGCCTCCCCCGACGCCCAACTCCTGACCACCATCCGCCGCATGAGCGGCACCGACCCGGCGGTCCTGGCCGACGAGGAACTACTCCGCTCCATCCTCCCGGCCATCCGCGCCGACTACAGAGCCGCAGAAACGTACCGCTACCAGGCGGGCCCACCCCTGACCTGCCCCATCGAGGTCCTGAACGGCACGGAGGACCCCGAGGTAACGGAGACCGAAGCAGCCGCCTGGACCACCCACACCACAGCGGCCTGCACCTTCCACAGCTACCCGGGCGGCCACTTCTACCTGAACGACCATGCGATGCAGGTGATCGAACTGGTCCGGGAGCGGATCGCGTAGGAGGACCACGGACGAAGGGAAAGCCCCGGCCCGGTGAATTCACCGGCCGGGGCTTCACCGCTCCCCGCGCCACTCAGGCCTGCTCGTCTTCCTCCGCCTCACCCTCGACGTCTGGCGCGGGTTCACGAATCACGGTGACCCGCAGGCAACCATCCGTGCCGAACATGTCGATCAACTGCGACAGGTGGGCTCGGGCGTGGCTACGGACGGGGCTCCCTCCGGTGGTCACTCGTGCCCCTCCAGTTCCGCCCACACGACCTTGCCCCAGCAGCGCTCGTCCGTGCCCCAGTCAACCGCCAGAGCCGCCACCAGTAACAGGCCGCGCCCGCCCTCGTCACCCGCCCGACGCTCCACGGGCCGCGCCCGGGAGAAGTCCGTGACAGCCACACGCACCTTCCGCGCCGCGGTGCGCTCCACCACCACCCGGATGGAATCCTGTCGGGCATGCTGCACGGCATTGGCGACCAGCTCGGTCACGATCAAGGCGCCGTCGTCGGCCAACTCCTCCAAGCCCCAGCAGGAAAGGGCGGCGTCAGTGAGGCGCGGCGTTTTAGGTTGCGGCATGTCGGTCCGCTCTTTCACATCGGCAAGCCCCGGGGCCGGTCGCACGGCCGCCGGGGCGCTGTCCGCTCATGTAAGCGACATGCGAGAAGTGGTGACAGGGACGCCACGTCCCACTTTCACCACGCTATTCGCAGATCCCCAGAAACTCCGCCAACGACCGCAGTCCAGCTGGATGGTTGGGCAGTGTCCAAAGGTCCCGGACGATGGCCACGGCCAACGTGTGGTGCTGCATCCACGTGGGAGCCACACGACGCAGGGACTCCAGGGCCTTTACGGCGCCGACCGCGTCGCCGAGGTCCGTGTGAGCGCGTGCCACGTCCAGGAGCAGCCACGTACGCCAGGACGGCGGTGTGTCCTTGCTCAACCGCATCCCCTTGGCCAGGGACAGGGCGTCCTGCGGGTGTCCGTACTGAACGGCAAGTCGAACACGCTCGATGCGAACGGAAGACGGACTGAAGACACTCACCATCCGGTTGTCACCACCGTGCGGCAGCTTCACCACGCGCGCCGCTTCCTTCTCCGCCGCCTCCATCATCGCCGCCGCACGCTCGTAGTCCCCGCTCCGCGCGGCGGACGTGGCGGCGCTCATGGTCAGCGCGCCCCACACCTTCAGTCCGTCGGCGGCGTCGAGCCGGCCCGCGCCCACCAAGCCTTCGGCATGGCGAAGCGCGATACCCAACGCGTCGTCCAGCCTCCCCTGCCGCTGGTATGTCCACGCAGTCGAGTTGACGATCATCGGCACGAGCAAGGGATCTCCGGACTTTCCCGCAGCGTCTATTGCCCGCTCCAGGCTGATCAGCGCGAGGTCGGTCTTCCCCATCCGCACGGCAACATGCCCGGCGAGCTGAAGGGCCTTGCCCAAGGCACCGAACCCGGCGCGCCGCACCTCTCCATCGGCCGAAGCAGTGGCCGTACGCGCATCCGCGATGAGATCCGGCAGCGCCTGCATCACCGTGTCGAACTCAGCGGAGTGGTACTGCGTCCATCCCGCCGCGATCTTTTCGCGCAACTGATCCAACGAGAACCCGGCCCCGGGCGGCTCCGGCACCGGCCCCCCGAGCGCGGGCATGATGGCCCGCCGCACAGCCACGAAGCGCGGCCCGTCGTTCTCCCCGGAGGAGGACACAGCGGGCGGATCGCCAAGAAGCGTAGTGAGCTCCACACCAAGGCCGTTCGCCAACGCGTGCAGCGTGGGAAGGCGTGCCGAATGCTTCCGCCCCTGTTCAAGCTGCCGGATCACATCAACGGACACAGCGGCCCGTTCGGCCAGCTCTTCCTGCGTCAGGGAGGCCAGACGTCGCAAGCGACGCAGAGTCCGTCCCAGGTCTTCGTTAGCCACGCAGCCACGCTACGCCCGAGGGGCTGGCCTGGAGGGGAGCCGGAAGAAGAGCCCAATTCACCGAAGTCTGCTGCTAATAAGCCCCATTCACCCACACCCGTGGAAGAGTGAAGCCCCATGGTGACCACCCGCATCGATCTCGCACGGCTGCCGCACGCCGCACGCGCCGCCATCGAAGAACGCACCGGCCCCCTCCTCTCGATCGAGGAGACAGCCGAGGGCTTCAACAGCGAGATCGCGGCCCGCGTCACTTCCGCCACGGGCACCTGACACGTCAAGGGCTTGCGCACCGACCATCCCCGCGCCTGGACACAGCGCCGGGAAGCCGCCGTCGCTCCCTTCCTCACGAGTCAGGGCCCCGCACTCCGCTGGCGCGTCGAGACCGCCGGTTGGGATCTTCTCTCCTTCGAAGCCCTCGAAGGACACCAGGCCAACTACGCCCCCCGCTCCCCCGACCTCCCCGAAGTCGCTGCCCTCCTGCGCCGCCTGGGCGAAACCCCTTGTCCCGGCATCGAACTGCGCCACGCTGAACAGCGCCTGGAACGCTACGTCGCCCATCCCGACGACCTCCGCTTCTTCGCCGGGGCGCACCTCCTCCACACCGACCTCAACAACGCCAACGTCCTCGTGGACGACCACGCCCCGCAGGGCGATCGAGTGCGCCTGGTCGACTGGGCCTGGGCGACCCGTGGAGCGGCCTGGCTCGACGCCGGCTACTGGGTCATCTGGCTCATCGCCGCCGGTCACACCCCCGCATCGGCCGAACGTTGGGCCACCGAGATCCCCTCCTGGCACACCGCCCCCGCCGAAGGCATTACCGCCTTCGCCGCCGCCAACGCCAACGTTTGGTCCGAAATCAGCACCGCCGACCCCGCCCCGTGGACCCTGCGCCTCGCAACCGCCGCCACCACCTGGCACGCACACCGCAAAGCTGTTTGAACTGAACCCTCGTTCGGGGCGAGGACACTGTACGAAAGCTTCCGCGTACCGCTGCGCACACGACAAACACGAGAGGCCCGGACTTTCGTCCGGGCCTCTCGCCTGCTGTGCACTCGGCAGGATTCGAACCTGCAACCTCCTGATCCGAAGGATCGGGCACCTCACGAGGGGAGGCCCCGGGCGTCTCCAGTCTTTGCCGCTCACGGTAGCGGCCACCCGCACCGTGTGTCGACGTTGCCGTCACCGCTGCCGTCACGCCGCAAAGACGCAGGTGTCCTGAGGCACCACCCAAACAGATGACTCGCCTTTACGGAGCGCGAGTTGGCGCTGGAGTGCTGGCTGCCGGGCGGCAGCCCGGTGGCAGTGGGCACCCACGAGGGTGCTGGAGGTGGGGCCCAGTTGGGCCCGTTCTGGGTTGTCCGGTGACGGCCCAGGAGTTTGCCGCGCCTCTTCTGTGGGAGAGCACCCATGGGCCTGTGACCCACGCATAAAGGGAAGACCCCGGCCTGCATCCGGGCGCACCACCCTGAGTCGCTGCGCCGGCGTGATCTCAGTTCGTCACCTGTTGGTGGCCGGACTGAGTACGCCCGTTCCGTCCGGCCTTGTTAGAAGGACGCGGGAGCCCACTCTGTTCGAGTTGGAGGATCTCATCGAGTCGCCGCATTCCCGTCAGCGCGGGGGTAGCGACGGCGCGCGACCTGAGATTGAACCGTAACCGGGAGGAAGTGTCATTCATCGGACACCCCTCCCGGTGAGGTGATCAAAGCCAAGGTCGCCGAAGCCATACAGGAACGATCAGCACACGACGAACCTGTGCCACCGAGCGTTGCGGGGGACGGACGCCGCCCCTATGCGTCAGACTGACGCTAAGTCGCCGAACTCTGCTGCTTTCGAGGTTCGTTCTGCGATGCTGGAGGTCGATCGAGAGGGGCCGCAGCGATGCAGTGGAAGATCCACGGTGAACGTCCGATCTACGAGAACAGCTGGGTGAACCTGTGGCTCACCGACGTCGAGACGCCGGACGGAAACCGCTGGGAGCACCACGTCGTCAAGCTCCGGCACCTGGCCGTGGCCGCCGCGGTCAACGAGCGGCGCGAGGTGCTGATGATGTGGCGGCACCGCTTCATCACGGACGCCTGGGCGTGGGAGCTTCCCATGGGTCTGGTGGAGGAGGGCGAGACGCCGGCCGCGGCGGCGGCCCGTGAGGTGCTGGAAGAGACCGGCTGGCGGCCCGGCCCGATCAAGCCGCTGATCTACGCCGAGCCTGCGAACGGCATCACCGACTCCCAGCACCACGTCTTCCGGGCCGATGGGGCGATGTATGAGGGCCCGCCGACTGAGAAGAACGAGTCGGACCGGATCGAGTGGATCCCGCTGGCCGATGTGCGGGGCATGATCGACCGTCGTGAGATCGTCAGCAGTGGCTCCCTGGTCGGACTGCTGTATGTGCTCATGGACGAGGCGATCCGCTGACCTGACGGGCAGCACTTCCCGGAGCCGGGACTCGAACGCCACCGCGGCCGGTTCGCGGCGGAAGGGCTCCAGCTGTTCGTAAAACTCCCGGAGGTGGCCGGCGACTCGTTGAGAGCTGACGGCCGCCGCCGGGGCCAGGGCGTCCATGGCCGTGTGGCACGCCTCGTCGAGTTCGCCGCGCTGAAGCTGGGTGCGGGCGAGCCAGAAGGCGTGGAAGGCGCGGCCCCGGTGGTTCGTCTGGTGCTCTCGGCGGAGGGCGTCCGCGATGAGGGGTTCGGCGAGGGCGGCTTCGCCCAGGCGACCGTGCGCGATGCCGGTGTCCACGATCAGCTTCGGCTCATCGAAGTAGGCGACCCAGGCCGGGTCCGGATCACCGGTGCTGATCCGTCCGAAGTGGGTGTGGGCTTCCGAGATCGCGGTGTGGGTCGCGCCGTGGTGGCCGAGGGTGGCGTGGGCGAAGGCTTCGCGCATCGCGAGCATGGCCAGCACGCGCGGTGTCGTCCCCGCGGCCGCTCGGGCTTGGTCCTGGGCGGCCGTGACGAGTGCGAGGGCGTCGCCGGGCTTGTCCTGGTAGGTGGCCTGGAGGCTCATGCAGGCGAGGACGTTGGCCATGAACTGGCGGTCGTCGATGGCCTTGGCCAGGCCGAGGGATTCGGTGAAGTAAGCGCGTGCCTGGTTGTACTGGCGGGCGTCGAAGTACGTCCATCCGGTGAGCCGGGCCAGCTCGGCCGCGATGCTGTGCAGGCCGTCCCGCAGAGGAGCCGGACGCTGCTCCTTGAGGAGATCGACGACATAGCGGAGCTGGCCGACGACCGCCGGCCGTAAGGTCTCGCCGCCGTGCTCGTCGTCCCGGCGCCAGTAGTCCGCGATCGACGAATGCAGCGCGTCCAGCGTCGAGGCGCTGAGATCCCGCTCGGCCGCCAGGGCGAGGATGCTGTCGACGTCCGCCCCCGGTAGTCCGGCGGCCAGTGGTTCGACGGCTGAGGGGGCCGGTACCTCGGCCGGTTCGCGGTGCGTGGCTGTCAGGCTGGGCGGCGTCTCCCAGGAGCGTCGGGCAAGGCCGAGCATGTGTCCGGGGATGCGTAGTCCGTCCGAGATCCGTTCGATCACGTCCATGTGCAGCAACTGCCGCCGTCCGGCGATCACCTCGCCCACGCGGCTCGGGGTCAGGTCGCAGCGGCGCGCGATCATCGACGGATAGATGCCTGCGCGTGCCTTGACCAGCTGAAAAATGCGGCCGAAGTCTCTGGCCTGGCATGCCTCGATCATCACTGGGTCCGTGAGCAGGCTGACCGGGAGTTCCTTCGAGCGAGATGGCTCAGGCATCGGGCACGCTCCGGCATGAGGGTTACGGCTCGCTGCACTTGGTCAACCGAGGGTGATGTTATCCAAGTTGGGTAATCCGCTTGGCCTTTCTGGCCGGGGCTGCGGATCGCGATGCTCCTGGCCATGGCGAACGGACAGGACGACGTACGGATGACGTTGCGGGTCTCCCGCGACTCCGGCCAGACGTGGGGGCCTCGCACAGAGGTACGCGTGGGCGAGAACCCGGTGGTTCCGGAGAACCCGGGCCGCTACCCGCCGTGCGTCTGCCCCCAGTGCTCGCAGCAGGCCCGGAACGCCATCGCGTCCTTCCGGACGGTGTCGTGATGCGCTGCGCACACTGGCGACGGGTGCCCCTCGACCTGGCAAGGGAAGCGCGGGAGAAGTCGACCGCCCCGTACATCGACCGGGCCGTCCAGTGCCAGCTATCCGCGCACGGCGAGGGTGAGCACTTCGGTCTCCTCACCGACGCCGGCGCATACGGGACCGCGCTGTGGCTCCGCTGGCACGGGACGGACGAGGCGGAACTCGTCGTGCTGCCGGACTGCCCGGTGGCCGCCCCGGGGCCCGACAGTGAGGGCTGCTGTCTGTTCGCCGACCACGCCGAGCAGCACACCTGGGAAGACGCCCTGGAGGAGGTCTCGTGCACCAGCTGATCGCGAGCCCGCACAAGACCCGGCGTCCTCGCTCGCCTCGCAACGAACAGTGCGGGGACTGCGGTGGCAGCGGCGCCAACTCGTCTGGCACGACCTGCGGCACCTGCAACGGCTTGGGCGAGATCCACTGCCGCGCCGGCCGCCAGGAGTCCCCTGTGCTGCCCCGCTCCGTGATCCGGAAGGAGGGCCACCGAGCCCACGCTCTGATCGCCTCCCCGTTCCTCGACGGGCACCTTCTCCTCAAGCCGGGAGCAAGGGCCGGCGCCCGAATCTCCGCCGACCATTACGAGGGCCTGCGCCAGGCCGCCACCGACGGTGAGTCGCTTACCGCCTGGGCGGTGCAGACCGCCGCCGACCTGTGGGACCTGGACTTGGGCGCCCGCCCCGCGCAGGACACCGTACTGGTACGCCAGCCGTCCCCGTACGGCTACTGCCGGGCCTCCTGGGAGATCAACCTCGGCTGCAACTTCGGCTGCAAGCACTGCTACCTCGCCGAGCGCCCGTTCTCCGGCCTCGGCTGGGAGGACAAGGTGCGACTGCTGGACATCATGCGCAAGGCCGGTGTCCTCTGGCTCCAGATCACCGGCGGTGAGCCCACCATGGACCCTCACTTCCAGGGCGCCTACCGGTACGCCTGGCAGGCCGGGATGATGCTCACCATCTCCACCAACGGCTCGCTGCTCTGGCGGCCGGACCTCCTCAAGCTCTTCCGCGACTGCCCGCCGTACCGGCTGGTGGTCAGCATGTACGGGGCGAGCGAGGAGTCCTTCGACACGCTCACCCAGCGCCGCGGGGCGTGGAAGGCGTTCCGGCGCGGCATGGACGCCGCCCGTGAGGCTGGCCTGCCGCTGCGCATCAACGTCGTGGTGACCGAGGACAACGCATCCGAAGCCGACGAGATGGCCGCCCTGGCCGACGAGTGGAACGTCGAGAACCACGCGTACACGAACATGACGCCCACGATCTACGGCGGCGGAGAACCGCTGCTCGCCCAGTCCGCCGACCACCTGCGGCAGCGCAAGCCGTTCGCCGGCTGCAACGCGGGACACACCTTCTTCCACGCCGACCCGCACGCCAAGGTCTCGATCTGCAAGGTCGGCCGCGACGACCAGATCGACCTCATGGCCGAAGGCATCGACGGCCTCACCCGGCTCGGTGCCATCGCCGACCGCCTCATGCTTCGCACCGGTGGGTGCGAGGGCTGCGCCCTGTCCGGCACCTGCCGGGTCTGCCGCCCCCTGGCCAAGCACTACCAGGAGGCAAAGGCGCCGCTGCACAGCTACTGCCAGCACGGAGACAAGGAGAACGCCTCATGACCCCGCCCGTACCGGTGACCATCCTCACCGGCCCGCCAGCCTCGGCCCGCCGCGCGGCCCCGCCCGTCGCGACCGCGTCGATCACCGCCGTCCAGGACCTCGACGTGATCGTGGAGAGCGCGGAGTGCTCCTGCGACGCCGGGGACGACAACCCCCACTGACCGACACGATCCGGTCAACTCCGTTCAGGCCCCGGCGTACTCGCGTCGGGGCCTGAGCCCTGCCCGTCCCACCGCTAGGGTGCCGCTCATGTTCTTCCGCTGGGACTGGCTCCGGCACCAACTGACCGCGCCGATCGTGCCCACTCTCGGTCCCATCCACCCCACCGCCCTGACCGTCAGCATGTTCGAGGACGTCCTGCGAGCGGCCGGCACCGGGGACTTCCTGCCCTATGACCAGGACCGGCGCTGGGGTGGCGAGAAGGACGAGAAAGTCCTCCGCGAGGACGTGGTCCACCAGCCCGAGCACCCCTCATCCCCACCCTGACCCGGCGCGGACGCGGCACTGTGAAGGTCTTCGCCTACGGGCTCCGCGACAGTGTCGTGGAGGAAGCCGCCGAGCTGGCCGCCAAGCTCGCCGCCAGGCACGACATGGTCAACGCCCGGGTCGTACGCCCCCTCGGTCCCGAGACCGCACACCCGCGCGGCACCCGCATCCAGCTGAAGGACTTCACCGCCGACCCCTACCCCGCCCCGGACGGCCCGGTCCGCCCCGTCACCACCTGGTCGGCCGCCGTGCAGGAGACCTTCGCGCCGTTTGCCGAGGCCATGGCGGGCGACGGCCTGGCCTTCCTCCGCACCCAGATGCAGGCCGACCGGTGCGGCCCGGTCCTCGCCGCCGCCATCGAAGACCGCATCGTGGGCGCGATCGGCCCCATGGAAGTACGCCCCGACGCGATCGGCTGCCCCCAGCTCATGCCCCAGTACTTCGCCGTCCTGCCCGAGGCCCGAGGCCAGGGCCTGGGGCGCATCCTGTGGCGGGCGGCGATGCACTGGGGCCAGTCCCACGGCGCTACCTACCAACTCCTCCAGACCGAGGTCGGCGGCCCCTCTGACCGGCTGTGCCAGGCCGAAGGATTGACCTCCCTCGGCTTCAGCCACACGACACGGGCGTAGCCGCCAGCGGAGACCGCCACAGTAGGCGGGCACCGCGTGCATTAATTGCCACGTTTGACGCGTCCTCGGATGGCGAGGGCGGCGAGACCGAGTAGGACCGGTTCGGTCAACCGGGACGTCATCTCGATGTAGTCACCGGCCGTGGTTAGGTCCTGACCGGGAGGGTCATCGACCCGCGCAGCCTCAACCGGATGCTGACGATCCTGTGCAGGAACGCGAACGTACGGCGCGTCAGGGTCCACGACCCGAGGCACACCTGCGCCTCGCTCCTGCTCTCACGAGGGGTGGACGCCCGCACGATCATGGAGACGCTCGGCCACAGCACCATCACCATGACGCTCGACACCTACGCGCACGTGATGGACACGACGCTGCGAGCGGCTGCGGAGCGCATGGACGACGCGCTGAATCTCGATGACCTTGACGGCGGGTCGGAGGAGGACGCGTCGGGCGACTGAGAGCGCCTCTCCGGGCGCGTTGATGTCACCCGCTGATGTCAGAGGCCCCCTGGACGATGTCCAGGGGGCCTCTGGCCTGCTGTGCACTCGGCAGGATTCGAACCTGCAACCTTCTGATCCGTAGTCAGATGCTCTATCCGTTAAGCTACGAGTGCTTGTGCTTCCTGGGCTTTTCTGCCCCGTCCGCGTTGCGAGAACAACATTACATGACCTGCGCCGGGACGCGAAATCCATTAGCCACACCTCGCCTGACCTGCGCGAACACCAGGAAGGCGCCCTGAACGCGCCCGGGAACGACCGAAGCCCCGGGCCAGTGGCTCGGGGCTTCGGTGGTGGGGCGGAGGCGGAGGGATTTGAACCCTCGATGGGGGGTAAACCCCAAACCGCATTAGCAGTGCGGCGCCATAGACCGGACTAGGCGACGCCTCCAGCACACCCCGCGCGAGCGCGGGTGGTGCGTGCAGATGATGACACAGCTGCACGCTGCGCCACCAATCGCGGCCTACGGTACTAGGCAGTCGGCCAAGAGGGCAAAGCGGTTCGGTTGCGCAACGCCGTGGCGTGCGGAGCGTTAGGCATGGCGAGGGCGCCGCCCTCCGCAGGTTCACCGGTCACAGGAGTCCGCATGATGCGCCGTCTCGCCCTCACCGCTGTCGCGTCCCTCGCCACGCTGACCGCGGCCGCGCCCGCCGCCACCGCCGCGGCCGGGCCCCTTCCGCTCCCCCTCTCGCTGCCCCTCCTCCAGAACGACGACGCGGGCACCCGGCTCACCGTGGTCGTCGCCGGGTCGGGCAACCCGGAGGCGGACGGGACGTACGAGCTGGAGTGCGGCCCGGCCAGGGGTAGCCACCCGGTCGCGGGGCAGGCCTGTGAGCGGCTGGGGCAGCTGGAGGGGGAGGGGGCGGACCCGTTCGCCCCGGTGCCCGGGGACGCGATGTGCACGATGCAGTACGGCGGGCCGGCCACCGCCCGGGTCACCGGGACCTGGCACGGGCGGGACGTCAACGCCTCGTTCAAGCGGACCAACGGATGCGAGATCGCGCGCTGGGAGGGGCTGCGACCGGTGCTGCCGAACGTGCGGTGAGCTGCCCCGAGCCCTGGTGTCGGGGCCTCCGCGGGGCGCGGCGAGGGTCGGAGTCGTACACCGTATGCACCAAACCTTGGTGAGAGCTCCCCCTCATCCGCAGCCTCGTGCCCCTCCCCTGCCTTTAGACTCCTTCAGTGACAGCCTGAGGCCCGAGGGGCAAGATGGGGCCGCTGTCGGGCAAGGTGCAGTAATCAGGGAGGAAGCGTCGTCGTGAGCAGCAGGCCATCTCGAGGCGCTGCTCGCCTCGCAGCCATACTCGACGCCCTTCCGGACGGGCTTCTGCTCGTCAACTGCAACGGTACGGTCGTCAACGCCAACACCATCGCCCTCGAAATGTTCGAGACCCCGGGCACCGCGCTCGTCGGTCGCGGACTGCTCGATCTGCTGCCGGAGTTCGACTCCAAGCTGATCCCGGGGTCGATGCGTCGGCCGGAGGCTGCGGACGAGCGGGGCCGTACGAAGCCCACGCGGATGACCGCGCGGCGTACCGACGGCAACGAGTACCCCGTCGAGGTGACGAGCGCCAGCCTGGAGGACGGGCAGGCGGCGTACAACGACGTCCAGGGCTCGTACGGCGGCTATACGGGTGACGAGCTGCTGATGCTCGTCGTGCGCGACCTCTCCGGCACCGTCGACACCGAGGCCGAACTCGCCCGCTCGCAGCGCCAGACCGAGATGATCCTGCGCGCCGCGGCCGAAGGCGTCGTCGGTACGGACACGGACGGCCGGGTCGTCCTGGTCAACCCCGCCGCCGCGCAGATCCTGGGCTTCCGCGCCAGCGACCTCGGCGGTCAGGAGCTGCATCCGCTGATCCTGCACTCGCGTGCGGAGGGCGAGCCGTTCCCGTACGAGGAGTCCCCGCTCGCCGACACCCTGAAGTCCGGGCGCAAGCACCGCGTGCGCGGGCAGGTTCTGTGGTCCAAGAGCGGGGAACAGGTGCCGGTCGACCTGACCACCGCCCCCGTCCGCGACGGCGACCAGCTCGTCGGCGCCGTCATGACGTTCACCGACCGCCGGCCGTACGAGGAGCTGGAGGCCCAGCGCAAGGCCGAGGTCGCCGAGCTGACCGCGAGCCACACCGCCGAGGTCACCGAACTCGCCGAACGGCACGCCGCCGAGATCGCCGCCCTGACCGAGGCGCACGCCGCCGAACTGGCCGACCGCACCGAGCGCTACGCCTCCGAGCTGGAGAAGCAGACCGAGCGGCTGACCGACCTCACCGCCCGGCACGCCCAGCTCACCGCCGTGCTCGGTGAGTCCCTGCGCGGCCCCCTGGAGGAGCTGCGCGGCGAACTGTCCACGCTCGCCGCCGACCCGGCCGGCCAGCTGTGGCCCGAGGCCAACCAGATCCTGCACCACCTCGCCGCGGGCTACGCGCGTATGACGACGCTCATCGACAACGTGCTGAGCTACCAGCGCCTCGACGGCGGCGCGGAAGCCCTCGTCAAGACCAGGGTGCTGCTCGACAGTGTCGTCACAGCCGGCGTCGACGCCTCGGTCGAGCTGATCGGGCCCGGCCGCGCCCAGTTCGCGGTGCACGCCCCGCCGATCGAGGCGGAGGTCGACGCCGGACGCCTGGTGACCGCCCTCGCCCACCTCGTCGCGGACGTCGCCGGCGTCGATTCGACCGGCAAGGCCCGGCTCATGCCCGGCGGCGGCTACGTCGACTCGACCATCGTGGTCGCCGCCGCCCAGCGCGGTGACGTCGTACGCATCGAAGTACGCGGTCCGTACACCGGAGGCGACCCGGTGCACGTGCCGATCGTCAGCGGCATCGTGCGCGCACACGGCGGTGTCCTCCAGACGCACGAGATGCCGGGCATGAGCGGCAGTGCGTACGTGCTTGAGGTGCCGATCGGGGCGGGTTCGGGGACTGTCGTGCCTCCCACCGTGGCGCCTGCTCCTGGGGCTGATGTGCCGCTTGCTGATGTGCCGCTTGCTGATGTGCCTGGGGCTGAGTCTGTGGCTGTTGCCGGGCCTGCGGCTGTTCCCGTTGCGGATGCCGGTCATGCGGGGCATGTGACCTCGGTGCCGGCTGCTCCGTCTGTGCCGGTGGCTCCGTCTGTGCCGGCTGCTCCGTCTGTGCCCTCGGCGCCCGAGGTTCCCGAGGCCGGGCCGGGGCGGCGCCGGGCGCGTCGTTCCTCCACCGATGCCTTCCTGGAGAGCCCCGTGGGCGGGTCCGACGGCACCGGCGAGCTCGAAGCCGCGCCCGGAGACACCGGCGCGGCCGAGCCGACCGGGCGCCGGCGTGCGCGCCGTGCCGCCCCGGCGCCCGAGGTGGCCCCGAACGAACTCATTCCCGCCCAGCAGGCCGAAGGCTCCGGCCGCCGACGCGGGCGGCCCAGCCCTGCGGAGACGGGGGCCCAGGCAGTCGCCCAGGCGCCGGGGCAGGCCCTCGCGCTGCCCTCGGCCGCCCCTGCCGCTTCGGCCGTCCCCTCGGAGGGGTCCGTGGTGACCGCCGCCGAGGGTGCGCAGGGTGCCGGTGGCCGGCCGCAGCGCGGGCAGACCGTGCCGCCGCAGGGCGTCCCGGCCGAGGCGCAGGTCCCGGTCGCGTCCGGCGGCCGCCGGGGTCATCGGGGGCGCCCGGGCGAGGAGAACCGGCTGGCGCTTCCCGCTGCCGTGGACGCCGTCGAGTCCACGGCCCCCGCCGCGTTCTCGAACCTGGACGACGCGGGCCACACGGCTCCCGGTGCGGTGGCCCCCGCGTCGGAGCCGCCCGCACCGGCGCCGCAGCCGACCGGCCGGAGGGCCCGCCGTGCGCTGGCCGTCGCCCAGGAGCGGGCCGCCGCTGCCGAGCAGGCCGGGCCGCGTGTCCCCTTCGCGTTGCCGCCCGCCGATGCGGACCGGGTGGTTCCGGCCGGTGGTGAGGTGGACGGTTCGCTGCCTGCGGGGCTCGGTGGTGTGGCTGCCGCGCCGCAGGGGGCTGGTGCGGTGTCCGGTGCGCCGGGGGGTGGAGCCGGTGCGCCCGAGGGTGGCGGCGCCGGTGCGTCCCAGGGTGGTGCCGGGGCGCTCGGTGGTATGGCCGGGGGGCTCGACGCCCTCTCCGGTGCGCCGGAGCACGCCCCCGTACCACCGCAGAACGCTCAGGCCCAGCCCGCCCCGCCGCAGAACGCTCAGGTCCCGCCCGAGGCGGCTCAGGCCCTTCCCGCCCCGACCGGCCGGCGCCGCGCCCGTCGCGGGGACAGCAGCCCGCAGGAGGGGCAGCCCGCGCCCTTCGCGCTGCCGGCGCACGCCGGTGCGCAGCCCGTGCTCGGAGCGCAGCCCGGTACGCCTGTCGTGGACGGCCCGATTCCGGGTGCCCCTGTCACGCCGGACGCGCCCCTCGCTCCCGCCGCGCAGGCGCCCGTACAGGCAGCCCAGCCCGCCCCCGCCCCGCACCCCGAACCCTTCGCGCCCCCCGCGCCGCCCGCCCAGCCCGGCGCCTGGGGCCAGGGCGACGCGTCCGGCCAGGGGCCCGTCGCACCTGCCGCACCGACCGCGCCCGCCGCACCCCCCACCCCCGAGCCTGAGCTCCCGGGCGCCGCCCCCGTCGCCCCCACCGCCCACGTCACCGGCACCGCAGCCGCCCCCGGCGAAGCCCCCGTCAACGACCCGGTCACCGACACGGGCGCCGTCCCCGAAGGGCTCCCCCACCTCGCGGCCCGCCCCCGCCCCCTGGCCCCCGCGCCCGACGCGCGGCGGCAGCCGTTGCCAGCCGAGGCGCCCATGCCGGGGTCGCCGGACTCGACGCAGGGGCGGGCGTTCAGCGTGCGTACGCTCGGGCAGGGCGTGCCGTTCGCGCAGCACATCGCCCACCAGCAGAACCAGACCCTGGGCGGCACCAGCAGCGTCGGCCGGCGGCGCAAGCTCGCCGCGCCGCCCGAGCCCGAGCCCGCGCACGAAGAGCGCGCCGCGCTCCCCGCCCCGCAGCCCACCGCCGTCCCCCAGCCCGCCCCCGGCACCACGGCCCAGGGGCAGGGGGCGGGGCAGTTGCTCGCCGCTCCGGCGGCCGAAGGGCGCGCGTACGCCATAGGGGCGCCCGACGAGGGCGCGGCCGAGGGCCCGGAGCCGTTGGACGGTCCCGGTGGCGCGGTCGAGGTCGCCAACCGCCCCTCCCCGCAGCCCGTTGACGACGAGCTGCCCCCCGAGCCGCTGGACAACCCGCGCCGGCTGCTCGTCTGGCCCGCGCCCGACGTCTCGACCCAGCAGGCGCTGAGCGACCGCGGTTACCGGCCGGTGATCGTGCACTCGCGCGAGGAGGTGGACGCGCAGATCGCCGCGTTCCCCGCCGCGCTCTTCGTAGACCCGTTGACCGGGCCGATCACCCGAAAGGCGTTGCAGTCCCTGCGCCAGGCGGCGGTGGCCGCGGAGGTGCCCGTCCTGGTGACGGCCGGTCTGGGGCAGGCCTCGCGGGAGGCGGCGTACGGCGCCGACCCCGCCGTACTGCTGAAGGCGCTCGCTCCGCGTGACAGCGAGCAGCACCCGCCGCGCGTCCTGCTGATCGAGGAGCACGAGGACATCGCGGTCGCGCTGACACAGACGCTGGAGCGGCGGGGCATGCAGGTGGCGTGCGCGGCGACGGACAGCGAGGCCGTGTCGCTGGCCACCCGTATGCGGCCGAACCTGGTGGTGATGGACCTGATGCAGGTACGCCGCCGCCGGGCCGGCATCGTCGACTGGCTGCGCGCCAACGGTCAGCTGAACCGCACCCCGCTGGTCGTCTACACCTCGGCCGGCATCGACCAGTCGGAGCTGCCGAAGCTCGCCTCCGGCGAGACCGTGCTGTTCCTGGCGGAGCGCTCGACGAGCGACGAGGTGCAGTCCCGCATCGTCGACCTGCTCGCGAAGATCGGCACGAACTGACCGCCGTACAACCGCGGTCCGACGGCCGCTCAGACGCATACGACGAGGGCGGTGCGGGAAGACCCCGTACCGCCCTCGTCGTATGTGCGGCTCGGTTCAGAGCTGCGTGATGTCCAGCTCGCCCTGCGCGTACTGCTTGCGGATGACCTTCTTGTCGAACTTTCCGACGCTCGTCTTCGGCACGGACGGGATGACCGACCACCGCTCCGGCAGCTGCCACTTCGCGATGCCCGACTCGGCGAGGAACGCCTTCAGGGCCTCGTAGTCGGCGGTGGCGCCCTCCTTGAGGACGACCGTGGCGAGCGGACGTTCGCCCCACTTGTCGTCCGGGACGGCCACGACGGCGGCCTCCGCGACGTCCGGGTGCGCCATCAGCGCGTTCTCCAGCTCGACGCTGGAGATCCATTCGCCACCGGACTTGATGACGTCCTTGGCGCGGTCGGTGAGCGTGAGGAAGCCGTCCTCGCTGATCACACCGACGTCGCCGGTCTTCAGCCAGCCGTCCTCGCTGAACTTGTCCTCGGGCCGCAGCGCCTCTCCGTCCGCGCCACCGTAGTACGCGCCCGCGATCCAGGACCCGCGCACCTCCAGCTCCCCGGCCGACTCGCCGTCCCACGGCAGGTGCTCGCCGCCCGGGCCGACCAGCCGCGCCTCCACGCCGGCCGGGAAGCGGCCCTGGGTGACGCGGTAGGGCCACTCCTGCTCCTCGGTCAGCCCGGCGGGCGGGTTGGCCATGGTGCCGAGCGGGGAGGTCTCCGTCATGCCCCAGGCGTGACAGAGGCGGACGCCGAGCTTGTCGTACGCCTCCATCAGGGAGGGCGGGCAGGCGGCGCCGCCGATCGTGACGTTGGCCATCGAGGTGAGGTCGCGCGGGTTGGCGGTGACCTCGGCGAGCAGGCCCTGCCAGATGGTGGGGACGGCCGCGGCGTGCGTCGGACGCTCGCGCTCGATCATGTCGGCGAGCGGGGCGGGCTGGAGGAAACGGTCCGGCATCAGCATGTTGACGCCGGACATGAACGTCGCGTGCGGCAGCCCCCACGCGTTGACGTGGAACTGGGGCACCACGACAAGGGTGGTGTCCTTGTCGGTCAGTCCCATCGACTCGCACATGTTGACCTGCATGGAGTGCAGGTAGATCGAACGGTGCGAGTAGACGACGCCCTTCGGGTCCCCCGTCGTGCCGGAGGTGTAGCACATGGCGGCGGCCTGGCGCTCGTCGAGCTCGGGCCAGTCGTAGCTGGTGGGGCGGCCGGCGATCAGCTCCTCGTACTCGTGCACCCGCACCGTCGCACCGTCCAGCGCGGAGCGGTCACCCGGACCGGACACGACCACGTGTTCGAGGGATGTCAGCTGGGGAAGGAGCGGCGCGAGGAGCGGCAGCAGGGAGCCGTTGACGATGACGACCTTGTCGTCCGCGTGCTTGACGACCCAGATCAGCTGCTCGGCGGGGAGGCGGAGGTTCAGCGTGTGGAGCACGGCGCCCATGGACGGGATGGCGAGGTACGCCTCCACGTGCTCGGCGTTGTTCCACATGAGCGTGGCGACGCGCTGATCAGCGTCGATGCCGAGTTCGTCGCGCAGGGCGTTGGCGAGCTGTGTGGCCCGCCGGCCGATCTCGGCGAAGCTGCGCCGGTGCGGCTCGGGCTCTCCGGTCCAGGTCGTGACCTGCGACTTCCCGTGAATGGTCATCCCGTGGTTCAGGATGCGGGTGACAGTCAGCGGTACGTCCTGCATGGTGCTGAGCACGGCGTCCTCCCGGTGGGCGCTACGCGGCAGTAGGGTTCCGCTGATTCTGCGCACATACCAAGTGGTATGTCACTACTCCCGAGGGTACGAATCGGTGTCGTCCGGCAATTTCACACCGCCCGGGGGCGGTGACGGACGACTCCCCTCCGCTTGTCGGGCACCTCAGCGGACCGAGGCCAGGACCGGGGCCGGGGTCGGCTCCGGGTCCTTCAGCGGACCGGGGCCAGCTCCGGGTCCTGGCGCAGTTTGCCGAGCGCCCGGGAGACGGCGCTCTTGACCGTGCCGACGGACACGCCGAGCACCTCGGCGGTCTGGGCCTCGCTCAGGTCCTCGTAGTAGCGCAGGACGACCATGGCCCGCTGGCGGGGCGGCAGCTTCAGCACCGCCCGCCACATCGCGTCGTGCAGCGACTGCTGCTCGGCGGGGTCGGGGCCGGGGGCCGTCTCCGGCTCGGGCAGCTCGTCGCAGGCGAACTCGTCGACCTTGCGCTTGCGCCACTGCGAGGTCCTGGTGTTCAGCAGGGCCCGGCGGACATAGCCGTCGAGCGCCCGGTGGTCCTCGATCCGGTCCCAGGCGACGTACGTCTTGGTGAGCGCGGTCTGCAGCAGGTCCTCGGCGTCGCTCGGGTTCGCGGTGAGCGAGCGGGCGGCCCGCAGCAGCACCGGGCCACGCGCCTTCACGAACGACGTGAACGAGGGGTACGGGACGTACGGCGCCGCCGACGACGCGCGCACACCGTACGAGGTGCGCGCCGACGCGGACGGACGCACCGGCGCGGACGTGCGCACCGGCGCGGACGTGCGCACCGGCGCGGACGTGCGCACCGGCGCGGACGTGCGCACCGGCGCGGACGTGCGCACCGCCGGTGCGAAAGTACGTGCCGCTGCCGACGTGCATGCCGGTGCGGCTCCCCTGGAGGTGCCCGTGCGGACTGGCGTGGTCATGGCTCCACGCTAGGAGCGGGGCCCGCTCCGGGGATCGCCCCCAGGTCCCGAAACCGCGTCCGCCTCAGGGTGTAGGTCCGGGCGCCCCTCCACCTCCTGTAGGTGGAGGGCCCACCCTGCGGGACTCCGGGTCGCCCCCGATACGTACGCCGCCGGACGCGTCCCTGTCAGCCCGCCCGGCCCAGCAGCAGACCCGAGGTCGGGACGCCCGTGCCGGCGGTGACCAGGGAGGTGGCCGCGCCCGGTACCTGGTTCACCGATGTGCCCCGGATCTGCCGGACCGCCTCCGCGATGCCGTTCATCCCGTGCAGGTACGCCTCCCCGAGCTGGCCCCCGTGGGTGTTCAGGGGCAGCGCGTCCGCCGCCACGAAATCCGCGGCTTCCCCCGGAGCGCAGAAGCCGAACTCCTCCAGCTGCATCAAAACGAACGGGGTGAAGTGGTCGTACAGGATCGCCACATCGACATCGGCGGGCGCCCGGCCCGAAGTGCGCCACAGCTGCCGGGCGACGACACCCATCTCCGGCAGGCCCGTCAGGTCGTCGCGGTAGAAGCTGGTCATCTGCTCCTGCGCCCGCCCCGCGCCCTGGGCCGCCGCGACGATCAGCGCGGGCGGTTGCCGCAGGTCACGGGCCCGTTCAGCGCTGGTGACGACGATCGCCTGACCGCCGTCCGTCTCCTGGCAGCAGTCCAGCAGCCGCAGCGGCTCCACGATCCAGCGGGAGGCGGCGTGGTCGGCGAGCGTGATCGGCTTGCCGTGGAAGTACGCCGCCGGATTGCGGGCGGCATGCCGCCGGTCGGTAACCGCGACATGGCCGAACGCCTCCGGCGTCAGCCCGTACGTGTGCAGGTAGCGCTGCGCCGCCATGGCCACCCAGGAGGCGGGCGTGAGCAGCCCGAAGGGCAGGTTCCAGCCGAGCGCCGCGCCTTCGGCGGTGGGCTCGCGCCGCTGCACGCCGGAGCCGAAGCGCCGCCCCGACCGCTCGTTGAACGCGCGGTAGCAGACGACGACGTCGGCGACCCCGCAGGCGACGGCGAGGGCCGCCTGCTGGACCGTCGCACAGGCCGCGCCGCCGCCGTAGTGGACGCGCGAGAAGAAGGACAGTTCGCCGATGCCGACGGCCTGGGCGACGGTGATCTCGGGGCTGGTGTCCATCGTGAAGGTGACCAGGCCGTCGACGTCGGCGGGGGTGAGGCCCGCGTCGTCGAGCGCCGCGTGCACCGCCTCGACGGCGAGTCTGAGTTCGCTGCGCCCGGAGTCCTTGGAGAACTCGGTGGCGCCGATCCCGGCCACCGCCGCCTTCCCGCCGAGCGAGTCGGCCATGCGCAGGCTCATGCGGAACCCTCCGGAACGGTGACGTCGGCGCTGACGCCGACGCTGACGGTCACCGTGCCGGTGACGTGTCGGCCGAGCCTGTTGGCACCGACGACGGACACCTCCACCGTCCCGTCCTCGCCAAGTGCGGTGACCGTGCCGCTCAGGACCATGGTGTCGCCGGGATAGTTGGGGGCGCCCAGCCTGATGGCGACGCGCCTGAGCACCGCCGAGGGTCCGAAGTAGTCGGTGACGTACCGCCCGACCAGGCCGTTGGTGGTCAGGATGTTCATGAAGACGTCCGGGGAGCCCTTCTCCCGTGCCGCATCCGCGTCGTGGTGCACGTCCTGGTAGTCGCGGGAGGCGACGGCGCCCGCCACGATCAGGGTCCGGGTCACCTCGATCTCCAACGGCGCCAGCTCCTCGCCGAGGTCCGGTATGCCGAACTTCGGTATGCCGAGCCTCGGTATGCCGAGCCTCGGTATGCCGAGCCCCGACCGTCCGCCAGGCTCCGGCCCGCCGAGCCCCGGTCGCCCGCCAGGCTCCGGCCCGCCAGGCTCCGGCCCGCCGAGCCCCGGTCCTCCGCCAGGTCTCGGTCCGCCGATTCCCGGTCCTCCGCCAGGCTCCGGCCCGCCGAGTTTCGGTCGCGTCATCCCTCCGGCTCCTCTTCCGTCAGCAGTGTGCCGAGTTCCTGGAGTACGCCACCGCCGCTGCCGAGGTAGGCGTCGAGCTGGCGCCCCCAAAGGAAGTGCCGGTGGACGGGGTGGTCGAGGTCCGCCCCCGTGCCGCCGTGCAGATGCTGGCCGGTGTGGACGACGCGCTTTCCCGCCTCGGACGCCCACCATGCGGCGGTCAGCGCCTGCGCCTCGTACGACAATCCCTCGTCGCGGCGCCATGCCGCCTCGTACGCCGTGACACGGATCGCCTCGGTGTCCATGTGCGCGTCGGCGGCGCGCAGCAGCACCGCCTGCTTGGTCGACAGGGGGCGCCCGAACTGCTGGCGCGCGCCGGTGTGTTCCACTGCGCGCGCCACCGAACCGGCGCACACGCCCGCCTGCACTCCGGCGAACGCCGTGCGCGCGCCGGCGAGCACGTCCTCGTACGCCCCCGCATCCCCGAGCCGTTCGGCGCGCGCCCCGCTCAGCTCCAGGCGGCCGGCCGACCACGGGGCCGTGGTCTCGACGGGCTCGGTGCGCACCCCGCGCTCCCCCGTCCGTACGAGCCACAGGGTCCGGTCCGAGGCGGCGACCAGGACGTGGGTTGCGTCCCTCAGCCACGGCACCAGCGGCACACCACCACTCACACGCGTCCCGGCCTCCACGTGTACGGCCCCGCAGGCGGGGAACGCACCCGTCGCCACCCCCGTCCCGTCGCGCAACGGCGGCAGCAGCCGCGCGCGCTGCTCGTCCGTGCCGTGACCGGCGACGGCCAGCAGCCCGTACACACAGCTCGCCGCGAACGGCACCTGCGCGGTCGTCCGGCCCTGCTCCTCCAGCATCAGGACCAGCCCGAGCAGCCCGGTCTCCTCGACCGCACCGGGCAGGCCGGCCGCGCACAACTCCTTCCACAGCTCCGCGTCCGAGCCGGTGCCGGCCGCGACCAGGCGGTCGTGCGTCGACAGGTCCGCGAAGATCCGGGCGGCCAGCCCCTGCGCCGCGCGCTGCTCCTCGCTGGCAGTGAAGTCCATGTCAGCCCTCACCGCCCGCGGAGGAGCGGAAGACGGGAAGCTGCGCTTCGGGACCGGTACGCAGGAACTCCAGCCGCACCGGCATGCCCACCCGCACCTTGTCGTACGGCACTCCGACCACGTTGCTGACCATCCGCACGCCCTCCGCGAGCTCGATGAGTGCCACCGCGTACGGGCCGCCCTCGCCGGACTCGCTGAAGGCGGGGAACGGGGGGTGGTGCATGACGACGTAGCTGAAGACCGTGCCCTCGCCCGATGCCTCGACCGTCTCCCACTCGGGCGATCCGCAGGTGTTGCAGCCGGGCAACCAGGGAAAGCGCAGGTCGGCGCATGCCCCGCAGCGCTGGATGAGCAGCCGGCCGGCCGCCACGCCTTCCCAGAAGCCGGCGTTGTCCCGGTTGACGACGGGATCGGGCCGCGCGGCGCGATTCGGCCTCTTCGCGTTCCCCTTCTCCTTCGCCGGGCGGTACTTCGGGCGGTACTTGAGGATGCGGAAGCGGTGCGTCCCGACCGGTGCGCCCTGGGCGCGGACGTCCATGCGCGTGGTGACGAAGTAGCCGGTGCCGAGTTTCGTCGTCTTGCGTGCGGATACGGTCTCGATCACCGCGTCGAAGGTGATCCGGTCCCCGGGCCGCAGGGGGCGCAGATACTCCTGCTCGCAGTCGGTCGCGACGACGGCCGTGTACCCGGCCCCGTCGAGCAGGGCGAACAGTTCGTCGTAGGGCCCGCTGCGATCCGTGTGCCCGGACAGGCCGCCCATGGTCCAGGCCTGGAGCATCGTCGGCGGAGCGATGGCGTCCGGTCCCGTGTAGGCGGGGTTGGTGTCGCCCATCGCCTCGCACCAGTGCCTGATCATCGGCTCGTTGACGAGGTCCTTGCCGGTGCCTGCGGTGGCGGCGGGCCGGCCCTCGTACGCCCGGAGCCGCCCGTACAGCTCGTCCGCGCCCTCGTTCACGTCCTCGTCCGCGCCCTCGTTCACGCCCTCGTTCACGTCCTCGTATGCACCCGCGTGTCCGGCCGTCACCGTTTGGCCCCCTTCATGCCGAGCCGCATCATGGCGACGATCTCCCGCTGCACCTCGCTCACCCCGCCCCCGAACGTGTTGATCTGGGCCGCCCGGTTCATCCGCTCCAGCTCGCCGTCGCCGAACGCGCCGGGGGAGCCGCCCCGGATCAGTCCGGCGTCGCCCGTCACCTCCTGGCACATCCGGTAGACCTCCACGGCGCTCTCGGTCCCGGCGAACTTCACGCCGCTCGCGTCGCCGGGTGCCAGTGCGCCCGCGCCCACGTCCCCCACCAGGCGCCAGTTGAGCAGGCGCGTCGCCGCCAGTCGCGCATAAGCCTCCGCCAGCCGGGAACGGACCCACGGCTCGTCGGCCGGGCGCCGGCCCGTCACCGGGTCGGGGGTGCGGGCGAAGGCGAGCGCCGCCTCGTAGAAGTCCTCGGCCTGCATGCCGATCGCAGCGAGCGCCACCCGTTCGTGGTTGAGCTGGTTGGTGATGAGCCCCCAGCCGGCGTTCTCCGCCCCGACGAGGGCGGTGGCGGGCACGCGTACGCCGTCGTAGTACGTGGCGGTGGTGGTCAGGCCGCCCACCGTTTCGATGGGTGTCCAGGAGAAGCCGGGCGCGTCCGTCGGCACGAGCAGGATCGAGATACCGCGGTGCTTGGGCGCGTCCGGGTCGGTGCGGCAGGCGAGCCAGATCCAGTCCGCCTGGTGCGCGTTGCTGGTGAAGATCTTCTGCCCGTCGATGACCCACTCCTCGCCGCGCCGGACCGCCCGGGTGCGCAGTGCGGCGAGGTCGGTGCCGGCCTCCGGTTCGCTGTAGCCGATGGCGAAGACCGTGTCGCCGCCGAGGATGCGGGGCAGGAAGTACTCCTTCTGCGCCTCCGTCCCGTACTTCATCAGAGTGGGGCCGACCGTGTTGAGCGTGACCATGGAGACGGGGGCGCCGGCCCGATAGGCCTCGTCGAAGAACACGAACTGCTCGTCCGCGCCCCGCCCCTGCCCTCCGTACGCGACGGGCCAGCCGAGCCCGAGCATCCCGTCGGCGCCGATCCGCCGCAGCAGCCTCCGCTGCTGGTCCGGGTCCCGGACGGTGTGGCCGGGCGCCGGCATCACCTCGCGGAAGTAGGCACGGAGTTCGGCGCGCAGGCGGTGCTGGCGCTCGGTCGGGGCCAGATGCACGTCGACGCCTCCCGGGAACGACAAGAACGGCACGAGGGCCGACGGGCCGGATACTCCGAGCCCGCCGCCACGCATTTCTGACTGTCCGTCAGATTCGATACCGCTGTCAAGGCACCCGACACCGCCGCCCGTGCACGCACGTCACACTTGCGCTCCCCGCCCCTGCACACACGTCACACTTGCGCTCCCCGCCCCTGCACGCCCTTCGCACGTGCGCCCCACACGCAGAACGGCCCGCACGGGCGCCGAAGTGGCGTACGCGCGGGCCGTCGACGCTCGTCCGGCGCGGTCCGGCCCCCCGACCGGGCCGCGCCGGGCTCCGCGCTCACCAGAGGTTGGTGAAGTTCACCGCCAGGTTGTGCGTGGACTGGTCGATGTCGGTGAACCCGGACCCGTTCACCTGCGCGGAGTTGCTCTGGTTCGACGCCCCGGACCCGGTGGCCTGCTGTTGCGAGGTGGACGAGTTGCCCGCGCTGTCCCTGCCGACCCCGCTGCCGCTGATCGTGGCCACGCCCGCGTTCGATCCGTTGCTCGCGAACGATCCGTTGTCCGCCTGGGCCACCCCGCCGAAGAGAACGGCGGCAAGAGGCAGCGCGGCGACAACGGCGAGGACACGAGCGGTACGGATGCTTGCCATGTCTGTTCCTCCAGGAACCGAAAGTAGGGCTGAGGCTGAACCGGGCCGGCGGCCGACCGCCCGGTGATGATCACGACGTCGCGAACCAAAGCTGCCCAGCGCCGTACCGGCGAACCGCCCACGCCACCCGATTCCCCCGCAAGCGTGAGGAAGGGAAATCAAACCTCCTGGAGGCGTACGAATCATCCCCTCGGACTCGGCCTCGCGGGGCCAGAGGGCGGCGCACAGAGGAGGACAGGGGCGGACCCGGCCGGATTCGAACCGGCGTCCTCGCAGTTTTGGAGACCGCGCGCGACGACCTCTGCGCTACGACTCCGCCCCCGCCCGCCACCCTAGGAGCACGCGCACACAGACGAACGCCCCCGACCGATGCACCTGGTGCACCTGGTCGAGGGCCGTCCTCATGCGGTGGGTGTGGGATTTGAACCCACGGTGACTCGCGCCACGACGGTTTTCAAGAGAGTGCTACGGGAAGCCTGGCGTACGTGGCTGACCTGGCCGTTCTGTACGGTCAGGGCCCCGCGCCATCGCTGGTGGTCCACACCTGGTCCATTCGGCCGGCTCAGCCCCCTGCTTGCCACTCGGGCCCGACACCTGACGTCTTGATCCGTAGGATCGGGCACAGCCTCGCGGGGTTCCGACGGCCTCCCTGACTGTTCGTTCATGATCGCAATCACGGCCCGCAGTGTGCCGTCGTTGCCGTCCCTAACCAGATGGTCAACCAGACCCACCCGGCGCAGAGTTCAAAACTCAGGGCGCAATGTCAGTACCGCGTTGGATGATGAACGCGTGACGGACACACCCTCGACTCCCGGACCCGCTCTACCTCCTAATGCGGACCACGCCTGGAAGGCGCTGGGCCTCGTCATAGATTGGATCAAGCACGCCGAAACCAAGGCGGCCGCCACCCTTACTGTTGCAGGTGTCACCGGCGGTGTTCTCTACAACCTCGTGAAGGACGTGAGCAGCCCTTCCCCTTGGTTGATCGCAAGTTCGATGCTCTGCGCGCTCTCAGTTGTGGCGGCCGGGGTGTGCGCCAGCCTCGTGCTGCGGCCTCGCCTGAACATGAAGGAAGAGCCAACGAGTCCCTTGTACTTCCACCACATCGCTCGCGGGCACACAGCCAGCAACAGCTACGCCACCTCGCTGGTCAACCTAACCCAGGACGCCGAGTCACTCGTTACCGAGATCGCCAAACAGGGGTGGGCTAACGCCAAAGTTGCCCACAAGAAGTACATGTGGGGCGGCGCGGCAATTTACCTACTCCTACTCGCGCTCGCCACTCTCTCCGTAACTGCCAGTCTCCGCGTCATCGACTAATTCTGGAGGACCGTTGGACAGCAATTACCGGGCCTACAACCACGTTGACAGCACCCGAAGGATCAAGGAGTACCTGACCGGAACAACTCAATCATTCGAAGAGGTAGGCACATTGCCCGACAGAGAGAAGCTCACTTTTTCAAACGGATTCTACGCCTACTGTTCAGCGATCTTCGTAGATATCCGAGATTCCTCGAAACTCCCCAATCACTACAAGCGCCCAAGGCTCGCCCGAATCTATCGAGCGTACCTCTCAGAACTAGTCGCCATCTTCAACGGAGACCCCAACGCTCGCGAGATCAACATCGCCGGGGATGCCGCATGGGCCGTGATCAACACCCCCTTCACCCGCGACATCGACTCCGTCTTTTCCCTCGGGTACACCGCGAACTCCATGGCGAAGGTCCTCAACCATGAAATGAAAAAGGCTTCCTATGAACATCCGATCAAGATCGGAATCGGAATGTCTTACGGGCGAGCCTTGATGATCAAAGCCGGATACAATGGAAGCAAAATCAACGACGTCGTCTACATGGGGGACGTTGTCAACGAAGCCGCAAAACTCGCGAACTACGGGAACAGCAATTGGAACGTTCCCACCTTGGTGACTTCAGAAGTCTTCCACAGCAACTTGAACGAGCATAATCAAGGACTTCTGAAGTACGACTACTCAAGAAGGTGCTATACGGGTGAAGTTATCAGTACCGAGATGCAGGAGTGGTTCGACGAGAACTGTACATAGGAGCTTCAGAAGGCACTTCCTACCCTGCGCTGACCATCATGTGTACGTGGCGACCGTGTACGCCGTCGGCCCGGTGAGTCCGGCATCAGAGCCGTCACTCATGTCCAGGATCTCGAAGCCGACGCGACCCGCGTACTGTTCGAGCTCGCGCGGGAAGAGGACGCGTCTGCGGATCTCGTCCTGGGCCTCGTCCCCTGAGGGGAGTGCCCAGTGCCGGTGCATGGTGCTGATCTGGGTCCGCAGGTCCCACTCGTGGCGGATCGTGACGGTCGCCGGGCCGCTCGGGGTGTCGACCGTGGCGGTCATCGGTTCCGTACTCGTGATGGGTGCGACGGGGGAGCACAGGATGAGCAGGCTGCCCCTGTGGGCGTGGGCCGCGAAGGTGGCGAAGACCTGGGTGATCTCGTTGTTGTCGTGGACGTAGGCGAGGCTGTTGCCCATGCAGGTCACCACGTCCATGTACCGCCGGAGTCGTGCGGTGCGCATGTCTCCGATCCGGATGTCCAGCTCCGGCCGGGCCTGGCGGGCGTAGTCGACCATGCCGGGCTGGAGGTCCAAGCCGATGCACTCGAAGCGCTCGGCCAGGATCTCCAGATCCCTTCCGGTGCCGCATCCGAAGTCGACCAGCGTCCGGGCGTCCGGCTGGTGCGTCTCGATCAGGGTCTGACACATCCCGGCACCGGTGCTGTCGGACTGGATCACGTCGTACAGGGCCGGGTCCCGGTAGAGGAGGTTCGTCGCTTCCACTGGTTCCGCTTCCGTGTCGTAGCCGGTCACATCAGGCTCCGCAGTCCGACCTCAAGCGCGAGGACATCGCACAGCAGATCGGGGACGGTCGGGGCGGCGTCGGCATCCTTGCGGGCCTGAGCGAGTGCCTTGCCGTCAACGTAGCCGAGATCGACCAGGACGGATTCCTTCAGCATGTCGTCCAGGATGGGCAGGCCGTAGGAGCGCAGCCCTTTCTCCAGGACGGCCAGGAAGTTCTCCGGTTCGGCCGGCGCCGCCACCGAGTCCGGCAGTCCCGCCCGCCTGATCCGCTCGCGGGACAGCGCCTTGCCTCGCTTGTACTCATGCGGCAGTTGCTCCATGAACCGGACGATCCGCGGGTGTACGAGGGGACTCACCGGCCAGACGCCAGCCCGCAGGAAGCCGGGATTGTGCATCCCGAACGCCATCAGGGTCGGCACCGGCAGGACGGGGATGGGCGCCAGGTGCTCGTTCACCTCGCCCAGGGCCCGAACCGCCTTCGGCCCGAGCCACGGAACGGCTTCCGGCGTCGGCAGTTCCGCATCCGTCCTGGAGTGGTGGGCGTTGACCTCGTCCCCTCCACTGCCGGTGAACATGACCTCGCACCGCTGGGCGGCTGCCTGGGCACGTACGACGTCGAAGGCTTCCTGGTAGAACGCCCCAGCCGGATCATGCGGCCGGCGCAGAGCGCGCACGCCACCGGGGCAGAACGGCGGGTGCTGCATGGCGGGAATGGCCACGTCTCGGAAGCCGCAGTGATCCGCGTACGCCTGACGGCGCTCACTCTGCTGCCTGCCGGTGCTTCCCCCGACCAGTAAGCCGAAGCTGTGTACCTGCGGAAAGCGCGCCGCTTTGACGGCCAGGGCGACGTTCCCGGAGTCTGCGCCGCCAGACAGTTCGACGCCCACGCACCCCGTAGCGCTCGGCGCTTCGCTGATCACGTCGGTCAGCAACTCGTCGAGCATGGCGAGTGGATCGACACCGGGCCGCAGCGTGCGCGGCTCCAGGACGTGTTCGGCGGGCTCCGGGTAGTAGATGCCGAGTCCGGCAGCGGTGAACGTGGCCGACGCCCGTTCAGTGAGGCGGTAGACACCCTTGAACAACGTCTCGGACGTGTAGCGATGCTGCCTGGTCAGCGTCCGCGCCACGACACGCGGCACCAGGCGGTCAGTCGACAGATGAGGCGCCAGTGCTGCCACGTCCCATGACGCGTGCAGCTCGCCGGCCTTCTCCAGCAGGTACAGCGGGGCCGTGCCGAAGACACCCGCCGTGAGTCGGGCTTCCCCGGCCGTCATGACGACCTCGACGAAGTCGGCGTCGCCCCGCTTGCACTCCTTCACCCTCATCCGCACACATGGCGCCTGGTCGTCGCGGACCTCCATGACCAGCGTGGACACGTTCGCAGGCTCGATCCAGCTTTCGCCGTTGACCCAGCGACCTCCTTCCGGCCTCCATCGGGGCTCCTGGAGATCGGCCAGGCGCAGACGCATCGACAGCATGTCGTCCCTTTCCGAAGTCATGCGGCGGGGCGGGGCCGCGAACGACCCCGCCCCACCTGGCGTCAGCCCTGGATCACTTGGAGCAGTGGTCGCCGTTGTTGTCGCCACCGCCGGGCATCTTGTCGAGCAGCGTGGCCTCGACAGCCGGGACGCCGGTGATCAGGTCGCCGGTGAACAGCTCGTCCACGTTCATCGCGTTCTCCTCTTACGGTTGAAACGGACCCCGCAGCTGATGCTGCGGAGTTGATCCCGTCCGGCTGCCGGCCCTTACGAAGAAGGCGGCCGGACGGGCACCCACCACTTCCGGCGGTGGGCCCTCCCTCGCCACACGTGGGGTTGGATGTGGCAGGGAGAAGTCAGGTGGGGGTGGAGGCGGCGGCCACGCCCAGGACGAAGCCGACCGATGCGGAGATGGTGATGATCAGCAGCGCTCCGACGTAGCGGCAGACGACTGCGGCTAACCGCCTCACAGCCGCTCGCCGCGGCTGTGCTCGTTCGCCCTGCGCACGGCGGCGCTCATCTCGGCCGCGGCGTCCTGAGGCTCGGGACGGCTGTGCTGCGGGCACTCACACGGCGGGAACAGGTTCGAGCCCGGCGGCGGGTCCGCGCCCTCGTAGGTGTCGATCCTCAGCACCCCGTCCACGCCCCGCTCTTCGGTCAACTGGGCCAGTCGGGCCCGCGCTTCGCTTTTCATCCCTCAGCCCCTCAGACGATGGCTGCGGCGAGGTCTCGCCGTTCCCTGCTGCCTCTACGCAACCGCGTGGCCACGCACAGCGGTACCGTTGCAGCAGCGCCGGGACTTGAAAGCCTTGAAAGTTCGCAAGGGCACGGGGAGTTGAGGGCATGGCCACGCGTGAACCGAACGGGGCGCTCGGGCGCCTGCTCGCCGAGAGCCGCTGGACTTATCGCCAGTTCGCGCGGGCGGTGAACCGCGTGGGCACCGAGATGGGCACGCCCCTGCGATACGACGAGTCGGCAGTGAGCCACTGGCTGGGTGGCACCGTGCCTCGCGGAGCCGTGCGGGTGTGCGTCCTGGAAGCCCTCTCACGGCGTCTGGGGCGGCCCGTAACGCACACTGAGGCCGGTCTGCCCGTTCCCCGCGATCACTCCCCGACAGCCGCGGATACCGTGGAGGGGCTGATCGACCTCGGGAGGCAGGACATGGACCCATCGCGCCGCAGTGTCCTGGGGGCCGGCCTGTTCTCCGTCGCACTCACGATTCCCGGGTGGCCGGATGTCATCGGCCGTGCCGAAGCGGTCCAGTCCGGCCGCGCCCGCCGGATCGGCATGAACGAAGTGGACATGGTCATCGCCATGACCGAGCGCGTCTCAGAACTGGACGACCAGTTCGGCGGTCGCCACGCACGCCCCATGGCCGCCTCGTTCATGGTGAACACCGTGGCGTCCTACCTGCGCGCCGACGCCCCCGACGACGTGCGGAAAGCGATGTTGTCCGCGGCTTCGGACCTGCTGTACCTGACGGGCTACATGGCCGTGGACGAGGGGCTGCACGGCCTCGCGCAGCGCTACTACGTCAAGGCGCTGGAGCTCGCGGGCGCTGCCGAGGACCACCTGACCTACTGCACCACGCTGCGCGGCATGAGCGTCCAGGCGATCGACCTTCGCCACGGGGGAAAGGCCATGGAACTGGCCGACGCGGCGGCAGCCGCCTCCCCGAAGGCCGGGCCTCGCATGCTGGCGTTCCTTGCCGGCCAGCAAGCACACGCCGCCGCGCAGACCGGCGACCGGACTCGGGCGCTGCGGTACATCCGGGAGGCCGAGACCGCCATGGACCGTGCCGAGTCGCGCGGCAAGGCGTTCGGCTCGTACGACCCGGCGTCACTCAACTACCACATCAGCCAGGTTCGTTACGAACTCGGCGACGTCTCCGGCGCCATCGAAGCCATGCAGCAGTCCGACAAGGTGCGCTACAGCGTCTATCGCCGTGCCCGTGTCCGACACCGCGCCATGCTGGCCGAACGGCAACTGGAGTTCGGCCACCTGGAAGCGGCCTGCGACACCTGGCACCAGGCGCTCGACGACTACCCCATGGTGCAGTCCGGCCGAGCCGACGACCGGATGAGAAACATGTTCGGCCTTCTCCGGCCGCATCTGAAGAACACCACTGCGCGGGACCTCTACGACCGCGCACGAACGATCGCGCCGCCTTCTCTGGTCAGCTGACCCGTGCCGTTGGCGACCTCAGCCACAGAAAGTCAGCCACGACGGCGGGCGCGCCGACCGAGCACCCGCCACGTGTGCCTCCAGCAACCACCCACCGGCCCCAGCCACGCTTCCCGGTGCGTCACGGCCAGCGGCCACGTTGCGGCCTGAGCGCTGCCGTCGGCCTCGCCTGACGAACGGGCGGGAGGCCGGCTGCCCGGGTCACGGCTGGTTGAACGGCAATCCGCGGTGACCGGTGCGGACTTGGCATGCATCCCGCTCTTGCTGGCCGTGCTCGCCGTGGGGCGGCTGTCGGGGTTCTTCACGGTCCGGCTGCCCGTTCCTCGGGCTTTTGCGGCGCGAGCGGGCGGGGGCCGTCGCGGGCGGTGGCGGAGACATGGAGCCAGCGGCGGCCTGGGGCCGCCGCGCCGCGCGGCCCGCGCCAGCGGGCCGCCTTGATCCAGTAAAGAAACTTTGGACAGCTCACCCCTTCGGCCGCGTCGGCCGGTGGGGGCGGGCTACTTTGTCATGGATCACACGATTTATTGGCTGAATCGCCTATTCAACCGCTATTGCCTGGTTTCGTTCTCGGAGTCGACGAAATCTATCCACAGGTGAACGGTGGTTGGCTCGTCTGGTCGAGTTATCCACAGGCAAGGGCCACGAGATGCCCGTTTGGGAGAGTTATCCATTTCGTCGACCGCGCTGGCCACGCCAGGGGAAGAGGCCCGTTTCGTGCGGATACAGGACGCGTGATCCAGGTCACCTCGCGCGAGGTCACACGCGGGGCACCTCTCGCACCTCTATACGTGATCCGCGATTGCGGGCCGGTGAACATAGCCAACGATCGCCGGTTAGCCAAACCGGGGATTCTCTGGACCCTTGTCGGCACGGACCAGGAAGCCAGGCCCGCGAAGGGAGTTGATTGTGATGCGCACCACATGGGCGGAGCGTCACACCGGGGCTGTCTTCCCCACCTGTAGCAAGCGAGAGGGCCGGACCGGTCCGAGTGCACGAAAGGAGACGGTCATGGCGGAACGGGCGCGAGCGCTGGAGGGGGTCCGCCCTGTCCGCCCGGCGGAACGCGATGCCGGATCGGGGGCTCGCGAGGCGGGCACTGCGGAAATGCCATCCCGCGGGGCGGGAGTTCGCGGGTCGGGGGGTCGAGCAATCCGCGGGGATGCCTCAGGGTTGGCCCGGCCGGGCGGGCCGCAGACGCTACCGCCGGGCGATGTCTGGCAGGAGATACCGCACGCACGCAGCAAGAACGGGGTGAGCATGACCGAGCAGGAACAGCAGGTACTGGCCGGGTACGTGGCTCAGCTGGGCGAGCAGGTTGAGCGGTTGGG
This sequence comes from Streptomyces sp. A0958, assembly GCF_004795035.1. GTDB lineage: Bacteria > Actinomycetota > Actinomycetes > Streptomycetales > Streptomycetaceae > Streptomyces. Next base: position 152,308 of record NZ_SSBK01000003.1, read on the forward strand.
CCAGCTGGCGGAAGAGGTGGCGAGCACGCTGGGGGCTATGAAGCGTCCGGCTTCCGCACTTCCTCAAGAACCTGCTGGAAAAGCTGTGTGAGCTGGTCGACCTGCTGCGTGAGGGTCTCCACCTGCTGGGCCAGGGCGTTGAACTCCGGGCTGGCGTCCGGCCGGGTCAGCGTCCCCGGCTCGGGCTTGGGCTCGCGCTTGAGTAGCTCGCGCAGTGAGGCCGGGGCCCCAGGGCCGGTCCACAACTCTTTGCGGCCGACCTGCGTCGTGTACCAGGCCGGCGGGGTGTAGTCGCCGCTGCGCTGGCCCGGGTGCTCGGCGTCGCCGGCCCCTTCGTCCTGGGGTGAGAGGACGAAGCTGCCCCGGCCCTGCACGGTGTGGATCAGGCCCTCGTCCCGCAGGACGCGCAGTGCGCTGCGGGCGGTCATGTTGGCGACTTCGAAACGCTCTTGCAGCTCGCGGTGGGAGGGCAGCTGTTGGCCGGGCCGTAGAACACCCCGCTCAATCTCGTCGCGCAGCACGTCCGCCATCCGCCGGTAGGGCGGTCGCGTGTCGCTGGAGGGCCGTTTCGTCATGCTCCCAGACTAGCGGCCCCTAGCCCAGCTATCCCGAGTTCAGCCAACCCGCCTAGCCCAGCACCGCTAAGTCGCTCACCTCTTCCCTGTTGACCCAGCTAGCTGGGCGAGGTAGCTTCCTCCTGTCGGGTCCACCAGGGGCCCCGAATCGCAGGAGTGAACGCATGGCTCGTATCCCCGTCCTCGTCAAGCCGACCGACACCTACATCACCGGCACCGGCGGCGCCCCGAAAATCAAGAACCCGGAGACGGGGGAGATCGCGACCGACCGCGACACGGGGGAGACCCTCTACACAGTCACGGTGATGCAGATGTCGGAGGGTCGCGCCGAGATCCTCAAGATCACTGTGCCGGAGTCCGGTCTCCCGGCAGGGCTGGCGCCGGGCGTCATGGTCCGTCCGGTGGACCTGATCGCCACCCCGTGGGCCCGCATCTTCAACGGCAGCCTCTCCGACGGCGTCGCTTACCGGGTCACGCGCCTGGAGCTGGTCCAGATTCCGGGCATGGCCGCTCCGGCCGAGACGGTCTCCGAGTCGGCCGCTGCGGTCAAGAAGGCCGCGTAATGGGCGCCACTGCCGGGCGGGGTTCCGTCACTCCGCCCGGCGGCGGCAAGGGGGCTTCGTCCCTCTCCGCTGACGTGCTGGCTGCGTTCACCGCCCACGGGATCGAACTGGACTGGATCGCCCAGGGGCACGTCTCCCGCGCGGTTCATGAGGCTCGGATGTCGGTCTACGGCTACGGGATCTGCGCGGACATCAAGGCGTCCATCGAGGACATGACCGAGCAACGGAAGGGGAGGGCACGATGACTCCGGAAGAGATCATCGGCTGGGCGCCGGTGGTGCTGGTGGCCTGCACCGCGCTGCTGGCGGTGTGGGTCGTGGTCAAGTCGGTCCGCTACGTGCGGGCGGACAAGGAGATGCGCCGGAGCATCCGGCAGGCCGTGAAGATCCGGATGACGTGGGCGCGGCTGGCGAAGATGGCCGGGCTGTCGGTCACCGACCGCACCCCGCCCTGGCTGTCCTCCCTCAACACGAGCAAGGGCGCTCCGGAGCCCAAGCCGCGTGAACTGGTACCGGTGATCAAGACGCAGCCGGACCGGTACGGGGTGATCGTTCACATCAAGCTGCTGCCGAAGGTCGGGATCAAGGAACTCCAGGACAAGGCCCGGTTCCTGGCCGATGCCTGGGGCTGCGTCCGCGTCGCCGTCGAGGCGGGCAAGCCGGGCCACGCGACCCTGCGGGCGATCCGCCACGACCCGCTGACCGGCCACACCCAGTACGTGCCGACCGGGGGGCCGCCCACCGACTTGACGGTGTGGCCGGTCGGCCGGGACGAGTACGGGGCCCCGGTCCACATCGAGCTCAAGAACAAGTCGGGGGCGGTGGTCGCGGGCGGTGTCGGCGGCGGCAAGTCCAACCAGCTCACCGCGCTGATCACCTACTTCGGGCCGTCCCCGGCCGTGCAGTTCGCGGTGATCGACGGCAAGGTGTCCGACGCTGCCCACGGTGACTACGCGGACGTGCTGCCCCGTGTGTTCGCGCACGCCGGCCACGACCTGCATGAGGCCAACGCGCTGCTGCGGCGACTGGTCAAGCTGCTCCACGACCGTGCCACGGCGGCGCGGAAGGTGCTGGGCACGGCGAACATGTGGAACGTCGGCCCCAGTGAACAGTGGCCGCTGGTGATCGCCATCATCGACGAGTCCCACACCTTCTTCCACGACCACAAGGGCAGTGACAAGGAGACCCGCGCGCTCTCCGCCCTCGCGGCGGAGAACGTCCGCCTGACGGGTCTGCTCGTCAAGGGCGGCCGGTCGGCCGGGATCTTCACGGTGCCGGCCACCCAGAAGGCGACCGGCGACGCCATCCCCACCTCGATCCGGGACGTGTGCAGCGCTGCCCTGTCCTTCTACCAGCGCACCACCGAAGCGTCCGTCGCCGCGCTCGGGGATGACATCCGCAACTGGCCGGACATGGACCCGATCAACCTCCAGGGCTCCCAGTACGTAGGTGTCGCGTCCATGGCCGCCGAAGGGCGCCCCGGCTTCGTCCGCGTCCGCACCCCCTACCTCGACCCCGCCAGTGCCGCGACCGTCGCCCTCGCCACCGCCCACTTCACCCAGGACCCGACGGTGCTGCTGGCCAGCCTGACCGCGCCCAGCCTGCGCAAGGCTGAGCCTCCGGAGGACGACGCTCCCGCCGCAGCCTGAACGACCAACCCCATAGACGCACCCAACTCCCCCGGAAAGGAGGTGAATTACCTTGACGGAAGACCGGACGACGCAGCGCACCATCACCGTTGTGATGATCCTGATCGCCGCCCTGGCGTTCGTGTTCTCCTTCGGGAACGTCTGGGCCCTGGCCCTGCGGCTCGGAGTCCCGGCCCCGATCGCTCCACTGATCGCGCCCATGGTGGACCTGTCAGTGGTCGGACTCCTGGTCGCGCTGCGCTCCCTGTCTCTGCGTGGAGTCCCCGCCGGTGACCTGCGCTCGGCGAATCGGCTCATGCACCTGTCCGGCCTGTTAACCCTCGCTCTCAACACCGCGCACCCGCTTCTGGCCGGATACTACGGGCGGGCCGCCCTCGACAGCGTGGCCCCGCTGCTCCTGCTCGGCTGGGGCTCGGTAGGCCCCGCCCTGCTCCGGCACTTCCACGCCATCGCCCCCACCGCCCCCGGTCCCGCGCCAGTACCGGTGTCCGAACCGGTCACGGCACCGGCTCCTGAGCCGGACACAGAACCGGCCCTGGCCGTGATGGAGCCCGTCGCCGAACCTGCGGCGACCCTCGCCGTCCCGGCTCCGATCACCACTGCCACACCGGCCCCAGTGGTGCCGGAGCCGCTGATGGACGCGGCCCGGACCATCGCCGCGTCCCACCTGGCCGCACACGGCGAACCCATCACTGCGATGCAGCTCCGCACCCATCTCGGCATCGCCCTGCCGCTCGCCACCGCCGCGCACGCGGCCCTGTCGGCCTGACCCTCCCGCCGGCCTCCCGGCACCTTCCCCACCCCTGGCCCTCTGGGCCTGACCCGTCATGTCCTCGGGCAGCACCACCATCCCTCGCCCGGTGCTGCCCGGGGCCTTCCTCATCAGCGGAAAGGATCCTCCTGCCGATGCCCCGCAACCTCGACCTGCGGCACGTGATCAGCCCCGCTGTCCGGGACCTGATCGAGCTGGCCAACCTCGACAACTTCGACCGCGCCCGCGACCAGATCACCCGCCTGCGCGGCTGCACCCGCCCCGTCAACCTCATCGGCCACACCCACACCCGCAACGCCGCCACCGACGAAACGATCCGCTCATACTCCACCAGCGACGAGCCCGCCGGACGGCTCCTGACCACCTGCGGCAACCGCCGCGCCTCCCGCTGCGCCGCCTGCTCCCGCACCTACGCCGCCGACACCTACCACCTCGTCCGCGCTGGACTCTGCGGCGGCAAGGACGTCGCCGAGACCGTCCGCACCCACCCCCGCGTCTTCCTCACCCTCACCGCCCCCTCCTTCGGCCCCGTCCACAACCGCCCCGCCACCAAGGACGGCAAGCCCCACGCCTGCCGCTGCGGCGACCACCACCCGGAGGACGCCCCCGAACTCGGCACGCCCCTGGCCCCTAGGACGTACGACTACACCGGCGCCGTGCTCTGGAACGCCCATGCCGGAGCCCTGTGGGCACGCTTCACCCTCAACCTCCGCCGTGCCCTGGCCGCCCACTTCCACATCACCCAGAAGGACATGAAGCAGCTCCTGCGCGTCTCCTTCGCCAAGGTCGCCGAGTACCAGAAGCGCGGCCTGGTCCACTTCCACGCCGTCGTCCGCATCGACGGCCCCGACGGCCACACCAGTGCCCCGCCAGCCTGGGCAAGCGTGGACGACCTCACCTACGCCATCCGCGCCGCTGTCCGCCGCACCGCCCTCACGGTTACCTCCGACACCGTGGGAGACCACGAGATCCGCTGGGGCTCCATGCTCGACGTACAGGAGATCACCGCGCTGGGAGACGGCGAGCTCACCGACGCCGCGGTAGCCGGGTACGTCGCCAAGTACGCCACCAAGAGCGCCGAGGACTGCGGCACGGTCGACCGCTCGCTGATTTGCGTGGCCTGCTCCGGCCGTGGCCACGTTCCCGGTGATGTCCTCGCTGAATGCCCCGAATGCGAGGGGACCGGCCACGCCGAGCCCTTCGAAGACCTCCGCGTGCAAGCACACGTCCGGCAGATGATCCGCACCTCCTGGGCCCTCGGTGGCCTGCCTGAATTCGTGGACCTCAAGCTCTGCAAGTGGGCCCACATGCTCGGCTTCCGCGGCCACTTCTCCACCAAGTCCCGCACCTACTCCACCACCCTCGGCGCCCTCCGCGACGTACGCCGCGCCTGGCGCCTCGCCCAGGCCGACGCCGCCCGCGCCCGCGCCGGCCACTCCGTACCCGCCCCGGACACCGTGCTCATCACCGAGTCCTCCTGGGCCTACCTCGCCTCCGGCTACCGCCCCGGCGAAGAACTCCTCGCCAACCAGACCCGCCACAACATCAACCAGGCCCGCGACGACAAGGAACGGGCCAAGACCGAAGGGGAGGTCTGGCAGTGACCGCCGCACCGACCACCCGCATGCTGACCCTGGGAGAGGCCCTGGCAGAGCTGCGCATGTCCCGGGCCGCCTTCTACCGGCTCCGCGCACGTGGAAGCGCGCCCCGCTGCCTCAAGCTCCCCAACGGTCAGCTCCGCATCCGCCGGGCCGACCTCGACGCCTGGTTCAAGGGCTGCGAGGTGCCCGCGTGCTGACGTACGACGTGAAGATCTGGAGCATCCGTAAGCGCCCCGACCGCGCTGCCGCCTACCAGCTGCGCTGGCGGGTCGGTGCTCAGCCGTTCTCCAAGAGCTACAAGCTCAAGGCCCAGGCGGATGGCCGACGTTCCGAACTGCTCACCGCGCTGCGCAACCGCGAGCAGTTCGACACCGAGACTGGCCTGCCAGCCTCGGAAGTGCTGGCGGCCCAGTCCCCGACGTGGTTCGCCCATGCTCGGGAGTACGTGGTGATGAAGTGGCCGAACGCCTCTGCCAAGCACCGTGCGAGCATCGCGGACGCCTTGGCCACGGTCAGCCCGCGCCTGGTCAAGGACAACCGCGGGGCACCCGCACCCCGAGTACTCCGTGCCGCGCTCTACTCCTGGGCCTTCCGCCTCGTCCTCGACCAGGACGGCGAGATCGTGGCCCGCGTCGACGCCGAGGAAGCACCGGAACCCATCGTGGCGGCCCTCGACTGGATCGGACGCAAGTCCGTGGACATCTCGGCCTTGAACACACCGGCCGTCGTCCGGTCCGCCTTGGATGCACTGGCACGCAAGATGGACGGCACCGCTGCGGCAGACAACACGGTGAACCGCAAGGTGCCCGTGTTCAGTAACTGCCTCCGCTATGCCGTCGAGTTGGAACGCCTGCCTTCGCTGCCCCTGGTCAAGGTGGACTGGACACCGCCCGAGACTGACGACGAGATCGACTTTCGATACGTGCCCGGCCCAGCTCGCGCCAGGAAGCTGATCGATGCCGTAGAAGCACAAGGTGATCGTGGACGGCACCTCAAGGCGTTCTTCGGGTGCATCTACTACGCGGCAACCCGCCCCGGCGAGGCCGTAACGCTCCGGGAGTCCGACTTCACCCTGCCCGAGGCGGGCTGGGGCCAAGTCGTCCTGTCATCTAGCTCGGCGCGTGTCGGCTCCGGGTGGACCGATTCCGGCGAGTCGTACGACTCCCGCGGCCTCAAGAAGCGAGCACGTCGGGCTACCCGCGAGGTGCCCATTCCCCCGGTCCTCGTCCGCATGATCCGTGACCACATCAAGGAGTTTGGTACGGCCGAGGACGGACGACTCTTCCGAGCTGTCCGCAGCGGCGGCTTGCTCAGCAAGGAGTACGGAGACATCTGGAAGGCCGCCCGCGAAGCCGTCCTCACCCCCCACGAGATCAAGACGCCTCTGGCCGAGGTCCCTTACGGACTCCGAGCCGCCTGCGTCTCCCTCTGGCTGGAGTCCGGCGTCTCCCCGGCCGAGGTCGCCCGTCGCGCCGGCCATAGCATCGCCGTGCTGTTCCGCTTCTACGCCAAGGCCATCCGCCGCAACCAGCACCACGCCAACCAGCAGATCGAACGGGCCCTCGAAGCGTCCGAAGACGGGTAACTGCCTCGCAGCCCAAGATCTCCGATCCGCGAGACGCCGGCCTCTGCGGTCGTGTCACCCCGGGTGAGGTCACCAATGCCAAGAGGTGCAACCGTCAGTTTCGACGAAGGCTGGCCGAGATCTCGAACTCAGCTCTCGGCCAGCCTTACCTATTCGGTAGGACTCCCTGACTATCTGCGGATCGTGCCGCGCGCGAAAGACTCCAGGATGCGGCTGCTCGGGACCTCGGAGAGGGACACGAGCCGGTTCGCCAGCGCCACCGGGATCAGCGCGTTGTCGTACATCGAGCACCGAAGCTCCGAGACGGCAGCAAGCACGTCGGTGAGGTTGATGTAGTCGTCGATCTTGGGATCGGCCTTGTGTCCACCGAAGGTCGGGACGGTTGCCACGTAGGTGCTCCCATCCTTCGCCTTGAAGATCATCTTGCCGCCCCAGTACGTGTTCTGCCCGTACGTGATCGTGCCGCCGGGGTCACCAGGAACAACGTACTTGTAGATGTACTCGTTGGAGAGAGGTAGAACGACGCCGGCGAAGCCCCCGTCGGCTTTGGCCTCCGCAAGGGCTTTGTCGAGGCTCTTTTCTATGTGTACCGCGTGCTCCACAAAGGAGCCGCTCTTCTCAAGGCCCACCACATTGAGAAGTGGCAAAACCTTGCTCCGGTCTGACGGGTCCCGATACTCGGCAAGGAAAGTCGCCAACTCGCGCAATGGGTCGGCCAGTGTGAAGACCTGGCCGAAGAGAGCGAGCGGCCCGTCCTTGATGAACAGGAACTCCCGCAGCAGGATCGGCTTCATCTCCCACAGGGCGTGGATCACATGAACCAGGGCGAGAGTTTCCAGTGCGGAGAGCAGGTAGGAGGTGATGCGGCTGGCACCCTGCTCGTCGTCGACAAGTTCGTGCAGGCGCAGGACGTCACCCAGATAGATCGGGCCGCCGCAGTTCGTGCACTCGGAGCGGTAGGGGGTGTCGGGGGTGAGCACGATCTCTTCCCGGTCGCACCCATTGACGCTCTCGTTCGGACAATGACGGAGCGTGCGGCTGGCATCCAGGATGTTGGTCCAGCGACGAAACAGCAACCAGCGCAGGGTGTCGTAGAGAGACTTGCCGTCATCGACCGGACGGGCGAGGAACTCGTGGAGCGTCAGGCGGATCGAGTCCTGGAGCCCGAGCCCGTTGCGGGAGATGTTGCGTGTGGGGAGCGCGAGCTGGAAGCGCTGGATCTTCTTGAGCTTGGCGAGGTCCTCGGGCGCGATGAACGTTTCACGATCAAGCTGCCGCAGGTCGTCGAGTTTGAAGATCAGCGGACCGAACGCGAAGAAGGTGACGGTGGCCGACGGAAACCCGTCGCGGACCAGTGCCTCGCGAAAGCTACCGTCCACTGCGATGACGTGCTTGATGCTCTGGCCTACCGGCATGGGCACCCGGGCGAGAAGATCCCGAACCGTCTCCGTGTCAGCAGGCCGTGGGATGGTGCACTCAGCGAGGAGGTCCTTGACCTCCTGCGAGGCAATGATGTTGGTGTGCGAGATCTTGCTGGCCCGTTCCATGGGCTTGCGGCCGTGCAGGCTGGAGTAGGCCATGTTCAGACCCCCGCGACCTTGAACGGGTCGACCTGGATCGGCACGATGAACGTGTTCGAGTCGGTCTTAAGCCGGATGAAGCCCTTGTCGGTGGTACGCCGCAGGCTCTCCGTAAAATCCTCAAAGTCGTAGAACTTGTCCAGCTCGCGCAGCTCGTCACGGTTGTTCAGGTGCGAGACGAACCAGTTCTGGGTGTTCTTGAGGATGCTCCCGGAGATCGAGCTGACTTCCTGCGTCGCGTAGCACAGGCCGAGCCGGAGCTTCTGGCCCTCCTTAGCAACGCGGTTGTAGATCTGGGTGAGGTCCTTGTCGTCCTTGCGGGGGAAGAGGTTGTGGGCCTCCTCGAAATACATCTGGATGAAGTTCGTCTGCTGGTTCGCAATGAACCGGTTCATCGCCTCGTTGAAGATCTTGCGCGAGACGCGGTCGGAGTAGGTGCGCTGGATTTCAGGGTTGCCCTGGGACAGGTCCAGGATCACAATCTTGCCGTCCCGCAGCAGGCTCACGATCTCATCGTCGAACGGGATAGCGACGGTGTCGGTGTGGAGAGTCCTGTGCTTCATGAGCTTGCGGAAACCCGCCTCGGTGGCGTTGGCGCCGGGCTTGGCCTTACGGGTCAGGAAGCGCATGAGGGTCTGGGTGTCCTCGTCGGCCCAGTCGCGACCCTTCTTCTGCTGCTTCAGGGCCTGGAAAGGGCCCTGGGGAGCGTCGTAGTTCTCCCACGCGGCGGTGAACCACGCGATGGCATCATCAAGCGAGATCCCCTGTCTCGGGTCGACACCGTCGAGCCCGGGGATGCCGCTACCCATGATCACGGCGTTCGACTGGAACTTGATCTGAGCGCCGCCGTTACCGTAGCCCGCGGCCTTCAGGCACGCTTGGTAAGCGGCCTTCTTGACTCCGTAGCGAGTGGTGGCGGCGCGGTCCTCCGGGTCGGGGTCGGTCCAGTCGATCGAGCAGAACGCACGGGTGTACGTGCTCGTGTCGTCATCGAGCAGTCCAGCCAGCAGCGAGTGGCCCTCCGCGATCGAACGGTGGAAGTTCAGCTTCATGACCTTGAAGCCGGGCTTCTCAAGGACGCTGTAGCGGGTGACGTCGTCGGGGTACTGCTGGAAGATGGCGGTGCCGTCGTCCTGCTGGTTGGCGTTGGCATACTCGCCGTTGATGTCGAAGATGATCTGGCCGACGGGAAGGATCTCCTCGTCCTTGATCTTCACGCCGGACCCGGAGATCCCGACGGTAGCCTGGATGATCTTCTTGACGGAGTTGGACTTACCGGTGCGGGTCATGCCGAACAGGGCGGTCCGCTTGCCGAGGAAGTCCAGGGCGGAGACATAGACCGGCACCTCGTCGCCGGTGTGGTGCCGAAGACTGGAGCTGTACCGGACCCGTCCGATCCGCTCGTCGCCCTTGCCGCCGGGGATGCCCTGCTCGCGGAAGTTGACGATGTACTCGAGAACGTTGCCGCGGGGCTTGACGACGCGGTAGTTGTGCGGGGCATAGAAGTTGTCCAGGTCACCGGCGAAGCGCGTGGTGCGGGTCTCGTCCCGGTAGAAGGTGCCGATCACGCGGCATTCGAGGCCAGAAAACTGGAACTCAGCCCGGGTGTAGGAGTCGAGCGGGGTGCCGCTGTCATCCCTTGGGGCTTCCTTGTAGTGATCGACCATGGCCATCACCATGTCGTCGTCGGTCGGCAGCTTGGTGGGGCGCAACACTCGCAGCAGGATGGCCTCGTCGATGCCGGCTTCGCCTTTGTAGAGCGCAAGGAGGAAGGCACCGGCCGGAACACCGCCGACGCTCTGCTTCCACTTGTCGTTGCTCATCAGGCGCAGACGGTCGAAGTCAAGGTAGAAAGGCCGGCCGACGAAAGCGTCTTCCTTGCGGCTCTCTGCGAAAAGATCGACGCTGGCGAGCTGCTTGAGCTCCTCAAGCATAGTCATGGTGCGGTTCCCCCTCTTGAGAGGTCCTAGCTGCGCGCGTTCGCGAATGACAGCTTCTGTGCCCAGGACGGCGGGACGACGTCCGGGAGTTTCTGAGGTGTGGGACTGAGCAGCAGAAGCCGGTCAACCTTGGTGGCCCGGCCGCTGTTGTTCTTCCAGATGCGGCTCACCTTGCGATCCTGGGGGATCTCGTCGGCAATGATCCCGTGTAGGTGCCAGCCCTGGCCTTGCAGGACTTCGTCCCAGACGGCCTGAGCGAGGTTGAGGTCATCGTCACCGCGGCGGACGTCCCCTATCACGAAGCACACGTAACCGTCTTCAGCGACAGTGTGCTTCAGGTTCGCGGCGACCGACTTCATAAACTCCAGGTAGCGAGTGAGGGAGGCCGAGGCCATAAGCCGCTTGTCGACATCGGAGGATGTCTCGTCCAGGAACCAAAGTCGGACCCAGTTGTACTTCCCGTACTTGATCACCTGCAGGTACGGGGGCGACGTGAAGATCAGTTTCGGACGACGTTGGACGAGCCATGAGGGTGACGGGGCCGTTGCGTCGTGAACCCAGGTCTTGCCACCCTCAAGCTTGGCGGTCGGCAGCTCCAAGCGTTCCAGTCGGGTCCTCAACATGGCAAAGACGTCGACTTCAGGCTTCACGAGACCGTGTTCCTTGATGTACTTCGCCACGTAGCCAGGAGCCATCGCGAACGTGTTCGGCATGCTGATCGAGAAACCCCGCGGACCGGTCTTGTTGTGGTTGGCGTGGAGCATCCCCAGAATCGTGGCGACCCAGAAGCAGTCGGTGTCGTTCGTCCGGTCCAGTCGCTCCTTGAGCCAAACCAGCTGCCGCAGCGTCTCATCGCTGTAGAGCATGGCGATGTTGGCCGGCTCGTTGGCGATCGACACGGAACGCGGCGAGTAGCTGTCCTCAAGATCGGCGAGACGCTTGAGTAGAGTGCGCTTGCTCGGTACGCGGGTCTTAGCATGCGAGAGGACTACCGCCAGCGGGTTGGCGTCGCTGCCATATCCGCGTCGGCCCTGAAGAACAGCTTCGAGTGGCACCGTGCCGCGGCCAGAGAACGGGTCGTAGACGGACTCGCCTGGCTGCGTGAGCCAGTCAATGAAGAAATGCGCCAACTGCGGCGGAAACATGGCGAAATAGCTGCACAGGCTGTGCAGTGGATGGCCCCACCGGCGAGGGGCAGAGCGCCACTGCAGCGGTAGGTCCTGGATTTGGTTGCTCGCGGAAACGCCCATGCCCCTGATCATGTAGTACCGGTGCAGTCGCAGGCCAGTACGAGGGCCTGGGCGCACTGATACTACATTGAGTGACCCGATCAGCGCATAGAGATCCGAAATTATGAGCAGCGACGCTCGTCTTGATGCGGACACTTCATTCGGACGCAACGTAGTACTGCTCTACGAGTACGGCAGCGAGCATCCGGCCAGCGAAAGTGGCGGTCGGCCCAGGCCGGGCCGTGGTCCACGCCTGGTCCACACACCTTGATCCAATGCGGCACACGGGCGGGTCAGGGTGAGACAGGAACTCACGATGAAGGGGTGCCCCTGGTCGGGACACCCCTTGTGATCAGCACATTCACTGACCTGCTGCGGTGGGTGTGGGATTTGAACCCACGGTGACTCGCGCCACGACGGTTTTCAAGACCGTTCCCTTAGGCCGCTCGGGCAACCCACCCCGCGCCGGCCGCGGTCCGTGTGGACGTGTCCGGCGCGGGGAACAGCCTAGCCGGTCAGCTGTCGCCCTTGCGCTCCCCCAGGGTCACTTCGGCGGTTGCCGTCTTGCCGTCGCGCTTGTACGTCAGGGTGACGTGGTCCCCCGGCTTGTGGGTCCAGATCTCGCCGATCAGGGTGGGGCCGCTGTCGACGACGGTGTCGTTGAACTTCGTGATGACGTCGCCCGCGCGCAGGCCCGCCTTGGCCGCCGGGCCGTCCTTGCTGACCGCTTCCGTGCCGCCGGCGCCCTGGTCCGAGATCACCGCGCCGCCGCCCTGGTCGTCCATCGTCACCGTGGCGCCGATGACCGGGTAGACGGGCTGGCCCGTCTTGATCAGCTGCTCGGCGACGGTCCTCGCCTGGTTGATCGGGATCGCGAAGCCGAGGCCGATGGAGCCGGCCTGGCTCTGGCCGGAGCTGCCGGTCGACTGGATCGCCGAGTTGATCCCGATGACCGCGCCGCCCGAGCTCAGCAGCGGGCCGCCGGAGTTGCCCGGGTTGATCGAGGCGTCGGTCTGCAGGGCGCTCATGTACGAGTTGCTGCCGCCGTTGCCGTCGCCGGAGGCGACCGGGCGGTTCTTCGCGCTGATGATGCCCGTGGTGACCGTGTTGGACAGGCCGAACGGGGCGCCGATCGCGATGGTCGAGTCGCCGACCGCGACCTGGTCCGAGTTGCCCAGGGGCAGCGGGTTCAGGGACTTCGGCGGGTTCTTCAGCTTCAGGACGGCCACGTCGTAGCCCTGGGCCCGGCCGACCACCTCGGCGTCGTACTTCTTGCCGTTGGAGAACGTCGCCGTGAGCTGACCGCTGTCCGCCGCGGAGGCCACCACGTGGTTGTTCGTGAGGATGTGGCCTTCCCTGTCGTACACGAAGCCCGTGCCCGTGCCGCCCTCGCCGTCGCCGCCCTGCGCGTCGATCGTGACCACACTGGGGAGCGCCTTGGCGGCGACCCCGGCGACCGTGCCCGGATCGCGCTTGAGGTCCTGGGGGTTCGCGGAGGCCGAGACCGTGGTCGAACCGGAGCCGTCGTTGCTGTCCGCCGCCCAGTAGCCGAGGGCGCCACCGATGCCGCCCGCCACGAGCGCCGCCACGGCCACCGCGGCCACGAGACCGCCCGCGCCCCGCTTGCGCGGCGCTTCGGGCGTGTGCGGCACGCCGGGCGGGCCCCACACGGGTCCGCCCCCACCGTGCGCCCCGTGGGCGTACGCGGGAACGGCTGGCGGAGGCGGGGGCCAGCCGGCGTCGGCCGCGGAGTGCGGCGGGGCCGGAGGTGCGTACTGCGGGGTCGCCGGGGCCGCGGCCATCCGGGCGGTCTCCGGCTCCTGCGCGGGAGAGACCGGCTGCTGCTGCGTGGCCGTCGCGTCGGGATGGGAGGCGGCGGGAGGCGTGTCCTCGGGGTGCGCCTGGGGAGCGTCGGCCGGCACGGGAGGTGCGGACGGAACGGACGGGGCGGCCTCGGCCGCTGTGCCCTCGTTGCCCTCGTTCTCTGTGCTCACAGCTCTTTACTCCTCGGTTCCACATCATCATTCGGCAAGAGATCCGCTGTGTACGTGTCTGGGATCAGCCTTTCCCACAACACGTCAGGCCACTGTAAGCAGGACCTGTGCATCTGTGCACGGGTCCTTACAACGGACAAAACGGTCTCGCGTCGCAAGGTGCGCACACCCATGGTCTCCCGGTGACACCATGACCCGGGTGACCCAAGCACGGCAGCAGCGCCCCAGGCAGCATCCCATCCAGGTCATCGCACACCGGGGCGCGTCCGACGACGCCCCCGAGCACACCCTCGCCGCATACCGGAAAGCGATCGAGGACGGTGCCGACGCCCTGGAGTGCGACGTACGGCTCACGGCCGACGGCCACCTCGTATGCGTACACGACCGCCGGGTGAACCGTACGTCCAACGGGCGCGGCGCGGTCTCCGCCCTGGAGCTGAACGCACTCGCCTCCCTGGACTTCGGCTCCTGGAAGGACCGCGACGAGACCGAGTCACCGGACTGGGACCCGGTGCCGGGCGAGCTCACCTCCGTACTCACCCTGGAACGGCTCCTCGAACTCCTCGTCGAGACGCGCGCGTCCGGGCGGCCGCTCCAGTTGGCCATCGAGACCAAGCACCCCACCCGCTGGGCGGGCCAGGTCGAGGAACGGCTCCTGCACCTGCTGAAACGCTTCGAGCTCGACGCGCCCCCGCCCGTCGGCAGCCCCTCACCGGTACGCGTCATGAGCTTCTCGGCCCGCTCGCTGCACCGCGTCCGGGACGCCGTACCCCATCTGCCCACCGTCTATCTCATGCAGTTCGTCTCCCCCCGGCTGCGCGACGGGCGGCTGCCGGCCGGGGCCCGGATCGCCGGCCCCGGCATGCGGATCGTGCGCAGCCACCCCGGCTACATCGAACGGCTCCACAGGGCCGGGCACCAGGCCCATGTCTGGACGGTCAACGAGCCCGAGGACGTCGATCTGTGCGTCCGGCTCGGCGTCGAGGCCATCATCACCAACCGGCCCAAGCAGGTCCTCGCTCAACTGGGACGCTCATGACGTCGGCGCGTCGGTAGATCACCTCAGTAGATCGCGTCCGTAGATCGCATCAATACATCAGTGCATCAGCAGAGAAGCGCATCAAGCAGATCAACTACAGGGAGTACACCGGCGCACTCGGACTGTGCCCGATCGTGACGAGTGCGTCACTGACAGACCACTGGCCGGTTTCCGGCACAGCCCTGGAGGGCATCCACACCGTGGCGTGGGGACAAAGGAGGTCTCGGGGGTGGCGTTGGTGGTGGCACAGGAGGTGCCCACGTCGTCGAGCATGGCCGTGCCCCATGGCCCTGCGGGCGTGGGACAGGCGCGGCACCGGATGCGTGAGCAGTTGCGCAGCCACGGGGTGTCGGATTCGGTCGTCGACGATGCGGTGTTGATTCTTTCCGAGCTGCTCAGCAATGCCTGCCGGCACGGCAGGCCGCTGGGCCGGCACACCGAGAGGGGGGACGGTGACGTACGCGCCGCGTGGCGTGTCGACCGGGCGGGCGGGCTGACCGTCGAGGTGACGGACGGTGGCGGCCCGACTCGGCCGGTTCCGGCCACTCCCTCGGTGACCGCTCGCGGCGGCCGCGGGCTCAACATCATCAGCGCGCTGGCCCAGGAGTGGGGCGTACGTGACGACGCCCCCGGCGAGGTCACCGTCTGGGTGCTCGTCGACGGCGGGCATGGGGCCCACGGTTCCCACGGGCGCCCCGGCGAACGGCCGGGCGGTCGGGGCAACGGGCGGACGGTCGGCGTGACCGGACTGCCGAGCGCTCCGAAGGCCACCGTCGTCCCGGGGCTCGAAGGGCTGGATTTCTCCAGCGCGTTCAACGACGCGTTCGATGACGTGGGCTGAGGGCGGGGGCTGAGGACAGGGGCTGAGGGCGGGGTCGCGGGACCTGGTCCGGGAACGGGGGCGAGGGCGGCTGTGCTCCGGACGGCGGCGGGACGGCTAGGCTCGCGGGCCAGACCGCACTGTCGCAATCGGGAGAAAGCCCACCATGGCGAAGAAGCGCCCTCAGACCAAGGCCGGGAAGCAGCAGCTCAAGGACGGCGAGATCCCGGTGGTCGGGGCTCGTGAGCCCTGCCCGTGCGGTTCGGGCCGCCGCTACAAGGCCTGTCACGGCCGGGCCGCGGCCCAGGCCGTGACCGAACTGGTCCAGCGCCCGTTCGAGGGCCTGACCGGGGAGTGCGACTGGGTCGCGCTGCGCGAGCTGGTCCCGGCCGCCACGGCCGAGCTGACGCTCAAGGGCGGCCTGCCCGAGGGTGTGCCGTCGGTGACGCTCGCGACGGTTCTCCCGATGGCCTGGCCGGCGCTGCGCCGAGAGGACGGTTCCGTCCTGCTCGCCCTGCAGAACGACACCTCCTCCGGTGACCTGAGCCGGGACCTCGCGGACACCCTGCAGCGTGCGCTGGAGGCGGAGCCCGGTTCGCCGGTGGCCGCCCGCCGCGTACCGGCCGACGGCCCCCGGCTCCAGGACCTGCTGGACGCCGACGCGCCCTTCGCACCGGTCATCCACTCCGGCTTCGAGTTCTGGGTGCCGGACGCGGAGAACGCCACGGCCGAGGTGACCGCCTCGCTGGAGCGTGCGAACGACGCGGCGATCCCGACCGTGCTGCTCTCCGGGGTGGACGCCGCCTACTGGTGCGAGACGCCGGAGAAGAACCACCTGCGCTGGGTCATGCCGCACGCCGAGGAGCAGCTGCTCGACGCACTCGCCCGGCTGCACGCCGCGGGCGACTCGTCGCTCGGCGAGGGCACCCGCCTGGTCGGCTCGTTCCGGGCGCACGGGCTGATGGTCCCGGTCTGGGACCTGCCGAGCGGGATGGGCGCAGAGGAGTGCGAGAAGCCGGCCGCCGCGTTCGCGGAACGGCTCGCGACGGCGCTCGCGTCGGACGCGCCGCTCACCGCCGAGGAGCGGCGGGCGCGCGGCGGGCTCACCAACCGCCAGGTGACGCTCAGCTGACAGTGACCACCGAGCGGTCCGAGCGGTGACCCGCGTCACAACTCGCCGTACTGGTAGGTAAATCGCTGTCCGAATACGCGAGATCGAATTTGCGAACGGCAGATCTCTTGTTACCGTTCTAGAAGCCCGGTCGCTGGTGCATCCCCCGTCGCCAGCGATCGGGCATCCTCATTTCCGGGTACGGCGTCGCAGGGCGCGCCCCGCGGCGCACAGGCCGCGTCCGGGCCCCCGCACAGGCCGCGTACAGATCCGCCGCAGCGCCCACACTCCCGTTCTCCCCCTCCCGATGGCCCGGCATCAGTCCGGCGGCCAGGGGCGCCGGTTGGAGCCGTATCCGCCCGGACCCGCCCGGACCCGCCCGGACCAGCATCCGAGGCGCCATCAGGAGCCCCGCCCCCGCCGGGCTTTGCCACGGGCGCACCGCGACAGACCAAACGCACCGGCACAAGCAGGCCGACGCAAACGGACGGGTCGAGCCAAACGGACGGGCCGACGCAAACGGGCGGGCCGACGCAAACAGTCGGCACAAACGGGTCTGCGGAAACAGATCGGTCCAAGCGGGTCGACGGCTTACGCAGAGAATGTGAAACGTGAATCAATCGTAAGAGAGGGAGGAGGGAGTGGGGAAGAACGGAAGGGATTCACCGGAGACCGGACAGAGACCGGGCAGGGAACCGACAGAGAACTGACAGAACTCCGTAATGAATGCGTTCCGAAAGAACACACGTGCACCGGAAACGGGCCAACCCGGCCACCGAACGCTCAGTGCGTGAGTCTGCTTCCGCCGTCCGGTGCGCTCGTGCTCGCCTCGACCAGCGCGTCCAGCACCGTCCCCACGTCCGGCAGCCACGGCGATACGGCCTTCGCTGCGGCCGCCGCCCGGGCGCGCGGCCCGGAAACCCGCTCCGGCGCGCGCTCCCAGCGCACCTGTCCCGTACCGATCTCCGAGGGCGGCAGGACGACGTAGCCGCCCTCACCGTGGAACCGCAGCGAGCTGGGCACCCAGTCCTGCGCGTACAGCAGCTCGCCGAGCCGTTCGAGCGTGTACGGGGCGACCAGCAGCGTCCATCGGGTCGGCGTCGCCACGACGGGGCCCAGCCGCACGCCCACCCGGTCCAGTTCGGCCAAGGCGCGGGCACCGGCCACGGCGGGCAGGCTCAAGGCGCACGGCGCCTGCCCGCCCGTGGCGAGCAGCACCGGCGCGGTGGGCCGGTTCGTCCACCACCAGCGCACCATCCGGGCGTCCGTGGTCGCCGCGAGAAGCCCGGGATCGAAGGGGTGCGCGCCGGGCACGGCGCACTCGGGGTCGGGGCAGGCGCAGCCGCGCCCACGGTCACCGCGGCTACCGGCCGCCCGCAGCCCCGCTCCGGGGAGCACGGGCCACTGCCAGGCCGTGGCACAGGACAGGGCCGCGTCGAGGCGGGCGGAGCCGCCCCTGCGTCCGAGCCTGCGTCGCTTTCCGAGGATCTCGCGCATGAGCGCTCGTTCCTTTCCGTTGAACGCCGAGGGTCCGCCTCACACCGCGCGCGGTCGCACCGTGCTTACGGATCTTCACTGGGTGTACATGCTCGTCGAGCCTGCGGTACGGGCCGTTCGTCGGTACCGAGCGTGAGCTGTGCTGAGCCGGATCGAGCTGCTTGCAGTCGACATCGTGGCGAGGTGCAGGGCGCGTGGCGCGCCTGCCGTCCGTGCGTACGGCCTCACCACTCGGGGGTGGGGCGCGGCCGTCACAAGGGAGGACGTCCGGGCCTGCTGCCAGGTTCCGAGGGCGGGTGGGACCACCCCTGGCCATCCAAAGACTTACGTACCCAGCATGCCCGGAATGACGCCCCCCCTGGGACTTCATCCAGAGGTACACCCCCGTCGGGCAGACCCAGTCGACCCCGAATAGCCACTGCGGGGTGCGGTTTTTGGCCAAGTTGGTTAACGCGGGAACACCGCGTTTCCCAGGGGGACAATGCTGGACATCGCCTTACTTGTGCGTGTACATGTGGATGCACTGGTAGCGGCGCAGAATGACATGGGGGTTTGCGATGCTATTCGACGGAACACACCGCTCGGAAAGCCGACGACCATGAGCGCTCCGCACCTGCCAAAAGTGGCTGGAATCGGCCCCACAGTTCCGGTTTCGGCGCACACTGCCGGGCCAATCGACGAGGTCTCCGCAGCCCCCGGCGCCTTCATCCAGGACCGCCTGGCCGGCTGGGTCTCCGACCTCACCACTCTCCACGAACTCACCGAGCGACTGGCCAGAACCAACACCCTCGACGACGCACTGCACGAGTTCCTCGAAGCCGGAGCCGCCCTGGTCGGCGCCCGCCGGGGACTCATCGCCTTCGAACCGTCCG
Source organism: Streptomyces sp. A0958 (assembly GCF_004795035.1). Classification (GTDB taxonomy): domain Bacteria; phylum Actinomycetota; class Actinomycetes; order Streptomycetales; family Streptomycetaceae; genus Streptomyces. The sequence continues at coordinate 171,134 of NZ_SSBK01000003.1, forward strand.
ACCGCCGCGGCCCCGTCAGCACCATCGGGCTCGGACTGGCCCACGCAGAACTCGGCCAGATCGAGACCGTGCCGCGCAGCGCCACCTCCTACGGCCGCATCCTGGAGGGCCTGCCGAACCCCGAAGGCCCGCTGACCACCCCCGATCTGCTCGGCGACCCCGGCCTGGACCCCCGCAGGCGCGAGGTCGCCGCCCGGCTCGGCTACGCCGCCAGCTACGTGCTGCCCCTGGCCACCGGGACGGCCGGACGGCTCGGCGCCGCCGTCTGGCTCTACGACGAACCCGCCGAACCGCTGGAGCGCCAGCGCCACCTCGCCGGCCTGTACGCCGGATACGCCTCCGAGCACCTGGCCCGCCTGCTGGAACTGGAACGGGCCAGGACGGACGTCGCCACCGTGACCGAGGAACTCCTGCCCACCCGGCTGCCCCGGATTCCCGGCGTCCAGCTGGCCGTACGCCACCAGGTCGCCCCGCAGGGCGGCAACGACTGGTACGACGCGCTGGCCCTGCCGGAGGACGCGCTCGGTCTCGCCGTCGGCTCGGTGGGGGGCTCCGGGCCCAGCGCGCTGGCCGCCATGGGGCGGCTGCGCGCCGGACTGCGCGCCTACGCGGTGATGGAGGGCGAGGACCCCGTCGCCGTGCTCTCCGACCTCGAACTGCTGCTGCGGATGACCGAGCCCGCCCGTTCGGCGACCGCGCTCTTCGCGTACTGCGAACCGGCCCGCCGCAAGATCCTGCTGGCCGGGGCCGGGCACACGCCGCCGCTGATCGTCGGCGAGCGCCGCACCTCGTACGTCGAGACCGCCCTGTCCGCCCCGCTGGGCATGCTGTCCTGCTGGGAGGCGCCCAGTGTGGACATCACCCCCGCGCCCGGCGAGACGGTTCTGCTGTACACCGACGGGCTGCTGCGCCGGGCCGGCGACTCGATGGACCGGGCGTTCGCGCGGCTCCACTCGGCGGCGGCGAGCGTCCCGAGGGCGCTGCGTCGGGACGCCGGGGCGGTGGCCGACCATGTGGTGCGCACCGTGCTGCCGGAGGGTGCCGGGCGGGCGGACGGCGCCGAGGACGTGGTCGTCCTGGCGGCCCGCTTCGACTGAGCCACCCGGATTCGGCGCGCTCCGGACCCTTCCTGTGTAAGAGGTCTTCCGGCCCTGGGCCCCCTTCCGTACGCCCGTACGATGGAGGGGGCCCAGTGTCGTATCAAGGAGAGACAAGTCGTGTCTGAGGAGTTCATTCCGGAGACCCCGGAGACCGAAGAGACAGAGACGGTCAAGCAGCGGAAGAACGGCCTGTACCCGGGCGTCTCCGACGAGCTCGCCGCGAGCATGAAGTCCGGTTGGGCCGACACCGAACTTCACGGTCTGGAGCCGATCGCCCAGGCCGGGCACACCGCCGACCGCCGTGCCGCGCTGTCCGCGCGCTTCCCCGGCGAACGCCTGGTCATTCCCGCGGGCCGCCTGAAGACCCGTTCGAATGACACCGATTACGCCTTCCGCGCCTCCACCGAATACGCCTACCTCACCGGCGACCAGACGCAGGACGGCGTCCTCGTCATGGAGCCGACGGACGAGGGCCACGAGGCGACTCTCTACCTGCTGCCCCGGTCGAACCGGGAGAACGGCGAGTTCTGGCTCGACGGCCAGGGCGAGCTGTGGGTCGGCCGCCGCCACTCCCTCGCCGAGGCCGAGCAGCTGCTGGGCATCCCGGCGAAGGACGTGCGCGAGCTGCCCGCCGCCCTGGCCGAGGCCACCGGCCCCGTGCGCAACGTGCGCGGTCACGACGCCGACATCGAGGCCGCGCTGACCGACAAGGTCACCGCCGAGCGCGACGAGGAGCTGCGGGTCCACCTCTCCGAGGCCCGACTGGTCAAGGACGCCTTCGAGATCGCCGAGCTGACGAAGGCCTGCGACATCACCGCGCGCGGCTTCGAGGACGTCGTGAAGGTCCTCGACAAGGCCGAGGCGACGAGCGAGCGCTACATCGAGGGCACGTTCTTCCTCCGCGCCCGCATCGAGGGCAACGACATCGGGTACGGCTCGATCTGCGCCGCCGGCCCGCACGCGACCACCCTGCACTGGGTGCGCAACGACGGCCCGGTCCGCTCGGGCGAACTGCTGCTGCTCGACGCCGGTGTGGAGACCAACGACCTCTACACGGCCGACGTGACCCGCACGCTTCCCATCAGCGGCACGTTCACACCGCTCCAGCGCAAGATCTACGACGCGGTGTACGAGGCGCAGGAGGCGGGTATCGCCGCCGTCAAGCCCGGCGCCGACTTCCGCGACTTCCACGACGCCGCGCAGCGGGTCCTCACCGAGAAGCTCGTCGAGTGGGGCCTGCTGGGCGACCTGTCGGTGGAGAAGGTCCTGGAGCTGGGCCTCCAGCGCCGCTGGACCCTGCACGGCACCGGCCACATGCTCGGCATGGACGTCCACGACTGCGCCGCCGCGCGGACCGAGGCGTACGTCAACGGGACGCTGGAGCCGGGCGTCTGCCTCACCGTCGAGCCCGGTCTCTACTTCCAGGCCGACGACCTGAGCGTGCCGGAGGAGTACCGCGGCATCGGAGTCCGGATCGAGGACGACATCCTGGTCACCGAGGACGGCAACCGGAACCTCTCGGACAAGCTGCCCCGGCAGGCCGACGAGGTCGAGGCGTGGATGGCCCGGCTGAAGGGCTGATCCTTTCGCCGGCCCGCACCGGGCCGGACCCGTGCGCCGGAGGGCGCCCCGCTCACACCATGAGCAGGGCGCCCTTCCGCCACTTCAGGACCTTGTCGAAACTCACCACCGCGCCGGCGTGCCCCGGGCGGTTCCCGAAGTGCACGTGGTCGGCGAGCTGTTCGATCAGACACAGACCCCGCCCCTCCTCGGCGGTGGCGGGCGGGTGCGACGCGTACTGCGGTTCCGGCAGCCGGCTTCCGGGCTGCCGCTTCGACGTGCGCGGCCCGCCCCGGGTGGGGAAACCGGGCCCTGAATCGGCGACTTCGATACGGCACTTCTCGCCGTCCAGATACGCGGTGACCCGGTACTGCCCACTGGCCGTGGCGGACGGCTCCTCCCAGGCGTCCCGGTTCTTCCCGGTGCCGCCGGTGGCGTCGTCGTGCTCTCCTCCGTGCTCGACCGCGTTCGCACAGGCTTCGCTGAGCGCGAGAGACAGGTCGAAGGAGATGTCCGGGTCCACGCCCGCGGATTCCATCGTGCCGAGCAGGAACCGACGGGCGAGCGGAACGCTCGCAGCTTCGCGCCGCAAATGGAGTGACCACCAGATGCTCATGCTCCGGCCTCCTGGCTGCGGCTAGACATACCGATACGTATTGCCACACGGGGCGGCCGTAAGCACGCGCGCGCTCCGATACCGCTCGTTCGGCGGGTAGCCGGATGCGCCACACCGGTGTATTTCCACCCCACAGGGCCGTTCCGCACCACCCGGGCCGGGGCGGAACCGCCCGAACGGCCCTGCTCACGCCCAATCCGCCCGGAAGACGACCTTCCGGACCTGCCGTACGGAGGCGGGGGGCAGGGTGCGATGATGTCCCGGCCATGTCTACGTCTGTGGGACGCGCCGGAGCCGGTTTGCGGCTACTGAGGGCCGCGGTGTTCGCCGCGGTCTGCGTCGCGTTGTCCGCGGCGGGGCACGCATTGGCCGCCTGCGCGACCGTCCCCTGGTGGACGCTGCTCGCCGCCTTCCTCGGCGTCCTCGCGGTGGCCGTCCCCCTCGCCGGGCGCGAACGCTCGCTGCCCGCCATCGCCGTGGCCCTGGCCGGCGGACAGCTCGCCCTGCACACCCTCTTCGGCCTGGGCACGCACACCACGACGCCCCGGGCCACGGGCGGCGACGACGCGCTCATCCGGTTCGCGGCGAGCCTCGTCTGCGGTGCCGGGCCCGGCCGGCTGAACGCCGCCGACGCGCACCACATCGTCACCACCGCGGGCGTCGACCCGGCGGCGGTGACCGCACAGGTCCACCAGCACCTGGCCGCGGCCCCGTCGGGCGGTCTGGAGGCCTCCGGCACGACCGGCCTAGCCGGAACGCTGCCCAGCCTCCCCATGCTCCTCGGTCACCTGCTGGCCGCGCTGGCCACCGGCTGGCTGCTGCGGCGGGGCGAGGTCGCCCTGTTCCGCCTCGCCCGGCTGTCGGCCCACGGCGCCCAGGAGATCGCGGCCGGGGCCCGGCTCCGGGCACTGCGGGCCGCGTTCGGCCTCGTCGCCGCCCTGCGCGCGGGTCTGGCCGGCGAACTCACGACCGGGCCGCGCACGCCCCGTACCGCCGTGGACGCGCCGCGCCCGGCCGCCGGGGACCCGTTGCAGCACATGGTGATCAGGCGCGGGCCGCCTCCCGTACTCACCCTCGCAGCCTGACGCGACGCCCTCCACGCGATGCACCCCGGCCCACGCCCCGCACCTGACGGTGCGCGTACGGGCCGTCCACGCACTGCGCTCGTGAGGAGGAGGTGTCGCGATGCCGGTGCGTACCCGCGCGCCGGAGCACCTTTCCTTCGTGCCTCTGTGGAGTGATCCCTGTCATGAACGTTTCCCGCATCGCCCTCGCCGGCGGCGTCGCCGCGTCCACCGTGCTGCTGCTCGCCGGTACGGCCTCCGCCCACGTCAGCGTCCAGCCGGAGGGCGAGGCCGCCAAGGGCGGTTACGCCGTCATCAACTTCAAGGTGCCCAACGAGCGCGACAACGCCTCGACGACCAAGCTCGAGGTCAGCTTCCCCACCGACCACCCGCTGGCCTCCGTCATGCCGCAGCCGGTGCCCGGCTGGGACATCGAGGTGACGACCAGCAAGCTCGCCAAGCCGCTGCAGATGCACGGCAAGACGATCAACGAGGCCGTCTCCAAGGTCACCTGGACCGGCGGCAAGATCGAGCCCGGCCGCTTCCAGCAGTTCCCCCTGTCGGTCGGCCAGCTGCCCGAGGACGCCGACCAGCTGGTGTTCAAGGCCGTCCAGACGTACTCCAACAAGGAGGTCGTCCGCTGGATCGAGGAGCAGAAGGAAGGCGCCGAGGAGCCCGACACCCCCGCTCCCGTCCTCAAGCTGACGGCCGCGTCCGGTGACGCGCACGGGGCCACCGCAGCGGCCGGTTCCGACTCCTCTGACTCATCGGGCTCCTCCGACTCCTCCGGCAAGAGCGGGGAGACCACCACCGCTTCGTCGGCCTCCTCCCAGGACAACACCGCCCGGGTGCTCGGCATCGTCGGCATCGTCGTCGGTGCCGGCGGCGTGGCCTTCGGCGTCCTGGCCGGCCGCCGTCGTACGACCACCTGACCCCCAAGCCCGACCCGCTCCACCGACCCACCAGGAAAAGTGCTCCATGGTTAAGAAGATCGTGCCGGCCGCGGCGCTCGTCGTCGCGGCCGCGCTCGCCCTGTCCGCCTGCGGCGGCAGTGACAACGACAGCAAGAAGCCCATCGCCGATGTGTCGGTGGAGGCGAAGACCAAGGCCGCGACGGTGCTCGACCAGCCGTTCACCAAGCCGAACCTCGTCCTGACCGACACGCACGGCAAGAAGTACGACCTGCGCGAGAAGACCAAGGGCAAGCCGACGCTCATCTACTTCGGCTACACCAACTGCCCCGACGTCTGCCCGCTCATCATGAGCAACATCGCGATCGCCAAGAAGTCCCTCTCCGAGGCCGACCGGGACAAGCTCCAGGTCATCTTCATCACCACCGACCCGGAGCGGGACACCCCCGCCTCGCTGGGCACCTGGCTCAAGATGCAGGACCCGTCGTTCATCGGTCTCACCGGCGACTTCCCGACCATCCAGGCGGGCGCCCGGCAGATCGGCATCGGCATGGACGCGCCGAAGAAGGAGAAGGACGGCACGGTCGTCTCGATGCACGGCTCGCAGGTCATCGCGTTCTCCCCGAAGACCGACCAGGGATACGTGCTGTACAGCGAGGACACCACGCCCGACGACTACACCAAGGACCTCCCCAAGATCGTCAAGGGGGAGAAGCCGTGAACCGCCGTACGGCCCTCGCCGGCGTCCTGACCCTCACCACGGGTCTGACGCTGGCGGGGTGCTCGTCCTCATCGGACCGCCCGGAGCTGAAGGTCATCGGCGCGTTCATGCCGCAGCCCGTCAACGACATGGCGGCCGGTTTCCTCGTCGTGCAGAACCACGGCACCGGAGCCGACCGCCTCACCTCGGTCACCAGTCCGCTCTCGGACGACGTCACGATCCACGAGACGAAGAACCAGGTCATGCGCAAGGTGACGTCCTTCGACGTGCCCGCGGGCGGTGAGCTGGACCTCGAACGCGGTGGCAGCCACATCATGTTCGCGAAGCTCAAACAGCAGCCCAAGCAGGGCCAGAAGGTGTCCGTGGAGCTGCACTTCGAGAAGGCCGGCGCAGTCAAGGTCGACCTTCCCGTGAAGGAGACCACCCACAACCCGAAGAAACAGTGAGGGACTGACAGACCATGACAGCCACCGCCCCGCACTTCGGGCCGCCCCCGTCCGCCGCACGACGGCCGCTCGCCGCGGCCGGACTCCTCGCCGCACTAGTCGGCGCGGTGTTCGGCCTGCTGCTGGCCGTCGCAGGCCCCGCGTCGGCCCACGCCGCACTCACCGGGAGCGATCCGCAGGACGGGGCGGTGGTCGCCACCGCACCCAAGGAAGTCACCCTCACCTTCTCCGAGCAGGTCGCCCTCGGTGCGGACTCCATCCGCGTCCTCGACCCCTCGGGCAAGCGCGCCGACACCCGGGCCGCCCCGCGCGACCTGCACAGCGGCTCCACCGTGAAGTACGGCGTCGCCCTGCGCACGGGCCTGCCCGACGGTACGTACACCGTCGCCTGGCAGGCGGTCTCCGCCGACAGCCACCCGGTCTCCGGCGCCTTCACCTTCTCCATCGGCGCGCCCTCCGAGACCACCGTCGCCCTCCCCGACAACGAGGCCGGGGGCGGTCTCGTCGGCGCGCTCTACGGCATCGCGCGCTACGCCGCGTACGCCGGGTTCATCGTGCTCGCGGGCGGCGCCGCCTTCGTCCTGGCCTGCTGGCAGCGCGGCGCGGGCGCGCGTCCGCTGCAGCGCCTGGTGGTGCGCGGCTGGATGACGATCACCGCGGCCACGATCGCGATGCTGCTCCTGCGCAACCCGTACACCGGGTCCGGGAAGCTCGGGGACGTCTTCGACCTCGACGGCCTGAAGGCGGTCCTCGACACCAAGCCCGGCGCCGCACTCGTCTCGCGGCTCCTGCTGCTCGGCGCGAGTGCGCTGTTCGTCGCGGTGCTGTTCGGCGCATACGCCAAGCGCGAGGACCCGCGCGAGAAGAAGGACCTCACCTTCGGTCTCGCCATCGGCGGCGCGGTCATCGCCGCCGGCATCGCCGGGACCTGGGCGCTGGCCGAGCACGCGTCGACCGGAATCCAGCCCGGTATCGCCATGCCCGTCGATGTGCTCCACCTGCTGGCCGTAGCGGCCTGGCTGGGCGGTCTCGCGGCTCTGCTGACCGCGCTGTACCGCACCCCCGACCTCACCGCGGCCGCGGTACGGCGCTTCTCCGCGATCGCGTTCGTCAGCGTGGTCCTCCTCGTCGCGACCGGGCTCTACCAGTCGTGGCGGCAGGTCGGCACCTGGTCGGCGCTGACCGGCACCGGATACGGGCAGCTGCTGCTCGTGAAGGTGGGGATCGTCGCCGTGCTGGTCGGGGTCGCGTCGGCGTCCCGCCGGTGGACGGGCCGGCTCGCGGTGGGCGGGGGCACGGACGAACCCATTGCCGCTGCCGGTGCTCCGGACACGGAGGAAGAGGAAGGGACTACGGAGACCACCCGGCCCGAGGAGACGGCCGAGGCGGAGGCCGCGCCGGACCCCGCCCGGGCCGCCCAGCTCGCCCGGCAGCGGGCCGCCGTGGCCACCACCGAGAAGAAGCGGATACGTGACGCCGACCCCGGCCGGGCGGCGCTGCGACGCTCCGTGCTGGCCGAGGTCGGCGTCGGCGTGGCCCTGCTGGCCGTGACCACCGTCCTGACCTCGACCGAACCCGGTCGCACGGAGGAGGAGGCACGCTCGTCGACGGCGGCCGCCGCGCCCGTGGCGAGCGGGCCCGTCAACCTCTCCCTGTCCTTCGACACGGGCGGCGAGAACGGCAAGGGCACGGTAAGGATGGACATCGACCCGGGGCGTACCGGAGCCAACGTGCTCCACCTGTGGATCGAGGACAGCGGCGGAAAGGCCATGGACGTCCCCGAGGTGAAGCTCGCCTTCACCCTGAAGTCCAAGGACATCGGCCCCCTTCCGGCCGTCCCCGTCCGGCTGACCGAGGGGCACTGGACCGCCACCGGCCTCCAGATCCCGATCGCGGGCAACTGGAACGTCGCGGTGACCGTGCGGACCTCGGACATCGACCAGACGACGGTCGACAAGAACGTGAAGATCGGCTGAGCAGGACCGTGAGCGGACAGAGCACAAGCAGCAAGAGCGGCAAGAGCGGTGAGAACAGCGGGACCGGAGCCATCTCCCGGCGGCGACTGCTCGGCACCGCAGGCGCGGCCGGGGCGACCGGGCTGGTGCTCGGAGCGGCCGGCGGCGCCACCGGCTACGCCGCCACGCGCGACGAGGCGCCGACGGCCCTGACGGCGGTCGGGTCCACCGAGGTGGTGTTTCACGGGAAACATCAACCGGGGATCACCACTCCGCTTCAGGCCTGCGGCCACCTCATCGCCTTCGACCTCGCCGCCGGCGCCGGGCGCAAGGAGGCCGCCGCCCTGATGCGCCGGTGGTCCGCCGTCTCCCAGCGGCTGATGGCCGGCGAACCCGTCACCGGCGGCGGGGCGGACGGCAGCGGGCACGACACCGGCATCGCACTGGACGCGGGGCCCTCCTCGCTGACCGTCACCTTCGGCTTCGGCGCCACCTTCTTCGAACGCACGGGCCTGACCGCCCGTCGGCCCCCGGGGCTCGACCCCCTGCCGCCGTTCTCGTCCGACCACCTCGACGCCGACCGGTCCAACGGTGACCTGTGGGTGCAGATCGGCGCCGACGACTCGCTCGTCGCCTTCCACGCCCTGCGGGCCGTACAGAAGGAGGCCGGCTCGACGGCCACCGTGCGCTGGCAGATGAACGGCTTCAACCGCACACCCGGCGCCACCGCCAGGCCGATGACGACCCGCAACCTCATGGGCCAGATCGACGGCACCGGCAACCCGAAACCGGCCGACAGCGACTTCGACCAGCGGGTCTTCGTCCCCGGCGGCCAGGACGCCGCGTACGACTGGCTCGCGGGCGGCTCGTACGCGGTGGTCCGGCGGATCAGGATGCTGCTCGACGACTGGGAGAAGCTCCCGGTGGAGCGCCAGGAGCAGGTCATCGGCCGGCGCAAGGCGGACGGCGCCCCGCTCAGCGGCGGCACCGAGACCACCGCGATGGACCTCGACAAGGCGGGGCCCGACGGCAAGCTCCTGATCCCGGACAACGCGCACGCCCGGATCTCCTCCCCCGAGCGCAACAGCGGTGCGGCGATGCTGCGCCGGCCGTTCTCGTACCACGACGGCATCGCCGCCGACGGCACCCCGGACGCCGGGCTGCTGTTCATCTGCTGGCAGGCCGATCCGCTGCGCGGCTTCGTGCCCGTGCAGCGCAAGCTCGACCGGGGGGACGCGCTCTCCCCCTTCCTGCGCCACGAGGCGAGCGGTCTGTTCGCCGTACCGGGCGGGGCGGCGGCCGGGGAGTACGTGGGGCAGCGGCTTCTGGAGTCCTGAGCCTCAACGGCTCAGCCGTCCCGGGCCTCTGAGCCGTCACCGCGCATTAGGGTGACGGTATGTCCGCCACGCGCTACGCCTATCTCGGCCCCGAGGGCACCTTCACCGAAGTCGCCCTCCGTACGCTCCCGGAAGCCGCCACCCGCGAACTGGTCCCGATGGTCTCCGTGCCGGCGGCTCTGGACGCGGTGCGCAGCGGTACGGCCGCCGCGGCGCTCGTACCGATCGAGAACTCCGTCGAGGGGGGCATCACCACCACCCTCGACCAGCTCACCAGCGGCGAACCGCTGATGATCTACCGCGAGGTGCTGCTCTCCATCACCTTCGCGCTGCTCGTGCGGCCCGGTACCACGCTGTCCGACATCAAGACGGTCACCGCCCACCCGGCCGCGCAGCCGCAGGTGCGCAACTGGATGGCCGCCCATCTCCCGCAGGCCGTATGGGAGTCGGCGGCGTCCAACGCGGACGGGGCGCGGCTCGTGCAGGAGGGCCGGTACGACGCCGCTTTCGCGGGGGAGTTCGCGGCGGCGACGTACGGGCTCGAACCGCTGGTCACCGAGATCCATGACGCGGAGAACGCGCAGACCCGGTTCGTGCTGGTGGGCCGGCCGGCCCGGCCCGCGGCGCCGACCGGCGCGGACAAGACCTCCGTCGTCATCTGGCTGGGGGAGGACCACCCCGGAGCCCTGCTCGAACTGCTCCAGGAGTTCACGGTGCGCGGGGTGAACCTGATGCTGATCCAGTCCCGGCCGACGGGTGCGGGCATCGGCAACTACTGCTTCGCGGTGGACGCCGAGGGCCACATCTCGGACCGCCGGGTCGGCGAGGCGCTGATGGGGCTGAAGCGGATCTGCCCGAACGTGCGGTTCCTCGGTTCCTACCCACGGGCCGGTGTGACGCCGGCGGATGTACGTCCGCTGCGCGCGGGAACGTCCGACGCCGAGTTCACCGAGGCCTCGGACTGGCTGGCCCGCAATCAGGACGGACGCACCTGACGGCACCCCGGCTGGGCGGGGCATGGCTCGGTGCGTGGTCGGCCGGAGGCCGGAACGCGCGCCGGGCGGCACGTACCCGCGCTGCCGTTGGGATCAGCTGATTCCCTTACTGGGAAAAGTTATCCACAGGCACCTGCCCCAGGCTGGGGACAAGTCGACACCGCAATGCGACATGGTCGACAAATCAGCGCAGCCCGCTCAGACCCCTCCACAGGGTCGCGGGTCACACGGTGTCAGCTCAATTCCATTGATCAACTCTTTAGGGCGAGCAATTCCCACTCGAACGAGCGCGGGAAGCGGGTTTGAGCTGTGAATCCGCGCGTTTTCACAGGCTCCCCGGAATGACCTCCCCCATGTCCACAGACTTCCCCCACAGCCTGTGGATAACTTTGACGGGCCACCCACTCCTGTGGACAAGCCGCGACCAACTGCCGCGACAGGCAAGGGAGGTGCGTCAAGAACCCTCACCCCTTCTGCCCCATTTAGGGGAATAGCGGCTCTTTCTCGACGCACGACTCGAATCCCGGCCCTTGATCCAACTCCAGAATGTCAAATACTGGCAATTCAGGCAAAGCGCCCCGCTCGTCCCTATCGGTTCAAGCGGGGGAAGCCGACACCGGTAGCCTGGAGGAGTGATTGACCTTCGCCTGATTCGTGAGGACCCCGACCGTGTTCGCGCCTCCCAGCGCAACCGGGGAGAGGACGTCGCGCTCGTGGACGCCCTGCTCTCCGCCGACGAACGGCGCAGGTCGTCCGGGGTCGCCTTCGACGAACTCCGTTCCGAGCAGAAATCGCTCGGCAAACTCATCCCCAAGGCGTCCCCCGAGGAGCGCGCCGAGCTGCTGAAGAGGGCCGAGCAGCTCAAGGCCGACGTCAAGGCGGCCGACGCGGCACAGGACGAGGCCGACGCGGAGACCAGGAACCTGCTGCTCCGGCTCGGCAACATCGTCCACCCGGACGTGCCGGTCGGCGGCGAGGAGGACTTCGTCGTCCTGGAGACGCACGGAACGATCCGCGACTTCGGCGCCGAGGGATTCGAGCCCAGGGACCACCTGGAGCTCGGCGAGGCGCTGGGCGCGATCGACATGGAGCGCGGCGCCAAGGTCTCCGGCTCGCGCTTCTACTACCTGACGGGCGTGGGCGCCCTGCTGGAGCTCGCCCTCGTCAACGCGGCGATCGCCCAGGCCACCGAGGCCGGCTTCACCCCGATGCTCACCCCGGCGCTGGTCCGCCCGCGCGCCATGGAGGGCACCGGATTCCTCGGCCAGGCCGCGGAGGACGTCTACCACCTGGAGAAGGACGACCAGTACCTGGTCGGCACCTCCGAGGTCCCGCTCGCCGCGTACCACATGGACGAGATCATCGACGCGGAGAAGCTGCCGCTGCGCTACGCCGGCTTCTCGCCCTGCTTCCGCCGCGAGGCGGGCACGTACGGCAAGGACACCCGCGGGATCTTCCGGGTCCACCAGTTCGACAAGGTCGAGATGTTCACGTACGTCGACCCGGCCGACGCGGAGGCCGAGCACCTGCGCCTGCTGGAGTGGGAGAAGCAGTGGCTCACCGGCCTCGAGCTGCCCTTCCAGGTGATCGACGTCGCCAGCGGGGACCTGGGGGCCTCGGCCATCAGGAAGTACGACTGCGAGGCGTGGATTCCGACGCAGGGCAAGTACCGCGAGCTCACGTCCGCGTCCAACTGCGGCGAGTTCCAGGCGCGCAGGCTCGCCGTCCGGATGCGTGACAACCGCGGCGGCAAGAAGGTCATGCAGCCGCTGGCCACGCTGAACGGCACGCTCTGCGCCGTACCGCGCACCATTGTGGCGATCCTGGAGAACCACCAGCTGGCCGACGGTTCGGTGCGGGTGCCCGAGGTGCTCCGTCCCTATCTGGGCGGGCGCGAGCTGCTGGAACCGGTCGCCAAGTGACCCTTCCCTACAAGCTCGTCGCGACCGACCTCGACGGCACCCTGCTGCGTGACGACGAGACCGTCTCCGCACGGACGCGCGAGGCGCTGGCCGCCGTCGCCGCGGCCGGTGCGGCGCACATCATCGTCACCGGCCGCGCCGTCCCGTGGACCCGGCACGTCCTGGACGACCTCGGCTACGACGGCCTCGCGGTCTGCGGCCAGGGGGCGCAGGTCTACCACGCGGGCGAGCACAAGCTGCTGACCTCGCTCACGCTGGACCGGCAGCTCGCCGGGCTCGCGCTGTCCAAGGTCGAGGCCGAGATCGGGCCCCTGGCGCTGGCCGCGAGCCGCGACGGGCTCGACGGCGAGGTGCTGGTCGGGCCGGGCTACCGCGTACAGGAAGGTCCGCGTCCGGCCGTCTTCGTCCAGGACCCGGCCGAGATGTGGGCCGCCCCGCTGAACAAGGTCTACATACAGCACCCCGATCTGGACGACGACGCGCTGGCCAAGGCCGCGCGGGCAGCGGTGGGCAACCTGGTGGACGTGGTCATGGCAGGCCCGGGGGTCGTGGAGATCCTTCCGCTGGGCCTCAGCAAGGCCACCGGCCTCTCGCTGGCCGCGCGCCGGCTGGGCGTGAAGGCCGCGGACACGATCGCCTTCGGCGACATGCCCAACGACATCCCCATGTTCGCCTGGGCGGGGCACGGTGTGGCCATGGCCAACGCGCACGAGGACCTGAAGGCCGTCGCCCAGGAGATCACCGCGTCGAACGAGGACGACGGGATCGCGGTCGTGCTCGAGCGGCTGCTCCAGGAGTCGTAGGAACGGCCGTACCGCCGCGCGGCTCGGGGACCGGGGCACCGCCTCGGTCCCCGAGCCTTTTTCTACGCCTGCTCCTGAGCCTGCGACGGCCGGATCAGCGCTTGTCGCGGCGGTTCAGCTCCTTCAGATTGCGGGCGAGCGCGTCCATGCGGTCGTCGAGCCGGACGACGTCCTCGGCGACCCCGCCCAGCCGCACGCTCATGGCGCCGACGACCTGATGGGTGACCTCCAGCCTCCGGTCGAGGCTGTCGAGCCGGTGCGACATCCGGCTGAGGACCGGCCCCAGCTCCTGGAGCGCGGTGCCCACCCCAGCCAGGCAGTTCTCGACCCGGGTGACGCGGTGTTCGAGCGAGGCGTACCCCGCGCGTCGGTCCTGCTCAGCGTCGAGCAGATACGTACGCACGCACCGGGCTACGTCGCTGTCGCGAAGAAGCATCGCGACGTTGAGGACGGTCCGGCGGGTGTAGAGACGGAGCTGAGTGGCCGCCTGTGGATAACTTTCGGGGGCCTCGCCGCCCCATAGCGACAGCATGTCGCTATGGAAGATGCGCAGCTCAGAGCCTCGAAGCACGCGCATGCCGTTACCCGAGAGCTCGTTTTGATGCCGGTCGGTCAGCCTCCTGACCGCCCTTGTGGATACTTCGAAGTAACGAGCCACGTCCTCTGTGCGAACGTGAATCCCGTCCGGGAGCATGACAAGGCACTTCACCTTGTCCAGGACGTCGACGCGCCCCATCTGTTCATCGCGCAGCGCGCGGGATTCGAGTAGGGCTACTTCTGTTGGCATGAGCATGCCTTCCGTTCGTGAAAGCTACGGGGGAATGGACAGCCCTCTCCCCGGGCTTCAGGGGCGGAGGACGCTCACGGTTGCCACTCACTCAAGAACCGACCGGCGCGTGATTCTTCGCCGCATCGGCCATCTCATATTTCACGAACGCTACGACGCCACGGATTCCAGTTGCCTCCACGCACCGTGAACAACGCACCGATAACCGTACAGTTACGCGTAAGACTGTCCGACATGCGACAGCCCCCGGCCGATGACCGGGGGCTGTCGCATGTCGGACGGGTTCGCGCTCACTCCTCGCCGGCGAGCTTCAGGGCGCGCAGCTTCTGCCCCGCGTACCAGGTGGCCACCACGGTGACCACGACGAGCAGGACCGTGGCGAGCGGCAGCCCCACGTCCGAGGTGATCGTGCCGTTCCCGCCGGTCTTCTCGGCCAGCGCGAGCGACCACTGCTGCACGCTGAGCGTGCGCGCGCCGGGCACCAGGCTGCCGAAGAATGCCTCCCACACCAGCGCGTAGACGAGACCCAGGACCACGGCGTGCCTGCTCACCGTGCCCAGCAGCAGGAACAGCGCGCTGTAGGCGATCGAGGCGACCAGGGCGGCGATGGTGTACGCCACCGCGATCTGCTGGCCGTTGCCATTGAGGATCAGGCCGGCGAGCAATGTGGGCACCGCCGAGAACACCATGGTCACCGCGATCGCCACGATCAGCTTGGTGAAGATGATCGTCGGCCGGCTCACCGGCTTGGCCAGCAGGTACACGATCGAACCGTCATCGATCTCCGGCCCGATGGCGCCCGTACCGGCGATGACGCCGATCAGCGGCACCATGGTGGCGATGGCGAATCCGCCCAGCACGTCCGAGGTCATCTGGTCGTCGGCCCCGGCGAACATCCGTACCGCCACCGCGATGACGATCAGGAGCGCGGGCAGGACGAAGAGGATGGCGGCCCGGCGCCGGCCGAGCAGCGCCCGGTAGGTGAGCCGGGCGACTGTGGGGTCGTACATGACGTCACAGCTCCTTGTCGGCCTCAGGCCGCTACGAGATAGGAAAAGACCGATTCGAGGGACTCGTCGGACGGTGAAACGGTCAGCAGGCGGATGCCCTGCTCGCGTGCGACCTTGGGCAACAGTGTGGTGAAGCGGCCAAAATCGATCGCCTGGATACGCAGGGCGTTCTCGCTCAGGTCCACTTCGATCCCGGCCGTCGACGGGTCTGCGATGAGCGCGGCGGCCAGGGCCCGGTCATCGCTGGACCGTACGAGATAGCGGTGCGGGCGGTCCGTCATCAGCCGGCGAATCCGGCGGAAGTCACCGGACGCCGCGTGCCGTCCCGCGACGATCACCTCGATGTGCGAGGCGAGCTGTTCGACCTCTTCGAGGATGTGCGAGGAGAAGAGGACCGTCCGGCCCTCCGCGCCCATCCGCCGCAGAAGGTCCATCAGCTGCATCCGCTGACGCGGGTCCATGCCGTTGAACGGCTCGTCGAGCAGCAGCACGGACGGGTTGTGGACCAGCGCGGACGCCATCTTCACGCGCTGGCGCATGCCCTTGCTGTACGTCGAGATCTTGCGGTCCTGCGCGTACTCCATCTGGACCGTGGCCAGGGCGGCAGCCGCCTCGGCGTCGCCCAGTCCGTGCAGTTCGGCGTTGGCCACCACGAACTCGCGGCCGGTGAGGAAGTCGTACATGCCTTCCCGCTCCGGCACGATGCCAATCTTCCGGTACGCCGCCTCGTTGCGCCAGATCGCCTGTCCGTCCAGCGTGACCGTACCCGTCGACGGGGCGAGGAATCCCGCCATCATGTTGATCAGCGTCGACTTGCCGGCACCGTTGGGGCCGAGCAGACCGGTGACACCCGGTCCCACGGTCATGCTCACGTCGTTGACGGCGACCACGTTGCCGAACCAGCGGGAGGTGTGGTCGATCTCGATGGTGGTCACAGCCCGACCTTCCGGTAACGGCGCATCAGTACGGCGTGCGAGCCGGCGACGAGCGCGAGGACAACGAGGAGGTAGACGACGCCGGCACCGGCGCCCGGGCCGTTCCCGCCCGGGAAGGCCGAGGTGGCCCCGAGGAACGCGGTCTGCACCCCGTCGATCAGCGTGATCGGGGAGAACAGTCCCAGCCACTGGATCGCGCCTTCGGACTCGGTGGTCCAGGCGATGCTCTGGACGGTGGAGACCGCGCCGTAGGTGATGGTCAGCACCGCGATGACCGCGGCGACACCGAAGCCGCGGCGCGGGGTGAGCGCGGCCATCACCAGGCCGAGACCGGCGAAGAGTACGGACAGCAACGCCACCGAGACCATCCCCTGGGCGAACCACTTGGTCTGGTCCACGAAGTCGAACTTCCCGAGCAGCGCCCCGATGTAGAGGATCACGAGCGGCGCTCCGGTCAGTACGAAGAGCGCGGAGGCCATGGCGGCGAACTTGGCGACGACGTAGTCGACGTGCTCGATCGGCCGCGAGAAGTACAGCGGTACGGTCTTGAACCGCAGGTCCCTGGAGACCGCCTGCGGTGCCTGGGAGGCGATGAAGAGGCCGATGACGGCCTGCAGGTAGACCGCGAACGACGTGTACTTCATGGGCAGCGTCGTCGTGTCGGGGGTGACGACGGCGACGGCCACGATGATCGCCGCCACCAGGCACATCGCGCCGAACAGCAGCATGGGCAGCACCTTGGACTTGGCCGAGCGGCCGAGTCCGAAGGAGCCGCGCAGAGTCTGCGAGTACAGCGAGCGGCGGGCGTAGGCGCGGCCCAGGCGCGGGCCGTCGTAGGCGCGGTAGCCGATGTTGTGGATACGGGAGGTCTCGCTTCCGATCGCGGTGCCGGTCTCAGTGCTCATCGCGACCGCTCCCCTTCTGCTGGACGGGTCCGCTCTGCTGTACGACTCCGGCGGGCACCGCCGCGGTCTGCGCCGCCGCTGCCCCGTCGTTGCGGAACACCTCGGCGATGTGGTGACGGCGCTGTTCCATCCGTACGAGGCCGAGTCCGAGCCCGGCGACGCTGTCGCGGACCAGGTCGTACGTCTCCTCGCCGGTCGCCTCGACCAGCAGGATGTGGCCGGCGCCGGGCAGCCCCTGCGCGTCCAGCCCGTCCAGGCCGACGAGTTCGACGCCTGCGTCGGTGAGGGTACGGCGCAGGGCGTCGGTGCCGTCGGGGTGTGCCTCGCTGTCGGTGACCTCGACCGCGAGGGTCGTGGTGGTCTGCGTGAAGTCGCTGGTCGAGCTGGAGCGCAGCAGCGTTCCGCCGTCGATGACGACGACGTGGTCGCAGGTGCGTTCCAGCTCGCCGAGCAGGTGCGAGGTGACCAGGACCGAGATGCCGAAGTCGGTGTGGATTCGGCGGATCAGACCGAGCATCTCGTCGCGTCCGACCGGGTCGAGCCCGTTGGTCGGCTCGTCCAGCAGGACCAGCTGAGGGTCGTGGACCAGGGCCTGGGCCAGCTTCACGCGCTGCTTCATGCCCGTCGAGTAGCCGCCGATGGGGCGGTAGCGCTCCTCGTACAGGCCGACGTGGCGCAGTGTGTCGGCGGTGCGCTCGCGGGCGGCGGTCGGCGGCAACCCGGACATGCGCGCCATGTGGACGACGAACTCGGTGGCCGAGACGTCGGGCGGCAGGCAGTCGTGCTCCGGCATGTAGCCGACCCGTTCCCGGATGGCGGCGCCGCTGGTCGATACGTCGAGTCCGAGCACTGCGGCCCGGCCCTCGGTCGCGGGGGACAGACCCAGCAGGATCTTGATCAACGTGGACTTGCCGGCTCCGTTGGCACCCACCAGCCCGGTCACACCCGGTCCGATGTCCAGAGAGAGCCGGTCAAGTGCGGTCACCCGGGGGAACCGCTTGCTCAGGCCTTCGGCAGCAATGACATTCACAGAACCGACGGTAGTGGCGCGGACCACAGCGGTCGTCAGACCTGACGGCTGGTTCGACGTCAGACTCGAGTTGTAGGGAACCCGTAAGGGGCCCTCATGAAGGACTACAGCGGACCCTGGGCGAAGAAGGCCCCAACGGACATACACAGCGGGTTATCCACAGGGGGCGCACACCCCCCTTGACTCAGCCTCCGGACATTGTCACATTCATCAGTGTCACGTTACGGGCACGTACCGCACACGGCAGGGAACGGACGGTGGCATGGCCTCGCGAGTGAAGTACGAACGGCCTGCGGGCACGGGGGAGTCCGGAAAGAGGGTGGCGGCGTGAACCTGCGCGATGTGCCGGGGGCGCGAGAGCGCCGGGTGGCCACGGGCGGTATCGAGCTGTGCGTGGTCGAACTGGGGGACGCGACGCGTCCGACGATCGTGCTCGTGCACGGCTATCCGGACAGCAAGGAGGTCTGGACCCAGGTCGCCGCGCGGCTCGCCGAGGAGTGGCACGTCGTGCTGTACGACGTACGGGGCCACGGCGGTTCGACGGCGCCCAAGCCGCTGCGCGGCGGTTTCACGCTGGAGAAGCTGACCGACGACTTCCTGGCCGTGGCCGACGCCGTGAGCCCGGACCGGCCGGTCCATCTCGTCGGGCACGACTGGGGTTCGGTGCAGTCCTGGGAGTTCGCGACGGTCAGCCGCACGGAGGGCCGGATCGCCTCCTTCACCTCGATGTCCGGCCCGTCCCTGGACCACTTCGGTCACTGGATCAAGCAGCGGATGACCCGGCCCACCCCGCGCCGGATCGGCCAGCTCCTCGGGCAGGGCGCCAAATCCTGGTACGTGTACCTGCTGCACACCCCGGTCCTGCCGGAGCTGGCCTGGCGCGGGCCGCTCGGCAAGCGGTGGCCCGGCATCCTGGAGCGGCTGGAGAAGGTGCCGCCGGGCGACTACCCGACGCCCTCGCTGCCCCATGACGCGGCGCACGGGGCCTGGCTCTACCGCGACAACGTCCGCTCCCGGCTGCGCAGGCCGCGCACCGACGCGTACGCGCACGTGCCGGTGCAGCTGATCACACCGACCGGCGACGTGTTCCTCTCCGAGCGGCTCTACGACGACCTCAACGCCTGGGTTCCGCAGTTGACCCGCCGCTCCCTCCCGGCCAAGCACTGGGTTCCACGCACCAGACCGGACCAGCTGGCTTCCTGGATCGGGGAGTTCGCCGCGGCGACCGAATCGGCCCGGGAGACCGGTGTGCCGGTGGAAGCCGGTGCGAAGGGGCGGTACGCGGAGCGGTTCGGCGGTCAACTCGTGCTGGTGACGGGGGCCGCCGGCGGGATCGGGCGGGCCACGGCGCTCGCCTTCGCCCAGGCGGGCGCCCGGGTGGTGGCCGTCGACCGGGACGCGGAAGGGGCGGAGCGGACCGCCGAGTCGGCGCGGCTGGCCGGGGCCCCGGCAGCCTGGGCCGAAGCGGTGGACGTGAGCGACGAGCAGACCATGGAGAAGCTCGCGGCCCGGGTCGCCGACGAATACGGCGTGGTGGACGTCCTGGTCAACAACGCGGGCATCGGGCTGTCCGGGCCGTTCCTGGACACGACCACCGAGGACTGGAAGAACGTCCTCGACGTGAACCTGTGGGGCGTCATCCACGGCTGCCGGCTCTTCGGCAGGCAGATGGCCGAGCGCGGCCAGGGCGGGCACATCGTCAACACCGCTTCGCCGGCGGCCTTCCAGCCGTCCCGCGCACTGCCCGCGTACGCCACGTCGAAGGCCGCGGTCCTGATGCTCAGCGAGTGCCTGCGCGCCGAGCTCGCCGAGAAGTCGATCGGCGTCAGCGCGATCTGCCCCGGCATCGTCAACACCGGCATCACGTCCACGGCACGCTTCGTGGGCACGGACACGGCGGAGGAACAGCGGCTGCGCCAGAAGGCCGGCAAGCTGTACGGCGCCCGGAACTACCCGCCGGAGAAGGTCGCCGCAGCGGTCCTCCGGGCGGTCGTACGCAACCAGGCCGTTGTTGCGGTGACGCCGGAGTCCCACGCGGTGCGGTTCCTGTCCAAGGCCGGCCCGGGCGCACTGCGCGGCCTCGCCCGGCTGAAGCCGCCGCTGTGAGCCGGGCCGGGACCGGGCAGACCTCGGCGGGCGGGGGGTCGTCGGCCGGTGGGGTGTTCTCCGGGGCCGAGGCGGCCCCGGCCGGTGGGCGGGAGGCCGCCGAGTACCGGATCGAGGACCTGGCGCACGCCAGCGGCGCCACGGTACGCACGATCCGCGCCTACCAGGACCGCGGGCTGCTGCCGACCCCGGAGCGGCGGGGCCGGGCCAATGTGTACCGGGGCACCCATCTAGCCCGGCTCCGGCAGATCGCCGAACTGCTGGACCGCGGCTACACCCTGGCCAGCATCAAGGAGTTGCTGGACGCGTGGGACACGGGGCGCGGCCTCGGAGGGGTGCTCGGGCTCGTCGCCGAGGTGCACGGCCCATGGACGGACGAGCGGGCCGACCGCGTCTCCCTTGCCGAACTCGCCAAGACATTCGGCGGGATCGCCGACGAGCAGGCCATCGCCGAGGCCGTGGAGCTGGGCATCCTTGAGCCGGTCCCGGGACACGACGACGAGTTCCTCGTCCCGAGTCCGCAAGAGCTCGCGGTGGCGGTCGAGTTGCACGCGGCCGGCGTTCCGCTCGCCGCGATCTCCGGGCAGTTGCGGGAGCTTCGTGGGCAGGTCGAGCAGATAGCCTGCCGGTTCCTGGAGTTCACCACCGAGCACGTCTTCGCCCGGTATCTCGGCCACCGGCCGCCGACCGATGCGGACGCGGCCGGCGCGGCCTCCATGGTGCGCCGACTGCGTCCGCTCGCACAGCAGACCGTTGACGCGGAACTTGCTCGGGCGATGCGGTTGTTCGCAACCCGGCACCTGGAGTACCACCTCGCCGCGGACGGTCCCACCACCACGGCCCCCACCGGCAGCCGACCGGGCCCGGTCTCGCTCCCGGCCACCACAATCGACGCGGTGGCGCGCCTGGTTGGGAGGGAGCATGTCGCTGAGTTCGTCACCGCCGCCACCGAACGAGAGGTGAACAAGAGGGCTTTGGATGCCCTCACCTCCCCCACCTTCGACTCATGACAAGTTACCCAAATGCCACTATGCCCGCGCTACTTATCCACAGAATCACCAAGGGCCCTGTGGATAACCGCAGTTAGCTGTGGATCAAACCTCTGGTCGGAAATCGCTTCGATGAAGCGCCGGCGAAATGCGGATGCGCCGCGAGGTGCGTCAGGAGCACGCTGAAGGGATGGACGAAAGACGCACCGTCAAGGTGTCCAAGTACCTCTCCAGACACCTGCGGCACCAGCCCGAGCGGATCGGCCTTACGCTCGACGCCCATGGCTGGGTGCCGATCGACGAGCTGCTGCGCGCAGCGGCCCGCCATCGCTTCCCCTTCTCCCGGGCCGAACTCGACCTTGTCGTCGTCTCCAACGACAAGCAGCGCTTCGCCGTCGAGGGCGACCGCATCCGGGCGAGCCAGGGGCACACCGTGGCCGTGGACCTGGGTCTGCCGCCGGCGGAACCGCCCGCGTACCTCTACCACGGCACGGTCGGCCGGGCCCTGGACGCGATCCGCGCCGAGGGGCTGCGCCCGATGAACCGCACCCATGTCCATCTCTCGTCCGACCGCGAGACCGCCACCCGCGTCGGGGCGCGGCGCGGCCGCCCCATCATCCTGTCCGTGGACGCGGGGGAGATGCACCGCGCGGGCCACACGTTCTGCGTCAGCGCCAACGGGGTGTGGCTCACCTCCGCCGTACCCGCCGAGTTCCTGCGCCTGCCCGGCTGAGGCGGGAGACGCGGGAGACGCGGGGCACGCGGGACACGCGGGGCAGGCGGCGCAAGCGGGGCAGGCGGCACACCCACCTCCAGCCGTCCGTCAGCCGGCCAGCTGGGCCGCTCCCCGCGTCGCGATCTCCTCGAACAGCTTCTCGTCCGCCACCGCCGCGTCGAACCCCGGCCCGTCGGCGGGCACCGGGGCGTGGATGACGAGTTCGGTGAAGCCGAGCTCCGCGTGCCGGCCCGCGAAGTCCACGAACGCTTCGACGGAGTCGAACGGCCGGCCCCCGGCACCGGCGAGGTCCGGGTTGAACTCCGGCGTGAACCCCGTGAGCAGGACCTTGTCGAGCTCCGCCACGTCCCGCCCGGCCCCCGCACAGGCGCGGTCCAGCCCGGCCACCTGCCGGCGGAGGGCGTCGAGCGATCCGGCGGCGCTGCCCGCCTCGTACAGCTTCGGGTCGCCCGTGGTCACCCATGCCTGCCCGTAGCGCGCGGCGAGCGCGAGCCCGCGCGGTCCCGTGGCGGCGACGGCGAACGGCAGGCGCGGGCGCTGCACACATCCGGGCAGGTTCCGTGCCTCGGTGGCCGTGTAGAACTCGCCTTCGTACGACGTTCCGGCCGGCTCGCGCAGCAGGGCGTCCAGCAGCGGAACGAACTCGCCGAAGCGGTCGGCGCGCTGGCGCGGCGTCCACGGCACCTCGTTGCTCCGCAGCAGGGTCGTCGCGTCGAAGCCGTTCCCACCCGCGCCGATCCCCAGCGTGATGCGGCCGTTCGAGATGTCGTCGAGCGAGATCAGCTCCTTGGCCAGGGTGACCGGGTGGCGGAAGTTCGGCGAGCCCAACCCTTGCTCATACCATCGGTCCCATGCCCCGCCCCAAACACCGAGAGCCGACCATCACCCCAGGTGAACCGGCCGCCCTGTACTGCCGAATATCCCAGGCCGACGATGACGACCAGACCGACGTCGACCGGCAGGAGCGTATCTGCCGGGAGATCGCCGAGCGGCGTGGCCTGGTCATCGACCCCGCCCACGTTTAGCCGCTCCGCCTGGCGGCGCAACCGCAAGCGCCCCGGCTGGGACCAGCTCCTCGAATGCGCACGGCGCCGCGAGTTCCGGCACATCATCGCGTACCACCCCGACCGGCTCATGCGGCAGCCGCGAGACCTGGAGGAACTCCTTCAGGTATCCGACGAGCAGGAGATCGTGCTGCACGGCGAGGCGAACCGCCGGAACCTCTCCGACCCCAACGACCGCTTCATCCTCCGCATCGAGGTCGCCCACACCTGCCGCTCCTCCGACGACACCTCCCGGCGCCTGAAATCCGCGCTCGCTGAGCGGGCCGAGACCGGCATGCCGCTCTCGGGCAAGCGGCGGTTCGGGTACGAGCCCGACGGCATGACCATCAGGGAGGACGAGGCCGAGATCGTTCGCGAGGTCTTCGACCGCTACCTCAAGGGCCAGAGCCCGGTCGCCATCGCTCTGGTCCTCCATAAGCGCGGCATCAGGACCGTGTACGGCAAGGAGTGGACCCAGGGCACCGTCCGGGCGCTGCTCGACTCCCGCCACGTCGCCGACATCCGCATGCACCAGGGCGAGGAGGTCGGCGCCGGGAAGTGGCCCGCCATCATCGACGCCGGCACCTGGGCCGAGGTCCGCGCCCGCCGCGAGTACCGGTCCGCGATCCACCAGACCAACCTGGAACTGCGCCGCTTCTACCTGCTGCGTGGCCTGGTCATGTGCAAGCGCTGCGGCACCCTCATGTCCGGACCAAGGTCGGGGCGGTGCCCTCGTACCTGTGCACGCGCAAGAGCCGTAACGACGAGAAGAAGTGCGTCCGCCGCATCGCCGCCGTGAAGCTGGAGGAGTTCGTCACCGAGGCCGCGATCGACCTGCTCGGCCGCCTCACCGTCTCCGGCCGGCTCGCCTCCGCCACACCCACGAACGCCCTGACCGAGGCGGTGGATGCGGACCAGCGGCAGCTCGCCGAACTAAACCAGATGTGGACCGCCAAGGAGATCTCCACGGCGGAGTACCGGGTGATGCGCAAGGGCATCATCGACCGGATCGCCAAGGCCCAGAAGCGGATGGTCGTACGTCCGGTGAAGCTGCTCGACGGACTTACGGGTCCGAGGGCCAGGGCGACCTGGGAGGCCGACGAGATGACGGACGAGCGGCGCAACGCGGTGCTCCGCTTCCTCTTCTCCGGCGTGGTCATCGACGCGTCCGGCAAGCCGAGCGGAGTCTTCGACTGGGACCGCATCGACATCGAACAGAACCAGCTCTGAGGGCCGGGCCAGCTCGGGCGGGGGCGCATTTTCCACGAGATCGCCGGTTCACCCAACCGGCGATTCTCCGGAAACTGAGGGCGTCGCGTTCGGACGGCCTGCGAGTCGGTCATGAGCGCGGCACGCGCGGCCCCAGGTGTTGGAGCACCTGGACGCAGCGCGATGCAAGCGACCGCCCGACGACCTCATGCGGTGCGGGGACTGCCATCCCCGCACCGGCCGCAAGGAGCTGCCCGTGCGCCCGCCCCAGGCGACCCCAGCACCGACAACCACGACCCGAACCGCACGGCACGAGGAAGCCCGAGCCCAGGCCCTGCGGCGTGTCTACGCCGGCTTCACCACGACGATCAGCCCACACAGCGCGGCACGGCTGGCCGACCTGATGACCGCGTCGCGATACGAAACGGCTGCCTGAGCCACCACGCAGACAAGCGGCCCCGGTGTTGGAGCACCAAGGCCGCTGCTACTCCCAAGACGACCGCCCAAAACGATCTACACGGTGCCGGGACCTGCCAGTCCGTATCGGCCCGAGACAAGAAATCTCAGTGCCCCAGGGTACGACCCCGCAGTGGCAAGCACCATCCGCTCACCCCCGCACCGGCCCGCAGGACGCGATCGGCGTCACGGCCCCCCAGCCCCATGACGCTAGCCATTTCTGTAGGTTGACTTGTCGTGGCCCAGGCGGCTTGCTGTGGTGGGGAGGGTCTGACGAGTGGCTGAAAAGGCCGTGCGGAAGTCAGTGTTTCTGGCTGTGGCAGCTGATCCCGGGGTGCCGTTCAGGATCGTCGAGCTGGCGGGCCGCGGTATCACCGCAGATGCGGCCGCGAGCCGTTGGGTGCTTGAGAGCGGGAAACCTTCTCTAGACGGCATCGCACTCGCCGACAAGTTGATCGACCTCGGCGAACGTGAGGATCAGCTCGTCGCGCTGTGGCAAGAATATGGGGCCGACGAGGTCGGTGTAATGACCTTCGAGTCCCGGCTGACGGAGATTGTGACGGCCATGGAGATGTGGGTGCCGGTCCCGGAGGGGCCCATGGAGGACTCCTCGGTCCGGCTCCGCCGCGTTCCAGGCACGGATGGGTGACTCGGGGGGCTACACGCCCCTTTCGGTTCGGCTCAGGCGTTGCGCGAGCGCATGCACGGGCGATGACGGCGTTCCGCTCGCCGTGGCTGCAGTGGTCGGTGCCGTTGAGCGCACCAGGATGGCTCGCCGAAGACACCCTCCACGATCACGATCACGATCTGGAAGCAGCCTGCCGGGCAGCGGACCAAGGATCTGGGACGAGCCGCTAAGTGACCAACACGGAGCCCGGCCCCGCCTCGGCTGCTACTGCTCGTAGTCCCACGCCCGCCCGGTCTGGCGGTACTCCTCCACAGGGATGGGAACGACGCCCGTCCGCATCTGTGCGGTGTAGAGCAGGCCGTCGAGGTGGTCGATCTCGTGGTGGACCAACCGGGCGAGCCCTCGTTCGTAAGTGGTGGTCACCAAACGGCCCTCCAGCGTGGTGGTCTCCACGGTGATCCACAGCGGCCGAGGGACCATGCCGCGGACGTCGAAGAACGACAGGCAGCCCTCGTACTGCTCGTCTTCCTCGCTGGAACGGTCGGTGATTCGAGGATTCAGCAAGACGATCGCCGGAGCTTCGGGTGCGTGGGGCTGGACAACGGCGGCGGCGCGGCCGATGCCGATCTGGGGTGCCGCGATGCCCATGCCCTTGGCGAAGGGGTGAACTTGCCCGATCCGCTCCATCGAAGCGAACAGCCGCTCGATGGCCTGCTCGGCCGCCTCGCGCTCAGTCGGCAAGTCGAAGACGCGCGCCCGCTCAGCAAGAACGGGGGCCCCGCGCTGCACGACGCCGAGGTCCCGCATCTGTTCACTGGGTCGCATCTGGATCACCTGAACTCCCCGTTATCCGCTTCATGTTCGGGACTGGCCCGGAACCGCCACTCCAAACGGTATCGGGCGTGGAGCGCGGGTGCGGAAGTGCTCCAAGCGAAGACGCGCACTCCTCCCTCCTCGCGCTGGACCGGCGCCGTTCGCAGCGGCGCCGCTTCGGCGGTCATGGACGTCTCGGTGCCCCACACAGCAGGGTCGAGTTCAGCAGGAAAGGCGAGTTCAACCACCAGATGCTCGGTAGGCAGGCGGACGGCGCGCTGGAACCAACGGCCCCACTTCCCCTCGCCCACCGAGTAGGCGTACTCGATCCACACCGATTCACCCGGGTAGAGAGGGAAGCGACCCTGCTTGTTCTCGAACAGCAGCCACACCTCTTTGAAGGCGTCGCGATCGTGCTTGGCCTGCCAGCGCATCGCCTCCCCTCGACAGGTCGCGGTCAGCGAGAGCTCGTCCCAGGTCAGCGGATGCTCGCGATAGTGGGCGTTGGACTGTTCAGGCTCGCCGGGGTAGCGGTCGACGCTGATGCGGATCAGGTAACGGGTGATCGGCTCGCTTCCGGTGTTCCGCAGCAGCCGGCGCCTCGTGAGCCTGTAGAGGCGCCCGTCGTAGTCGAGGCGGGCCGCGTCGTGCTCGACGACGATCGCCGAGCCGGTCGCGTATGGCTGCTCGGTCCGGCGGGGGACGGGTACGACCGTCGCCGGTGCCACGGGAGCCCTGGCCGTCTCGTACTCCAGCCAGCGCTTCCAGATGGCCTTGCCCGCGTTCAGTGCCTCCTCCGCACGACGGGCGAAGTCCTCGGTCGGCTTGTGCCGGCCCAACTCGACGTGGCTTACGTAAGACGGGTCGAAGCCCATCCTTCTGGCCAACTCCCGCTTGGCCAGGCCCCGCACCTCACGCCAGTAGGCGACCTCCGCCGCGAACGCCTCGGCGGTTTGCTCAACCGTCAAGGCATCGTTCCGCGCATCCGTCAAAGCCCCCGCCCCGGCCATCGGATGAGATGAATGAACCGTGAGTGATCTCGATTCACCATTCTGTCACGGCCCCGTCCGCCAGTTTGCTTCCTCTACCGGCCCAGGTCGACCCCCGGGCCCCAACGAGGAGGGTCTCAGCGATGCGCGTGCTGTATCTGCTCAACGTCTCCAACGCCAGTCAGCTGTCCGCTGATTCCGGCTACACCTTCGCCGACATGCTCGCCCCGGCCCTGACCGACGCCGGGGCAGAGGTGACCGTGGCCTCGCCCGTCCCGGTCGGCGACGCCCGCGTGCACTTCGCGCTCACCGCCTCGCCGTCCACCAAGTACCGGGCCCGCTTCGATCCCGGCATGGACGCCCTGGTCGCCCTGATCCGCGACCAGCGACCCGAGGTCGTGGTGGCCAATCAGATCGAGGCCGCTCCCGCGATCCGGGCCGCGCTCCTGGAAGCAGGGGTGGACGCGCTGATCGCGGGCTACTGCCACTACCTGCCATTCTCCTTCACCGACATCGGCGTCCTGGAGCTGGACCCCGCGATGAACGACCGGGGCCTGGGCCGCAGCGTGCTGCTGGCCTTCGCCGCCGGCCTCGGGGCCTGCGACCGCGTCCTCGTCCACTCCTCCACCGCAGCCTCCTGGACCGCCGCAGCCGCCGCCCGTACCGGCGTCGAACTCGGCGACAAGCTGTACGTCGTCCCCGCCCCCAGGGATGTACGGCTGGTGCGCGACCCGGCCGACATCACCCCGCCCGCAGGCAGGGCCACCGGCATCTACAACCACCGCCTGTACAGGCACTACGGCACCGCCCGCTTCACTCAGCTCGCCCGCCGCCTCGTCGCCGACGCCCCGGTGCGGCTCACCGTGATGGACCTGTTCGGCACCCGCAGCCCCGAGCGCATCCGCCTCGACCCCAGCCCCGAACGGCACCTGGAGGAGTTGGCGACCACGGACGGCGTCACCATCGCCTCCGACCGCGGCGACCGCATCCGTTACCGCAACCTGCTGGCCGGCACCCACTTCGGCATCGCCCCCTTCCGCCCGGGCTGCCCCTGGTCCATGTCGGTGATCGACTGCCAGGCGATGGGCCTGCCGGTGATCGGCCCACGCACCGGCTGGCTGGCCGAGCACATCGACAACGAGCTGCTGTTCGACACCGACGAACAGGCCGTCCAGATCGCCGAGCGGCTCGCCACGGATGCCGAGTTCTACCTGGTGCACGCCAAGCGCGCGCATGCCTCCACCGCCGACCTCACGCCCGCCGTGGTGGCAGCCCGTTACCTGGAGGCGATCAAGTGACCGGATTCGAGGCAGTGCAGCTCTCGTACGACGAGCCACTGGCCGGCTCTCTGCACACCCGCCTCACCCGGGTGCTGCGCGGCACCGTCAAGCGCCTGCACGGAGTGCGCGGGATGCGACGCGCCTACCGACTCACCGCCGAGCTGGTAGACACCGAACAGTTCTTCCTCGCGGATGGTGACTTCGCCATCGACCCCGAGTTCCCCACCGCAGCGGTCCAGCCTCTGGCCGACGGTGTGGCGATGCGGGTCTGGCAGGCGGTCAACCCGGTCAACGGCCTGACATACGGCTACGGCGGCCTCAAGCTGATCCGTCGCTCGGCGCTCAGGGAGATGGGCCAAGCCGTCGACGTGCTGGCCGCACTGCCCGGCCGCATCGAGTTCTGCCGCCGGACCGCCGGGGTCACGCGGTTCAATCAGAGCCCCTTCCACGCGTGGAAGGCAGGCTTCCGAGAGTGCGCGATGCTGGCGCGCGGCAGCGAGTACGGCATGACTGACGCCTCCGCCCAGGAACGCGTTGCTGCCTGGACGGCCAGCCGCGACGGCGAATTCGCCGTCTATGCGGCGGCCGGCGCCCGTGACGGACTCGGCTTCGCCAAGGACGCTGCCCGAAATACTGAGCGCTTCGAGGCTCTCAACGACCCGCCCTGGCTGCACCAGCACTTCACCACGCTGTACGGCGAGCAGGCGGTCACCGGATGAGCGCCGCTCCCGGGCCGCTGGTGCTGATCGAGCCGTACGCCCACCGGGGCGGCGGACATCACCAGCGCACGCTGGCGGCGCTCGCCCCCGAACGGCCGGGCAGCCTCGTCATCGCCCCCGGCGGCCTGAGCGAGGACCTGGCCCCGCTGGTTCGGTCGGGCGTCCGAGTCGCAGCCGATCCGGCCGGGCCGGCAGCGAGGATTTTTATGGCCGTCGCACGGGCGGCAGCCCGCGTCGCTGCCGCCGGTCAGCGGGTATTCGCCACCCGGAGCTGGCCGCAGACGATCCGCAGGTCCCCGCACCAGGTCACCCTTCTCGCCAGGTGCCTGACCGAGGCCGCCTGTCTTCGCACCGCACGCCGTCTCGCCCCGCGAGCCTCGTCCGTGGTGATCCTCAGCGCGAGCGAGGCCCTGCACGGTGCCACCGCACTGCTCGGCGGGGCCCCGCATCTGCGGTTCGTCCACGAGGCGGTCACCACCGAAGATCGTCCCGTCCGGTGGCTGGGCCGGCTCGCCCGCAAAGGCGAGAAGCAGGTGATCGCGCTGTACCCGACCGCCGCCGTCCGTGAACAGGTCGGACCGCGCTTCCCTCACCTTCCCGGCGTGGTGAGGGCGTTCGCGGTTGATGACGGATGCCCGCTGACCGACGCCGAACGCAACGGGGCTCGTAGCGCCTTCACGATCCCCGCCGACGCAACGGCGGTATGTGTGATCGGCGGCTGGTGGCCCTACAAGGACATTCCCACCATCGATGCCGCCCTCGCCCGCCTCACCGCCCCGCTTCACGTCCTGGTGTGCGGCACGCCGCTGGACGACGCCGTCCTCACACGCTGGCACCAACTACCCAACGTCCACCTGCACACCGTGCCCGGCCCGGTCGGTGATCAGGTGCTGCGGCTCGTGTACGCGGCAGCTGACGCGGCTCTCGTCGCCCGGAAGTCCGGCGTTGGCAAGGAATCCGGGCTGGTCATGGACGCCGTCCGCCTCGGTGTACCGCTGATCGTCTCCGCGCACGACCCCGAGCTGACCGCCCGCCTCGCCGGGGAGCCGTGGACCAGGCTCTTTCCCTCCGGTGATCCGCACGCCCTCGCCAAAGCGCTGGACCAGCTCACGGCAGACGTTCCCGCCCGCCCGGGTCCGTCAGCGTGCGGGGCGCTGGACATGAACTCGGCGGCCGACCAGGCCGCCTTCCTTACCGACACCTACACCCGCCTGACCAAGGAATGCCGATGAAGACGCCCGTCTCTCCCGCCCTGGTCGCGGTGGTCGGCCCGATCGAACCGGCCCTGCTGGCCGCCTGGACCGCCCACTACCGCCGGCTCGGCGTCGAGCGGTTCCACCTCGCTTTCCACTTCCCCGACCACATCCACGACGCCTGGCGGCACCAGCTCGTCGCGGCCAGCCACGACCTCGGCATTGTCCCTGCACGGATCAGCACCGGCCCCTGGCACGAGCACACCAACACCCGGCTCCGCGACTTCCTGCGCGAGCAGGCAGGCCCCGGCTGGCACCTGATCGCCGACTCCGACGAGTTCCAGACCTACCCCGCCCCGCTCACCGAGATGATCGCCTGGGCCGAGGCCGCCAAGCACAAGGTGATCGGTGGGCTGATGCTCGACCGCGCCACGAACGACGGCCGCTTGGCGCTGTGGCGCCCGGAAATCGGACTGGACCGGTCCTTCCCGCTCGGCGGGCACCTCACCCACCGACTACTCAAGGGCGATCCCCGCAAGATCGTCCTCGCCCACTCCTCGGTGGCCGTTGCGTCCGGCAACCACCGGGCACCGGGCCACAAGCCCGACCCGAACACGCTCGCATGCGTGCACCACTTCAAGTGGCGCTCGGGCATCCTGGACGACCTGCGCCGAAGGGTCGACCGGTTCACGTCCGGCGATTGGGCTGAACACACCCCGGCTGTCCGCAGCGAGGCGTCCCGCCTGTTGCAGCACATCGACCGCCACAATGGCCGAATCGATGTCGCCGACCCGCGTCTGGCCTTCCGGCACGTCACGCTTGATCGGCTGCCGAGCGGCTGGGCCACCGAAGCCGCCAAGATCACAGCCATCTGGCGCCCGCACACGGCTCAGAGCCAGCCCGGCTCGACAGTCTCCTCGCCCTCGTCCTGAGGCTCCTCGAAGCGGGCAAAGAAGTCGTCCAGCGCCTCCGGAGTCACGACCAGCGCGTTGGCGTCTTCCCGCTCATTGCGCTCCGCCAGCCTGCGCAGCAGCTCCTGGCGCTCCACCGGGAAGTACAGCAGCCGCCACCGGCCGCCGGCCGCCTCCACCAGCTCCTTCATCGCATCGCGGTCCTTACGCGGCCACAGCCCGTGGTCCCACACCACGTCCCGGCCCTCGGCGACCAACTCGGCGAGCCGCTCGTGCAGCTCGGCGACGACCGGAGCCTCCTTCTCGAAGTAGGTGTTCTCCGGGTAGTCGACGCCGTACCGACCGTGCCGCTCATGGACGACCTCGTCCACCGACAGCCGCACTGCACCCTCCGGTTCCAACCTCCGCTGGGCATATGTGGTCTTCCCCGAGCCGGTGAGCCCCACCAGCAGGAACACCACCGGAGTGTCCTCGGCCACCGCCAACTCCCTCCAACACCACCAGCGCTCCTCGGCCAGTCTGCCACCGTCGGCCGGCCCAAGGCTCCGTTCCTCCTCACCACCACCCGAAGGAACCGCTCGTGTCCGCCTCCGTACTCGCCCGCGCGCTGCGCGCCTACGTCCGCTACGCCCCCGGAACGGTGGGCAAGGCCCGACTCGTCGGCCACTTCCTCGACGAGCACCTGCGAATCCACCCCGCCCACACCACCGTCAGGCTGCGGTCCGGCGACAAGATCGGCGTCACCACCAACGACGTCATCCAGCGCTACCAGTACCTCTTCGGCGAGTGGGAGCCGAACCTGAGCGCCTTCCTCCGCGACCGGCTCCGCCCCGGAGACACCTTCATCGACGTCGGCGCCCACCGAGGCGCCTTCAGCCTCCTTGCCTCCCACGCAGTCGGCCCCCACGGGCACGTCATCGCCGTGGAACCCTCCCCGCAGTTCCACGACGACCTGACCGCCGCGATCACTGCCAATCGCTGCACCAACATCCAGTCGATCCGATCGGCCGTCTCCGACACTCACGGCAGGCAGACCCTGTACCTGGAGGACCCCACCAACCTCGGCCACACCACCGCCGTGCGGCCCCGCCATGCCCACATGACCTTCGACGTACAGACCGCGCCCCTGGCCGACCTCATCAGCAGCGCCCAGTTCGCTACCACTCGGATCATCAAGATCGACGTCGAAGGCGCCGAAGCAGCAGCCGTCCGCGGACTCCTACCGGCGCTCGCGCACTTGCCGGACGACGCGGAACTTGTCATGGAGATCACCCCTCGGCTCTTGGCCAAGCAGGGCGAGAGCGCCACCGGGATCATCGACATCCTGAGCGAGAACGGCTTCCACGCGTACAACCTCGCCAACGACTATGACCCGACCGCCTATCCCAGGACCATGCGGCACCCGCAGCCGCCCGTTCGATGCACCACGGTCCCCGAGGAGATGACCGACCTGGTGTTCTCGCGCACCGATGCGGGCCACCTCGTATCCGGGCGTTGAAGCCGCCCGCGCTCCAAAAGGGAGCCGGCATCCCCGGATGCCCGCACGACCCCGAAGAATCCGAAGCACGTCGACAAGGAGCGGACACGGTGAGCAGCAAGAGTGTGATGAACAGTCGCAATGCGGTCTGCGTGATCGTCCACGACAAGAACACCGGCACGGTCGCATCCCTGCTCTATGGGGCCCGTAGCTGGTCCCCGAAACCGGTCTGGACCCTTCCCGGCGGCAAGGCCGAACCCGGCGAACCCCTCGACGAAGCTGCCGCCCGCGAACTCAAGGAGGAGACGGGCCTTCTCGTCGACCCGGCCAACCTTGCACTCGTCCACGTCGTTCACGTCGAGCAGGGCTGGGACCGGTCCGGGCAGTTCGTGCTCTTCGCCTTCGCCACCGACTCCTGGACTGGTGAACTGACCAACGCCGAACCGGACAAGCACCTCGCAGTCCAGTGGCTCGCGGCCGAACGCCTCCCCGAGCCCGCGTTTCCGACCGCCGCGCAAGCCCTCGCTGCGTACAGGGACGGCGGCCCGTCCTTCTCCCGCTACGGATGGCCGGCCACCGTCACGAGGTGAATCTTCTCGCTGTTCTGGGCTGCCCGGCAGCCACACGGCACCGGGGCCTGAACAGTGGGGGCTCGCCTACGTCGAGCCGCGACCAGGAACGCGCTCGACGTAGGCTCACCGGCATGAGTCTGCGCCTGAGCACCGTGATCCTTCCTGTCGACCGCTGGCACGAGGGTGGCCGCGCCAAGTGGCAGCGCGCCGAGGAACTCGGCTTCCACGCCGCGTACACCTACGACCACCTTTCCTGGCGCAGCTTCCGCGACGGCCCGTGGTTCGGCGCTCTGCCCACTCTCACCGCCGCCGCCACGGCTACGGACCGCTTGCGCCTGGGCACCCTGGTTACGTCGCCAAACTTCAGGCACCCAGTGACGCTCGCCAAGGAACTGATCTCGCTCGACGACATCTCCGGCGGACGCGTCACCCTCGGCATCGGCGCCGGCGGCAACGGCTTCGACGCCACCGCACTCGGCCAGAAGGCGTGGACACCGAAGGAGCGGGCGGACCGGTTCGGCGAGTTCGTGCCACTGCTCGACCGCCTACTCACCGAGGGCGCGGTCTCGCAGAAGGGCGACTTCTACACGGCCGAGGAGGCCCGCAACCTCCCCGGCTGCGTACAGCGGCCCCGACTGCCGTTCGCAGTGGCGGCGACGGGCCCACGCGGCCTGAAGCTCGCAGCGAAGTACGGGCAGGCGTGGGTGACGACCGGTGACCCGAAGCTGTACGAGGAGGGAACCCCGGAGCAGTCGGTGGAGGCGCTGCGCGGACAGATCGAAAGGCTCGGCAAGGCGTGCTCCGAGGCCGACAGGGACGTCGCCGACCTCGACAAGATCCTGCTCCACGGCTTCACCCCCGACCGGAACAGGCCGCTGGAGTCCGTGGACGCCTTCGTCGACTTCGCCGGCCGCCACCGCGACCTCGGGTTCACCGAAATCGTGGTCCACTGGCCCATCCCCGACTCTGGCTTCGCAGCGGACCTGGCTGTCTTCGAGCGCATCGCCACCCAGGTGCTAAAGCAACTCAGCTAATGGACGCACTGAAGGGGCCGAACCAAAGATCCAGCAGTCACAAGGATCAGAACGTAGTTGGCCGTCTGCCACCCAAGCTGCCGCCGAGTCACGCAGGAGCCCACTCCGAGTCGGACGTCGCGTACTCCACCACAAGGGGACTCGCCACAACACACCGAGGTGTGGCACTGGTGCTGGGAAGAATTCCCGTGACACGGGCGTATCCGGTCATCATCGCGGACACATCGATGTCGTCGTCCTCATCATCCAGCGCATCGAGCATCTCGGCAACCGAGTCTCTGCAGGTCAGCACGTGATGTACGAAAAAGGCTTGACTGAGGTGACGAGGGTACCGATGCGGATACGTTCCGTGGCCGCGGCTGCTGCGGTGAGAGTCGGCACAGCGCCGAACCACGGCTGATCTCGAAAGCTCCGCCAGGACAGGTGGTCGTAGGTGTACGCGGTGTGGAAGCCGAGCTCCTCGGCCCGGCGCCAGACCTTCCGGCCTTCGGCCCAGCGGTGGATAGGCAGGATGACAGTACTCAGACGCATGCCGTGACCTTAATCCTTGTGGGCGGGCGTATTCCCTTGTGGCGGTCAGCCGAGACGATGGCCCGCAGCTGTCCGCTGGTCTCATCGCTGCCGCCCGGTTGACACCGGGCGGCAGCGATGCCTGTGACCCAGATCTCATTGCAGTCGTGCAGCAGATGAGGCGGTGTTCACGTCGAGGAGAGGTGACAGGAAGGGGGGAGCGTATGGAGACGGACTTCCAGGTTTTCGTCGCCGCGAGGTCGATCGCACTGTTCCGGGGCGCCTTCGTCCTGACGGGCGACCGTGAGGCAGCGGAGGATCTGGTCCAGGAGACCCTGGAGCGGGCCTGCCGCAAATGGCGCACCATCGCAGGGAAGGACGCTCCGGACCTCTATGTGCGGCGGATCATGGTGAACCTGGCCAACGACCGCTGGCGCAGGTTCCGCCGTCCGGGCATGACCTCCGATCCGGAGAGCGGCGACAAAGCCGCTCCGGGAGACGAGTTCGGGCAGGTGGACAACCGGGACCAGTTGGTGCGCGCCCTGCAACAACTGCCCATGCGGATGCGCACGGTCGTGGTGCTGCGGTACTTCCACGACCTCTCCGACACCGAGATCGCAGCCGACATGGGCATATCGCCCAGCACGGTGCGCTCCCAGCTGGCTCGTGGGATCGAGAAACTCAGAAGTCAGATCCCCGTGCTCTCCGCCCCTTCGCCACGGCAGCACACGGAAGGAATCCGATGACCTCTTACGGCGACGCATGGCCTTCCGGCTGCACACCTTTCGAAGAGGAACTGATGAACGCCATGAACCGATTCGCGAACTCCGCCGAGGCCCCCGACTTCGACGCGTCCCAGATCCTGCGCCGCACCCGGCGCAGGCGCACCATCGGCGTCGCCGCCGTCGCCGCCGCCCTCATCGCGGCGGGCGGGGGCACCGCCCTGGCCACCTCGGTCGCCGGCAGCAGCAGCTCGACCTCGGCGGCTACCAGCGCGGCCACCAACAGCGACGCCACCACCATGCTGTACCTCTTTCCCGACGGCCAGAGCGTCCCGATCGACTTCGCGGGCTGGAGCCTGGACGAGGCCACGACGTACATGCAGAAGACGCAGACGAAGCTCGGCACCGTCACCAAGAAGGCCGTCAAGGGCTGCAAGCCGGGCTCGGTGCTCGGCGTGTCCCCGCACGCCCCGAAGACCGTCAAGAACGGCGACACGGTCAACTTCACCGTATGCGTCGGCTGACCAGGTCCTGAGCTGATACGACGCCCGCCCCTGCGTCAATCAGGGGCGGGCGCCCGTCACAACATCACACCGGACCAGGCCCCCGCACGGGAATTGGCTGGAGAGGGACGGGCACACCAGCAGCGAAGCACAACCGTGCCGGCGGTCTCGTGAAGACGGACGACCGGGCGCGCACAGGCTCGCTAACCTGGCAGCGTGGAAAAGAGGAGCGGCGCCGAACTGGACGTGCTGATCGAAGAGGCGACCGTTGACACGTACGACGAGGTCGAGGCCGTCAACGGATTCCTGGGGATCATCGATGAATACCTGGACGTTCCGTTCACCACGACTGTCCGGGGTGTCGAGGTGAACGTGGCCGAGATCCGCCTCACGAACGACTCCCGCATCGTCGCCCGTTGCGTTCGAAATGGGCTCCGGCAGGACATCGGCCTGGCGGAACTGCCCCTGCCGCAACCTCCCCCGGCGGGAGCGCACTGGGTCGAGGCGTACCGGCGCTGGTCCGGTTGCTGATGAAGAGGAATCGGACGAGAGCCGAAGCGCGTCGGAGCACGACATGAACCCCCTCACAGATCTCGCTCAGGTCCTACGCCGTAGTGCCGAACTGAAGGAAGACCTCGTAGCGTTCGGGGAGGGCCGCCCCTTCGAACGGTTCCTCGATCCACTCCTGTCAGAAGCAGTAGGTCCCGAAGGCGTGTTGGACGAGGCGACCGCGACCAACGTCATCGACCACTTCCTGCTGCAGTACCGCCTTCCTGACGGCAACACGGTCGCCGACCGTTTCGTCACCCGGCGACCGGCCCTGACCGATGCCGACCGGCAGATGGTGCTGGCCTGGCGTGACCCTGTGGAGGGGCTCTTCGAGGTACGGGGCAGGAACGGCGACTCCCTGCTCCTGCTCAACCTGCTGGACGACCTCGAGTACCGCACCTACACCAACGCCGGACGCACGGCTCTCCGCAGGGTCGCGAAGGGAAGCTTCCTCAGCGCCAGACTGGTAGCGCTGGCACCAGCGCCCGGCGCGTGGCTCTTCTCCGGCGTGATGTCCTCCTACCCTCGCAGCGCCATGCCGGAGATCGCCGCCGCGGCCCTTGACCTGGCCGCCGGCCGGCCCGGCCTCGTCTTCCGCAACCCGGAGAAAGTCGAGCAGGGATGGCACTCGATGCGTGAGGACCGAGCCGCCTTCGCCGAGTTCTTCGGCAGCGACGAGCTGATCCTCACGCCCGAGGAAGCCGAGGACCGTATCAATGCCTACTACCGCCATCGGCAGCACGCCGCCGGCGCCGGGCAACGCCCCGGCTCCCCCCCCGGGGCGGACAACACGCCGCCCCGAACCCGCCCCTCTTCACACTGTCACCCGAACTGGCCGAGGCGGAGACTGTCGGCGTCATCTATGGCCAGGTCGACGGACTCAACTTCTACGCGGACTACGGATCATTGCGGGACCTGTTCGCGAACCCCGGCCTCCCGGGCCGCAAACGCCACCAGGACCTGCTCCGCACGTACCTGCGCGAGGAGTCGATCACACCGCTGCCCATCCGCCGGCTGGCCGCCGCACACCCGAAAACCGTCGACACGGTGTTCCGGAAACTCCTGCGGCAGCCCGACTTCACCTGGAACAAGCACGGCGACGCACTCCTGCGCCGACGCAAGCCCTGGTACGTCGAGTCCGAACAGCGCCCCGGAGTGTCCGTCATCGGTGACCGGCTCAGTGAACTGCTCCGCAGCCGGCCACGCTGAGCACGCACGCCATCACGCTCCCCACCAAGCGGATGCCCGGACTGTGTTACTGGGTCCGGCGCCAGACCGCAGTGAGCGCTGCGGTCGGATCGGTCTCGGCCGGTGCTGCGGGCCACCATTCGCCGTCTTCGTCCAGGAGGTACGGGTACCAGCGGGTGTCGGGGCCGAGGCGGAGCTGGATGCCGTGGTCGGTGAGGGTGAGCCGGTTGCGCCAGCCCTTGAGGTGAGCGTGCGTGGTGGTCATCTCGGCGAGGGCCGTGTTCAGGGCGGTGCGGGCTGCGGTCATCACCACCGGGTCGGGGGTGTGGGGCTGTTCGGCGACGGTGATGCCGTGGGGGCCGCCGAAACGCCAGGCACGGGTGAGACGGGCGAATGCGGTCGGCTTGGCACCGGTGTTCTGGATCAGGTGATGGAACCACTCGGGTCCGGGGCCGCTCGCCGCGATCCGTACGGCGTCCTGGTGCTGGGTCAGGTACAGGCAGGTGGTGTCTCCCGCGAGAAGGCGCTCGGCACGTGCGGCGGCGTCGGTCATGAGACGCTCCAGATCCGTGGCGGCCAGGCCGGTCCCGGACGGCGGGGCGACGGGCAGCGCGATGGCGTGGGCAGCAGGGGCCGGGGGCCGGGGCGGTTCGGGTGCGTGTTCGGTCCAGCGGGCGTACGCGGCGGCAGCCGGAATGCCGTTCGGGGCCTGTGAGGTGGCGGCCTCCTGAGCTGTCGTACGGCGTGCGCGCAGCTGAGCGAGTATCTCGTCGCGATCGCGACCTCGCAGCGCGAAGATCACAAAGGGGTCGGCGTCGATG
This sequence comes from Streptomyces sp. A0958, assembly GCF_004795035.1. Classification (GTDB taxonomy): domain Bacteria; phylum Actinomycetota; class Actinomycetes; order Streptomycetales; family Streptomycetaceae; genus Streptomyces. The sequence goes on from NZ_SSBK01000003.1 coordinate 209,679, forward strand.
GTGGCGGCGATGGCGTAACAGAGCGCGGCGGCATGCTTGCAGGGGTAGCCCCAGTCGGGGCAGGAGCACTCGGGGTCGAGCTCGGTGGCCTGGGGCAGCAGTGGCACGCCCGACTGGCGGGCGTCGTCGACGAGTTCGGCCGGCATCTCGCCGTCGAGGAGCGCGGCGACATGCCCGGCGCGGGCCGCGATCGTGTCCAGCAGGGTGTCCCACTGCGCATCGGTAAGGACGGGCAGGTGGACCGCGGAGCGGTACGGGCGCGGCTCGCTGCCCTGGACAGCGGCCTTGATCCGGCCTGGGGCAATGTTGATCGAACCGACCATTCCCTTGCGGGCATAGGTACGTCCGCGTGACAGCCTTCCGGCGTCCAGGGTCGAGTCCTCCAGGGACGTCACCCATGCCTGGCCCCACCAGGTCGCGGCGAAGGCTCGCTTGCCGCGGGCGGGTGCGCGGCGCGGCCCGGGGAGCGAAGGGCTCATGGCCGCCCCCTCAGGGCGACGAGTTCGGCGAGGTCGGCATCGGACAGTTCGGTGAGGGCGGCCTCGCCCGAGCCGATGACAGCGTCGGCGAGCGCGCGTTTGGATTCCAGTAGCTTCGCCACCTTGTCCTCCACGGTTCCCTCAGCGAGAAGCTTGTGTACCTGGACGGGTCTGTCCTGGCCGATGCGGTACGCGCGATCGGTTGCCTGGTCCTCGACGGCCGGGTTCCACCACCGGTCGTAGTGCACGACGTGGGTGGCGCGAGTGAGGTTGAGTCCGGTGCCCGCGGCCTTCAATGACAGCAGGAACACCGGCACGTCACCGCGCTGGAAGCGTTCCACCATGTCCTCGCGCCGGGCGACGGGCGTGCCACCGTGCAGGAAGAGGGTGGGGACACCGCGTTCGGCGAGGTGCTTCTCCAGGAGGGTCGCCATCTGCTTGTACTGGGTGAAGACCAGCACCGACTCGCCCTCGGCGGTGATGGTGTCGATCAGTTCGTCGAGCAGGTCCAGCTTGCCGGAGCGGCCACCTACCGGCGTGGACTGACGCAAGTAGTGGGCGGGGTGGTTACAGATCTGCTTCAGAGCGGTGAGCAGCTTGAGCACCAGGCCGCGTCGGGCGATGCCATCCGCTTCCGCGATCTTCGCCATGGTCTCGCGGACCGCTGCCTCGTACAGTCCCGCCTGTTCGGCCGTCAGCGGCACGACGCGGTCGGTCTCGGTCTTGGGCGGCAATTCGGGTGCGATGCCCGGGTCGGACTTCTTGCGGCGCAGCAGGAAGGGACGCACGAGACGGGACAGGCGTTCGGCGGCCTCGGGGTCCTCGCCCTTCTCGACCGGGCGGGCGTACCGGTCGCGGAAGGCCGTGAGCGGACCGAGGAGTCCGGGGGTGGTCCAGTCAAGGAGCGCCCACAGCTCGGAGAGGTTGTTCTCCACGGGCGTGCCCGTGAGAGCGACGCGGGCGCGGGCGGGCAGGGCCCGCAGTTCGCGGGCGGTGACGGCGTAAGGATTCTTGACGTGCTGGGCCTCGTCCGCGGTGACCAGCGACCAGGCGGTCTCGGCGAGCACGTCACGGTCGCGCCGCAGGACCCCGTAGGTGACCAGCACGATCTCGTCGTCGGCCAGGCCCTCGAGGTGGCGGTCGCCGCCGTGGTAGCGGCGTACGGGTGTGGCCGGCGCGAACTTTGCCGCCTCCCGCTGCCAGTTGCCGAGCAGGGAGGTGGGGCAGACGACGAGGGTGGGGCCCGCGGTGGCCGGGTCGGTCTGGCGGTGCAGATGAAGGGCGAGGAGGGTGATGGTCTTGCCCAGGCCCATATCGTCGGCAAGGCAGCCGCCGAGGCCGAGTTCGCACATCTCGGCCAACCAGGCGAGGCCCCGCTTCTGATAGTCGCGCAACGTGGCCTTGAGCTTGGCAGGCTGCGGAGCCGGAGATGAGGATTCGGGATCGCGGATACGGGCAACGAGGGCGCCGAGCGCACCGACCGCTGTGCAGGGGACCGGCTCGCCGCCCTCGTCCGCCTCGCCGGTCAGTGCGGCGCTCAGCGCCTCCATGGGGGTGAGCGGTTCCATCCGGCGGCGCTTGGCCCGGGCGACCAGCTTCGGGTCGGCGATCACCCACTGGTCGCGCAACCGGATGAGAGGGCGGCGCGCCTCGGCGAGGGCGTCCATCTCGGCCTCGGTGAGCGGGTCGTCGCCCAGCGAGAGCCTCCAGCGGAAGTCGAGGAGAGCATCCGCACCGAGGAGACCGCCCGCGCTGGAACCGGGTGCGGTGCGCTGTCCGATCTCCGCGCTCGCGGTAAGCGCCTTGACCAGCTCGCGCGGCCAGTGCACCTCGATGCCCGCCGCGCGCAGAGTGTCGGTGGCATCTCCCAGCAGGTCGAGGGCTTCGTCGTCGGCGAGCCGGAGCTGATCAGGGACGGCTTCCTTGAGGAGCCGCTGAAGCGGGGGCCAGGCGCGGGCGCCGCGGCGCAGTGCGAGCAGCGTCTCGGTCTCGGCGCGCGGGCCGAGCAGCCGTTCCGTTTCGGCCGGCGCGTTCCACAGCCGTGCGGCCTCGACGACGAGCGCCGAATCCGCCGCGGTGTGCACCTGCAGGACGGCCCGGAACTGCTGACGCCGCCCCTCCGGTACGTCGACGCGCAGCGAGACGCGCACCTCTGCGGTGAACGCGGCGGCGGTCTCCTCGGCCCACTCACGCAAGGCGGGCACCGCACGCGCCTCACGCCAGGCGTACGGCAGCGCCCCCATGGCGAGCGGAGCAGCCGGGCTACGGACCAGATCGTCGGCGACCGCGTCACAGAACCGGGTCACCAGAGCACCTGGTTCGGCGATTCGCACCGGGGCCGGGCCGGGCTCGGGCAGACAGTGGGCGTGGGGCGGGAAGGCGGCGGCGAGACCGTCCAGCGCCTGCCGCTGGGCAGCGGTGAAGGGGCCCACCTGCCAGGTGTCGTAGCCGGCTGGGGTGAGGGCGGGGTGGAGGCGGCCGTCGGCGAGCAGCCGCAGCGCGAGCCGGGCGGCGGCCTGCCAGGCGACTCCGGAGGGATGCGCCGGTACGGCTCCGGCCAGAGCGGAAACGGCAACGGCGGGAGGAAGCGCATAGCCCTCCACCCTGCGTCGCCGGACCGAGCGACCATGCGGCAGTACCAGCTCCACCGCATCGGTCTCGACGCCAGTGGGTACCGCACCGTTCCAGGCAGCTGCTCCGGCGGGCTTCCACAGCAGCAGCCGCCCGAGCCGGGCGGGCTCACCGGGCAGGAACACCGCTGCCCAGCCTCCGTCGAGCAGCTCCCTCGCGAATCTGTCCGCTCCCGGCAAGACCAGCGGTGGCGCGCTCCGCGCCCCCGTACCCGGCCCTCCCACAATGACCTGTGCCACGCCCGACCGCCTCACTGCTACTAGGGCCTTCTGCACGGCCCGTCGCCTTACCACCTGGTGCACCTTCGCACTACACCAAGTGATGACACCCACCAGCAAGTTCGGACCTGATTTTCACCACTGGAAGCGAATCTTGCGGTTCAGGACCACTGTTCCTGAACCGCCGGACTGCGGCGCGACCATGAGCACCCTCGCCACCGTGGCAGATCCTCACGTGGCAACGCCGGAGATCAGGATCGCCCCTATTAAGGACGAGATAGGCGAACGAGGCTTGACCGAGGTCACCAACGCCCCCGGGCGGATGCTGCGAGTCACCATCGCCGCAGCCGTGAGCGTGGGGATCGCACCGAACCACGGCCCGTCCCGGAAGGCCCGCCAGGACAAGTGGTCGTATGTGTACGCGGCATGGAAGCCGAGGCCTTCGGCCCGCCGCCGGATCTTCTGTCCTTCGACCCACCGGTGGATGGGGAGGATCACCGTGCTCAGACGCATGACCCCGGCCTTACGCGGGCTTCCCGCTGCCACGGATGTGCCGACGGTCGGATTCGGGTAGCCACGCCGACGCCCCACAGTGGCCGCTGCTGTGGGGCGTCATGAGCGCCTTGGGCAGGGCCGAACTCAAGGCCATGACCGAAGAGGCGACGGTGGACACCTATGGCGAGGACGAGCAGCGGGCCGGCTCCAGCGCGAGGCCATCGACGAGTACATCGCCGCCGCTGAAGCGGAGCACGGCCCTGTCGACTCTGCCGAGGCGTCCGGCAAGGCCGAGCGTATCCGCGCCGACCACGCTGCTCACCGCGGTAAGTCCGCTCCAGCGGACGCCACATGACCGAAGTGACGAGTGTGCCGAGCCGGAGACGTTCGGTGGCGGCAGCGGCTGCCGTGTGTGGGCACCGCCCCGAGCCACGGCTCGTCCCGGAAGGCCCGCCAGGACAGGTGGTCGTAGGTGTAGGCGGCTGGGAGGCCCAGCTCCTCGGCGCGCCGCCGGCGCTCGCGACCTCCCGCGTGCCAGTGGTGGATCGGCAGAATCACAGCGCTCTGTCGCATGGGGCCCTACGAAAGGCCGAGCAGTTGCCGCATGGCTTGTGCGGCGCGGACCGCGGCGTCACCGCAGCAGTTGTTGAACAGCACGTGGACCTCCCGGGCCCGCTCGGACAGCTCGCGGACGCGCGGTACCCACTCGGCGAGCTCTGCGGGCGTGTACGCGTGGCGGAACCTTTCCTCCTTGGTGCCGGTCCCCCAGGCGCTGTTGCGGCCGTGGAGGCGCACCAGGGCGAGGTCCGGGTTGGTGACCCGTACGACAGGCGGGATGGATGTGGGAAGGGCCTGCGCCATGTCCACGGCCACGGCAGCCGCGCCCAGCTCCGTCAGCAGGGCGGCCGTCGCGTCGGCCTGTTCCCCGCGCCACCAGCCGGGATGCCGGAATTCCACGGCCATCGGCCATCCGGTGGCCCGGTCACGGCACCGACGCAGGAACTCCGCAGCCGGCCTTCCCGGCACGAGCCGGGCAGGGAACTGGAAGACCACCGTCCCCAGGCGGCCGGAGGTCCGCAGCGGTTCGAGAGCCGCGCTGTAGCGGTCCCACACCTCGTCGAGCAGGCCCGGATCGACGCCTCCTCGCCCCCGCTGCCGTACGAGGGCCGAGCGCAGGTCGGCCGGCAGCGCCTCCGGCCGTGTGGGGTGTCCGGTGAGCAGGGAGAACGCCTTCACGTCGAACCGGAAGCCGACCGGGGTGCGTTCGGCCCACAGGAGACTGTTGCGGGTGCTGGGCAGCCCGTAGTACGCGGAGTCCACCTCGGCCACCGGGAACTGCTCGGCGTAGTGGCGCAGCCTGCCCTCCGCGTCGCGCCGGCCCTTGGGATACCAGCCGCTGGAGACCAGCTCCTTGTCCGTCCACGAGCAGGTGCCGACCCGGATCTGTCCCATGCCGCCCGCCTTCCCCGCACGCGGCGCCGGATTCGTCCGGGGCGTGCCAGGGGTCTTCCTCATCGCCGTGGTGGCGTGAACGCCGTCGGGGGGGGGGCTCTGGCATATGCCATAGGAATGTTCCGCTGGTCAGGGGCGCGCGCACTCAGATGGGCGCCCCTGCGCACGCCCGTGCACCCTCGTACGCGAGAATGGACAGGTGACCTCAGCTATCGAACAGTCCGCTCCTGTCGCTCCCCGGCTGATCGCGACGGATCTGGACGGCACCCTCCTGCGCGACGACAAGACCGTCTCGGACCGTACGGTCCGGGCGCTCGCCGCTGCCGAGGAGGCCGGGGTCGAGGTCTTCTTCGTCACCGGACGCCCCGCTCGCTGGATGGACGTCGTCAGCGACCACGTCCACGGCCACGGTCTGGCCATCTGCGCCAACGGCGCCGCCGTCGCCGATCTGCACGCGGGCGGCCGCCTGCTGAAGGTCAGGGCCCTGGAGCGGGAGACGGCTCTCGATGTCGTGCACACCCTGCGCGCCGCCGCACCCGGTACGGCCTTCGCCGTCGAGCTGGCCACCGGCATCCACTACGAGCCCGGCTACCCGCCCTTCCACCTCGACCCGGGCGCCACCGTGGCCGTCGCGGAGAAGCTGCTCCACGAGGAGACGCCGGGCGCCGGCGCCCCCGTGCTGAAGCTCCTCGCCCAGCACGGCGAACTCGTCCCGGACGAGTTCCTCACGCTGGCCCGGGCAGCCGCCGGGGAGCGGGCCTCCTTCACCCGGTCCAGCCCCACCGCGCTCATCGAGGTCAGCGGCCCCGGCGTCTCGAAGGCCAGCACGCTGGAGCTGTGCTGTGCCGAGCGCGGTATCTCGGCCGCCGAGGTCGTCGCCTTCGGTGACATGCCGAACGACGTGGAGATGCTGAGCTGGGCCGGTACCTCGTACGCGATGGGCAACGCCCACCCGGCCGCCCTGGCCGCCGCCTCCGGCCGTACCGTCACGAACAACGAGGACGGGGTGGCCGTCGTCATCGAGCGCATCCTCGCCGAACGCGCGCGAAGCCTCGCGGGGCGCTGATACGGCGGCGGGCCGCCGGGCCATGGGGCCACTGAGGCAGCGGGCCGGCCCCGCCCACCGGCTCCCGTTCACAGCGGGGCCTGCCACACCACCGTCGTCCCGCCGCCGTCCTCCCCGATCCCGGGCCCGAACCAGCTGGCCCCGCCCAGCGACTCGGCCCGGCGGGCCAGGTTCCGCAGGCCGCTGCGGCGGCCGCCCTCCGGCATGCCCACCCCGTCGTCGGCGACCGAGAGCCGCACCGCGTCCCGCCCGTCGTCCAGCGTGGCGGTCGCGTCGACAACCACCTCGATACGCGCAGCACCGGCGTGCCGGAAGGCGTTGGACAGCGCCTCCCGGAGCGCGGCGATCAGGTTCTTGCCCGTCAGCTCACCGACCAGCGAGTCGACCGCCCCCACGAAGCGGTGGGACGGTTTGAAGCCGAGCGGCACGGCCGCCATGTTGATCTCGCGCAGGACCCGCGTGCGCAGTCCGGACGGCGCCTCGGCCGGCTCCTGCTGGAGCGCGAAGATGGCGGTCCGGATCTCCTGGATGGTCACGTCCAGCTCGCCGACCGCGCGGCCGACGCCGGTCTGCACCTCCGGCACATCCGAACGCCGCTGCGCGCTCTCCAGCATCATCCCGGTCGCGAACAGCCGCTGGATGACCAGGTCGTGCAGATCCCGGGCGATCCGGTCGCGGTCCTCGTACACCGCCAGCCGTTCCCGGTCGCGCTGCGCCTCGGCCATCATCAGGGCCAGCGCGGCCTGCGAGGCGAACTGGGTGGCCAGCGTGCGTTCCGTCGCCGTGAACGGCCGGCCATCCCTGGCCCGGGGGGTGGCGAGCGCGCCCAGCACCCGGCCCCCGCTGTGCAGGGGGAGCAGCATGTTCGGCCCGAACCTGTCCGCCAGTCTGGTGATCATGCGGGTGTCGGTGGCCGAGTCGTCGACGAAGACCGCCTCGCCCCCCAGGAGCATCCCGACCACCGGGCTCTGGGCCGGAATGATCACGCCGAGGGAGTCGGTCGGGTCCTCCGCCGAGACGGCGACGATCTCCAGGCCGCCGTCCTCGGCGGGCAGCAGCACGATGCCCGCGGCGGAACCGGCGAGGCGGCGGGCCTGCTCGGCGACGACCGTGAGCGCGTCGTCGGCGTCCCCGCCGGAGAGCAGGGCGGTCGTCACGGCGACCGAACCGTCGATCCACCGCTCGCGCTGCCGGGCCGCCTCGTACAGCCGGGCATTGCCGATGGCGATTCCGGCCTCCGTGGCCAGCACGCGCACCAGGTGCAGGTCGTAGTCGCTGAACTCGCCGCCGCCGTCCTTCTCGGCCAGATACAGATTGCCGAAGATCTCGCCCTGGACCCTGATCGGAACGCCGAGGAACGTGCGCATCAGGGGGTGGCCGGGCGGAAATCCGGCGAACCTCGGATCGGTGGTCAGGTCGGCGAGCCGCAGCGGGCGCGGGTCGTGGATGAGGGCACCGAGCAGGCCCCGGTGGCCGTCCGGCCGACGGCCGATCTCGTGCGCCACCGGCTCCGGAACTCCGTAGGTGACGAAGTCGGAGAGACCCTTGCCCTCCTGGTCCACGACCCCGATCGCGGCGTAGCGGGCATGGGCCAGTTCGGCCGCCGTCTCGCAGATCCGGTCGAGCGTGGAGTGCAGTTCGAGGCCGGCGCCCACGGAACGCATGGCTTCCAGCAGCCGCGGCACTCGGGCGGTGAGCTCGGTGGACAGGCCCCGCAGACTGCGGGCCACGTCCGTCGTTTCCGCGGCCTCCGCCGCAGCCGCTTCCGTCACGTCGTCGGGTGAGTCCTTCGGGGACTCTGGGTGGTTCGGGTCCTGCTCTGACATACCCAGAGCGTAATTAGTCCCATTTATGGAGGAAAGTCGGAATCTGGGCGCGCGACTGTTCAGGTCCGCGCGCCCACGACCGCGCCCGGCTCCCCCACGCTCTCCCGCTCCCGCGTCAGCATTTGGAGCAGCGGCCCGTCCACCGACGCGAGTACGTCGTACGGTCCGCGCTGGACGATCGCGCCCTCGTCCAGGACCACCACCTCGTCCACGGCCTCCAGCCCGGCGAGCCGGTGCGTGATCAGAACGGTCGTACGCCCCACGGTCGCCGTCAGCAGGTCGACGGTGAGGGCGTCGGCGGTGGGCAGGTCGAGGTGCTCGGCGGGCTCGTCCAGCACGAGGACGGGGAAGTCGGCGAGCAGGGCCCGGGCCAGGGCGAGCCGCTGGCGCTGGCCGCCGGAGAGGCGGGCGCCGTGTTCGCCGACAAGGGTGTCCAGCCCGTCCGGCAGCGCCTCGGCCCAGTCGAGCAGGCGGGCCCGTGCGAGGGCGTCGCGCAGTTCCGGCTCGGCCGCGGCGGGGCGGGCGAGCCGCAGGTTCTCCCGGAGCGAGCTGTCGAAGATGTGGGCGTCCTGGGCGCACAGCCCGACGAACCGCCGCACGGTGTCCCCGTCCAGCGCGGACGCCTCCACCCCGCCGATCCGGTAGGTCCCCGCCCGCGCGTCCAGGAAGCGGAGCAGGACCTGGGCGAGCGTGGTCTTGCCGGACCCCGACGGGCCCACGACGGCGATGCGGCGGCCCGCCTCCAGCGTGAGGTCGACGGAGTCGAGCGCGTCCTGCCCGGCTCCCGGGTACCGGGCGGAGAGCCCGCGCACCTCCAGCGGGAAGGGGGTCTTCGGCGCTGCGGCCGGGGCGTCGGGCTCCCGCACGGGCACCGGGGCGTCCAGCACCTCGTACACGCGCTCCGCGCTCCGCTTGACGCGCTGTCGGTACTGGGCGGCGAGCGGCAGACCGGTCACGGCCTCGAATGCGGCCAGCGGGGTGAGGACGACGACGGCGAGTTCCACGCCTGCCAGCCGGCCGTCCGCCACGGCGGGCAGGGAGACGAGTGCGGCGGCCACCACGGTGAGACCGGCGATCAGGGCGGTGAGGCCGCCGCCGAGCGCGGTCGCGGTCGCCGCGCGGGATGCGATCCGGGTGAGGACGGCGTCGGCCGCGCGAGTCCTGGCCGAGCGCCCCGGGAGGGCGCCCGCGACGGTCAGCTCGGCCGTACCGCCCAGCAGATCGGTGATCCGGGTGGCCAGGTCGGCGCGGGCGGGGGCCAGGCGCCGTTCCGCGCGGCGGGCGCAGGCACCGCTGACGAGCGGCACCCCGATCCCGGCCAGCAGCAGGCCCGCGGCCAGCACAAGGCCCGCCTGGGGGAGCAGCCGGCCGGTGAAACCGACGGTCGCGGCGCCCACGAGGACGGCGGTCCCGGCGGGCAGCAGCCACCGCAGCCAGTAGTCCTGCAGGGCGTCCACGTCCGCGACCAGCCGCGAGAGCAGGTCCCCGCGCCGGGTCCTGCGCAGGCCGTCCGGAGCGATGCGCTCCAGGCTGCGGTACACGGCGACGCGCAACTCGGCGAGCATCCTCAGGACCGCGTCGTGCGAGACGAGGCGCTCGGCGTAGCGGAAGACCGCCCGCCCGATGCCGAAGGCGCGGGTCGCCGTCACCGCGACCATCAGATAGAGGACCGGGGGCTGCTCGGAGGCCCGAGAGATCAGCCAGCCGGAGACCGCCATGAGCCCGACGGCCGAACCGAGGGCGAGACTTCCCAGCAACAGGGCGAGCACCAGCCGGCCGCGTTGTGCGCCTGCGGCCTCCCGGACCCGGGTGAGCACGTGCCCGCGCCGGTCCGTGGTCTCACGCAGTGTGTCGGGCTCGTGCGCCGGCTCGGTGATCCGGGTGTCGTCGGGCACGCTCGCGGGGCGGGTGACGGCGATGGATGACTCCGGGGCGGGCGGTCCGGGCGCCGGGGCGGTCAGGGTGACCACCCGGTCCGCGACCGCCAGCAGCGCCGGCCGGTGCACCACCAGCAGGACGGTCCGGCCGGCGGCCAGCCTCCGTACCGCCTCGACGATGCCCGCCTCCGTCTCGCCGTCCAGGCTCGCGGTCGGCTCGTCCAGGAGCAGTACAGGCCGGTCGGCGAGGAAGGCGCGGGCGAGCGCGAGGCGCTGACGCTGTCCGGCGGAGAGCCCGGCGCCGTCCTCACCGAGGAGGGTGCGGTCGCCGTCCGGAAGCCGCTGCACGAAGTCGTACGCCCCCGCGTCGCGCAGGGCAGCCGTCACCGCGCTGTCGTCGGCGGCGGGGCGGGCGAGCCGCACGTTCTCCGCGATGGTGCCCGCGAAGAGGTGCGGGCGCTGCGGCACCCAGGCGATGTGCTCGCGCCAGCGTGCGAGGGAGAGATCCGCCAGGTCGGTGCCACCGACCCGCACCCGGCCCTCGTCGGGCGCCGTGAATCCCAGCACCACGTTCAGCAGGGTGGACTTGCCGACCCCGCTCGGGCCGACCAGGGCGACCGTCTCCCCCTCGTCCACCACCAGTGAGGTCGCGGTGAGCGAGGGCTCAAAGCGCCCGTCGTGCCGGACGGTCACCCCTTCCAGCTCCAGCCGCAGCGAACCGGGGACCTCCTGCGTACCGCTCGCGCGGGGCTCGGTCTCCAGGACGGCGAATATCTCCTCCGCCGCCGAGAGCCCCTCGGCGGCGGCGTGGAACTGCGCCCCTACCTGCCGGATCGGCAGATAGGCCTCGGGCGCGAGGATCAGGACCAGCAGGCCGGTGTAGAGGTCGAGTTCACCGTGGACCAGCCGCATGCCGATGGTGACGGCGACGAGGGCCACCGCGAGTGTCGCGAGGAGTTCCAGGGCGAAGGACGACAGGAAGGCGATGCGCAGGGTACGCAGGGTTGCCTGCCGGTACTGCGAGGTGATCCTGCGGATGGACTCGGCCTGGGCCTTGGCCCGGCCGAACACCTTCAGCGTCGGCAGCCCGGCCACCACGTCGAGGAAGTGCCCGGAGAGCCGGGAGAGCAGCCGCCACTGGCGGTCCATCCGCGACTGGGTCGCCCAGCCGATCAGGATCATGAAGAGAGGGATGAGCGGGAGTGTGACGACGATGATCGCCGCCGAGATCCAGTCCTCGGTGACGACCCTGGCGAGCACGGCCGCCGGTACCACCACCGCGAGCCCGAGCTGCGGAAGATAGCGCGCGAAGTAGTCGTCGAGCGCGTCGATCCCCCGAGTGGCCAGGGTGACCAGCGAGCCGGTGCGCTGCCCGCTCAGCCAGTCCGGGCCCAGCTCCGCAGCCCGGTCGAGCAGCCGCCCGCGCAGTTCGGACTTGACGGCCGCGCCGGCCCGGTGGGCGGCCAGTTCGGTGAGCCAGGAGACCAGGGCCCGGCCGAACGCGACCGCCGCGAGCAGGAGGAGCGGGGTGCGCAGCCCGCCGGTCGTGAGCCCGTCCTGGAAGCCGCCCACCACGATCTCGGCGACGAGCGTGGCCTGAGCGATGACCAGCGCCGCCCCGGCCACGCCGAGAACCACCACGGCCACGATGAACAGGCGGGTGGCACGGGCGTGGCGGAGCAGACGCGGGTCGATCGGTTTCACGTGAAACACCCCATGCGGCTCGGGTCGGTCAGGACACTCACTGCGTCAGTGCGCATCGGCGATGTGCTGCGTGCCGATCCGCTTGCGGAACACCCAGTACGTCCACCCCTGGTAGAGCAGGACGACCGGAGTGGCGATCCCGGCGCACCAGGTCATGATCTTCAGCGTGTACGGGCTGGACGAGGCGTTGGTGACCGTGAGGCTCCAGGCATCGTTCAGCGAGGACGGCATGACGTTCGGGAAGAGCGTCAGGAACAACATGGCGACGGCGGCGGCGATGGTCACGCCGGAGAGTGCGAAGGACCAGCCCTCGCGCCCCGCCGCGATCGTCGCGATCGCACCGACCAGCGCCACCGCGGCGATGATCATCGCGATGAGGCTGCGGCCGTCACCGTTGTCGAGCTGGGTCCAGATCAGGAAGGCGAGCGCGAGCACCGCCGCGACGGTGCCCAGCTTCAGGGCCAGCCCGCGTGCCCTGGCCCGGATGTCCCCGGCCGTCTTCAGCCCGGCGAACACCGCACCGTGGAAGGTGAAGAGGGAGAGCGTGACCAGGCCGCCGAGGAGCGCGTACGGGTTGAGCAGGTCCCAGAAGTTGCCCACGTACTCCATGTGCGCGTCGATCTTCACGCCGCGCACGATGTTGCCGAAGGCCACACCCCACAGCACGGCGGGGATCAGCGAGGCCCAGAAGATCGCGTGCTCCCAGTTGGTCTGCCACTTCTCCTCCGGCCGCTTCGCCCGGTACTCGAAGGCGACACCGCGCACGATCAGGCAGAGCAGGATGATCAGCAGCGGCAGGTAGAAACCGGAGAACAGCGTGGCGTACCACTCGGGGAACGCGGCGAAGGTCGCCCCGCCGGCGCTGAGCAGCCAGACCTCGTTGCCGTCCCAGACGGGCCCGATCGTGTTGATCAGCACCCGCCGTTCCTTGCGGTCCCGGGCCAGCAGCTTGGTGAGGACCCCGATCCCGAAGTCGAATCCCTCCAGGAAGAAGTAGCCGGTCCAGAGGACGGCGATGAGCACGAACCAGACGTCGTGGAGTTCCATCTCTCGGCTCCTGCGCTCTCAGTAGGAGAAGGCCATGGGCCGGTCGGCGTCTTCGTGGTCGCCGCCGATCCGGGTGGGCGGGTTCAGGTCGTCGTCCGTGAGCTCGGGTGGCCCGGCCTTGATGTACTTCAGGAGCAGCCTGACTTCGATCACGGCGAGCACCGCGTAGAGCCCGGTGAAGACGATCAGCGAGGTGAGCACCTCACCCTGGGAGACACCGGGGGAGACCGCGTCCCGGGTCTGGAGCACGCCGTAGACGACCCAGGGCTGGCGGCCCATCTCGGTGAAGATCCAGCCCCAGGAGTTGGCGATCAGCGGGAAGAGCAGGGTCCACAGGGCGACGACCCAGTAGCACCGGGCGAGCTTGGGGCTCAGTGCCTTGTTCTTGAACAGGACCAGGTTCGGCACTTCGTCCTCACCGGTACGCATCACCTCCGGCAGCATGAACTTCTTCCGGGTGAGCCACAGTCCGAGGATGCCGAGGCCGAAGGAGGCCATGCCGAAGCCGATCATCCACCGGAAGCTCCAGAAGGCGACCGGGATGTTGGGCCGGTAGTCGCCGGGCCCGAAGCGCTCCTGCTCCGCCTTGTTGATGTCGTTGATGCCGGGCACGTACGACTGGAAGTCGTCGTCGGCGAGGAAGGACAGGACGCCGGGGACCGAGATCTCGACGGAGTTGTGCCCCTTGCTGACGTCTCCGTAGGCGAAGATCGAGAAGGGCGCGGCGTCCTCCCCGTCCCACAGTGCCTCGGCCGCCGCCATCTTCATCGGCTGCTGCTTGAACATCACCTTGCCGAGCTGATCACCGCTGACGGCGGTGAGGAGGCCGGATATCACCACGGTGATCAGCCCCAGCCGCAGCGAGGTCCGCATCACCGGGATGTGCTTCTTGCGCGCCAGGTGGAAGGCGGCGATGCCGACCATGAACGCCCCGCCGACCAGGAAGGCGGCGGTGATGGTGTGGAAGAACTGGGCGAGCGCGGTGTTCTGGGTGAGCACGTGCCAGAAGTCGGTGAGCTCGGCGCGTCCGCGTTCCTTGTTGATGCGGTAGCCGACCGGGTGCTGCATCCAGGAGTTGGCCGCCAGGATGAAGTAGGCGGAGAGGATGGTGCCGATGGACACCATCCATATGCAGGCCAGGTGGATCTTCTTCGGGAGCTTGTCCCAACCGAAGATCCACAGGCCGATGAAGGTGGACTCGAAGAAGAAGGCGATCAGCGCCTCGAAGGCGAGCGGCGCCCCGAAGATGTCACCGACGAACCGCGAGTAGTCGGACCAGTTCATCCCGAACTGGAACTCCTGGACGATGCCGGTGACGACACCCATGGCGATGTTGATCAGGAAGAGCTTTCCCCAGAACTTGGTGGCCCTGAGGTACTTCTCCTTGTTCGTCCGCACCCAGGCGGTCTGCAGGCCGGCCGTGAGCGCCGCGAGAGAGATCGTCAGAGGAACGAAGAGGAAGTGGTAGACGGTCGTCGTACCGAACTGCCATCGCGCCAGGGTCTCCGGCGCCAGAGCTAGCTCCACGTCGTCTTCTCCTTACGTCATCGCCGTTGCATCGGCGATTTGTCCGTGAAATCCAACGGATCACGGGAGGAAGCAGGACACGCTTGTGAACGCGTTCACATTCACAAGCAATTATGGCGCACACACTTTCGGGCCCTTCGCCCGGGGGCCCCTCCCCCGCCCGCCCCTGCGTCGGCACGCGAAAGGGCCCCGCACCTCGCGCACGAGATACGGGGCCCGGCTGTCCGGCAGGCGCCGGCTACAGCTCCTTGCGGTACGACTCCGTCACCTTCAGGAAGAGATCGTTCGCCTCGTCCTCGCCGATCGTGACGCGCACGCCCTCTCCCGCGAACGGCCTGACCACCACACCGGCCTTCTCACAGGCCGCCGCGAAGTCGAGGGTGCGCTCCCCCAGCCGCAGCCAGACGAAGTTCGCCTGGGACTCGGGCACCGTCCAGCCCTGCCGCACCAGCGTCTCGTACACCCTGTCCCGCTCGCACACCAGCGAGCCGACCCGGCCGAGCAGCTCGTCCTCGGCGCGCAGCGAGGCCACCGCCGCGTCCTGGGCGACCTGGCTGACGCCGAACGGCACCGCCGTCTTGCGCAGCGCGGCCGCCACCGGCTCGTGCGCCACGGCGAAACCGACCCGCAGCCCCGCCAGCCCGTACGCCTTGGAGAACGTGCGCAGCACCGCCACATTGGGCCGGTCCCGGTAGATCTCGATGCCGTCGGGCACCTCGGCGTCGCGGATGAACTCCTTGTACGCCTCGTCCAGCACCACGAGGACATCGCTCGGCACCCGGTCGAGGAATCGTTCCAGCTCGGCCCGGCGCACGACGGTGCCGGTCGGGTTGTTCGGGTTGCAGACGAAGATCAGCCGCGTGCGGTCGGTGATCGCGTCCGCCATCGCGTCCAGGTCGTGCACCTCACCGTCGGTCAGCGGCACCTTCACCGAGGTCGCGCCACTGATCTGCGTGATGATCGGGTACGCCTCGAAGGAGCGCCATGCGTAGATCACCTCGTCGCCCGGGCCCGAGGTCGCCTGGAGCAGCTGCTGCGCCACACCGACCGAACCGGTGCCGGTGGCCAGGTGCGAGACCGGCACGCCGAAACGATCGGACAGCTCGTTCATCAGCCCGGTGCAGGCCATGTCCGGGTAGCGGTGGAAGTGCGCCGCCGCGGCCAGTGCGGTCTCCATCACGCCCGGCAGCGGCGGATACGGATTCTCATTGGAGGACAGCTTGAACGCGGCCGGTCCGTCCGCCGACGCCGGTTTGCCCGGCACGTAGGCGGGAACGCCGTCCAGTTCGGCGCGCAGCTTGGGGCTCGTCTCGCTCACCGCAGGTCCTCCTCGACCGTCCATTCACATCAATACTGCTCACCATATGAGGATTGGGCGCTGCTGCGAACGGGTGGACAGCGGATTCGTCCGGTGGACCCCGGAATGAGGGGGAGCGCGCCCGGGCATGGCGTGCGCCGGTGGCTCACTCCGTGGCGCGCGTCCCCCGAAGAGGTGAGTTGAGACCTCTTCGAGACATCGCCCCGTCGGCAGGCCTATCCGGCCCGATGCATGACACATGACGGTCCGACCCGGCAACGCCCTTGCTTCACAAGGCATTTGACGTCTAATGACCTTGCAGAAACGTGCCTGCCAATGGGTGCATATGCGACCGGCCCAACTGTCCTTCCGAGCCCTACTATCGGCTCGCCATGACAGCAGCAGGGAAGCACCAGGTGAGCCGGACGGAGACCCCCCGGCGCGGCGGCAGGCAGGGACGTGCGGGAATCCGTGATGTGGCCGCCGCCGCCGGCGTCTCCATCACGACCGTGTCCGACGCCCTCAACGGCAAGGGCAGGCTCCCGGACGCCACCCGCCGCCATGTCCGCGAGGTCGCCGAGCGCCTGGGCTATCGCCCTTCCGCCGCGGCCCGCACGCTCCGTACCGGCAAATCCGGCCTGATCGGCCTGACCGTGACCACGTACGGGGATGAACCTTTCACCTTCACCGAATTCGCGTACTTCGCGGAGATGGCGAGAGCGGCCACGTCGGCGGCCCTCGCCCGCGGCTACGCCCTCGTCATCCTCCCGGCCACCTCGCGCCACGACGTCTGGTCGAACGTCGCACTCGACGGCACCGTCGTCATCGACCCCTCCGACCAGGACCCGGTCGTCACCGAGCTGGTCCGCCAGGGACTGCCCGTCGTCTCCGACGGCCGCCCCGCCGGGTCGCTCCCGGTCACCGCCTGGGTGGACAACGACCACCGGGCCGCCGTGCTCGACCTCCTCGACCATCTCGCCGCCGCCGGCGCCCGCCGCATCGGCCTGCTCACCGGCACCACGACCGACACGTACACCCGGCTGTCCACCAGCGCCTACCTCCACTGGTGCGAGCGCGTGGGGCAGGACCCGGTGTACGAGTCCTACCCGGCGCACGACCCGTGCGCGGGCGCCGTGGCCGCCGACCGGCTGCTGGCCCGCCCGGACCGCCCCGACGCCGTCTACGGGCTCTTCGACCCCAACGGCACGGACCTGCTGGCGGCCGCCCGCCGCTACGGACTGCGCGTCCCCGAGGACCTGCTGCTCGTCTGCTGCAGCGAATCCACGGTCTACGCGACGACCGAGCCTCCCATCACGACGCTCTCGCTGAAGCCGCGCAGGATCGGCACGGCGGTCGTCCAGCTGCTCATCGACGCCATCGAGGGCATCGACCAGGACGGTCCGGTGGAGCGGGTGATACCGACGGAGCTCATCGTCCGGACGTCCTCGCAACGCCGTCCGCCGCGCACCACGGTCAGTGCGCCGCGTTCCCCGGCAGGGGATTGATCATCCCAATTGGGACCAATCGACCGATGAACCTGGCCTGCGGAAGGATTCACCACCCCTGGTGCGTCACAGAGCACGATCCGCATTCCTATGATGGGCGCACGACACCGCGGACCAACCCGACCAGCAGGGCCCGTCAGGTGTACGGCGGCGCGACGGTGGTGGAGGGGTCGATGACACAGGGGGCCGGTCAGGAACCCGTGGTGCGGACGGCGACGTTGCGCGACTTCCGCGTACCGCCCTATGCGCAGGCGCCTGCGCCGCCCGCCTCACCGCACCCGGGAAGCGCGTTCCCGGAAGGCGAGACGCCGGAGGGGTACACGCCGACGGCGCGCGACCTTCCCGTCATCAGCATCGACGAAACCGCCCAGGTGCAGACCGCGCCCGAACCGCGCCCCGCCAAGGAGCCGGATCTCGGTCCGCTGTACGTGGTGGGCGATGTCCACGGCTATCTGGACGAGCTCCTCGCCGCCCTCGCCGAGCAGGGCCTGATCGACACCGAGGGCCGCTGGTCCGCGGGCAACGCGCGGCTCTGGTTCCTCGGTGACTTCACCGACCGGGGGCCCGACGGCATCGGCGTCATCGACCTCGTCATGCGGCTCTCCGCCGAGGCTGCGGCCGCCGGCGGCTACTGCAAGGCCCTCATGGGCAACCACGAGCTGCTGCTCATCGGCGCCAAGCGGTTCGCCGACACCCCGGTGAACTCCGGCGCGGGCACCGCCACCTTCCAGGCCGCCTGGCTGCTCAACGGCGGCCAGAAGACGGACATGGAGCGCCTCCAGGACGTTCACCTCCAGTGGATGTCCCGGCTCGACGCGGTCGTCGAGGAGGACGGCCACCTGCTGATGCACTCCGACACGACGGCGTACCTCGACTACGGCTCCACCATCGAGGACGTCAACGACACGGTGCACGCCATCCTCACGCGCAACGACGCCGACGAGTGCTGGGACCTGTTCCGCAAGCTGACCAAGCGGTTCGCCTTCCGCGACGAGTCAGGCGCGCAGGCCGTCCAGCAGCTGACGGCGGCCTACGGTGGCCGGCGCGTCGTCCATGGTCACAGCCCCATCCCGTACCTGACCGGTGAGGTCGGCTCGGAGGACGGCGAGGACGGGGCCGGACCTCAGGTCGACGGCCCCCACGTGTACGCGGACGGGCTGGCGATCGCCATGGACGGCGGGGTGACCATGGCCGGAAAGCTACTGGTCGTCCAGCTGCCGCTGCATGACTGACCTTCCCCCGGGGAGGACGCGTCCTGATCCGACCGCGCCGGGCACCGGTCCTATTTCCGCAAATCCCCTGTCACCCCGTGCTGTGAGCGCTCTACCATCGGCGTACCAGTAGCAGGCTCTCCTCCGTTTCCGCCCAACTGCCCGGCCAGAGCGGGCACACAGGCCCGACGGAGCATCGGGGGATGCACATGAACAGCGCTCCGCACCTGCTGACCGAGGACCGGCCCGAGTACGAGCGGCTCCTCGACGACGCACTGCGTCACGCTCATCAACGACCGGAACTGGCCGCTATCGGCGAACGCCTCAACGCGGTCCAGCTGCGCACCATGGCACTGGCGGCCGTCGCCCTGATCACCGCTACGGCCGCCACCGAGTACGAGCACTACGTGAAGGCCCGCGACGAGGCCCGTGCCGCGGTCCCCGACCGTGACGCGGCCCGTGGTACCGCGCCGGACGCCCTCAGCGGGGCGGGCGCCGGCATAGGTGCCGTCGTCACCGTCCTCGCGCCGATGCTGGCCGGCACCGCGGCGGTCATCTTCCTGCTGGTCGGCTACCTCCTGAAGATGCTGGAACCACCACCGGCGTTCGCCACCACCATGGTCGGCGCCGGCTGGTTCTTCGCCGCCGTCACCGCGGCCGCCATCTTCGTCGCGGCCGTCGGCCTCCTCCTCACCGCCCTGCGCAACGGCTCGACGTCATCGGCGGCCGAGGAAACCGGCGAGGCGCTGACCGACGAGGTGGCCCGGGCCAAGGACGCCTGGCGGCAGGCCCTGCTGGAACGGGGCATCCTGCCCTTCCTGCGCGACGCGCTCGCCGAGCCCGCGGCCGGCCCCGCCGTCCCGGCCCCGTTCCGCCCGGCCGGCCGTCTGCCGAAGATCGGCTACAGCAGGCCGGACTTCGCGGGCCCCGGCGACGGCCCGGCCGCGGCACCCCGCCCGACGTTCACCAGCCCGGACTTCACGAGCCCCGACTTCGGCGGCCCGGAACACGAGCTGGACTGACCGGGGGCGGGGGCCGGACCCGTACGAGGTCCCCGTGCCGGGTCAGTCGGCCAGCGGCAGGTACACCCGGTTACCGCCTTCCGCGAACTCACGCGACTTCCGGAGCATGCCCTCGGCGACCTCCTCGGCCGTCGCCTCCGCGGCTGCCGACGTGCCGAACTGCTCGCTGATGCTGTGGCTGATCTTCATCGAGCAGAACTTCGGACCGCACATCGAGCAGAAGTGCGCCGTCTTCGCCGGCTCGGCCGGCAGGGTCTCGTCATGGAACTCCCGTGCCGTGTCCGGGTCGAGCGCCAGGTTGAACTGGTCCTCCCAGCGGAACTCGAACCGGGCGTCCGACAGCGCGTCGTCCCATTCCTGCGCCCCCGGATGCCCCTTCGCCAGGTCCGCCGCGTGGGCGGCGATCTTGTACGTGATGACGCCGGTCTTCACATCGTCCCGGTTCGGCAGCCCCAGGTGCTCCTTGGGCGTCACGTAGCAGAGCATCGCCGTCCCCCACCAGGCGATCATGGCCGCGCCGATGCCCGAGGTGATGTGGTCGTACGCCGGCGCGATGTCGGTGGTCAGCGGGCCGAGCGTGTAGAAGGGCGCCTCCTCGCAGATCTCCTGTTGGAGGTCGATGTTCTCCTTGATCTTGTGCATCGGGACATGGCCCGGCCCCTCGATCATGGTCTGCACCCCGAACCGCTTGGCGACCGAGTTCAGCTCGCCGAGCGTGCGAAGTTCGGCGAACTGCGCCTCGTCGTTGGCGTCCGCGATCGACCCGGGGCGCAGCCCGTCGCCCAGGGAGTACGTCACGTCGTACGCGGCGAGGATCTCGCACAGCTCCTCGAAGTGGTCGTACAGGAACGACTCCTTGTGGTGCGCGAGACACCACGCCGCCATGATCGAGCCGCCCCGGGAGACGATGCCGGTCTTCCGGCGGGCGGTCAGCGGCACGTACGGCAGGCGTACGCCGGCGTGCACCGTCATGTAGTCGACGCCCTGTTCGGCCTGCTCGACGACGGTGTCCTTGTAGATCTCCCAGGTCAGCTCCTCGGCCCGGCCGTCGACCTTTTCGAGGGCCTGGTAGAGGGGGACGGTGCCGATCGGCACGGGGGAGTTGCGAAGTACCCACTCACGGGTGGTGTGGATGTTGCGGCCGGTGGAAAGGTCCATGACCGTGTCGGCGCCCCACCTGGTCGCCCACGTCATCTTGTCCACCTCCTCCTCGATGGAGGACGTCACCGCGGAGTTGCCGATGTTCGCATTGACCTTCACCAGGAACCGCTTCCCGATGATCATCGGCTCGCTCTCCGGGTGGTTGACGTTGGCCGGCAGCACCGCGCGACCGGCGGCGATCTCCTCGCGCACCACCTCCGGCGCGACGTTCTCCCGGACGGCGACGTACTCCATCTCCGGGGTGATCTCGCCCCGGCGGGCGTACGCGAGCTGGGTGACGGGCCGCCCGTCCCGGCTGCGCCGCGGCCGGCGCGGGCGGCCGGGGAAGACCGCGTCCAGATTGCGCAGCCCTCCACGCGGAGAGGTGTGCTTGAGCCCGTCGTCCTCCGGGCGTGCGGGGCGGCCCGCGTACTCCTCGGTGTCGCTTCGGGCGGTGATCCAGTTCTCGCGGAGGCATGCGAGTCCGCGGCGGACGTCGGTTTCGATGGCGGGATCGGTGTACGGCCCCGATGTGTCGTACAGCGTGACGTCATGGCCGTTGGTGAGGTGCACCTGCCGGACCGGCACCCGGATGTCCGGGCGCGGGCCCTGGACGTATCCCTTGTGCCAGCCGATGGACTTCCCGTCCTCGTCGCCCTGGTTGGAGGCAGGCGTGCGTGTGTCCGATGTGGTCATGAGACCTACTCCCTACGCCGGCATTACCCGGTAACAGGTTCGGCGGTCGGCGCAGCGTGCCCCGTACGGTCGTACGGCTGTCAGCGCCCTCTCAGCCCGGTGCTCCGAGCTCCCGCGTGTGCAAAGGTGCCACCACGCTAGCGTTCTTAAGGGCGACCTGAACAGAGGGCCCGGTCCTTCTTGCGATGATCGGCCGGTGACGCCCCCTCATCGCGACTCGGACCCCCAGGACCAGCAGCAGCACACCCATACGCACAGCCATGGCCCCGCAGCGCCGGTCTCCGCCCATCTGCGCAAGGTGATCGCCGCCGTGCTGATCCCGTTCGCGGCCGCTGTGTTCGTCGGTCTCGTGGCTCTCTGGCCGGGTGGTGCGCCGGCGCACGAACGGACAGGTGTCGGTTTCGACCGGCAGACCCAGCAGGGAAAGGTGGTGAGTGTCGTCAAGGTCGACTGCAAGGACGTGAACGCCGCCCAGCTCCCCGTCAGCGGCGAGACCACCCCGCCCACCGGTGAGCAGGCCACCGGCAAGGACCTCTGCGAGAAGGCCACCGTCGAGGTCACCAGCGGCCCGGACCAGGGGCGCACATTCATCGAGGTCGTGCAGCCGGACGCACCGAGGCAGCTGCGCGAGGGCCAGGGGGTGGTGGTGGCGTACGCCCCCGACGCACCCCATGACCTCCAGTACTCCGTGACGGACGTGAACCGGAAGTTCCCCCTGGTACTGCTGGCCGGGATCTTCGCCCTCGCGGTGGTGCTCGTGGGCAGGATGCGCGGGGTGATGGCTTTGGTGGCGCTCGCCCTGTCGTTCGCCGTGCTGACCCTGTTCATCCTGCCGGCCGTCCTGCAGGGCTCGAACCCGCTGCTGGTGGCGGTCGTCGGGGCCGGCGCGATCATGCTGATCGCGCTCTACATCTGCCACGGACCGACCGCCCGCACCTCCGTCGCCGTCATCGGCACCCTGATCTCACTGCTGCTGATCGGGCTGCTCGGCTCGCTGTTCATCGGCTGGGCGAGCCTGAGCGGGAACACCGACGACAACACCGGCCTCATCCACGGCCTGTATCCGCACATCGACATGAGCGGCCTGCTGCTGGCCGGCGTCATCATCGGTTCCCTGGGCGTGCTCGACGACGTGACGGTGACCCAGACGTCGGCGGTCTGGGAACTGCGACAGGCCAACCCCACCATGAGTGCGAAGCAGCTCTACCGGGCAGGGATCAGGATCGGACGCGATCACATCGCCTCGGTGGTCAACACCCTGGTGCTCGCCTATGCGGGCGCCGCGCTTCCCCTCCTGCTGCTGTTCTCGGTCGCGCAGAGCAGCGTGGGTACGGTCGCCAACAGCGAGCTGGTGGCGGAGGAGATCGTGCGCACGCTGGTCGGCTCGATCGGACTGGTCGCCTCCGTGCCGGTGACGACCGCGCTCGCGGCGCTGGTCGTCTCCGCGGACCGCACGGGGGTCGGCGCGGAAGCCGGAGCTTCGGCACCCGTGCGGAGCGGCAGGGGACGGCGGCGACGGGCGAAGTCCTGACCGGAACACGGAGCGTGATTCACCCGTTCGGCAGGTGTCGTGTTCGAGTGGCATGGGAGGCTCGAGGACACGGTCCTCTTCAGCCTGCGTTCTGCTCTTCGGCCAGAATGCGCCCCAGCGCCTCCTCCAAATTGCCCTCGAAGTCACCCAGCGTGCACTCCTGTCCGAGCGGCACCAGCTTGTCCGTACGGTCGAGGAAAGCGACCAGGGGGGCCGTGCCCGCCCGGAAGAGCGCACGGTCGGCACCTACTTGCAGCCGGATATGGACATCTGACAACCCTTCGGGCTCCGTCGGCCCGATGTGTACATCGCCGTCACCACTGGGGCTGTTGAGGCCGTCGAGCAGCAGCTCACGGCCGAAGGCCCAGGTGACGGGGGCGTCGCCGGGCAGATGGAAGGTCATCCGGATCGCGTACGGATCGCACACTTCGTACCGGAGCTCCACCGGGATACGGAATGAGAGTTCCTCGGAGACGAGGAAGCTCATCATGACCTCAGCTTGAACCGACTCGCGCATCGTTCAACCCCGCAGTAGATGAATCTGGCCAGGAATGATCCCCCATGGCCCTATTGACGCCATCGTGGTGCACGCGATAGCAGATCACAAGGAGTGATTTTTCAGATACTGATAGAGAACACGAACGAACGCAAGAGGCTGGCCACTTCGCGGCGTAGTCGTTCGACTGCGGGGAGCAACCGTTCTTCCTGGTCGAGGGGGACCGAAATGGCCATCGCCGCGGCGGTGAATCCGGCCGCGATCGGGATCGCCGCACAGACCGTCCCGAGGGCGTACTCCTGACGTTCGATGACCGGTTCCGTACGCTCCAGCGACCGCAGCCGAGCGAGGAAGGCGGAGCGGTCGCGCACGGAGTACCGGGTCAACGGACGGACCGGGTGCCGGTCCAGATGGTCCTCGCGGGCCCGCTCGTCGAGCCGGCTCAGCAGGCACTGGCCGATCGCGTGCGCGTGGCCGGTCTCCCGGAAGGCGGCCCACTCGTCGACCGCCGGCGCCTCGGGGGTGTCCGCCACCGCGAGCAGTTCGATCTCGCCCTCGCGGTAGATGGCGCAGTAGACAGGGGCTCCGACGATGTCCCGCCAGCGGCCCAGCGACTGGGCCATGGTGCCGCGGCGGTTCGGCAGGGCGCCGTCGCCCACCAGGCGTTCCGCGGCGGCGCCGAAGAGGAAGACGCCGTTCTCCCGGCGCAGGTACCCCTCGTAGGTCAGGGTCCGCAGCAGGTGGTAGGCGGTGGGAAGGGGAAGACCCGCTTCCCTCGCGAGCTGTTTGGCCGGGGCCCCGTCGCGATGGGTGCCCACAGCCTCCAGCAGTCTCAGCGCCCGCTGCACCGACCCGATCAGCGTCGGAACAGCCCTACTCGATGCCGTGGTCAACGGTCACCCCCAGGCATGGTGACGGGCGGTCAGCCCGTCCGTGGGGGCCTCCCCCACAGGTCTGCCGCAGACCTGGGGGTCCGGGGGCCGGATCTCCCGTACAAACCACTGGTCAGGGTGGTGACTAACGGCGCTTTTCCCAGGCGGCGACAGCGGACTGTCACTGTATCGGCCGCATCGTGACCGGGCGCCTATTCGCCTTTCCCTTAACTCCGCTGGGCTAATCGACCGTCGGGCGTGCGGTCACCATCCGCTGCCTGAGGACGACATGAACTTGCGTACGACGAAGACGAGCCCACCGACCAGGACCACGAAGATCAGGATCTTGAAGAGCAGTCCGACCACGAACGTGACCAGGCTGACGATCAGGCCGCCGAACACGACGATCGCGATCACGGGCACCGCGATCCACTTCACCCACCAGGGCATACCAGCGAATATCTCCCGCACGGCCATCGTCCTTACCTCGTCTCTGTGAGTTCCTGCTCCGATGCTAGAGGCGAAAGGGGGGCCGCCGGGGCCCGGGAAGCCCTTGAACTCCCCTGATCGATCCCCTAGGGAACCCCGGGACGAGGACCGGCCGCCGGGAGGACGGCCTCCGAGGGATCAGCCCTCGGGCGGTGAGAAGACCACCATCACGCGCAGGTCCTCGGTGATGTGGTGGAACTTGTGGGCGGTGCCGGCGGGTACATACACGACACTTCCTCTTCCCACCTGTGTGGTTTCCATGCCGACGGTGATCGACGCGCGACCGCTGACCACGAAGTAGACCTCGTCCTGACTGTGCGGCTGCTGCGGATCGAGCTCGCCGGCGTTCAGGGCGTACAGGCCTACCGACATGTTCCGCTCGCGAAGGAACTGCAGGTACGCACCGTCGTTGGCGGCCCGTTCCGCCTCCAGTTCGTCCAGCCTGAATGCCTTCATGGCCCGTCCACCCCTTGCCTCTGTCCAGCCGGTGTCCGCCACCGATCATGTCTGCCACGATCAGACACATGAAGAATTTCGTAGTCAAGACGATCGCCAACGCGGGTGCGCTGGCCGTGGCCATCTGGCTGCTCCAGGACATCACGCTGACCGGCGGCAGCACCGGCCGCAAGGCCCTGACCCTGATCCTGGTCGCGTTGATCTTCGGCCTGGTCAACTTCGTGGTCAAGCCCATTGTGAAGCTGCTCACCCTCCCCCTCTTCATCCTCACGCTGGGGCTGATCACCCTCGTGGTGAACGCGCTGATGCTGCTGCTCACCTCATGGCTGGCCGACGTGTTCGATCTGAGCTTCCACGTCCACGGCTTCTGGACCGCCGTCCTCGGTGGTCTGATCGTCTCGATCGTTTCCTGGGCGCTGAACGTCGTCCTGCCCGACGAGGACTGATCCGCGACCACCTGCGAGAGTGCGGGCGGGACCGGCGGCCGGCCGGGGAGAGAAGCGAGGACGAGGCATGAGCACCCTGGGCGACGGAACGCGGGCGGTACGAGCCGGCCTGCCGGAACCGCAGCAGTACGAGCCCACCCTCCCCGGCCCGGTCTTCGCCGCGCACTTCCATCTGTCCGGCGAACCGACCGGCCCCTACACCTACGGCCGGGACACCAACCCCACCTGGACCCATTTGGAACGGGCCATCGGGGAGCTCGAAGCCCCGGGGGAGAGCGTGCAGACCACGGTCTTCGCCTCCGGCATGGCGGCGATCTCGGCCGTCCTGCTGTCCCAGGTGCGCAGCGGCGACGCCGTCGTCCTGCCTGACGACGGCTACCAGGCGCTTCCCCTGGTACGGGCCCAGCTGGAGGCGTACGGAGTCGAGGTGCGGACCGCTCCGACCGGGGGCGACGCGCAGCTGGCCGTCCTGGAGGGGGCGAAGCTCCTGTGGATCGAGACACCGTCCAATCCGGGGCTCGATGTCTGTGACGTGCGGAGGCTCGTCGAGACCGCGCACGCCGGCTCCACGCTGGTGGCCGTCGACAACACCCTCGCCACCCCGCTCGGCCAGCGCCCGCTGGAGCTGGGGGCCGACTTCTCGGTGGCCAGTGACACCAAGGGCATGACCGGCCACGGCGACCTCCTGCTCGGCCATGTGACCTGCCGGGACGCCGAGCTGGCCGCCGGGGTGCGGCGCTGGCGCAAGGTGGTCGGCGCGATCCCCGGGCCGATGGAGGCCTGGCTCGCACACCGGTCGCTGGCCACGCTGGAACTGCGCATCGAGCGGCAGTGCGCCAACGCCCTCGCTCTCGCCGAGGCGCTCAGCGAGCACCCGCACGTGGCCGGGCTGCGTTACCCCGGGCTGCCCGCCGACCCCTCG
The DNA here is from genome assembly GCF_004795035.1 of Streptomyces sp. A0958. GTDB lineage: Bacteria > Actinomycetota > Actinomycetes > Streptomycetales > Streptomycetaceae > Streptomyces. The sequence continues at coordinate 236,084 of NZ_SSBK01000003.1, forward strand.
TACCCGAACGCGGTGCGGCAGATGCGGCGCTTCGGCTCGGTGGTGTCGTTCGTGCTGGCCGACCGGGAGACCGCGGAGCGCTTCCTGTCGGCCCTGCATCTGGCCGAGGACGCCACCAGCTTCGGCGGCGTACGGTCCACCGCCGAGCGGCGGGCCCGCTGGGGCGGCGACGCCGTACCGGAAGGGTTCATCCGCTTTTCCGTCGGCGCCGAGAACGCCGCCGACCTGGTGGCCGATGTCGAACAGGCGCTGACCACGGCCACTCGCGGGAATTGACCGCCCTGTCCTCTCGGCGGTGCGGTACGGACGGTCCGAGCCTCCCCCCTCGTGGCTCGGACCGCCCCGGTCCTCCGCGTTCCCCGGCGTATGCCGCGCCCGCTGCATCCACTGCGTTTGCCGCGTTTCCCGCCTTTGCCGCGTGAAGAACCGCCTCGACAAGGCTAGTTGACTCAGCGTCAGTGTCCAATCACAGTAGCGACAGCGACCTATCGACATATTTATAGTTGTCCGGGTCCAATCGGATGCGTCACTGCGTGAGGACAGGAGGGACGGGACGTGGATCTTGCGCTGCTGCGCACCTTCGTCACCGTGCACCGAGCCGGCTCCTTCACCCGCGCCGCCGCGCTCCTCGGCCTCTCGCAGCCCGCCGTGACCTCGCAGATCCGCACCCTGGAACGACAGCTGGGCCGCCCGCTCTTCCTGCGCAGGGCCCGCGGGGTGACCCCGACGACGATCGGCGACGAACTCGCGCACCGGGCCGCTCCCCATCTGGACGCGCTCGTCGAGATCGCCGAGACCGACCTGGACGAGGAGTCGGGCGTACGGACGCTGCATCTGGCGGGGCCGCCTGAATTCCTCGCCCTGCGGGTTCTGCCCGCGCTCACTCCGCTGATCGCCCAGGGCCTCGCGCTGCGTGGTTCGTTCTCCGCCGATACGGACGAGACCTTGGAGGGCCTGGCCGCCGGCCACCACGACCTGGCCGTCGTGACGGCCCGGCCGCGTGGCGAACTGCTCACCGCCATTCCGCTCTGCGACGAGGAGCACGTCCTGATCGCCGCCCCGCGCTGGGCGGCGCGCCTGGGCCCGGGGACGCTGCGGCGCGACGGCCCCGTGGTCCTGGACCAGCTGCCCGTGGTCGAGGTGCACGAGAGCCTGCCGCTCGTCTCCCGCTACTGGGCCGCGGTCTTCGACAGCCCGCCCGCGGCCGCCGGTGCCGTCATCGCGCCGGACCTGCGGGCGGTCCTGGAGTGCGCGGCCGCGGGCGCCGGGCTCGCCGTGCTGCCGCGCTACCTGTGCGAGGACGCGCTGGAACGGGGCGAGGTGGTGGCGCTCCTCGACCCTCCGGTCCCTCCTCTGCGCACCTACTTCCTGGCCGCGCGGACCGGCACGCTCGCGCTTCCGCATCTCGCCCGGGCGCACGAGTGGCTCCTGCGTGCCGCAGCCGACTGGTGACCTCAGGGACGCCCAAGAGCCCCGAGGTGTTTCAGAAGAGGTCCCGCGGGCCACGCTCTTGCCATGACCGAACGTCCTGTGGTCAAGCGCACCGCACGCGCCATCCTGCTCGACGGCGACGACCTCATCCTCATCAAGCGCACCAAGCCCGGAGTAGATCCGTACTGGGTGACGCCGGGCGGCGGGGTCGAGCCCGAGGACGCCACCGTCGTCGACGCCCTGCACCGTGAGGTGGACGAGGAACTCGGCGCCAAAATCACCGATGTGGTGCCCTGCTTCGTGGACACCGTGGAACACATCGAGGAGGGCGGGGTGAAGGGCGTCAAGGTCCAGCACTTCTTCGTCTGCCGCCTCAACTCCATGGACCTGTCCCTGCGGCACGGCCCCGAGGTCGACGAGCCCTGCGGGGGTTACGACGTCGTACGCGTGCCGTTCAGCCGGGTCGGGATCGCCGCAGTGCATCTCGTACCACTGTCACTGCGGCACTACCTGGACGGCAACATCGAGGGCGTCCGCGCCATGCACGCCGACGATCTGGGCTGATGCGGTTGGTTTCCCCCGGTTGTTTCCCTCGGTTGTTTCCCTCGATCTACTCCCGGGCTGCCGGCTCCTGCACCGCCCGTGGGGACGCCGTGTTTCACGTGAAACCGATCAGGCGCCCCCTACCCGGTGCGATTTTCGGCTGCGCGTCTCGGCCAGATCCGGTAAAGCGGTGGACGGGCGATCACCGGGTCGGACAGCCTGGCCCGTATGCCCAGCTCACTGCCTCACCCGCTGACCGATCTACCCGTCCGGCGCCTCACCCGGGATGACTTGGTCCCCTGCGCCGACCTCAGCGAGGACCGCGGCTGGCCGCGCGACGAGGAGCGCTGGGCGCTGCTGCTGGCCGCCGGAACGGGCTACGGCATCGACGACCCCGACACCAAAGGCCTGGTGGCGAGCTGCGTGGTGGTCTCATACGGCCCCGAGCTGGCGGCCATCGGCATGCTGCTGGTCGCCGGCCGCCATGCCCGGCGGGGCGTGGGCCGGTATCTGATGCAGAGGGTGATCGAGGCGGCCGGGGACACCCCGCTCAGCCTCTACGCGACATCGGCGGGCCGGCCCCTCTACGAGGGCCTCGGGTTCATCCCGGTTGGGCGCACTGTCCGCTTGATCGGGCCTTTCCGGCCAACCGCGGAAACCGGCTCGACGGCTTCCGGCGGCGCGAAGCCTTCCGGCGGCGCGGGCACTGTCGTTCGGCCTGCTTCGGCCGGGGATCTGCGAGCCATGGTGCAGCTGGACTCGGTCGTCTTCGGACTCGACCGCACCCACCTGCTGACCCGGCTGCCGGTCTTCGCCGACCATCTGCGGGTGGCGGAGGAGAACGGGGAGCTGATCGGGTACGCCGCGCTCTCCCGCAGCTCGGACAACCACGCGGTCGGGCCGCTGATCGCCAGGGACACCGCCACGGCCAAGCTGCTCGTGACCTCGCTGGCCGAGGCCACGGACCGGCCGCTGCGCGTGGACATCGATGCCCGCCACGACGAGCTGATCGACTGGGTCGGGGCGTGCGGGCTGCGGCACCACTCGGGGACCACGGAGATGGTCCTCGGCGGGCGGCAGCACGGGGACCGGGCCCAGCGCTTCGGCCCCCTGAGCCTGGCGACGGGCTGACGCCCGGCCCTCGCTCCGAGCGTGCTCGCGGGCGCGGGGCCGGGGTCGTGGCGTCAGTTCCGGGCCGCGGGGACGGCCGCCGGCTCCGGGGGGTGGGTGGCGACGAGGCGGCTCGGGCTGGTCGTACGGCGCTCCAGCGCACCGGAGACGACGGCGAGCACCAGCGCGGAGGCGGCGAGCGCCGCGCCGACCCAGTTGGGTGCGGTGTAGCCGAGCTCGGCGGCGATGACGAGCCCGCCCAGCCACGCCGAGAGCGCATTGCCGAGGTTGAAGGCGCCGATGTTTACGGCCGAGGCCAGGGTCGGGCTCCCGCTGCCTGATCGAGGACCCGCTTCTGCAACGGGGGGCGGTCGCAAATTCGAGTGCACCGATCAGGACGACGGTGACGGCTGCCGTGATCTTGTTGTGGGCGGTCAGGGTGAACAGGGCCAGCACCACGGCGAGACCGCCCAGTGCCACCTGGAGCAGGGGCATCTGGTGGAGGTCGGCGAACTTGCCGCCGATCAGGTTGCCGCCGACCATGCCCAGGCCGAAGAGGACCAGCAGCCAGGTGACGGCGGAGGACGAGTATCCGGCGGTCTCCGTCAGCGGCACACCGACGACGTTGGCGACAGTGAGCCCGGTGAACATCAGGGCGATGGCGCCGGCCTTCTTGTGCGGGGCGACCAGGTCGGCCGCCACAACTGATCCGATACCGAAGAAGGCGCCGTGGGCGAGCGAGGCGACCACCCGGCCGGCGACCATCACTTCGAAGACGGGTGCGGTCGCGGTGACCACGTTGCCGACGACGAAGAGGCCGATGAGGATCATCAGCATCCGTTTGCGGCTGACCTTCGTGCCGAGCACGGTCATCAACGGTGTCCCGAGGACGACGCCGAGCGCGCACCCGTGACGAGGAACCCTGCCGTCGGAATCGTGACCTGGAAGTCGGCGGCCACCTCGGGGAGCAGCCCCATGATCACGAACTCGGTGGCGCCGATACCGAACGCCCCGATAGCGAGGGCGAGGAGCGCGAGCGGCATGGGTTTTGCCTTTCCAGGAGATTGCGACTACTCCTGACATGCGCTGACAATAATTGCAGACGCTAGTTGACCGCAAGCGCTGGCTATTGCGGACGTCGGCTACTCTGGACGTAAGCAGCTCCGGCACGGAGGAGAGACCCATGACAGCGACGAACCCGGCCCTGACCGCCCTCTCCCAGGGCTGGATCGCTCTCTCCCTGCTCCACGGCAAGATCGAGACCCGAGTCGAACGGGCCCTCCAGAGCGGTCACGGCCTCAGCGTGCGGGAGTACTCCCTGCTGGACGTGCTCAGCCGCCAGCACAGCGGACCGGGCGGGCACCTGCAGATGAAGCAGGTGGCGGACGCCGTCGGGCTGAGCCAGAGCGCCACCACACGCCTGGTCACCCGCCTCGAAGACCGCGGTCTGCTGACCCGGTACCTCTGCGACACCGACCGCAGGGGCATCTACACCGATGTCACCGACGACGGCCTCGTCCTGCTCGCCGAGGCCCGGCCGACCAATGACAGCGCCCTTCGCTCCGCACTCGACGAGGCCGCCCGGAACCCCGAGCTGGCCCCGCTCGCGCGGGCGGTCGAGGAACTGAAGGCCGTTCCCGCGTAGCCCTGCCCGCCGACTGCGTAGGCTGCGGATCATGAGCGACCTGGACATACGCCCCGCGACCGTCGACGACCTGGCCGACATCGTGGCACTGCTCGCCGATGACCCGCTGGGAGCCCGGCGCGAGTCGCCGGACGACCTCACCCCGTACCGGGCTGCGCTCCGGCGACTGGCGGACGATCCTAACCAGCACATAATGGTCGCCGTGCAGGCGGACCGCGTCGTCGGAACCCTGCAGCTGACCGTGATCCCTGGGCTTTCCCGGCGCGGCTCGACCCGTTCCGTGATCGAGGGCGTCCGCATCCACGCGGACGAACGCGGAAGCGGACTCGGCACCCGGCTGATCCAGTGGGCCGTGGACGAATCGCGCCGACAGGGCTGCCGGCTGGTCCAGCTCACCTCCGACGCGTCCCGCACCGACGCGCACCGCTTCTACGAGCGGCTCGGCTTCGTGGCCAGCCATGTGGGCTTCAAGCTCGCCCTCTGACCCCCCTGCACCGCCGCATCCCCGAGGAGCCGCCTTGCAACGCATCAGTGATGAACAACGGCGCATCCGGATCGGCCGCCGCCATCTGCTGGCCTCCGACGCACGCGCGCAGTCCCCCGTCGCGGTGGCCGACGCCCTCGTCGCCCTCCATGCGACCGATGCGGCCACCGTCTTCCTCTCCGCTTGCGCCCGGCTCTCCGAGCCCGACATCGCCGCGGTGGAGCGATGCCTCTACGAGGACCTCTCACTGGTGCGGATGCTCTCGATGCGCAACACCCTCTTCGTCGTATCGGACGGGCTGGCCCCACGAGTCGAGGCCGCGAACGCACGCGCTGTGGCCGCGAAGGAGCGCCGGACCCTGCTCAAGCACCTGCGGGAGGACGGCAACGGCCTGGATGAACGCTGGCTGGACGAAACGGAGCGAAGCGCCCTCGCGTTCCTCGACCGCAGCGGTCCGGTCTCCGGCAGCGAACTCGCCGCCGGCGTGGCCGCACTCCGCACCAAGATCACGCTGTTTCCCGGGAAGAAGCAGGAGGCGGTACAGGGAGTCGCTACCCGCGTGATCCGTGTGCTGGCCGCAGAGGGGAGGATTCGCCGGGACCGGCCACGGGGTTCGTGGACCTCCAGCCAGTTCCGCTGGGCGCCCGCCCGGCCCCGGCCGGCCGAGGAGACGGCCAGAGCCCAGGCGGAGCTGGCCCTGTGCTGGCTCCGGGCGTACGGACCGGCCACCGAGGCCGACCTCAAGTGGTGGACCGGCTGGGGCGCCCGCGAGGTCCGCACGGCGCTGGCGGCGGTCGATGCCGAGGAGGTACGGCTCGACAGCGGAGCCGCCGCCTGGGTCGCACCCGGGGACGCCGAGCCCGAGCCGGCGCCCACCCCGTGGGCGGCTCTGCTGCCCGCGCTCGACCCGAGCGGAATGGGCTGGGCGGATCGCGGCTTCCACCTGCCGGCCGAGCATCGGGCGGCGCTCTTCGACCGCTCAGGCAACATCGGCCCCACGGTGTGGTGGAACGGGCAGGTCGTGGGTGGCTGGGCGCAGCGTGGCGACGGCGAGCCGGTCTGGCGTCTGCTGGCGGATGCCGGCCGGGAGGCCTCGACGGCGATCGCGGCCGAGGCCTCCCGGCTGTCGGCCTGGGTGGGGGCAGCCCGGATCACACCGCGCTTCCGGACCCCTCTGGAACGGGAGTTGACGGCCTGAGTCGCCGGGCCGCCTGTTTCACGTGAAACGGGCGGTTCTCAGTCCCCCAGGCCCCGCCACCCCTCCTCGTCCACGCCGCCCGGCACGGCCGCCGCTGGATCGTACGGCTCACGCGTGAAGACGAATGAGCCCAGGTCGAGATGGTTCACGGTGCCGTCGTCGTTCCGTACGATCCGCAGCGTCTCCCCCGCGTAGTAGCCGTCCAGCCCGACCCAGGTGCCGTCGGGACGTGCCGTGAAACGGGCACCCCGCCCCTGGCCGTTGACCGGACGCAGTTCCAGCCCGCGGTCGGCGGTCAGACGCAGGACGTTGGCGCGCGTGGCCCAGTACCAAGGACCGGTCAGGGCGAGGAGTTCCGCGTCGACCTCGGGCAGGGGCCGCCACGGTTCGGGGATACGGGGCTCGGCCTCGGCAACAATGTCCACGAGATCGGCGGCCACCTCGCCGATCGGCAGCCCCGAGGTCGCGTTGACGAGCACAACGGCTGCCACGTCGTCCTCGGCACTGACCCAGAGGGCGGCCAGGAAGCCGGGGAGCGAGCCCGTATGTCCGATGAAGGTGCGGCCCTTCCTCCGGATCAGCTGGAGCCCCAGGCCGTAGTTCCCGTCCCAGTCCCCCGGCTCCGGGGGCGTCGAAGGCTGCTTCATCTCCTCCACCGAAGCGGCGGCCAGCACCCGGTCGTCCCCTTCGGCGAGGAAGGCAGCGAAGCGGAGCAGATCCGCGGTGGTGGACCAAAGCTGCCCGGCAGGCGCCATCAAACCCAGATCCTCCGCCGGTTCGGGCAGCAGGGCATCGGCCCAGGGGTGGACCGCCCACCCGCCTGCGTGCGGAGCCTGCGGCCGGGGAGACGTGCGGTGCATGCCCAGGGGCTTCAGCACCTCACGGCGCAGCACCTCTTCCCAGGACGCCCCGCGTACGGCCTCCACCAGCGAACCGAGCAGGGTGTAGCCCGGGTTGGAGTAGTGGTGGCGGTGACCGGGCGGGTGCATCGCGATCTGCTCACCGAGCACGTCGGCAAGGGTGGGGCGCAGACTGCCGGGGGTCCGCTCCCACCAGGGCGCGGTCGTCTCTGCTCCGAGACCGGCGCTGTGCCCCAGCAGCTGATGAAGGGTGACCTCGCCCGCTCCGGTGCCCGGCAGGTGCTTCTCCAGCGGATCGGCCAGATCGAGAAGCCCCTCGTCGCGCAGCCGAAGCACCAGTACCGCGGTGAACGTCTTGGTGAGGGAGCCGATCCTGAACTGCGTGTCGGAGTCAGGGGCATGGCCGTCGACACAGCTGCGGGAGCCGTCCCAAACGATCTGCCCCTGCCGCTGTACCGCAGCGACCAGAGAGGGGGCACGGCCTTCGGCCTGGGCGGTGGCGACGCGGTGCAGCAATGCGCGCCGGGTACCGGGAAGCAACTGTTCGGCAGGAGAAGTCATCCTCAACAACTACCGCCCGAGCCACTGTAAGGCGACCCCATTTCCCGGCCGCCACGACTCCCGCGCCGGACCGCCCGCGTCCACCCGTTCCGGTCAGGTCTGCGCCATGTCCACGAAGCGTGAGTAGTGGCCCTGGAAGGCGACCGTGATCGTCGCCGTCGGGCCGTTTCGGTGCTTGGCCACGATCAGGTCCGCCTCGCCGGCGCGGGGTGACTCCTTCTCGTAGGCGTCCTCGCGGTGCAGCAGGATCACCATGTCGGCGTCCTGCTCGATGGAGCCGGATTCGCGGAGGTCGGAGACCATCGGCTTCTTGTCCGTGCGCTGCTCGGGGCCACGGTTCAGCTGGGAGAGCGCGATGACCGGCAGTTGCAGTTCCTTGGCCAGCAGCTTGAGGTTTCGCGACATGTCCGAGACTTCCTGCTGCCGGCTCTCGGCGCGCTTGGAGCCGCCGGACTGCATCAGTTGCAGGTAGTCGATGACCACGAGCTTGAGGTCGTTGCGCTGCTTGAGGCGCCGGCACTTCGCCCGGATCTCCATCATGGAGAGGTTGGGGGAGTCGTCGATGTAGAGCGGGGCCGCGGAGACGTCCGGCATCCGCCGGGCCAGCCGCGTCCAGTCCTCGTCGGTCATCGTGCCGGACCGCATGTGGTGCAGAGCAACCCGTGCCTCGGCGGACAGCAGGCGCATGGCGATCTCGTTCCGCCCCATTTCCAGGGAGAAGATCACGCTGGGGAGATTGCTCTTGATCGAGCAGGCCCGGGCGAAGTCCAGCGCGAGGGTGGACTTACCCATGGCGGGGCGGGCCGCGATGACCACCATCTGGCCCGGGTGGAGGCCGTTGGTCAGGGCATCGAGGTCGGTGAACCCCGTGGGCACACCCGTCATCTCGCCGCTGCGGGAACCGATCGCCTCGATCTCGTCGAGGGCTCCTTCCATGATGTCGCCGAGCGGAAGGTAGTCCTCGCTGGTCCGCTGCTCGGTGACGGCGTAGATCTCGGCCTGCGCGGAGTTGACGATGTCGTCGACGTCTCCGTCGGCCGCGTATCCCATCTGCGTGATCTTCGTACCGGCCTCGACGAGCCGTCGCAGAACCGCCCGCTCGTGAACGATCTCCGCGTAGTACGAGGCGTTGGCCGCGGTCGGAACCGACTGGACCAGGGTGTGCAGATACGGAGCCCCGCCCACCTTGGTGATCTCGCCGCGCTTGACCAGCTCGGCGGCCACGGTGATCGGGTCGGCCGGCTCACCCTTGGCATAGAGGTCGAGGATCGCCTGGTAGACGGTCTCGTGCGCGGGGCGGTAGAAGTCGTGGCCCTTGATGATCTCCACGACGTCGGCGATGGCGTCCTTGGACAGGAGCATGCCACCGAGGACGGACTGCTCGGCGTCGAGATCCTGGGGCGGCACCCGCTCGAATCCCGAGGAGCCGCCCTCCCAGTCCCGGCTTTCCCGGCCGCGGTCGTGCCGCTCGCCTCGGTCCCGGTCCTCACCCCGGCGCGGACGGGAAACGGGCAGCCGGTCACTGGGGCCGGTGTCGGCCCAAGGATCGTCCAAGGGTTCGGGAATGCTCATCCGGCCACCTCCTCCCGTCCGCTCCGCGGACCTAGCCGTGCCACTCTTTCTTACGGCACGGCACCGACAAACAAGACCCCCGACTCCGGTTCCGGTGTGTCGAGTTCTGCGTGTCGCAGAGCCGAAACGGGGTGGGGGCGCCGCACTACGGTAGGCGGCTCGGCACCGTCAGCCAATCTGGTTATCCACAGGGCTTGTGGACGACGGACCAGATGCTGTGGAGAACTCCGCGGAACCTGTGCACGGAGCGGGGGACAGCACTGTGGACAAACTCATAGCGGCTTCCCCATCACCGCTGTGACCTGCAGGTTCGCCATCCACCGGCTGTGGGGGAGAAAAAGTTTGGGGGGCGGGCCGAGATCGCGGCATGTCGCACACAAGAGATACCCACAGGTGAGCAAATGTAAGGGCCTCAATAGGATTGCGTCTATTACCTGTGGAAGATTAGATTGGCTGCCATGATCCAGGCACCGGGGACCCAGTCGTCCCGTCGTCGGCGGCACGATCGCGAGATCATCGCACTCGCCGTACCGGCCTTCGGCGCACTCGTGGCCGAACCTCTTTTCGTCATGGTCGACAGCGCGATCGTCGGCCATCTCGGCACCCCGCAACTGGCCGGTCTGGCCGTGGCGGCTGCCCTGCTGACGACTGCGGTGAGCATCTTCGTCTTCCTTGCCTACGCCACCACGGCAGCCGTCGCCCGACGTGTCGGCGCCGGCGATCTGGCCTCCGCGATCCGCCAGGGCATGGACGGCATCTGGCTGGCGCTCCTGCTCGGTCTCGCCGTCATCGCCGTGACTTTCCCCCTCGCCCCCTGGTTCGTGGACGTATTCGGCGCCTCCCACACCGCTGCCCCCTACGCCGTCACCTACCTCCGGATCTCCAGCCTCGGCATCCCCGCGATGCTGATGGTCATGGCCGCGACCGGCGTACTCAGGGGCCTCCAGGACACCCGCACCCCCCTCTACGTCGCCATCGGCGGCTTCGCCGCCAACGCGGCCCTCAACGCCGGCCTCGTCTACGGCGCCGGCCTCGGCATCGCCGGCTCGGCCTGGGGCACGGTCATCGCCCAGCTCGCGATGGCCGCCGCCTATCTCGTCGTCGTGGTCCGCGGCGCCCGGCGGCACGGCGCGTCCCTGCGCCCCGACCCCGCGGGCATCAGGGCGTGCGCCCAGGCAGGCGTACCGCTCCTCGTCCGTACGCTGTCGCTCCGCGCCGTCCTGCTCATCGCCACCGCGGTCGCCGCCCGGCTCGGCGACACCGACATCGCCGCGCACCAGATCATCCTCTCGCTCTGGAGCCTGATGGCCTTCGCCCTCGACGCCATCGCCATCGCGGGGCAGGCCATCATCGGGCGCTACCTGGGGGCGAACGACACCCAGGGCGCGCGCGAGGCCTGCCGCCGCATGGTGGAGTGGGGCATCGCGTCCGGAGTGGTGCTCGGCGTGCTGATCGTTCTGGCCCGCCCGCTGTTCGTTCCTCTGTTCACCAGCGACGCCTCGGTGCGGGACGCCCTGCTCCCGGCCCTCCTGGTGGTCGCCGCCACCCAGCCGATCGCCGGTGTCGTCTTCATCCTGGACGGCGTGCTGATGGGCGCCGGCGACGGACCGTATCTGGCCTGGGCCATGATCGTGACCCTCGCCGTCTTCGCCCCGGCGGCGCTCCTGGTCCCCGCCCTCGGCGGCGGCCTGGGCGCGCTGTGGTGCGCGATGGCGCTGATGATGATCGTGCGAATGGCGACGCTCTGGCTCCGTACCCGCTCGGGCAAGTGGCTGGTCACCGGCGCGACCCGCTGACCGCGAGCGCACGGGTCAGGCCCACGCCCAGGTCGCCCCATCTCATCCAGCGCATGTTTCACGTGAAACGGCGAAGGGCCGCACCTCTGGGGGTGCGGCCCTTCACTGTTCTGCTGAGGTGCGGCCTGATCAGGCGGCAACAACCTCGATGCCGAGCTTCGCAGCGACCTCGGGGTGCAGACGCACGGACACCTGGTGTCCGCCGAGCGTCTTGATCGGCGTGCCGAGCTCGACGCGTCGCTTGTCGACATCCGGGCCACCGGCTGCCTTGATCGCCGAAGCGATGTCGGCCGGGGTGACGGAGCCGAAGAGACGGCCGGCGTCGCCGGAGCGAACAGCCAGACGGACCTTCACGGCCTCGAGCTTGGTCTTGATCTCGTTGGCCTGCTCGATCGTGGCGATCTCGTGGATCTTGCGGGCGCGGCGGATCTGCGCCACGTCCTTCTCGCCACCCTTGGTCCAGCGGATGGCGAAGCCACGCGGAACCAGGTAGTTACGGGCGTACCCGTCCTTGACGTCGACGACGTCGCCCGCAGCACCGAGGCCGGAGACCTCGTGGGTGAGGATGATCTTCATGATTCGGTCACCCTTCCCTTATCGCGCGGTGGACGTGTAGGGCAGCAGCGCCATCTCACGGCTGTTCTTGACTGCCGTGGCGACATCACGCTGGTGCTGCGTGCAGTTGCCGGTGACGCGGCGGGCACGGATCTTGCCGCGGTCGGAAATGAACTTCCGCAGCATGTTCGTGTCCTTGTAGTCCACGTACTGGGTCTTGTCCTTGCAGAACGCGCAGACCTTCTTCTTAGGCTTGCGCACAGGCGGCTTCGCCATGGTGTTTCTCCTGTGTGATCAAGAAGTGGGGGTACGAGCTCCCTAGAAGGGGGGCTCGTCCGAGTAGCCGCCGCCGGAGCCGCCGGAGCCGCCGGAGTTTCCACCCCAGCCGCCTCCGCCTTGCTGGCCCCCGCCCTGGCCGCCGGCCGGAGCGCTCGTGGCCCACGGGTCGTCGGCGGGAGCGCCGCCACCACCCTGCTGGCCACCACCGGGACCGCCGCCCCAGTTACCGCCGCCCTGCTGGCCGCCGCCGTATCCACCCTGGCCGCCCTGGCCACCACGACCCGTGGTCTTGGTGACCTTGGCGGTGGCGTTCTTGAGGCTGGGGCCGACTTCCTCGACGTCCAGCTCGTAGACCGTGCGCTTGACGCCCTCGCGGTCTTCGTACGACCGCTGCTTCAGCCGGCCCTGCACGACAACGCGCATGCCTCGCGTGAGCGACTCGGCGACGTTCTCCGCCGCCTGCCGCCAGACCGAGCAGGTGAGGAACAGGCCTTCGCCGTCCTTCCACTCATTGGTCTGCCGGTCGAAGATGCGGGGAGTGGACGCGACACGGAACTTCGCGACCGCCGCACCGGACGGGGTGAAGCGCAGCTCGGGGTCGTCGACGAGATTGCCGACGACCGTGATGACGGTCTCGCCTGCCATGGGTGAACCTCTCGGCGGGGATTGCTTCTGGCTGCTTGCTGCTACTCGGACCCGATGACCGCTGAGCTAGAAGCTCAGTGGATCTCGGGGCGGAGGACCTTGGTCCGGAGGACCGACTCGTTCAGGTTCATCTGGCGGTCGAGCTCCTTGACGACCGCAGGCTCGGCCTGCAGGTCGATGACCGAGTAGATGCCCTCGGGCTTCTTCTTGATCTCGTAAGCGAGACGACGACGGCCCCAGGTGTCGACCTTCTCAACCTTTCCTTCGCCCTCACGGACGACGGAGAGGAAGTTCTCGATCAGCGGGGAGACTGCTCGCTCCTCGAGATCGGGGTCGAGGATGACCATCACCTCGTAGTGACGCATGTGGAACCCACCTCCTTTGGACTCAGCGGCCACGGTCGTTCCGTGGCAGGAGGGTCGTGATGCGTTGAGCAACGGTGCCCGAGTAGAACAGCCGCCACTGACAACACCCTCCGTGAGGAGGGGGCCGACTGTGCTGGCCTGGGCAGACACCGGTGCAGACCGACCAGAGTACCCGCAGACCGGCTTCCGGTTGAAATCCGGTGGTCAGGGGACGCAATCTGTACACATCGGGTGTGAGCGGCGCCACGAGACGCCGCCTTTCGGCCAGGAGGTACTCCATGGCACAAACAACGCGGACCCGTCCCGCCGTCTCGCTCTTCGCCACGGACGGCAGGCCCCATCCGCTGCAGAACGCCCTCGTGGTGATCACGCTGGTCCTCGGCGCCCTCGCCTTCGTGTCGGCGATGTTCCACAACCTGCACCTGCTCAGCTCGTGGGCCGGCCTCGTCGGCATCCTGACCGGGGCGTACGGCCAGTACATCTCCGTGACCACGCGGGAGAGGTTCCCGCTGATCATCGGCATGGGCGCATCCGCCCTCGGGTTCTTCCTGGGCATGGCCCACGGCGGACTGTTCGGCGGCGTGGTCGGCTGACATCACCGACCCGGCTCTCCGTGCGGACCGGGCGGCTCCGTCACCCGACGGGGCCGCTCCCGCACGCCGTACGGAGCAGGACGGGTACGACGGGGCCAAACCGCGCGCTTCCCGGCCACAGTAGGCTTCGGCGCGAGAGCCGGAGCCCCTGACCGATGGGGACACACCTGCCGAGGAGCGCCCCGCATGAGCCTGACCCTGAGGACCATCAGCCGAGAGCAACATCTGGCGTACATCCAGAGTCTGCCCGCGGCCAGTCACATGCAGGTCCCGGCATGGGCGGATGTGAAGGCCGAGTGGCGCTCGGAGAGCCTGGGCTGGTTCGACAAGACCGGTCAGCTCGTCGGCGTGGGCCTGGTGCTCTACCGGCAGCTGCCCAAGATCAAGCGGTACCTGGCGTATCTGCCCGAGGGCCCGGTCATCAACTGGTACGCCCCGAACCTGAACGACTGGCTGGAGCCGATGCTGGCGCACCTCAAGCAGCAGGGTGCCTTCTCGGTGAAGATGGGCCCGCCGGTGGTCATCCGCCGCTGGGACGCCGCCGCCATCAAGGCCGGCATCCAGGACCCCGACGTGAAGCGCCTGCGCGACGTCGAGGCCACACACATCGAGCCGCGCGCCTTCGAGGTCGCCGACCGGCTGCGGAAGATGGGCTGGCAGCAGGGCGAGGACGGCGGCGCCGGATTCGGTGACGTACAGCCCCGCTACATCTTCCAGGTGCCGCTGGCAAACCGCTCCCTCGAAGACGTCCACAAGGGCTTCAACCAGCTCTGGCGGCGCAACATCAAGAAGGCCGAGAAGGCCGGCGTCGAGGTCGTCCAGGGCAGCTACGCGGAGCTCTCCGAGTGGCAGCGGCTGTACGAGATCACGGCAGAACGCGACCACTTCCGGCCGCGCCCCCTCGGCTACTTCCAGCGCATGTGGACGGCCCTCAACAACGAGGACCCCAACCGGATGCGGCTCTACTTCGCCCGTCACGAGGGCGAGAACGTCGCGGCCGCGACCATGCTGATCGTCGGCGGCCACGTCTGGTACTCCTACGGTGCCTCGGCCAACCACAAGCGCGAGGTCCGCCCCTCGAACGCGATGCAGTGGCGGATGCTGCGCGACGCGTACGCCATGGGCGCCACGGTCTACGACCTGCGGGGCATCTCGGACTCGCTGGACGAGACCGACCACCTCTTCGGCCTGATCCAGTTCAAGGTCGGCACCGGCGGTCAGGCGGCCGAGTACCTCGGTGAGTGGGACTTCCCGCTCAACAAGCTGCTGCACAAGGCGCTCGACATCTACATGTCACGCCGCTGATCCATGCCCCACAGCTGACGAAACCGGCTTCATTCGTTTCAATGGGGCCTGAACACGCTCCTCACCTCTGATCCACCGCAGCCACCAGAAGGGTTCCGGACCGGCCATGGCGCTCTCCCTGTACGTCGACACCGCGCGCTGGCGGGCGCACCAGAAATCCGTTCTCGACCAGTTCCCCGGCATCGTCCCGGTCTGCAAGGGCAACGGCTACGGCTTCGGCCACGAGCGGCTGGCCGACGAGGCGATCCGCTTCGGCTCCGACATCCTCGCGGTGGGCACCACCTACGAAGCAGCCCGCATCAAGGACTGGTTCAGCGGAGACCTGCTGGTGCTCACGCCGTTCCGGCGGGGCGAGGAGCCGGTACCGCTGCCCGACCGCGTCGTGCGTTCCGTCTCGTCCGTGGACGGGGTGCACGCCCTGGTGGGCGCCCGGGTCGTCATCGAGTGCATGAGCTCGATGAAGCGCCACGGCGTCAAGGCGGAGGAGCTCGGGCAGCTGCACGCCGCGATCGAGGACGTACGTCTCGAAGGTTTCGCCCTCCACCTGCCGCTGGACCGCACCGACGGCTCGGACGCCGTCGAGGAGGTCATCGCATGGATGGACCGCCTCCGGGCGGCCCGACTGCCGCTGCACACGATGTTCGTCAGCCATCTGCGGGCCGAGGAGCTGGCCCGGCTGCAGCAGCAGTTCCCGCAGACCCGTTTCCGTGCCCGTATCGGCACCCGGCTCTGGCTCGGCGACCACGAGGCGACGGAGTACCGGGGCTCGGTGCTCGACGTCACGCGTGTCGTCAAGGGCGACCGGTTCGGCTACCGGCAGCAGAAGGCCGCGTCCGACGGCTGGCTGGTCGTCGTGGCTGGCGGCACCTCGCACGGCGTGGGTCTGGAGGCACCGAAGGCGCTGCACGGCGTGATGCCGCGTGCCAAGGGTGTCGCCCGCGCGGGCCTGGCCACCGTGAACCGCAACCTGTCGCCGTTCGTCTGGGCCGGCAAGCAGCGCTGGTTCGCCGAACCGCCGCACATGCAGGTGTCGATCCTGTTCGTGCCCTCGGACTCCGAGGAGCCGCGGGTGGGCGACGAGCTGGTGGCCCACCTGCGCCACACGACCACGCAGTACGACCGGCTCGTCGAACGCTGAGCCCGCGCGCCCGCCCCGCGCTCAGTCGGCGGCGGGCGTGCCGGCCGTGCCCCACTCCACCCGCGGTCCCTCGGCCGTGACCGCTTCACGGCGTGCGGGGCCGGTCTCGACGAGGCGTGTCAGTACGAAGGCGTCCTCGGCCCCGTCGAGCACCCCGCCCGACGGATCGTCCGAGCCGTCGCGCCGCACCTCGTCGCGCTCCGGCACCAGGATGTCCCGTACGACGACGGCACACAGGTACAGCGTGCCCAGCAGGTGCAGGACGATCGCCAGCTGGTAGCCCTCCGTGGGCAGCCCCTGGTGCTTGTCACCGCTCGTCGTGTACGCGAGATACATCCAGATCCCCAGGAAGTACAGGACCTCGCACGCCTGCCAGACCAGGAAGTCCCGCCAGCGGGGCTTGGCCAGCGCGGCGAGGGGGATCAGCCAGAGCACGTACTGCGGTGAGTAGACCTTGTTGACGAGGATGAACACCGCGACGACGAGGAAAGCGAGCTGGGCGAACCGCGGCCTGCGCGGGGCCGTCAGCGTCAGGACACCGATGGCGGCGCACAGTACGACCGTGGCCAGCGTCGAGACGGTGTTGACCGTGCCGACGTCGATGGATTCGCCGGTGCGCTGCGTGATGACCAGCCAGAAGGACCCGAAGTCGATCGAGCGTTCCTCGCTGAACGTGTAGAACTTCTTCCATCCCTCCGGGGCGAAGATCATCACCGGCAGATTGACCACCAGCCAGGAGCCGGCCGCGCCCAGTGCGGCCGCCCCGAACTCCCGCCACCGGCCCGCCCGCCAGCACAGCACGAACGCGGGCCCCAGCAGCAGGACGGGGTAGAGCTTGGCGGCCGTGGCCAGGCCGACGAGGATGCCGAACGCCAGCGGGCGGCTCCTGGACCACATGAGCATCGCCGCCGCCGTGAGGGCGACGGCCAGCAGGTCCCAGTTGATCGTGGCGGTGAGTGCGAAGGCGGGGGCGAGCGCCACCAGGAGGCCGTCCCAGGGGCGCCGCCGGTGCGTGCGGGCGACGCAGACGGCGATCACCGCGGTACAGATCATCAGCATGCCCGCGTTGACGAGCCAGTAGGCCTGCTCCTGCTCCTGGATGGAACCACCCGGCGTCAGCCAGGCGGCGACCTGCATGAACACCCCGGTGAGGACGGGGTACTCCAGGAACTGCATGTCGCCCGGCAGCCGGTCGAAGTACGGCACCAGGCCGTCGGCGAAACCGCGGCCCGAGTACAGGTGCGGGATGTCCGAGTAGCACGCGTGGGTGTACTGGGAGCCGGCGCCCCTGAACCACGCCCAGTTGTAACAGGGCAGCTTCTGCACCATGCCGAGCGCGAACATCCCGATGGCCACCAGAACGACGGCCCCCACCGGGGTGAGCGCGGTGCTGCCGAGCCGGGCCCAGCGGCCCGACCTCCCGCCGATCAGCTCGCTGCCGGCCGCCGCGACCTCGTCCTGGTGCGTGGGCCGTACGACGGCCCGTTCCTGGTGCACGCTCGTGTCCTCTGCGCTTGGCATGCCGCACATCCTGCCGTACGGGACTGTTGAAACGACGAGGGCCGCCGCACCTGGGGTGCCGCGGCCCTCGTCTGCTCGATCGGATCACCTCGCGCCGGGCTGTGCTCCGGGGACGAGGTGCGCTGGCTGCCGGGCGCTACCCGGCCGGGCCACCGAGCCAACTGCCGTTGGTATTCCCGTTGCCGTTGCCGTTCCCGTTCCCGTTCCCGTTCCCGTTGCCATTGCCGCCGGTCACGGGGTCCGGAACGGAGCCGTCGTCGCCCTCTGTCGTACCGGTGGAGGTTCCGGTGTCCGTACCGCCGTCGTTGCCCTGGCTCGTGCCCGTGTTCGTGTTCGTGCCGCCGTCGTCCCCGCCCGTGGAATTGCCGCCGTTGTTGTTCTGGCAGTTCCAGTCCCACGTACCGCAGGTGTCGGTCGGGTCGGGGGTCGGGGGGTCCGGCGTCGGAGACGGCGTCGTGGGGGTCGGCTTCGTCTCCTCGGACTCGGTCGGCGTGGGGGTGGGGGTCGGCTTGGGCTTCTTGGAGGCGCCGCCGCCGTAGACCTTGTCCCCGATCGGCTCCGCCTTGGGGAAGGCCACGGCCTCCTGGTCCTTCATGGCCTCGGCCATGTAGTCGTGCCAGACCTGTGCGGGGAACGAGGCACCGTGGATCTTGTCCTGGCCACCGGTGCCGTACATCTTCTCGAACCTGCGGTTCTTGTTCTTCTCGTCGTCGTCCAGCCGGTACATGCTGATCGCCGTCGACAGCTGCGGGGTGTAACCGACGAACCAGGCGGACAGGTTGTCGTCGGTCGTACCGGTCTTGCCCGCGACCTCGCGGTCCGGGAGCCTGGCCGACGTACCGGTCCCCTTCTCCACGACGTTCTTCAGCACGTCCGTGACGTTGTCGGCGATGACGCTGTCGAAGGCGCTCTTGGTGACCGCCTTGTGCCGGTAGGTCACCTCTCCGCGCTTCTTCACCTCGGTGACGCAGAAGGGCTCACGCTGCTGACCCCGGGCCGCGAAGGTGGCGTAGGCGCCGGCCATGCGCGTCGCGCTGGGCGAGGACGTACCGATGGAGAACGACGGAACACTGGCGTCCGCCATGTACTGGTCGTCCTTCAGGCCGGCCGCGATGGCCGCTTCCTTCACCTTGTCGGTGCCGACGTCCATACCCAGCTGCACATAGGGCGAGTTGGCCGACCACTGCATGGCCTCACGAAGGGTGATGTTGCCGTACGACTCGTGGTCGTCGTTGGTCTGCAGCCACTCCTTGCCCTCCTTGTCGGTCCAGACCTCGCCGTTGTACTTCTTGATCTTCAGCTTGTCGGCACCGTTGTAGATGCTCAGCGGCGAGACCTTCGTACGCTGCGACTCGCCCTGATCCGGACCGCCCGAGGCGTCCCGCTTGCCGTACTCCATGGCGGCTGCCAGCACGAAGGGCTTGAAGGTCGACCCGACCGCGGCGCCGGTGGGACCGGCGTTGCTGGTGTAGTGCTTCGTCGCGTCCTCACCACCGTAGATCGCCTGGATGGCCCCGGTCTTGGGGTCTACCGACGAGCCGCCGAACTGCACGTGGGTGTCCGTCTCAGGGCGCTTCTTGGGGTCGATCTTCTCGTCGTAGACCCTCTTGACGGCCTTGTTGAGCTGCTGGACCTTCTTCTTGTCGAAGGTCGTGTGGATCTCGTAGCCGCCCTGATCGAGCTGATCGCTGGTGACGTCGGTGTTGTTGAGGAACTCGGCCTTGGCCGTATTGACGAGGTAGCCGATCTGGCCGCTCAGCTGGGCGTTCTTCTTCGGCTTGTCGGGCATCGGGAACTCCTTGTACGTAAGGCGTTCCTTCTCCGACATCCGGCCGTCCTTCACCTCCTCGTCGAGAATCCAGTTCCAACGCTTGATCGCCCTGGCCGTGTTCTTCTCGGCGGTCGCCTGCACCGAGTCGACCCCCGGCGCGCCCGCGGGGTCGTAGTAGCTGGCGCCCTTGAGGAGGCTGGCCATGAAGGCGCACTCGCTCGGATTCAGGTCCTTGGCGTCCTTGCCGTAGTACGTACGGGCCGCCGCCTGCAGGCCCGAGGCTCCACGCCCGTAGTACGAGACGTTGAGGTACCCGGCCATGACCTCCTTCTTCTTCATCTCGCTGCCGACCTTCAGCGTGATGAAGAGTTCCTCGAACTTGCGGCTCAGGGTCTGCTCCTGGGAAAGCCGCGAGTTCTTCACGTACTGCTGGGTGATCGTCGAACCGCCCTGGGTCTCGCCGCCCTTGGCCATGTTGAACAGGGCCCGGGCGATACCCATCGGGTCGATGCCGTGGTCGTGATCGAAGGACTTGTTCTCCGCGGAGATGACGGCGTTGCGCATCGCCTCCGGGATCTGCGCGTAGTCGATGACCTGGCGGTTGACCTCACCGCCGGTGGCCACCATCTGGGTGCCGTCCTTCCAGAAGTAGACGTTGTTCTCCGCCTCCGCGGTCGCCTTGATGTCCGGTTTGGCGACCATCGCGTACGCGAGGCCGGCGAGGCCCATCAGAAGGCCGAGGAAGCCGATGCACAGGCCGGAGACCAGCTTCCACGACGGCATCCAGCGCCGCAGGCCCTGCTTGCCGGCCCGCGGGTAGTCGATGAAGCGCTTCTTCGCCGGTCGGCGGCCTCCGCGTCCACGGCCCGGGCCCTCCTGCCCTCCGTCCCCGCCACCGCGACGCCGGCCACCACCGCCGTCGGAACCTCCACGACCTCCGCCGCCGCGCTGGGCGGCCCGTCTGGCGGCGGCACGCCCGCCGTAGGGGGCCTCCTCGCCGTGCGATTCGGAAGGTGAATCTGAGGTGACTCCGCGTGACGGTGCTGCACGGCGTCCTGAAGACTGCTGGGCGGCTCGTCGGGCCGCGGCACGTCCGCCACCTTGCGGTTGCGACGTTTTGCGACGGTGCTCGCTCATCGAACGACTACTCCTCGGGCAGGCGAAACGCCTGGAAGCGGCAGGTGAGATCCGGTCCCCCGAAATGACGGACCAGCCCGGCGACAGGCTTGCCCGCAGTGCATCCGGCTGGCCCGCGAACACTGACGCGCCCGCGCGTCTCGCGGTTCCCGGTGGTCTGCATGCCGCACAGACTACGCACGGTCAAAACCCTTCTAGGACCGAACTTCACCCCAAATAACGCAAGTCGGTTCCTAGGAATTAGCGATGTGACGCCGCTCACTGAGGCTCCCCTTGTCGCGACGAACAGTCCGATCTATCGTGCTGATGTATCGAGTCGATACATCAGCTCGGTACATCGACTCGGCACAAGGGCCCGCGAGAGCACTCGGAGAAGGAGGAGGCGAGGTTGAGCAGACGCTCCGGCATCCTTGAGTTCGCCGTCCTCGGACTGCTCCGTGAATCCCCGATGCACGGCTACGAGCTGCGCAAACGCCTCAACACCTCGTTGGGGATCTTCCGTGCCTTCAGTTACGGAACCCTCTACCCCTGCCTCAAGACGCTGGTCGCCAACGGCTGGTTGATCGAGGAGCCGGGGAACGCTCCGGCAGAGGCGGCACCCGGTTCCGGCCGGGCCGTCGCTCCTGCCTCGTCCCTTGCGGGGCGCCGCGCCAAGATCGTCTACCGATTGACGGCGGAAGGTAAGGAGCACTTC
Organism: Streptomyces sp. A0958; assembly: GCF_004795035.1. Classification (GTDB taxonomy): domain Bacteria; phylum Actinomycetota; class Actinomycetes; order Streptomycetales; family Streptomycetaceae; genus Streptomyces. The sequence goes on from NZ_SSBK01000003.1 coordinate 257,287, forward strand.
GAGGAGCTGCTCTCGCACACCGGCCCCGACTCCTGGGAGGACGAGCACTTCGCGGCTCGTTTCGCCTTCTTCGGACAGACGGAGCACGACGTGCGGATGCGAGTGCTGGAAGGCCGTCGCAGTCGGCTGGAGGAGCGCCTCGAGAAGATGAGTGCCTCTCTGGCCCGCACCCGCGAGCGTCTCGACGACTACACACTTGAGCTGCAGCGACACGGCATGGAGTCCGTGGAGCGCGAAGTGCGCTGGCTGAACGAGCTCATCGAGAGCGAGCGGTCGGGACGGGATCAGCGACGATCCTCGCCCGAGGGCTCAGCTCAGCAGAACACCGCAGGAGAGTCGGGCGGCCTGCCCCGGCGGGGTGACAACCCGCCGGATACGCCCGGCGACACCGCCAAGTGAGCTCACCGCAGATCCGCGGAGAGTTCATCAGAAACATCCATTACACACAGGGAGCAACCGGAATGGGTTCGGTTCGCGTAGCCATCGTCGGCGTGGGCAACTGCGCCGCCTCGCTGGTCCAGGGCGTCGAGTACTACAAGGACGCCGATCCGGCCGGCAAGGTGCCCGGTCTGATGCACGTCCAGTTCGGCGACTACCACGTGCGGGACGTCGAGTTCGTCGCCGCCTTCGACGTCGACGCGAAGAAGGTCGGCCTCGACCTCTCGGACGCCATCGGCGCGAGCGAGAACAACACCATCAAGCTCTGCGACGTGCCGAACGCCGGCATCACCGTCCAGCGCGGCCACACCCACGACGGCCTGGGCAAGTACTACCGCCAGACCATCGAGGAGTCCGACGAGGCCCCGGTCGACATCGTCCAGATCCTCAAGGACCGCAAGGTCGACGTCCTCGTCTGCTACCTCCCGGTGGGCTCCGAGGTCGCCGCGAAGTTCTACGCCCAGTGCGCCATCGACGCCAAGGTCGCGTTCGTCAACGCCCTCCCGGTCTTCATCGCCGGAACCAAGGAGTGGGCGGACAAGTTCACCGAGGCCGGTGTCCCGATCGTCGGCGACGACATCAAGTCGCAGGTCGGCGCCACCATCACGCACCGCGTGATGGCGAAGCTCTTCGAGGACCGGGGCGTCATCCTGGACCGCACGATGCAGCTGAACGTCGGCGGCAACATGGACTTCAAGAACATGCTCGAGCGTGAGCGCCTGGAGTCCAAGAAGATCTCCAAGACGCAGGCCGTCACCTCGCAGATCCGTGACCGCGAGCTCGGTGCGGACAACGTCCACATCGGCCCGTCGGACTACGTGGCGTGGCTGGACGACCGCAAGTGGGCGTACGTGCGCCTCGAGGGCCGCGCCTTCGGTGACGTTCCGCTGAACCTGGAGTACAAGCTCGAGGTCTGGGACTCCCCGAACTCGGCCGGTGTCATCATCGACGCCGTCCGTGCCGCGAAGATCGCCAAGGACCGCGGCATCGGTGGCCCGATCCTCTCGGCGTCGTCGTACTTCATGAAGTCCCCGCCGGTTCAGTACTTCGACGACGAGGCCCGCGAGAACGTCGAGAAGTTCATCCGCGGTGAGGTCTCCAACTGACTCACCCCACACGTGAGCAGGCGCGGCCAGCGAGGTGCGGCAACGCTCCTTGACTGCCGCAAGCGTTGAGGGCCCCCGGGTAATCCACCCGGGGGCCCTCGGCGTATGTGACCCTTGCTCCCATGCCCGTCGTGCATGACCTGCGCATACTTCTGCGCCTACGGAACTTCCGCCGCCTGCTGGCCGTGCGGATCTTGTCCCAGTCGGCCGACGGCGTGTACCAGGTGGCCCTGGCCACGCACGTGGTCTTCTCCCCTGAGAAGCAGGCGTCCGCAGGCGCCATCGCCTCCGCGATGGCCGTGCTCCTGCTGCCCTACTCGCTCATCGGCCCGTTCGCCGGTGTGCTGCTGGACCGCTGGCCCCGGCGCCAGGTCTTCCTCTACGGCAACCTGCTGCGCGCCGCACTGGCCTGCTGCACCGCGCTCCTCATCATCGGGGCGGCTCCCGACTGGCTCTTCTACGCCTCCGCTCTCTGCGTCACCGCGGTCAACCGCTTCGTCCTCGCCGGACTCTCCGCCGTTCTGCCACGGGTGGTCGCCCGGGAGCGCCTGGTACTGGCCAACTCGCTGTCGCCGACCGCGGGCACCCTCGCGGCCACCGCAGGCGGGGGGCTCGCCTTCGTCGTGCGCCTGCTGCTGGCCGACTCCGATGCCGTCGTGGTGCTCCTCGGGGCGGCGCTCTACCTAGCCGCCGCACTGGCCTCGCTGAGCCTTGCCGCAGGGCTCCTCGGGCCGGACCGCGACACCGTGCGACTGCCGCTGCGGGTGGCGCTCGCCACCGCCGCCGGCGGGCTCCGCGACGGGCTGCACCATCTGGTGGAACACCGGAGCGCTTCACGGGCGCTGGCCGCGATGACGGTGATCCGCTTCTGTTACGGCGCGCTGACCGTCATGGTTCTGATGCTCTGCCGGTACGCCTGGACGGACAGCGAGGCCGACGGTCTGGCGCTGCTCGGCCTGGCGGTGGGGGTGTCCGGTGCCGGCTTCTTCGCGGCGGCGTTGCTGACCCCTTGGGCTGCGGGGCGGCTCGGCCGGTTCCGCTGGATGATGGTGTGCGCAGCAGCGGCCGCAGTCCTCGAACCGGCCCTGGGGCTGTGGTTCGCACCTGTGCCGATGCTCGTCGCCGCATTCGTCCTCGGACTCGTCACCCAGGGAGCGAAGATCTCGACGGACACGGTGGTGCAGACGTCCGTGGACGACACCTATCGCGGCAGGGCCTTCTCGTTCTACGACGTGCTGTTCAACGTGGCTTTCGTCGCGTCAGCCGCAGTCGCCGCGCTACTGCTGCCTCCTGACGGGCGGTCGGTCGAGCTGGTGATCGGCGTAGCTGTCCTCTACGCCGTCGCGGCCGCGAGCTTGGCCCGTTGGAGACGGGAAGGGGAGGCCCTATAGCGCGCCCACGTCAGAGACAGACGCACGAGTCACGGGGGCACTCACAGCACACCCACCGAGTGCGTTGTTTCACGTGAAACAGCGCTCTCGGCGAATGCGAAGGCGCTCATGTTTCACGTGAAACATGAGCGCCGCTCGCCAGGCCGGATCAGAAGTGAGGGGTCTCAGCTCTGTGCGTCCCACCACCTCTTGAGTTCCGCGACGGCCGCGTCGTGCCCCATCGGACCGTTCTCCAAGCGGAGCTCCAGCAGGAACGCGTACGCCTTGCCGATGACCGGGCCAGGGTCCACACCGAGAACCTGCATGATCTCGTTGCCGTCCAGGTCCGGGCGGATCGCGTCCAACTCCTCCTGGCTCTGGAGCTGGGCGATGCGCTCTTCCAGCCCGTCGTAGGCACGCGAGAGAGCAGCGGCCTTGCGCTTGTTCCGGGTGGTGCAGTCCGAGCGGGTCAGCTTGTGCAGCCGCTCCAGGAGGGGGCCTGCATCCCGTACATAGCGACGCACCGCGGAGTCGGTCCACTCACCGTCGCCGTACCCGTGGAAGCGCAGATGCAGCTCCACCAGCTTCGCGACGTCCTTGACCATGTCGTTGGAGTACTTGAGCGCGGTCATGCGCTTCTTGACCATCTTGGCGCCCGCCACCTCGTGGTGGTGGAAGGAGACCCGCCCGTCCTTCTCGAAGCGACGCGTTTTCGGCTTGCCGATGTCGTGCAGAAGAGCAGCGAGGCGCAGAACAAGATCCGGCCCCTCCTGCTCCAGGTCGATGGCCTGCTCCAGGACGGTCAGGGAGTGCTCGTACACGTCCTTGTGCCGGTGATGCTCGTCACTCTCCAGCCGGAGCGCCGGCAGCTCCGGCAGGACCTGCTGGGCGAGCCCCGTACCGACGAGGAGGGACAGGCCCTTGCGGGGGTGCGAAGAGAGCAGGAGCTTGTTGAGCTCTTCGCGCACCCTCTCGGCGGAAACGATCTCGATCCGGCCTGCCATCTCCGTCATGGCGGTGACGACCTCGGGTGCGACCTCGAAGTCGAGCTGGGCCGCGAACCGTGCGGCGCGCAGCATGCGCAGCGGGTCGTCGGAGAAGGAGTTTTCGGGCGTTCCGGGGGTGCGCAGCACCCGATCGGCCAGGTCCTCCAGCCCGCCGTGGGGGTCGATGAAGTCCTTTTCCGGGAGTGCGACGGCCATGGCGTTGACCGTGAAGTCGCGCCGCACGAGGTCGTCCTCGATGGAGTCGCCGTAGGACACCTCGGGCTTGCGCGAGGTCCTGTCGTACGCCTCGGACCGATATGTCGTGACTTCGATCTGGTAGCCGTTCTTCTGCGCGCCCACGGTGCCGAAAGCGATCCCGACCTCCCACACGGAGTCGGCCCACGGCCTGACGATCTTCAGCACGTCCTCGGGGCGGGCGTCGGTCGTGAAGTCCAGGTCGTTCCCGAGCCTGCCGAGGAGTGCGTCGCGGACCGAGCCGCCGACCAGTGCGAGACTGAATCCGGCATCCTGGAATCGGCGGGCGAGATCGTCGGCGACCGGGGAGACCCGCAGCAGTTCGCTGACTGCGCGGTGCTGCACCTGGGTCAGGGCGCTGGAGTTGTCTTCATTGGCGTTCGGCACAACAGAAAAGGGTACGTGCCCGGGCCGGTCCGGGCGTCATGCGTTTCCCTCACCCTGCGAGACTCTCCCGATCATGCAGCGCACTCCCCAGCACTTAGTCCCGACACACCTCGTTACCATGCGGGGACGCAGCAACGGACGACGATCAACAGCAGTTGACGATGACGAGGGACGGGTACGCGTGGCCGAGGCGGCAGACAACCAGGGGATGATTCCCTCTCCTGCCCGCCGGTGGCTGCGGCGCACGGCCGCCGTGCTCGCCGGGGCTCCGCTCGTCGCCGCTCTGCTGGCCGGAGTGTCCGCCCCGCAGGCGCAGGCCGGCGGCACGGCGAAAGCTCCGACCGGCTCCAGCACGGTCTCGGTATCTCTGGACGAGGTCACCCCGAGCGCCCCCGAGAAGGGGGACACGCTGACGATCTCCGGAACCCTGACCAACAAGGGCAAGGAGACGGTCACCCACGGCCAGGTCGACCTGCGGGTGGGGCCCCGGCTCTACAGCAGGTCCGCCATCGACACAGCCGCCCGCCGCACCGGATATCTGCCGGGTACCGACCCCTATCCGATCGGGGGCAAGTACACGGTCGAGATCGACAAGCTCCGTTCGGGCATCAGCCAGGACTTCACGTTGTCGGTTCCGGTCAGCAAGCTGGGCCTCGGCGACGACGGGGTCTACCAGCTGGGCGTTTCCCTGTCGGGCCGCACGTCGCACACCGTTTACGACCAGGTGCTCGGCATCAAGCGGACCTTCCTGCCCTGGCAGGACGGGGACCACGACTCCAAGATCGGGATCAGCTACCTGTGGCCGCTGATCGCGCCCGCACACCTCACCGCGGAGACCGGCTCCGACGAGCAGCAGACGCCGGTGTTCGCCGACGACGACCTGGCCGCCGAGATCGCACCGGGCGGCCGCCTGGAACAGATGGTGTCGCTGGGCAGGCAGCTGCCCGTGACCTGGGTCATCGACCCGGATCTGCTGGCCAGCGTCGACGCGATGACCAAGCCCTACCGGGTCAGGTCCGGCGACACCACGGTTGCCGGGACGAACCAGGAGGTGGCCAAGAAGTGGCTCACCTCGCTGGAAGCGGCCGTGTCGGAGGGCAAGGTCGTTGCCCTGCCGTTCGGCGACCCGGACCTGGCGTCGATCGCCCACCGCGGCAAGAACGTATCGGGCACCCTCAGCCATCTTCAGACCGCCAGTGAGGTCGCCGGGATGACGGTGGAGACGATCCTCCACCTGAAGCCGTCGACGGACTTCGCCTGGCCGGTGGACGGAGCGGTTGACCCGTCCATCGTGGACGTCGCCACCTCGGCCGGTGCCCACCACGTGATCGCCCGCAGCGACAGTCTCGAAGAGACCGGGAGCCTGTCGTACACGCCCTCCGCGGCCCGCCCGATCGGCGGCGGCACCACGGCGGTGGTCGCCGACGCCAGGCTTTCCACGGCCTTCCAGGGCGACATGGGCAATGCGGGAAACTCCACGCTCGCGGTGCAGAAGTTCCTCGCCCTGACCCTCGCTCTGGCCGAGCAGGACACGGACAAGGACCGCAGCATCGTCGTCGCGCCTCAGCGCATGCCGACGGTCGCCCAGGCCCAGTCGATGGCGCGCGCACTGCACACGCTGGAGGACGACCGCTGGACGCAGTCCAAGGGGCTGATCCAGGCGTCCGCGACGAAGCCCGACGCGGAGGCGACCACCGAGGTAGCGCCGGCCTCCCAGTACCCCAAGAAGCTGCGCAGCCAGGAGCTGCCCACACAGGCCTTCCAGGACATCAAGTCCATCCAGTCCTCGCTGGGCAACTTCCAGGTCATCCTCACCCACCCCGAGCGGGTGGTGACGCCCTTCGGCAACGCGGTCAACCGGTCCATGTCGACGTCGTGGCGAGGCAGGCCCCTGGAGGCCCAGCAGTACCGCGACTCCGTACGCGGCTATCTGCAGGGGCTCATCGGCGAGGTCCAGCTCATCTCTAAGTCGGACATCACGCTGTCCGGGCGCAGCGCCACGATCCCCGTGACCGTGCAGAACAGGCTGCTGCAGGACGTCGGTCACCTGGTGCTGCGGCTGAAGTCGGACAACAAGACCCGGCTCAAGCTGAACGACGGCGGCAGTGTTGCGGAGCAGCCCATCCAGATCGGCGCCGGTCACAGCCAGTCGGTGAAATTCGACGCGGCGGCCAACATCAACGGCCAGGTCCAGATGACCGCGCAGCTCTACACGGAGGACGGAACTCCGTACGGCGCGGAAATGGCCTTCACCGTGAAGGTCTCCGAGATCACGCCGACGGTGCTTCTGGTGATCGCCGGCGGGCTACTGCTGCTGGTCCTCGCCGGCATCAGGATGTATGCACATCGCAAGCGCGCCAACGCGGGCGGCGCGGCGGGCGACGACGGCAGTGAACCCGAGCAGCCGAGTGACCCGACGCCGGACACCGGTCCCGAAAGCACGGAGCCGTCGGGCGCGGGTGAGAAAGTGGACCGTTGAGCGATGTCTGTCGTGGCCGGTCGGCCGGGGACGATGAGGTGGGGTTTCGATGAACGCGCCGTACGACGGTGACCGCGGTCAGGGTACGGGCGGGGCCGGGTACTCCGGCGGCCCTCCGGTGCCCCCTGGGCCGGAGCAGGAACCGGCGCCGGACCCGTATCTGCAGGCCGCGTACGACTACGACCCCTACCGGTCCCAGGACCTTTCCGCCCAGGACCCGGTGGGCGAGGCGCTGTACGACCGCGCCGCGCACCCGCCGCCGCCCCCCGGCACCTACCAGCAGCCGCAGCCGCTCTACCAGCAGCCGCCGGCATCCCAGTACGCCCCCGACCCCCGCATCTGGGCGCAGACACCGCCGCCCGAGCCCGACGGGCCCTCGCGCCACCTCCCGTACGGGGACAGCGCCGCGACGACCCAGTTCGTCGGCGTGGACGATCTGGTCACCCAGGCCTCCACGAACCGCGAGGAGCCCGACGCCTTCGCTCATCTCTTCCGGGACCAGGAGGGGCCTGCGGGCCCGGCCGCCTCTCCGGCGCCCGCCCAGCCACAGCCCGCCCCCGCTCCCGCGCCGCCCAAGTCCGGCGGCCGTGCCTCCGGTCTGCTGAAGTCCAGTGCCGTGATGGCGGCGGGCACGCTCGTCTCCCGCCTCACCGGCTTCGTCCGCAGCCTCGTGATCACCGCGGCCCTCGGTGCGGCCCTGCTCGGTGACAGCTTCACCATCGCCTACACGCTGCCCACGATGATCTACATCCTCACCGTGGGCGGTGGTCTGAACTCCGTCTTCGTCCCCCAGCTCGTCCGCTCGATGAAGGACGACGAGGACGGCGGCGAGGCCTATGCGAACCGGCTGCTGACCCTGGTGATGGTCGCGCTCGGCGTGATCGTCGCCGTGGTGGTCTTCGCCGCGCCCTGGCTCATCCGGCTGATGTCGTCGACGATCGCGGACGACCCGGCTGCCAACAACGTCGCCACCACGTTCGCCCGCTACTGCCTGCCCACCATCTTCTTCATGGGTGTGCACGTCGTGATGGGCCAGATCCTCAATGCCCGCGGCAAGTTCGGCGCGATGATGTGGACCCCGGTCCTCAACAACATCGTCATGATCTTCACCTTCGGCATGTTCATCTGGGTCTACGGCACCTCGCACCAGTCCCACATGGGCGTCCAGACGATCCCGCCGGAGGGCGTGCGGCTGCTGGGCATCGGCACCCTGCTCGGCCTGATCGTGCAGGCGCTGGCCATGGTCCCGTATCTGCGCGAGGCCGGTTTCCGCTTCCGTCCTCGGTTCGACTGGAAGGGCCACGGGCTGGGCAAGACGGTCAAGCTCGCCAAGTGGACGGTGCTGTTCGTCTTCGCCAACCAGGCCGGCGTGCTGGTCGTCACCCAGCTCGCGACCTCGGCCGGCAAGGCGTCCGGAAAGAACGGGGCGGGCTTCCTCGCCTACTCCAACGCCCAGCTGATCTGGGGCATGCCGCAGGCGATCATCACCGTCTCGGTCATGGCCGCCCTGCTGCCCCGGATCTCCCGGGCAGCCCACGACAACGACCCCGGCGCGGTCCGCGACGACATCTCGCAGGGGCTGCGCAACTCCGCCGTGGCCATCGTGCCGGTCGCCTTCGCGTTCCTCGCGCTGGGCGTGCCGATGTGCACACTGCTCTACGCGTCCAGCGGCCCCGAGGCCGCCCGCTCCATGGGCTTCATCCTGATGGCCTTCGGACTTGGACTGATCCCGTACTCCGTGCAGTACGTGGTGCTGCGAGGGTTCTACGCGTACGAGGACACCCGCACGCCCTTCTACAACACCGTCATCGTCGCCCTGGTCAACGCGGCTGCCTCGGCCCTCTGCTACGTCGTGCTGCCCGCCCAGTGGGCCGTGGTCGGCATGGCAGCCTCGTACGGACTCGCCTACGCCGTCGGCGTCGGGATCGCCTGGCGCCGACTGCGCAACCGCCTGGGCGGGGACCTGGACGGCGCCCACGTGGTCCGCACCTATGCCCGGCTGTGCCTCGCCGCGCTTCCCGCCACCGTGGTCGGCGGGGCCGTCGGCTTCGGTCTCCTGCACGTGCTCGGGGAAGGCGCCTTCGGCTCACTCGTCGCGCTGGTCTTCGGTGGGGTCATGCTGCTGGGGGTGTTCTTCGTCGCGGCCAGGAGGATGCGGATCGAAGAGATCAACGGCATGGTCGGCATGGTCCGGGGACGGCTCGGCCGCTGAGGATGAGCCGCCCGCACAACCATCACCGGCCTCCGCGTGTCGTGCATAGCGCCGGAGTGTGGGCACAATTGGCGTGACTGTGCAGAGCTGGCTGGCATCGCGCAACGGATGGGGAGGCAGGAACGACGGTGGCGGAACGTAGCACGGCTGCCGTCGACGTGGCCGACAACAGCGGGGACGAACCGCTGGCCGCCAAGGCGGACGAGGCCACGACCGACGGAACGGCAGAAGCGCAACGCGCGGCGGGCGACGACTCCCAGGACGGGGACGGCGAGCAGGCCGCCCCCGAAGCCTCCGAACCAACCCCGGAAGCCTCCGCAGCGACCCCGGACCTGCACAGTGGCCACAAACTGGCCGGTCGATACCGGCTGGAGGAGTGCGTCACCCGTCTGGACGGGTTCAGCAGCTGGCGTGCCGTCGACGAGAAGCTGCGTCGTGCGGTGGGCGTCCACCTCCTTCCCGCCGACCATCCACGGGCACGTTCGGTGCTGGCCGCCGCCCGGTCCTCCGCCCTGCTCGGTGACCCGCGCTTCGTGCAGGTCCTCGACGCCGTCGAGGAGGACGACCTCGTCTACGTCGTCCACGAATGGCTCCCCGACGCCACCGAGCTCACGGCCCTGCTGGGCGCGGGCCCGATGGACGCCCACGACGCGTACCAGCTCGTCAGCCAGATCTCCCAGGCCATGGCGGCCGCACACCGGGAGGGCCTGGCCCATCTCAGGCTCACTCCCGGAGCCGTGCTGCGCAGCTCGTCGGGCCAGTACCGCATCCGCGGTCTCGCGGTGAACGCCGCCCTGCGGGGCATCACCTCCGATGGCCCCCAGCGTGCCGACACGGAGGCCATCGGCGCCCTCCTGTACGCCGCGCTGACCCAGCGCTGGCCGTACGAGAGCGACGCGTACGGGCTCACCGGCCTGCCCAAGGGTGTGGGGCTGCTTCCGCCCGACCAGGTGCGGGCAGGGGTCCACCGGGGGCTCTCCGAGATCGCCATGCGGGCGCTCGCCAACGACGGGGCCACCGCCTCCCGTCAGGAGCAGCCGTGCACCACCCCTGACGAGCTCGCCAGGGCCGTCGCGGCGATGCCGCGCATCCGCCCGCCCGAGCCCACCTTCACCGCCCCGCCCGAGTACCAGCGGACCACGTACCAGCAGGGCACGTACGGCCGGCCGGCCGCGCCCAGTGCCGTCGTCACCCAGCCCGTTGTCCCCGCGCCCCCCGCTCCCCTCCAGAGCCGCACGGGAAGGGCCCTGAAGTGGGCCGTGTCCGCGCTGCTGATCGCGGCACTGGGCCTGGGCAGCTGGCAGCTCGCCGAGACGCTCCTCAACCACGACAACAACTCGGGCGGCGACCCCGGCACCACCCAGTCGAATCCGGAGAACGGCGACAAGCCCAAGCCCCCACCTGCCGCGCCCCTGCAGATCGCCGCCGCCTCGGAGTTCATGCCCAGCGGCTCGGGCATCAAGCCGGAGGATGCGCCGAAGGCCGTCGACGGCAAGTCCGCCACCTCGTGGGTCACTCTGCGCTACCGGGGTTACTCGAATTTCGGTAACCTCCCGTCCCGCAAGGACGGCAGCGGCATAGTCGTTGACCTGGGCAGCGTCAAGGACGTCTCAGGCATCGACGTCACCATGTACCGCAGCGGTCAGAAGGCAGAAGTGCTGGCGGCCGGCGAGAACGCGTCGGCGCCCTCGTCGCTCGCGGACTTCCCGCACCACCTCACTCAGCTCCAGACCACGGGAAGCACCCTCAAGGAGACCTTCTCCAAACCGGTACACACCCGCTACCTCCTGATCCACATCACAGAACTGCCACTGGACGACACCGGCAGTGGTTATCGCGGAGGTATCTCAGAGATCTCCGTACTCGGCTGATCAGCACTCCCCCTGCCACCGGAACCGTGATAGACAGACGCACCTCGATACGGAGACGGGAGGGAGGGGGAGGTGGCCGCCGAGCTGTTCGAGCATCTCAGCGACTCAGACCTCCTCGCCCGGCATGTGGCCGGGGAACCGGACGCCTTCGGTGAGCTGGCGCGGCGCCATCGTGACCGCCTGTGGGCCGTGGCGCTGCGGACGCTGGGGGACCGTGAGGAAGCGGCCGACGCCGTACAGGACGCTCTGGTCTCCGCCTTCCGCGGCGCCCACACCTTCCGCGGCCAGTCCGCCGTCACCACCTGGCTGCACCGCATCACGGTGAACGCCTGCCTCGACCGGGTACGCAAGGCCGCGTCCCGGAAGACCTCGCCCGTTGACGACCCCGAACGGCTCGACCGGCTCCTGGAGCCCCACGAGTCCGCGGAGGCTCCGGCGGAACGCCGGGATCTCCACCGCGAACTGCTCGCCGCCCTTGCCACGCTCCCCGCCGAACAGCGGGCAGCTCTCGTCCTCGTCGACATGCAGGGCTACCCCGTGGCAGAGACGGCCCGCATCCTCGACGTGCCCGTCGGCACTGTGAAGAGCCGCTGTGCAAGGGGCCGTGCCCGGCTGGCCCCTCTGCTCGCCCATCTCCGCAGTGGGGGCGAGGGCAGCGGGGCGGCCGGTACGGCAGGGAACCGAACGCCCAGAGCATCCGTCCCACCGGCGGCAGGACCACGAGATGCGGGAGCGAGCGATCCCACTGTGATGAAGGGCGGAGGTGGACACTGATGACGTCGACAGCCGACACGGCCCAGCACCCAGATGTCTCGGAGATCTCCGACCTGACCGAGGGTCTGCTCTCCGAGACCCGCGCGGCCGAGGTCCGCGGGCATACGGCGGGCTGCGATCTCTGTACCGACGTCCTCGCCTCGCTGGAGGAGATCCGCGGATTGCTCAGCGATCTGCCCGCCCCTGAGCCGATGCCCGCCGATGTCGCCGCCCGCATCGATGCGGCACTCGCCGACGAGGCCCGGACCCGTACGGAACCGGATGCGGTGGACGATGTTTCACGTGAAACAGAGCCCCGCCCCATAGCCCCGGAACCCCCGGACCGCCCGACCGGGCATCCGCGTGCGGCCACCGGCCCCGGACGTCGCCCCGGGCGAAGGCGGCGCCGCACCACCGTGCTCGCTACGGCTCTCGGCGCTGCTGCCATGGTCGGTGTGAGCGTCTTGCTGCTGCAGAACGTCTCGGTGTCACAGAGCAATGCAGACGCCGGTGCACTGAGGAGGGAAGCAACGGCCCCCGCAAACAACGCCCAGGCGTTCTCACAGTCCACCCTCGCGGGCCAGGTACACGACCTGCTGAGCTCTGGCACTGACGCCACCAGCCCGCAGAACTCCAGCGGCAAGGAACAGGCCCCGTCCGTCGGCGCGAAATCCTCGTCCCAGACCGATCCCTCGGACTCCCAGCCCTCAAACTCCCAGCCCTCGGACTCCGTGGTGCCCGAGTCCCCCCTTCGCTCCCCGGCCGTGACCATCCCCTCCTGCGTGGAAGAGGGCATCGGGCGGAACACCGCCGCCCTCGCCATAGAGAAGGGCACATACGAGGGCACCGCCGCCTTCCTCGTCGTTCTCCCACACCTCACGGACGCCACCAGGGTCCAGGCCTACGTCGTGGACGCGGCTTGCGTCGACGCCGAGCCTCCGGCCAAGGGGAGGCTCCTCCTGACGCACGCCTACGCGCGCCCCTGAAAACCACGCCGCCCGCCGCCCGCCGCCCCCGTACGTCGGGAATGCATCCCCCGTAGGATCGGTTGGGTGGGGTGGGAGTGGTTGAACTGGCCCCACTAGGCGTGGACAGTAGGCAGTCTGCAGAGACGAGGAAGAAACCCGTGAGCGACGTGCGTAATGTGATCATCATCGGCTCCGGCCCCGCCGGCTACACAGCCGCCCTTTACACCGCGCGCGCCTCGCTGAAGCCGCTGGTCTTCGAGGGGGCCGTCACCGCCGGTGGCGCACTGATGAACACCACCGACGTGGAGAACTTCCCGGGCTTCCAGGACGGAATCATGGGCCCGGAGCTCATGGACAACATGCGTGCCCAGGCCGAGCGCTTCGGTGCCGAGCTCATTCCCGACGACGTGGTCTCCGTCGACCTCACCGGTGAGATCAAAACCGTCACCGACACCGCCGGCACGGTTCACCGCGCCAAGGCGGTCATCGTCACCACGGGTTCGCAGCACCGCAAGCTCGGACTGCCCAACGAGGACGCCCTCTCCGGACGTGGCGTCTCCTGGTGCGCGACCTGCGACGGCTTCTTCTTCAAGGACCAGGACATTGCCGTGGTCGGCGGCGGCGACACCGCGATGGAGGAGGCGACTTTCCTCTCGCGCTTCGCCAAGTCGGTCACGATCATCCACCGCCGTGACACGCTGCGCGCCTCCAAGACGATGCAGGATCGCGCCTTCGCGGACCCGAAGATCAAGTTCGCCTGGGACAGCGAGGTCGCAGGGGTCAACGGCGAACAGAAGCTCTCCGGTGTGACCCTGCGCAACACCAAGACCGGCGAGACCTCCGAGCTGCCCGTGACCGGGCTGTTCATCGCCGTCGGCCACGACCCGCGCACCGAGCTCTTCAAGGGCCAGCTGGACCTTGACGACGAGGGCTACCTGAAGGTGGCCGCTCCCTCGACCCGCACCAACCTGGCCGGTGTCTTCGGTGCCGGCGACGTCGTCGACCACACCTACCGCCAGGCGATCACGGCTGCCGGTACCGGCTGCTCCGCCGCCCTCGACGCCGAGCGCTTCCTTGCCGCGCTCGCCGACGACGAGAAGGCCGCTCCTGCGGCTGCCGTCTGACACACGTCTCACCCACATCCCCGGGCACACCCCGCGAAGTTAAGGAGGCCGCCGTGGCCGGCGCCCTGAAGAACGTGACCGACGACTCCTTCGAGGAGGACGTCCTCAAGAGCGACAAGCCCGTGCTGGTGGACTTCTGGGCCGCCTGGTGCGGTCCGTGCCGCCAGATCGCCCCGTCGCTGGAGGCCATCGCGGCCGAGCACGGTGAGATCGAGGTCGTGAAGCTCAACATCGACGAGAACCCGGCCACCGCCGCCAAGTACGGCGTCATGTCCATCCCGACACTGAACGTCTACCAGGGTGGCGAGGTCGCCAAGACCATCGTGGGCGCCAAGCCGAAGGCCGCGATCCTCCGCGACCTCGCGGGCTTCATCGCCGAGTAAGGCAGACGCAGCACCCGCTGTTTCACGTGAAACGGGCCCCTCCTTCCGAGGACGGGCCCGTTTCGTGTTCTCGGACGAGGACTGTCACAGCGGACGGAGCGCGGGCTCCTTCTGCACGGCGCCCAGCAGCCGGTCCAAGGCCATCTCGACATCCTCTTTCCAGGAGAGCGTCGAACGCAGCTCCAGCCGCAGCCGCGGGTGCACCGGGTGCGGCCGTACCGTCTTGAACCCAACCGCCAGAAGGTGGTCGGCCGGCAGTACACAGGCCGGCTCCTTCCACCGGGCATCCCCGAAGGCTTCGATCGCCTTGAAGCCCCGGCGGATCAAATCTTTGGCAACGGTCTGCACCATGACCCGGCCCAGCCCCTGGCCCTGGAAGCCCGGCATGATCAACGCGGTCATCAGCTGGGCCGCGTCGGGGGAGACGGGGCTCGTCGGGAAGGCGGTCGCCCGCGGAACGTATGCGGGCGGCGCGTAGAGCACAAAGCCGGCCGGCACGTCATCGACATAGACCACACGCCCGCAGGAGCCCCACTCCAGCATCACCGCGGAGATCCATGCCTCCTTCTCCGACTCAGCCCTTCCACCCTTGACCGCGGCCTCCCCGCTCACCGGATCGAGCTCCCAGAACACACAGGAGCGGCAGCGCCGGGGTAGGTCGGGAAGGTTGTCCAGCGTGAGCGGTACGAGCCGACGCCCCATGAAGGCTGTTCCTCACTTCTCTCGCCCACTGCGTCATGAACGGAAATGCCCTGCCAGAACGCATCGTATCCACCCACGAATCAAGCGGACACCGTGAGAAAGCAAAGGGCGGGCTGTGTTCCGTGACCCACCGGAAACAGCCCGCCCTCATCGCTCGGGCGCGTCAGCTCTCGTCATCCTCGGCCGGCTCCTCGGACGGAGCGCGGTCCAGCACCCGGCCCTCGCCCGGGGCGAGACTGCCGAGGATGCGGTCCAGGTCCTCCATCGAAGCGAACTCGACGACGATCTTGCCCTTCTTCTGCCCGAGGTCGACCTTCACCCGGGTATCGAACCGGTCGGACAAGCGGGACGCCAGGTCGGACAGCGCGGGTGACAACCGGGCTCCTGCCCGAGGCCCCTTGGACTTCGTGGCGCTGGCGGGCCTGGACCCCATGAGCGTCACGATCTCCTCCACCGCACGCACCGAAAGTCCCTCGGCCACGATGCGGTGGGCCAGCTTGTCCTGCTCCTCGGAGTCGTCCACCGACAGCAGTGCCCGGGCATGGCCCGCCGACAGCACGCCGGCCGCGACCCTCCGCTGCACCGGCGGCGACAGCCGCAGCAGACGCAGCGTGTTCGAGACCTGAGGCCGCGAACGCCCGATCCGGTCGGCCAGCTGGTCATGCGTGCACTTGAAGTCCTTGAGCAGCTGGTCGTAGGCGGCTGCCTCCTCCAGCGGGTTCAGCTGAGCCCGGTGAAGGTTCTCCAGAAGGGCGTCCAGGAGCAGCTTCTCGTCGTCGGTGGCGCGGACGATGGCCGGGATGCGCTCCAGGCCCGCCTCCCGGCACGCCCGCCAGCGACGCTCGCCCATGATGAGCTCGAAGCGATCGGTCCCCGTCTTCCGCACCACGACCGGCTGGAGAAGCCCGACCTCCTTGATGGAGGTGACCAGCTCCGCCAGCGCGTCCTCGTCGAAGACCTCGCGCGGCTGACGCGGGTTCGGCGTGATGGAGTCGAGCAGCACCTCGGCGAAGTACGCACCGGCCACGTCTCCCGACACCGTCGGCTCGGGCACCGACACGGGCCCGCTCGGCTCCGGCACCACAGGGGCGGACCCGAGCGTCGTCACCTTCGCGGCGGCCACACCCCGCTCCGAGGTCAGGACGGGCGAGGAGGACCCCGGCCCGCCGGACGACAGCTGCTTCTCCTGCGGAGCGGCTGGGATCAGGGCACCGAGCCCTCGCCCCAACCCTCGACGGCGCTCACTCACTGGTTCCCCTCCGAATTACTCTGCTGACTGATCGAACCGCCCGTGTGGGCGTGCTGGCCCTCGTACTGCACCCCAACCCCTCGCAGCGCGATCTCCCGGGCCGCTTCGAGGTACGACAGCGACCCGCTGGAACCGGGGTCGTAGGTGAGCACGGTCTGTCCGTAGCTCGGTGCCTCGGAGATGCGGACCGAACGAGGAATGCTGGTCCGCAGCACCTCCTTGCCGAAGTGGCTGCGCACCTCCTCCGCGACCTGCGACGCCAGCCTCGTCCGGCCGTCGTACATGGTGAGCAGGATCGTGGACACATGGAGATCGGGATTCAGATGGCCGCGGACCAGGTCGACGTTCCGCAGCAGCTGCCCCAGTCCCTCCAGCGCGTAGTACTCGCACTGAATGGGGATCAGCACCTCCGCACCGGCCACCAGTGCGTTGACTGTCAGCAGCCCCAGCGAGGGCGGGCAGTCGATCAGGATGTAATCCAGCGGCTGCTCATACGCCTGGATGGCCCGCTGGAGTCGACTCTCCCGCGCCACCAGCGACACCAGCTCGATCTCCGCACCGGCGAGATCGATGGTGGCCGGGGCACAGAAGAGGCCTTCGACATCCGGGACGGGCTGAACCACGTCGGAGAGCGGCTTGCTCTCCACCAAGACGTCATAGATCGAGGGAACTTCGGCGTGGTGATCGATCCCCAGAGCCGTGGAGGCATTGCCCTGTGGGTCGAGGTCGACCACCAGGACCCGTGCACCGTGAAGTGCCAGCGACGCGGCAAGGTTGACCGTCGAGGTGGTCTTTCCCACCCCGCCCTTCTGGTTGGCCACCACCATGACGCGTGTCTGCTCAGGTCGTGGCAGCCCCTCGCCGGCTCGGCCGAGGGCCTCCACCGCCAGCTGGGCCGCGCGCCCGATGGGTGTGTCGTCCATCGGCGGCGGTGTTTCACGTGAAACACCGTCCCCCGCCGATTCAGTTCGGGGACCGGGGACCGGTTCGGTCATCGGTCCCGCGATGTTGGCGTCGGACCGCAAGGATTCACTCTCCTCGGCTTCAGGCTCGCAATGCACAGAGCCTGCCATGGTTTCGGGGTCGTGAACCAGCGAGGCCCGCTCTTCTGTGGAGGAATCCGCTTCTGTGGACAACTCCGTAGCCCTAACGGGCCTGCGATGGGAAGGGGCGGCAGCCGCACGACCGCGGCCGATGATTCCATGCAGCAGAGAACGACGTTTCACGTGAAACACGATGCCTCCGCAGCGTAGCTACAGGGGCACGACACTCCGCGCGGGGCACGTACGGCTCCATGACAGGAGAAATTACCGATTCCTGGACCAAGCCGTACGTAGCGACCACGATCTCAGCGTGACCGGGCACTCAGCGGCGGCGGCGCGTCCGGCTGGTCCTGGCGGCCTTGGCCCGCTTTGCGGCGAACCTCACACCCCCGGGGCTCTCCCCGACCACCACACGCACCACGGTGGACATCGGGTCGACCACGCCCTCACCCACGTGCAACACCTCGGTCTCCACCACCCCGAGCTTGCTGAGCGCTGCCCGGGCACCGTTGATCTCTTCCTCGGCGGTATCGCCCTTGAGCGCCAGCATCTCGCCGTACGGGCGCAGCAGAGGAACCCCCCAGCCGGCCAGCCGGTCCAGCGGAGCCACCGCCCGGGCCGTCACCACGTGGACGGGCTGCAGGCTGCCCAGGACCTCCTCGGCCCGGCCGCGGACGACCGTTACATGGTCCAGCCCCAGCAGCTCCACGACCTCCTGGAGGAAGTTCGTCCGCCGCAGCAGCGGCTCCAGCAGGGTGATCTTCAGGTCCGGGCGCACCAGCGCCAGCGGAATACCCGGAAGCCCCGCTCCCGAGCCCACATCGCAGACCGTGACCCCCTCGGGAACGACCTCGGAGAGCACCGCACAGTTCAGCAGATGCCTCTCCCACAGGCGCGGCACCTCACGTGGACCGATCAGCCCGCGCGTGACCCCCGCGTCCGCCAGCAGTTCTGCGTACCGGACAGCCTCGGGATAGCTCTCACCGAACACCGCCCGGGCCTCGTCGGGGGCCTGGGGAAGTGCTACTTCCTCCGTCACGGGGGACCGTCCTTCCATACCGCAGTACCGCACCATGGGCGGCTGTCTATCAGGCTGACAAAGATCGGCCCCGTCTGCGAACAGACGGGGCCGACAGGAGAAGGGCCGGTCAGGCCGGCAGGACGACGACGAAGCGCTGCGGCTCCTCGCCCTCCGATTCACTGCGCAGGCCCGCGGCGGCGACCGCATCGTGCACGACCTTGCGCTCGAACGGCGTCATCGGGTCCAGCTTCACCGGCGCGCCGGTGCTCTTGACCTCGTCCGCCGCCTTGGCACCCAGCTCGGCGAGCTCCGTACGCTTCTTGGCGCGGAAGCCGGCGATGTCCAGCATCAGACGGCTCCGATCGCCGGTCTCCCGGTGCACGGCCAGCCGCGTCAGCTCCTGGAGCGCCTCCAAGACCTCGCCGTCGCGCCCCACGAGCTTCTGCAGTTCGCGCGCCGATTCGCTGATGATCGAGACCGCGGCCCGGTCCGCCTCGACGTCCATGTCGATGTCGCCGTCGAGGTCGGCGATGTCGAGCAGGCCCTCGAGGTAGTCCGCTGCGATCTCCCCTTCCTGCTCAAGACGGGTCAAGGTGTCGCTGCCCTCAGCGGCCGTGGAGGTGGTGCCTTCCGTCACGGGATGGACTCCTTCTTACTTCTTGGACGGGTGCTTGGGCCGCTGCGGGCCCTTGCGCTGCCCGGTCTTGGCTTGGCGTGAGGAGCCGGACGCGGTCTTGCCCGCCGGCTTGGGCTTGTCGTCCTGCGCGGCCTTCTTGGTCAGGGAGGTCCTGGACGCCGACTCGGAGGAGTCGCTGTCCCTCGCCCCGCCCGGGTGGACCGTACCGGTCTGGCGCTTCGACTTGGTCTGCCGCTTGGGCTGCTGGCGCCGCTGCGCGGCTCCGCCCTCGGCGTCGGCCACAGCGGTGTCGCTCTTGGCCACCGTGCCGTCCTCCTGCGGAGCGAGGCCGAGCTTGGCCAGTCCGGTGACGAACTTCCGCTCGATGTCGTTGCGGTCCGGACCCTTGGCCACGATCCGCTTGACGGTGTTGCGCCGAGTCCGGCCACGGACCTCGCCGTGCGCGGTGACGCTCTTCAGCAGCCGTCCGAGGTACTGCTCCTGGGCCTTGCTGCCCGGCGTCGGGTTCTGGTTGATCACATACATCTGCTGACCCATGGTCCAGACGTTGGTGGTCAGCCAGTAGATGAGGACACCGACGGGGAAGTTGATGCCCATGCCGGCGAAGATCAGCGGGAAGATGTACATCAGCATCTTCTGCTGCTGCATGTACGGCGTCTTGACCGTGAGGTCGACGTTCTTCGTCATCAGCTGGCGCTGCGTGAAGAACTGCGAGGCCGACATCATCACGATCATGACCGCGGTGACGACCCGGACGTCGGTCAGCGAAGCGCCGAGCGCGTCGACCTTGTCCGCGCTGTCCATGAACTTGGCGGCCAGCGGGGCACCGACGATGTGGGCCTGGCGGGCGCTGTCCAGCAGCGACTGGTCGATGACGCCGATCTTCTTGTTCGACGCGATCGCGGAGAGCACGTGGTACAGCGCGAAGAAGAACGGCGACTGCGCGATGATCGGAAGGCACGAGGAGAGCGGGTTGGTACCCGTCTCCTTGTACAGCTTCATCATCTCTTCGGACTGACGCTGCTTGTCGCTCTTGTAGCGCTCCTGGATCGCCTTCATCTTCGGCTGGAGCACCTGCATGTTCCGCGTCGACTTGATCTGCTTGACGAACAGCGGGATCAGGCAGATGCGGATCAGTACCACGAGGGACACGATGGACAGACCCCAGGCCCATCCCGTGTCGGGGCCGAAGATCGCCCCGTACAACTTGTGGAACTGGACGATGACCCAGGAAACGGGCCATGTGATGAAGCTGAACAGACTGGCAATCGTGTCCACTAATCAGGCTCCTTGAGCATTGGGCGAAGTCTCTGCGGCCGAACTCGGGAGGTCGGTGGCCGGCCCCCCGGGAGGCACGTCAGCGGCGGAGTCCCCGCCCTTGCTGCCGCGTAGGGCACTGCGCAGCATTTCGTGCCAACGCGGACGTTTGCGTGGTGGAACGTAGTCCACGCCGCCGGGTGACCACGGATTGCATCGCAGGATGCGCCAGGCTGTCAGCGCCGTTCCCTTGATCGCTCCGTGCCGGTCGATCGCCGTATATCCATAGTGGGAACACGACGGGTAGTAACGGCAGACAGGCCCGAGAAGTGGGCTGATCGTCCACTGGTACAGCTTGATGAGAGCCAGCAGCGGGTACTTCATCGCGCGCCCCCTCCCAGTAGCCGCCGCAGGGCGGCGTCCAGGTCTCGGGCCAGCTGTTCATGGTCGGCGTCGCCCGCACCGGGCAGCGCACGTACGACAACCAGGCTACCGGGGGGCAGCAGGGCAAGCCGTTCTCGGACCAGGTGGCGAAGCTTTCGCTTCACCGCTGTGCGGACGACCGCACCACCCACTGCTTTGCTGACAACGAAACCCGCACGCGGCGGGGGAAGGGTCTCCCCAGTCACGTGCGGGTCGGTTGCACCGCTGCGTAGATGGACGACGAGGAGCGGGCGACCGGCCCGGCGCCCTCGTCGTACTGCGGTCGCGAAGTCCTCGCGCCGCCTCAGCCGATTCTCGGTAGGCAGCACGTCATGACGACCTGTACGCGATCAGGCGGACAGGCTGGCGCGACCCTTGCTACGGCGGGACGCAAGAATCGCGCGGCCGGCACGGGTACGCATACGCAGCCGGAAGCCGTGGGTCTTCGCGCGACGACGGTTGTTCGGCTGGAAGGTGCGCTTGCTCACTCGGGGGCTCCAGAAATGACTCGTGTGTTGGCGGGACATCGCCTGGCTGTCACCGTGCGCCCACGAGAGACTCGCGTAAACGCCCTAGTGCACCGCTTCACAATCACAGATCGTGATCTTTGCCCATCGGAGGCAGGCGGCAGCAGCCATCGACAACTCGACCTGGCCACGGTACGCGCGGCTACGCCATCCGGTCAAACCGCCCCTGTCGGGCCCCCCATTGTGCACAGCCTGTGGACAACGACTTGAACCGCGCGGGTCGGGCTGACTACCGTGGCTGAACCCCGGTTCTTTTTCTTCCCGCCTGCCGGTCCTCACCCACCCCGACCCATACCGTCCCGAGAACCACACATTCGTGGGACCAGCGAGAGAGCGTGCCTTGTGGCTGACGTACCTGCCGATCTTGCCGCAGTGTGGCCACGAGTGCTGGAGCAACTCCTCGGGGAGGGGCAGCAGGGCATCGAGCCGAAGGACAAGCAGTGGATCGAGCGCTGTCAGCCGCTCGCCCTGGTCGCCGACACCGCGCTGCTCGCCGTCCCCAATGAATGGGGCAAGCGGGTCCTCGAAGGCCGCCTCGCGCCTCTCATCAGCGAGACGCTGAGCCGCGAGTGCGGCCGCCCCATCCGGATCGCGATCACGGTCGACGACTCCGCGGGCGAACCGTCGTCCCCGCCGGCGCCCCCGATGCACCAGTCCCCCCAGCCGCAGCAGCACCGCTACCAGGGGCCGCAGCACGACGAGGGACGGCACGGCGACGCGTACGAGGGCTACGGGCACCGGCCCTCGGACGACGGGATGCCGACCGCCCGTCCCGCCTACCCGGACTACCAGCAGCAGCGCCCGGAGCCCGGGGCCTGGCCGCGCACCCAGGAGGACCTGTCCTGGCAGCAGCCCCGGCTCGGCGGGTTCCAGGACCGCGAGCCCTCCGCCGATCAGTGGCGCGAGCCGTACGGGGGCGGCCGCTCCCCGCAGCACGACTACCGGCAGCAGCCGCCGGAGCGCCAGGGCTACGAGCCGCAGCACCCCGAGCGGTCCCGCCCCGAGCGCCACGAGCTGCCGGAGCTGCAGCACCGGCCGGGGGGCGGCGGCACCGGCCGGCCCGGCGGAGCCCCGGGCCCGATGGGCGCCCAGCCCTCGCCGGCCCCCGGGCCCGGCGAGCCGCATGCCAGGCTGAATCCGAAGTACCTCTTCGACACCTTTGTCATCGGGGCGTCCAACCGTTTCGCTCACGCGGCGGCCGTCGCCGTCGCCGAAGCGCCCGCCAAGGCGTACAACCCCCTCTTCATCTACGGGGAGTCCGGGCTCGGCAAGACCCACCTGCTGCACGCCATCGGGCACTACGCCCGCAGCCTCTACCCGGGGACCCGGGTGCGGTACGTGAGCTCGGAGGAGTTCACCAACGAGTTCATCAACTCGATCCGTGACGGCAAGGGCGACACCTTCCGCAAGCGGTACCGCGATGTCGACATCCTGCTCGTCGACGACATCCAGTTCCTGGCGAGCAAGGAGTCGACGCAGGAGGAGTTCTTCCACACCTTCAATACGCTCCACAACGCCAACAAGCAGATCGTGCTGTCCTCCGACCGGCCGCCGAAGCAGCTGGTCACGCTGGAGGACCGGCTGCGGAATCGTTTCGAGTGGGGGCTGACCACCGATGTGCAGCCTCCCGAGCTGGAGACCCGCATCGCGATCCTGCGCAAGAAGGCGGTGCAGGAGCAGCTCAACGCCCCGCCGGAGGTGCTGGAGTTCATCGCCTCCCGCATCTCGCGCAACATCCGTGAGCTGGAGGGCGCTCTCATCCGGGTGACGGCCTTCGCCAGCCTCAACCGCCAGCCCGTGGACCTGGGGCTCACGGAGATCGTGCTGAAGGATCTGATCCCGGGCGGCGAGGACACGGCTCCGGAGATCACGGCGGCGGCCATCATGGCGGCGACGGCGGACTACTTCGGCCTGACGGTGGAAGACCTCTGCGGATCGTCGCGCAGCCGCGTGCTGGTGACGGCCCGGCAGATCGCCATGTATCTGTGCCGCGAGCTGACCGACCTCTCGCTGCCCAAGATCGGCGCACAGTTCGGCGGCCGGGACCACACGACGGTGATGCACGCGGACCGCAAGATCCGGGCGCTGATGGCAGAGCGGCGCTCCATCTACAACCAGGTCACCGAGCTCACCAACCGCATCAAGAACGGCTGACGGCGCCCCCGCAGCCGTAACCCGCACGCACCCGAAGGGCGCTGTGCGGACTCGTCAGGAGTCCGCACAGCGCCCTTCCGCATTCCTCGTGAAGCCGCCCTGCAACCCCTCCGCACGGCTTCCACGACGCGCTCACGCGGCCCCGGCGGGGTGTTCAGGCGGCGACGGGCGCGGCTTCCGGACGCCCGCGCTGTTCGAATCCCGGCCAGGACACGGGTGTTCTCCACAGATCAGGGCAGTTTTTTCCCTCCACAGCCTGGGGATCCAAAAGTTGTCCATACTGCTTCCACAGGCACGCCCGCCGATATGCCATCAGGGCAGCTCAGAGGCCTGGGGATTTGTGGTCAACCATGATCCACAGGTTGTGGACAACTTTTTCGTCCACAGGGGTCGCTCTGCGTTGTCCACCGGCTGCCCACAGGACAGCGGCTGTTTTCCCCAGCTGGAGGGCGCTTCTCCACATGACTGTCCACTGTTCGGCAACACAACACCCGCCGTCACCGGCCCGAGTGAAAGGCGTCACACCACGAGGGGCGGTTGGCCTGTGGGGAACGTGGGTAAAACTGGGGACAGACCTGGGGAGAAACTGCCCTGTCCTGTGTACGGCTTGTGCACAACTTTCGGCTGTCCACAGAAAGCCCGGGTTGTCCACCGCGCCACCCACAGGGCCGGTGGATAAAAAACGGGCGCTGACCTGCGCAAATGACGTTATCCACCGTTTCCACAAGGCCTACTACTACTACCCCTCATAGTTAGCTCGGAATCCGTTTCGAAGTGGGGCCTGTGCACAACTCGGCCTCGGAGCGGTCCGAGCCTCTTGCCGCGATTTGACCCCGAGCAGCACCGAGTGTCGGTGCCGTGCGTCAGACTGGTCCCCGGCGTCCTCCCCCCGGCATCGGCGGAGCGACCCGACCAGACGACGAAGGCCAGCAGGGCGAGCGAGCAACAGCAGGAGGCGGTTCCGGTGAAGATCCGGGTGGAGCGCGATGTACTCGCGGAGGCGGTGGCCTGGGTGGCCCGCAGCCTCCCGGCCCGTCCGCCGGCGCCCGTTCTCGCGGGCCTTCTGCTGAAGGCCGAGGACGGCGCCCTCAGCTTCTCGAGCTTCGACTACGAGGTCTCGGCGCGGGTCTCGGTGGAAGCGGAGGTCGAGGAGGACGGCACCGTCCTCGTCTCCGGCCGCCTGCTGGCCGACATCTGCCGCGCCCTGCCCAACCGTCCGGTGGAGATCTCCACAGACGGTGTACGGGCGACCGTGTCCTGCGGCTCCTCGCGATTCACACTCCACACCCTGCCTGTGGAGGAGTACCCGGCACTCCCGCAGATGCCGACCGCGACCGGCACCGTGCCCGGTGAGGTCTTCGCCTCCGCCGCCGCCCAGGTGGCCATCGCCGCGGGCCGCGACGACACCCTGCCCGTGCTGACCGGCGTGCGCATCGAGATCGAGGGCGACACCGTCACCCTCGCCTCCACCGACCGCTACCGCTTCGCGGTCCGCGAGTTCCTCTGGAAGCCGGAGAACGCCGACGCCTCCGCCGTCGCCCTGGTGCCCGCCAAGACGCTGCTCGACACCGCCAAGGCGCTGACCAGCGGTGACACGGTCACCCTGGCGCTGTCCAGCTCGGGCGCGGGCGAAGGCCTCATCGGCTTCGAGGGCGCCGGCCGTCGCACCACCACCCGACTGCTCGAAGGCGACCTGCCGAAGTACCGGACGCTCTTCCCGACCGAGTTCAACTCCGTCGCCGTGATCGAGACCGCCCCGTTCGTCGAGGCCGTCAAGCGTGTCGCCCTGGTGGCCGAGCGCAACACCCCGGTCCGGCTGAGCTTCGAGCAGGGCGTGCTGATCCTGGAGGCGGGTTCCAGCGACGACGCACAGGCTGTGGAGAGGGTCGACGCCGTGCTGGAGGGTGACGACATCTCGATCGCCTTCAACCCGACGTTCCTGCTGGACGGCCTGAGCGCCATCGACTCCCCGGTGGCCCAGCTCTCCTTCACGACCTCCACCAAACCGGCGCTGCTCAGCGGCCGCCCGGCTGTGGACGCCGAGGCGGATGACGCGTACAAGTACCTGATCATGCCGGTCCGCCTTTCGGGCTGATCCGGTCACCGGCCCTGCTTCGGCAGGGCCCGACGGGCATGTTCAGCGCCGAGCATGCCCGGCGTCCTGTCCCCTTCCGGGCGTAGGCTCGGACCTGGGTACGAATCGGCACAACGCTAAAGGAATCTCTGATGGAGCTCGGTCTCGTCGGCCTCGGCAAGATGGGCGGCAACATGCGCGAGCGCATCCGCCGCGCAGGCCACACCGTCATCGGTTACGACCGCAACCCGGATGTCGCCGATGTCCACAGCCTGGAAGAGCTTGTGGGCAAGCTCAAGGGCCCCCGGGTCGTCTGGGTGATGGTCCCGGCCGGGGCCGCGACCCAGTCCACGATCGACGAGCTGGGCGAGCTCCTCTCACCCGGCGACATCGTCGTGGACGGCGGGAATTCCCGCTGGACCGACGACGAGAAGCACGGGGTGGAGCTGGGCATCAAGGGCATCGGCTTCGTGGACTGCGGTGTCTCCGGCGGCGTCTGGGGCCTGGAGAACGGCTACGCCCTGATGTACGGCGGCGACGCCGAGAACGTCGCGAAGGTCCAGCCGATCTTCGACGCTCTCAAGCCCGAGGGCGACTTCGGTTCGGTCCACGCGGGCAAGGTCGGCGCCGGCCACTTCGCCAAGATGGTCCACAACGGCATCGAGTACGCCATGATGCAGGCGTACGCCGAGGGCTGGGAGCTGCTGGAGAAGGTCGACTCCGTCACCGACGTGCGCGAGGTCTTCCGCTCCTGGCAGGAGGGCACGGTCATCCGTTCCTGGCTGCTCGACCTGGCGGTCAACGCCCTGGACGACGACGAGCACCTGGAGAAGCTCCGCGGTTTCGCCGCCGACTCGGGCGAGGGCCGCTGGACGGTGGAGGCCGCGATCGACAACGCCGTGCCGCTGCCCGCGATCACCGCGTCGCTCTTCGCGCGCTTCGCCTCGCGCCAGGACGACTCCCCGCAGATGAAGATGATCGCCGCGCTGCGCAACCAGTTCGGCGGCCACGCGGTCGAGAACAAGAAGTAACCCGCAACGAGGAGCGGGACGGGGCCGACCGCCCCTCCCGCTCAACGGAGCACGGAGCAGGAAGCCGGGAAGGTCGGCGCACACCATGCACGTCACGCATCTGTCGCTGGCCGACTTCCGCTCGTACGCCCGGGTCGAGGTTCCTCTCGATCCGGGCGTCACCGCGTTCGTGGGGGCCAACGGCCAGGGCAAGACGAATCTGGTCGAGGCCGTCGGCTATCTCGCCACGCTCGGCAGCCACCGCGTCTCCTCCGACGCCCCGCTGGTGCGGATGGGCGCCGAGCGGGCGGTGATCAGGGCGGCCGTCACCCAGGGCGAGCGCTCGCAGCTGGTCGAGTTGGAGCTGAACCCGGGCAGGGCGAACCGTGCCCGGATCAACCGGTCGTCGCAGGTCAGACCGCGAGATGTGCTCGGCATCGTACGGACCGTGCTGTTCGCGCCGGAGGACCTCGCCCTGGTGAAGGGCGATCCGGGGGAGCGCAGGCGGTTCCTGGACGAGCTGGTCACCGCGCGTTCGCCGAGGATGGCCGGGGTGCGCTCCGACTACGAGCGGGTGCTGAAACAGCGGAACACGCTGCTGAAGTCGGCGGCGATGGCGCGCAGGCACGGCGGACGCTCCCTGGACCTCTCGACGCTCGATGTGTGGGACCAGCATCTGGGCCAGGTCGGCGCCGAACTGCTGGCCCAGCGTCTGGACCTGATCGCGACGCTCCAGCCCCTGGCGGACAAGGCGTACGCGGACGTGGCGCCGGGCGGTGGCCCCGTGACGCTGGAGTACCGCAGCTCGGTCGGCGCGGAGGTGGGTCCCGCGCGGACGCGCGAGGAGCTGTACGCGCAGCTCATCGAGGCCTTGGCCGGTGTGCGCAAGCAGGAGATCGAGCGGGGCGTGACGCTGGTCGGCCCGCACCGGGACGACCTGGTGCTGGGACTGCGCTCCATGCCCGCCAAGGGGTACGCGAGCCACGGCGAGTCCTGGTCGTACGCGCTGGCGCTGCGGCTGGCCTCGTACGAGCTGCTGCGCGGCGAGGGCAACGAGCCGGTGCTGGTGCTGGACGACGTCTTCGCCGAGCTGGACGCGCGCCGCCGGGAGCGGCTGGCGGAGTTGGTGGCGCCGGGCGAGCAGGTGCTGGTGACGGCGGCGGTGGGCGAGGACGTGCCGGGCGTGCTGGCGGGGGCGCGGTACGCGGTGTCGGCCGGTGAGGTGGAGCGGCTGTGAGCGGCGACGGAGAAGGAACGGGACCGGCCGGGGACGGGGCGAAGCCGGCGGAGCCGTCCGGTGTGGACCTGGCCCGGGTGGCGCTGCGCGCGGCGAAGGAGCAGGCGCGGGCGCGCGGTGCGGCGGCGCAGCAGAAGAAGCAGGCCAGGCGGGGCGGAGGGCTGCGCTCCGGTGCGCGGGCGGACGGGCGTGACCCGTTGCCGCTGGGGGCGGCGATCAACCGGCTGATCACCGAGCGCGGCTGGGAGACGCCGGCGGCGGTGGGCGGGGTGATGGGCCGCTGGCCGCAGATCGTCGGTGGCGATCTCGCTCTGCACTGCGTGCCGGTGCGGTACGACGAGGAGCCGGATCAGCGTGTGCTGACGGTGCAGTGCGATTCGACGGTGTGGGCGACGCAGCTGCGGCTGCTGGCGCCGCAGCTGGTGGCCCGGCTGAACACGGACCTGGGCCACGGCACGGTGCGGATGATCAAGGTGCTGGGGCCCGGCGGCCCGCAGCGCCGGTACGGCCCGCTGCGGGCTCCGGGGAGTACGGGCCCGGGCGACACCTACGGCTGACCCGCCATGACCTGGGCTTTTCGCCTCTTCGCGCGGCCGTCTTCCGGTGCGGGCGGGCGGGTGCGGACCGGCGGGACCGAGGGGCGGTCGAGCGTCCGTAAGCCTTCGGGCGGCGGGTACGTGGTGGTGGAAACCGGATGGTGGTGTCCGGGCGTCCCTCACCGTAGCGGGAGGCTGACAGGCCGAAAGCGCACAATGCCCGCGTGAGCCTCTTGAGGCCCCTTCCCGAATATGGGGAGTCGGCAGGCGCTCATTCAGGGCGGCACATGCGTACTCAGGTACCGGCAAACCCCCATTCGGGTCGGGGCTACCGGTAGACTGGTGAACAATCCCGCGTCTTGCGGGATTCGTCGATACAAGCCGAACGACGCAGCCGCTCCCGCCTGCCCGGAGAACGGCCTGTGCTGTGCCAGAAAGGGCGCTTCGTGGCCGATTCCGGCAACCCCAACGAGAACATTCCGTCCACCCCCGGCGAGAGCGGCGCTGCTCCCGTCCCGGGCGAGGTGAAGGCGTCGTACGACGCCAGCGCGATCACCGTGCTCGAGGGCCTGGACGCGGTCCGCAAGCGACCTGGCATGTACATCGGCTCGACCGGTGAGCGCGGTCTCCACCACCTCGTGCAAGAGGTCGTCGACAACTCGGTCGACGAGGCCATGGCCGGGCACGCGGACACCATCGACGTCACGATCCTCGCCGACGGCGGGGTGCGCGTGGTCGACAACGGCCGTGGCATTCCGGTCGGCATCGTGCCGTCCGAAGGCAAGCCGGCCGTCGAGGTCGTGCTCACCGTCCTGCACGCGGGCGGAAAGTTCGGCGGCGGCGGTTACGCCGTCTCCGGTGGTCTGCACGGCGTCGGTGTCTCCGTCGTCAACGCCCTCTCCACCCGGGTATCCGTCGAGGTCAAGACGGACGGCTACCGCTGGACCCAGGACTACAAGTTCGGCGTCCCGACGGCCCCGCTGGCCCGTAACGAGGAGACCGACGAGACGGGCACCACCGTCACCTTCTGGGCCGACGGCGACATCTTCGAGACGACCGAGTACTCCTTCGAGACGCTCTCGCGCCGCTTCCAGGAGATGGCCTTCCTCAACAAGGGCCTCACCCTCAAGCTGACCGACGAGCGCGAGTCGGCGAAGGCGACGGCGGGCGCGGACAGCGCCGAGGCGGCCGACGTCTCCGAGGAGGAGAGCGCCCGCTCGGTCACGTACCACTACGAGAACGGCATCGTCGACTTCGTCCGGTACCTCAACTCCCGCAAGGGCGATGTCATCCACCAGTCGGTGATCGACATCGAGTCCGAGGACAAGGAACGGCTGCTCTCGGTCGAGATCGCCATGCAGTGGAACACGCAGTACAGCGAGGGTGTCTACTCCTTCGCCAACGCGATCCACACGCATGAGGGCGGTACGCACGAGGAAGGGTTCCGCGCCGCGCTGACCTCCCTGGTCAACCGGTACGCGCGCGACAAGAAGCTGCTGCGTGAGAAGGACGACAACCTCACGGGCGAGGACGTCCGCGAGGGTTTGACGGCGATCATTTCGGTGAAGCTGGGCGAGCCGCAGTTCGAGGGCCAGACGAAGACCAAGCTGGGCAACACGGAGGCCAAGACCTTCGTGCAGAAGGTCGTCCACGAACAGCTGACGGACTGGTTCGACCGCAACCCCAACGAGGCGGCCGACATCATCCGCAAGGGCATCGCCGCCTCGACCGCCCGTGTGGCGGCCCGCAAGGCGCGCGACCTGACCCGGCGCAAGGGCCTGCTGGAGAGCGCGTCGCTCCCCGGGAAGCTCAGCGACTGCCAGTCGAACGACCCCACCAAGTGCGAGATCTTCATCGTCGAGGGTGACTCCGCCGGTGGCTCGGCCAAGTCCGGCCGTAACCCGATGTACCAGGCGATCCTGCCGATCCGAGGCAAGATCCTGAACGTCGAGAAGGCCCGGGTCGACAAGATCCTGCAGAACACCGAGGTCCAGGCGCTGATCTCGGCCTTCGGCACCGGGGTCCACGAGGACTTCGACATCGAGAAGCTCCGCTATCACAAGATCATTCTGATGGCGGACGCCGACGTCGACGGTCAGCACATCAACACCCTGTTGCTGACGTTCCTCTTCCGCTTCATGCGGCCGCTGGTCGAGGCCGGGCACGTCTACCTCTCGCGCCCGCCGCTCTACAAGATCAAGTGGGGCCGCGACGACTTCGAGTACGCGTACTCGGACCGCGAGCGCGACGCGCTGGTGGAGCTCGGCAAGCAGAGCGGCAAGCGGATCAGGGAAGACTCGATCCAGCGCTTCAAGGGTCTCGGCGAGATGAACGCCGAGGAGCTGCGCGTCACCACGATGGACGTCGACCACCGGGTGCTCGGCCAGGTCACGCTCGACGACGCGGCGCAGGCCGACGACCTGTTCTCGGTGCTGATGGGCGAGGACGTCGAGGCGCGGCGCTCGTTCATCCAGCGCAACGCCAAGGACGTCCGCTTCCTCGACATCTGAGTCGGCCGTACAAGGAGGAGGGTCCGGCGACCCTCCAAGCCGCAGCGCGAAAGGACTTTGACCAGCAATGGCCGACGAGAACACCCCTGTCCCCGTGACGCCCGAAGAGGTACCGCCCGTCGAGGGCGTGGGCATGCGCGTCGAGCCCGTCGGGCTCGAAACGGAGATGCAGCGTTCCTACCTGGACTACGCGATGTCCGTCATCGTCTCGCGTGCCCTGCCCGACGTGCGGGACGGCCTGAAGCCCGTCCACCGCCGGGTGCTGTACGCGATGTACGACGGCGGCTACCGGCCCGAGAAGGGCTTCTACAAGTGCGCCCGCGTCGTCGGTGACGTCATGGGTACGTACCACCCGCACGGCGACTCCTCGATCTACGACGCCCTGGTCCGCCTGGCGCAGCACTGGTCGATGCGCATGCCGCTGGTGGACTCCAACGGCAACTTCGGTTCCCCGGGCAACGACCCGGCCGCCGCCATGCGGTACACCGAGTGCAAGATGATGCCGCTGTCCATGGAGATGGTCCGGGACATCGACGAGGAGACCGTCGACTTCCAGGACAACTACGACGGCCGCAACCAGGAGCCGACGGTCCTGCCGGCGCGCTTCCCGAACCTGCTGGTCAACGGCTCCGCGGGCATCGCGGTCGGCATGGCGACCAACATCCCGCCGCACAACCTCCGCGAGGTCGCGGCCGGTGCGCAGTGGTACCTGGAGCACCCGGAGGCCTCGCAGGAGGAGCTTCTGGAGGCCCTGATCGAGCGGATCAAGGGCCCGGACTTCCCGACCGGTGCGCTGGTCGTGGGCCGCAAGGGTATCGAGGAGGCGTACCGCACGGGCCGCGGCTCGATCACGATGCGCGCGGTCGTGGCGGTCGAGGAGATCCAGAACCGCCAGTGCCTGGTCGTGACGGAGCTTCCGTACCAGACCAACCCCGACAACCTCGCGCAGAAGATCGCCGACCTGGTCAAGGACGGCAAGGTCGGCGGCATCGCCGACGTGCGCGACGAGACCTCCTCGCGCACGGGCCAGCGCCTGGTCGTCGTGCTGAAGCGGGACGCGGTCGCCAAGGTCGTCCTGAACAACCTGTACAAGCACACGGATCTGCAGACCAACTTCGGCGCCAACATGCTGGCGCTGGTGGACGGGGTGCCGCGCACCCTGTCGATCGACGCGTTCATCCGCCACTGGGTGACGCACCAGATCGAGGTCATCGTCCGGCGTACGCGGTTCCGGCTGCGCAAGGCCGAGGAGCGCGCGCACATCCTGCGCGGCCTGCTCAAGGCCCTGGACGCGATCGACGAGGTCATCGCCCTCATCCGGCGCAGCCAGACCGTCGAAATCGCGCGCGAGGGCCTGATGGGCCTGCTGGACATCGACGACATCCAGGCCAACGCGATCCTGGAGATGCAGCTGCGCCGGCTGGCCGCGCTGGAGCACCAGAAGATCACCGCCGAGCACGACGAGCTCCAGGCGAAGATCAACGAGTACAACGCGATCCTGGTCTCGCCCGAACGGCAGCGGCAGATCGTCAGCGAGGAACTGGCGGCGATCGTCGACAAGTTCGGCGACGACCGGCGTTCCAAGCTGGTGCCCTTCGACGGTGACATGTCCATCGAGGACCTGATCGCCGAGGAGGACATCGTCGTCACGATCTCCCGCGGCGGCTATGTGAAGCGCACCAAGACGGACGACTACCGCTCGCAGAAGCGCGGCGGCAAGGGTGTGCGCGGCACGAAGCTCAAGGAAGACGACATCGTCGACCACTTCTTCGTGTCGACGACGCACCACTGGCTGCTGTTCTTCACCAACAAGGGCCGCGTCTACCGGGCCAAGGCGTACGAGCTTCCGGACGCCGGCCGGGACGCGCGCGGCCAGCACGTCGCGAACCTCCTCGCCTTCCAGCCGGACGAGCGGATCGCGCAGATCCTGGCGATCCGCGACTACGACGCCGCGCCGTACCTGATCCTGGCCACGAAGGGCGGCCTGGTGAAGAAGACCGCGCTGAAGGACTACGACTCGCCGCGTTCCGGTGGTGTCATCGCGATCAACCTGCGCGAGACGGCGGACGGTTCCGACGACGAGCTGATCGGCGCGGAGCTGGTCTCGTCCGAGGACGATCTGCTGCTCATCAGCAGGAAGGCCCAGTCGATCAGGTTCACCGCGACGGACGACGCGCTGCGCCCGATGGGCCGCGCCACATCGGGCGTCAAGGGGATGAGTTTCCGCGAGGGAGACGAACTGCTCTCGATGAATGTCGTCAGGCCCGGTACTTTCGTGTTCACTGCCACTGACGGCGGTTACGCGAAGCGGACCGCCGTCGACGAGTACCGCGTTCAGGGTCGCGGTGGCCTGGGTATCAAGGCCGCCAAGATCGTGGAGGATCGGGGCTCGCTGGTCGGTGCGCTGGTGGTCGAGGAGACCGATGAGATCCTCGCCATCACGCTCGGCGGTGGTGTGATTCGTACGCGAGTCAACGAAGTCAGGGAGACGGGCCGTGACACCATGGGCGTCCAACTGATCAATCTGGGCAAGCGAGACGCCGTTGTCGGCATCGCTCGCAACGCCGAGGCGGGTCGCGAGGCCGAAGAGGTCGACGCGGCCGATGACGCCGAAGGCGAGACGACCGCGGCAGTGACGGCGGAGGCCACCACGGCCGACGCGGCTGCCGGCAGCACGGTCGACAGCAATGTCGAGGACACGACGTCCTCGACCGGGGAGCACGAGGAGTAGAGCGTGAGTGGAGCCACGGGCGCCGGTTCGGCCGCTTCCGGAGCGGGGGGTAACGGTGCCCGTGGCCCTGCCACGGACTCCCAAGGGGGCACTGTGACGGATACCCGGGGCCCTCAGCCCCAGTACGAGGGTTACGCGACCGGGCCGCTGCCCGGTGAGCGGGAACCCGCACCGGGCCAGGCGGGCCCCTACCACCCGCCGCAGGCCTATCCCTCGCCTCCGGGCGGGACCCAGGGCGGCGGGCGCCCCGGGGGCGGCCAGCAGGGCCCCGTGCCGGGCATGGGCGCGGCGCAGACGGCCCGCAAGCCGCGGACGGGGGCGCGGACCACTCCGCGTACCCGCAAGGCGCGTCTGCGCGTCGCCAAGGCCGATCCGTGGTCGGTGATGAAGGTCAGCTTCCTGTTGTCCATCGCGCTGGGCATCTGCACGGTGGTGGCGTCGGCGGTCCTGTGGATGGTGATGGACGCGATGGGCGTCTTCTCCACCGTGGGCGGCACGATCAGTGAGGCGACCGGTTCCAACGACAGCAACGGCTTCGATCTGCAGGCGTTCCTGTCGCTGCCGAGGGTTCTCGTCTTCACCGCGGTCATCGCGGTGATCGACGTGGTCCTCGCCACCGCGCTGGCCACGCTGGGTGCCTTCATCTACAACCTGTCGGCGGGCTTCGTGGGCGGCGTCGAGCTCACGCTGGCCGAGGACGAGTAACCCCGCGGGTATCGATTTTGGGACTGGCCCCGACGTGCGCTAATCTTCAGAAGTCAGCGCAGCAGCGCGGCGGGGCTATAGCTCAGTTGGTTAGAGCGCATCCCTGATAAGGATGAGGCCACAGGTTCAAATCCTGTTAGCCCCACCAGCGACAACAGAAGGCCCGGTTCCTCTTCGGAGGAGCCGGGCCTTCTGCGTATGCGTGTGGTTGTGCGTGCCTGTACTGCCTGGCGATTGCCCGGCGGGGGTGTGGAGCCGGCGCCCCGGTGTGTGCGTACGCGCTTCTTCTCTTCGGCAGCCCCTGTGTGCGCGCCGCCGGCCTTCCCCCTCCCTGGCCTACGTACGCCTCTCCCGCGTCCCGTGCCGTCCCGTCCGGGCGCATGGGTGCGCGGGTGCATGGGCTGAGGGAGGCGGGGAAGACCCGAGCCGCCCGGGGAAGGCCCCTGGGCGCACGGGAAAGCCCCCGTCCGGTGTGAACCGGCCCGGGGGCTCAGAAGATCAGGTGGGGCGCTCTCAGGGTGGGAGGAGGGACGCGTCTCCGGCCGGGGCGCCGTGGGAGGTGTGGGCGGTGCTGGTGGTGTTCGCGGTGTCCCTGGTGTCAGCGGACAGGTGCCTGGTGGCGGGTGAGGAGCCGTGCGCCTCGGCGCGGATGCGCTGCTTCATCGTGGGCGGCAGCGCCCGGTCACGCGGAAGGGTCCATCGCACCGACGGAACGGGCGCGGTTGCGCGGGCGGCGGCCGTGTGCTCGTGGGGCGTGGCCGCCGGCTCCGTGACCGTGGCTTCCGTGGCGGCGGCGGTGGAGCCCGCGAGGCCCAGCGACGCGAGGAGGGCGAAGAACGCGGTGATGAAGGCGGTCCAGATGCTCTTGGCCTTGAAGGTGCTCATGGCCCCTCACTTTCAGGTGTTCCGGTTTGCTTACCTTTCCGATGATGTGGATGCGGCCCGCGATTTCGTGGACCGACGCCGCTCATGCGCCGATCTTCAGATGAACACCACTCGTATGGTTCAACCGGCCTCGGCCCGGTCCCGGCGGGCGCGTTACGGGCGGCCTCCGGGGGCCGGGCGCCGGGTACGCACAGCCGTGCGCCGACCGCACTTCCACAGGCGCCAATTGGGTTGCGGGGAGGTCACCGGTCGATATCGGCCGGTGTGTATAGTCGGGCGGCAGAAGTCCCCTACGCCAACGAAAGACGAGGTCGCGCGGTGAAGAAGCTTCTCCTGGTCGCACTGGCCGCCATCGGCGGGCTCCTCGTGTACCGCCAGATCCAGGCGGATCGCGCCGAGCAGGATCTGTGGACGGAGGCGACCGACTCCGTGCCCGCAGGATCGGGTGTCTGAGACGGAACAGCCTGCTACGAGCCCCGGCCGCCGACGCGGCCGGGGCTTCGTGCTGTTGCGGGACCGTGACACCTGTGCTCTTGAGTTCGCTCAAGCAAATCAATAGCTTGCTTGAGCAAAGAGAGCGGGATTTCGGTCGAGGGGGCACGGGTGAGGACAGGCCATCACCGCCGCGGTGCGCGGGCGGGGACGTTGATCGGCGGGGCGCTGTTCGCCCTGGTGGCGGGCGCGCTGCCGGCCCTGGCAGGCCCGGCGGACGCCCCCGCGGCACCGGCGGCCGCGCGGTCGGGCGGCGACAGCAGTCTGGTGATGGTGCTCGACTCCTCCGGCTCCATGGGGGACGACGACGGCACCGGTCACACCCGGATGGAGAGCGCCCGCGCGGCCGTCTCCACGGTCGTGGACGGGCTCCCGGACGGGTATCCGACCGGTCTGCGGGTGTACGGCGCCGACCGGCCGCGCGGCTGCACGGACACCCGGCTCGTGCGACCGGTGCAGAAGCTCGACCGGGACGCCGTGAAGCGGGCTGTCGAGGCGGTGCGGCCACGGGGTGACACCCCCATCGGCCTCTCGCTGCGCAAGGCGGCACAGGACCTGCCGAAGCCGGCGGACGGGGCCATCGGCACGCGCACGATCCTGCTGATCTCCGACGGCGAGGACAACTGCGGTGCGCCGCCCCCCTGCGAGGTCGCCGAACAGCTCGGCAAGGAGGGCGTCGGGCTGCGGATCGACACCGTCGGTTTCCAGGTGGCGGGCGCGGCCCGCGAGCAGCTGGAATGCATCGCGCACGCGGGCAACGGCCGCTACTACGACGCGCCGGACGCCGAGGCGCTGGCCCGGCAGTTGCAGCGCGCCGCCCAGCTCTCCGCGGACGGCTACCGGCTGAAGGGCCGCCGGGTGGAGGGCACGGCCACGGCCGACCGGGCACCCGTACTGACGCCCGGGCAGTACCTGGACACCATCGGGCCCGGCGAGAAGCGGTACTACGCGGTCGATCTGGACGACGCGTCCACGGCGGACTTCGCCGCGACGGCGGTACCGCAGCCGGGGGCGGCCGTCGACACGTTCGACGCGCTGACCACCAGGATCGAGCACACCGACCACGGATACTGCGAGTCGAACACCGAGCACTTCTCCCAGAAGGAGGGTGCGACGCCGCTGACGGCCGCCGTCGCCCGTATCCGCTCGGAGGGCGGCACCCGCACCTGCGACCGCGCGGGCCGTTACCGGCTCGTGGTGGAGCGGGAGAGCAAGAAGGGCTCCGACGCGGCCCGTTGGCCCCTGGAGCTGGTGTACGGGGTCGAGGAGCCGCTGCCGGAGGGGGTGACGCCCGCCCAGTCCGAGGCCGAGTACGGCGAGGGCGCCACGAACGCCACGCTGCCCACGGGCGATCCGCGTGACGTGCGGGGCGGCACCGGCTTCAACGACGCCCAGGAGCTCGGCCGGGGCGTGTGGCGCGACCGCATCCTGCCGTCCCAGACGCTCTGGTACAAGGTCCCGGCGGGCTGGGGCCAGCAGGTGGTGTACGACGTGGAGTTCGCGAACGAGCCCACGGTGGGCCGTACCGGCACCACGTACTCCTACGGCGCGAGCCGGCTCTACACGCCGGCCCGCCACCCGCTCGGCGGGGGCGGTGAGTTCAACGGGAGCACGATGTACGACGGCAGCCCCGCCGCGGTGCGGATGGGTGGCGTGCCGGTCGCCTGGACCAACCGCTACGAGAGCCGGGCCGACGTTCAGCCGGTGCACATCGGGGGCGACTTCTACATCTCGGTGACGCTGGGCGCGCATGCCGCGGAGATCGCCGAGAACCCCGAGATCGGCATGGTGCTGCGCGTGGCGGTTCTGGGCGAGGAGCGCAGCGGGCCCGGGCACGACGCCCCGGCGGTGGCGGGGAAGCCCGGCGGGAGCGGGCACGGCAAGAAGGGCGCCGGCGCGGACAAGACGGGCGATTCGTCCGCCGCCGCAGACAGTGGTGGAGCGGGAGGGGCAGGATGGGCCGTCGTTGCGGCCGCGGGCGCGGGGGCTGCCGCCATGGCCGTGGTGCTGGCCGTGTTCGTATATGTACGCGGCCGCCGCGGGGCAGTCGCCCGGATGACGAGGGGAAGCGCGTGATGAGGCAGCGCAGCAGAGTGCGGGGGGCTCTGGCAGCGGTGGCGGCGGTGTTCGCGGTGGCGGCGCTGCCGGGGCAGGCGTACGCGGCGGACGGCCCCGGCACATACACCTTCGATCCGGGCGCCGGGGCGGTCAGCGGCGCGGAGGTCAACGCCGACGCGACGGAACTGAAGAGCGACTCGGTCTTCAAGAGCTCGATCAAGGCCGGCCAGAAGCTCTACTACCGGCTGAACCTGGACGCGAAGACGAACGCCTACGTCTCGGCCGTCGTCGTGCCCAAGGACGAGGGCAAGGTGGCCTACGGGGACGGCATCACGGTCAGCATCCGGGACAGCTCGGACGACCAGTGCAGCTCGCAGGACGCCATCTTCGAGTCCGCGCAGTACCCCCGCCCGATCGCCGCCTACGCCTCCCGGCTCGTGGGCGAGGACAACAGCAGCTGCCAGGAGGCCGGCGCGTACTACGTCCTGGTCGAGCGCGAGACCAAGGCGACCTCCGGCCACGGGGACTGGGACCTGGAGCTGCGTTACGCGTCCGAGCCGAAGCTCGCCCACGCCTCGTCGGCGCCGACCGAGGCGCCGACGGCCTGGCCGTCCGCCTCACCGCCCCCGCCCGCCCCGGCCAAGGACAACACCAGGCACGGGGGCGCCGGTTACTACGACGCGACGAGCCTGCAGACCGGTGAGTGGAAGGACAGGATCGAGCCCGGGCAGACCCTCTTCTACCGGATTCCGGTGGACTGGGGGCAGCAGGTCTTCGCCACGGCCGGCCTGAGCAACAGCACCGCCGGCAAGGGACAGTACGTCAGCAGCGCGCTCGCGATGTCCCTGGACAATCCCGCGATCGGGCACGTCGACGATGTGTCGCCCATGTCGTACGCGGGAAAGCCGACGTCCGTCTCCCTCGATCCGCTGCCCCCGGTGGCGTACGAGAACAGGTTCGACTCCAGCGACGACGTGAGCGCCATGCGGTTCGCGGGCTGGTACTACCTCTCCGTATCGCTGAGCCCGGCGGTCGCGAAGCCGTACGGCGACAAGCCGATCGCGTTGACGCTTCAGATCAAGGTGACGGGGAAGGCCGCCGATACGCCGTACACGGGTGACGCCGGGATCTTCGCCGTCACGCAGGGCGACAAGGACATGGCGAGGAACGGGCAGAGCGGCGCGCAGGCCGCGCAGAGCGAGAGCCGGAGCAGCACGATGAAGCTGGTCGCGGCGGCCGGGATCGGTGCCGGCGCCGTGCTGGTGCTCTGGATGGGTGCGTGGACGCTGATCGCGCGGCGCCGCGCGGCGGCCCTGCCGACCGCGCCCACGGGCGGCGGGCAGTACCCGTACGGAGGCCCGCCCCAGGCCTGGTAGCCGGGCCGGGGGCGGCCGCCCTCAGGCCTGGGTCAGTGCCCAGATGCCCACCGCGAAACAGATCAGCGCCACCAGCAGGACCGGGACCGCCACCTTCGGGGACGGTCCCGGACGCGTGTGTGGGGCGGGCGCGGACCCGATCGGCTGCGGGGCCGCACCCCCCTGCTGCGGGGCGGTGTAGGGGTGGGTGAAGGCCCGGTCGTGCGGTCCGGGAACCGCTGGGGCGTGCGCCGGGACCGGCGCGGGGGCGGCGTACGGGTGCGGGGCCACCTGGGCATGGGGCTGCGGTGCCCGGGGCGCGGGAGCGACGAATTCCGGGGGCGGCAGGTGAAAGCTGCCGGTCTCGGACATGGAGGTGGGCGCGGGCGGGTACGGCTGCGGCTGCCCGGTCGGCTGCGGCGCCGCCGTCCGGTGGGCCGGGGCCTGTGCGGCA
Organism: Streptomyces sp. A0958; assembly: GCF_004795035.1. Classification (GTDB taxonomy): domain Bacteria; phylum Actinomycetota; class Actinomycetes; order Streptomycetales; family Streptomycetaceae; genus Streptomyces. The sequence continues at coordinate 296,679 of NZ_SSBK01000003.1, forward strand.
GGCTGGGGGGCCGAGGGCTGGGGGTCCGGGGTCGGCTGGTGCACGGCCTGCCCGCCGGTTGTCCGGTGACCTGCTGTCTGCGGGGCGGCTGTCTGCGGGGCGGCAGTCTGCGGGGCGGCAGTCTGCGGGGCGGCAGTCTGCGGGGCGGCAGTCCGGGCGGCGGCCGTCCCGCCGGGCGGCAGGGGCCCGTCCGGGCCGAAGCCCTCCGGCAGCGGGCCGATCTGGTCGAAGACCTCCACCGGCTCGTCGTCGGGCGAGGGCTCGGGCAGCATCTCGACGGCGGCCGTCAGGGCCTTGCGCGCGCCCGTGGCCGTACGGAAACGGTCCTGCGGGTCGGGCTGCAACAGCCCCGCGATGACCTGCCACAGCGGCTCCGGGACGCCGTCCGGGGCGCTCGGGGTGCCGTGCGACGCGAAGTGCTCGATCAGCCCCTGGGAGTCTGGCTTCGTGCCCTGGAGCAGGTACAGGGCGACCAGGCCGACCGCGAAGAGGTCGGCGGGGAAGTCCGGTTCGGCTCCCATCATCTGCTCGGGCGCGAAGTAACCCAGCGTCCCCACCACGTAGTTCGTCTCGGTGAGGCGGGGCTCGCCCTTGCGCATGGAGATGCCGAAGTCGGACAGCCGCAGATGGGGCCGGCCCGTACCGGTGGCCTCCATCAGGATGTTCGCCGGCTTGATGTCCCGGTGAACGACCCCCTCGGCGTGCACCGTCGAGAGACCGGACAACAGCTGGTCGAGCAGGGTGCAGACGAACCGAGGGGGCAACGGCCCGTAGTCGCCGATGACATGGGCGAGCGAGCCGCCGCTGACGAGGTCCATGGTGAACAGGACCTTGTCGTCGTCGGCGGCCCAGCTGGCCGGCGCGAGGACGTGCGGATGCTCGATCCGCAGCGCCTGCTCGCGCACGAAGCGGAGCAACGTGTGAGCGTCGCTCTGCTGGAGGACCTTGGCCGCCACATAGCGGCGGCGCCGGTGGTCCCAGGCACGCCAGACGGCACCGACCCCACCCCGCCCGATCGGATCGACCAGTTCGTACCGTCCGGCGAAGACCTCACCCATGGCGCTGCGCTCGCTCCCCGTTCATGTCTCGGCCTGATCCGACGAAAGGCCCTTAGCTCTGATGACTCTCGTAGTGCGCCACCGCTTCCGCGGTGCGCCCCGCGCCGTACACCCGGAGGAACTCTGCCAGCTCCGGGTGCGTCGGGGCGAGGGAGTCCGCGGCATCGATGATGTCACCGGCCGCCGCGACCGAACGCAGCAGCGACTGGATCTCCCGGACCACCCGGCGCACAGTGGGTGCTCCGCCGCTCGTGGTGGTCTGGCCGGTGCCCGAGAGGACCGAGCCGCCCTGGGACTTCTTGATCTCCTCCATGCGCTCCGTGGCCTCGCCGGCGCTGACGCTGCCGTCGGCGACCTGGCCGGCCAGCTCCTGGAGTGCCTGGACGCGCTGGACGACAGCCGGGTTGCCGATCTTCGCGCGCTGACCGCTCATGAGCTGGGAGAGCATGGGAGCGGACAGTCCGAGTGCCGCGGCGAGCCGTGCCTGGTTCAGGCCGAGATCGTCGATCAGCCGGCGGAAGAGCGCCCCCAACGGCTCCCCGTACCAACTGCGCTGAAGATCTCTGGCTCTGGCCGTCGCCTCTTGCTGCGCTGCATCCATTGCGTCTCCCCTTCGCATCGGCTTCGCTGCTGCGAACCTGGACCAGCATCTTACGGAGCGTGGTCGCGCACGGGGAGTCCCAGTCTTTTTGCAGGATTCCGGGGGTGAGCCGGTACTCTGTTCTGCGGTGGTGGCCGTGACGTCATGACGTCACGAGCTGTCTGCTGTCGGGGCCTTAGCTCAGTTGGTAGAGCGCTGCCTTTGCAAGGCAGATGTCAGGAGTTCGAATCTCCTAGGCTCCACATCGAAAGAGCTCCCCCGACCTGCGTATACGCAGGTCGGGGGAGCTCTTTGCATGGGCCTCGCCGTCGGCGGGGGTCAGGGGCGGTCGTCCGGGTCCGTGCCGCCCAGGACGTCCGGGCCGTCCTCGCCCGCCTCGGCGTCGGCCTGCTTGGCCTCGACCTCGGGGTCCAGGATGGCCGAGGCGTTCGGGGTGCCGTCGACGGACGACAGCGGAGCGCGGTCGTCGACCTCGGTCGGGGCCGGCGGCTCCACCAGCCACTCGGGGTTGGCCTGCTTGTCCCACCAGCGCCATACGGCGTACGCGGCGCCGGCGAGGAGGCCCGTCACGGCCACACCCTTGAACGCCTTGCCGGCCTTGGCCCGCCGCTGGTGCTTGCGGGCCAGCTTCTGGATCTGCTTGGCCGTGACCTGGCCCCGCAGGGCGGCGAGGGCCGCGGCGCTGCGGGCCGTCGCCTCCTCGGCGACCGGCTGGGCGGCGGCCATGGCGCTCTCGACGCGCGGGACGGTGTAGTCAGCGGCGCTACGTGCGGCCCGGCGGGTGCGCTGCGCGGCGCGCTGGGCGACCTCGTCGACCTTCGGGGGGACATGTGTGCGGGCGAGCTCGATACGGGGGGCGACGTGCGCGCCGTACTGGACACGGGCCTGCTTGGCTGCCTTCGACATCTTCGGCGCGAGCAGCGTGCGGGCCTCGTGCGCATAGTGAACGGCCTGGTCCTTGGCCGAGTCGGCGTAGGGCGCCACCACTACCGCGGCGTGCTGCACGCTGTCCTTCGCCGAGTCGGTTGCGGCGCGCACGCTGTCGATGCGGGTCACGTGATCCTCCTCCTTGGTGGCGGGTAGGTACTCCGCCTTTCCACCCAATTCGAGATCATGCCTGCATGGGGCCTGTCAGGCACGCGGGGCGGGCATCCGGGTCATTCGATTCATCAAGGATGCTCTCGGGCAATGCGGTGCAAGGGGAGTCTTCCGATGACAATGCCACGGTTCGGCCCGGACCGCGTGGGTAGGTCACGCACTTGGCGGCACGTTTCGTGCCGGGGCGGCGCGGGAAGCGCCCGGCGGCCGGGTCGGACACGGTGCGGGTGGCCCGTGCAAGGATCGGGATGCCGCAGCCGCCCGGCCGCGGGGTGGGCGGTATTCGGAGCGGCCCGACGTCCGGGACGGGGCAGCCGTGCACAGCAGACACGCAGACTTACGGAAGGCAGATCGTGGCCGAGCAGCTTTACGCCACCTTGAAGACCAACCAGGGCGACATCGAGATCCGGCTCCTGCCGAACCACGCGCCCAAGACGGTCAAGAACTTCGTCGAGCTCGCCACCGGGGAGCGCGAGTGGACCCACCCCGCGACCGGGGCGAAGACCACGGACCGGCTGTACGACGGCACCGTCTTCCACCGTGTGATCAGCGGCTTCATGATTCAGGGCGGCGACCCGCTGGGCAACGGGACCGGCGGCCCGGGCTACGAGTTCGGTGACGAGTTCCACCCCGATCTCGCCTTCACCAAGCCCTACCTGCTGGCGATGGCCAACGCCGGGCCGGGCACCAACGGCTCGCAGTTCTTCATCACGGTCTCGCCGACGGCCTGGCTGACCGGCAAGCACACCATCTTCGGCGAGGTGGTCGGCCCCGCGAGCCAGCGGGTCGTCGACGCGATCGCGACCGCCCGGACCAACCCGCGTACCGACCGTCCGTTGCAGGACGTGGTCATCGAGTCGGTCGACGTCGAAACGCGCTGATCGCCTTTCGTCACCGGCCGGTCACTCTCCGGTTCCGCGTTCGGGAACCAACCGCCCCGCCCGTCCGTATCTCATGACAGAACGGATGCGCGGGGCGGTGTCGTGCGCGTCACCGGGACGACGAGGACCGAGGGGACCGGGAAGCGATGGGACCGATGGACCAGCAGCCGCCGGGCGCGCCCGGACCGCCCCCGCCCGTCGGGGGCCCGGCCGGCTGCTACCGCCACCCGGACCGGGAGACGGCGATCCGGTGCACCCGCTGCAACCGCCCCATCTGCCCGGACTGCATGGTCAGCGCTTCGGTCGGCTTCCAGTGCCCGGACTGCGTCCGCCAGGGCTCCGGCACGGGGCACGGCGCGTCCGCCGCCCGGCCGCGCACGCTCGCCGGCGGCCCCGTCGCGGCCGATCCCCGGCTGATCACCAAGATCCTGCTGGGGGTCAATGTCGCCGTGTTCGTCGCGGTGCTGGCGAACGGCGCGCTGGTCGACGACCTGGTGCTGCTCGGCCGGGCCAACTTCTACTACGGCGGGCCGCCGGAGGGCATTGCGGAAGGCCAGTGGTACCGGCTGGTGACGTCGATGTTCCTGCACCAGGAGGTGTGGCACATCGCCTTCAACATGCTGGGGCTGTGGTGGCTGGGCGGACCGCTCGAAGCGGTGCTGGGCCGCGTCCGCTACCTCGCGCTGTATCTGCTCTCGGGGCTGGCGGGCGGCGCCCTGACGTACTGGCTCGCGGCGCCGAACCAGCCCTCGCTGGGGGCCTCGGGCGCCATCTTCGGTCTGCTGGGTGCGACGGTCGTCCTGATGCGCCGGCTGAACTACGACATGCGCCCGGTCTTCATGATCCTCGCGCTCAACCTGGTCATCACCTTCAACCCGTGGGGCGGGATCGCCTGGCAGGCGCATGTCGGCGGACTGGTCGCGGGGGTGCTGATCGGGATCGGCATGGTGCACGCCCCGCGTGAACGGCGCGATCTCGTGCAGTTCGGGACCTGTGCCGTAACCCTCGTGGTGGTGATCCTGATCGTGGTCGCCAGGACAGCCGCCCTGACGTAGGGGGCGCCTCCGACAAGGTCCGCAGAGCCGATGCGGACCGTTTGTGATCGAAGTTGTCCACAGGATTCCACAGCCTGGTTCCGATCTTGTGCATGAAGCGGATACAACTGAGCCCCTTGTCGCTGAGCTGGGTTTTTCCAGCAGGGACAAGGGGCGTTGTGCCCCGGTGCGGGGGCGTTCGCAGTCACACCGGCGTCAACGGCCAGGGAGTTATCCACAGATCGTCTGACCTTTTCCCCTGCCTGTGGATAACGCTGTGGGTAACTCAGGGCAGGGGTTGCGGTAACCGGGGCCGTCGTGCGTCACTGCGCGGTCGCGCGGGCTACTTCCACTGCGTGGAGACGCCGAAGCCGCCCGCGATGAAGCCGAAGCCTACGACGATGTTCCAGTTCCCCAGCGACTTGATCGGCAGGTCGCCGTCGGTCACGTAGAAAACAACGATCCAGGCCAGACCGATCAGGAAGAGCGCCAGCATCACGGGCGCCACCCAGCTGCGGTTGGTCAGCTTTATGTTGGTCGTCTGCTTCGCCGGGGGCGGCGTGAAGTCGGCCTTCTTGCGGATACGTGACTTCGGCACGAGGAACTCTCCTGTCGATGCGCTGCGTGACCGCGCAGGGAACTGTGGCTGGCGCCGGGGCGGGGCGCAAGGGGGAATGCTGCCTCCCCCGGGCGTCCGTTAGCGTAGTGCTTCCGTGGCACCGAAGGAGATAAGGGTACGTTGAGCAATTCTGCCGACTCTCCCCCAGGGCCGGTCCGGCGCACGTTCCGGCACCCGGTCAGAGTGCTCACGGCTGCCGTTTTCGCCCTTGCCGGCCTTATCTTCGTGACCAGCGCCAATACGGCAAAGGGCACCAATATCCGTACCGACGCCTCGCTGCTGAAGCTCTCCGACCTCATCCAGCAGCGCAGCGAGAAGAACGCCGCTCTGGAGGAGTCCGCCGCGTCCGTGCGCGGGGACATCGACACCCTCGCCCAGCGCGACAACGGCAGCACCAAGGCGGAGGCCGCCCGCCTCAAGGCGCTGGAGCGGGCCGCCGGTACCACCAAGCTCTCCGGTCAGGCCCTGGCCGTCACGCTCAACGACGCCCCGCCGAACGCCACCGCCAGCCCCGGCTACCCCGACCCGCAGCCCAATGACCTGGTCATCCACCAGCAGGACCTGCAGGCGGTCGTCAACGCGCTGTGGCAGGGCGGCGCCCGGGGCATCGAGGTCATGGACCAGCGGCTCATCTCCACCAGCGCCGTGCGCTGCGTCGGCAACACCCTGATCCTCCAGGGCCGGGTCTACTCGCCCCCGTACAAGATCACCGCGGTGGGCGACCCCGGTGCGCTCAGGAAGGCGCTCGACGCCTCGCCGGCGATCCAGAACTACCTGCTGTACGTGAAGGCGTACGGGCTCGGCTGGAAAGTCGACGAGCACGGGGCGGTGACTCTTCCCGGCTACTCGGGCACAGTGGACCTGCACTATGCGGAGCCGGTGAAGTAACGAGCAGCCGCGGGGAGGCCGACCGGTGTCGGTGCGACTCATCGTCAGGACGTTCAGCGAGCTGTGCGTCACCGTGGGCGCCCTGATCATCCTCTTCGTCGTCTACCTCCTGTTCTGGACCGGAGTGAAGGCCGCCGGTGCGACCGAGGGCCAGATCGACGCCCTGGAGAACCAGTGGGCACGCGGCACGGTCTCCGCACCCGCGACCGAGTCGCCCACAGCCGACGCACCCGCGACCGAGTCGCCCGCGCCGACTCCCGAGGCGTACCGCGACGGGAAGCCGTTCGCGGTGCTCTACATCCCCCGCTTCGGCAAGAACTGGGAATGGCCCGTCCTGGAGAACACCGAGGTCAAGACGTTGCAGAAGGGCCTCGGCCACTACCGGGGCACCGCCCGCGCCGGCGCGACGGGCAACTTCGCGGTGGCCGGGCACCGCCGCACGTACGGCGACCCGTTCAAGGACTTCCCCGAGCTGCGCCCCGGTGACGCGGTGCTGGTGACGGACGGGACGACGTGGTTCACGTACCGCATCGACCGCAAGCCGTACCGGACCGTGCCGAGCGACACCGGGGTGATCGACCCCGTCCCGCGCAAGTCCGGCTTCGACGGGCCCGGCCGCTATCTGACGCTGACCACCTGCGACCCCGAGTGGGGCAGCAGCCACCGGCTGATCGCCTGGGCGCACCTGGACGCGACCCAGCCCGTGACCGAGGGCAGGCCGGCGGCCCTTCACAGCTGACCCACGGCTCTCCATGGCCCGTCCACGGCTTTCCACAGCTGCCCCACGGCCGGCCCCCCGCCCCTTACTCTGGACCCGTACCGAATGGAGGGGTCAGGATGTACGGCTGGATCTGGCGGCATCTGCCGGGCAACGCGTGGGTGCGCGGGCTGATTTCGCTCGTGCTCGCCCTGGCGGTCGTCTACGTGCTGTTCCAGTACGTCTTCCCGTGGGCGGAGCCGCTGCTTCCGTTCGGTGACGTGACGGTCGACGGCGCGAGCGCGGCGACGGGGGCCGGCCGATGAGTGCCCGCATCCTGGTCGTCGACAACTACGACAGCTTCGTCTTCAACCTCGTCCAGTACCTCTACCAGCTGGGTGCCGAGTGCGAGGTGCTGCGCAACGACGAGGTGACCACGGCGCACGCCCAGGACGGCTTCGACGGCGTCCTGCTCTCACCCGGACCCGGCACCCCGGAGCAAGCGGGCGTCTGCGTCGACATGGTGCGGCACTGCGCGGCGACCGGCGTCCCGGTGTTCGGGGTCTGCCTGGGCATGCAGTCGATGGCGGTGGCGTACGGCGGTGTCGTGGGCCGCGCCCCCGAACTGCTGCACGGCAAGACGTCCCCGGTGATCCACGAGGGCGCGGGCGTGTTCGCCGGTCTGCCCTCGCCGTTCACCGCGACCCGGTACCACTCGCTCGCCGCCGAACCGGACACGGTCCCCGATGAGCTGGAGGTCACCGCGCGGACGGCCGACGGCATCATCATGGGCCTGCGCCACCGGGAACTGGCCGTGGAAGGTGTGCAGTTCCACCCCGAGTCGGTGCTCACCGAGCACGGCCATCTGATGCTGGCCAACTGGCTGGTGCGCTGCGGTGACACCGGAGCCGTCGAGAGGTCGGCGGGGCTCGCTCCGGTGGTGGGCAAGGCCGTCGCGTGACCCCACCCCGCCACGGAGCCGGGGACGGGCGGCAGGACGACCCGCACGATCCGCAGGCGTACGGGGACCCGGGCGCGTTCGATGCGGCGGTTGACAGGCTGGCGGACCCGCTGAACGACCCGCTGCCGGGGCACCAAGGGCCGCCGGCCGTACCGCCCCAGCAGCAGGCGCCACACGCGCCGCAGGGCCCCCAGCAGGCCCCGCCCGAGTGGTACGACCCCGAGGGGTACGAACGGGACTGGTACGGCCGCCAGGAGACCGCGCGGCGGGCCCCGGCCGAGCCGGTGCCCTCGACCGACGGGAACGTCGAGCCGCGCACGGAAATGCTGTGGCGCATAGACCCGGCCGAGGAGTCCGCGCGGGAGCAGGAGCCTTCGGCCGGGGCCGACGAGACCGGGAGCGCGGAGGAGTCCGGGGAGCACCGCGGCGCGTCGCCCGTGCCCCCCGCATCCGCGACCGGCGGCCGGGCCGAGCGCAGACGCGCCGCCAAGGGGCGCGGACGGCGGCGCCCGGCACCGCGCCCGGGGCCCGGCAGCGCGGCCGGTACGGAAGGTGCCCCGGCGAAGCCCATGACCCGCATGGAGGCGCGCCGGGCGGCCAAGGCCGCCAAGGACAGCCCCGCGGTCGTCATCAGCCGGGTCGTCGGCGAACTGTTCATCACACTGGGCATCCTGATGCTGCTCTTCGTCACCTATCAGCTGTGGTGGACGAACGTGCGCGCCGACCAGATCGCCGGCAGGGAGACCCACAAGATCCAGGACGACTGGGCCAAGGGCACCCGCAAACCGGAGGCGTTCGAGCCGGGGCAGGGCTTCGCCATCATCCACATCCCGAAGCTGGACGTCGTCACCCCGATCGCCGAGGGCACCAGCAAGGAGAAGGTCCTCGACCGCGGGATGGTCGGCCACTACAGCGAGGAACCGCTGCGCACGGCGATGCCCGAGGACAAGCAGGGCAACTTCGCCCTGGCCGGCCACCGCAACACGCACGGCGAGCCGTTCCGCTACATCAACCGGCTGCGTCCGGGCGACCCGATCGTGGTCGAGACGCAGGACGCGTACTACACGTACGAGATGACGAGCGAGCTGTCGCAGACCTCGCCGTCCAACGTGTCCGTGATCGGCCCGGTGCCGCAGCAGTCCGGGTTCACCAAGCCCGGCCGGTACATCACCTTGACGACGTGTACGCCCGAATTCACGAGTACGTACCGTTTGATCGTCTGGGGCAAGATGGTCGACGAACGGCCGCGCAGCAAGGGGAAGCCCGACGTGCTCGTGGACTGAACGGGCTGGACATCATGACGACAGGGGCGGTGCGGTGACAGCGAGGACCGAGGACCAGGAGCAGACCGACGAGTCCGCGCCGCCTGCGCGGACCGGGGGCCGTCACCCCTTCGCGACAGCCGTCAGCGTCTTCGGTGAACTCCTCATCACCGCAGGTCTGGTGCTCGGTCTCTTCGTCGTCTACTCCCTGTGGTGGACGAACGTGCTCGCCGACCGCGAGGCCACCAAACAGGGCGACACGGTCCGCGACCACTGGGCCGACGGCCCCGGCGCGCTGGACACCAAGGACGGCATCGGCTTCCTCCACGTCCCGTCGATGAAGAACGGCGAGGTGCTCGTCAAGAAGGGCACCGACACCGAGATCCTCAACGACGGCGTCGCCGGCTACTACACCGATCCGGTGAAATCGGCGCTCCCCTCGGACAAGGAGGGCAACTTCACGCTGGCCGCCCACCGGGACGGGCACGGGGCGAAGTTCCACAACATCGACAAGGTGCGGACCGGGGACGCGGTCGTCTTCGAGACGAAGGACACCTGGTACATCTACAAGGTCTTCAACGAGCTGCCGGAGACGTCGAAGTACAACGTCGACGTGCTGGGGCCCGTCCCGAAGGGCTCGGGCGCGAAGAAGGCCGGCCGCTACATCACGCTCACGACCTGCACCCCGGTCTTCACGTCGAAGTACCGCTACATCGTGTGGGGCGAGCTGGTCCGTACGGAGAAGGTCGACCGGGACCGTACGAAGCCGGTGGAGCTGGGCTGAGACGGGCGTACGGGCGCGTACGGCAGAGGGCCCCGATCACCGTGATGCGGTGACCGGGGCCCTCTGCTCGTGCCGGGTGCGGGGAAGGTCAGTGGCCCCGCCTACCGTTCGGCCCGCCGAAGACGTTGCCTCCGCCCGCCGTGGTGAGGGTGACGGTGGTGTTGGCCGGGTCGGACTGGGTGCCCGGCTGCGGGTCGGCGTTCACGACCATGGCGTTGTCGTCGTCCGAGCTGCCTTCGGCGAACTGGATGTTCGTGAAGCCGGCTCCGGTCAGCATCTGCTTGGCGTCGGAGACCTTGTGCCCGCGGACCTCGGGGATGGCGGTCGTCGGGGGCTGGGTCGGGCCCTTGGCGACCTTGAGGATGATCGCGGTGTCCTTGCCGACCTTCTGGTTGGCCTCAGGGGTCTGTCCGACGACCTGGCCTGCGGGGTGGTCCTCGTCGTCGACCTCGGACTTGCCGATGTTGGTGAAGCCGAGCGCCTTCAGCTGGGCCACCGCCTCGTCGTACGAGCGGGTGTCCACCGGCGGCACGCTGATCAGCTTCTCCGTGGCGACCGTGAGCTTGACCTCGGAGTTCTCCTCGGCCTTCGAGTCGCCCTTCGGGGACTGCTCCAGGACGGTGTTGGGCTCGGCCTCGGACTCGACCGAGGTGACGGTGACCGTGAAGCCCCTCTTCTCCAGGATCTCGCGGGCGTTGGCCTCGGACTTCTCCGTGACGTCCGGGACGTCGACCTTCGGCGGGCCGCTGGAGACGAAGACCGTGACGGTCTCCTGCTCCTGCATCTGCTCGTCTGCCGTCGGCGTCTGGCGGCAGATCTTGTCCTTGGGCTGGTCCTTGCACTCTTCCTCGGGACCGATCTTGAGCTTGACGTTCGAATTGTCGGCGCGTTTCTGAGCGTCCTTGACGGAAATGCCGACCATGTTGGGTACGTCGAACGCGCCCGTGTCGCCCCCGTCGCTGACGAAGACCGCCTTGCCGATGAGGATCGCGCCGATCAGCACCAGGATGCCCGCGATGACCAGCAGGATGGTCGAGGTGTGGTTCTTCTTCTGCCGGCGGCGGGCGGGGCGGTCGTCGTAGCCGTAGCTGCCGTCGTCCGGGTTGACCGGCGGCAGCATCGACGTGCGGTCGCCGTTCTGGTCCGCGGCCCGCAGGGCGGTGGTGGGCTGGTCGTTGTCGTACCCGCCGCCGTAGCCGCCGTAACCGGCCGCACCCATCGCCGCCGTGGCGGCGACCGGCTGGCCGTCGAGGCAGGCCTCGATGTCGGCGCGCATCTCGTCGGCCGACTGGTAGCGGTAGTCGGGGTCCTTGGTGAGGGCCTTCAGCACGATCGCGTCCATCTCGGGCGTGATCTCCGGGTCGAAGCTGCTGGGCGGCTGAGGCTCTTCCCGTACGTGCTGGTAGGCAACCGCGACCGGGGAGTCCCCGATGAACGGCGGCCGGACCGTCAGCAGTTCGTAGAGCAGGCAGCCGGTCGAGTACAGGTCGGACCGGGCGTCGACCTGCTCGCCCTTGGCCTGCTCGGGGGAGAGGTACTGGGCGGTGCCGATGACGGCCGCGGTCTGAGTCATCGTCATACCGGAGTCGCCCATGGCGCGGGCGATGCCGAAGTCCATGACCTTGACCTGGCCGGTCCGGGTCAGCATGACGTTGGCCGGCTTGATGTCCCGGTGGACGATGCCCGCGCGGTGCGAGTACTCCAGCGCCTGGAGGATGCCGACGGTCATTTCGAGCGTGCGCTCCGGCAGCAGCCGGCGGCCCGAGTGCAGCAACTCCCTGAGCGTCGACCCGTCGACGTACTCCATGACGATGTACGGGATGGAGACCCCGTCGACGTAGTCCTCGCCGGTGTCGTACACCGCGACGATCGCGGGATGGTTGAGCGAGGCGGCGGACTGGGCCTCACGGCGGAACCGGGCCTGGAAGGACGGGTCGCGGGCGAGGTCAGCCCGGAGAGTCTTCACAGCGACGGTGCGGCCGAGCCGGGTGTCGTGGGCGAGGTAGACCTCGGCCATGCCACCACGGCCGAGCACCGAGCCCAGCTCGTACCGGCCGCCGAGGCGACGCGGCTCTTCCATAACTGTTCCAGCCCTCTCCGTCAGTCCTGACCGCACCGGTGTGCGGTCCGGCGGTGTGCTGTTCGCGCATACGCTACCGGCCCCGCATCAGCTGATCGGCCCCGCAGGCGATACCTGATATCCGACCGGTATCCGCAGGTGCGTATTCACGGCCATGTGTGAGCGGTATCACTGCTTGGCGGGGTCACTTCTTGCTGTCGATGACCGCTTTCATGACCGCCTTCGCGATGGGGGCGGCCAGGCCGCCGCCGGAGATGTCGTCGCGGTCGGCGTTGCCGTCCTCGACGACCACGGCGACGGCCACCGGGGAACCGCTGTCCGTCTTGGCGTACGAGATGAACCAGGCGTACGGCTTCTCGCTGTTGTTCAGGCCGTGCTGGGCCGTACCGGTCTTGCCGCCGACCGTGGCGCCCGGGATCTGGGCGTTCGTGCCGGTGCCCTCCTTGACGACGGTCTCCATCATCTCCTGGAGCTTCTGGGCGTTCTCGGCCGAGAGGGGGCGGCTGAACTCCTCCTTCTCGTGGGTGTAGATCACGTCCAGGTTGGGAGCCTGCCGCTGGGCGACCATGTACGGCTGCATCAGCTTTCCGTCGTTGGCGACGGCGGAGGCGACCATGGCCATCTGGAGCGGGGTGGCGCGGTTGGAGGCCTGGCCGATGCCCGCCATGGCGTTCTGCGGCCGGTTGTCCTCGGGGTACACGCTGGCGTTGGAGCGGACCGGGGTGAAGATCTCCTTGTTGAAGCCGAACCTGCCGGCCTCGTCGATCATCTTCTGGTTGCCCAGGTCATCGCTGATCTTGCCGAAGACGGTGTTGCAGGAGTAGCGCAGCGCCTTGCGGAGAGAGGCGTTCTCGCAAGGGATGGGGCCCTCGTTATCCAGGTCCTTGGTGGACTGCGGGAGACGCCACGGCAGCGGCGACTTCGTGTCCGCGTCGATGTCCGTGTAGAGGCCGTTCTCAAGGGCGGCGGCCGCGGTGACGACCTTGAACGTCGAACCGGGCGGGTAGGTTTCGCGCAGCGCCCGGTTGAGCATGGGCTTGTCCTTGTCCTTCAGCAGCGCCTGCCAGGCCTCGGTGTCGGCCTTTTCGTTGCCCGCGAAGGTCGAGGGGTCGTACGAGGGGGTGCTGGCGAGCGCGAGGATGGCGCCGGTCTGCGGGTCGAGGGCGACGACGGCGCCCTTCTTGCTGCCGAGGCCCTTGAAGGCGGCCGTCTGGGCGGCGCTGTTGAGCGTGGTGACGATGTTGCCGCCCTGCGCCTCGTCGCCGGTGAACATCGACATGGTGCGGTCGAAGAAGAGCTGGTCGTCGTTGCCGGTGAGGATGCCGTCCTCGAGCTTTTCGAGCTGTGAGGCGTCGAATGCCTGCGAGGAGTACCCGGTGACGGGGGCCCACATGGGGCCGTCCTTCCAGACCCGCTTGTACTTGAAGTCGCCGTCCTCGGTCTCTTTGGACCCGGTGATGGACTTGCCGCCGTCGACGATGATGTTGCCGCGCTCGTGGGCGTACCGCTCGATGCGGACCCGGCGGTTCTCCTTGCGGGTGTTGAGCTCGTCGGCCTTCACGTACTGCAGGTAGTTGGTGCGCGCGAGCAGGGCGAAGATGAGGACGCCGCAGAAGATCGCGATCCGGCGCAGGGGCTTGTTCACGGTCGGACCACCTGGGTCATCTCGGCGTCGGTGGAGGGTGCGGGGGCGGGAGCGGGGCGCCGGGCGGTGTCGCTGATGCGGATGAGGATGCCGATCAGGGCCCAGTTTGCGATCACGGAGGAGCCACCGGCGGCGAGGAAGGGCATCGTCATACCGGTCAGCGGGATGAGCCCCATGACACCACCGGCGACGACGAAGACCTGGATGGCGAAGGCGCCGGAGAGGCCGATCGCGAGCAACTTGCCGAAGGGGTCGCGGGCGGCGAGCGCCGTGCGGACGCCGCGCTCGATGATGAGGCCGTAGATCAGCAGAACGGCCATCATTCCGGCGAGACCGAGCTCCTCACCCACGGTGGAGAGGACGAAGTCGGCGTTGGCGGCGAAGCCGATCAGGTCGGAGTGGCCCTGGCCCCAGCCGGTGCCGAGGGTGCCTCCGGCGCCGAAGGACATGACGGCGTTGGAGATCTGCTCACATGCGCCGCTCCGGTCGGTGGCGTAGCAGGCGAACGGATCTTGCCAGGCGGTCACACGGGCCTGGACGTGCTTTTCGAAGGTGGCGACACCCACGGCTCCGGCCGCCGACATCAGGAGACCGAAGACGATCCAGCTGGTCCGCTCCGTGGCGACGTACAGCATGATCACGAAGAGGCCGAAGAACAGGAGCGACGTCCCGAGGTCGGTCTCGAAGACCAGGATCAGGATCGACAGCGCCCAGATGACGAGGATGGGGCCGAGGTCGCGTCCGCGCGGCAGGTACAGACCCATGAAGCGGCGGCTGGCGAGGGCCAGCGCATCCCGCTTGACCATCAGGTATCCGGAGAAGAAGACCGCAATGATGATCTTCGCGAATTCGCCGGGTTGGATGGAGAAAGGGCCGAGGCTGATCCAGATCTTGGCGCCGTTCACCGAGGGGAAGAACATCGGCAGGATCAGCAGGATCAGCGCCACCACCATGGAGATGTAGGTGTACCGCTGCAGGATGCGATGGTCCTTGAGGACCAGCAGAACCGCGACCAGGAGGGCAACGCCGACTGCGGAGTACAGCAGCTGCTTGGGGGCGTCGGGTGTGAACTTGCCCCACCGGTTCACAGCCCGGTCGATCAGCCGTTGCGACTGGTCCAGCCGCCAGATGAGCACCAGACCGAGGCCGTTGAGCAGGGTGGCCAGTGGAAGCAGCAGCGGGTCCGCGTACGGGGCGAACTTGCGCACCACGAGGTGGGCCACGCCGCCGAGCAGGATGAGCCCCGCCCCGTAACCGAACATCCCGGAGGGGAGCTTGCCGTTCAGGGCGAGGCCGACGTTGGCGTAGGCGAACACGGAGATGGCGATGGCGAAGACCATCATCATCAGTTCGGTGTTGCGCCGGCTCGGTGCGTTGATCGCGCCGATCGTGGTCGTGTTGGTGACAACGCTCATGGTGCTGAAGGCCCCCTACGGCTCTACTTCTTACCGCACTGCGGGACCAGCTTCTGCTCTTCCTCCGAGAGGCTGGGCCCAGGAGTGGGAGTCGTGGAAGTCTGCTCGGTCTTGGTGTCGCCACCGGATGTCCTGGACGTCTTCGATGCCTTGGTGGCGTCGCTGTCCGTGCCCGTCGCCTGGCCCTCGTCGCCCTTGGCGTTCTCCTCAGCCGCGCGGCGCTGTGCGTCCTTCTTGCAGGCGGACGCCTGGTTGGAGAGCTCGGTGATCTTCTCGCGGGCGTCGGCGAGGCTGCCCTCGGCGATCGTCTCCTCGACCTTCTTGCGCTGGTACGGCGGAAGGTACTTGAGTTCGATCTCGGGGTGGTCCGTCTCGACCTTCGAGAGCGAGACCCAGCCGAGGTCCTGGCTGATGCCCCGGTACAGCGCGACGTTGTCGTTCTTCGCGCCGACGTAGAACTGGGTCTGCGTCCAGCGGTAACCGCCGTACAGGCCACCGCCGATGACGGCCAGCGCTAGCACGATGTACAGGGACCGCTTGAGCCACTTGCGGCCGCCGGGCTTCTCGAAGTCGTCGTCGGAGTAGGACCCGAAGGAACCCTCCGGCATTCCGCCGTAGCCGACGTCGTCGCCGCTGCCGGGAGGGCCGAAGCCGCCCGCGGGCGGCGGTACGGGACGGCCGAGACCGGCCGCGCGGCCGGCGGGCGTCTGCATCGCGCCGCCGTCGTTCAGCTGGGCCGCCTGGTTCTCGGCGACCGCGCCGACGATGACCGGGGTGTCGTTCAGCTGCACGGCCAGGGTGTCGTTGCTGTCGACGTCGAAGACGTCGGCGACGATGCAGGTGATGTTGTCGGGTCCGCCGCCGCGCAGGGCGAGCTGGATCAGGTCCTGGATGGTCTCCTGGGGGCCCTGGTAGCTGGCGAGCGTCTCCTCCATCGTCTGGTGGGAGACGACGCCGGAGAGCCCGTCGGAGCAGATCAGATACCGGTCACCGGCCCGGACCTCACGGATGGAGAGGTCGGGTTCGACGTGGTCGCCACTGCCCAGCGCGCGCATCAGCAGGGAGCGCTGCGGGTGGGTGGTGGCCTCCTCCTCGGTGATCCGGCCCTCGTCGACCAGGCGCTGGACCCAGGTGTGGTCCTGCGTGATCTGGGTCAGCACGCCGTCGCGCAGCAGGTACGCGCGCGAGTCGCCGACGTGGACGAGGCCGAGGCGCTGACCGGTCCACAGCAGGGCGGTGAGCGTGGTGCCCATGCCTTCCAGCTGGGGGTCCTCCTCGACCATCATCCGCAGCTGGTCGTTGGCCCGCTGGACCGCCGTACCGAGCGAGGTGAGGATGTCGGAGCCCGGCACGTCGTCGTCGAGCTGGACGAGCGTGGAGATCACCTCGGAGCTGGCGACCTCACCGGCCGCCTGACCGCCCATGCCGTCGGCGATCGCGAGAAGGCGGGGGCCGGCGTAGCCGGAGTCCTCGTTGCCTTCCCGGATCATGCCCTTGTGCGATCCGGCGGCGAAGCGCAGGGACAGACTCATGCGCACCTCACCCGTCGGTTCGGGGTACAGCCGGTCTCGAGCCACACTGCCCACCCTCCGGTCGGGAGCCTGGCCGGGTCCGATGCCCGGACCCCAGCGGCTCGCTCGCTCCGCTCGCTCATTGTCGTACTACTTCCGCAGCTCGATGACGGTCTTGCCGATCCGGATCGGCGCGCCCAGCGGAACAGGCGTCGGGGTGGTGAGGCGGGTCCGGTCCAGGTACGTGCCGTTGGTGGACCCGAGATCCTCGACGATCCACTGGCCGTCACGGTCGGGGTAGATCCTGGCATGCCTGCTGGACGCGTAGTCGTCGTCCAGCACGATCGTTGAATCATGGGCCCGGCCCAGCGTGATGGTCTGCCCCTGGAGCGCCACCGTGGTGCCGGTGAGCGTGCCCTCGGAAACGACCAGCTTGGTCGGTGCCCCCCGGCGCTGGCGGGTGGGCTGCTGGCGCTGCTGCGGCGGTGCCGCCGCCGCAGCGTTCTGGCGCGCCTGTGGCGGGCGTGCGTCGGTCGCGGTGCGGCGTGAGCCGCGCTGCGTGACGCGCGTTCCGAACAGGTCGCTGCGAATGACCTGGACGGCCACGATCACGAACAGCCACAGAACAGCCAGGAAACCTAGCCGCATGACCGTCAGGGTCAGCTCTGACATTGCCCCCGCTTCACCCTTCGGCTTGCCGGTAAACGATGGTGGTGCTGCCCACGACGATCCGCGAGCCGTCGCGGAGCGTAGCGCGGGTTGTGTGCTGCCCGTCTACCACGATGCCGTTGGTAGACCCGAGATCCTGGATCGTCGAGGGCGTTCCGGTCCTGATCTCACAGTGCCGGCGGGAGACGCCGGGGTCGTCGATCCGTACGTCGGCGTCGGTGCTGCGGCCCATCACCAGCGTCGGGCGGGAGATCTGATGGCGGGTGCCGTTGATCTCGATCCAGCGCCGCACCTGTGTGTTCGGCAGCGGGGCGGGAGCGGCCGGCGGACGCCGGTCGGGGCCTGAGTGGCGCCCGGCGCCCGGCGGCGGGGCCGGGGGCATGGGCGGGGCGGAGGCCGGCGGGTAGCCGTAGCCGCCGGGTGCCTGCGGGGCGGGGCGGGCGGGACCGGGGCGCCCGTGCTGGGCGTCTCCCGGGTGGTTCTGGTAGCCCTGCTGAGGGGTCGGGCCGCCGTGGTCCTGGCCTTGGCCCTGTGACGAACTCGACGCCAGGGTGCGGCTGCGGACCCGGTAGAGACCGGTGTCCAGGTCGTCGGCCTTCTCCAGGTGCACCTTGATGGGGCCCATGAAGGTGTACCGCTGCTGCTTGGCGTAGTCCCGGACGAGGCCGGAGAGCTCGTCGCCCAGCTGGCCGGAGTAGGGGCTCAGGCGCTCGTAGTCGGGGGCGCTGAGCTCGACGATGAAGTCGTTGGGGACGACGGTGCGTTCACGGTTCCAGATGGTGGCGTTGTTGTCGCACTCCCGCTGGAGGGCACCCGCGATCTCGACCGGCTGGACCTCGGACTTGAAGACCTTGGCGAAAGTGCCGTTGACCAGACCTTCGAGACGCTGCTCGAAACGCTTCATCACTCCCATGGGGCACCTCCTCCGGTGTCATCGTCCCTGTACTGCTTACTGATCGTATCCACGCGTCGGGAAATCGGCTGGTTCCCCTTGTCTGCACTGTGGATGAGTGTCCCCTCTCACACGGATCGTAGAGGTGGCCTCCTCACAGTGTCCCGCACCTCGGGCCCACTCTGGAGGAGTGGGGGCGACTGCTCCGGGTTCCAGATTCCTTTCGGACGTTCGCCGAGCGTGCGGCGAGTGCCCGGCGGGCGGGCGGCCAAACAACGGATGTGAATCCACCCTGTCCAGCGTGCTAATCTTCCGGATGTCGCCAGGCGCTCGCACCAACAAGTGAGAGAGTCTGGAAACACCACTCATGCGCGAGTGGCGGAACGGCAGACGCGCTGGCTTCAGGTGCCAGTGTCCTTAGGGACGTGGGGGTTCAAATCCCCCCTCGCGCACAAGAAGGAAGCCCCTCAGGCCTTGGCCTGGGGGGCTTCTTCAGTTTGGCGGCCGGGCGCGCCGAGCCTGCGGATGAGGTGGCGGGGGCGGGTTTCACCGCCGGTTGGTTTCACGTGAAACGCCCGATTTACATCTGCGGGGCGTCGCCTGTCGCGTTGTAGCGCAGCAGGTACGCGGCGAAGCGGGCGAGATCCTCCGCCGTCCAGTCCGCGAGGCGTTCCTGATAGGCGGCGCGGCGGCTGGCCTGGGTGGCGGCGAGGGCCTGCGTTCCGGCCTCGGTGGGGTGGAGGACCTGGATGCGGTGGTCGTCCGGGTCCGGATGGCGCTCGACCAGGCCGAGCTTTTCCAGGGTGCCGATCTGCCGGCTGACCGTGGACTTGTCGAGCATGTAGTGCGCCGCCAGGTCGGTCGCGCGGCACCCCTGCTGGTCGTCGATGTGCGCCAGCAGCGTGTAGGAGACCAGTGGCAGTTCCGGATGGAGTCGGGCCGCCGCTGCCCGCGCACGGCGTGCGAAGGCGGTCAGTTCGCGCTGGATGACGTCCAGCGATTCCTCGCGTTCTCCGGGGGTGCCTGGCACGGGCTCGCCTTCCTCGAAAGTTCAGTTGTATAGTACAACGGAATTGGAGTTGTAAAAGCCAACTATCGATTGATCGTTTGGAGTCCCCATGTCCGCAGGCTCGAGCGCCGCCGCCGGTTCCCCGGCGGGGGCGCTGCGTCACGTACTGAGTCACCTCGTCACGCCGCTGCTGATGTGCATCGGCATGGGGCTGGCCTATCTCGGAGCGTTCCACGCTCCGCAGCCGCACGACCTGCGGGTGGACGTGGTCGGTTCCGGCCCGAGCGCTCAGGTGCTCGCCCAGACGTTGCAGGACAAGGGGGACGGGGCGCTGAGCGTGCGTACCGTCGCCGACCGTGCGACGGCGGCCGACCACCTGCGGACGCAGGACAGCTACGGCGCCTACATACCGGGCAAGGCCCCCGAACTGCTCGTTGCCACCGCCTCCTCCGACACCAGCGCGACGGTGGTCGAGAAGGTCTTCACGCAGGTGGCTGCCGGGCAGGGCGCCCCGCTGAAGGTGACGGACACGGCTCCGACGGCGGACGGGGACCCGACCGGCCAGGGGATCTTCTTCCTGCTGGTCGCCGTGAGTATCGGCTCGTACGCCTCCGTCGCCGTGATCGGCGGAGCCGGGGCGGTACTGCGTCTGCGGATGAGGGCGGCACTGGCGCTGGGGACCTCGCTGGTGGTGAGCGTCATCGGAGCGGTGTTCGCCGGGCCGCTGTTCGGGCTCGTCGACCAGGGGCTCGCCGGTCTCTGGGCCATGGCATGGCTCTACTCGGCGGGCATCCTGCTGATCGGTGTGGGGCTGCACACCTTCCTGAAGCGGTGGACCACGCTCGGGGTGATGGTGTTGTTCGTCATGCTCAACTTCACCAGCTCCGGCGGGATCTTCCGCCCCGAGCTGGAGCCCGGGTTCTTCGGTGCGCTGCACTCCTTCTGGAACGGGGCCGGCTTCGTCGAAGGCGTACGCAGCCACGTGTACTTCGGAGGCCACGCGCTGGGCGGAAACCTGCTGGTGCTGGCCCTCTGGTTCGTCGCCGGTCTGGTGATGACGGGGCTCGCGGGCCTGGCCGAGGGGAAGCGCCGGACGGCGTCCGCGCTGCAGGCCCGGTCTTCGGCGGCTGAGAAGGCGTTGGTGGCCGAAAAGCCGTCGGTGGTTGAGACGTCGTCGGCGGCCGAGGAGTCGTCGGCGACCGAGGAGTCGTGGGCGGCCGAGGAGGAAGAGGAGATGGAGGAGACGGTGGGGGTTTGAGGGTCTGACCAGTGGTGGAAGGGCCCGCTGGGTGTTATCCACAGGCTCTGTCCACAGGGGCAGACGGCGATCGGTGTACGGCGGTACCGTCATCGGCAGTTGATGTTGGGCGGGTGGCCCGGCGGCTGCGCCGGGCGGGGGAGAGTGCGCGCCATGCACGGAATCGAAACGACGCTGCCGCCGGTGGAGCGGGTCGGTCTCGGCGGGGCGGAGACGGGTGTCCCGCTCGGGGCCGGTGGGGGTGCGACGCGGATTCCGGTTGTGCCGGGGTTCGCGCGTCGTGCGGGTTCGGGTTCGGGTTCGGGTTCGGCGGAGGCTGTGGGGGCGGCGAAGGAGAAGGGCAAGGCGCTGCGGGTGCGCGTGCCCAGGTCCTCGCACGCGACGCTGGTGCCGCCTGCCGGGAGACCCGACGCGGTGCGCGCGGTCGAGGAGTCCAACCGGGGCCGGGTGCCCGGGCTGACGCCGATACGGGTGGGGCGGA
Organism: Streptomyces sp. A0958; assembly: GCF_004795035.1. Classification (GTDB taxonomy): domain Bacteria; phylum Actinomycetota; class Actinomycetes; order Streptomycetales; family Streptomycetaceae; genus Streptomyces. The sequence continues at coordinate 317,522 of NZ_SSBK01000003.1, forward strand.
TGGCCGCCACCCCCTTCGCCTTCCTGCGCGGCTCGGCCGGGCTGATGGCCCATGACCTGGTGGGTACCCCCGTCACCGGGGTGGCCGCCCAGCTCTGCGGCGACGCGCACGCGGCCAACTTCGGCCTGTACGGCGACGCACGGGGTGGCCTGGTCATCGACCTGAACGACTTCGACGAGACCGTGGCGGGGCCGTGGGAGTGGGACCTCAAGCGCCTCGCCACATCGCTGGTGCTTGCGGGCCGCGAGGCCGGTGCGGACGAGGACACCTGTCGCAGGGCCGCGTACGACACCGTGGGCGCCTACCGGCGGACGATGCGGCTGCTGGCCCGGATGCCCACGCTCGACGCGTGGAACGCCATCGCCGACGAGGAGCTCGTCTCCCACGCCGACGCGCGGGATCTGCTCGGCACCCTGGAGCGGGTCTCCGAGAAGGCCCGCAACAACACCAGCGCCCGCTTCGCGGCGAAGTCCACGGAGGAGTGCGAGGGCGGCGGCCGCCGCTTCGTCGATGCGCCGCCGGTGCTGCGCCGGGTGCCGGACGCGGAGGCCGCGGCCGTGGCGGTGGGGCTCGGCGACTACCTGGGGACCGTCTCGGAGGACCGGACACCGCTGCTCGCCCGGTACGCGATCCACGACGTGGCGTTCCGGGTGGTCGGCACGGGCAGCGTCGGCACCCGCTCGTACGTGGTGCTGTTGCTGGACCACCGTGGGGAGCCGCTGGTGCTCCAGGTGAAGGAGGCTCGGCCCTCGGTTCTGGCGCCGCATCTGGCCGCCGTGGGGTTCGAGGTGCCGGAGGTCGGGCACGAGGGCCGGCGCGTGGTGGTCGGGCAGAACCGGATGCAGGTCGTCAGTGACCATCTGCTGGGCTGGACGACCGTGGAGGGGCGGCCGTTCCAGGTACGGCAGTTCAGGAACCGCAAGGGCAGCGTCGACCCGACGGCGCTGGCCGCCGACCAGGTCGACGACTATGGCCGGATGACCGGTGCGCTGCTGGCGCGTGCCCATGCGCACAGCGCGGACCCGAGGCTGGTCGCGGGCTACTGCGGCAAGAACGACGAGTTGGACGAAGCGGTCGCGGCGTTCGCGGTGACGTACGCGGACCGTACCGAGGCGGACCACTCGGAGTTGGTGCAGGCGATCGGGGCGGGGCGAATAGCCGCCGAGCTGGGGGTGTGAGGCCTGTTGCGCCGACCGCGGGTCCCCGGCGGTCGGGCAGGGGCCATACGCTGGACGGGTGACCCACGAAGCCGCCGGGGTGCCGACCACCCGGAACGACGATGAACCGCAGGACGACGCACGTGCGGAGAGGGACGCCCCGGGCGCCCCGGACGCTTCCGGCGACGGTGCCGGGGGCGGTGCCAGGGACGCGGCTGGGGGGCCGGAGGCCGGTCAGACACGGGCCGAAGAGGGTCAGGAACGGGCTGAGGCCGGGCAGGCACGAGCTGAGGCCGGGCAGGCACGGCCCGAGGCGCGGCTCGCGCATGCTGTCCGGGTGGCCGAGCAGGCGCTGATCGAGTTCGAGATCGCGGTGGAGACGTTCCGGGTCGAGGTGGAGAACTTCTCCCGGCTGCACCACCAGCGGCTCGGCCCGATGTACGCGCGGCTCGACGAGCTCGATGCGCAGATCGCCGAGGCGCGGGCGGCCAGGACGGGCGATCCGGAGGATCTGCGCAAGGCGGAGGAGGCGCGGTCGGTCGTGATGCCCATGCCGGGCGTGGACGAGCTGTTCCATGACTGGATGGACTCCGACGGGCTGTCTCCCGAGGCGTCGGCCATGCTGACCGAGCAGCCGGTGCGGCCGCCCAAGCGGGTCCGGCCCACCGAGGAGGTGCGCAAGCTGTACCGCGAGCTGGCTCGAAAGGCCCACCCGGATCTGGCCCAGGACGAGGCGGAGCGGGCCCGGCGGGACGAGTTCATCGCTCGGGTCAACGCCGCTTACGGGCGCGGGGACGAGGCCTTGCTGAAGGAGCTGGCCCAGGAGTGGGCGGCCGGGCCGGTCGCGCCGCAGGCGGAGCTGAGCGAGACCGACGAGCTCTACGCCCGGCTGAACTGGCTGACCCAGCGAAAGGAGCTGCTGACGGGGATGGCCCGGGAGCTGGAGGAGAGCGCGATCGGCGCCATGCTGCGGATGGCCCCGGACGACCCGGACCATCTGCTGGAGGAGATCGCGGAACAGCTGCTGGGCGAGGTTTCGCAGCGCGAGGCGGAACTCGCGGCTCTGGTGCAGTAGCGTTTTCGGTGACTCCGGAGCGCATTGACGAGAGAAGGCACTACCCATGAATTTCGGCCCGCTTCCCACGGTCGATGTCGCTGCCGTACCGGCGGACGGCCTCGTGCTGGACGTCCGGGAGAACGACGAGTGGGCGGCCGGGCACGTCGACGGTGCCCTGCACATTCCGATGAGTGACTTCGTGGGCCGCTTCGGTGAGCTGACCGAGACGGTGGAGGACGGCCGGCGCGTGCATGTGATGTGCCGGGTCGGCGGCCGGTCCGCCCAGGTCACCCAGTACCTGGTGCAGCAGGGCATCGACGCCGTGAACATCGAGGGCGGCATGCTCGCCTGGGAGGGTGCGGGTCGCCCGATGGTCACCGACAACGGCAGCCCGGCCTTCGTCGCCTGACGCTGTTGGGGCCCTCCGGCCCGGGGATCGGCTCAGGCGGGCGGGTGGGCCGCCAGGAGGTCTGCCAGGGCCTCTTCGTGGGCCGCTGCCGGTCCGAGTGACAACTCGATCTGTTTCGCCCAGGCGTGGAAGCGGTGCAGGGCGTATTCGGTGTCCGCGCCGAAGCCGCCGTGCAGATGCTGCGCCGTCTGCACGACGCGGCGGACCCCCTCCGAGGCCCAGATCTTGGCCACCGCGACGTCGCCCGCCGCGGGCAGCTCGCCCGACCCTCCCGCGGTGATCCGCCAGGCGGCCTGCCAGAGGGTCACCTCCATGGCCCGAAGATCGATGTAGCGGTCGGCGGCCTGTACGGCGACGGACTGGAAAGTCGCCACCGGGAAGCCGAACTGCTCGCGCTTGCTCGTGTACTGACTCGTCATGCTCAGCACGGTCTCGCCGAGCCCCAGCGCGAGGGCACAGGTCCCCACGGTGAGCAGGTCGCGCAGCCACTCCCAGGCGCCGGCCGTCTCGATCAGCTCGCCGGGCCCGACCCGCACCGCGTCCAGGCGGACCTCCCCGAAGAGTTCCCCGTTGGTGGAGACCTGCTCGGCGATGGTGACGCCCTCCTGGTCGCGTCGGACGAGCGCCAGGACGGTTCGGCTCTCCCCGGTGGGGTCGGTGTGGGCGGGGTCGGTGTGGGCGGGGTCGGGGGCGGTGTGAGCGGGGACCGCGATCCAGTCCGCAACCTGGGCCCACGGCACCGCCGACTGCACCCCGTCCAGCACCCATACGGCCCCACCCCGGGCGCCGCTCGCGGGGGCGACCGGCTCCTCCCTGCGCGCGGTGACGGCGAGTTCGGCCGACTCGTGACCGGTGCGCCCGTTGGATCCGACGGTGAGCACCAGCTCGCCCCGGCCGACGCGGGGCAGTAGCTCTGTGACCGGTGACTCGGGCGCCGGTGATTCCGGGCTCGGTGTCCCCTTGTCCGGCCCCTGGCCGGCGTACCGCTGGAGTGTCATGGCCGCCGCGCACGTCTCCAGCAGCGGGACGCGTGCGAGGACCTTCGCGGACTCGCGCAGCACCAGGCAGAGCGCGATGAGGTCCAGCCCCGCCCCGCCGTGTTCCGGCGCCAGTGTGAGGCTCAGCAGGTCCGCGGCGGCGAGCCGGGACCACAGCGACCGGTCGATGTCCTCGGCCACCGCACCCTGTACGAGCGCGGGGCTGGGCACCGTATCGGGTGCGACGCCGGACAAGACCGCCCGCGCCGCCTCGGCGGCGGCCTGCTGCTCCTCGGTGAAGGTGAAGTCCACTGTCCCGGCCTCCCGCGAACGTGCGCTCTTAGCCCGACTGACCCGATGTGACGGGGCGTCAAGATAGGACATGTTCTATGAGAAGGGAACAGGAGGGAACCGCTGCTGCTTGTGGTCAGAGGCCGAAGTCGGTCAGCGGCCGAAGCCTGTGATCAGCGGCCGAGCCTGTGAGTAGCGGCCGAAGATGGTCACCGGTCGAAGTCGAGCTCCACCTCCTTGGTCACCGGGCGGGACTGGCAGGCCAGTACGTAGCCCGCGTCCGTCTCCTCCGGCTCCAGAGCGAAGTTGCGGTCCATCCGCACCTCACCCGCGACCAGGAAGGCCCGGCACGTCCCGCATACCCCGCCCTTGCACGCGTACGGCGCGTCCGAACGGCTGCGCAGCACCGTCTCCAGCAGTGATTCGCCTTCAGCCACCGGCCACTTGCCCGACCGTCCGTCGAGGGTCGCCGTAAGTGTGCTGCCGACGGGGGCCTCGACGCGTGGTCCGGCGGGGGCGGCCGGACCCTCGTCGACGTGGAAAACCTCCTGGTGGATGCGGGAACGGCCCACGCCCAGACCGTGCAGCGCACCCTCGGCGGAGCGGACCAGGCCGAGCGGGCCGCACAGATACCAGCCGTCGATCTCCGCCACCGGCAGCAGCGCGGGCAGCAGTCCGGAGAGCCGATCGCCGTCCAGCCGGCCCGACGGCAGGCCGGCCTGCTGCTCCTCCCGGGAGAGGACGGTGACCAGCTGGAACCGGTCCGGGTAGCGGTCCTTCAGGTCGGCGACCTCGTCCAGGAACATGGTCGAAGCGGCGGTCCGGTCGCTGCGGAACAGGCAGAAGTCGGCGCCCGGCTCACGGGCGAGCAGGGTGGCCGCTATGGACAGCACGGGGGTGATGCCGCTGCCGCCGACGATCGCCGCGAACCGTCCGGCGCGGGGCTCCAGTACGAAGCGGCCCATCGGGGGCATCGCCTCGAGCGTGTCGCCGACCAGCAGCTCCTTGAGCGCGTACGTCGAGAACGCGCCGCCGTCCACGAGCCGGATGCCCACGCGCAGCGCCGGAGAGGCCGGGCGCTCGGTTGCCGGGGCGCAGATCGAGTACGAGCGGCGGACCTCCTTGCCGTCGACGGTGTAGCGCACGTTGAGGTGCTGACCGGGCTTGTGCCGGAAGGTCTCGTGCAGGTCCGGCGGCACGGCGAAGGTGACGGCCACCGAATCGTCCGTGAGCCGCTCGATCCCGCTGACCCGGAGCGGATGGAACATCTACAACTCCTTGAAGTGATCGAACGGTTCCTGACACGCCACGCAGCGGCGGAGCGCCTTGCAGGCGGTGGAGGAGAACCGGCTCAGCAACTCCGTGTCCGTGGAGCCGCAGTGCGGACAGCGCACGGACAGGGCGAGCGGAACCGGGCCACCGGAGCCGGAGGCGGACGCGGCGTCGTGGGGCCGGGGCGGCGCTATGCCGAACTCGGCCAGTTTGCGGCGTCCTTCCGCGGTGATGTCGTCCGTCGACCAGGCCGGGGACAGGACCGTCACCACGGAGACCTCGGGCACGCCGTAGTCGTGCAGCACGCGCTCGATGTCCGTGGACATGGCCTCTATCGCGGGGCAACCGGTGTAGGTCGGCGTGAGCTTGACCGTGACCCTGCCCGGTTCGACCACTTCCACGCTCCGGACCACGCCCAGGTCCTCCAGCGTCAGCACGGGCAGCTCCGGGTCGGGGACCGAGCCCGCGAGGCCCAGCAGCTCCTCCTCAAGGGGCGTCCAGGTCACCATGACGCCCCCGGGTGGCTGCGGTGCAGGTGCTGCATCTCGGCGATCATCCGCCCGAAGGGCTCGGTGTGGATGCCCTGCCGGCCCGCCCCCGCCGTCCAGGCACCGGACTGCGGGCCCGACGGCACGGTCAGGGTCGCTCGCTCCAGGACGGTGGTGACCGCCTCCAGCCAGTGGCTGTGCAGCGCCTGCCAGTCCACGTCCACGCCTTCGACCGGCTGGAACAGCTCGCCGGTGAAACGCCACAGCGCGTCCACCGCCCGCTGTATGCGCTCGTGGCTCTCGTCCGTCCCGTCGCCGAGGCGCAGCGTCCACTGCTCGGCGTGGTCCCGGTGGTAGGCGACCTCCTTGACCGCCTTGGCCGCTATCCCCGCGAACGCACCGTCGCCGGCGGCCAGCTGCTCGTACAGCCCCTGCTGATGGACCGAGAAGTAGAGCTGCCGGGCGATGGTGTGGGCGAAGTCGCCGTTCGGCTGCTCGACCAGCTGGACGTTGCGGAAGGCGCGTTCCTCTCGGAGGTACGCGAGCTCGTCCTCGTCGCCCGCGAGCGAGAGCAGCAGCCGGGCCTGGCCCAGCAGGTCCAGGGCGATGTTGGCGAGGGCCACTTCCTCCTCCAGCACCGGGGCGTGGCCCGCCCACTCCCCCAGCCGGTGCGACAGCACCAGCGCGTCGTCGCCGAGGGCGAGGGCCGCCGTCACAGGTGCTTCACCCCGTCCGGGATCTCGTAGAACGTCGGGTGCCGGTACGGCTTGTCACCGGCGGGTTCGAAGAACGTGTCCTTCTCGTCCGGCGAGGACGCCGTGATCTGGGAGGAGGGCACCACCCACAGGGAGATCCCCTCGGACCGGCGGGTGTAGAGGTCGCGCGCGTTGCGCAGGGCCATCTCGGCGTCCGGCGCGTGGAGGCTGCCGGCGTGGGTGTGGGAGAGCCCGCGCCGCGAGCGGACGAACACCTCCCACAGCGGCCAGTCCGTGGAGCTGCTCATGCTGTCGCCTTTCCATTCGGTACGACCGTGTCTTCACCGGGTGCGCCGGGTGCGCCGGGTGCGCCGGGTGCGCCGACTGTGGTGGGAGCGGGGCCGGGGCCGGTCGTGTGTTTGCGTGCGTACGCGGCGGCGGCCTCGCGGACCCAGGCGCCTTCCTCGTGGGCCCGGCGGCGCTGGCCGAGGCGCTGCTCGTTGCACGGGCCGTTGCCCTTCAGGACCTCCTGGAACTCCGTCCAGTCGATCGCCCCGAAATCGTGCTGACCGCGATCCTCGTTCCACCGGATGTCCGGGTCGGGGAGGGTGAGGCCGAGCGCCTCGGCCTGGGTGACGCAGATGTCCACGAAGCGCTGCCGCAGCTCGTCGTTGGAATGCCGCTTGATCTTCCAGGTCATCGACTGCGCCGAATGCGATGAGGCGTCGTCCGGCGGGCCGAACATCATCAGGGACGGCCACCACCACCGGTTCACCGCGTCCTGCGCCATCTCGTGCTGCGCGGGGGTGCCGCTGCTCAGCGCGAGGAGCAGTTCGTAGCCCTGGCGCTGGTGGAACGACTCCTCCTTGCAGATGCGGACCATCGCGCGGGCGTAGGGGCCGTAGGAGCAGCGGCACAGGGGCACCTGGTTGGTGATCGCGGCGCCGTCCACGAGCCAGCCGATGGCCCCGACGTCCGCCCAGGTCAGCGTCGGGTAGTTGAAGATCGAGGAATACCGCTGCCGGCCCGCGTGGAGCTTGTCGAGCAGTTCGTCGCGGCCGGTGCCCAGGGTCTCGGCCGCGCTGTACAGATACAGGCCGTGGCCCGCCTCGTCCTGCACCTTGGCCATGAGGATGGCCTTGCGGCGCAGCGAAGGGGCGCGGGTGATCCAGTTGGCCTCGGGCTGCATGCCGATGATTTCCGAGTGGGCGTGCTGGGCCATTTGCCTGACCAGCGAGGCGCGGTAGGCGTCGGGCATCCAGTCGCGGGGCTCGATGCGCTCGTCGGCCGCCACCGCGGCGTCGAAAGCCGCCTGCAGGGCCGCGTCGTCCGCCCCTTCCGCACTGCCCTCTGTCGCCTGCGCTGTCTGGCCCGCAGTCACTGCCGCCATCCCGGACTCCCTACCGACCGATCGTTCGGTTCAATGTCTTCAATGGTGAGTCTGCGGCCCGTAGGGTGTCAACCCTGTGGATAACTGACTGACCAAGATCGGCGGGGATCGGGGCGGGATGGATTCGGACGACGGCCGGGGCGCCGGCGATACGAGCGGGACGGCCTCCGCTGCCGAGGCGTCCGCCGGCGAGGTTCCCGAGGCCGAGATTTCTTCGGCGGAGGTTCCCGTTGCCGAGGCCCCCGTGGCGGTCGGTGGAATGGCCGGGCTCTCGTTTCCGTACCAGATCGCCGCCGCTGTCGCGCTCGCCGTGTTCGGGGTGATCGCCTGTGTCCAGCTGGCCGTGGTCTTTCTGCACGTCGCGCCCTCCAACACGCTGACCAAGCAGCACGGCGCGGCCGTCGACGAGTGGGTCTACCCCGAGTTCGAGCAGAACTGGAAGCTCTTCGCCCCGAACCCGTTGCAGCAGAACATCGCCGTGCAGGTACGTATGGAGACAGCCGGTCCCGACGGCCCCCGCACCACGGCCTGGACGGATCTCTCCGCCGAGGACGGGCGGGCGATACGCGGCAATCTGCTGCCCAGCCATGTCCAGCAGAACGAACTCCGCCGCGCCTGGGACTTCTACGTCGGATCGCACGACGACCAGAACCGGGCCAACGGCCTGCGCGGCACCCTTTCCGAGCAGTACGTCCGCCGCCTCGTGATGCTGCGCCTCACCGAGCACAACGGCGGCGAGACCATCCTGCGGGTCCAGGTCAGATCAGAGGTGCGGGCCGTCGCGGCGCCCGAGTGGAGCGACGAGAAGGTCAGCACCGGCCCGTCCTACCGCGTACTGCCCTGGTGGAAGGTCAATGCGGCCGACCTGCCCAAGGGCACGGCCGGCTACGAGGAGGCGGACCAGTGAACACGCCCCGCCCCGACCGCGGGCTCGCCCGCGGCATCCAGCGCCTCACCGCCTCGGCCCTGGGGCCGTACCAGAGCGCCGTCATCCGGATCGGCTTCTCCGCCACCTACCTGCTGTTCCTGCTCCGGGAGCTGCCCCACCGGCACGAGATGTACGGGCCCGACGCGCCCTGGCGCTGGGACCTGGCGCAGCAGTTGATATCGGGGAATCAGGCCTTCACCACGCTCATGTGGTCGGACAGCGCCCTCTGGTTCGAGATCGTCTACGCGCTGGCGCTGCTCTCGGCCGCGCTGCTGATGGTCGGCTGGCACACCCGCGCCACCTCCGTCCTCTTCATGGCCGGAGTCCTCTCGCTGCAGAACCGCAGCATCTTCATGGGCGACGGCGGCGACAACGTCATCCATCTGATGGCCATCTACCTGGTGCTGGCCCGCTGCGGGCAGGTCTGGTCGTTGGACGCCCGGCGCGCGCGGCGGGCGGAGGCCGCCGTGACGGACGGGGAGGCGGGTGCCGGTGTCCGGCGGGTGCCGGGGGACCTGGCCGGGGTGCTGCTGTGGGTGGCGCTCGGGGCCGTTCTGGTCGGAGCCACGGTGGCGGGCGGCCTGGGCGGAACCATATGGCTGCCGGTCCTCCTGTGGGCCCTGTGGATCGGCCAGGGCGCCTGGTGGGCCGTGAACCGGAAGGCGCCGCGCAGCGAGCTGCGTACCCTGCTCGACGTCATCGCCAACCTCGCCCACAACGCCACGCTCTTCGTGATCATGGCCGAGGTCTGTCTGATCTACGCGACGGCCGGCTGGTACAAGATCCAGGGCTCGCGATGGCAGGACGGCACCGCCCTGTACTACCCGCTCAAGCTCGACTACTTCACGCCGTGGCCCGCTCTCTCGGACCTTCTCGCCTCCAGCGGTCTCATGGTGATGGTGCTGTCGTACGCCACCGTCATCGTGCAGGTTGCCTTCCCCTTCACCCTGTTCAACCGGCGCGTCAAGAACGTTCTGCTCGGCGCGATGATCTGTGAGCACGCCGGGATCGCGCTTCTGCTGGGGCTGCCGTTCTTCTCGATGGCGATGATCGCCGCGGACGCCGTCTTCCTGCCGACCGTCTTCCTGGTGTGGCTGGGCGGCCGGGCGGCCCTCGGGCGGCAGCTGCTCTTCCGGCGGCGCGGGAAGGTCCCGGCCCAGCGGTGTGCCGCCGACGACCCGGAGTCACCGCCGGCCGGTGGCGACGGGAGCCATACCCTCGTCGGGTGAGCAGTGAGAGCAGTGAGACCGGCAGCACCGGTGAGACCAGTGGTACCAGCAGGAGCGGTGGGCCTGTGGTGGATGGGTCCGTGGTGGATGCGTCCGTGGTGGATGCGTCCGCGGCGGGTGGGCCGGTGGGTGGCGAGTCGGTGGGCGGTGGGTCTGGGGGCGGTGGGTCTGGGGGCGGTGGGTCTGGGGGCGGCGAGTTGGGTGGCGATGAGTCGGGGGGTGCTGAGCCCGCGCAGTACGACGAGGGGTTCGGTACGCAGATCGGCGTCGGGCCGCACCCGCTGCCCTGGCCCGAGGACGCGCGGTACGACCCCGAGCTGCTGGCCCAGGGCGACCGGCGCAACGTCGGCGACCAGTACCGCTACTGGACCCGGGAGGCGATCGTCGCCGACCTCGATCTACGCCGGCACGACTTCCACGTCGCCGTGGAGAACTGGGGCCACGACTTCAACATCGGGTCCGTGGTGCGTACGGCCAACGCCTTCCTCGCCAAGGAAGTGCACATCGTGGGGCGGCGGCGCTGGAACCGGCGCGGTGCCATGGTCACCGACCGCTACCAGCATGTCCGCCACCACCCCGACACCGCGAGCCTGACCGCTTGGGCGGAGGTCGAGGGGCTGCCGATCATCGGCATCGACAATCTGCCCGGGGCGGTGCCGCTGGAGCGGACGGTGTTGCCTCGGCGGTGTGTGCTCCTGTTCGGGCAGGAGGGGCCCGGGCTGACGGAGGAGGCGCGTCGGCATGCGGCCATGGTGTGCTCGATCGCGCAGTTCGGGTCGACGCGGTCGATCAATGCGGGGGCGGCTGCGGCGATTGCGATGCATGCGTGGGTGGGGCGGTATGCGGTGATCTCTGGGGGGTGAGGGTGGGGCGGGGCGCCTGCCTTTGGGCGGTGCCTGGGTGGTTTCGGGTGCGGGTGCGGGTGCGGGTGCGGGTGCGGGGTGCGGGGCGCCCCGTGTCCGGCGCTCGCGGTGGGTGCGGGACGGTGGGGCTGTGGTGGGTGGGGTGCCTGCGGCGGGCTGTTCCCCTACCCGCCCCTTCCCGTAACCGGGGGCTCCGCCCCCGGGCCCCCGGTCCTCAAACGCCGGACGGGCTGGATTTTTGCCGGCGGTCCTGGTCCTCAAACGCCGGACGGGCTGGATTTTGTCGGTGGGCTGGATGGTTCAGCGTTGGCGGCGGACTTCCAGGGTGCGGAAGCGGTTGGAGACGAAGGCGCCGTCGCAGAGGGCTGCGTTTGCTGCTGGGTTGCCGCCTGAGCCGTGGAAGTCGGAGAAGGCTGCCGTCTGGTTGACGTAGACGCCGCCGGTGAGGTTCAGGGAGAGCTGGGCGGACTCGTCCAGGCAGACGTCCTCCACTGCGCGCTCCACCTCCTCGGACGTGGTGTACGCGCCGACCGTCATCGCTCCCTTTTCGCGGATCGTGCGGCGCAGGAGCTCCACGGCGTCCGCTGTCGAGTCGACCGCTACGGCGAAGGAGACCGGGCCGAAGCACTCCGCGAGGTAGGGAGGTTCGTCGTCCGCCTTGGCGGCGTCGAGCTTCACGATCACGGGGGTGCGGACGGTGGCGTCCGGGAAGTCGGGGTTGGTCACCTCGCGTGAGGGCAGCACCACCTCACCCAGTTGGGCCGCGGCGTCGAGGCGGGCCTTCACGTCGGGGTTGACCAGGGCGCCGAGCAGGCCGTTCGCGCGGGCGTCGTCGCCCAGGAGGCCGGTGACCGCGGCCGCGATGTCGCCGACTACGTCGTCGTACGTCTTGTCGCCGGCGTCCGTGGCGATGCCGACCCGGGGGATGAGCACGTTCTGCGGGGTGGTGCACATCTGGCCGCTGTACAGGGAGAACGAGAACGCGAGGTTGGCGAGCATGCCGCGGTAGTCGTCGGTGGAGTCCACGAGGATCGTGTTGACGCCGGCCTTCTCCGTGTAGACCTGGGCCTGGCGGGCGTTGGTCTCCAGCCAGTCACCGAATTCCGTGGACCCCGTGTAGTCGATGATCTTGATCTCGGGGCGGACCGCCAGCGTCTTGGCGATGCCCTCGCCCGGGCGCTCGGCGGCCAGGGCGACGAGGTTGGGGTCGAAGCCCGCCTCGGTGAGCACTTCGCGCGCCAGTTGCACGGTGAGGGCAAGCGGGAGGACCGCGCGGGGGTGGGGCTTGACCAGGACCGGGTTGCCCGTGGCGAGGGAGGCGAAAAGGCCCGGGTAGCCGTTCCAGGTGGGGAAGGTGTTGCAGCCGATCAGCAGCGAGATGCCGCGGCCCGCCGGGGTGAACGTCTTGTGCAGCGCGAGCGGATCGCGCTTGCCCTGCGGCTTGGACCAGTCGGCGGTGCGGGGGACTCGCAGCTGCTCCTCGTACGCGTACGCGACGGCTTCCAGGCCCCGGTCCTGTGCGTGCGGGCCGCCGGCCTGGAACGCCATCATGAAGGCCTGGCCGCTGGTGTGCATCACGGCATGGGCGAACTCGTGGGTGCGGGCGCTGATCCGCGCCAGGATCTCCAGACAGACCAGGGCCCTGGTCGCGGGGCCGGCCTCGCGCCAGGCGGGCATGCCCGCGCGCATCGCGGGGAGCAGGACGTCCAGGTCCGCGTGCGGATACTCGACGGCCAGCTCGGGGCCGTACGGAGAGACTTCCCCGCCCGTCCAGCCGTCGGTGCCCGGCTGGCCTAGGTCGATACGGGTGTGCAGCACGGCGTCGAAGGCCGCCTTGCCCTCGGCGGCGCCGAGGCTGCCGGGGGCGCCGCCCTCCCCGTATGCCTTCGGGTGCTCGGGATGCGGGGACCAGTAGTCCCGCGTGCGGATCGCTTCGAGGGCCCGGTCCAGTGTGGGGCGGTGCTTCTCGGACAGCAGGCGCGGGGAGAGCTCGGCGGCCATGACGGACCAACTCCTCATCGAGCTGGGCAGGGACGGGCGGACAGAGTTAGAGTAACCGAACGATCGGTCGGGACAAGGGGGCCCACGAAACCTGTGGACAACTCGTAGGGGAGGATCGCGGGCATGACCACGGCCAAGCGGGACACGTACACACCGGAGACTCTGCTGACCGTCGCCGTCCGTGTCTTCAACGAGCGCGGTTACGACGGAACGTCCATGGAGCACCTGTCGAAGGCGGCGGGCATCTCCAAGTCGTCCATCTACCACCATGTCGCGGGCAAGGAAGAACTGCTGCGCCGGGCGGTCAGCCGGGCCCTGGACGGGCTGTTCGAGATCCTCGACGAGTCGGGGGCGGTGCGGGGCCGCGCGATCGAGCGGGTCGAGTACGTCACGCGTCGCACGGTCGAAGTGCTGATAGCCGAACTGCCCTACGTCACGCTGCTGCTGCGGGTGCGGGGCAATACGAAGACCGAGCGCTGGGCCCTGGAGCGGCGGCGCGAGTTCGACCAGCGGGTCGCCGAACTGCTCAAGGCGGCCGTCGCGGACGGCGATCTCCGCTCCGACGTGGACATACGACTCGCGACGCGGCTCCTGTTCGGCATGGTCAACTCCTTGGTGGAGTGGTACCGGCCGTTGCCCGACGGGGGCGCGGAAGGGGAACGGCTCGCGGACACCGTGGTGCAGCTGGCCTTCGACGGCATGAAGTCCGGTTCGTCGAGCCGTTGACCACCGCGTAGGTCCAGACCGGTACCGCGCCGTGGCCGCTGCGCTCCGCCGTCGTCGCGCTCTCCGCCCCGGCGCAGTACACCGATACGGACGCGCTGCTTGCCGTGTCCGAGCTGATGCGCCCGTGCCCCCGCAGCCCCCTGGTACGTGTCCACGCGGCCTCGTAGGTCTCCGGTCAGGTGAGTTCCGCGGGGCGGTCCGCGCCGGGGGCCAGGTCCGTTTCCTCGAACACCAGTAGCGTGCGGGTGGACAGCACCTCCGGAATGGCTTGAATTCGGGTCAGCACCAGCTCGCGCAGTGTCCGGTTGTCCGGTGTGTGCACCAGGAGCAGCACGTCGAAATCGCCGCTGACCAGCGCGATGTGTGTGGCGCCCGGCAGAGCCTGGAGCTGTTCGCGGACGGTGCGCCAGGAGTTCTGGACGATCTTGAGCGTGATGTACGCGGAAGCGCCCTGCCCCGCCCGCTCGTGGTCCACACGCGCGCTGAACCCCCGGATCACGCCGTCCTCGATGAGCCGGTTGATCCGCGCGTAGGCGTTGGCGCGCGATACGTGGACGCGGTCGGCCACCGACCGTATCGAGGCGCGGCCGTCCGTCTGGAGCAGTCGCAGGATGGCGCGGTCGATGGCGTCCAGCGGGCGCGCCGGGGGAAGTCGGCCGGGCTCCTCGGCCCCGTCGGCCATTTGTTCAGCTGGCATGTTCCCGTGCCTCCCCGTCCTGGACGACCTGTTCCCATCCCAGGCTGTGGAGAACCGTTTGTCCACAGGCTGGCGGTGCCTGTAGCCAAAATGCGCTCGCGACCGAACAATCGGTAGGTGAGGCGCGCCACACTCGCGCCTTGTGCCGTTTTCGATATATCGCCATATTTCGACACCGTTCGATGCTCGGAGGTGCCTGTCATGACGGTCCAAGAGCTGCCCGGCGCGGCCGCCTACCGGCCCACGCCGCCCCCGGCCTGGAAGCCGCTCACCGATCCCGCACCGCTGCTCCCGGACCCCGAGCCGTACCGGGTGCTCGGTACGGAAGCCGTGGCCGACGCGGACCCGGAGCTGCTGCGGCGGCTCCACACCGAGCTCGTGCGCGGCCGGCGGTTCAACGCCCAGGCGACGGCCCTCACCAAGCAGGGCAGGCTGGCGGTCTATCCGTCGAGCACGGGCCAGGAGGCGTGCGAGATCGCGGCGGCCCTGGTGCTGGAGGAGCGGGACTGGCTCTTCCCCAGTTACCGCGACACCCTCGCGGCCGTGGCGAGGGGCCTGGACCCGGTCGAGGCGCTGACGCTGCTGCGCGGCGACCGGCACACCGGATACGACCCGCGCGAGCACCGCATCGCCCCGCTCTGCACCCCGCTCGCCACCCAGCTGCCGCACGCGGTGGGCCTGGCCCACGCGGCACGGCTCAAGGGCGACGACGTGGTCGCGCTCGCCATGGTCGGCGACGGCGGCACCAGCGAGGGCGATTTCCACGAGGCGCTGAACTTCGCGGCCGTCTGGCGGGCCCCGGTCGTCTTCCTCGTACAGAACAACGGCTTCGCCATCTCCGTGCCCCTGGCCAAGCAGACCGCGGCCCCGTCCCTGGCGCACAAGGCCGTGGGGTACGGAATGCCCGGCCGGCTGGTCGACGGCAACGACGCGGTGGCGGTGCACCAGGTGCTCTCCGAGGCCGTCGAGCGGGCCAGGAGCGGCGGCGGGCCGACGCTGGTCGAGGCGGTGACGTACCGCATGGACGCCCATACGAACGCCGACGACGCGACCCGCTACCGCGGTGACAGCGAGGTCGAGGCCTGGCGGGCCCACGATCCGGTGCAGCTGCTGGAGCGCGAGCTGACCGGGCGCGGGCTGCTCGACGACGACGGCATCGAGGAGGCGCGGGTGGCCGCGGAGCGGATGGCGGCGGGGCTGCGCGAGCGGATGAACGCGGACCCGGTGCTCGACCCGATGGACCTCTTCACCCATGTGTACGCGGAGCAGACGACGCAGTTGCGCGAGCAGGCGGACCGCCTGCGCGGTGAGCTGGACGCGGAGCACGACCAGCACGGCACGGACGACGGGGGAGCAGCCCGATGACCACGGCAGCGGCGACGGCCGGGGAGCGGACCGCGAGGGCCAAGCCCGCCACGATGGCGCAGGCCCTGGGGCGTGCGCTGCGCGACTCGATGGCCGAGGACCCCTCGGTGCACGTCCTCGGTGAGGACGTCGGGACGCTCGGCGGAGTCTTCCGGATCACCGACGGCCTGGCGAAGGAGTTCGGCGACGAACGTTGCACGGACACCCCGCTGGCCGAGGCGGGCATCCTCGGGGCGGCGGTCGGCATGGCGATGTACGGGCTGCGGCCCGTGGTCGAGATGCAGTTCGACGCCTTCGCCTACCCGGCGTTCGAGCAGCTCATCAGCCATGTCGCCAAGATGCGGAACCGGACCGGGGGCGCGATGCCGCTGCCGATCACCGTACGGGTGCCCTACGGCGGCGGCATCGGGGGCGTCGAGCACCACAGCGACTCCTCGGAGGCGTACTACATGGCGACTCCCGGTCTCCACGTCGTCACGCCGGCCACGGTCGAGGACGCGTACGGGCTGCTGCGGGCCTCGATCGCCTCGGACGACCCGGTGGTCTTCCTGGAACCGAAGCGCCTGTACTGGTCGAAGGCGGACTGGTCGCCGCAGGAGCCCGCAGCCGTGGAGCCCATCGGGCGGGCCGTCGTACGCCGTCCCGGCCGCAGCGCCACGCTGATCACGTACGGGCCGTCCCTGCCGGTCTGCATGGAGGCCGCACAGGCCGCTGTCGAGGAGGGCTGGGACCTCGAAGTCGTCGACCTGCGCTCGCTGGTGCCGTTCGACGACGAGACCGTCGCCGCCTCGGTGCGCCGCACCGGGCGCGCGGTCGTCGTCCATGAATCCACCGGCTTCGGGGGCCCCGGCGGGGAGATCGCGGCCCGGATCACCGAGCGGTGTTTCCACCACTTGGAGGCGCCGGTGCTGCGTGTCGCCGGATTCGACATCCCGTATCCGCCGCCGATGCAGGAGCGCCACCACCTTCCCGGCGTGGACAGGGTGCTCGACGCCGTCGCGCGGCTGCAGTGGGAGGCGGAGAACTGATGGCCCAGGTGCTTGAGTTCAAGCTGCCGGACCTCGGCGAGGGGCTGACCGAGGCCGAGATCGTGCGCTGGCTGGTGGAGGTCGGAGACGTCGTCGCCATCGACCAGCCCGTCGTCGAGGTCGAAACGGCCAAGGCGATGGTGGAGGTGCCGTGCCCGTACGGGGGTGTGGTGACCGCCCGGTTCGGTGACGAGGGCACGGAGCTTCCGGTCGGGTCGCCGTTGCTGACGGTGGCGGTCGGGTCGTCCGGGGAGGCCTCGGGGGAGACCGATTCCGCGACCGGTGCGGCTGACGCCGAGCCCGCGGCGGCGGATTCCGGCTCCGGCTCCGGGTCCGGGAACGTGCTGGTGGGGTACGGGACCGGGGCGCCGCCGGTGCGTCGCCGGAGGGTGCGGCCGGAGGCGCTGAAGGCGGCCGGTGCGCCGCCTGCCGCGAGTGCGGTGGCTCCTGCGGCGGCTTCCTCCGGCGCCTCGTCCGCTGGTCCCGAGCGGGTGTTGGGGCCGGTCGCCGTTGTGTCGCCGCTGGTGCGCAGGCTCGCGCGCCAGCACGACCTGGATCTGCGCCGGCTCTCCGGATCGGGCCCCGACGGGCTGATCCTGAGGGCCGATGTCGAGTCCGCCATCCGGTCCGCCGCCGAGGCACCGGCGGCGGCACCCGCGGTGCCGGACGAGGCGTCCGTACGTTCCGCCGGCGAGCGGATTCCGCTGCGCGGGGTGCGTGGCGCGGTCGCCGACAAACTGAGCCGCAGCCGCCGGGAGATCCCCGACGCCACCTGCTGGGTCGATGCCGACGCGACCGAGCTGATGGCCGCGAGGGCGGCGATGAACAGCGCGGGCGGACCCGGAGCCGGCCCCAAGGTGTCGGTGCTCGCCCTGCTCGCCCGGATCTGTACGGCGGCCCTGGCCCGCTACCCGGAGCTCAACTCCACGGTGGACCAGGAGGCGCGCGAGATCGTACGGCTGCCGCAGGTGCACCTCGGGTTCGCGGCCCAGACCGAGCGGGGCCTGGTCGTCCCGGTCGTACGGGACGCCCATGCGCGCAACACGGAGTCGATCGGTGCGGAGATCACCCGGCTGACCGAGGCGGCCAGAACGGGGACGCTGAAGCCGGCGGAGCTGACCGGCGGCACGTTCACGCTCAACAACTACGGGGTGTTCGGGGTCGACGGATCGACGCCGATCATCAACCACCCGGAGGCGGCGATGCTCGGTGTCGGCCGCATCGTCCCCAAGCCGTGGGTGTACGAGGGGCAGCTCGCGGTGCGCCAGGTCGTCCAGCTGTCTCTGACCTTCGACCACCGGGTCTGCGACGGCGGCACCGCCGGGGGCTTCCTGCGTCATGTGGCCGACTGCGTGGAGCAGCCCGCGTTGCTCCTGCGGAGTCTGTAGACGCGGACCAGACGCGGGCCCGGCGGGGCGGCAGAAGCGGCGGGAGCGGGGGCCCGGCGGGAGCGGGCGGGGCGGTGAGGCCGTGGTTCCGTCACCTGCCGGGGGTACGGCGTGGCGGGCCCCGCATACTCGGGGCATGACCGCCTACGACGCCATCGTTCTCGCCGGAGGAGCCGCCAAGCGGCTGGGCGGTGCCGACAAGCCCGGGCTGCGGGTCGGTGGCCGGGCGTTGCTCGACCGCGTGCTCGCCGCCTGCGCCGACGCCGGGTCCACCGTGGTGGTGGGCGGCCGGCGGCCCACCGTGCGCGCGGTGACCTGGGCGCGCGAAGAACCGCACGGTGGCGGGCCGTTGGCGGCGCTCGGTGCGGGGGTGCGGCACACGTCGGCGGGGTACGTTCTCGTGCTCTCCGCCGATCTGCCGTTCCTGGGGCCCGATACGGTGCGCGCGCTGCTGGCGGCCTCCGGCCCGGGAGCCGGCGTCGACGGCGCCCTCTGCACCGACGAGGACGGGCGCGACCAGCCGCTGGTCGCCGTCTACCGGGCGGAGCCGTTGCGCCGCGAACTGGCGCTGCTCGCCGCCGAGCACGGCGGTCTGGCCGGGCTGCCCCTGCGGCTGCTCACGCACGAGCTGACGCTGTGCCGGGTACCGGCGGGGCCGCTCGCCTCGTTCGACTGCGACACCTGGGAGGACATTGCTTCGGCCCGGGCCCGGATCAGAGAACATGGGACCGTGCTGGATGAATGGATCACCGCAGTCAAGGATGAACTCGGCATCGACCTCGACGTCGACACCGGCCTCCTGCTCGACCTCGCCCGTGACGCCGCGCATGGCGTCGCCCGCCCCGCCGCACCCCTGACGACCTTCCTCGTCGGATACGCGGCCGCGAAGGCGAGCGGCGACGGCGGCGGGCCCGAGGCGGTGGCGGAGGCCGCCCGCAAGGCGGCGGCACTCGCGCTCCGGTGGGCGGACGAGACCGGGTCGCCGTGACGAGCCGCAGGGGCGGGACGGGGGGCGCGGGCGGCGCCGGGGGCGCCGGTGCTTCCGGGGAGCCCTGTGTTGCCGGGGGCGCCGGTGCGTCCGGGGCCGCCGGTGCGTCCGGGGCCGCCGGTGCGTCCGGGGCCGCTGGGGGTGAGCCCGCCTCCGAGGGGCGTGGCGCCGCTGATGGGCTCCGCACCGCCGCCGACGAGCGCCGCACCGCCGCCGACGAGCGGCGCGCCGCTGCGGAGAAGCGCGTCGCCGCCGAGGCCGAGGCGCGGGCCGACGAGGAGCGGGCTGTCGCCCAGGCTCTGGCCCTCGTGGGTCGGCAGGCGCCTCGGGAGGCCGCGACAGAGCCCGTCGGGCGGTCGGACCGGGCCGCCGGGCTGCCGAGCGACCGGCGCATGGACGGGCCGGACGACTGGCTTACCGGCCTACAGGGTGACTGGCCGAGCGACCCGCCTGCGGGGGTGCCGAGCGATTCGGCCGCCGGGCTGTCGGACGACGACCGGGTTGCCGGCCTGCCGGATGACCGCGTGGCCGGCCTGCCGGGCGACCTGACCTCCGGCCTGCCGGGTGACTGGACCGCCGAGCAGCCGGGCAACCGGGCCGCTGGGCTGCGCGGTGGCCCGCCCAGCGCCCGCGCCGCCGCGTCACCGAGTGACCGGCCGACCGATCAGCCGACCGACTCGCCCTCCGGGCGCCTCACCGCCGGCGACCGGCCGACTGGCCCGTCCTCCGGGGAGCCCGGCGACCGGCTGACCGACCCGCCCTCCGGGCGGCTCACCGCCAGCGACCGGCCCACCGGCCCGTCCTCCGGACGGCCCGCCGCCAGCAGCCGGCCCACCGACTCGCCCACCGACCGGCCGAGCCGCCGGCCCGCCACCTCCGCCCACGACGACCGGGCCCCCGACTCGCCCACCGACCGGCCGAGCCGCCGGCCCGCCACCTCCGCCCACGACGACCGGGCCTCCGCCCCCACTTCCACCTCCGCTCCCGACTCCCCCTCCCCCCGCTACCCCGCCTCCCCTCAAAGCGCCCCCCGCACCGACCCACAAGCCGCCCCCCGCACCTCCCCGCGCACCGCCCCCCGCACCTCCCCGCCCACCGACCCGCGCACCGCCCCCCGCACCTCCCCGCCCACCGACCCCCGTACCTCCCCGCCCACCGACCCGCGTCGCCGGGAGGTTTCCTGGGGGGAGGCGCGGGGGGTTGCCGTGCGGGTTGGGCGGGGGATTCGGGCGCGGGTCGAGTGGCCGGTCCTCGGTCACGCGCTCGGGCACGTGCTCGCCGAACCGCTCGTCGCGCTCACCGATCTGCCGTCGTTCGACACCTCGGCCATGGACGGCTGGGCCGTCGCCGGGCCGGGGCCGTGGAACATCCGGAGGGACGGCGGCATCCTCGCCGGGCACGACGCCCCCGCCCCGCTGCCCGACGGCGACGCCGTCCGCATCGCCACGGGTGCCCGTATCCCGGCGGAGGTCACCGCCGTCATCCGCAGCGAGCACGCGCACGCCGACGAGGCCAAGGGGCTGCTGTACGCGCAGGGTCACGTGAGCCAGGGGCAGGACATCCGGCCGCGCGGCCAGGAGTGCCGGTCGGGGGAGCACCTGCTTCCCGCCGGGACGGTGGTGACCCCGGCCGTCCTCGGGCTGGCCGCAGCCGCCGGGTACGACGCGTTGCCCGTCCGCCCCCGGCCGCGCGTCGACGTCCTGGTGCTCGGCGATGAACTGCTGACCGAGGGGCTGCCGCACGACGGGCTGATCCGTGATGCGCTCGGGCCCATGATCGGCCCCTGGGTGCGCGCGCTGGGGGCCGACGTCTCCGCGCCGCGCCGCCTCGGCGATGACGCGGAGGCCCTGTGGCAGGCGATCACCGGCTCCGACGCCGACCTGATCATCACCACCGGCGGCACCGCTGCCGGTCCCGTCGACCACGTCCACCGCGTTCTCGCCCGGATCGGTGCCGAGCTGTTGGTCGACGGGGTCGCCGTGCGCCCCGGTCACCCCATGCTGCTGGCCCGGCTCGCCCCGGGCGGGCCCTGTCTCGTCGGGTTGCCCGGCAACCCACTGGCCGCCGTCTCCGGTCTGCTCACGCTGGCCGGGCCGCTCCTCACCGGACTGGCCGGCCGCACCCCCGACGATCCCTACCGGGTGGCCGTGCGCGACGATATGCACGGGCATCCGCACGACACCCGGCTGGTGCCCGTGGTCCATCGGTCGGCCGGTGAACCCGGAACCGGAGGCGGACAGGAGCACGTCGTACCACTGCATTACAACGGTCCCGCCATGCTGCGCGGGATCGCAGCCGCAGACGGGTTGGCCGTCGTGGAGCCGGGCGGGGTACGGTCCGGCACCGAGGTGGAGATCCTCGATCTACCGTGGGCCTCGGCGACGCCGTGGACTGAAGGGTGTTTCACGTGAAACTTCCCGGCCATGACGCGATGGCCAGGCGGGCCGACGAACAGGTCGTCCCGACCAGGGTGATGCTCCCGCGCCGGGTCGTGGACGGACCGGCGCGCCAGGTCGCCAAGCGGCTGATGATGGCTCTGGTGGTGCTCGCCGTCACCGTGTTCATCGTCTGGGTCGACCGCGGGGGCTACCACGACGCGGCCGACGACAAGGTCGATCTGCTGGACGCGGTGTACTACGCGACGGTCACCCTCTCCACCACCGGATACGGCGACATCACCCCGTACAGCGACGGTGCCCGGCTCACCAATGTGGTGCTCGTGACACCGTTGCGCGTGCTCTTCCTCATCATCCTGGTCGGCACCACCCTGGAGGTCCTCACGGAGCGGACCCGGGAGGACTTCCGGCTGAAGCGTTGGAGAACCAACTTGCGTGACCACACTGTCGTCGTCGGCTTCGGTACGAAGGGCCGCTCGGCCATCCAGACCCTGTGTGCCACCGGGCTGAGCAAGGAACAGATCGTCATTGTCGACCCGGCGTCCAAGGTGATCGAGATCGCCAACGCCGAGGGGTTCACCGGCGTCCTCGGGGATGCCACGCGCAGCGATGTGCTGCGGCGCGCCGAGCTGCAGAAGGCCCGTCAGATCATCATCGCCACCCAGCGCGACGACACCGCCGTCCTGGTCGCGCTGACCGCCCGCCAGCTCAACCGCGGCGCGAAGATCGTGGCCGCGGTGCGCGAGGAGGAGAACGCACCGCTGCTGCGGCAGTCCGGTGCGGACGCGGTGATCACCAGTGCCAGTGCGGCGGGACGGCTGCTCGGCCTCTCGGTGCTCAGCCCCAGCGCGGGCACGGTGATGGAGGACCTCATCCAGCAGGGCAGTGGGCTCGACCTCGTGGAGCGCCCGGTCATAAAGTCCGAGGTGGGCAAGAACGTGCGGGAGACCGACGACCTCGTGGTCAACGTCCTGCGCGGGCACCGGCTGCTCGGCTACGACGATCCGGCGGCCAGTCCCCTGCAGCTGACGGACCGGCTGATCACCATCGTCCGCGCGTCGAACGATCCGCCCCCCAACCCCCTGCACCAGGCCGTCCCGCGCCCCTGAGTGCCCCCGAGCATGCCTGAGGGCCCCCGGCCGCGCCCGCGTGTTCCTGAGCGTGCCCGGGTGTGCCTGAGCGCGCCCGCGTGTCCCTGGCCCGGGTCCGCCGCCCTGGCCACGTCCCGGGCCCCTGAGAGTGCGTCCGCGTGTTCCTGAGAGTGCGTCCGCGTGTTCCTGAGCGCGCGCCCGGGTGGCCCTGAGCCCGTTTCGCCGCCCCGGCCCCGCGCATCGTCGTGGGCGGCGTGCCACGGAGTAGCCTCGCGGCCATGCATGCGATCACGATCCCCGAACCCGGTGGCCCCGAGGCGCTCGTGTGGGCCGAGGTGCCCGATCCCGTTCCCGGCGAGGGCGAAGTCCTCGTCGATGTCGTGTCCAGCGCGGTCAACCGGGCCGACGTGCTCCAGCGGCAGGGCTTCTACAACCCGCCGCCCGGGGCGCCCCCCTACCCGGGCCTGGAGTGCGCCGGCCGGGTGTCGGCTCTCGGCCCCGGGGTCACCGGCTGGGCCGTCGGTGACGAGGTGTGCGCGCTCCTGTCGGGCGGCGGTTACGCGGAGAAGGTCGCCGTCCCGGCGGGCCAGCTGCTCCCCGTACCCGCAGGGCTGGACCTCACGTCGGCGGCGGCGCTGCCCGAGGTGACGGCCACGGTCTGGTCCAACGTGTTCATGGTGGCCCACCTGCGGCCTGCCGAGACCCTGTTGGTGCACGGCGGCTCCAGCGGCATCGGCACGATGGCGATCCAGCTCGCCAAGGCGGTCGGCGCGCGGGTCGCGGTGACGGCAGGCGGGCCCGAGAAGCTGGCGCGCTGCGCGGAGCTCGGCGCGGACATCCTGATCGACTACCGCGAGCAGGACTTCGTCGAGGAGATCCGCAAGGCCACGGACGGGGCGGGCGCGGACGTCATCCTCGACATCATCGGCGCGAAGTACCTCGACCGGAACGTGCAGGCGCTCGCCGTCAACGGCCGGCTGGCGATCATCGGGCTCCAGGGCGGTGCCAAGGGCGAACTGAACCTCGGCGCGCTGCTGAACAAGCGGGCGGCCGTCACGGCGACCTCGCTGCGCGGGCGCCCGCTCGCCGAGAAGGCGGCGATCGTCGCGGCGGTGCGCGAGCACGTCTGGCCGCTCATCGCCGAGGGCGTCGTGAAACCGGTGGTCGACCGCACGGTGCCGATGCAGGACGCGGCGGAAGGGCACCGGGTCATGGAGTCCAGCGCCCACATCGGCAAGGTGCTGCTCCAGCCGCCCACAGCCGCCTGAGGCGCGACACCGAACCGAGGGGCCCGGCACACGTGCCGGGCCCCTCGGGCATGGTCGGTCGGTAGGTAGGTAGGGGTACGGGTTCCTGAGTAGAGCGTGCGTGCCGGACACCGCCCGGCAGGCGGGTCTTTCAAAACACGGTCTAGAGGTACGGCCCCGAGCGGACCGGGCCGTGCGGGTCGATCCCGCCGTCCTCCTCATCGCTCCCGCTGCCCGGCGGCAGGGCGCGGCGCATCTGTTCCAGCTGGGCGCGGGCCGCCATCTGCTGGGCGAACAGGGCGGTCTGGATGCCGTGGAACAGGCCCTCCAGCCAGCCCACCAGCTGGGCCTGAGCGATCCGCAGCTCCGCCTCGGAGGGGACCGAGTCCTCGGTGAACGGCAGGGAAAGCCGCTCCAGCTCCTCCACCAGCTCCGGCGCGAGGCCGTCCTCCAGCTCCTTGACCGAGCCGGCGTGGATCTCCTTGAGGCGCACCCGGCTCGCCTCGTCGAGAGGAGCCGCCCTGACCTCCTCCAGGAGCTGCTTGATCATGCTGCCGATGCGCATGACCTTCGCGGGCTGCTCGACCATCTCCGTCACCGGGACCTCCCGCGACTCGTCGTCAGTGCCACCGCCGCCGATCGCCATTCCGTCCTGGCCCACCACGAGGACCTGGGGGTGCTCCTGCGACCGTTCATTCCTCGGCATCTCCATGCCGACCATTGTCGCGCACATACGGCGTTCACCACTGTGGTGCCCCCGGGAACGGATGATCCACCGTCCCCGGGGGCACCGGAACAGCCCAGTGGTTCAGCCGGCCCGCCGTGCCAGGGTCAGCCGCGAGCGGGTGAACGCCGCCGCGAGGATGCCCGCCAGCAGCGGGACCGCCACGGCCAGCAGCCCGATGGCCGTCCAGGGCAGCACGATCGGCGTGTAGGCGGACTCCATGGGCTGGAGCCGCATCTGCTCCATCGACTGGCGTAGGTCGACCAGGCGCAGCGCCACCGCGGGCACCAGTCCCGCGGCCGTCCCGAGCAGCACCCCGGTCAGCGCCACCACCAGGCACTGGAAGCCCGAGAGCGTCCGCCGCACCCGCGGGGGCGCGCCCACCGCGCTGAGCGTGGTGAGGTCGGCCTCGGCGTCGGCCTTGGCGAGACCGGTGGTGATCGCCGCCGCGCCCACGGTCACCACCCCGGCGAACAGGGTGAGGATCAGCAGGATGGTGTTGCCCCGGTCGTTGGGCCCGGAGTCGGACTGCACCCAGATCCCGCCGCCGGCCTGCTCGATGGCGGCCGTGACGCGCTGGTCCTCGGCGTCCGTGGGCCGGTGGCTGACGGCGTACACGCTGCCGTTCGGCTGCGTGTGCAGGCCGAGGCGTTCGGCGGTCTGCTGGGGGAGGATCATGCGGACTCCGGGCGTGGCGGCGTACTCGGCCTTCGCCACGTACACCTTCAGCCGGTCCGTGGTCTTGCGGGCCGGGCCGGGGTGCAGTTTGCGGTTCTTCTTGTCCTTGTCGTTGTACGCGTGGACGGCCTTGAGGGTGACCTCGCCGTTCTGCGCGTACGCCCGGTTGAGCAGGACGGGCGTGCCCGCCTTGAGGGCCGCGGTGGCGGCCGGGTCGTCGAGCTTCACATACGTGGCGAGCAGGGCGGCGTCGCCCACGACGATGTTGTTGGAGTCCGTGCTGAGGGAGCCCACGGAGATGTACTCGTCCACGCAGGCCGGGGACCGCATCATCGTGCGGTGCTCCTCGGCGGAGAGCCGTGCGGCGAGTTCCTTGGCGCCCTTGGTGTTGAGCGGGCAGGTGTGGCCCTTGCCGGTGGGCTTGACCAACTCCAGGGTGCCGCAGGCGTCCTCCGCGTCTTCGTAGTAGACGTGGCAGTCGCTGCCCGCCCAGACCCGGGAGATGTCGGCGCGGCCACCGGTCACCGCCATGTTCTGCTCGACGGCGGCCCGGGCCACCGGCAGCCGCTCCACGGCCTCGCCGTCGCCGGAGAGGACGATCGTGCCCTGGGTCAGCATGGGGGTGTAGTCGTAGTCGGACTCGGCCAGGGTGCTGGACATGTACGTGGCGATGGCCACCGAGCCCGCGACGGCCGCCATCACGGCGGCGACCGCCGGAGCGGTGCGGCCGCGGTTGCGGGCCGCGTCGCGCAGAGCCATCCGGGGCGAGAGCGGGAGCCTGCGGCCGAGCCGGCCCAACAGCCCGACGATCACCGGAATGCAGGCCAGCAGGCCCAGTTCGGCGACGACCGAGCCGCCGGCGACCAGGGTGGAGTTGCCGCTGATGCCTCCGTAGACGGCGATGACGATGCCGAGGACGAGCACGCAGGCGCCCGTGACGGGCAGCACCCGGGAGCTGCGGCGCACCCCGCGCCGGCCGGTGAGCGATTCCAGTGCGGACTGCCGGCCGGCCACGATCGCCGGGGCGAGCGCCGCCAGCAGGCCGGTGATCAGGCCGAGCACGGCGATGACCAGGAGTTCGGTGGGCCGCATCGACAGCGAGCCGAAGCGGTGCCCGGCCCAGTTCTCGATCATCGGCCGGAACGCCACCGTCAGCAGCAGCCCGACCGCGACACCGGCGACCGCTCCGACGCCGCCGAGGACGAGACCGCCGCCGAGGACGACGGCACGGACCTGGCTGCGGTCGCCGCCGCAGGTGCCGAGCAGGCCGAGCTGGCGCCGGGAGCGGCGCGCGCCGACGGCGAACGCAGGTCCGGCGAGCAGCACGATCTCCAGGATCGCCATCGCGACGACGGTGATGAGGGCGGCGCTGGTCTCGCTGGAGCCGGCGTTGCCGGAGTTGTAGTCCGGGTACGACCGCAGCAGCGGGATCTCGGAGTCCGGCGGCGGGTTCTCGAGGACCTGGCGCGAGGTGACGACAGCACCGGCCTTGTTGGCCGTCAGCACGTCGTTCCAGACGATCCCGGCCTGCCCGGCCCCCTCGACCAGCCACTGCGACGTGCCCGGGTGGGGCGCCGGCACCTTCTTGTCGCGGTCCGCCATGGCCTGCCAGGGGGCGATCACCGCGCCCGGGTCGGCGTACAGCTGCTTCGTCTTCAGATCGGCGGGCAGTTCGACCGCACCGGTGATCGTGTACTTCTTGCCGGAGGCCGTCACCGTGACGTCGGAGCCGACGTGCAGGCCCGTCGACTTCAGGAACGGCTCGGTGGCCACCATCTCGCCCGAGCCGCGCGGGAACGCGCCCTTGACGAGTTCGATCTTCCCCCGGGCCATGCGGTCGGAGGTCTTGAGCTCCACGATGTCGGCGCTGGCGAGCCCGTACGCGGTCGTGACGCTCGCGGGCACGGACTGCTCGCTGATCGCCCGCGCGCCCTTGGGGAACACGGCGTGCATGTCGATCGGCGGCACGTCCTGATTGGGCAGGTCGCTGCTTTCGCTGTTCTCGCTGTTGTACATGTCGCCGTCGGGCATCTGCTGGAGCGGCCCCATGCCCGGGTCGCTGTACAGCGCGTCGGCCGAGCCGATACGGGCCGTCAACTGCTCCGCCGGGCTCAGCTCCGCACTGCGGTACGTGATGTCGGCGGCCGTCACCCCGAGGACCGGCAGCGCGATCATCGCGACCACCAGGGCGCTGCGGCCCTTGGCCCGCAGGGCGTCGCGGCGGGCTATCCGGAGGGCGGCGCGCCACCCCGTGAAGACGCTCACTCGGCTCCCCCGGCGGCCAGCAGCGAGTCGGCCCCGGCCGTCAGCGTCTGGTCGACGATCGACCCGTCCCGGAGGAAGACGACCCGGTCGGCCCAGGCCGCGTACCGCGGTTCGTGCGTGACCATCACCCCGGCCGCGCCCTGGTCGCAGCGGTTGCGCAGCAGGGCGAGGACGGTCTCGCCGGTCTCGGAGTCCAGGGCCCCGGTCGGTTCGTCGGCGAGCACCAGGCGCCGGTCCCCCACCAGCGCGCGGGCGATGGCGACGCGCTGCTGCTGGCCGCCGGACATCTCGTCCGGGAAGCGGTCCGCGATCTCCAGGAGGTTCATCTCCTCCAGCGCGGCCCGCGCCTCCTTGCGGGCCTTGCGCACGGAGACCCCGTCGAGTTCGCGCGGCAGGGCGATGTTCTCGGCGGCGGTCAGGGCGGGTATCAGGTTGTAGTCCTGGAAGACGTAGCCGACGCTGCGGCGGCGCAGGGCGGCGACGCCCTTGCGGCCGAGCGTGGAGATGTCCTGGCCTTCGATGATCACCTGGCCGCCGCTCGCGGTGTCGAGACCGCCGGCGAGCGTCAGCAGGGTGGACTTGCCCGAGCCGGACGGGCCCATCACGGCGACGAGTTCACCGGCGTGCACCGACAGGCTGATGCCGCGCAGCGCGTGCACCTCGGCGATGCCGGTGCCGTGCGTGCGGGTGAGGGCGCGGAGTTCGAGCACCGGTGTGTCCACCGTCGGGGGCGGTGCGGCTGGGGACGGAACGTGCAGGGACATGCGGGTGGTTCCCCCTCGGAACGGTTCTGTGGGCGGTGCCGGATGCGTGGGCACCGCGTGGAGCCTCGGTGACGTCGATGAGGTCGGTGGTGACGTCATCGGTGACGGAGTTACGGGCTTGCGGCCGCCCGTGCGTGCGTGCCCGGGGCCGCGGGCTCAGCGGCGCGCGCGGGTCCGGCCGGCGGGGCGGGGGGCGGTGGCCTGGGACGGGCTCCGCTCCGGCTCGGTGGCGGCGGCCTCGGCGAGGCGGACCAGCCGGGCCTCGCAGTGGTCCAGCCAGCGGGCCTCGGCCTCGGCCTGGAAGATCAGCTGTTCCACGACGAGCAGCCAGGCGACCTCGTCGCGGTTGGCGGGGGCCTGGGCGAGGGACTGCGCCTTGAGGCGGGTGTAGTCCTGCATGGCCTTCACCGTGTGGTGGCGCTGGGCCTGGATGACGGCCCTGATGTCGACGCCGGGCGCGCCGACCGCCATGGCGAGCTTGATGGCCAGCTCGTCGCGGGGCGGGCTGTTGCGGTCGACCGGCGTCTCGAACCAGGAGCGCAGCTCGGTGCGCCCGGCGTCGCTGATCGAGTAGAGGGCGTGGCCCTGGTCGTCCTCGCCGTCCTGGACGACGAGGCCGTCACGCTCCAGCCGGCTCAGCGTCGTGTACACCTGCCCGACGTTGAGCGGCCAGGTGGAGCCGGTGCGTGATTCGAATTCGGTGCGGAGCTGGGAGCCGTAGCGCGGCCCTCGCTCCAGGAGGGCGAGGAGCCCGTGACGGATCGACATACTGAGTATGTATACCGAGTATGTTGTTCGACGCAAGTTTCTCCGGGGACCTCTGTGGAGCTCGCCCCGGCCCTCAGCGGGCGCGGCGCATACGGAAGGCGAGGAAGCCGATACCCAGCCCCACCAGGGCGATTCCCGCGCCGAGCGACACCTGTTGCACCCGCCGCACGGTCGCCCCGTCGAGCGCCTGCCGCCCCGCCGGGAGGTTGTCGGGGAAGTCCCGCGGGTCCGGCGTGAAGGCCGGCACGGCGGCGGGTTGCGCCGTCGCGGACGGCTCGTCGCGCTCGGCCCGGTCGTCGAGCGCGTCCTGCCGGGCCAGCTCGGCGGGCGACCGTCCGGGCCGCTGCCGCCCGGCCCCGGCGGGCCGCCCGGCGAGCGGCGACTGCAACTCCCCGGGACGCGCAGTCCCGGCGGTGGGCGAAGACGAAGGCGAGGGCGAGGAGGAAAGCGAGGGCGAGGAGGAAAGCGAGGACGAGGAGGAAAGCGAGGGTGAGGGTGAGGGCGAGGACGAAGGTAGGGGCGAAAGCGAAGGCGAAGGTGAGGACGAAAGCGTAGGCGAGGGAGAGGGTGCGGGAGAAGACGGGGAAGCCGGCGCCACGCCCCCCAGGGCCGCGGCTGCCGTCAACGTCAGGCAGGCCACGCCCCGCGAGGAGCGCGCGGAGAACCGTCCCGAAGCCATGCGGCCAGCGTCACATGTGGCGATATGACCGGCATCTCAGTTGATACGTACGGATGACCGACAAGCGGCCCTACTCCGGGTCTCCCGTAGCGATGCGCAGCTCGAAGTGGGCGCCGGTCTCCGGCACGGCCGTCCCGGGGGTGGGGAACTGGTCGACGACCTGGTCCTCCGCGTACGCGTTCCCCGGGACCTTGATCTGCTTGATCGTCCAGCCCGCCGCGTCCGCGCAGGCGCGCACCGAGAGGATGTCCTTGTAGAGGAAGCTCGGGGCGACGACCTTGTTCGGGTCGTCCGAGTCCTCCAACGCGTCCGTGCACTTATCGGTCTTCATCGTCCGGTTGCGTTCCGGATCGCGGTGCTCGCCGGACGGGGACGCGCTCGCGGCGGCGTCGGTGCTGCCCTTGTCGTCGTTGCCGTTGAGCGCGATGACCGTGACCAGGCCACCGATGGCGACCAGCGCGACGACGATCGAGCCGATGATCACGGGCATGTTCCGCTTGGAACCGCCGCCACCCGGGCCGGAGGCCGTCGCGGTCTGCGGGGAGATCGTGTACGGCGTGGGCGTCTGGTGCTGCATCGGCGACATGGGCGCCACGCCCTGGTAGGCCGGCGCCGCCGTCTGCGGGTAGCCGTAGGACGGGCTCGTGGCGGGGGCCGGCGTCGCGGGACCGTACGGGCCGTGCTGCTGCTGGGACTGGTAGGGGCCCGGCTGGTACGGCGTCTGGACGCTCTGCGGGGCGGGCGCGGACTGGTCGACCGGCGGGAAGACCGCCGAGCCGACGCCCGAGCCGCTGTTCGCCGGAGCGCTGCCGCCCCCGACGATCACCGGGGCGCCGGTCTGCCCGCTCGCGCTCAGCACGCGCGCGATCTCGTCCTGCATCGCCGCCGCGCTCGGGAAGCGCTCGTTCGGGTTCTTCTTGAGCGCGCGGGCGACGAGGGCGTCCATCGCCGGGGTCAGCGAGCGGTTGATCGTGGACGGGGGGACGGGCTCCTCCTGCACATGCGCGTA
Source organism: Streptomyces sp. A0958 (assembly GCF_004795035.1). Taxonomy (GTDB): domain Bacteria; phylum Actinomycetota; class Actinomycetes; order Streptomycetales; family Streptomycetaceae; genus Streptomyces. The sequence goes on from NZ_SSBK01000003.1 coordinate 348,092, forward strand.
CGCGATGGCGAGCGGGGAGTCCGCGTCGAAGGGGAGGCGGCCGGTCAGCAGCTGGAAGAGCATGATGCCGACCGAGTAGAGGTCGGAGCGCGCGTCCACCCCGCGGCCCAGGGCCTGTTCGGGGGAGAGGTACTGCGGAGTGCCGACGACCATGCCGGTCTGCGTCATCGACGTGACGCCCGACTGCATGGCGCGGGCGATGCCGAAGTCCATGACCTTCACGATGCCGCGCTTGGTCACCATCACGTTGCCCGGCTTGATGTCGCGGTGGACCAGGCCCATTTCGTGGCTGGTGTCCAGCGCGGCCAGCACATCGGCCGTGACCTTGAGCGCCTTGTCGGCCGGCATCGCGCCGTGGGCGCGGATGTCCGCCTGGAGTACGGAGCCGAGCGGCTGCCCCTCGACGTACTCCATGACTATGTACGGCATCAGCGCGCCGCCGAGCTCGTCCTCGCCGGTGTCGAAGACCGAGACGATGTTGGTGTGCTGGAGCTTCGCGACGGCCTGGGCCTCGCGGCGGAAGCGCTCACGGAAGGACTGTTCGCGGCCCAGCTCCGTGTGGAGGGTCTTGATCGCGACCTGCCGGTCGAGCGCGGAGTCGTACGCCAGGTATACGGACGCCATCCCGCCTTCGCCGAGCAGATCACGCAGCTGGTACCGGCCGCCGGCGACCGAACCGCCCGCGTAGCGACCCTGTGAACCGTGTGCGCCGTCCTGGCCCATGACTTGCTTCCCCCTCGGCGCGCGACTCACGCGAAGATCCGTATTACTGGCCAAGTCTGCCCGAGGGGTACGACACGTCAAGCCGGGTGCCCGTTCCGTGACCGTACGCCCAAGAAGCGTCTCGGAAGCGTTACAGGAACCGTGCGGGATTTGCGTCGGTGGCGCGCCAGCCGATTGGATGACCGGTCCGGCTCGGAATCGGCGTGTCCGACGGAGGCTGTAGCGTGACGGGGCAATGCGGCCGGCGGCGCAGCCGGTAACGCAGCAAGGCACCGTGAGACCCCGCGGACGCGCGGACGGACGCGGACAGATACGACGGCGAGGACTGATGGCACCCGAACCCGAAGCAAACGGCGGCGGAGTTCCGGATGGCACCGAATCCTGGGGCATCGGAGGGGTCGTCGGTGACGGGCGCTACCGGCTGACGCACCGGCTCGGCCGGGGCGGCATGGCCGAGGTGTTCGCGGCGGAGGACGTCCGGCTGGGACGCACGGTCGCGGTGAAGCTGCTGCGCTCCGACCTCGCCGAGGACCCGGTCTCCAAGGCACGGTTCACGCGCGAGGCGCAGTCGGTCGCCGGGCTCAACCACCATGCGGTCGTGGCGGTGTACGACTCCGGCGAGGACACGGTCAACGGCCAGACCGTCCCGTACATCGTGATGGAGCTGGTCGAGGGCCGTACGATCCGCGATCTGCTGCTCAACGCCGAGGCCCCGCCTCCGGAGCAGGCGCTGATCATCGTCTCCGGCGTGCTGGAGGCGCTGGCCTACTCGCACCAGCACGGGATCGTGCACCGCGACATCAAGCCGGCCAACGTGATCATCACGCACTCCGGCGCGGTCAAGGTGATGGACTTCGGCATCGCCCGCGCGCTGCACGGCGCGCAGTCCACGATGACGCAGACCGGCATGGTCATGGGGACGCCGCAGTACCTCTCCCCCGAACAGGCCCTCGGCAAGGCCGTCGACCACCGCTCCGACCTGTACGCCACCGGCTGCCTGCTGTACGAACTCCTCGCGCTGCGGCCCCCGTTCACGGGTGAGACGCCGCTCTCCGTCGTGTACCAGCACGTCCAGGACACCCCGGTCCCGCCGTCGCAGATCTCCGACGTGGTGCCGCCGGAGCTCGACGGGCTCGTGATGCGCTCGCTGGCGAAGGACCCGGACGACCGGTTCCAGAGCGCCGAGGAGATGCGCGGGCTCGTCCAGTACGGCCTGCAGATGCTCCAGGTCCAGGGCGGCCACACCGGCACGTGGAACACCGGCCCGGTCCTCCTCAACGACGGTTCCGGCACCCCGCCCCAGGGCATGACCGGCGCCACCCGCGCCATGGGCTACCCGCAGCACGGGGACACCTCGCAGGCCCCGATCCTGCCGCCGATGAACCCGGACGACGGCGGTTACGACGGCGGCAGCACCCGGCAGGGCGGCAGCGGGCGCGGCAAGCTGTTGCTGTTCGTCGTGCTCGCCCTGATCGCGATCGGCGCGGGCGTGGCCATCGCGGTCAGCGCGGCGAACAGCGGCGGCGACAAGCACGAGAAGAAGCCCACCGAGACCTCCAGTTCGCCGAGCCCGACGGAGGAGTCCCCGACGCCGACCCCGGAACAGACCGAGGACACCGAGCAGCCGGGCACCAGCACCGGCAACCAGTGGGACAACACGCGGCGGCCCTCGTACACGCCGAGCAAGACGTCGGAAGCCCCCCCGAGCCCCTCGATCGAGCCGGACACGGGCGGCACGGAGGACGGCGGCACGGACACCAGCAGCGGCGGTTCGGCGTCGACCGGCAGCAGCAACGGTTCCAGCAACGGCAGTACCGGCACCAGCAACGGGAGCAGCAACGGCTCCGGCAACGGCAGTGCGGGGGCCGACGGCGGCGACACCGGCACCAGCGACGGCGGTACGGGCACCAGCGAAGGCGCGTCCGAAGGCGCGGACGGGGCCGCCGGCGGTGTCGTCGAAGGCGCCACCGCCGGAGCGCCCGCGGGTGCGGCCGGCTCTGCCACGGGCGGCTGAGCGCGGCGCGGCCGTCACCCCGTGAAGGCCGCGCGCACCGCCTCGTACTCACGGGTCCACCAGACCGCCAGGGCCGACACCGCGGGGAACTGCGGGTCGGCCCTCCGGTCGTTCAGGCAGTAGCGCCAGCGCAGTATCCAGAAGTCGTTGAGCCGTTCCCACCACACCCGGTGCACCGCGGCGGCCAGTTCGGCGGCGTCGGCCCCGGCCGCCCGCCGGTAGGCGCGGGCGTAGACCCGTACCTTCGCCAGGTCCAGCGCGCCGGCCGGCTGGACGAAGAAGATCGCCGCCGCCCGGACCGCCTCCTCCGCGCGCGGCTGGACCGCGAGGCGGTCCCAGTCGAGGATCGCCACCGGATCGGCGCCCCGGTAGAGCACGTTCAGCGGGTGGAAGTCGCCGTGCACCCAGCCGGTCGCCGGCACCCCGGGGTCGGGCGGGCGGCGGTCCGCGTGCCGTTCCAGCAGGGTGCGCCGCTCCCGCAGCCGGTGTTCGGCCAGCTCGTCGAAGGAGTCCCGGGTCCGGCGCCCGCGCGCGGCGGCCAGCAGGTCGCCGATCAGCGCGAAGGTGTCGGCCGCCTCCGGACTCGCGTACCCGGCCGGACTCCCACCGGCCCCGCCCGTGTCCGTGTCCCGCTCGCTCCCCATCACCTGCTCAAGACCCGTGTGTACGGCTCCGAGCAGCGTCCCGAGACGCATCGACTGGGCGAGGGTGAGCTGCGCGCCGCCCCGGTGCAGGCCGTCGACCCAGGGGTGCAGGGCGTAGCAGCGGCCGGCGATCTCCGTGACGGTCTCGCCGTCGCCGGCCTCGATGGGCGGGGCGACGGGCACGCCGAGTGACTGGAGGCGCCGGGTGGCGCGGTGCTGGCGGACGATGGTGGCGCGGTCGCGGGTGGCGTCGTCCAGGTGGTGCTTGAGGAAGTACGGGCCCCGGGTGGTGGACACCCGGTAACCGTGGTTGAGCAGACCCTGGGAGAGCGGGGTGCAGGTGAGCGGCTCACCGGCGTGCGGGTAACGGCGAAGCACCTCACCGACCGGGGGAACAGGCGGCAGGGCGACAGATGAGCGCGACACGCGTCAGATGTTAGATCACGCTGCGTTGCGGATCTGCTGACTTGCGTCGAAGCCCAGAGTGTGCACGGTGACGAAGTGCGGTTCGAGCCGGAGATACGACGGTACGAACGGCTCGCCGTTGACCTCGACGGGGACCGGCCCGAAGCGCTCGCGCTGGGCGCAGGTCGGCTCGATGATCCGCGCGGGCCCGGTGAACTGCACGGACCACAGGTCGTCGCTGCCTGCGGAGGCCGCCGCGTTGAAGTTGTCCGCACCGTAGGCCACGACCGTGCCGTCGCAGGCGTCGTGGCAGCCGAGGCCGCTGTGCAGGCGCAGCACGACGCGGCCGTCGATGACGATGTGCCGGGCCACCGTCAGGAACGGGAGGGCCCGCATGCTGGTCGCCAGCCGGCCGTAGGGGACCCGGCCGAGCAGGTCGATCGCGTGTAGTTCCTCAAGGGACATGTCTTCCACTGTCGGCCCTGTGTGTGGGCGCGAATAAGAGGCCGGGGCCCCGGGGTGGCCGGGACCAAAGTCCCGATCTGCGCGATGCGCGGGCGGCCGTCCCTCAGCGCTTCTCCGCCTGGAGCCGTGCGACGTACGCGGCGGCCTGCGAGCGGCGCTCCATGCCCAGCTTGGACAGCAGGCTGGAGACGTAGTTCTTGATCGTCTTCTCGGCGAGGTGCAGCCGCTCACCGATCACCCGATTGGTCAGGCCCTCGCCGATCAGATCGAGGATCTTGCGCTCCTGGTCCGTGAGGTTCGCGAGCTTCTCGTCCCCCTGCGCCTTCTTGCCGTCGCGCAGCCGCTCCAGGACGCGCGCGGTCGCGACCGGGTCGAGCAGCGACTTCCCGGCCGCCACATCCCGTACGGCCGTCAGCAGCTCGTTGCCGCGGATCGCCTTGAGCACGTAGCCGGAGGCGCCCGCCATGATCGCGTCGAACAGTGCCTCGTCGTCGGCGAACGAGGTCAGCATCAGGCAGTTGACGGAGTCGTCCTGGGAGCGGATCTCGCGGCAGACCTCCACGCCGCTGCCGTCCGGCAGCCGTACGTCGAGCACGGCCACATCGGGGCGGACCGCCGGAATCCGCACCAGCGCGTCGGCCGCCGTACCGGCCTCACCGACCACCTCGATGTCGTCCTCCATCGCCAGCAGCTCATGGACTCCGCGGCGGACCACTTCGTGGTCGTCGAGCAGAAAAACGGTGATTTTTCCTTCTTCGCTCACAAACGCAGTCTCACACACTCCCCCCTTCCCTGCCGGTGTCGCGCGGGATAACGTGCCGTTGTTCCGGCGGCCTGCGAGGCTGTGACCAGTGCTGTGACCAGCGAGACTCCCCGAATTCCTCGATTTACTTGGATATCCAAGCAAAATCGCAGGTCAGGAAGGGTTTCGCAGTTACGGGACCCACTGGGTAACGTGCCTTGAACAGGGCGCTCGCCGGGGCACCTGTCACGCCTGTTCCCGGACCGAGCGGCACCCACCCCGTGCACGGGTACGGACACAGGCGAGCCGCACTGGTCTCCCGGCAGACCCCGGGGGCCGGACCGACGGAGGAGCACGCACGTGACCGTGGAGAGCACTGCTGCCGCGCGCAAACCGCGACGCAGCAGCAAGCGGACCAGCGCCGCGAAAACGCCCGCGAAGGGTTCCGCACCCGAACTCGTACAGCTGCTGACGCCCGAGGGCGAGCGCGTCGAGCACCCGGACTACTCGATCGACCTGACCGCGGAAGAGCTGCGCGGCCTGTACCGGGACATGGTCCTCACCCGCCGCTTCGACGCCGAGGCCACCGCGCTCCAGCGTCAGGGCGAGCTGGGCCTGTGGGCCTCCCTGCTGGGCCAGGAGGCCGCCCAGATCGGCTCCGGCCGCGCCCTGCGCGACGACGACTACGTCTTCCCGACCTACCGCGAGCACGGTGTGGCCTGGTGCCGGGGCGTCGACCCGACCAACCTGCTCGGGATGTTCCGCGGTGTGAACCACGGCGGCTGGGACCCGAACACCAACAACTTCCACCTGTACACCATCGTCATCGGCTCGCAGACCCTGCACGCCACCGGTTACGCCATGGGCGTGGCCAAGGACGGCGCGGACTCGGCCGTGATCGCGTACTTCGGTGACGGCGCCTCCAGCCAGGGCGACGTCGCGGAGGCGTTCACCTTCTCCGCGGTGTACAACGCCCCGGTCGTCTTCTTCTGCCAGAACAACCAGTGGGCGATCTCCGAGCCCACCGAGAAGCAGACCCGCGTCCCGCTCTACCAGCGCGCCCAGGGCTTCGGCTTCCCCGGCGTCCGGGTCGACGGCAACGACGTCCTGGCCTGCCTGGCCGTCACCCGTTCCGCCCTGGAGCGGGCCCGGCGCGGCGAGGGCCCGACCCTGGTCGAGGCGTTCACGTACCGCATGGGCGCGCACACCACCTCCGACGACCCGACGAAGTACCGGGCCGACGAGGAGCGCGCGTCCTGGGAGGCGAAGGACCCGATCCTGCGCCTGCGCACGTACCTGGAGAAGCAGGGCGCGGCCGACGAGGCGTTCTTCACCGCCCTCGAAGAGGAGAGCGAGACCCTGGGCAAGCGGGTCCGCGAGGCGGTACGGGCCATGCCCGACCCGGACCGGATGGCGCTGTTCGACCACGCCTATGCCGACGGCAGCCCCCTCGTGGACGAGGAGCGCGCCGAGTTCGCCGCCTACCAGGCATCGTTCGCCGAGGAGGGCAAGTAGCCATGGCCGTGGAAAAGATGTCCATCGCGAAGGCGCTCAACGAGTCGCTGCGCAAGGCCCTCGACACCGACCCCAAGGTCCTCATCATGGGCGAGGACGTCGGCAAGCTGGGCGGGGTCTTCCGGATCACCGACGGCCTCCAGAAGGACTTCGGCGAGGACCGGGTCATCGACACCCCGCTCGCCGAGTCCGGCATCGTCGGTACGGCGATCGGCCTGGCCCTGCGCGGCTACCGGCCCGTCGTGGAGATCCAGTTCGACGGCTTCGTCTTCCCCGCGTACGACCAGATCGTCACCCAGCTCGCGAAGATGCACGCCCGCGCGCTCGGCAAGATCAAGCTCCCGGTCGTCGTGCGGATTCCCTACGGCGGCGGCATCGGCGCCGTCGAGCACCACAGCGAGTCGCCCGAGGCGCTGTTCGCGCACGTCGCGGGGCTGAAGGTGGTCTCCCCGTCCAACGCGTCGGACGCGTACTGGATGATGCAGCAGGCCGTCCAGAGCGACGACCCGGTCATCTTCTTCGAGCCGAAGCGCCGCTACTGGGACAAGGGCGAGGTCGACACCGATTCCATCCCCGGCGCGCTGCACGCCGCGTCCGTCGCCCGCACCGGCACGGACCTGACGCTCGCCGCGTACGGCCCGATGGTGAAGGTCTGCCTGGAGGCCGCCGCGGCTGCCCAGGAGGAGGGCAAGTCGATCGAGGTCGTGGACCTGCGCTCGATGTCCCCGATCGACTTCGACACCATCCAGGCATCCGTCGAGAAGACCCGCCGGCTGGTCGTGGTCCACGAGGCGCCGGTGTTCTACGGCTCCGGTGCCGAGATCGCCGCCCGCATCACGGAGCGGTGCTTCTACCACCTGGAGGCGCCCGTGCTGAGGGTCGGCGGCTACCACGTCCCGTACCCGCCGGCGCGGCTGGAGGACGAGTACCTGCCGGGCCTCGACCGCGTGCTCGACGCCGTCGACCGCTCGCTGGCGTACTGAGGACAGGGGCGTGACTACGATGACCGACACTTCCAACGCCGCACGCTTCCGTGAGTTCAAGATGCCCGACGTGGGCGAGGGACTGACCGAGGCCGAGATCCTCAAGTGGTTCGTCCAGCCCGGCGACACCGTCACCGACGGCCAGGTCGTCTGCGAGGTCGAGACGGCGAAGGCGGCCGTGGAGCTGCCGATCCCGTTCGACGGGGTCGTCCACGAGCTGCGCTTCCCCGAGGGCACCACCGTCGACGTCGGCCAGGTGATCATCGCGGTGGACGTGGCGCCGGGTTCCGCGCCCGAGGCGCCCGCCGCGACGCCCGAGCCGGCTCCGGAACCCGAGGCCGAGGAGGCCCCGAAGGGCCGCCAGCCGGTTCTGGTGGGCTACGGCGTGGCCGAGTCCTCCACGAAGCGGCGGGCCCGCAAGGGCGCCGAGACCGCACCCCCGGCCGCCGTGCCCGCCGCGGTCCAGGGCGAGCTGAACGGCCAGGGCACCGCCGCCCCGGTCCCGGAGGCCCGCCCGCTGGCCAAGCCGCCGGTGCGCAAGCTCGCGAAGGACCTGGGCATCGACCTGGCGACGGTGACCCCGACCGGCGCCGGCGGTGTCATCACCCGCGAGGACGTGCACGCGGCGGCGACGCCGGCCCCGGTGGTGGAGCCGGAGCCTTCCGTCGCACCTCCGGCACCTCAGGAGGCCGCGGTGCCTTCGGCCGCTCCCGTCGAGGTGGGCGCCCGGGAGACCCGTATCCCGGTCAAGGGCGTGCGCAAGGCCATCGCGCAGGCGATGGTCGGCAGCGCGTTCACGGCTCCGCACGTCACCGAGTTCGTGACCGTCGACGTGACGCGCACGATGAAGCTGGTGGCGGAGCTGAAGGAGGACAAGGACATGGCGGGGGTGAGGGTCAACCCGCTCCTCATCATCGCCAAGGCCCTCCTGGTCGCGATCAAGCGGAACCCCGGGGTCAACGCGGTCTGGGACGAGGCGAACCAGGAGATCGTCCAGAAGCACTACGTGAACCTGGGCATCGCCGCCGCCACTCCGCGCGGCCTGATCGTCCCGAACATCAAGGACGCGCACGACCGGACGCTCCCGCAGCTGGCGGCGTCCCTGGGCGAGCTGGTCGCCACGGCCCGCGACGGTAAGACGTCTCCGGCCGCGATGGCGGGCGGCACGGTGACCATCACCAACGTGGGCGTCTTCGGCGTCGACACCGGTACGCCGATCCTCAACCCGGGCGAGTCCGCGATCCTCGCGGTCGGCGCGATCAAGCTCCAGCCCTGGGTCCACAAGGGCAAGGTGAAGCCGCGTCAGGTGACGACGCTGGCCCTGTCGTTCGACCACCGTCTGATCGACGGCGAGCTGGGCTCCAGGTTCCTGGCGGACATCGCCGCGATCCTGGAGCAGCCGAAGCGGCTGATCACCTGGGCGTAGGCGCCTTGGTGGTACGTGTGTGAGGGGCCCGCGTGAAGTCTGCGCGGGCCCTTTGCCATGTCCGGGGCGTGTGAGGTGGCCCGGACGCAACTTTCGCGGACCCGCACCGCCGCCCCGTACGACGACTACTGTAAGGACGCGTGACACTACTGAACGCAGTCAACTGAGGGAGAAATGCCGTGACTTCGACCTGCGACCCCAAGCACGCTCCCGCCGGTGACGTGGACGCGGCGCTCCTGATGATCGACTCCCGGCTCAAGAGCGTCTACGAGGGCGGCGCCGGGACCGATCCCGAGCACAAGGTGCTGATCGAGCAGTTCACCGCTTCCCTGGGTCCCGGCGGAATCGATGACGTACTCGACGGCACGTGCACGATCATCTACATGTTCATGACCTGGCTGCGGAAGGCTCACGAAGAGCACGACAAGGATGTCATCGAGTACGTGGTGCCCGGTTTCGTGACCTCGATGCGCAGGATGCCGAGGAGCGTTCCCCGGGAGGTCATTCCCACCATGACCGCCCTGGTCGTCGCCGCGGGCACCGGTCTGAGCCCCAACCTGTGGCGCAAGCAGTACGGAGACTGGACGATCGCGGAGATGACTCCTCTGGAGGCCACCGCGTTCCTGCTCGCGGAGCAGATCAACCGCATCGCCGACGACCGCGAGTTCGCCGTCCGGATGATCGCCGAAGCCCTGAATCGCGCGGACGCGGACGCGGACGAGGCCTGACGCCATCACGGGCGCATCCACCGCGCCCACTTGGCTTCCGGCTCCCCGCCGACGTTGCTCGGGCGGACTTCACCGCGCGGTTGCGGGGGTCATCGACATGCCCGATTGGCGGAGGGTGAGTTCCGCGAACACGGTCTTCCCGACGGTGCGCGGCTCGACGCCCCAGCGGTCGGCGACCGCGGCGACGATGAGGAGCCCGCGTCCGTAGCACTCGTTGCTGTCGGCTGAGCGGAGCCCGGGCAGCCGCTCGCCCCGGGGGTCGGTGACCTCGATGCGGAGCGCGCCGGCGGTGAGGGTGAGATGCACCCGGAAGAGCCGCCCGCGCAGGCTTCCGTGCAGCAGGGCGTTGGTGGCCAACTCGCTGACCAGGAGGGCTACCTCCCCGGCGCGCTGCGGGTGCCCCCAGGCGGTGACGAGTCGCGCGGCGCGCCTGCGGGCGAGGGTGACGCTGCGTGCGGTGGGCGTGTAGTCGAGGCGGTCCTCGTGGAGCGGGGGCTCGGGGACGGGCGTCTCTTCGGGGGCTGCGGTCATGGTCGCGCGCCTTTCTGGGGTCGGGTGCGGTGGGTGGTGGGCGGCGGTGGCAGTGCCGGGCCTGCGCGCGGTTGCGGTTGCGGTTGGGCAGGGCGGTGCGCTTCCGCCGCGAGTCGCTGCGTAATCGATGTGCCACTGAAAGTAGTGGAACCTTCTCTGAGGCAGCAAGTGATTCGCGCAGAGAATTTTCTGCCCTAATTGGTGTTCGATGGTTCGGGGTCTCAGACTGGTGCGGACTGCGCGGGAGGGAGTTGGCTGTGGCGGGTAACAGTCCGGATCGGGGGCGTACGGTTTCGACCGTGCTCGGACGCCGCCTGGGTGGCGAACTGCTGCGAATGCGGGAGGCGCGCTCGTTGCGCCAGTCGCACGCTGCGGAGGCGCTCACCGCGTCGGTTGCCAAGGTCGCGAAGATCGAGCGTGGGCTCGTTCCGATCCGGGACCCGGACGTCCGGGCCCTGTGCCACCTCTACGGCGAGGCGGACGAGGCCATGCTGGGCAGGCTGCTGGCGCTTGCCAAGGCAGATCGGGAGCGCCGCAAGGCGAGCGGCTGGTGGAACCAGTACCCGGGACTCCACGCGATGGTCGAGTACGTGGCGTTGGAGGACATCGCCACGGGCCTCCGTACCTGGCAACTCGCCATCGTGCCGGGCCTATTGCAGACGCCGGACTACGCACGGGCGCTTGCGGTGGGGAATGGCTCCTGGGAGGACCCCGACGAGATCGAGCCTTTCGTCGAGGCGCGTATGGCCCGACAAGCCCGCCTGACCGGCGACCGCCCGTTGGAGCTGTGGGCGCTCGTGCAGGAGAGTGCCCTCCGCCAACTCGTCGGCGGCCGCCAAGTGATGAGGGAGCAGCTTGGTCACCTGCTGGACATGGCCCGGCGCCCAAACGTGAAGCTTCAGGTCATGCCGTACCTCGCGGGCGCGCACCCCGGCATGACGAGTGCTTTCACCATCGTGTCCTTTGCCGAACCTGGGGCGCTCGACGTGGTCCACATGGATACCACCTCGACCACTCTTTGGCTGGAGAGCGATACTGATGCCGAGCGTCACGACAGGCTCTTCGATCGCATGACCCGAGTCGCGCTCGCGCAGCGCAACTCGTTGGCGCTCATCGACGGAATCTTCAAGGAGCTGTAGACCGCGTGCCCGCGTACGAGTTCGTCAAGTCCAGCTACAGCGGAGGCAACGCCGGGCAGGAGTGCGTCGAGGTGGCGCGCAACGTCCCCGGCGCGGTCGCCGTGCGGGACTCCAAGCGGACAGCCGGTGGCGTACTGGTGGTCGCCCCTGCCTCGTGGGACGCTTTTCAGCGTGAGCTGAGCAAGCCGTCCGGCGCGGGAGCCGACGGCTGAGGGGGTTGTATGTCTGAGTTCCAGTTCATCAAGTCCAGTTACAGCACCCTGGAGAAGGACTGCGTCGAGGTCGCCCGTAACGTCCCCGGCGCGGTCGCCGTACGCGATTCCAAGCAGACGGACGGTCCCGTCGTCGTCCTCGCCCCCACCGCGTGGGACGCCTTCCAGGTGATCCTGCTCCAGGCGTAGGGGCGGTCACCGCGTAGAGGTCAGCGCACGCAGGTCCCTGTCCAGTGCGCGGATCAGCTCGCCGACCCGCCCGCCACCACCCGGCGCAGCCGGGAAGCGCTTGAGCACGTCGACGGCGGTCGGCGTCGCGCGTCGCACCACGTGCTCCAGGTGCCGGGAGCCCACGCTTCGATCGTCGTCGGCGACGAGTTCGGCCGCTCGGGCCGCATGCGCACCGGCTCCGAGGATGTGCTTGACCTGGGTGGCCTTGGCCAAGGGGTGCAGATACGCGGCGGCTGCCGCCGACATCGCCGCCCAAGCCGCCTCACGGGCAGCCGTGGTGTCCGTACCCTTCGCCGCCTTGAGGGCCGCCGACGCCGTATCGCGCAGGGCCTTTCCTCGTTCGCCGCCCCGGGCGAACGCCCACGCGGCTTCGACGGCGTCGCGAGGCCGTGAATCGTCCGGCTGATCCGCCTCGAACGTCCCCAGCGCCGCTTCGGCGCACATCGCGGCGAACGCGGTGACCTCGCGTAGGTCCTGCTTGCTCAGAACGATCGCGCTCGCTTCACCCGTCATCGTTTTACCTTCCATGGCTGCGAGCGGCGGTTTGGGTGGCCCCCTCCCCCTCACGCCTCCCGCGCGATTCGCTTCTCGAACCAGTGGTGGGCGTACGGCTCGTCGTTGAAGGCCGGAATCTCGGTGTAGCCGCTGGTGCGGTAGAGGTGGAGGGCCGCTGTCAGGGCCTTGTTGGTGTCGAGCCGGACCAGGTCTCTGCCGTGGCCGGCGGCGTGCGCTTCGAGGGTGGTCAGGAGCCGCTTGGCCAGGCCGAGGCCCCGGGCGCGGGGGGAGACCCACAGGCGTTTGATCTCCGCCGGTGCGTCGGCCGGCAGCTTGAGGCCGGCGGCGCCCACCGGTTCGCCGTGCAGGCGGGCGACGAGGAAGAGGCCGCGAGGGCTGCGGAGTTCGCCCGGGTCGGGCAGGAGGCTGTTCGCCGGGTCGAAGCCGAAGAGGGCGCCCAGCTCGTCCGCGAAGCCGCGCAGGCAGTGGATGGCGTCCGGGTGGTCGGGGTCGAGGACGTCCAGGGAGACCACGGAGGCGGTCAGCAGCCGCTCGACCTCTTCCATGGCGCCGAGCAGCCGGTCCCGCTGCCGGGCGTCGAGCGGGTCGAGCAGGGACGCGGCGAGCGCGTCGCTACGGGCGTCGAGCATGGCCCGCTCCTGCCACCCGGCGTCGGTCAGCCGCACGGTGCGTACCCGCCGGTCCTCGGGGTGGGTCTCGACGGCGACGAGGCCGTCACGCTCCAGGGCCCGCAGGAGCCGGCTCGCGTACCCGGAGTCGAGCCCGAGCCGGGCCCGTACGCTCCGCACGTCGTGCGTCTCCCCGTCCCCGATCTGCCAGAGCAGCCGCGCCTGCCCGTAGGGGCGCGTGCCGTCCAGGTAGTGGTCCTGCAGGACGCCCACGCGCTCGGCGACCGTCCGGTTGAAGCGTCGTACTTGCTCGATCTGGTCCGCTGCCATTCTCTGACTTTAGTCAGGCAATTACGTCGCGGGCAACTGGTGCTGTCCCCGGCGACCCCTATCACAGTCGGGGGTGGGGGCCGGTCAAACCCTCTGCGGCGTAGGCCCGTTCGGCATCAGGCGGTAACGTTTCCCGGCGAGTTGCCGGTGTGCCCGGCTGCTCGGGTGAGGGGAAGCCGGAGCATGAGCGGAGGGGGCCAAGGGTGGGGAACCTAGGGAAATACCAGGACATCGTGGTGCTTGCCAGTCGAGTGGGCGGCGTCGATAACCTGGTCAAGAACATCGGAAAGGCTGCCGTCGCGAAGGCGGCGCCAGTCATCGGTAAGGCTGCCGTCGCGAAGGCGGCGCCGAAGATCTATTGCATGGGCGCCGGGGCCGGGGCGCTGGGCACGTTGGCGGCGGGCGGGGTCGCCGTTGCCGTGAGGAACGCGTGGCGCGAGAAGAGGGCCCGCGAGGCGTGCGCGAAAGAGGCGGGAGAGCAGACTGAGACTGCCGGCCAGGAGTCGGTGAACTCGGGTGGCGTCACTTCTGCGACCCCAGCCCCTTAGCAGGATGTGCCGCATGGTCATGTGGAAGGCGTCGAGGCACGCGAAACGCAGCACTGCGAGACGACCGCGCTGGGGGTTCTGCTGCGGCATGAGGGGATCGACCTCTCCGAGCCCATGCTGTTCGGGCTCGGGGGTGGGTTGTCGTTCGTCTACTGGGACAGCAAGGCCATGGGGTTCCCCTTTCTCGGGGGCCGGGTCAAGCCGTTCGAGCTGACCCGGCCCCTGGCCTCCGTACTCGGGGCCGAGCTGGTCGGGCCGGGGCCCGGGCCGTCCACGCGCTTCTTGGTTTTCGTACGGACCCGGCACCCTCGACAGCCGGGACCGGCGGTGCCTGGACGACGCGCAGTCCCTGGTCGTCTGCTGCAAGTACGGGTACCCGTACGGGGCGTCGAACGTCGGGATCGTGGTCTTCGACGCCGCCTCCGTGCGCTGAGGCGCGAAACGAACGGGCCCCGCACGCCGTGGCGTGCGGGGCCCCTTCTTCGTGCAACCGAACTCACTGGCCTACTTCTTGAAGCCGTAGTCCATCAGCTTCTTGGCGTCCGCGGTGCGGGTCGCCTCCGAGGTGGACGTCAGGACCGTACCGATCACCGTCTTGCCCTTGCGGGTCGCGGCGAAGACCAGGCAGTACTTGGCCGCCGGGCCGGAGCCCGTCTTCACGCCGATCGCGCCGCTGTACGTGCCGAGCAGCTTGTTCGTGTTGGTCCACGACATGTAGCGGTAGCCGCCGGTCTTGGTCGTGACCTTCTGCTTCGTCGACTTCGTCTTCACGACCGTGCGGAACGCGGAGTACTTCATCGCGCTGCTCGCGAGCTTCGTCAGGTCGCGCGGGGTCGAGTAGTTGGACCCGTTCCCTATGCCGTCGAACGAGTCGAAGTGCGTGTTCTTCAGGCCGAGCGTCTTGGCGGTGCTGTTCATCTTGCCGATGAACGACTTCACGCGCGCCGCGCGCGTGGAGCCGGAGCCGAACTTGTCGGCCAGCGCGTACGCGGCGTCGCAGCCCGACGGCAGCATCAGGCCGTACAGCAGCTGACGGACGGTGACCTTGTCGCCGACGATCAGGCGGGCCGAGGACGCGCCCTTGGAGACGATGTAGTCGCTGTACGCCTTCTGGATCGTGACCTTGGAGTCCAGGTTCAGGCCCTTCTGGGCCAGCACCACCCGGGCGGTCATGATCTTCGTGGTGGAACCGGTGGAGCGGCGGGTGTCCGCGGCCTTGGTGAACAGGGCCTTTCCGGTGCCGTTGTTCATCACGAAGCCGCCCTTGGCGACGATCGAGGGCGCCTTCGGCGTGGCGGCCTGCGCCGTGGAGGCGAACGCGCCGCCCGCGAGGAGGGCGCCCGTCGTGAGGGCCACCGTGGCGGTTGCGGAAGCGCGCCTTATGCCCTTAATGCCGAGTTTCAACTTAAACGCTCCAAATGCCCCTGGAATGCGGCCACATGAGGGTGCCGCTGCGCTGATAAGACGTATGACCGCACCCCATGGTTGTGGTCCACGGGGGGGTGATTTTTTACGACATCCGGGGCCGGGGGCGGGCCTGTGGAGTCCGCTCGGCGGTCGGGTGCGGTGGCCAGGGGCTACCATCGG
Source organism: Streptomyces sp. A0958 (assembly GCF_004795035.1). Classification (GTDB taxonomy): domain Bacteria; phylum Actinomycetota; class Actinomycetes; order Streptomycetales; family Streptomycetaceae; genus Streptomyces. The sequence goes on from NZ_SSBK01000003.1 coordinate 363,439, forward strand.
CGTCACATCCGAGGCCCTGTGCGGGAGGTCCGGCACGGGGATCGGCGAGCCGGCCCGACGCACCGCAGCGACAGGTGCGCCGAGCGCCCCAGAGGCCGGAGGTAACCGTGGACGATGTCGTGCGTGCGCAGGAGTCCGTCAGGGCGTACGGCGAGCTTCTCGCCCTCGCCGAGCGCCTGGAGGTGCTGCGGCAACTGGGCGAGAACGGGGTCGAGGCGCATACGACGGCCGCCCTGCACGCCGTCCGGTTCGCCGCGACGATCCTGTGGCGGACCGTGCCGGACGTTCCGCCGCCCGCCTACCGGCAGGACGACGAGCGGCTGCTCGAACTGGCCGCGCACTGGCGCGAGGCGGCGCTCGGCCTGGGCGAGTTCGCACCCCAGAGGCCCGTGCTCCGACTCGTGGGGGACGACACCCCGCCGACGTAGGAGGGTGGCGGCTCGGCGCGGAGTTCGCGCGGACCGCCGCCGCGTACGGCCGCAGGGCCTCTCGGCGCTCGGGCCGGAACAGGTCTGCGCCCACATCGTGGGACGGGTGACCGCTTGCGTGCAGGTTGTATCTATGCTGTGTGCATGCCTGCCCCCGCACCCGCCGCGTCCCCCGCCCGCCCGCCCGTGAAGCGGCCCCCGGCCGCCGAGCGCGTCTACACACACGTCAAGGACGCGGTCCTGGACCGCCGTTACGAAGGCGGCACGCTGCTGACCGAAGGCGACCTCGCGGAGGCCGTGGGGGTCTCGCGTACGCCGGTGCGCGAGGCGCTGCTGCGGCTGGAGGTCGAGGGGCTGATCAAGCTCTACCCCAAGAAGGGCGCCCTGGTCCTCGCCGTCTCCGCCCAGGAGATCTCGGACGTGGTGGAGACCCGGCTGCTCGTCGAGGAGTTCGCCGCGCGCAAGGCCGTGCCCGCCTCCACGCAGCTCATCAGCCGGCTGGAAGGGTTGCTGGAGGAGCAGCGGCAGTTCTCGGAGGCGGGCGATCTGGCCGCCGTCTCCGTGAAGGACCGCTGCTTCCACGCCGAGATCGTCCGCCACGCGGGCAACGAGATCCTGTCCCGGCTCTACGACCAGCTGCGCGACCGGCAGCTGCGGATGGGCGTCGCCGTCATGGAGGCCCACCCCGGCAGGATCGCCGCCAACATCGCGGAGCACAGCGAGCTGCTGGAGGCGATCAGGGCCGGGGACGCGGAAGGCGCCGCGCAGGTCGTGCGCCGCCACGTCAGCAGGGTCAAGGTGCTGGTCCGGGGTGAGGACCGGTGAGTTCCGCCGCCGCACCCACCCTGCATCTGCCCGGTGACCCGCCCGGCGGCCGGCGTGCCGCCCGGATCTGGGGCATCGGTGTCGCCGTCTACTTCGTCGCCATCATCTTCCGCACCAGCCTCGGCGTCGCCGGACTCGACGCCGCCGACCGGTTCGACGTCAACGCCTCGGCGCTCTCCACCTTCTCCATCCTCCAGCTCCTGGTCTACGCGGGCATGCAGATACCCGTCGGCCTGATGGTCGACCGGCTCGGCACGAAGAAGGTCCTCGCCCTCGGGGCCGTCCTGTTCACGCTCGGCCAGCTCGGCTTCGCGCTCTCCCCCTCGTACGGCACCGCGCTCGCCTCCCGCGCGCTGCTGGGCTGCGGCGACGCGATGACGTTCATCAGCGTGCTGCGGCTGGGCGCGCGCTGGTTCCCCGCCCGGCGCGGCCCGCTGATCGGGCAGGTCGCCGCCCTCTTCGGCATGGCGGGCAACCTCGTCTCGACGCTGGTCATCGCCCGCGCCCTGCACGGCTTCGGCTGGACCACCACTTTCGTCGGCAGCTCACTGGCCGGGGTCGTGGTGCTGGTGCTGCTCCTGCTCTTCCTGAAGGACCACCCCGAGGGGCACGAGCCGCAGCCCGCGCAGCACGCCGGCGGGACGTACGTACGCAAGCAGATCGCCGCCGCCTGGCGGGAGCCCGGCACCCGGCTCGGGATGTGGGTGCACTTCACGACGCAGTTCCCGGCCATGGTGTTCCTGCTGCTGTGGGGCATGCCGTTCCTGGTCGAGGACCAGGGGCTGAGCCGGGGGACCGCCGGCGAGCTGCTGACCCTGGTGGTGCTCTCCAACATGGCGGTCGGGCTCGTCTACGGCCAGGTCATCGCCCGGCACCACGCGGCCCGCATCCCCCTCGCGCTGGGCACGGTCGGGACGACGGCCGTCCTGTGGGCGTCGGCCATCTTCCGCCCCGGGGACCACGCGCCGATGTGGCTGCTGGTCGTCCTGTGCGTGGTGCTCGGCGCCTGCGGGCCCGCCTCGATGATCGGCTTCGACTTCTCCCGCCCGGCCAACCCGCCCGAGCGCCAGGGCACCGCGTCCGGCATCGTCAACATGGGCGGCTTCGTCGCCTCGATGACCACGCTGCTGGCCGTCGGTGTGCTGCTGGACGCGACCGGCGACAACTACCGCGTCGCGTTCGCCTCCGTCTTCGTCCTGGAAGCGCTCGGGGTCGCCCAGATCCTGCGGCTGCGCGCGAAGGCCGCGCACCGGGAGCGGGAGCACCACGTGATCAGCCGCGTGGAGGCCGTGCACGTCCCCGTGTGAGCACCCCGGACATGGCGGCGCGCCCGTCCCCCCTGCGGGGGCGGGCGCCGCTGTCGCCGTGTACTGCCTCGTTCTACGGGGTGAGTGCGAAGTGCTGGAGGATGGCGGCCACCAGGTCCTGATCGCCCTCGGTCTTGACCCGGTCCGCGACCGCGCCCGCCCGCACCCGTCCGCAGGCCAGCCGGACGTACGTCTCCCAGTCCATCGACAGCGTCGCGGCCGGGCCGAGCGACGGAGCACCGTCCACCGAACCGCGGCCCTCGGCGTCGACCCGGACCGTGCGCAGGAACTCCACCGGACCGTGCACGTCCAGCACCACCGCCGAGTTGGGCGGGGCGCCCGCGCTCTTGGCCACCACCTTCGGCAGCCCCATCAGCAGGACGTCGCGGGCGATAGCGGCGCCGGGGGAGTCCAGGTTGCCGGGCTTGCCCAGCGCCGTACGCAGATCCTGCTCGTGCACCCAGACGTCGAACGCGCGCATCCGCAGCGCCGTCTCAAGGGTCTGCTCGGCACCCAGCGGGGCCCGTGTCATGGTCTCCGGATCACGCGTCTCGTTGCGCAGCTGCCGGGCCCGGCGGATGATCGTGTACTCCAGCTCGGAGGTCATCTCCGGCGCGGTGTGGTGGCGCCTGACGTCGACCTGCATCTCCATGTAGCGGGCGAAGTCGCTCTGTACGTGGTAGAGATCGCGCGGCAGGGTGTGGATCGGACGCGGGTCGCCGAGCTGTTCGCACTCCATGCCGATGATGTGCGAGACGATGTCGCGCACCGACCAGTTGGGGCAGGGCGTACGGCCGTTCCACTCTCCCTCGGTGAGCGGGCTCACCAACTCGACTATCGACTCGATGGAGTGGGTCCAGGCGTCGGCGTAGGTCTGGAGGCTGGGATGGACGGTCACGGGACCCCTCGTGCGGTTCTGCGGTGCATGGGCTGGAGAACTGGGCGCGGACGGTCGGGCTGCGGGCTGTGAGCGGCGATGGGCTTCGTTGGCTAAGTTACGCTGCGAGCAGGCACCCCGGCAGTGCTTTCGTGTGACGATCGTAGGCCCGTGTTGACGGCCCGAATGCCAGGACGGTGGTAGTGTGCGCGCCTCCCTCATCCAGATCGCAGTAGACCCGGACGAACCCGTCGGTTCCCGCAGGGAACGCGCCGCTTCCCTGGTCGCGGAACAGCGGGGCGCGGACCTGGTGGTGCTCCCCGAGCTGTGGCCGGTGGGGGCCTTCGCGTACAAGTCGTTCGAGGACGAGGCCGAACCGCTGACGGGCCCGACGCACGCGGTCATGGCCGAGGCGGCCGCCGGTGCCGGGGTCTGGCTGCACGCCGGCTCCTTCGTGGAGCGGGCCGGTGACGGCACCCTCTACAACACCACGCTCGTCTTCACGCCCGAGGGCGAACGGGCCGCCGCCTACCGCAAGGTCCACCGCTTCGGCTTCGACCAGGGCGAGGCGGTCATGATGGGCGCCGGTGAGGATCTGGTGACCGTCGCCCTCCCGCAGACCACCCTCGGCCTCGCCACCTGCTACGACCTCCGCTTCCCGGAGATGTTCCGGGGCCTGGTCGACGCCGGCGCCGAAACCCTGGTCGTCGCGGCCGGCTGGCCGGAGCGCCGCCGCGCCCACTGGAGCCTGCTCGCCCGCGCCCGGGCCGTCGAGAACCAGGCGTACGTCCTGGCCGTCGGCTCCGCCGGCACCCACGCCGGTATCCAGCAGGCCGGGCACAGCGTCGTCGTCGACCCGTGGGGCGAGGTGCTTGCCGAGGCGGGAGCGGACGAGGAGGTGCTGACCGTCGAGTTCGACCCGGCCAAGGTCGCCGCGACGCGGGAGCAGTTCCCGGCCCTCAAGGACCGGCGGCTTGGGCTGGACGCACCGAAGGCCCG
>NZ_SSBK01000040.1 GCF_004795035.1 Streptomyces sp. A0958
CTGATCCACCTCGGCCTCACCCGAACCGACAACACCTGGCACCTCATCCCCGCCACCGCATAGCGAAAAGGGGCCGTCCGGCCTGCGGCCGGACAGCCCCCCAACAAGATTTTCAGCGGCCTTCTAGGTGCCCGTCAGGCCTCTCGGGAGCCTGCGTACATCTCCTCGATCAGGTGCTTGTAGGTGCGCTCGACCACGGGCCGCTTCAGCTTGAGGCTGGGCGTCACCTCGCCGTGCTCGATGTCGAGGTCGCGCGGGAGCAGCCGGAACTTCTTGATGGTCTGCCAGCGCTGAAGGCCCTCGTTGAGGCGCTTGACGTAGCCGTCGATGAGCTCGACGGTCTTCGGGGAGGCCACGACGTCCGCGTACGGCTTGCCCTCCATGCCGTTCTCGGCGGCCCAGCCGAGGATGGTGGGCTCGTCCAGGGCGATCAGCGCGGTGCAGAAGTTACGGTCCGCGCCGTGCACCAGGATGTTGGAGACGAACGGGCAGACCGCCTTGAACTGGCCCTCGACCTCGGCGGGCGCGATGTACTTGCCGCCCGACGTCTTGATCAGGTCCTTCTTGCGGTCGGTGATCCGCAGGTAGCCGTCCACGGACAGTTCGCCGATGTCGCCGGTGTGGAACCAGCCGTCGGCCTCCAGTACCTCGGCGGTCTTGTCCGGCAGCCCCTGGTAGCCCTGCATGATGCCGGGGCCGCGCAGCAGGATCTCGCCGTCGTCGGCGATCCGGACCTCGGTGCCGGGCAGCGGTTTGCCGACCGTGCCGGTGCGGTAGCTCTCGCCCGGGTTGACGAAGGAGGCGGCGCTCGACTCGGTGAGGCCGTAGCCCTCCAGGATGTGGATGCCGGCGCCGGAGAAGAAGAGGCCGATGTCGGGGGCGAGGGCGGCGGACCCGGAGACGCAGGCGCGGAGCCGGCCGCCGAAGGCCTCGCGGATCTTGGCGAACACGAGGGTGTCGGCGACCTTGTGCTTGGCGCCGAGCGCGAAGGGTACGGAGGCCTGGCCGGTGCGCCGGAAGTTGTCCTGCGAGACCTTGGCGTACTCGCGGGCGACGCCGGCCGCCCACTGGAAGATCTTGTACTTGGCCCCGCCGCCCGCGCGCGCCTTGGCCGCGACGCCGTTGTAGACCTTCTCGAAGATGCGCGGGACCGCGGCCATGTACGTCGGCTGGACGACCGGCAGGTTCTCGATGATCTTGTCTACGCGGCCGTCGACGGCGGTGACGTGGCCGACCTCGATCTGCCCGGAGGTGAGGACCTTGCCGAAGACGTGGGCGAGCGGCAGCCAGAGGTACTGGACGTCGTCCTTGGCGATCAGGCCGGTGGCGACGGTGGCCTTGGCCATGTACGACCAGTTGTCGTGCGGCAGCCGTACGCCCTTGGGGCGGCCGGTGGTGCCCGAGGTGTAGATGAGGGTCGCCAGCTGCTCGGAGGTGATGGCGTCGACGCGCTCGCGGACCGCTTCCGGGTTCTTCGCCAGGTGCTCGGCGCCCAGGGCCTCCAGGTCGGCCAGGGTGAGCACCCAGCCCTCGGGGTCGCCCTCGGCCTCTCCGGCGCCCTCCGCGTCGATGACGACGACATGGGCGAGGTCCGGCAGCTCGGCGCGGCGCTCGCGGGCCTTGGCCAGCTGGGCCGCGTCCTCGGCGATCAGGACCCGGCTCTCGGAGTCGGAGAGGATGAACGCCGACTCCTCGGCGTTGGTCGAGGGATAGATCGTGGTGGTCGCGGCGCCCGCGCACATCACACCGAGGTCGACGAGAATCCACTCGACCCGGGTGGAGGCGGCGAGCGCGACGCGCTCCTCGGGCCGCACGCCCAGCGCGATCAGCCCGGCGGCCACGGCGTACACCCGCTCGGAGGCCTGCGCCCAGCTGAGCGACTTCCACTCGTCGGGCCCCTGGCCGTCGGCCGCGGGGACGGGGTAGCGGTAGGCCTCCCCGTCCGGGGTGGCCGCCACCCGGTCGATGAAGAGGGTCGCCACGGAGGGCGGACGGTTCTCGATCATGGTCTGTGTGTCGCTCACGACATCCTCCGGGCCTGCGGCAGTACTTCACGACCGGCTGCTGGTTGCGGTGCGCTCTCCGCCTGGGTGCTTGCTGCTGCTTGCTCTGCGTACTGAAATCCTGCTTGCTTAACTGGCGAGTAACTAAGAAGCCGTGATCAGCGTAGAACGCCCGCGCGCCCCGCGTAAGAGGCAATCGGACCCCGCTTGATAACGAACGGGCCCCCGCTCCGCAGCGTTCCTGCGATGCGGGGGCCCGCGTGCCTACCTACCGGTAGGGCTCCTCGTACTACTCGTGCCCTACTTCTTGCCCTTGCTCTCCCCGGCGGACTCGTCGGTCGACAGCACGGAGATGAACGCGTCCTGCGGCACCTCCACGTTGCCGACCATCTTCATCCGCTTCTTGCCCTCCTTCTGCTTCTCCAGCAGCTTGCGCTTACGGGAGATGTCGCCGCCGTAGCACTTGGCGAGGACGTCCTTGCGGATGGCGCGGACGGTCTCACGGGCGATGACCCGGGAGCCGATGGCCGCCTGGATCGGCACCTCGAAGTTCTGCCGGGGGATGAGCTTCTGCAGCTTGGCGACGAGCCGCACCCCGTAGGCGTACGCCTTGTCCTTGTGCGTGACCGCCGAGAACGCGTCGACCTTGTCGCCGTGCAGCAGGATGTCGACCTTGACGAGCTGCGCGGACTGCTCGCCGGTGGGCTCGTAGTCGAGGGAGGCGTATCCCCGGGTCTTGGACTTCAGCTGGTCAAAGAAGTCGAAGACGATCTCGGCGAGCGGCAGGGTGTAGCGGATCTCGACCCGGTCCTCGGAGAGGTAGTCCATGCCGAGGAGCGTGCCGCGGCGCTGCTGGCACAGCTCCATGATCGCGCCGATGAACTCGCTGGGCGCCAGGACCGTGGCCCGGACGACCGGCTCGTGCACCTTGTCGATCTTGCCCTCGGGGAATTCACTGGGGTTGGTGACGGTGTGCTCGGTGCCGTCCTCCATCTCGACCCGGTAGACCACGTTGGGGGCGGTGGCGATGAGGTCGAGGCCGAACTCGCGCTCCAGCCGCTCGCGGACCACGTCGAGGTGGAGCAGGCCGAGGAAGCCGACGCGGAAACCGAAGCCGAGCGCCGCGGAGGTCTCCGGCTCGTACACCAGCGCGGCGTCGTTGAGCTGGAGCTTGTCCAGGGCCTCGCGCAGGTCCGGGTAGTCCGAGCCGTCCAGCGGGTAGAGCCCGGAGAACACCATCGGCTTGGGGTCCTTGTAACCGCCGAGCGGCTCGGTCGCCCCGCCGCTCAGCGAGGTGATCGTGTCACCGACCTTGGACTGCCGCACATCCTTCACGCCGGTGATGATGTAGCCCACCTCGCCGACGCCGATCCCGTCGGACGGGGTCATCTCCGGCGAGGAGACACCGATCTCCAGCAGCTCGTGGGTGGCGCCGGTCGACATCATCCGGATGCGCTCGCGCTTGTTCAGCGAGCCGTCGACGACACGGACGTACGTGACGACACCGCGGTACGAGTCGTAGACCGAGTCGAAGATCATCGCGCGGGCGGGCGCGTCGGCCACGCCGACGGGCGCCGGGACGTCCCGCACCACGCGGTCGAGCAGCGCGTCCACGCCGATGCCGGTCTTCGCGGAGACCTTGAGCACATCCTCCGGCTGGCAGCCGATGAGGTTGGCCAGTTCCTCGGAGAACTTCTCGGGCTGGGCGGCCGGCAGGTCGATCTTGTTGAGCACCGGGACGATGGTGAGGTCGTTCTCCATCGCCAGGTAGAGGTTGGCCAGGGTCTGGGCCTCGATGCCCTGTGCGGCGTCGACCAGCAGGATCGTGCCCTCGCAGGCGGCGAGCGACCGGGAGACCTCGTAGGTGAAGTCGACGTGTCCGGGCGTGTCGATCATGTTGAGGACGTGGGTGCTGCCCTGGCCCTCACCGGTGGTCGGCGCCCAGGGCAGCCGGACCGCCTGGGACTTGATGGTGATGCCGCGCTCGCGCTCGATGTCCATCCGGTCGAGGTACTGAGCGCGCATCTGCCGCTGGTCGACCACCCCGGTCAGCTGGAGCATCCGGTCGGCGAGGGTCGACTTGCCGTGGTCGATGTGCGCGATGATGCAGAAGTTGCGGATCAGCGCCGGGTCGGTACGGCTCGGCTCGGGCACGTGGAGAGGAGTCGCGGGCACGCAGGGTCCTGATTCTTGAGACGCCGAACGCCGTGTCTCGGGTCGATGTCGGGTCGGGGCGGATCGGGGGCGGATCTGTACGTAGCTTCCATCGTCCCACGCCTGCGGGACAGCGACCGGTTTGGGCCGGTCGGACCGCTCCTGCTACCGTGGACAGCTGTGCCTCGTGGCTTCCGGGCCCCGCGGACACACCCAGAAGATCCAACGAACCTGAAAAGGCTCTTTCGTGGCGAACATCAAGTCCCAGATCAAGCGGAACAAGACGAACGAGAAGGCGCGCCTGCGCAACAAGGCCGTCAAGTCGTCGCTCAAGACCGCGATCCGCAAGGCCCGTGAGGCCGTTGTCGCGGGCGACGTCGAGAAGGCCACCGTGGCCGTTCGCGACGCTTCGCGCGCCCTCGACAAGGCCGTCTCGAAGGGTGTCATCCACAAGAACTCCGCCGCCAACAAGAAGTCGGCGCTGGCCGCCAAGGCTGCCACCCTTCAGGGCTGAGCTTTCTGATGTAACCGCCGGAACGGACCAAGCGGGCCCTCTCTCCCGCTCCTGCCCGGCACCCGCGCCGCACACCGAACCTGCGTTCGCCACGCGGGTGCGACGCACCCATTCTCATCCCGAGGCCTCGCCCGGCCCCTTCCCCAGGGACCGGCCGGGGCCTTCGGCATACGCGGGCACGCGAGGCACGGGCACGCAGAGCGCGCACTTCACCGGCGTTGAGACTCCGCCGGTGCCCGCAACGCAAAGCCGAACCCGTCCACACCAAGCCCGGCCACACCCGGCCCGACCACCCCCAGCCCGTCCGGCGCTTGAGGACACCTGAACGGCCAGTTCAAGCCCGTCCGGCGCTTGAGGACACCTGAACGGCCAGTTCAAGCCCGTCCGGCGCTTGAGGACACCTGAACGGCCAGTTCAAGCCCGTCCGGCGCTTGAGGACACCGTGGCCGACCGGCTACCGCGCGCTCCGCGCGCCACGCGCGGCGGCCGCCACCGCGACCACCGCCTTCTCCAACGCGTACTCCGGGTCGTCCCCGCCCCCCTTGACCCCCGCATCCGCGTCCGCGACCGCCCGCAGCGCCACCGCGACCCCGTCGGGCGTCCAGCCCCGCATCTGCTGGCGCACCCGGTCGATCTTCCACGGAGGCATGCCCAGCTCACGTGCGAGATCCGCCGGCCGCCCCCCTCGCGCCGACGAGAGCTTGCCGATCGCCCGTACGCCCTGCGCGAGCGCGCTGGTGATCAGGACGGGGGCCACGCCCGTCGACAGCGACCAGCGCAGGGCCTCCAGGGCCTCCGCCGCCCGCCCCTCGACCGCCCGGTCGGCGACCGTGAAGCTCGACGCCTCCGCGCGCCCCGTGTAGTAGCGCCCGACGACCGCCTCGTCGATCGTGCCCTCGACATCCGCGACCAGCTGCGACACCGCGCTCGCCAGCTCCCGCAGATCGCTGCCGATGGAGTCGACCAGCGCCTGGCACGCCTCGGGCGTCGCGGAGCGCCCCAGCGCGCGGAACTCACCGCGTACGAAGGAAAGCCGCTCGGCCGGCTTGGTCGTCTTCGGGCACGCGACCTCCCGGGCCCCCGCCTTGCGGGCCGCGTCGAGCAGCCCCTTGCCCTTGGCACCGCCCGCGTGCAGCAGGACGAGGGTGATCTCCTCGACCGGGTCGTCGAGATACTTCTTGACGTCCTTGACCGTGTCGGCGGGGAGATCATGCGCGTTGCGCACGATCACGACCTTGCGCTCGGCGAAGAGCGACGGGCTCGTCAACTCGGCCAGGGTGCCCGGCTGGAGCTGGTCGGGGGTGAGGTCCCGGACGTCCGTATCGGCGTCGGAGGCGCGCGCGGCCGCCACCACCTGCCGCACGGCGCGGTCCAGGAGCAGGTCCTCCTGCCCCACGGCGAGCGTGAGCGGGGCGAGCGGGTCGTCGGTGGAATTCCTTCTGGTGGCCATCGCCGTCCAGCATCCCACGGGCCACTGACAGCCCGGTCGCGGCCGGGTCCGCCGCACTCTTCCCCGTAGCCGAGAATGGGCGGGTGAGCGATGAGAGACACGTGCTGGTGCTGCCCGACCGCGACGCCGCCCAGGAGGTGGCGGACGAGCTCGCCGACCGCTTCGGGGTCACCGAGGAACCGCAGCTCGTGCGCGACGCGCTGGCCGGCGAGGACGACGCCGAGGACGCCCAGTGGCTGGTGGTCGTGGAGGACCCGGACCGCCGGCTGGACTCCGCGGCGCTCGACGCGTTCGCCGCGGAGTACGAGGGGTGGCTGGAGACGCCTTAGCCCGGCCGTCCCGGGGTCAGCCCTTCGGGACGATCTGGATGTCCATGTCGATGGAGATGCTGGGGCCGACCACCGCGATGCCACGGGCCAGCATCGTCTGCCAGGTCAGCGTGAAGTCCTCGCGGTGCAGCTGAGTGGTGGCGCGGCAGGCCGCCCTGGTCTCACCCTCCAGCCCGTTGCCGAGGCCGAGGTACTGGGTGTCCAGCGTCACCGTACGGCTCACCCCGTGCAGGGTCAGCGCCCCGCTCACCCCCCAGCGGGTCCCGCCCCGGTGCACGAAGCGGTCGCTGTAGAACTCCAGCGTCGGATAGCGGCCGACGTCGAGGAAGTCGCTGGAACGCAGGTGGTCGTCGCGCATCTGGACGTTCGTGTCGATCGACGCGGCGTCGATGACCACGTGCATCGCCGAGTCCTCCATGCGGTCGGCGATCCGCACCGCGCCCGCGAAGTTGTTGAACCGGCCGTGGATGCGGGCCATCCCGATGTGCCGGGCCGTGAAACCGATCTGCGAGTGCGTCGGCTCGATCTCCCAGTCGCCCGGCTCGGGCAGCTGCGGCGGTGCGGAGACCTGGAGGGTCACATCTCCCAGGCTCGCGTGACCGCCCTCGGTGACCGTGGCCGAGCCGTGGAAGGGGGTGAACCCCTCCGCCGTGACGGCGAGCCGATACTCGCCTGCCGGAACCGTGGCGAGCACACTGCCGTACGGGTCCGTCTCGCCTCCGATCACCTTGCGTCCCGCCCGGTCCGTCAGCACGAACTCGGCCTGCGGCACCGCCTCGTTGACCGGGTCGAGCACTCGGCAGCTGAGAACACCCGCCGACTCCGGTACCACGAGTCCGGCGAGGGCATTGCCGCGCGCGGCACCCGCCGCAGTTTTGTTTCCGAACCAACGGCCGAACATCTCCACACTCCCGGGGGCGCTTTCACCTCGGGCCGGAGGGCAGACGTCGTTGTCGGAGCAGCGGCCCGCCGACGAATAGGCATTCGACCACCCTTGGAGCGTTCGAGGCAAACAGAGCATCTCGCAGAGGCTTGGGCGCAGGTGTTACCGAAGGTCCGCTTTGACGGGCAGCCGGTTCAGGTGCACCCCGAAGTGCTCGCGATAGGCGGCCAGCACCTCTTCGTCGCTCTCCAGCGGCGTCTCGTGCCGCTCGGTGCCCGCCGTGATGAGCAGCTTGCGGCCGGTGAGCGTGATCCGGCCGTCGTCCGTGCAGCGCGAGCAGACCGGGGCCCGGGTGAAGTGGGAGTCGGGTGAGGTGCGGTGGTACCAGGCCCCGGCCCGGAAGTCGGCCAGCCCCCGGGGCCGCGGTTCCAGGCGGAACCGGGGCCTGCCGTCGCACAGCACGTCGAGGTCCCCGAAGTCCTCGCCTTCCCCGGCCGCAACCGGCGCGATCCGGAAGACGCCGCCCGGGTCCTCCTGGTCCGTACGGTCGTCGAGCGCGAGGGGGTGCCGGGCGTGCTCGCCGAAGCCGACATCGGCGAGCCAAGGCCCGGTCCCGTCGTCCGTCTCCACGCGCAGCGCCATGTGGTCGTACGGGATGCCTAGCCGGCCGCCGTCCCCGTGGACCCGCGCCTGGAGCAGGGCGACGCGGAAACCGAGCGCCCGCAGCAGTACGGCGAAGGCCCCGTTGAGTTCGTAGCAGAAGCCGCCGCGCCGGCCGGCCACGATCTTGTCCAGGAGCGGTTCCTCCGCCAGCACGATGTCCTCACCGAGGTGGATCGAGAGGTTCTCGAAGGGCACGGTGAGCAGGTGGCGCAGTTGCAGTGCGCGCAGTGCCGGGGCGTCGGGGCGGGCGGGTCTGGCCGCGCCGATGCGTTCCAGGTAGGCGTCGACGGTCTGCGGCAGGTGCGGGTTCATGGGCCCGGTCTGTTCCGGCGCCGGGGCGTCACCATTCACCATGGCGTGTCCTGCGCCGCGCGCTGGATGGTCTCGCGTGCCGCCCGGACGAGGGCGGCGTTGCTCGGTGCGGGGCTGCCGTCGGGGAGGCGGAGCGTGTCCTCAAGACCGATTCGGGTGTCCAGGCGGCGGGAGGCCGCGAGCCGGAGGACGGGCCAGGCGGCGGCGTCCTCGCCGTGCAGGAGGATCGGCGTGGCAGCCGATTCGAGGTCGTCGAGCAGGCCGGCCGCGGCGTGGACCGCGTCCTGCGGGGTGGTCCCGGTGATCTCGGCCAGGACGCGCAGGACTCTGCGGGATTCGGGCCAGGCGAGGAACCGCTGTGCCGCGGGCGTACCCGAGTAGATGCCGGCTTCGATGCCGACCCCCCGGTCCAGCAGTGCGGCGGCGACCTGGGCGGCGCCGTCCTCGTGCCAGTTGACGGAGGCGTGGTCGGGCAGCAGGGTCCAGGCCCGGATCTGCGCGGCACGGGCCTGAGGGTCGGCCGTGGCCCAGGCCCCGGTGGTGACCCCAACGGGGATGCCCGGGACGGCGTCCCGTACCGCGTGGACGGCGGCAGCCACGGCGACGCCGTCCAGCGTGTCCTGGCTGTGGCGGTCCTTGGGGTGCAGGTGGATGTCGTCGGCGCCGGCGGCGACGGCCTCCCGGGCCGCAGCCGCGAGTTCGTCCGGGGTGACCGGCAGACGGGAACACTCGGCACGGCTTCGGGCACCGTTGAGACAGACCTGCAGCATGACGCCATCCTCGCAGGTCGCACCTGCGGCCTCTCCCGGCAGACAACCGGATTCGCGGCAACCACTCCGCGGTCGGGGGCCAACAGGTTCAATCGCCGCTGAGCCCAGGATTCTGTGTCTGCCGGCCCGTGGTGAGGAGGGTGTGCAGGACGGCTTGGGCCGTGGGGAGCCGGTTCGCCGCCTGACGCCACACCAGGGACCGCGGCCCGTCCAGTACCTCGGAGGTGATCTCCGCACCCCGCTCGGCAGGCAGGCAATGCAGGGCGACGGCATTCGGTCCGGCCCGGTCGAGCAGTGCGGTGTCGACGCGATAGCCGGCGAACCGGCGTCGGCGCTCGGCCTCTTCTCCGACGCGGTGATCCCGGCCCGCCGGTGGGCGAGGCTCTGATGCGCGCCGCTTACTGGCGCTCCGCCCGCGACGGCTGGTCCGGCTCCGGCATCAGCCCCGGTGACGGGCGGCTGGTGCCCACCCGTCAGATGGTCCGGGAACTGCTGGCCTTCGCCGCCCCGGCACTGGCCGAGTTCGGCGAACTCCGACCGGCCGTCGCGGTGTTGCGACGGATGGCGGCCCACGGAGGCGGGGCCGGCCGACAGCGGGCAGCCCACCGCCACCGCACTGATCTGCGGGACGTGGTGACCTGCTTGGCCGAGCACACCACACACCCGGCCGGCAGACCGGTGACGCAGCGGTGGGCGGCGAGCATGACGTGATCTCCCCCACTGGCCATCTCGCCGGCCGGCCACGAACCGATGAGCGGCGGCTGCTGGACGCTGACCGGTGACCGGTGACCGGTGACCGGTGACCGGTGACCGACGGTCGCTGGCCGGGCTGGGACCGGGGCCCTGGCGGTCCGAGCGGGGCCCAACGGCTCCCGCGGCCGGAGTGAACGCGCGGCCGTGCGGCCACGGCCCGGACCCGGGGCTCCAGTGGCTGGAGCGCGTACGCCGTCATGACCGCCCCACCGCCCGCAGCCGGCTCCCCGTGCCCGTCACCGCGATCGCCCCGTCTCTGTCGGTGCGCAGCACCACCGCCCCCTGCGCCGTGAGCGCGTCGACCGTCCGGGCTGCCGGATGCCCGTACGGGTTGTCCCGGCCGACGCTCATCAGCGCGAACCTGGGCCGGGCGGCGCGCAGCAGGGCGCTGTCCTGGTGCGCGGAGCCATGGTGGGCGACCTTGAGGACGTCCACCCTCGGCAGCTCCGGATGGCTGCGCAACAACGCCTGCTGGGCGGGGGGCTCCAGGTCGCCGGGCAGCAGCAGGGTGAGCCCGCCGGCCCGCACGAACAGGGTGACACTCGCATCGTTCGGGTCCTGCGGTACGGGGCCGGCCGCCGGGCCCGTAACCGCCTCGCCCGGCGGCCACAGCACCTGCCAGTCGAGCGCCCCGATCCGCCGCCGTTCACCGGGGGCGGCCCGCATCACCGGGATACGCGCCTGGGCAGCCGTTCTCCGTACGAACGCGGCCTGCTCCGGCGGTTCGTCCAGGCTCGTCGTCTGGATCGCGCCCACCGCTCTGCCCCGCAGCACGCCGGGCAGGCCCCGCACATGGTCGGCGTGGAAGTGGGTGAGCAGGAGCAACGGGATGCGGCTGACGCCCAGTTCGCGCAGGCACCGGTCGGCGAGCCGGGGATCGGGGCCGGCATCGACGACCACACCCGCGCCCCGACCGGCGGCGAGCACCAACGCGTCGCCCTGGCCGACGTCGCACATCGCGAACGCCCAGCCGGGCGGCGGCCACCCGGTCAGCACCCGTGTCAGCGGCACCGGGCGGAGCACGGCGAGCACCAGCAGCAGCGCGGCGGCCGCACAGACCCAGGGGCGGCGCCCCACCCACCGGGCGGCCAACACCAGCACCAGGGTCAGCACGGCCAGCAGTACGGCGCCGGACGGGCCGTCGGGCCAGCCGGTCTCCGCACCGGGAAAGGCCGCTCCGGTCCTGGCCACCGAGGCGATCCACCCGGCCGGCCACCCCGCCACCCGGGCGAGCAGCACCGCCACAGGCATCGCCACCGGAGCCAGGGCCAGCGCGGCGAACCCGAGCACCGTGGCCGGTGCCACCGCGAACTCGGCCAGCAGGTTGCACGGGATCGCCACCAGGCTCACCCGGGAGGCCAGCAGCACCACGACGGGCGAGCACACCGCCTGCGCGGCAGCCGCGGCGGCCAGCGCCTCCGCCAGGCGCGGCGGCACCCCGCGCCGTTGCAGCGCCTCGCTCCACCGCGGAGCGAGGGTCAGAAGGGCGCCGGTGGCCAGCACCGACAGGACGAAGCCGTAACTGCGCGCCAGCCACGGGTCGTAGAGCACCAGCAGCAGAACGGCGGCGCACAGCGCGGGGATCAGGGTCCGGCGTCGTCCGGTGCCGATGGCGAGCAGTGTGATCAGCCCGCACGCGGCGGCCCTGAGCACACTCGGTTCGGGCCGGCAGACCAGGACGAAGGCGAGCGTCAGTCCGCCGCCGAGCAGGGCGGTCATCCGCAGGGAGATCCCGAGCCTGGGCGCCAGTCCCCCGCGTTCGGCCCGCAGCGCCCTGCCGGGCGGCCCGATGAGCAGGACGAGCAGGATCGCCAGGTTCGCACCGGATACGGCCATCAGGTGGGTGAGGTCCGTCGCCCGGAAGGCCTCGTGCAGTTCCGGAGTGATCCGCGTGGTGTCGCCGACGACCAGTCCGGGCAGCAACGCCCGCGCGTCGGGGCCGAGTCCGTCGGTCGCCTGGCGCAGTCCGGCGCGCAGCCGTCCCGCCGTGCGCTGGAGGAGGCTGGGCGGTCCCGTCACGCGCGGCGGGCCCTTGCCCTCGGGCCGCAGCACGGCGGCGGCCCGCTCGCCCTTGTGCAGCGGTGGCGCCAGCCGCCCGGCGATCCGCAGACGGGTGGAGGGGAGCAAGTGCTGCCATTCCGCCGTCGCGCCGCCGGGCGGGACGATGACCAGCACCGGCGTGCGCAACCGCACGGCCGTCCCGTCCGCCCGCGTGAGCAGGGTGACCTCCGCGTCCAGGAGCAGGGACACGGGCGTGCTGTGGTCGCCGCGCACCCGGGGGTACGTCCGCCGGGCATCGGAGGTGAGGGTGATCTCCGCCTCGACCCGCGCGAACTGCCGGGCCAGTCCGGGAACCGGGCCCCGGCGCGCATCGGCACTGTGCAGCCCGGCGGAGGCCGCCCCGGCCGCCGCACAGAGCAGCACCGCCGCGGCGGCCGTGGCGTGCATCCGCCGACGCCCACGGGCCGCCACGCCCCCGCCGGCAGCGACGTCCTCCCCGCCTTCGCCGCCCGCGCCGGCCGTGATGCCTTCGCCGACCGTGACACCCCCGCCGGCCGTGATGCCTTCGCCGACCGTGACACCCTCGCCGTCCCGTCCCCCGGTATCGCCCCGCCGCCGTTCTCCGGCTCGGGGCCGGAGGAGGCCCGGCGCCGCGAGGAGGACCATGGCCGCCCCCAGGCAGAGCACCACCCCCATCGCCGTCCACTGCCCGGGGGCGCCCACCGCGAGCGCGGCACCGGCCCAGGCCGCCGCTGCCGGGGCGAGCAGCCGCAGGTCGACCGGACCCTCCTGCCTCGGATCGGAGACGCCCAGCCGCAGGCCCGACGCCGCGTGGACGTCCTGCGCGCTCACGGCTGCACCAGGGGGCGCAGATCCGCGAACCGTCGGTCGCCGATCCCGTTGACCTCGCGGAGTTCGTCGACGGACCGGAACCCGCCGTGCTGGGTGCGGTAGTCGACGATGTGCTGGGCGAGGACGGGGCCGACGCCCGGCAGGCCATCCAACTGGTCGGCCGTAGCGGTGTTCAGGCTCACCAGCCCTGCGCCGCCCACGGCCCCGCCCCCGGCCGCCGCCGAACCGCCCGTGCCCGCGACCGCGACCGGGGCCGGCGGGGCGCCCACCACGATCTGCTCGCCGTCCATGAGCACCCGGGCCCGGTTGAGGCCCGCCAGGTCAGTCCCGGGACGCGCCCCGCCCGCCGCCTGCAACGCATCGTCCACCCGCGACCCGGGCGGCAGCCGGCGCAGCCCCGGGCTGCGCACCTTGCCGCTCACGTCCACCACGATCTGACCGCCCGCCCCGGCGACGGCCGCCGGCCCGGGAGACGGCTCGGGCCGGCCGGCCGCACCCGTGTCCGCACCCGTGTCCGCACCCGTGTCCGCACCCGGGCCGGGCGCGTGCACCGCCTCACCGACGACGTCCGGAGCCCGTACGCCCTCGGGGCTGGCGGACCAGAAGTGCATCCCGGCGAACACGGCGGCCGCGACCAGGACCACGGCGAGCGCGGCGAGGGTCTTCGGCTCAAGGCCGCATCTGAGCTGCACCCACATCGGCAACCGCTCCCGCACCGCGAGAACCCCCGCCGCCCACCGCCCCACCGACGCCGGAGCCGAGGCCGAGACCGAGACCGGAGCCGAGGCCGAGACCGCCGGAGCCGGGGCAGCCGGCGCCGAGGCAGCGGGAGCCGGGGCAGCGGGAGCCGGGACCGAGACCGCCGAAACCGAGTCCCCTGAAGCCGGAGCCACCCCCACTGAAGCAGCCCCCTCGGGCGCCTCCACCCCAGGCATCCCCGGACGCACATCGCCCTCCCCCGCCCCCTCCGCGCCCACCCCCCACCGCGCGACGCGTCCCCCGTACCCGCCCGCCATGAGCGCGTCGGCCCTGCTGCGGGCCGCCGCGGCCGACGCGGCGGCTTCGATGCGGCCGGTGGTCCGGCGCCGGCGGCCGGGTTCGGGGCCCGCCGCTCGCCGGAGGCGCCCGTCGGAAGCCGGGTCGCGTCCGGGCCCACTGCCGGGTCCGGCACCCGGTCCGCCGGGTCCGCTGGTTGCACGATGTGATCGGGAAGCCATGCCTCACGACGCTAGGCAGTCACACCGGAACCCGCTGAGCACCCGCGATTTCAGTGGAAAACCGGCCCGTTGTGCATAACTCGACCACTCCGGAGAGTGACGTCAGCGCGGCGAGACCACCGCGCCCAGCAGCCCCGGACCGGTGTGCGCGCCGATCACCGCGCCCACCTCGCTGACATGCAGATCCACCAGCCCGGGCACCCGCTCCCGCAGCCGCTCGGCCAGCCGCTCGGCGCGCTCCGGAGCCGCCAGGTGGTGCACCGCGATGTCCACCCGCCCGCTGCCCGCGCGTTCGGCGACGATCTCCTCCAGCCTGGCGATGGCCTTGGAGGCCGTCCGCACCTTCTCCAGCAGTTCGATCCGGCCGCCGTCCAGTTGGAGTAGGGGTTTCACGGCGAGGGCGGAGCCGAGCAGCGCCTGCGCGGCGCCGATCCGGCCGCCTCGGCGCATGTAGTCCAGGGTGTCGACGTAGAAATAGGCGGAGGTGCCCGACGCGCGCTTCTCCGCCGCCGCCACCGCCTCGTCCAGGCCGCCGCCCGCCTCGGCCGTCTCGGCCGCCGACAGGGCGCAGAACCCGAGGGCCATCGCGACCATCCCCGTGTCCACCACCCGCACCGGCACCGGAGCGTCCTTCGCCGCCAGCAGCGCCGCGTCGTACGTGCCGGAGAACTCCGCGGACAGATGGAGCGAGACGATGCCGCCCGCACCGGCGTCGGCTGCCGCCCGGTACGTGGCGGCGAAGACCTCGGGGCTGGGGCGCGAGGTCGTCACGGAGCGGCGTTTCTGGAGAGCCAGGGCGAGGGAACGGGCCGAGATCTCGGTGCCCTCTTCCAGGGCCTGGTCGCCCAGGACCACGGTCAGCGGCACCGCGGTGATGCCGTGCCGCTCCATCGCGTCGGGCGGCAGGTAGGCCGTGGAATCGGTGACGATCGCGACATGGCGGGACATGAGCGGGAGGTTACCCGCAGGGGCGGGGAGTCGGCAGTCCGACCCCGCGCGAATGATCAGTCGCGGTCGCTTCGCATCGCATCCTGCCACCCTCGGTCACGCCACGCTCGGTCACCGGTGGTCCCGGCGTACCTCCGTCGCAGCCGGCTCACCCGGGGCCGGGCCGAAGCGCCGACTCACCCGGGGCCGGGCCGAAGCCGCCGACTCACCGCGGCAGAGCCGCAGCGCCGACTCACCCGGGGCCCCGGCCCGAAGCGGGAGCCGCGACCGTGACCGCACAGTTCCCGACGCGCTCAGTTCGTGGTCTCGGGCCGGGCCGTCTTCTGCCACGGGTAGGCGGTGCGCTGCCGGGGGTCCCGGGCCGTGATGGCCTCCGGCGGTGTCCGGTCACCGCCCGGCGCGTCCGGCTCCCCGCCCCGGTCCGCCGGCCGTCCGGGCTGTGCCGCCGGCTCCTCCGTCGTCCAGTGCCGCAGCGCCCCCGCCTCCACGTCGATCTGCGCGTTCAGCATCGACAGGTCGTCGTCGGCGAACTGACGGGCCCGGTCCCGGGCGGCCCAGCGCAGCGCATCGGCGGAACCGGTGATCCGGGCGGTGCGCTCCTTCAGGCCCGGCAGCCGCGAGGCGACCGTCGCCTTGTCGGGCTCGCGCTCCAGCGCCTTCAGCTCCTCGTCCAGCTCCCGGCCGTGCACCCCGAGCCGTTCGAACAGGCCCAGGGACTCCGAGAGCGAGGCGTCCTCCGCCACACCCGCCCGCAGCGCGTCCTGCGTGGCGCGCATCGACGTACGCAGCGAGAGGCGCAGCTGCGCCAGCTCGGCGCCGGCGCCCAGCTGCCCGTAGGTCTTCGCCCGCAGGGTGGTGTCCTCGACGGTGCGGCGGGCCTGCGTGATCGTCCGGTCCACGCCGCGCTTGGCCGCCCCGACGACCTTGACGGTCGCGTAGACGCCCAGGGCCATGAAGACGACGACGAGCAGCCCCAGGATCAGGAACACGGTTTCCATGAGCGCCCCTCGGATGGTGTGACGGCCGCCGGCACGCGTTCACCGGTCCCCTCCACCGTAAACGGAACGGGCAGGTTGGGGGTCCTGTTGGAACCCCCAACCTGCCCGTAGGGGAAAGCCCTCACGCCTTCCCCACCGCAGCCGTGGCTATGCGGGGACGATGTTCACCAGCTTCGGCGCCCGGACGATCACCTTGCGGATGCCCGCCCCGCCCAGCGCGGCGACGACGGCCGGGTCGGCCAGGGCCAGGGCCTCCAGCTCCGCGTCCGTGATCGACGGGGAGATCTGCAGGCGCGCCTTGACCTTGCCCTTGACCTGCACCACACAGGTCACGGTCTCGTCCACGACGTACGCCGGGTCGGCCACCGGGAAGTCCTGGTGCACGACGGACTCGGTGTGGCCCAGCCGGTGCCACAGTTCCTCGGCGATGTGCGGGGCCAGCGGCGCCACCAGCAGCACCAGGGCCTCGGCGACGGAGCGGGGCAGCGGCCCGCCCGCCTTGGTCAGGTGGTTGTTCAGCTCGGTGACCTTGGCGATGGCCGTGTTGAAACGCATGCCGGTCATGTCGCCGCCGACGCCGTCGATCGCCTTGTGCAGCGCGCGCAGCGTGTCCTCGCCGGGCTCGGTGTCCACGACGGTGACCTCGCCGGTCTCCTCGTCGACGATGTTGCGCCACAGGCGCTGCAGCAGCCGGTACTGGCCGACGACCGCACGCGTGTCCCAGGGCCGCGACACGTCCAGGGGGCCCATCGCCATCTCGTACAGGCGCAGCGTGTCCGCGCCGTACTCGCCGCAGATCTCGTCGGGCGTGACGGCGTTCTTCAGGGACTTGCCCATCTTGCCCAGGACGCGGGAGACCTTCTCGCCCTGGTAGTAGTAGGCCCCGTCGCGCTCCTCGACCTCGGCCGCCGGGACCGCGATGCCGCGGCTGTCCCGGTAGACGAACGCCTGGATCATGCCCTGGTTGTACAGCTTGTGGAACGGCTCGGTGGAGGAGACGTGGCCCAGGTCGTGCAGCACCTTGGACCAGAAGCGGGCGTACAGCAGGTGCAGGACGGCGTGCTCAGCGCCGCCCACGTACAGGTCGACGCCCCCGGTCGGCTGCCCCTCGCGCGGGCCCATCCAGTACTCCTCGATCGCCGGGTCGACCAGCTTCTCGGAGTTGTTCGGGTCCAGGTAGCGCAGCTCGTACCAGCAGGAACCGGCCCAGTTGGGCATGGTGTTCGTCTCGCGGCGGTACTTCTTCGGGCCGGCGCCGTCGCCCAGGTCCAGCGTGACGTTGACCCAGTCCGCGCTGCGTGACAGCGGGGTCTCGGGCTGGGTGTCGGCGTCGTCCGGGTCGAAGGTCCGCGGCGAGTAGTCGTCGACCTCGGGCAGCTCCAGCGGCAGCATCGACTCGGGCAGCGGGTGGGCGATCCCCTCCTCGTCGTACACGATCGGGAACGGCTCGCCCCAGTAGCGCTGGCGGCTGAACAGCCAGTCCCGCAGCCGGAAGTTGACGGTGCCCTCGCCGACGCCGTGCTCCTTCAGCCACTCGGTGATCCGGGCCTTGGCGTCCGCGACGCCCAGACCGTTCAGGGAGACCTCGTCGTTGGCGGAGTTGACCAGCTTCGCGTCGTACGAGGCGAAGGCGTCCTCCCACGTCGAGGCGTCCGTGCCGCGGTCGTCGGACGGCTCGACCACACAGCGCATCGGCAGCTCGAAGGCGCGCGCGAAGGCGAAGTCGCGGGCGTCGTGCGCCGGTACGGCCATGATCGCGCCGGTGCCGTAGCCCATCAGGACGTAGTCGGCGATGAAGACGGGGATCTTCTCGCCGCTGACGGGGTTGGTGGCGTACGCGCCGGTGAAGACGCCGGTCTTGTCCTTGGCCTCGGCCTGCCGCTCGACGTCGGACTTGGCCGCGGCCTGCTTGCGGTACGCGGTGACCGCCTCGGCCGGGGAGGCGTGGCCGCCCGTCCAGACCGGGTGGGTGCCCTCGGGCCAGGCGGCGGGGATGATCCGCTCGACCAGCTCGTGCTCCGGCGCCAGCACCATGTACGTGGCGCCGAACAGGGTGTCCTGGCGGGTGGTGAAGACGGTGACGCTGCCCGCGCCGTCGACCGGGAAGTCGACGCGCGCGCCCTCGGAGCGGCCGATCCAGTTGCGCTGCTGCAGCTTGATGGCCTCGGGCCAGTCCAGCCCGTCCAGGTCGTTCAGCAGCCGGTCGGCATAGGCCGTGATGCGCATGTTCCACTGGCGCAGCTTGGCCTTGAAGACGGGGAAGTTGCCGCGCTCGGAGCGGCCGTCGGCGGTGACCTCCTCGTTGGCCAGGACGGTGCCCAGGCCGGGCGACCAGTTGACCGGGGCGTCGGAGGCGTAGGCCAGCCGGTACTCACCCAGCAGGTCGGCGCGCTCGGCGGTGCTCAGCGCACTCCAGTCGCGGCCGTCGGGGGTGGCGCGCTCGCCGCTCTCGAACTGGGCGACCAGCTCGGCGATCGGCCGGGCCCGGTCCGCCTCGGTGTCGTACCAGGAGTTGAAGATCTGCAGGAAGATCCACTGGGTCCACTTGTAGTACTCGGACTCGATCGTGGCGAACGAGCGGCGCTTGTCGTGGCCCAGGCCCAGCCGGCGCAGCTGCGCCGTCATGTTCTCGATGTTGGCCTCGGTGGAGATCCGCGGGTGGGTGCCGGTCTGTACGGCGTACTGCTCCGCGGGCAGGCCGAAGGCGTCGAAGCCCAGGGTGTGCAGGACGTTGTGGCCGGTCATCCGCTGGTGGCGGGCGAAGACGTCGGTGGCGATGTAGCCCAGCGGGTGGCCGACGTGCAGGCCCGCACCCGAGGGGTACGGGAACATGTCCATGATGAACTTCTTCGGCTTGGCGGCCAGCTCCGGGTCGCCCGCCAGGTCACCGGTCGGGTTGGGCGCCTCGTACGTGCCCTCGGCGTCCCAGAAGTCCTGCCAGCGTGCCTCGATGTCGGCGGCCATCGCTGCCGTATAGCGGTGCGTCGCAGCGACGTCGGCTGCGGAATTCGTCTCGCTCATGATCCTCAAAGCTCCATCGATCGTCATCTGCCGGCGCCCACGTTCACGGACACGCGTCCACGGAAACGAAAAATCCCCTCGCACAGGAGGGGACGCCGCGCCGATGCCGACCAGGCATTCTCACCGGTCGGGACTGATCAGCGCGGCTCGCTAAGCAGAAGGCGTACGGCACGCATGGCGTCAGGGTACCGCACGGACCCGGCCCGCCTCCGGGCGGTTACCCGCGATGGACCCCGCACCCACGAAGCAGCGCTTACGACAACCGTGCATACGAAACAGCGGGCCATCCGATCCGGACGACCCGCTGTTCCTTCTTCACTGTGGAGCTAAGGAGAATTGAACTCCTGACCTCTTGCATGCCATGCAAGCGCTCTACCAACTGAGCTATAGCCCCTCGTTGCGCCGCCCGGTCTCCCTGGCGACATCGAGAACAGTACCGGTCACCCCGGCCGTCCACCAAATCGATTCCGGTCCGTCCGTTCCCGCCGGCCGGAAGGGGGGCGGTCAGGCCGTGGCGAAGGAGTAGAAGCGCTTGAGCGTGCAGTGCTCCTCCAGGAGGCGGCCGTAGATCGGCTCCCCCTCCAGCTCCCGGTACGTCTCGATAGGGTCGCCTTTTATGATCAGCGCCCGCGCGCACTCCTCGCACCAGTACTGGTAGTCCGCGTTGACGGGGTCCATGTCCCTGACGATGGGCGTACCACCGCCGCACCAGTCGCACTTCCGCCTGTGTGCACCCATGGATCAGCTCCGGCTCCGGCGGAAGAGAGGCGGCTTCGGGACCTCGTGGCGGCTCCCAGGCATCGCGCACACCCTCCCGTTCGGTCCGTCGCCCCCTCCGGCGGTCCGATTCTGCCATGACCCCGCAAGGGGGTCAGCCAGCCGGAGTTCCCGCCCGCCGCCGTCGCCGTACGAACCCCGCCGCGGCCCCCGCGCACGCGGCCGCCGCCAGCGCCGGCTCGCAGGCCCACAGCGCCTCCCCCGACCCCTGCGGACCGGGCGCCGCAAGGCGGTTGAGGTAGAGCGTGCCGACCGTCGCGACACCGATGACCTGCCCCAACTGCGTCACGGTCACCAGGAGACCACTGGCGTCGGCGGCGTCCTGCGGCCGTACGTTCGCCAGGGCACCCGCGAGATTGGGGCTGAAGCCGAGCGCCATACCCGCCCCCATGAGCACGAAACCCGCGTACAGGCCGCCTCCCCCGTCGCCGCCGCCCCGCAGCGCCAGGCCGATCAGCAGCGCACCGGCCGCCACCAGCACGAAGCCGCCGGGGACCAGGGCCCCCTGGAGCCGGGCGGGCCACCGCCGCCAGGTCAGCCCGGCCGCGCCGAAGACCAGCGCGGTCGGCGCGAACATGAGCCCCGCGCGCAGCGGTGAGTACCCCAGTCCGCCCTGGAGGTGCAGGGTCATCGTGAAGAAGAAGCCCCCGTTGGTGGCCATCACCAGCAGGATGCGCAGGGCCGCCAGAGCGATCCCGGGCAACCGGAGCACGCGGGGCGCGATCAGGGGCGCACCGCCACGCGCGGCGAGCCTCGTCTCGTACAGCACGAAACCGGTGAGGACCGCCACGCAGGCGAGCAGGCTGATCCAGGTCCAGTCCGGCCAGCCCAGCTCCTGGCCGAGCACCAGCGGGACGGTCAGCAGGGTGACACCCACGGCGAGCATGACGAGCCCCACCGGGTCGAACCCCCGCGCCCGCGCCTCCCGCCGGGCCTGCCCGGTACGCGGTTCGCCCGGCAGCACCCGGACGCCGAGCCACAACAGGGCCAGCCCGATCGGCACGTTGACCAGGAAGACCGGCCGCCAGCCCGCCCCGAACAGGTCGGCGCTCACCAGAACCCCGCCTGCCACCTGCCCCGCCGCGGCCCCGACGGCCAGGACGGCGCTGTAGGCACCGATCGCCCGGACCCTCGCCGCCCCGGTGAAGTGCTGCTGGATCAGGCTGAGCACCTGCGGGATCATCACCGCCGCGCCCGCGCCCTGGATCACCCGGAAGGCGATCAACTGCTCCTCCCCCGCCGCCAGTCCGCAGGCGAGCGAGGCCGCGGTGAAGACCGTGAGTCCGGCCAGATGCGCGCGGCCGTGCCCGAACACGCCGCCGAGCCGGGCACCGGCGACGAGGAGGACGGCGTACGAGACGGTGTAGCCGGCCACCACCAGCTGCAATCCGGCTCCGGATGCGCCGAGGTCGGCGCGGATGGTCGGGGCGGCGACATTCACGATGAAGATGTCGAGCATCGCCATGAACTGGGCCGTCAGCACGACGGCGAGCAGCCGGGCAGGTCCCTTGTCAGTGGTGGGGTCTTTACTGGTGACGGAACGTGAGGCCGTCGTCTCGGATGTCGCGGTCATGGCCTCAAGGCTGGTGCCGGGCTCATACGGGTAACGAGAGCCCGCTGATGCTGGTACTGGCAGCACCTGGCAACACCCGGGCGAAGCACCGACGATGGGGGCGTGACGACGGTGACGGCACAACAGCAGCGGACGGCACACACGCAACGGGCCGCCCGGGGCGAGCCGCCCCCCGGGCCGGACGGACGGGGCCAGGACAGGCGCGGACCCACCCCCGGCACGGACGGCCGCGACCAGGGCAGGCGCCGGGCGGCGCCCGGCCGGCGGCCCGAGCTCGCCGCCTTTCTGCGCAGCCGCCGGGCGCGGGTGACCCCGGCCGACGTGGGCATGGCCCCGGGGCTGCGGCGCCGCACGCCGGGCCTGCGCCGCGAGGAGGTCGCCCAGCTCTCCGGCGTCGGCGTCACCTGGTACACCTGGCTGGAACAGGGCCGTCCGATCAACGCGTCCCCCCAGGTCCTGGACGCGGTGGCACGGACGCTGCGGCTGGACCCGCCGGAGCGCGAGCACCTCTACCAGCTGGCCGGGGTCGCCTTCATACCGGGCAGGGAGTCCGACACGCTGGAGGTCGGCGAGGAGATCCAGGGCATCATCGACGCGCTCGACCCGCACCCCGCGGTCGTCTACAACGCGCGCTACGACGTCCTGGCGACCAATCCCGCCTACCTCGACCTCTTCGGCGTCCCCGTCATGGGCGAGTCCCGGGTGCGGAACGTGCTGTGGGCGCTGTTCACGATGTCGGAGCGGGCCTGCCCGGTCGTCCACCGCTCCCAGGAGCTGCCCCTGATGGTGGCGACCCTGCGCAGCGGCTACGGACGCCATGCGGGCGAGCCGGCCTGGGAGTCGTTCATCGAGGCGCTGTCGGCGGCCAGCCCGTACTTCACGAAGCTGTGGCGCAGCGGGGACGTCGCCCCGCCGGGGCGGCGCGTGAAGACCTTCCGGCACTGGGCGGTGGCCGGCGACATACGGCTGACGTCGGTCTCGCTGACCGTCAACGGACTGCCGGAGTGCCGGATCGTCGCGTACACACCGGCCGACGAGGCGAGCGTGGGGCGGCTGGCGGAGTTGCGCGCGCACCGTCGGGGGCCGTGCGAGGCGGGGGCCGAAGGGGGCGCGGCAAGCAGAAATCCCGCCCCCTGACCGGGGACGGGATTTCGATTGTGGAGCTAAGGAGAATTGAACTCCTGACCTCTTGCATGCCATGCAAGCGCTCTACCAACTGAGCTATAGCCCCGCTGTCCGCTGTGTTTCTCTGCGTTTCCGCGCTGCGAACAAGAAGAACTCTAGCCTGTGACCAGCCGGAAAGTGAAATCCGGCCGCCGCCGCCCCGAGGGCGGCTCGGGGTGGACCGGTCAGGCGTCGTCGCCGAGCACCGGTTCCGGCAGGGTGCCGGCGTTGTGCTCCAGCAGGCGCCAGCCGCGGGCGCCCTCGCCCAGCACGGACCAGCAACAGTTGGAGAGCCCGCCGAGCCCTTCCCAGTGGTGCGCCTCCAGGCCCAGCAGCCGGCCGATGGTGGTCCGGATGGTGCCGCCGTGGCTGACGACGACGAGCGTGCCGTCGTCGGGCAGCTTCTCGGCCTGTCCGAGCACCACGGGGGCGGCCCGGTCGGCGACCTCGGTCTCCAGCTCGCCGCCGCCGCGCCGCACCGGCTCGCCGCGCTTCCAGGCGGCGTACTGCTCGCCGTAGCGCTCCACGATCTCCTCGTGGGTCAGGCCCTGCCAGGCGCCCGCGTAGGTCTCGCGCAGGGCCGGGTCGTAGGCGACGTCGAGCCCGGTGACCGCGGCCAGCTCGGCGGCCGTGGCCGCGGCCCGCCGCAGGTCGGAGGCCACGATCGCGTCCGGCTTCAGCGAGGCGAGCAGCCGGGCGGCCCGGCGGGCCTGCGCGACGCCGGACTCGGTCAGCTCGATGTCCGTGGAGCCCTGGAAGCGGCGCTCCAGGTTCCAGGCGGTCTGGCCGTGCCGCCAGAGGACGATCCTGCGGCCCCTGCCGCTTCTGCTGCCGTTCAGTTCTGCTCCCCCTCCATGCCGCCGTTGAGCTCCGCGTGCTCAGCGGCCTTGCCGCGGGTCTTGACGGCGTCCTCGGGCAGAGCGATCTCGGGGCAGTCCTTCCAGAGCCGCTCCAGCGCGTAGAAGACGCGCTCCTCGCTGTGCTGGACGTGGATGACGATGTCGACGTAGTCGAGGAGAATCCACCGGGCGTCGCGGTCGCCCTCGCGGCGGACCGGCTTGGCGCCGAGCTCCTTCTGAAGCCGCTCCTCGATCTCGTCGACGATCGACTTGACCTGGCGGTCGTTGGGGGCCGAGGCCAGCAGGAAGGCGTCGGTGATCGACAGCACGTCGCTGACGTCGTACGCGATGATGTCGTGAGCGAGCCGGTCGGCGGCCGCCTGAGCGGCGGCGTTGATGAGCTCGATGGAGCGGTCCGTGGCGGTCACAAGCAGGCTTTCGTCGTCGGTCGGATAGACCCCTAGGGTCTCACGGGGAACCGACAGTCCACGCAGTCGTATTCCGACAGCCGCCCAGGAGTCGCCCCGGTACCTCTCGGGAGGAGGGCCGGAGCCGCCCGGCCCCGGCCCTCCCGCCCCCTGCTACTCGACCTTGTAGTCCTGGCCGAGGAGGACGGAGACATCCGCGTTCCCGGCCGGCTTGCCCTTCTGCACCGCGCTCGTCGGCAGTCCGAGGGTCTTGGCGACCTGGCTCGCCTTCTCCTTGTCCGCCGCCTCCGCGTAGACGACCTGCGAGGACGCCACGGCGTCGGCCTTCCCGCTGTTGACGAAGGCGAAGCCGCCGTTGACCAGCTTGCCCCGGGCTGACTCCGTACCGCCGGTGTCACCGGTGGCGTTCTTGATGCCGACCCGGATCACCCCGTCCGCGGACGGGGCCTTGACCGCACCGCCCAGGACGTCCTTGACGACGCTCTCCGTGGCCGCGTCGGTGAGGGTGCCGTCGTCCTGGACCGGCAGCAGCGCCGTCTTGTAGGCGCCGATCTTGGCGTGTTCGGCGAGCTTCGCCAGCGAGGCCCCGAGGTCCTTCTCGGGCAGCGACGGGTCCAGGATCTGGGCCAGCGTCTGCACGGTGACGGTCGCGGCCTTCGGGTCGTCGGACATCTTGCGCAGCACCCCGCGCATGACCTGCCCGAACCGCATCAACTGCTTGGCCTCGGGCTCGCCGGGACCGCGGTACGTGGCGTACGCGACGGCCATCGGGCCGCTGAGGGTCTGCCCCTCGCCCTTCTTCACCAGGTCGTCCGCACCCTTCTTGGCGCCCGGAACATCGGTGTCGGTGTCGACCTCGATGTTGCCGACCAGGTCGACGAGGTTCTCCAGGTACGGGGTGTCGAGCCGCCAGGTCCCGCTGATGTCGGTGCCGAGCAGGGTGTCGAGGGATTCCCGGGTCCCGGACGTGCCGTCGTCGTCCACCGACTTGCCGAGCGTGGTGGTGCCCCCGTCCTCGTCGGAGACGGCGAGGGAGTTGGGAAGCAGGACGGTGGTCCCCTGCTTGGTGGTGACGTTGTCCACGAGCAGGGCGGTGGACGTACCGCCGCCCTTGGTGTTGTGGAGGTGGACCACGATGACGTCCCGCCGCTGCGGACCGGTCGTCGCGGTGTTCTCCTTCTCCCCGCCGGACATGCCGGGGAGCTTGCCCGCCGACCACAGGTAGCCGACACCGCCGACGACGGCCAGGACCGCCACGACGATCAGCGCGACGATCCGGTTGCGGCCCCGGCGGCGCGCCTCCTCGCGGCGCTCGCTGCGGCTCTCGGTGAACTTGAGCCAGTCGATGACGTCTTCGGAGTCCTCGTCGGGCTCCTCGATGAAGGAGAACTGCTCGGTGCGGTAGTCCTGCCCGCCGCGCCGCTGACCGGGGACGGCCGCCTCGGGCGCCGGCTGCGGCTCGGGCTCCGCGGGGGCGGCCGGAGCCGCGGGAGCGGGTGCGGGTGCGGGAGCAGGAGCGGGGGCCTGCTGCGGGATGCTCCACTGCTGGGTCGTGTCGACCGCGGCGGGCTGCTGCCCGGTGTCGTAGCCGTACGCGTCGTAGCCGTAGCCCTGCTGCGGGGCCTGGTGCTGCTGGGGCGCGTAGGGGTCGTACTGCTGCGGCGGCGGGGCGGGGGGCTGCTGCTGGGCGTACGGGTCGTAGCCGTACCCCTGGTCGCCGCCCTGCGGAGCCTGCTGCGGGGGCTGCTGGTGCTGCTGATCCTGATGCTGTTGCTGCTGCTGCTGCGCGTACGGGTCGTACTGCTGCTGACCCGGCTGCTGGTACACCGGCTGCCCGTACTCGTCGTAGCCGATGATCTGCGGCTGCTGGTAGTACGGGTCGTACGGGTTCTGTCGGTCGTTCACCGGTGCCCCTTTCCGTGGCTCACTCGCCGCGGTACAGCTGGCGCTTGTCGATGTAGCGGACCACACCGTCCGGCACGAGATACCAGACCGGCTCCCCCTCGGCGACCCTGGCGCGGCAGTCCGTCGAGGAGATCGCCAGCGCGG
The DNA here is from genome assembly GCF_004795035.1 of Streptomyces sp. A0958. Taxonomy (GTDB): domain Bacteria; phylum Actinomycetota; class Actinomycetes; order Streptomycetales; family Streptomycetaceae; genus Streptomyces. The sequence continues at coordinate 25,699 of NZ_SSBK01000040.1, forward strand.
GCACCTCCACCAGGGAGACGCCCCCCTTCGGCAGCCCGTCGTCCGTGAGCACATGGCCCGGCCGGGTCACACCGATGAAGTGGGACAGCGAGAACAGTTCGTCGGCGTCGCGCCAGGTGAGGATCTGGGCGAGCGCGTCGGCGCCGGTGATGAAGAAGAGGTCCGCTTCGCCGTGGACCGCGCGCAGGTCCCGCAGGGTGTCGATCGTGTACGTGGGGCCCTTGCGGTCGATGTCGCTCCGGCTGACCGAGAACTGGGGGTTGGACGCCGTCGCGATGACCGTCATCAGATAGCGGTCCTCCGCCGGGGAGACGTGCTTGTGGCTCTTCTGCCACGGCTGCCCGGTCGGTACGAAGATCACCTCGTCGAGGTGGAACTGGGCGGCCACTTCACTGGCCGCCACCAGGTGTCCATGATGGATCGGGTCAAACGTCCCGCCCATCACGCCGAGTCGGCGTTTGCCGTGGCCGGTAGGCACTTCCTGCTCTCCCATGCGTGCAGAGCCTACTGGCACAGCTGTACGCCTCGGCCTCAGCGGTCGCGGTTGAAGCGCGTGGTGATCCAGAGAAGGAGGAGAAGCACGACAAAGGCACCGCCACCGGTGAGGTAGGGGCTCAGGCTTTCGTGGTTGCCACCGTGCTCGCCCTCGGCGGCGACGGTGACCAGCTGGTGTGCGGTGCTCGTGAGGCTCATCTTCGGCAGGACCTATCGATCGGGAGTCGGGGGAAGACGTCGCGGACATCGTATGCGGGTGCCCCGGGCACGCTCACGCCGACTCAGTCGTTGTTGTCGTCGTTGCGGTATCCGCGCAGCAGGAACCAGGCCAGCAGGGCGGCTCCCAGGAGGGAGACGATCAACACGATGCGGATCGTGTTGCCCGGCCCCTGGTCCCCGGAAGCGGCGGCGAGCAGAGCAACGGTATGCGGCATGTCGGGCGTCTCCTCAGTTGTCCACAGCCCCCCGCACACCGTAGCTCCAGCACCTAGGCTGGGCGGAGTCAGGGGGCGAGCGACGTCTCGTACGAACACAGGGGGCCCATCTATGACCGACAGCAGCCACCAGAACCACGACAGCGTGCCGAGCAGGCAGCGCAAGCGTTTCCCGGGAATCTCCTCCCGGGCCTACGAGCACCCCGCGGACCGTTCGGCCCTGGTCGCCCTGCGCAGGCTGAGCGGCTTCGACACCGTCTTCAAGGCGCTGAGCGGACTGCTGCCGGAGCGCAGCCTGCGACTTCTCTTCCTGTCGGACTCCGTCCGGGTGAGTGACGCCCAGTTCACGCATCTCAACGACATGCTGCGCGACGCCTGTTACATCCTGGACCTGGAGCAGGTCCCGCCGATGTACGTCAACCAGGACCCGCGGCCCAACGCCATGTGCATCGGGCTCGACGAGCCGATCATCGTGGTGACCACGGGTCTGGTGGAGCTGCTCGACGAGGAGGAGATGCGGGCGGTCATCGGCCACGAGGTCGGACACGCCCTCTCCGGCCACGCCGTGTACCGCACGATCCTGCTCTTCCTCACCAACCTGGCGCTCAAGGTCGCGTGGATTCCGCTGGGCAACGTCGCGATCATGGCGATCGTGACCGCGCTGCGCGAGTGGTTCCGCAAGTCGGAGCTGTCGGCGGACCGGGCCGGGCTGCTGGTCGGCCAGGACTCGCAGGCGTCGATGCGCGGCCTGATGAAGATCGCCGGCGGCAATCACCTCCACGAGATGAATGTGGACGCCTTCCTCGCCCAGGCCGACGAGTACGAGAAGGCCGGCGACCTCCGCGACTCCGTCCTCAAGATCCTCAACGTGCTCCCGCGCTCGCACCCGTTCACCACGGTCCGCGCGGCCGAGCTGAAGAAGTGGTCCGAGAGCCGTGACTACCAGCGGATCACGGAGGGCCACTACCCGCGGCGCGACGAGGACAAGGACACCTCGGTGACGGACTCGTTCAAGGAGTCCGCCTCTCATTACGCCGATTCGGTGCGCAACAGCAAGGACCCGCTGATGAAGCTGGTCGGCGACATAGCAGGGGGCGCCGGGGACCTGGGCGGGAAGCTCCGGGACAAGTTCACCGGCGGGGGCGGTACCAAGGGCGGTGCTACGGGCGGCTCCGCACCGTCGTCGGGGACGCAGGGCCCTGAGGATTCGCAGGAGCCCGGGACGGCGGGGAGCTGACCTCCAGCGTTCCGCAGAGCGCGGCGACGGGCCGGCCCGTGGCGTACGGGTCGGTGCCGGCCGGGCCCCGGGACACCGCCCGTTCGCCCGCCAGCAGGGGGCGCAGCACGGCCGAGGCGTCGGCCGGGCAGGACTGCGGTCCCGCCTGGAGATAGCTGGTCAGCACCTCCAGGCGGTGCAGCCGCAGATCCTCCCGGTCGAACCGGAAGCGCATCTCCCGCCGCACGGTGAACAGCGAGGCGCCGCCTTCCTGCCGGGGTCCGGAGACGGCGGGGCGCAGCGCGTAGGTGAAGGTGTGGTCCGAGACCACTTCCAGGGCGTCGGACCCCGTCTGGACGTATCGCAGGGTGCCCCGGACGCGGATCTCGGGGTCCGGGGTGACCCTGGCCGGGTCGAAGCGGACGAGCCACCCGGTCGCGGCGTGCTGCCCGTCGTCATAGGGCTCGGAGACGCTGCGGTCGAACTGCTCCATCTGGTCGGGGTCGAGCAGTGATTCCACGGGGCGCACCGCGTTCCCGCTGAGCACGTCGGGGTCGAGCGAGGAGGCGACCAGGTAGTCCTTGACGGTGGCCAGGGCGGCGGTCACCTGGCTCTCGGAGAAGTCGGTCGTGCCCCGGGCGGCCGGGGGGTTGATGCCGTCCCTGCCCTTCGGGTGGTCGGCGGCGGGGCTGCTCGCGAAGAGGGCGGCCGGGGTGCCCGCGGGGACGGTGCCGCGCGGGGCGAGGGGGACGAGGGTCATCCGCAGCGGCTCGGCCCGTCGGCCGGCCGGGCTCTCGTAGGGGTGGCGCAGGCCCATGAAGACGGCGGTGCCGAAGGCCATGGCGATCAGGACCATCAGGGCGAGCGCGATCCGGGAGCCGTGGCGAAAGGCCCGCCCGTGCAGGGTGCGGACGGCGCGGGCGTGCTCGCCCATGCGTTCCTGGGCGGAGAATTCCTGCAGCCTGGCGGCCCGCACGAAGGACTCGTCGAAGACGAGTGAGCCGTATTCGTCGTCCTGACCGCTCGCGCCGTTCTCCGCCGGGCCGTCGGGTGGGTCTCCGCGGTGTGCCATGACTTCTCCCGACTCCGTGAGAAGTCCCCTCGTCGAGCGCGTGAGGGGTCATACATTCAGGGTGGGTCGATCACGACGACCGTAAACGCGGTGACGGCCGGCAACCACCGGAGAGTTCCGCCGGGGCGCCGGGGATCAGGGGGTGCGCGGGACGGCGGAGACCATCGGGCGAGAGTAGCTGTCCGCGTCGGACGGGGCGGAGGTGGGGCCCGGGGCGCTGTCCACGCCGGTGGTGGCCGGTGGCGGGACCTGGTCCTGCCGGCTGCCCGAGGTGTTGCGGTATACGGCGCTGAAGGCCAGGGCGACCATGCCGATGCCCATCAGGACGGCCAGCAGCCAGGCGACCGGCCGGTGCCAGCGGGCGGCGCCCCGGTAGGGGCGCAGGGAGCCGCCGTGGCGCCCGTAGGGCCCGCTGTCGTAGAGGCCGTCCTCGTCCGCGTCCGCGTCGAGCCGGTCGTCGTAGCCGTGCGGGCCGCCGTAGCCGCCCGGCCCGTAGCCGTCGTCGTACAGCTCGTCGTCCCGGGGGCCGCCGCGGGCGCCGGCGCGGCGGGCATCGGCTTCGGCGCGCGCCTCGGCCGCCGCCAACAACCGCTCGACGGCGGTCGGTTCGTGGAACTCGGCGGCCCGTACGAAGTCCTCGTCGAACACCACGGAGGCGAAGTCCTCGTCCGCGCCCCCGCGGTCGTCGTCGGGCTCCCAGCCGTTCGGAAACGGCCTGCCCCCCACGTCGTCCGGCACGACTTCAGACTAGCCCCGGCGGCCCGCTTTGGGCAGGGAGACGGCGGATTCCCGCCTCACGAGCTCACCGGACGTGGCCGTCGCCGGTCACGATGTACTTGGTGGAGGTCAGCTCCGGCAGCCCCATCGGGCCCCTGGCGTGCAGTTTCTGCGTGGAGATGCCGATCTCGGCGCCGAAACCGAACTGGCCTCCGTCGGTGAACCGCGTCGAGGCGTTGACGGCCACCGTGGTCGAATCCACCAACTGGGTGAAGCGGCGGGCCGCGGCCTGCGAGGTGGTCACGATCGCCTCGGTGTGCCCGGAGGACCAGAGCCGGATGTGCGCCACGGCCGCGTCCAGCGACTCCACGACGGCCGCCGCGATGTCGTACGAGAGGTACTCGGTCTCCCAGTCCTCCGGCGTCGCCGCCACCACGGTGGCCTTGGAGCCCTCGGCGTACTCCAGCACCCGTTCGTCGCCGTGCACGGTCACACCGGCCTCGGCCAGGGCGTCCAGGGCGCGCGGCAGGAAGGCGTCGGCGACGTCCTTGTGGACGAGGAGGGTCTCGGCGGCGTTGCAGACGCTGGGGCGCTGGGCCTTGGAGTTGACCAGGATCTCGACGGCCATGTCGAGGTCGGTCCGCGCGTCCACGTACACGTGGCAGTTGCCGGTGCCGGTCTCGATGACGGGGACGGTGGACTCCTCGACCACCGTGCGGATCAGCGAGGCCCCGCCGCGCGGGATGAGCACGTCGACCAGTCCGCGGGCGCGCATGAGCTCCCGCACCGAGTCGCGGCTCTCGCCCGGCACCAGCTGCACCGCGTCGGCCGGGAGCCCGGAGCCGCCCACCGCGTCCCGCAGCACCCGCACCAGGGCGGTGTTCGAGGCCAAGGCGGAGGACGAGCCGCGCAGCAGGACGGCGTTGCCCGACTTCAGGCAGAGGGCCGCGGCGTCCACCGTCACGTTGGGCCGGGCCTCGTAGATGATCCCGACCACGCCGAGCGGCACCCGGACCTGGCGCAGGTCGATCCCGTTGGGCAGGGTCGAGCCGCGCACGACCTCGCCGACCGGGTCGGGGAGCGCGGCGACGTCCCGCACGTCGGCGGCGATGGCGCGGATGCGCTCGGGGGTGAGGGTCAGCCGGTCGACGACCGATTCGCTGGTCCCCGCCTCACGGGCGCGCGCCACGTCCTCGGCGTTGGCTTCGAGGATGTCGCTCGTCCGTACTTCGAGCGCGTCCGCGATCGCCAGCAGCGCGTCGTCCTTCGCCGCGCGCGGAAGTGGCGCGATGTCGGCGGCTGCGGAGCGGGCCCGGTAGGCGGCCTGGGCCACCGGAGACATGTTGTCGTACGGCGAAAGCGTGGTCATGCCCGCAGAGTAGTGCGCACACTGCGGGCATTCCCCACGTATCCCGTGATGCGAGACGGCCGTTTCGCCGGGGCCCGCCGGTCAGTACGGATGGACGCCGACCGGGGCGGCCGGGGGTGGCCCGTAGCCCTCGGCGACGCGCTGGTGGTAGGTCTCGCGGTCGATGACTTCGAGGCCGACGATCACCCAGGGCGGCAGACCGGCGCTGGAGCGGTGCTCGCCCCACAGCCGCAGGGCCACCGCCGCCGCGTCGTGCAGGTCGCGGGCCTCCTCCCAGTAGCGGATCTCCGCGTGGTCGTTGGCATAGCGGCTGGTCAGCAGGAACGGGTGGTCGTGCGCGAGCTGTTCGAGGCCGCGTCTGACCTCCTTCAGCGGGAACTCGGTCCCGGAGACGCAGAGCGTGACGTGCCACAGCTTCGACTGGGTGTGCTCCTGGCCGGCCGGTGTCGGCTCCGGCCGGGCGGCGCCCTCGTCCCTCCGGTCCGCGGGCCCGCTCCCGTCGAAACCGGACCCCGCTCCCACGCTGGTCAGGGTGCGGCCACCCGATCCTCGGGGCGACGCCCCCGGGCGCGCTCGTCTCACCGGCGGCCTCCTGTGATGTGTTGCTTTGCTGTACCCCGCAGTTTCCCTGCTACAAAGTGGACCAGTCCGCGGCCCGGTGTGGGGCGGTTTTCGTGAAGGTCTCTGTCCGATGGCTGGACTTTCAGCCGTTTCAGGCGTCCGTCAGGCGTGCAGGACGACGAGATCGTCCCTGTGTACGACCTCGCGCTCGTAGGCGGGGCCGAGGTCCCGGGCGAGGTCGCGGGTGGAGCGGCCGAGGAGCTGCGGGATCTCCTTGGCGTCGAAGTTGACGAGTCCGCGGGCCACCGGCCGGCCCCGCAGGTCCCGCAGCTCCACCGGTTCGCCCGCGGTGAACTCGCCCTCGACCGCCGCGATCCCGGCCGGCAGCAGCGAGCTGTGGCGCTCCACGACCGCCTCCACGGCGCCGTCGTCCAGGGTCAGCGAGCCCTGCGGGGTGGAGGCGTGCGCGAGCCACAGCAGCCGGCCGGCCGAGCGGCGGCCGGTGCGGTGGAAGTAGGTGCCGGTGTCGCGGCCGGCGAGGGCGTCGGCGGCGTGGCTCGCGGAGGTGAGGACGACCGGGATGCCTGCGGCCGTGGCGATCCGGGCGGCCTCCACCTTGGTGACCATGCCGCCGGTGCCGACGCCCGCCTTGCCGGCGCTGCCGATGCTGACGCCGGCCAGGTCGGCGGCGCCGGTGACCTGGGCGATGCGGGTGGTGCCGGGGATGCTCGGGTCGCCGTCGTAGAGGCCGTCCACGTCGGAGAGCAGGACCAGCAGGTCGGCGCGGACGAGGTGGGCGACGAGCGCGGCGAGCCGGTCGTTGTCGCCGAACCGGATCTCGTCGGTGGCGACGGTGTCGTTCTCGTTGACGACGGGCAGCGCGCCCATGACCAGGAGTTGGTCCAGGGTGCGGTAGGCGTTGCGGTAGTGGGCGCGGCGGCTGGTGTCGTTGCTGGTGAGCAGGACCTGGCCGACGCGGACGCCGTAGCGGGCGAAGGAGGCGGTGTAGCGGGCGACGAGCAGTCCCTGGCCGACGCTGGCGGCGGCCTGCTGCCGGGCCAGGTCCTTGGGCCTGCGGTGCAGTCCGAGCGGGGCGAGCCCGGCGGCGATGGCGCCGCTGGAGACGAGGACGACCTCGCGTTCGCCGCCGTCGCGGACCTTGGCGAGTACGTCGACGAGCGCGTCGACCCGGTCGGCGTCGAGGCCGCCGGCGGCGGTGGTGAGGGAGGAGGAACCGACCTTGACCACGATCCTGCGGGCTTCCGTGACGCCCTGCCTTGCCCCTGACACCCGCATCCCCCAAGGTTCGCTCGCTGGAGCCCGCAATCTACGCGAGAGCGGAGAACGACGCCTTCGCATTCCGTACCGTGGACCCCGCTTCGCTCCGCTTTGCCCTGTTCCGTGTCTGTTCGACCCTGCGGCTCGTTGCAGATGAGGTACCGGTGCCGTCCGGCGGCCCCGGCGGATTGGGAAGAGGATGTGATCGCATGCGCCGGCTCTCCGTTCCCGGGGCCTGGGTGCACGAGCCCGAGGTCATCCCGGACGGCCGCGGCAGCTTCCACGAGTGGTTCAGGGCGGCGGATCTCGGTGCGGCGGCCGGGCACGGGCTGGGGCTCGCGCAGGCCAACTTCTCCCGTTCCCGCCGGGGCACGCTGCGCGGGGTCCACTTCGCGGACGTGCCGCCGGGCCAGGCGAAGTACGTGAAGTGCGTGCGGGGCGCGGTGCTGGACGTGATCGTGGACGTGCGGACCGGCTCGCCCACGTACAAGCGGTGGGAGGGCGTGCGGCTCGACGACACCGACCACCGGGCGGTCTACCTCGCCGAGGGGCTGGGCCACGCCTTCCTGGCGCTGACGGACGACGCGTGCGTCCTCTACCTCTGCTCCGAGGGCTACGCGCCCGAGCGCGAGCACGGCGTCGACCCGCTCGACCCGGACCTGGGCATCGAGTGGCCCGTGGACATCGTGCCGCTGCTGTCCCCGAAGGACGCCTCGGCCCCGTCGCTCGCCGAGGCCGAGGAGCGGGGGCTGCTTCCCTCGTACGCCGCCTGCGAGGCGTACTACGCGCGGCTGCGGGCGGGCGGTGCGGCGGTGCCCGGGGTCCGGACCGGTGAACCGTCGCTCAGTACCTCCGGGCGCTGAGCGGGGCGTTCGGCGGCGAGCAGTGCGGGGAAGGCCTCGCCGAGGGCCGTACGCCAGTCGCGGATGGGGGCGATCTTGGCGGCCGTGAACCGGTCGTGCGCGAGCACGCCGAAGGCCGGCCGGGGCGCGGGGCGGGCGAAGGCGGCGCTGCTGGTGGGGCGGACCCGGTCCGGGTCGGCGCCCAGCAGCCGGAAGACCTCCCGGGCCAGGCCGTACCAGGTCGTCCCGCCGCCGCTGGTGCCGTGGTAGACGCCCGCCGGTGCGGTGCCGTCGAGCGCGGCCCGGCCGAGCCGGACCAGCTGGGCGGCGAGGTCGACGGTCCAGGTCGGCTGTCCGCGCTGGTCGTCCACCACGTCGAGGGTGTCCTTGACGCCCTCCAGCCTGATCATCGTACGGACGAAGTTGGCGCCCCCGGCGCCGTACAGCCAGGCGGTGCGCACGACGTGGCCCGTGTCGGGCAGGGTCTCCAGGACGGCGCGTTCGCCGGCCAGTTTGGTGCGGCCGTATGCGCTGCGCGGGGCGGTCGGGGCGTCCTCCGCGTACGGCAGGACGGCGTCGCCGGCGAACACGTAGTCGGTGGAGACGTGCAGCAGGACGCTGCCGTGCTCGCGGCAGGCCTCGGCGAGGACGGCGGGTCCGGTGCCGTTGACCCGCAGCGCGGCCTCCTCCCGGCTCTCGGCGTCGTCGACGGCGGTCCAGGCGGCGCAGTTGACGACGACGGCGGGCCGGTGGACGGCGAACGCCTCGCGGACGCGGGCCGGGTCGGCGATGTCCAGGGCCGCGCGGTCCGCGGCGACGGCGGTGGCGTCCTCGTGGGCGAGCGCGGCCGTCAGGTCCCGGCCGAGCATGCCGCCGGCCCCGGTGACCAGCCAGCGCGGGCTCACAGGGCGGCCCTCTCCTTCAGCGGCTCCCACCAGGACCGGTTCTCGCGGTACCACTGGACGGTCTCGGCGAGGCCGGTGCGGAAGTCCTTGCGGGGCGCGTAGCCCAGCTCCTCGCGGATCTTGGTGCAGTCGACGGAGTAGCGCCGGTCGTGGCCCTTGCGGTCCTCGACGTGGGTGACGTCGGTGTCCCAGTCGGCGTCGCACGCCTCCAGGAGCAGCCGGGTGAGCTCCTTGTTGGAGAGTTCGGTGCCGCCGCCGATGTTGTAGACCTCGCCGGGGCGGCCCTTGGTGCGGACGAGTTCGATGCCCTGGACGTGGTCGTCGATGTGGAGCCAGTCGCGGACGTGGGCGCCGTCGCCGTAGAGCGGGACGGGCCGGCCCTCCAGCAGGTTGGTGACGAAGAGCGGGATGACCTTTTCGGGGAAGTGGTGGTGGCCGTAGTTGTTGGAGCAGCGGGTGACCCGCACGTCGAGGCCGTGAGTGCGGTGGTGGGCCAGGGCGATGAGGTCGCTGGACGCCTTGGAGGCTGAGTACGGGGAGTTGGGCGCGAGGGGTTCGGTCTCGGTCCAGGAGCCCTCGTCGATGGAGCCGTAGACCTCGTCGGTCGAGACGTGGACGAAGGTGCCGACGCCCGCCTCGTGCGCGGCGTGGACCAGGGTGTGGGTGCCGAGGACGTTCGTACGGACGAAGGCCGCGCCGCCGTCGATGGAGCGGTCGACGTGGGACTCGGCGGCGAAGTGCACCACCTGGTCGTGCCGGGCCATGAGGCGCGCGGCCAGGCCGGCGTCGCAGATGTCACCGTGCACGAAGCCGAAGCCGGGGTGGTCCCGGACCTCGTCCAGGTTGGCCGGATTGCCCGCGTAGGTGAGTTCGTCGAGGACGGTGACGCCGACGTCGCCGGGGCCGTCCGGGCCCAGCAGCGTACGGACGTAGTGGGAGCCGATGAAGCCGGCGCCGCCGGTGACCAGGATGCGCGTGTCGGTCATGAGGAGATCTGCACCTTGCTGTGGTCGCCGAGGACGAGGCGGTGGGCGGACGGGCTGCGGGGCGCGGGCGTCACCTCGACGTCATGGCCGATCAGCGAGGCCTCCACGCGCCGCACCCCGTCGATCGAGGCGCCCCGCAGCACGATGGAGTACTCGATCTCGCTGTCCTCGATCCGGCAGTTCTGGGAGATCGAGGTGAACGGGCCGACATAGGCGTCGCTGATCACCGAACCGGTCCCGATGATGGCGGGCCCGACGATCCGGCTGCGGGTGACCCGGGCCCCCGGTTCGATCAGCACCCGGCCGATGATCTCGCTCTCGCCGTCGACGTGGGCGCCCTCGGTGCACGGCTCGACGCTCTCCAGCACGGTCCGGTTGACCTCCAGCATGTCGGTGACGTTGCCGGTGTCCTTCCAGTAGCCCCGGATCGTGGTGGAGCGCACGTCGCACTGCTGGTCGATGAGCCACTGGATGGCGTGGGTGATCTCCAGCTCGCCGCGCCAGGACGGCCGGATCGAGCGGACGGCCTCGTGGACGGCCCGGGTGAAGAGGTAGACGCCGACGAGCGCGAGGTCGCTCTTGGGGTACTCGGGCTTCTCCTCCAGGGCCACCACCCTGCCGTCCCCGTCCAGCTCCGCGACGCCGAACGAGGTCGGGTCGGGCACCCGGGTCAGCAGGATCTGGGCGTCGGGCCGGTCCGCGCGGAACTCCTCGACCAGGCCGGCGATCCCGCCGACGATGAAGTTGTCGCCCAGGTACATGACGAAGTCGTCGTCGCCCAGGAAGCGATGGGCGACCAGGACCGCGTGGGCGAGGCCGAGGGGTTCGGACTGCGGGATGTAGGTGACGTCGATGCCGAAGCGTGAGCCGTCGCCGACCGCCGCGCGGATCTCCTCCTCGGTGTCGCCCACGATGATGCCGACCTCGGTGATACCGGCTTCCGCGATGGCCTCCAGGCCGTAGAACAGCACCGGCTTGTTCGCCACCGGGACCAGCTGCTTGGCCGAGGTGTGGGTGATGGGACGCAGCCGGGTGCCCGCCCCACCGGAAAGTACGAGAGCCTTCACAGTTTCTGCCCCCACGCTGAGATGTGGCCGATGAGGCGGCGGTCCTGTCGCCGCTGCGACCTGTCGGCCGACTTTACTGAGATTTACCGCCCCATCAGTGACAAAACAGCCCCGACCCTCCCATTGCCGACACATCCGGAGGAAAAGCGGCAGCTCCCCGTAACCGGTCGGCTATTTTCGCACCCCCCCGCGCACCCCTCGCGCCTCCCTCGGCTACGGCCGCGTGCAGGCATGGACATGGCAGGTGGCTGCGCGCCGGTGCCCGTTTCTCACGCAGCTCTCACGCCCGTCTCATCATCGGATCGGCTGGTTTCCAGACGGTGACTTCCGAACCCCCGCCCGTCCGGGCACCCCGGCCGGAAGCCGCCGCCCCCACGGCGCACACACAAGAGCCTGAGCTCTTTGGAGTCCCACCCGTGCCACCACTTCCCCCTCTCCTGTGCTCCGCCGCCAAGGCCCTCCCCCTCGGCCTGGCGGCGGTCGCCTTCACCTTCCAGGCAGCGGCGGCCGTCGTACCCCACCTCACCCTGCTGATCGTGGCGACCGCGGCCGTCCTGTGCGCCGAAGCCGCCCTGCACCGGTGGCTGCCCGGCCAGGTCGCGCTGCTCGCCAAGGTGTGCGCGGACACCATGACCCGCCGCCTGACCTGCGATTTCCTGCTGCTCTTCGGGATGGTCAGGCTGCCGGGCCACCAGCGCGAGGCGGTCTACCTGCCGCTGGTCCTCGGCCTCCTCCTCTTCTACGCGCTGCACTTCGCCACCCACGCGGCGGCGATCCGGGTGCGCCAGTCACGCACCCTGCCCCTGCTCACCCGCAACATCGACGCCTCCGCGCTGTGCATCACCCCGGCTCCCCCGGCGCTGCTGACCCGCCGCCACGGCCCCCGCCTCCTGCTCTTCGGCCTGCCCGCCACCGCGGGGCTGCTGGTGACCGCCGCCAACGACCGGCCGCAGTACGCCGCGGCGGGCATCGCGGTCTCGGTCGGCCTCGCCGCGCTGTCGCTCGGCGAGCTGGTGCGGCGCCTGGTACGCCACCGGCCGGCCACGGCGGACGAGGTGCAGGAGTGGTTCGACGCCTGGCTCGCCGAGTACCGGCCCACCGTCGGCATGTACTTCTCCGGAGGAGCCTCGTCCGCCTACCAGGCCAACATGTGGCTGGACGCGCTGGCCTCGCTCGACGGCCGGCCGGTGATCGTGCTGCGCGAGCGCTTCATGATGCAGCGCATCGGCGCCACCGACCTCCCCGTCGTCTGCCTCCCGAAGGTCGCCCAGCTGCTGCGCCTGGAGCACTCCGGCCTCAAGGTGCTGATCCACCCGGCGAACTCCGGCAGGACCTCGCAGGTCCTGCGCATCCCGACGATCAAGCACGCCTTCGTCAACCACGGCGAGAGCGACAAGCTCTCCAGCTGCAACCCGTACGCGAAGGCCTACGACGAGGTGTGGGTCGCCGGACCCGCCGCGCGCGAGCGCTACGCCCTGGCCGACGTCGGCGTCCAGGACGGTGACGTGGTGGAGATCGGCCGCCCCCAGCTGGCCCCGATCGCCCCGTACGCCGGCCCGCCCACGGGCCCGTACACGACCGTGCTCTACGCCCCCACCTGGGAGGGCTGGGACGGCAACCCCGGCAACACCTCCATCGTCCTGGCCGGCGAGAACATCGTCCGGGAACTGCTCGCCGACCCCGGGGTCCGGCTCCTGTACAAGCCGCACCCCATGACGGGCTCGGTCGACCCACGGGCGGGCGCGGCCGACGCACGCGTCCAGGAGCTGATCCGCGAGGCCAACCGCACCCGCCCCGGCCCGCGTCCCACCCCCGGGGCCGCCGCCGAACTCGCCCGGCGCACCGCGGAGCCGGCCGCCCTCACCGCCTCCTCCTTCCGCCCCGACGCGGACGACGCCGAACGGATGCTGGCCCAGGGCGCGCCCCCGGCCGGGCGGGCGGCCGCGGTCGACGCGGCGACGGCGGCCTGGGAGGCGGCCCACTGGGCGTCCCTGTCCGCCGGGGAGCACCAGGTCGTCACGGCGGCCGGGCCCGCGCTGTACGCCTGCTTCAACGCGGCGGACCTGCTGATCAGCGATGTGTCGAGCGTGGTCAGCGACTACCTGGCCGGCGAGAAGCCGTACGCCGTGGCGAACACCAGCGGCCTGTCCGACGCGGAGTTCCGGCAGACCTTCCCGACGGTCTCGGCGGCGACGGTCCTCACCCCGGACGCGTCGGGCGTCCCCGCCCTCCTCGCGTCGGTGCGCGACCCCGGCGGCGACGGGCCGGTCCCGGCCAGGGCGGCCCTGAAGCTCCGGCTCCTCGGCCCGTCCGACCCGCCCTCCGCGGTCCGCTTCGGCGACGCGGTGCGCCGCCTGTGCGGAGCCGCGGACACGCACCGGCTACGGATGGCGGACCGGCTGCTCCCCGGCATCCCGGCCCAGCGCCAGGCCCTCACCGAGATGCGGGAGACCAGGGACCTGGAGGGCTGAGCGGCACGCGCGAAGGGCCCGGCGCCGCTCGGGGAGCGGTGCCGGGCCCCACGTACGACCGTGCTTACGGGTGGCGCAGGCGCCAGCCCCGCCAGGCGGACTCGATCATCTCGTCCACGCCGTACCGGGCCGACCAGCCCAGCTCCTCGCGGATGCGGTCGGCGCCCGCGACCACCCGGGCCGGGTCGCCGGGGCGGCGGGCGGTCACCTCGGCGGCGACTGCGCCGTTGTCCGTGACCTTGAGGATGCGGTCGACCATCTCGCGCACCGAGCTGCCCTCGCCGCGGCCGATGTTCAGCGTGAGGTCCGTGCCGGGCTCGGCGTCCTCCAGCCGGCGGGCGGCCGCGAGGTGGGCGGAGGCGATGTCCTCGACGTGGATGTAGTCGCGGATGCAGGTGCCGTCGGGGGTCGCGTAGTCGTCGCCGAAGATGCGCGGGGCCTCGCCCGCCTCCAGGCGCTCGAAGACCATCGGGATCAGGTTGAAGACCCCGGCGTCGGCCAGCTCCGGCGATGCGGCGCCCGCCACGTTGAAGTAGCGGAGCGAGGCGCAGCGCAGCCCGTGGGCCCTGGCGGCGGCGTGGATCAGCCACTCGCCGACGAGCTTGGTCTCCCCGTACGGGCTCATCGGCGCGCACGGCGTCCGCTCGGTGACGAGGTCGACGTCGGGCATGCCGTAGACGGCGGCCGACGAGGAGAACACCAGCCGGCCGACGCCCGCGGCGACCATGCTCTCCAGCAGGACCTCCAGACCGGTGACGTTCTCCTTGTAGTAGTACAGGGGACGCTCGACGGACTCGCCGACCTGCTTCTTGCCGGCGATGTGCACCACCCCGGTCACCCCGTGGTCCCGGATCGCCGCGTCGAGGGCGTCGCGATCGAGAACGCTGCCGGTCACCAGGGGAACCCCCGCGGGGACCTTGTCGGCGCTCCCGGTCGACAGGTCGTCGAACACGACCACCTGCTGACCACCCGCGAGCATCGCGCGCACCACGTGCGCACCGATGTACCCCGCCCCGCCCGTAACCATCCAGGTCATGTCGTGCGTCTCCCTGTCAGATGCTGTACCCGTCAGCGCTCAACCCTACGTGGGCGCCCGGAGGCACCCTCCGAGGGCGGCCGGGACGATCAATTACGCTGTCCGGGTGCCGGACGCGCCCCACTGTTCCACGGTGCCGACCGCACCCCTCGCACAGACCCTGCGGAAGCTCTCTGGAACTGGTGGACGATGCCTCGACTGACCCTCATCGTGCCTGCGTACAACGTGCAGGGGTACATCGGGGAGTGTCTGGACTCCGTTCTCGGGCAGGACTTCACCGACTTCGAAGTCATCGGCGTCGACGACTGCTCCCCCGACGGTTCCGGCGCGATCCTCGACTCCTACGCGGCCCGGGACGCCCGGATTCGTGTGCTGCACCTCACCGAGAACGTGGGGCTGGGGCGCGCGCGCAACGCGGGTCTCGACCTGGCCACCGGCGACTACGTCCTCTTCCTCGACAGCGACGACACGCTGGCGCCCGGCTCCCTGGCGGCCATCACGGCGCGGCTCGACGCGACGGACGACCCGGACATCCTGATCTATGACTACACCCGCACCTACTGGGACGGGCAACTGCTGCGCAACAAGCGCTCCGACCTGATGGCCGAGGGCGACCCGGCGGTCTTCTCCCTCGCGGAGCGGCCGCAGCTGCTGGACCTTTTGCAGATCGTCTGGAACAAGGCCTACCGGCGCGATTTCGTCACCCGCCACGGATTCCGCTTCCCGCCCGGTTACTACGAGGACGCGCCCTGGACGTACACCTCGCTGATCGCGGCGGAGCGCATCGCGGTGCTCGACCGTTCCTGTGTGCTGTACCGGCAGCGGCGTGAGGGCGGGAACATTCTCCGTACGGTCAGCCGGAAGCATTTCGACGTCTTCGACCAGTACGACCGGGTGTTCGCCTACCTGGACGAGCGGCCCGACCTCGATTCCTGGCGTACGGCGCTCTTCCGGAAGATGGTCGACCACTTCCTGACCGTTCTGGAGAAGCCGGGCCGGCTCCCGCGCAACGCGCGCGCCGAGTTCTTCCACCGGGCGGCCAAGGACTACCGCAGCCGCCTCCCGGAGGGCTTCGAGCGGCCGCCGGGCGGGCGCGGTTACAAGTACGCGCTGCTCGGGGTCGACTCGTACTCCGCGTTCTTCGGCGTGACCCGCGCCAACAACGTGCGCCACCGTGCCCGGCTGGGCGGGCAGGCCCGTATCGGCCGGGCCAAGCGGGCCGCCCTGGGCATGTTCTACCGGTCGCAGCTGCGGATGCCGCTGGACGAGAACCTGGCGGTGTTCTCCGCGTACTGGGGGCGCGGCTACTCCTGCAACCCGGCGGCCATCGAGGCCGAGCTGGGCCGACTCGCGCCGGGCGTGCGCCGGGTCTGGGCCGTGCGCTCCGAGCACCGCGACCGGGTGCCCGCGGGCGTCGAGAAGGTGATCGTCGGCTCGCGCGAGTACTGGGCGGTCATGGCCCGCGCCAAGTACCTGACGAACAACGTGAACTTCGGCGACACCATCGTCAAGCGCGAGGGGCAGATCCACCTCCAGACCCATCACGGCACCCCGCTGAAGACGATGGGGCTCGACCAGGCCCGGTACCCCGCGTCCACCAACATGGACATGGAGAAGCTGCTGCGCCGGTGCGACCGCTGGGACTACAGCCTGTCCGCCAACCGGTTCTCCACCACCGTCTGGGAGCGGGTCTACCCCTGCCGGTACACCACGCTGGAGACCGGCTACCCGCGCAACGACGTGCTGCTCGGCTCCACCGCCGCGGACGTCGTGAAGGCCCGGCACGACCTGGGCCTCGCGGACGGCTCGACCGCGTTCCTGTACATGCCGACGCACCGCGAGTACGAGAAGTCCTTCGCCCCCCGGCTCGACCTGCCGAAGCTGGCCGAGGCGCTGGGCCCGGACGTGACCCTGCTGGTGCGCGGGCACTACTTCTACAAGCCCACCGGCCGGCTCGCCGAGCTCCAGGCCAGCGGCCGGGTCGTCGACGTCTCCGCCCACGCCAACGTCGAGCAGCTCTACCTCGCGGCCGACGCCCTGGTCACCGACTACTCCTCGGCGATGTTCGACTACGCCAACCTGGACCGGCCGATCGTCGTCTACGCGGACGACTGGGACACCTACCGGGTCGTGCGCGGCACCTACTTCGACCTCATGGCCGAGCCGCCGGGCACCGTCGCGACCACCCAGGAGCAGCTGACCGCCGTCCTTTGCTCGGACGCGTGGCGCGACGAGAAGGCGGCCGGGCTGCGCGCCGCGTTCCGGGAGCGCTACTGCGACTACGACGACGGACACGCCGCCGAGCGCGTGGTGCGCAGGGTGTTCCTGGGCGAGGAGGCCCTGCCCCCGGTCGTCCCGCTCGCCGAGCGCACCCCGGCCCCCTCCCCCGCCGAGGCGCTGGCCCTGGTGCTCGAGCAGGCCGCCGGAAAGGCCTGAGCACGCGAAACGGTCCCGGCTCCCCCGAGGGGGCCGGGACCGTCGTCGTTCCGGGGCCGTCGCCGTCAGCGGCTCACGCGAACGGGTCGAACTCCTGGTACTCCTTGATCGTCTCGTCGCGCTCCACCTCGCGGTCGCGGCGGCGCTGGGCGGCCGGACGCTGCTCCTCCAGCCGGTGGTCCTCGCCCCGGCGGCCGAGCATCTCCGCACCGGCCGACACGGTCGGCTCCCAGTCGAAGACGACCGCGTTGTCCTCGGCGCCGATCGCCACGCCGTCGCCCGCCCGGGCCCCGGCCTTGCGCAGCGCGTCCTCGACGCCCAGCCGGTTCAGCCGGTCTGCGAGGTAGCCGACGGCCTCGTCGTTGTTGAAGTCGGTCTGGCGCACCCAGCGCTCCGGCTTCTCACCGCGCACCCGGTAGATACCGTCGTCCTCCAGGACCACGGTGAACCCGGCGTCGTCCACGGCCTTGGGCCGGATGACGATACGGGTGGCCTCCTCCACCGGCTTGGCGGCACGCGCCTCGGCGATGATGCCGGCCAGGGCGAAGGACAGCTCCTTGAGCCCGGTCCTGGCGACGGCGGACACCTCGAAGACGCGGTAGCCGCGGGCCTCCAGGTCGGGACGGATCATGTCCGCGAGGTCCTGGCCGTCCGGGATGTCGATCTTGTTGAGGACGACGATCCGGGGCCGGTCCTCCAGACCCCCGTACAGCTTCAGCTCCTCCTCGATCATGTCGAGGTCGGAGACCGGGTCGCGGTCGGACTCCAGCGTCGCCGTGTCCAGGACGTGGACGAGCACCGAGCAGCGCTCGACGTGGCGCAGGAACTCCAGGCCGAGGCCCTTGCCCTGGCTGGCGCCCGGGATCAGGCCCGGGACGTCGGCGATGGTGTAGACGGTGCTGCCCGCGGTGACCACGCCCAGGTTCGGGACGAGGGTGGTGAACGGGTAGTCGGCGATCTTCGGCTTCGCGGCCGACAGCACGGAGATCAGCGAGGACTTGCCGGCGCTCGGGTAGCCCACCAGAGCGACGTCGGCGACGGTCTTGAGCTCCAGGACGATGTCCCGCGCCTCGCCGGGCTCGCCGAGCAGCGCGAAGCCGGGGGCCTTGCGCCGGGCGGAGGCCAGCGCGGCGTTCCCGAGGCCGCCCCGGCCGCCCTGGCCGGCGACGAACGCGGTGCCCTGGCCGACGAGGTCGGCGAGCACATTGCCGTCGCGGTCGAGGACGACGGTGCCGTCCGGCACGGGCAGGACCAGGTCCTGGCCCTCCTTGCCGGTGCGGTTGTCGCCCGCGCCGGGCTGGCCGTTGGTGGCCTTGCGGTGGGGGTGGTGGTGGTAGTCGAGGAGCGTGGTGACCGCCTGGTCGACGACCAGGGTCACATCGCCGCCGCGGCCGCCGTTGCCGCCGTCCGGGCCGCCGAGCGGCTTGAACTTCTCACGGTGAACGGAGGCACAGCCGTGGCCTCCGTTACCCGCGGCGACATGCAGTTCGACGCGGTCCACGAAGGTGGTCATGGATGGAACCTCCAGTTGCATACCTGCAGAAATGTCTCGCTCGTGCGCCCCTGTAAGGGCAACACGCGAAAGGCGGACCCACTTCCCCTAACAGGAAGTGAGGTCCGCCTCCACGTCATACCGCTCGACGAGCGCCGGGAATTCAGCCGGCGATCGGAACGATGTTCACCACGTTACGGCCACGGTGCGTGCCGAACTGGACCGCACCGGCGGCCAGGGCGAACAGCGTGTCGTCGCCACCACGGCCGACGCCCGTGCCCGGGTGGAAGTGGGTGCCGCGCTGGCGGACCAGGATCTCACCGGCGTTGACGGCCTGACCGCCGAAGCGCTTCACGCCGAGCCGCTGAGCATTGGAATCGCGCCCGTTCCGGGTGGACGATGCGCCCTTCTTGTGTGCCATGTCTCCTCAGTCCCTTACTTCGCAGCCGCGGGAATACCGGTGACCTTGATCGCCGTGTACTGCTGGCGGTGACCCTGGCGACGGCGGTAGCCGGTCTTGTTCTTGTAGCGAAGGATGTCGATCTTCGCGCCCTTGTGGTGGTCCACGATCTCGGCCTGGACCTTGATGCCGTCCAGGACCCACGGGTCGCTGGTCACGGCGTCGCCGTCGACAACGAGCAGGGTAGAGAGCTCTACCGTGTCGCCAACCTTGGCGGTGGGAATCTTGTCAACCTCAACGATGTCGCCGACAGCAACCTTGTGCTGGCGACCACCGCTGCGCACGATGGCGTACACGCGGATCTCACTCTCACTCGAAGCGGAAACCCCTGATGCCAGCCGCTCACACGGGTCCGGGAACCCGTGACGATCCGGATTGGACGAGCGGCCTCTCCCGAACGAGCGGGAGGTCAGTGCTCAGAGGTGTGGCGAACAAACGCCGACGGTCAAGGCTACGGGGCCCCGGACAGCCGGTCAAACCGGGTCCGGTCCGGCCCCGCCCCGCTCAGACCGCGGCGGTCCTGACGTACTCGGCGTAGGCGTCCCTGATCCCGTCCTCGGGCAGGTTCAGGTGTTCCAGGATCGTGTACCGGCCCGGTCTGGTCCGGGGCGCGAACTCGACCACCGAGACGAACTCGTCCACGCCGAAGCCCATGTCCTCGGCGGTCACCGGCAGCCCGTGGCGCCGCAGCACCTCGGTCATCCGTACGGACTCCTGCACGGCGCCGCGCAGGTGCATCGCGAACGCCGCGCCGAGCCCGCACTGCTCGCCGTGGCTGGCGGCCCGCTGCGGGAAGAGCAGGTCGAAGGCGTGGTTGATCTCGTGGCAGGCGCCCGAGGCCGGCCGGCTGTCTCCGGCCACCGACATCGAGATCCCGGTGAGCACCAGGCCCTCCGCCAGTACCTGGAGGAACGCGTCGTCGTCCAGGCTCCCGGGGTGGCGCAGCACGGCCTCACCGGCCTGCCGGGCCATCGCGGCGGCCAGCCCGTCCATGTCCTCGCCGTTGACCCGGTGGGCCAGCTCCCAGTCCGCCACGGCGGAGATGTTCGACAGCGCGTCCCCGATCCCGGACCGCACGAAGCGGGCCGGGGCCTCCCGGATGACGTCGAGGTCGATGACGACGGCGATCGGGTTCGGCACCCCGTACGAGCCGCGGCCCGCGTCGTTGTCCAGCGTCGCCACCGGGGAGCACAGGCCGTCGTGGGACAGGTTCGTCGCCACGGCGACCAGCGGCAGCCCGACGCGCGCCGCGGCGAACTTCGCACAGTCGATGATCTTGCCGCCGCCGAGGCCGACCACGGCGTCGTACCGCCCGGTCTTCATGGCCTCGGCGAGCTTGACGGCGTCGTTCAGCGTGCCGCCGCCCACCTCGAACCAGGAGGCGCCCGGCAGGCTGCCCGAGAGCCGCTCCCGCAGCGCCCGGCCGCTGCCCCCGCTGATCGCCACCGCCAGCTTGCCGGAGCCGGAGATCCGCTGATCGGCGAGGACGCTCGCCAGATCCGCCAGAGCACCGGCCCGGATGTCGACGACGACCGGTGCGGGGATCAGCCGGGTCAGTACTGGCACGCGATCTTCCTGCCCTTGGCCAGGTCCTCGTGGTTGTCGATCTCGACCCACTTCACGTCACCGATCGGCGCCACGTCGACCGTGAAGCCGCGGTTGACGAGCTCCTGGTAGCCGTCCTCGTAGTACAGGTCCGGGTCGCGCTCGAAGGTGGCCTTCAGGGCGTCGGCCAGCTCGTCGGCCGCGTCGCCCTCGATCAGGGTGACGCCGATGTACTCGCCGGTCGCCTCGGCCGGGTCCATCAGCTTGGTGATCCGGCGGACGCCCTTGCCGTCCTCGACGACGACCTTCATCTCCTCGTCGGCGAGCTGCTTCACCGTGTCGAGGGCCAGGATGATGCGCTTGCCGTCGCCGCGGGCGGCCAGCAGCGTCTTCTCGACGGAGACCGGGTGCACGGTGTCGCCGTTGGCGAGGATGACGCCGTTCTTGAGGGCGTCCCGGCCGCACCACAGGGAGTAGGCGTTGTTCCACTCCTCGGCCTTGTCGTTGTCGATCAGCGTGATGGTGACGCCGTACTTGGCCTCCAGCGCCGCCCTGCGCTCGTACAGGGCCTCCTTGCGGTAGCCCACGATGATCGCGACCTCGGTCAGGCCGATCTCGGCGAAGTTGCCGAGCGTCAGGTCGACGACGGTCAGGCTCTCCTCGTCGCCCTCGGGGCCGACCGGCACCAGGGCCTTGGGAAGCGTGTCGGTGTAGGGGCGCAGACGGCGACCGGCGCCGGCCGCCAGAATCATGCCGATCATGGGGTTCTCCTTGGTCCTTGGTGCGGTGTTACGGATGTCTCGGGTGGGAGTGCGTGCGCCCGGCGGGCGGGTCATAGCTCGGCCGCCACGTAGGCGCGCAGCCAGGTGCGGAAGCCCGGGCCCAGGTCCTCGCGCTCGCAGGCGAGGCGGACGATGGCCCGCAGGTAGTCGCCGCGGTCGCCGGTGTCGTAACGGCGGCCCCGGAAGACGACGCCGTGCACCGGGCCGCCGAGCTTCTCGTCGGCTGCCAGCTGCTGGAGCGCGTCGGTCAGCTGGATCTCGCCGCCCCGGCCCGGCCCGGTCTCGCGCAGCACCGCGAAGACGGCGGGGTCCAGGACATAGCGGCCGATGACCGCGAGATTGCTGGGCGCGTCACCCGGCTCCGGCTTCTCGACCAGGCCGGTCACCCGGACGATGTCGCTGTCCGGCGTGGCCTCCACCGCCGCGCACCCGTACAGGTGGCTCTGCTCGGGCGCCACCTCCATGAGCGCGACGACGCTGCCGCCCTCGCGCTCCTGGACCTCGGTCATCCGGGCCAGCAGCGGGTCGCGCGGGTCGATCAGGTCGTCGCCGAGCAGCACCGCGAAGGGTTCGTCCCCCACGTGGGGTTCCGCGCACAGCACGGCGTGGCCGAGGCCGCGCGGGTCGCCCTGGCGCACGTAGTGCATGGTCGCGAGGTCGCTCGACTCCTGGACCCGCACCAGCCGTTCGGCGTCGCCCTTGCGGGTCAGCGCCGACTCCAGCTCGTAGTTCCGGTCGAAGTGGTCCTCAAGCGCCCGCTTGTTGCGCCCGGTGATCATCAGTACGTCGCTCAGCCCCGCGGCGGCCGCCTCCTCCACGACGTACTGGATCGCCGGCTTGTCGACGACGGGCAGCATCTCCTTGGGAGTGGCCTTCGTCGCCGGCAGGAACCGGGTACCGAGCCCGGCGGCCGGTATGACGGCCTTCTGGATCTTGCGCATTGTGGGGGCTTTCGTGTCGGGGGGCGGGAGCGGCCCGGGGCCTCAACGCAGCCGGCCGGTCCCGCGAGGGACCGGCCCGACTGCGTCGCGCGCGGTGCGAGGCGGTCAGGCCTCGTCGGCCGCGGCCGTGACGGGCGAGGCGGTCTGCTGCTCCGCCGCCACCGTCTTCTTCGCCGCCGCCTTCTTGGCCGTCGTCTTCTTCGCGGCGGTCTTCTTGGCCGCGGTCTTCTTGACGGCCGCCTTCTTGGCCGTGGCCTTCTTGGCGGTCTTGCGGGCCGCCTTCTTGGCCGGTGCCGCCTCGGTCCCGGTCTCGGTTCCGGTCTCGGCCTCGGTCCCGGCCTCGGTCCCGGCCTGCGCCTCGGGGGCCTCGACCACGACGACCGCGGCCTCCTCGGCCCCCGCGGGGGAACCGGCGGGCGCGCTGACCTTGCGGGTGGCGCGGCGCCGGACACGCGGCGGCGCGGCCGACTCCTCGGCCGGGGCCTCGGCGTGCGAGGCCTCGACCACCGGGTCCTCGGCGGCGACCGGGTCGGGCCCGGACACCGGCTCCTCGGCGGCCGGGGCGGGCTCGGCGGGCTCCGCCATGACCGGCTCGGACACGACCGCATCGGCCGGGGCCGGCGAGCCCGCGGGAGCGGTCGCCTTACGGGTCGCCCGGCGGCGCGTACGGCCCTGGGGCGCCTCGGCAGGGGCCTCGGCGGGCGTCTCGGCCACCGGCTCCGGGGCCGCCACGGGCTCCGGCTCCGCGACCGGCTCGGCCACGATCTCCTCGGCCGGGGCGGACGCGGACCTCGGAGCGCCGGCCGGGGCCGACGCCTTGCGCGACGCCCGGCGGCGGCCACGGCCGCGCGCGGCGGCCTCGGCCTCGGCGGGGCTGCTGTACAGCTCCTCGTCCGCGACGAACTCCGGCTCGGGCAGCGCCACCGGGGCGGCGACCTCCGCCGCCACCTCGGCCTCGGTCTCGACCTCGGGTTCGGCGTCGGAGACGTGCTCGTGGCCGTGGTCGTGCTCGTGGTCCTGGCCGGAACCGCCGCGGCGCTTCTTGGAGCGCTTGCCGCCGCCACCGCCGCCCACCGAGGAGGGCTGCTCCATGTGGACGATCACACCGCGCCCGTTGCAGTGGACGCAGGTCTCGGAGAAGGACTCCAGCAGGCCCTGGCCGACCCGCTTGCGGGTCATCTGGACCAGGCCCAGCGAGGTGACCTCGGCGACCTGGTGCTTCGTACGGTCGCGGCCCAGGCACTCCAGCAGGCGCCGCAGCACCAGGTCCCGGTTGGACTCCAGCACCATGTCGATGAAGTCCACGACGACGATGCCGCCGAGGTCGCGCAGCCGCAGCTGGCGCACGATCTCCTCGGCCGCCTCCAGGTTGTTCTTGGTGACGGTCTCTTCCAGGTTGCCGCCCTGGCCGGTGAACTTGCCGGTGTTGACGTCGACCACGACCATCGCCTCGGTCTTGTCGATCACCAGCGAGCCGCCGCTCGGCAGGTAGACCTTGCGGTCCAGCGCCTTCATGAGCTGCTCGTCGATCCGGTACGTCGCGAAGACGTCGACCTCGGAGGTCCACCGCGACAGCCGGTCCGTCAGGTCGGGCGCCACGTGCGAGACGTAGCCGTGGATGGTCTCCCACGCGTCGTCGCCGCTGACGATGACCTTGGAGAAGTCCTCGTTGAAGATGTCGCGGACGACCCGGACGGTCATGTCCGGCTCGCCGTACAGGAGCGTCGGCGCGTTGGAGCTGCCGGTGCTCTTGGACTTCTTGCGGATGTCCTCCCACTGCTGCTGCAGCCGCTCGACGTCACGGCGCAGTTCGTCCTCGCTCGCGCCCTCGGCGGCGGTGCGCACGATGACGCCCGCGTCCTCGGGGACGATCTTCTTGAGGATGGTCTTGAGCCGGGCGCGCTCGGTGTCGGGCAGCTTGCGGCTGATCCCGGTCATCGAGCCCTCGGGCACGTAGACCAGGTAGCGGCCGGGCAGCGAGACCTGGCTGGTCAGACGGGCACCCTTGTGGCCGATCGGGTCCTTCGTCACCTGGACGAGCACGGACTGGCCGGACTTGAGCGCGGTTTCGATGCGGCGCGGCCCGTGGGCCATGCCGAGCGCCTCGAAGTTGACCTCACCGGCGTACAGGACGGCGTTGCGGCCCTTGCCGATGTCCACGAAGGCGGCCTCCATGGACGGCAGCACGTTCTGGACCTTGCCCAGGTAGACGTTGCCGACGTAGCTGGTGGCCTGCTCCTTGTTGACGTAGTGCTCCACCAGCACGTTGTCCTCGAGGACGCCGATCTGGGTGCGCTCGCCGCTCTGGCGGACGACCATGACGCGTTCGACGGCCTCGCGACGGGCCAGGAACTCCGCCTCGGTGATGATCGGCACCCGGCGACGGCCCTGCTCGCGGCCCTCGCGGCGGCGCTGCTTCTTGGCCTCCATGCGGGTCGAGCCCTTGATGGACTGGACCTCGTCGAAGCCGGTGCCGAGCTCCCGCTCCTCCTTCTTGCGGGGCTCGCGGACCTTGACGACCGTGCGCTCCGGGTCGTCCGTTCCGTTCTCGGCCTCGGGCGCGGCGTCACCGCTGCGACGGCGGCGGCGCCGGCGACGGCGGCTGCTGCTCGACCCGGAGGCGGCGGACTCGTGGTCGTCCTGCTCGTCGTCGCCCTCGTCGTCCTCGGGCTCCTGGGCGGCCTCGGGCTCGTCCTCGGCGTGCTCGGCGGCGTCGTCCTCGGCGGACTCGCCGCGGCGGCGGCGACGGCCACCCCGGCGGCGGCGGCGCGACGGGCGGTCGCCGTACTCGTCGGTGTCCTCGCCGTCGTGCTCGGTGTCGCTCTCGTTGTCCGGCTCGTGCTCGTCCTCGGCGGCCTGCTCCTGGACCGGCGCGGCGGTCACCGGCTCGGCGGCGGGCTCGGCCTCGGCGGCCTCACCGCGGCGGCGGCGCCGGCGGCGCGATCCGCCCTGCGGCGCGGCCTCGGCGGGAGCGGTGCGCTCCGGGGCCGTGGTGATCTCCTCCTCGGGCTCCTCCTCCTGCGAGGCGGGCCCGGCGGCGGCAGCGGCGGCGGCAGCGGTCTCCGGGGTCTGGAACATCGGCTCGGCGAAGACCGGCGCCTGGAAGACGGCGACGGCGGGGCGCGTCGCCCGGCGGCTGCGGCGCGCGGGCTCCTCCGTCTTGGCGGTGAACTCGGGGCGGCCTGCCGCGGAGGTGGCCCGGCGGCGCTGACGGCCGCGCGGGGCGGCCTCCTCGACCTCGACGGGCTCGGCGGCCAGCTCCTCGACGGCGGCCTCGGGCAGGCTCTCGCCGGCCTGGACCTCGACACGCTCCTCCGCGGGCTCCTCGGCGGGCTGCGGGGCACCGGCCGGGGACGACGCCTTACGGACCGCGCGACGGCGGCCACGCGGCGCCTCGACGGGCTCGGCGACCTCGGCCGCCTGGGCGGTCTCGGCCGGCTCGGTGACCTCCTCGGCGGCCTCGTCGGCGGGCTTCGCGGCAACCTGCGGGGCGCCGGCCGGGGCGGAGGCCCGGCGGCGGGCTCGGGGCTCTCCACGGCCGCCGGCGCATCCGCCACGATCTCGACGGGCTCGGCGGCCTTGGGCGCACCGGCCGGGGACGTGGCCTTGCGGACGGCACGGCGGCGGCCGCGCGGCGCCTCGGCGGCGACGGGCTCTGCTGCGGGCTCGGGGCTCTCCACCACGGGGGCCTCCTCGACGGTCTCGGCCGGCTCGGCGGCCTCGGGCTCGGCGGCCTTGGGCGCACCGGCGGGGGACGTGGCCTTGCGG
This sequence comes from Streptomyces sp. A0958, assembly GCF_004795035.1. Lineage (GTDB taxonomy): Bacteria > Actinomycetota > Actinomycetes > Streptomycetales > Streptomycetaceae > Streptomyces. The sequence goes on from NZ_SSBK01000040.1 coordinate 51,572, forward strand.
ACGGCGCGGCGGCGGGTGCGCGGCGCCTCGGCGGCGGGCTCCTCGGCGGCCTCGGCGGGCTCCACGGTCTCGGCCGGCTCAGCGGTCCTGGGCTCGGCGGCCTTGGGCGCACCGGCGGGGGACGTGGCCTTGCGGACGGCGCGGCGGCGGGTGCGCGGCGCCTCGGCGGCGGGCTCCTCGGCTGCGGGCTCCTCGGCAGCCGCGACCGGCTCCACGATCTCGGCGGCTTCGGCGGCCTTGGGCGCGCCCGCCGGGGAGGTCGCCTTGCGGACCGCGCGGCGGCGGGGGCGGGCCGGGGCGGCGGTCTCGGCCTCGGCGGTGTTCTCGCTGCTGGTCTCGGACACTGCGGCGTCAACGGCCGGTATGGCCGGCGCTTCGGCGGCGGCCCGGTCGCCCGCCGACGGCGGGCCTGCGGGGCGGGAGGCGGCGCGGCGCCTGCGGCGCGGCGGCAGCTTGTCCCCGGGGGTGTTGTTCTCTTCTGCGTTCCCGGTGGAGCCGGGTTCGTTCGGCTGGGGCATGCGGGCGTTTCTCCCGTCGCGCTCCCGGGCGCCGCACCTGGTTCCGGTCCGGCTCGGTCCGCATGGTGGTCGCGGCACCGCCGTCCGGGGCGCGGGCGCCGCACGGGAGCTGAATGTCTGGCTCGCCGGTTCCGTACGCGGTGTGCGGACGGCCTGGCGAAAGTCTTATGGGTCAGCGCGCGGCCCGGCCCAGGTGGCTCCCGAGCGCGAGGGCTGCGCTACAACGACCGCCTTACGCGGAACCTGCGCCTTCCGGCGCCGTCGCGACGGCGGTCCCGGCGGCCGTGGTTGATGCGGCCGGGGCTGCCTCGCGGTCGGGCGCGAGCGGGTCGGTCACCGTGCCGGACTCCTCGTCGAAGAGCCCCTGCGCCAGCCTGGTCACCGCTGCGGCGACGGTTCCCCAAGTTCTCGACTGCGCTCGAACAGGGGAGGCCCCACCCGCCAGGTCGGCGACAACGCGGAGACCGGACAGGACGTCGTCAGGCCGTACGGCAGGTGTCACGTGCCGAACAACCAGCCGCAGTATCGCACAGGCCCTGCCACCGGACCTATCAGGCGGAAGATCGACCGTCCGGAGGTCGACCACCGCGGCGCGGGCGTCGAAGGTCCGCATGCCGTTCTTCGTGCGGCGCTCGACCTCGACGGTCTCGGCCGCGTTGAAGGCGGCCACGGCCCTCTCGGCGTCCTGCGGGCCGACCCCGTCCAGGCGCATCTCCCAGACGGAGGCGGTCAGCCGGTCGGCGAGGCCCGAGGTGCGGGCCTCGACGGCGTCCGTGATGTCCAGGCCGTCCGGCATCGAGTCGTTGAGCAGCTCGCGCAGGACGTCCGGGTCACGGGACTCGGTGAGGGCGATCTCCAGGAACTCGGCCTCGCTGCCCGTGCCGGTGGGTGCGGCATTGGCGTACGAGACCTTGGGGTGCGGGGTGAAGCCCGCCGAGTAGGCCATGGGCACCTGGGAGCGGCGCAGCGCCCGCTCGAAGGCACGCTGGAAGTCGCGGTGGCTGGTGAACCGGAGGCGGCCGCGCTTGGTGTAGCGCAGTCGGATGCGCTGCACCGCCGGTGCGGGCGGCGGGCCTTCGGGCTGTCGCTTGCCCAGTGGTTCTTCTCCTCGGTGCGGGGCGGACGCGGTGGCACGCCGCCCTCGAAATGCGGGTGGCCCGGGGGTCCGGACCGGCTCACCCCTGCCGCACGGATTTCTCCGGGAGCAGGAAGATCTCTGGTTCGGGCGCCGCGCTGGGCACAGTCGTTGCACTACCCAGAGTACGCGCAAGGGGGCTTCCGAGTTCCCCGGGCTCGGGTACCGCCGGCCCGCAGGCCAACGCGCGCCACGCGTCGCGCCCGGCCTGCCGGTTCGTTTCGCGGGCCGCGCGCAGGGCCCGGCGGGCCGTGAGGTACGCCGAGCGCCCGGCCCAAGGCGCCCCCGGAACACGGCCTCGACGCCCCGGATCAGCAGACCGAGGCCTCAGACGATGCCCTGGCCCATCGGAGTGAGCACGTGCCGGTACTCGCACACCCGTGAGACAGCTGTCGCCGCCCTCCTGGCGCGGGCGGCTGGTGCTTCCCGTACCCCGTGCGCGCGGGTGTCCGGTGCTTTTCCTGGTCCACGCACCCCATGACGCGACGGCCCGGTCCGGGGTTTCCCCGGGCCGGGCCTTCGTCACCGAGCTGTCACGCGCCGGAGCGCTACTTCACGACCGTCAGCGGCAGGAGCTTCTTGCCGGTCGGGCCGATCTGAATGCTGGTGTCCATCTGCGGGCAGATAGACACATGACTAAATCCATAGCTACTCTCCGAGCCATGAAGACGTACGACATCGAAGCCGAGTGGACCGCTGCGGACCTGGCTCTGCTCAAGGAGCTGAAGAAGGCGGAGGCGCTGCTTCCTGCGGACGCCCCACGCGCTCTGCTCTCCATCCGCCTGTCCGTACTTACGGAGGACACCACCTCGCCGGTCCGGCAGGAACTCGACCTTCGCCTACTGGCCAGGGACAAGGGGTACCGCGTCGTCGGCGTCGCTTCCGATCTCAACGTCTCGGCGACGAAGGTTCCACCGTGGAAGCGCAAGGAACTCGGCGAGTGGCTGAACAACCGATTTCCCGAGTTCGATGCTCTGCTCTTCTGGAAGCTCGACAGATTTATCCGCCGCATGTCGGATCTCTCCACGATGATCGAGTGGTGCCAGCGGTACGGAAAGAACCTGGCATCGAAGAACGACTCGATCGACCTTGAATCCACTGTCGGCCGGATGATGGTCACGCTCATCGGGGGCATCGCCGAGATCGAAGCGGCGAACACATCGACCCGCGTGGCGTCCCTCTGGGACTACACGCGGACTCAGGACGCCTGGTTCGTCGGGAAGCCTGCCTATGGCTACGTGACGACGAAGGCGAACGGAAGGCCGAGCCTTGCCATCGAGCCGAACGCATACAAGGCGCTGCACTGGGCTCGCCGCATGGCGCTGCGGGGAGTGTCAGCCCGGCGCATGTCTCTTTGTCTCGTCCGCGCCGACCTCATGTCCGAGGGACTCACCACGACGACTCTCCTCCGACGCCTCCGCAACCCGGCACTCATGGGTTACCGAGTGGAGGAGAACAAGAACAAGGGAGTACGCCGCTCCAAGCTGATCCTCGGACACGACGGCAAGCCGATCAGGGTGACCGAACCGATCTTCACCGAGACCGAATACGACGACCTCCAGGAGGCCATCGATCGGCGCGGCAAGAACCAGCCCCAGCGCCAGACGCACGGCGCGACGCAGTTCCTCGGCGTACTGGTCTGCGCCGACTGCACGTCGAACATGACGGTGCACGTCACGTCTAACAAGTTCGGCCAGTACCGATACCTCCGGTGCCAGAAGTGCAAGAGCGGGGGGCTCGGCGCACCGGACCCACAGGGTGTGTACGACGTACTGGTTGGCGATGTGCTGCGGGTGCTCGGCGACTTCCCCGTACAAGTCCGCGAGTACGCCCAGGGCGCTGAGGCTCGGGCAGAGGTGAAGCGACTCGAAGAGGCCATCGCCTACTACATGAAGGGGCTTGAGCCTGGAGGCCGCTACACGAAGACGCGGTTCACTCAGGAGCAGGCAGAGAAGACGCTCGACAAGCTCACGGACGAACTGAGTGCGATCGATCCCGAGACCACACAGGACCGATGGACTCTCATCCACAACGGGAAGACGTTCCGTGAAGCATGGGAGTCCGGAGGGATGGAGGTCATGGCTGAGGACCTCCGCCGCGTGGGCATCACGTGCGAGGTCACACGCACCAAGGTCAAGGGCGTGCGTGCGCCCTCCGTACATCTGCGTCTGAAGATTCCCCGTGACGTACGCGAACGGCTCGTCATCAAGAGCGACGACTTCGCAGCGAAGCTCTGACAGCAAGGACAGGGAGGGGCTCGGCTTGACAGCCGAGCAACCCACCACATAGGAATACCTCCCCACTCTTTGACGGAGCGGGGACCGTAGCTCCCACCGTTCAGCGGTGGTAGAGCTGGCCACTCCGCGAGAGGCCGCGATCCCGAGGGGCTCGCAGGGACGTCGAGGGACTCCCAAAGCGCAGGACGCAACTGCGCGACTTCCAACCGCCGAGCCGTGGCTACGTGCTGCGCTCCACCGACAGGAGTCGCGAACCCTTGAACATCACGAGCGAAATCGTCTGGACCTGTGAGGCGTGCACATCGCCCCTCATCGACGGACACGCCCACACCTGCGGCCCCAACGACGGGAGCCGCGACCAGCGACTATCAGCTTCGGTCATGACCGCCCGTGGGGCGGGGTCTCTCAGCACGAGTACCGGCGCATGGCACAGGACCACGGGCACCCGCTCGCGTACCGGGTCCACTTCGCCGCCATCGGATGGGCCGACCGCCACGGACACGCCGCGTTCGAGCCGGGCAGACTGGCCGCGCTGCTCGGCAAGGACGGCAAGGACGGCAAGGACGGCAAGCGACTGTCCGACCAGAGCACCCGCAACGCGGTAGCACGCGCCAAGGATCTCCACCTCGTCTCGCCCCGTTCCGGCGCGGCCTGCCTGGTGCTTCCGCCTCACCTGTTCTAAAAAGCCAAGGGTGCGCCGGTGCCCTGCCGCGTCCACCAAGAAAGGTGACCGCACACCACACGTGTAGTCAGAGCACGTCTGGCGTGCGCTCATACAGCGCCTGACCTGCACGAACGTTTACGCCCTCTCTTATCTATTTGGCTCCCGGTGCGGCCCCCTCCGGGGCCGACAGTGCGTAGCCCCTTGGCTCGACGGCGAACGGCAGCAGGGCGCGGCAGCGCCCCAACGAAGTAAGGCAACGGCGAAGAAGTAGGCGGCAGGGGGCGGCTCCGCAGCCACTACGACAGTGCGGCCCGTAGGGCCGACAGCAGGAAGTCCCAGGAAGAAGAAGCCCGGTGGGGCGCTGCCGCGCCCCCATAGAGCTAGCACGCAAGCAGTAGGGACCTTGTCGGCGACGGGTGAATCGTGACCCTCTGACGGCGGATCAAAACTGACCCACCTCGTGGTCTACCGACCATCCTGATCTTGATCGAAGGTCAGGAGAAGAGGGTGATTTCCGTGGAGGACTGGGCA
>NZ_SSBK01000041.1 GCF_004795035.1 Streptomyces sp. A0958
GGAAGACTTCGCCGGGACCGAAGTGTCCGTAGTTCTGTGCGGTGACGGTGGATACGAGGTTGCGGTGCGAGGACAGGATGCCCTTGGGCCGCCCGGTGGACCCCGAGGTGAACATCACGCACGCCACATCGCCACCCACCAGCGGCAGGTTCAGGTTCACGTCCGACTCGTCGGCCGGAGCCCCCGAGGAGCAGGAGACCACGGTCCAGGGCCCCTCCACACGCCGGCCGAGGGTGTCATCGGTGAGGAGCAGAACGATCCCCGCGTCGTCGGCGGCGGCCCGCAGACGCTCGTCGGGGAAGTCCGGGTCGAGCAGCGTGTAGCCGGCACCGGCCTTGACCACCGCGATCACCGCAGCGGCGAACGAGGCGTTACGTTCCAGGAGGACGCCCGCCAGGTCACCCCGGCCCAAACCTCGTGAACGCAGGTGCCGAGCCCACTGGTTGGCGGTGGCGTTCAGCTCCGCGTACGTAACCCGCTGGTCGCCGTCGATCAGCGCGACCGCCTCCGGCGAGCGGGCGGCCTGCGCCTCGAACCGCTCCACGAGCGAGGCGTCGTCCACGTCGACCACGGCCCCGGCCCAGGGCCCGAGCAGCAGCTCGCGCTCGTCCCGCGACAGCACCTCCAGCTCCGCGAGGTGTACCTCCGGGTCGGCCACCACCTGCCGCAGCACCTCACCGAGGACGGTCACCATGCGCTGGACGGTGGAGGGGTCGAACAGGTCCTCCGCGAAGACGACCGCGCCGTGCAGGCTTCGGCTGTCGTCCGAGCGGAGCAGGAACTCCAGGTCGAACTTGGCCGACCCGTTGGTCAGGCCCAGCACCTCGGCCGACCGGTCACCACCCAGGCTCAGCGCCGGTGTCTCTCCCGCCTCCAGGGTGAGGCAGATCTGGAAGAGGGGGTGGCGGGAGAGGGTGCGGGTGGGGTTGAGGGTGTCGAGGACGAGGTCGAAGGGTGCGTCCTGGTGGGCGAAGGCGTCGAGGTCGGTGGTGCGGACGCGTTCGAGGAGTTCGCGGAAGGTCGGGTTGCCGTCGGTGTGGGTGCGCAGGACGAGGGTGTTGACGAAGAAGCCGACGAGGTCGCGCAGTGCTTCGTCGGTGCGGCCGGCGACGGGGGAGCCGATGGCCAGGTCCGTACCGGCCCCGAGGCGGGTGAGGGTGGCGGCGAGCGCGGCGTGCACGACCATGAACGGCGTGCACCCTTCGGCACGGGCCAGTTCCCCGACGCGCTCGAACAGCTCGTCTCCCAGGGCGACTTCGACCTCCCCTCCACGGTGCGAGGCCTCCGCGGGGCGTGGGCGGTCGAGGTTCAGGGCGTGTTCCTCGGGCAGGCCTTCCAGGGTCTTGTGCCAGAAGGCCAGCTCCTGCGCCAGGACGCTCTCCGCGTCGTCACCCGACCCCAACACCCGCTGCTGCCAGACGGCGTAGTCGGCGTACCTCACCGGCAGCGGCTCCAGCACCTGGCCCTCGGCGCCCGCAACCCGCGCCTCGTAGGCCCGGGACAGGTCGTCGAAGAAGACGCCGGCGGACCGGCCGTCCGTCGCGATGTGGTGTACCAGCAGGTGGAGGACGAGGTGTCCGTCACCGAGCTCGAAGAGGGTGACCCGCAGGGGGTTCTCCGTCTTGAGGTCGAACCGGTGCCGGGCAGCCACGTCCAGGTCGCCGTCCAGCGTCTCCGGCGTGGACCCCCGGCGCTCGATGACCACGCGGGCCTGCGCGGCCGGCCGGACATGTTGGCGCGGTTCGCCGTCGACCGTCGCGAACACGGTCCGCAGGGGAGTATGGCGCTCCGCCACGTCGTTGAGCGCGGACTCCAAGGCGTCCACGTCCAGCGGGCCTGTCAGGCGTACGGCCATCGGCACGTTGTACGCGGTGCTGCCGCCGTCGAGTTCGGCCAGCAGCCACAGGCGGCGCTGAGCGAACGACACGGGCGCGTCGTTGTCACCGGCCCATGCGCCGGCGGTGAGCGGCGGGAGCGCCGGCCGCCCCTTCAGCGAGGCGATGTACTGGGCGAGGCGCGCCGGGGTCGGGTGCTGGAACACGTCCCGGATGGTCAGCCGGACGCCCAGCACCTCGGCGATGTGGTTGGTGAGGCGGGCCGCCAGCAGCGAGTGACCGCCATGGGCGAAGAAACTGTCCTCGACGCCCACCGGGCCCGAGGTGCCCAGCACCCGGCTGAAGAGTGCGACCGCGACCTCTTCGAGCTGGCTCTGCGGCGCACGCTCCGACACCACGGCCGCGACCGGCTCGGGCAGAGCCCGCTTGTCGATCTTCCCGTTGGGCATGAGGGGGAGCCGGTCGAGCGGGGTGAGGTAGGCGGGGACGAGATGTTCCGGGAGGCGGTCCACGAGGTGGCGACGGACATCCTGCATGGTCACCGTGTCGGTGCTCGTGACCACGTAGGCGGACAGCTGCTTGTGGTGGGTGGTGACGGTGGCCTGGGTGATGTGGGGGTGGGTGAGGAGGGCCGCCTCCACCTCGGCGGGCTCGATGCGGAAGCCCCGGATCTTGATCTGACTGTCGGCGCGGCCTTCGTAGTGGAGGTGGCCGTGCTGGTCGAAGTGGGCGAGGTCTCCGGTGCGGTAGAGGCGGGTTCCGGGGGGTCCGTAGGGGTTGGGGATGAAGTGGGTGGCGGTGAGGTCGGAGCGGTTGAGGTAGCCGTGGGCGAGGCCGTCGCCGGCTACGTACAGCTCACCGGTGGCACCGGGTGCGCAGAGTCGGAGCGTGGTGTCGAGGACGTAGAGAGGCTTGTTGGTCAGTGGTGAGCCGATGGGGATGACGGTGTGGGGTTGGTCGGTGGGTTCGATGGTGTGGGTGGTGGCGTAGATCATCGCCTCGGCGGGGCCGTATCCGTTGATCACCCTGATCCCGGGCCGGGAGTGCAGGAGCTTGTGTACGTGGGCGGGGGATGCCGCTTCACCGACCGTGTAGGCGGTTGTGACGGACGCGAACGTCTCGGGGTGTTCGTCGGTGAGGTAGTTGAAGAGGCTGGCCGACAGCAGCAGGGTGGTGACCTTGTGGCGGGGCGCGAGTTCCGCGATGAGCGCGGGCTCGGGCTTCTGTCCGGGCTGGAGTACGGCGGTCCCGCCGTGCAGCAACGGCCCCCAGAATTCGAGGCTGAAGGCGTCCCAGGAGACGGGCGAGGACTGGAGGAACACCTCGTCGGGGCTGGTCGGGAGGTAGGTCTGTCCGACCAGGGTGGATACGAGGTTGCGGTGTGAGGAGACGATGCCCTTGGGCCGTCCGGTGGAGCCGGAGGTGAACATCACGCAGGCGAGGTCGTCACCCTGGACCGGTATCCCGAGGTTGGCCGAGTCGTAGTCCGAGACCTCGTCCGGCCCTTCCGCGCACGTCGTCCACGGGCCCTCAAGGCGGCCGGCGAGTTCTGTGTGGGTGACGAGGTGGCTGATTCCGGCCTCGGTGGCCGCAGAGCGGAGCCGTTCGTCGGGGAAGTCCGGGTCCAGGAGTACGTGTCCGGCGCCGGTCTTGAGGACGGCGATCAGTGCCGTGGCAAATGTGACATTGCGCTCCAGCAGAATCCCCGCGAGGTCGCCCCGCCCGAGCCCGCGTGAACGCAGGTGCTGGGCCCAGCGGTTGGCGGTGGCGTTCAGCTCCGCGTACGTAACCCGTCGCTCGCCGTCGATCAGCGCGACCGCCTCCGGGGACCGGGCAACCTGCGCCTCGAACCGCTCCACCAACGAGACGTCGTCCCGGTCGGCCACGGTCCCCGCCCACGCCCCGAGCAGCAGCTCCCGTTCGTCCGCCGACAGCACCTCCAGCTCCGCGAGGTGTACCTCCGGGTCGGCCACCGCCTGCCGCAGCACCTCACCGAGGACGGTCACCATGCGCTGGACGGTGGAGGGGTCGAACAGGTCCTCCGCGAAGACGACCATGCCGTGCAAGCCCTGGCCGTCGTCCGAGCGGAGCAGGAACTCCAGGTCGAACTTGGCCGACCCGTTGGCGAAGGTCTGGACGCGACCCGGCCGCACCCCCGGCAGACCGAGCACGGGGGTGCCGGTCTCCAGGGTGAGACAGATCTGGAAGAGGGGGTGGCGGGACAGCGTGCGGGGAGGGTTGGCGGCGTCGAGGACGAGGTCGAAGGGTGCGTCCTGGTGGGCGAAGGCGTCGAGGTCGGTGGTGCGGACGCGTTCGAGGAGTTCGCGGAAGGTCGGGTCGCCCTCCGTATTTGTGCGCAGGACCAGGGTGTTGACGAAGAAGCCGACGAGGTCGCGCAGTGCTTCGTCGGTGCGGCCGACGACGGGGGAGCCGATGGCCAGATCCGTACCGGCCCCGAGGCGGGTGAGGGCGGCGGCGAGCGCGGCGTGCACGACCATGAACGGCGTGCACCCTTCGGCGCGAGCCAGCTCGCCGACACGCTCGAACAGGTCGCCGCGCAGGGCGACTTCGACGGCTCCGCCACGATGTGAGGCACGTGCCGGCCGGGGGCGGTCCGGATTGAGCCCGTGCTCCTCCGGCAGCCCATCCAGGTTCTTGCGCCAGAAGGCCAGCTCCTGCGACAGCACACTGTCCGCGTCGTCGGCCGAGCCCAACACCCGCTGCTGCCAAGCCGCGTAGTCCGCGTACCGCACCGGCAGCGGCTCCAACACCTGGCCTTCGGCACCCGCAACCCGTGCCTCGTAGGCGTGGGCGAGGTCCGCGAAGTACACGTTGCCGGACTCACCGTCCGTGGCGATGTGATGCAGCACGATCACGAGGTGATGCGTCGCCTCGTCCACGCGGAACAGCTGGACGGTGAGAGGGAGTTCGGTCCGGAGGTCGAAGACGTGGCGACCGGCCTCGGCCATCGCCCGGCCCAGCGCGTCCGGGGCCACCTCACAGCGCTCGACCACCACCCGGGCCTGCGAGGCGGGGAGGACGCGCTGTCGCGGTTCGCCGTCGACCGTCTCGAACAGGGTCCGCAGGGGCGCGTGCCGCTCGACCACGTCGTTGAGCGCCGCCTCAAGGGCGTCGACGTTCAGCTCGCCCTCCAGACGTACCGCCATCGGCACGTTGTAGGCGGTGCTGCCGCCCTCCAGGTCCGCCAGCAGCCACAACCGCCGCTGGGCGAACGACACCGGGGCCGGCCCTTCGTCGGGCCCCTCACCGGCGGTCAGCGGAGGCAGCGCGGGCAGGCCCTTCTCCGTGCTGACCTTCGCCGCGAGCTGCACCACGGTCGGGTTCTGGAAGACGTCCCGGATCGTCAGCCGGACGCCCAGGGCCTGCGCGATCCGGTTGGTGAGACGGGCGGCGAGGATGGAGTGCCCGCCGTGGTGGAAGAAGTCGTCGTCGATCGACAGGTCCGTGGGCGAGCTGAGCGTGCTGGTGAAGAGGCTGGTCAGGGTCTCTTCCAACAGGGTGCGCGGGGCGCGTCCGCCCGACGAGACCGCGACCGGCTCGGGCAGAGCCCGCTTGTCGATCTTCCCGTTGGGCATGAGGGGGAGCCGGTCGAGCGGGGTGAGGTAGGCGGGGACCAGGTGTTCGGGCAGCCGGGCGGCGAGGTGGCGACGGACGTCCTCCATGGCCACGGCACTGCCGACCACATACGCGGAGAGCTGGTCACGGTGGGTGGTGACGACGGCCTGAGTTATCTGCGGGTGGGTGAGGAGCGCGGTCTCGACCTCACTGGGCTCGATCCGGAAACCACGGATCTTCACCTGGTCGTCCGCGCGGCCTTCGTAGTGGAGGTGGCCGTGCTGGTCGAAGTGGGCGAGGTCTCCGGTGCGGTAGAGGCGGGTTCCGGGGGGTCCGTAGGGGTTGGGGATGAAGTGGGTGGCGGTGAGGTCGGAGCGGTTGAGGTAGCCGTGGGCGAGGCCGTCGCCGGCTACGTACAGCTCACCGGTGGCACCGGGTGCGCAGAGTCGGAGCGTGGGGTCGAGGACGTAGAGGGGCTTGTTGGTCAGTGGTGAGCCGATGGGGATGGCGGTGTGGGGTTGGTCGGTGGGTTCGATGGTGTGGGTGGTGGCGTAGATCATGGCCTCGGCGGGGCCGTATCCGTTGATCACCCTGGTTCCGGGCCGGGTGTTCAGGAGCTTGTGTACGTGGGCGGGGGATGCCGCTTCACCGACCGTGTAGGCGGTCGTGACGGACGCGAACGTCTCGGGGTGTTCGTCGGTGAGGTAGTTGAAGAGGCTGGCCGACAGCAACAGAGTCGTCACTCGGTGCCGACGCGCGAGCTCTGCGATCAGCGCCGGCTCCGGCTTCTGTCCGGGCTGGAGCACGACCCGGCCGCCGTGCAGCAACGGCCCCCAGAATTCGAGGCTGAAGGCGTCCCAGGAGACGGGCGAGGACTGGAGGAACACCTCGTCGGGGCTGGTCGGGAGGTAGGTCTGTCCGACCAGGGTGGATACGAGGTTGCGGTGTGAGGAGACGATGCCCTTGGGCCGTCCGGTGGAGCCGGAGGTGAACATCACGCAGGCGAGGTCGTCACCCTGGATCGGCACATTGAGGTTGGCCGAGCTGTACGCCGAGACCTCGTCCGGCCCTTCCGCGCACGTCGTCCACGGGCCCTCAAGGCGGCCGGCGAGTTCTGTGTGGGTGACGAGGTGGCTGATTCCGGCCTCGGTGGCCGCAGACCGGAGCCGTTCGTCGGGGAAGTCCGGGTCCAGGAGTACGTGTCCGGCGCCGGTCTTGAGGACGGCGATCAGTGCCGTGGCAAATGTGACATTGCGCTCCAGCAGAATTCCCGCGAGGTCGCCCCGCCCGAGCCCGCGTGAACGCAGGTGCTGGGCCCACTGGTTGGCGGTGGCGTTCAGCTCCGCGTACGTAACCCGTCGCTCGCCGTCGATCAGCGCGACCGCCTCCGGGGACCGGGCAACCTGCGCCTCGAACCGCTCCACCAGCGAGACGTCGTCCCGGTCGACCACGGTCCCCGCCCACGCCCCGAGCAGCAGCTCCCGTTCGTCCGCCGACAGCACCTCCAGCTCCGCGACCCTGCGATCGGCCGGCTCTCCCCGCTCCCCGGCCGGGGCGAGGGCAGCCCTGAGGAAGGCGGTGAAGCGGTCGTGGTGGGCGGCGACGGCGTCGACGTCGACCCCCTCGACGGGGGTGTCGAAGTCGATCCGCAGGCCGTCCGCCGCGCCCAGGTCGTACACCGCGACGCTGAGGTCGTCCACCGGGCCGTTGCTCACGTTGTGGTTGATCGTGGGGTGGCCGCACACCGTCATGTCGGCGTTGAAGCCCATGATGTTGAGCACCGGCCCGGTCAGCCTGCGGGCGCCGGTGAGGGTGCCGGCGTCCCGCCGCAGGTCCTCGTAACGCGTCAGCTGATGGCGCAGACCGTGCTTGACCTCGGCGGATACCGCCCGTACCAGGGTATGGAGGGTTTCCCCGGCGCCCACCCGCAGCCGCAGCGGTACGACGTTCGACGTCATGCCGGGTGTGCTGCGGGCGGCCTTCGTGGTCCGGCCCGTCACCGGCAGTGCGAGCATCAGCTCGTCCTGTGCCGTGACGCGGTGCAGGTACACCGTGAACAGGGCGACCACCAGCACCGGCCAGGAGACCCGCTCGGAACGCGCGACGGCACGCAGCCGGTCCGCGTCCGCCGCCGGCACCAGGACCGTGCGCCGGGAGAACGGCAGGGCGCCCCGGGACGGGGCCGCCCGGCCGGCTCCCCGGACCAGGCTGTGCGGAGTCTCCGGCGCCCCGGCCAAGTGCTCGCGCCAGGCGGCCCGTTCGGCGGCGGCATCCTCGGAGCCCCGCCAGGCCGCGTCCTCGGCCTGGAGGTCGGTCAGCCGGCCGAACGGCGTATCGCCCCACGGCTCGCCGGCGACCGCCTTCTCGTACAGCTCGACCAGCCGCTTCAGCAGCATCGACACGCTCACGCCGTCGACCAGCAGGTGGTGGAAACCGTAGAAGTAGAAGTACCGGTCATCGGCCAGCTTGATCAGCGCGCAGCGGACCGGGGTTTCGCAGGTCAGGTCGAAGGCGGTGCCGACCGCCGCGTCCACCAGATCCCACGCCGCGCGCTCCGGGTCGTCCTCGGCGCTCACATCGGTGAACGGGAGGGTACGGGCGCCCGGTTCGGCGTCGATCAGCTGCCACACGGTCTCGCCGTCGTCCTCGAAGCAGCGGGTGCGCATGACGTCCGCCTCCGCGACGAGGCGGTGCCAGGCGGCCGCCATCAGCGCCGGGTCGACCGGGCCGAGGATGTCCCGGCACTCGGCGACGTTGTACTTCAGGCCGGTGGGGTCCAGGGTGTGGGCCGTCCAGATGTCGCGCTGAGCCTCCGAGAGCGGCAACCGGAAGGCGGCCGGAGCGGGTGCGACGGTCGCGTCGGACGGCATGGGGTCTCCTGTGTGGGTCGCGGCGGGGATGGGCGGGTCCTGAGGGCGCGGAGCCGAGGGGTGCGGGCGGTACGGGGCCGGCGGACCGGGCGGGAGGGGCCGGACCGGCCGGCCTCGCCCGGTCGTCGGTGCGGGCCGGCAGTGCCATACAACCGCCGGAGCCGCGTGCCGAGCGGCAGTTGTTCCGGCGGTAGGGCCAGCAGTTCGGCGCGGCTGCGGCAGTCAGACGGCAGCCGCGGCGCCCGCCGACGCGCGCACCACGCACAGGACGCGGAAACCCGAGCGGCCGCTGTCCGCACTGGACCGGACCACCCCGCTGACCAGCAGCTCCCGGATCAGCCGGCCGCACTCCGGCAGCGTGCGCCCGGTCAGCCGGACGACGTCCTGGAGCAGGAACTCCCCGTCGCCCGCACGGCACAGGTCGCCGACGAGCGTCCGGTACGCGGGAGGCAGCGCCGCGAGGGTGCGGCCGACCCGCTCCTGGAGGCGGGAGCCGTCCGGGCCCCCGGCGAGGTGGTCGAGCAGCGGGGCCGGGTCGGAGTCGACGATGTCGCGCAGGGTGGACAGATCGCAGACGGTGAGCCAGGAGGCGGCGGCGGCGAGCGCGGCCGGGTGGCCGTCGAGGCGGTGGCAGATCCAGGCGACATCGGCGAGCGCCTGCTCGTCGGGCACGATGTCGGGGCGGACCCGGCGCAGCTGGCTGAGGAAGAACCGGACGGCGGCGGCGTCCGTGTGCCCGGCGGCCGGTGCGGGCGCCTCCAACGGGGAGAGCAGGAAGAGGCGTTCCCCGGGTACGTTCCACGGCCGTTCCCCGGTGATCAGCAGGCGCAGGCCCGGGAACGCGCGCAGCAGACCGCTCAGCCGGCCGAAGTCGAGCCCGCACGTGTCGACGCCGTCGAGGACGAGTACGGTGCCGGGTCCGCCGATGATTCCCAGGACCTCCGCCAGTTCGGGCAGCAGCTCCCCGGCGTGACCCTCGCCGCGCAGGAAACGCGCGCACCCCTCGGCCAGCCGGGGCAGCGGGTCGTCGTCGGCGCGCAGGCAGTCGGCGGTGGCCCCGTCGCCGGAGTGCCACAGCACGGGCAGCCCGGCGTCGTGCAGGCGGGCGGCAGCCTCCAGGGCGAGCCGGGTTTTGCCGACGCCGCTCAGCCCGACGACGGTGATCAGCCGCTCGGCGCCCGACCCCAGCTCCTCCACGACCACACCGGTCTCCGCCTCCCGGCCCACCAGCGGATACAGCGGCACGGGCGGCGCGGCCCGCTCCACGGACAGGCGCCGGACGTCACCGCCCGCCCGCGGCCCTCGTCCGGCCGCCTCCTCCAGCGCGGTACGCGACCGGGGGCCGAGTCTCAGCGCGTCGGCGATCAGACGCACCGTGTCCGTTCTCGGCCGCTGGGCCTTCCCCTTCTCCAGGTCCCGGATGGCGCGCACGCTGATGGTCGAGAGGTCCGCCAGCTCCCGCTGGGTCAGACCGATACGGAGCCGGTGGCCGCGTATCAGGGAACCGAGCGGGGCGGGGGTCGCCGGGGTGCCCTGCGGGGGGAGGCTGAGCGTCATGGAAGGACTCCTGCTCGTCGGGGAGGGGCGACCCCGGAAGCGGCTGCGGGCCGGGGCGCTGGGGAGGGACGGCTGTCGTGCCTTGCTTCTGCCGCGCATCCTCCCCACGCGGCCTATCCGGGGGGCATCGCCGGACCAACGCCGCCCGGGGCGCCCCGGCCCGCCCCGGGATAGCGGCGGGGCGCGGACGAGAGGCGGCGGACGCCCTGGCCGGGCCGGGCGCGCGCCACAGGCGATAGGGGCGCGGGCCCGTGATAGCGGGGGGATAAGGCCGGGACCGGTGCGGTGAATCCGGCCCTTCCTAACGTGGTGTCCACAAGGAGACGGAACACCGACGAAAGGACAGTCCGATGACGAAGAACACCACCGCCCGCAACGCCCTGCGCGCCGCCTTCGCCACCGCCGCGGTCGTGATCGTGACCGGAATCGGTGTCCAGGCCGGCTGGGCCGACGACGCGTCGGGCACCGGCACCCAGCCGACCACGACCACCAGCACCCCCACCCCCGGCGCCACCGGCCCCACCGAGAACAACCCCTGGGACTGACCGCCCGGGCATGCCGCCCAAAGGGCCACGGCCCCGGAGCACGCCCCGCGCACGCTGACCTCAGCCGCCACCGCGCCCGCTGACTTCAGCCCCCGCCGAGCCGGCCGAATCTCCCGGCCACCCCGCGCCCGCTCGTCTCAGCCGGTGCCGAGCAGCCGCCGCGTCTCCGCCAGTTCACGCTTCATGCCCCGGTCCCTGAACACTTCCAGCGCGGGGGCCAGCAGTTCCCGGGAACGCCCCGGTTCGTCCTCCAGCAGACGCGCCAGATCCAGGCGGGCCAGAGCGCCACCGCCGAAATCCATGATCTGCTCCCGGGCAGCGACGGCCCGGTCGAAGAAGTACCTGGCCCGGTCGGGCCGCCCCATCAACGCGAACGCATGGCCCAGGTCGCGCAGCAGATGCCCCTCGCCGATCACATCGCCCGAGTCCCGGCACAGCTCCAGGACCTCCGTGAACGTCAGCACCGCGAGATCGAGCTCGGCCCGCTCCAGCAGCAACTGCCCCACCCTGCGCAGGGTCCGCGCCCTGCCTCCCAGGTAGCCGACCCCGTCGTATATCTCCAGCGCCTCGTCCAACTGGACCTGCGCCGCGTCCGTCTCGCCCCGGCGCATCCGGATGTGGGCGCTCTGCGTGAGCACGATCGCCCGGCCCACCACGTCACCGGCCCGGTCGAAGTCGGCCAGGGACCGTTCGTACAGTTCGAGAGCGGTGTCGTCCTCACCGTTCGTCCGGGCGATCAGCGCCATGTCGCGGCGACACAGCGCCTCGCCCTGCGGCTCGTCCAGCGCCTGGAAGACGTCGAGCGCCGAACTCAGCGCCTGGCGGGCCATGTCGAACTCGTTGCGGCTCATGTACAACGAGCCGAGCGAGGCGCGTACAGCGGCGGTGCCCCGCAGGTTGCCGGCCTTGCGCACGGCGGCCAGCGCCCGAACATGGGTCTGTTCCCACAGGTCGTAGTGGCCCCGCACCTCGAACAGGGTGACCAGGGTCGTCGCCAGGTCCCAGCTGACGTCGTGCAGGCCCTCGTCGGCGGCGTGCTCCACCATCCCGCACAGCGCGGCCTGCTCCGCGTCGAACCAGGCCAGCGGATCGGCGAGCAGCTCCCCGGTGCAGGACGGGGGCGGCGCCCAGCGCGGGGCATCGCCGTGCAGCACGGTGAAGTCGCCGCCGTACACCTTGCGATGGGCCTCCTGCGCGAGGTACATCCAGCCGCCCGCCATGCGCGTGAGCGCGGACCGCCGCAGCTCCGGGGCGTCGTGCGCGGCCAGTTGCTCGCGGGCGTAGACCCGGATGATCTCGTGGAACTGGTACCGGTAGCCGCCGGCGCGCTCCACCCCGACGACGTCGAGCATCTGCATGTCGACCAGCGGCTCCATCAGGTCCGACGGCACCGGGCGGTCGTCGTCCAGCAGGGCGCCGGCCAGCCAGCCGGGCAGCGTCGGCGTCCGGGACATGCTCAGCAACCGCAGCAGCCCGCGGTCCTCCGCCGCCAGACCGTTGTACGTGAGCGAGAGGCTGGCCCGCATCGTCATCTCGCCATGCGCCAACTCGTCCAGACGGTGCCGTTCGTTGGCCAGCCTGTGCACCATCGACGCGAGCGTCCAGTGCGGGCGGGCGGCGAGCCGGGCGGCCACGATGCGCAGGGCCAGCGGCAGCCGCCCGACCGTACGCACCAGAGCCGCGGCGGACGCCGCCTCGCCCTCGACCCTCTCCTGCCCGATGATCCTGGACAGCAGCTCCAGCGCCCGCTCCTCGTCCAGGACGTCCAGCTCGACGCGGTGCGCACCCGGCAGCGCGGTCAGCCTGGCCCGACTGGTCACCAGCACGGCGCAGTCGCGGCTGCCCGGGAGCAGCGGCTGCACCTGGCTCTCGGTGGCGGCGTCGTCCAGGACGACCAGGAGGCGGCGCGAGGCGAGCCGAGTCCGGTACATCTCCGCCCGCTCGTCCAGCGAGTCCGGGATCAGCTGGCCCGGGATGCCCAGGGCCCGCAGGAAGCGGCCCAGTACCTCCAGGGTGGTGGCGGGGGTGCCGGTGCCGCGCAGGTCGCAGTAGAGCTGACCGTCGGGGAACCCCGTCTCGGCGAGCCGGTGCGCGATGTTGACGGCGAGCGTGGACTTGCCGGTGCCCGGCTTGCCGGTGATCACGGCGAGCCCCACCGCCTTGCGGTCCCGCCCGCTGGTCAACGCCTGCTCCAACGCGACGAGCTGGGCCTCGTCCGCGACGAAGTCGGAGGTAGCGGCGGGGAGTTGCTGGGGCCGGGCATCGTGCGGCTGCCCTTCGGACCGGCCGGGGGCGTCCCGCCCGGATGCGGGGGAGGAGGACGGCTTTTGGGCCGGCTCGCCGGTGTCGTCCCGGTCCGCGGTGCGCTCGGCGCCGTCGTGCGGTGCGGGGCCGGGGCCGCCGGACGGCACCTGGCCTCCGCCTGCCGCGTGGCCGGCTGCGATGGCCGGCGCGGGGGCCGAGGCGGCGGCCGGGGCGGTTTCGGCCTTCTCGGTACGGGGCCGGGGTGCGCGGACCGGCGGGGGCAGTTCACCCGTGAGGATGGCCGCCTCCAGCCGGCGCAGCTCCCTGCCCGGTGCCAGCCCCAGTTCCTGGTCGAGAATCCTGCGCCCGGTGCGGAACGCCTCCAGCGCCTCCGCCTGACGCCCCGACCAGTACAGGGCGCACATCAGCTGCCCGCGCAGCCGCTCACGCAACGGATTCTCATGGGTGAGGAGTTGGAGCTCACCCACGAGCCGGTCGTGCCGCCCCAGCTCCAGTTCCAGCTGCATCCGCAACTCGACGGCGCTCAGCCGCTCCTCGTCCAGTTGGCGGGCCTTGTTGGCGAGCGGACCGCTCACAAGACCGGTCAGCGAATCGCCCTGCCACAGGGCCACCGCCGACTTCAGCAGCGCCACCGCCTTCTCCGCCTCGCCCTCGTCACGCTGCCGCCGCGCCATCGCGACCAGACCGGTGAACAGCAGCGAGTCGACGTCCCCGGTGTCGATGTGGAGTACGTAACCCGGTGGCCGGGTCGTTATCGAGACCGTACTGTCCGCACCGGCCAGCAGCTTCCGCAGCCGGGAGACACATATCTGCACCTGGGTGCGCGCGGTCTCCGGAGGGTTGTCCTCCCAGATGAGGTCCACCAGGTAGTTCGTACTGACCACCCGGTTTGCCTCCAGCAGCAGAGCGGCCAGGATCACTTCCTGGCGCCCCGGCGGCACCCGCAGAGGCCCGTCCTTGCCCCGCACCTGGAGCGGGCCCAGCAACTGGAAAGGGGGCCGTGGCGCGCCGGGGGCATCCTGGACCGTGTGCGTCGTACCCTCGGCCACCGAGACCCCCAGCTCGTAAGCGCGTTGATACTCCGGGATCAACTTCCCCAAAGTTTTCACAACCCCCACGGATCTGTCCATCCTGCCTGCCCCAGCGTGACGGCACAGCGAATAGCGGCGCGATAAGCGGGGGTTGGCGCACTGCGGAAGAGTGCGCCGCGAAGGAGAAAGGAGGCGTCCCATGCACACCGACGCCTGGACGAGCACCACAGGCCCGAACACGGTGAGCGACCTGGTCACCGCCGCCGGCACCGACCACGTCCGCCTCGTCTACGACTACCTCGACGCCGACGACCTCGACGCGTGCGCATCGCTGCTCCACGACCGCGTCGAACTGGAACTGCCCGGCGTCCCCACCGCCCGTGGCCGCACCGCCGTCCCGCGTGCCCACCGCGACCACACCGGGCCCCACACCCGCCACGAGATCGACCGCGTCGTCGCCCACGACCGGAGCATCGTCACCGTCGGCCGCCGCATCACCTCGGGCACCGAGGACACCTGCCTGCGCTTCGTGGACTTCTTCCGCATCGCCGACGACGGCATGGTGGAGTCCTGCACGCGCTACTACCACACGGAGCCGGTAGGGCAGGGCGTCGGACCGTGACGGACGGCCGGGTCTCTCCGGCGGTAGCCTCCCGCGCCATGAGCATGCATATCCATGTGACGGTGGCTTACCCGGACGGCGATGAGATGGAGAGGGTGCTCGGGCTGGCCGAGGCGGTCGGCGAGCCCGTCAGCGTCACGTTCCGGTGGGAGGCGGGCGAAACGCCGGAAGACGCGGTGCTGGTGCCCGCCGCCACGCTGGCACGCTGGGAGCACTGGGCCCCCACCGCCTACCCGTCGAGTGACACCGAGGGCGAGGACGAGGACAAGGACGAGGGCGAGGGCGAGGGCGAGGACCGGGCCGCGAGGGAGCAGCCGGAACTGGCCCACCCCACGGAGTTCGGCGAGTTCACCCTCTACCGTCGCCGCGCAGGAGGGCGTACGGCGGTCGCCCGCAACGGCGTGGTGGTCGCCGAGCTACTGGCCCCCGGAGAGGCGCGATGGCTCCGGGAGAAGGCACGCGATGTTCGCCAAGGCTTCATGGACCCGAAGCAGAAGGCGGCGTTCGAGGAGTTCCTTGCCCGGCAGGCATCCGTCGAGTAGCGGTGACGCGCCGCACGCGGAGGCGTCCGGGCCCCGCACGTATTCGGCCACCGCGGGGGGTGCCGGTTCACCGTGCGCGTGGCCCGCTTCCCATGGGGTCGTTCTCAGTTCCGGCGAAGTGCCGCCGGAACAGTGCATAGGACATGGCGTACTGCGCCCCGGTTCCGATGATCATCGACAGCCAGACGCCCTCCACCCCGAGCACGGACCACGAGCTCAGGGCGAAAGCGAGCGGAATCTGCACCACCGCCCCCAGCAGCGTGACCCAGAACAGCGCCCGCGAGCGCCCGCCACCTGTGAAGACTCCGCCGAGGCCCACCACTCCGGCCAGGAGCAGCAGGTAGGGGAACAGGTACCGGAAAAGTACTCCACCCGAGTCGACGACTCCCGGAGCATCACTGAAGAGTCCCATGAGGAAGCGCCCACCGAGAGCGAGCGGGAGCCCCGCCCCGGCGCCGACGAGCGTGGCGAGCACGGCGCTCTGCCGCCCGATCGTGAATTCGGCGGACTCGCCCGCTCCCCGGGTGCGGGCGGTGAGAATACTGCCCGCCTGGCGCACGGCGTAGAAGGCCATGGTGACGAAGAACAGCACCTTGAAACCGATGCCGTACGCCGCCAACGGGTCCTCGCCGAACCGGGCCACGATGCCGACCAGGGTCATGCTGATCCCCATCCGCAGGACGAAGTCCCCGGAGGCGGGCAGCCCGATGTTCAGCAGCCGCCGCAGAGCGCTCCACAGCCGGAGGTCCGTCGGTTCCGCCTCCCCGACGTCCGCGACCCGCCTGCGCCGCAGGATCGTCAGGCTGACGCACAGGGCGGCGGTGCGGCCGATGAGCATGCCGAGCGCGGCACCCCGCACGCCCAGGCGCGGCAGCGGCCCCACGCCGTAGATCAGCAGGGGGTCGAGGACGAGGATGAGCGCGTTGGCCAGGATCGCCGTCCGCATGGGGGTCCTGGTGTCGCCGGTGCCCTTGAAGATGCCGTCGACGGCGTTCTGCGCGAAGAAGACGGCGATCCCGGGGAAGGAGATGGCGAAGAACTGCACGGTGAGCCGGAGAACATCGCCCTCGCCGCCGACGAGCAGGCGCGCGATGGGGTCGCGGAGGAGGAAGCCGCCCAGGGCGACGACGGGGGTGATGACGAGCCACAGCACCCGCACCGCGCTCATGACCACGGGGATTTCGGCGCGCCTCCTCCCCCCGATCGCGTCGGCGATCATCACGGTGGCCCCGACGTTGGCCATGAGGATGACGCCGAGGAGCACGTTCTCCAGGGTCGTGGCGACCGCCACCGCGCCCACGGCGGCCTCGCCGAGCCGGGACACCCAGACCGTGTCGATGACTCCGGCCACCACGCCGGAGAGCAGTTCGAGGTAGACCGGGATTCCGAGGCCCAGCAGCGACCAGCGGGTCGCGGCGGGGGAGAGGACGGCGGACTTCGCGGCGGCGGTCCGGACGTCAGGTGTGGTGGACAACGGGCATAACCTTTCCCGTGGCGCGGCTGGCTTCCATACGGCGGTGTGCCGCCACCGGTTCCCCCAGCGGCAAGACCCGGTCGGTCACGACCCGGCTGGCACCCGACTCGACCCGGCGGACGATGCTGTCGAGCACGGCCGTGCCCCCGACGAGGCCGCCGATCCGGTCGGCGCCGTCGCTCCACACGGACGAGGTGGCGGCACGGATCACCGGACGGTGTCCGGGCCGCAGGTCCCGTGGGCCGAGGGTGCCCCAGGCGGTCAGCCGGGATTCGGGGAGCGCCCCCGGGGTGGTCCAGACGTCACGAAGGCACAGGGCCTCCGGCCCACCCGGGCGCTCCAGCGTCATCGCACGCATGTCCACCCCGCCTTCCGTAGGAGCCGGCCACCGTTCGGTGCGGAAACACTACCTCTAATCGAGTGTGTCGAGAAGAGATAGTCTGGAAACAGACGCTGACAGGAGGGCCGTGCTGACACTTTCCATCCTCGGGTTCCTGGCCGAACGGCCCATGCACGCCTACGAACTCCGGCAACACCTGTCCGACCTGATCGGGCACAACCGGCCGGTGAGCGACGGTGCCCTCTACCCCGCGCTCAACCGGCTCAGGCAGGCCGGACACGTCGAGCGGCAGGCCGAACCGGGCAGCGGGGCGCAGGTGCGGCAAGTGCTCCACATCACCGGGAGCGGCAGGGAGGAGCTTCTGCGGCGGCTCTCCGATCCCCGGACCGCCGAGATCACCGACGGCGGCTCGTTCTTCACCCTGCTGGCGTTCCTCAGCCGGCTGCCCGACCGGGAGCAGCAGCGGGCCGTGCTCCAACGGCGGCTGGACTTCCTCTCCGAGCCGGCCAGCTTCTTCAGCCACTCGGGTGCTCCCTCGCGGATCAAGGACGTGGACGACCGCTTCCGCAAGGGCATGCTGATCATGGCCAGGGCCGCGCGGCGGACCGAGCGCACCTGGCTGGAGGAGACCCTGCGGGAGCTGTCCGACGAGGACGGCGCCGACCGGGCCCCGCAGGCGTGAGACCCGGCCCTCAGCCCCGCCGCCGCTGCCTCAGTACGCCGATGGCGAGGACCGCCGCGGTCAGCACACCGGTCCCGGTCAACCTGGGGCCGGGACGCGTCGCCGACGACCGGGAGCACGAGCACGGCGCCCATCGCGACCAGCGTCAGGATCGTCAGCCCGGGGAAGCCTCACATCCCCCGAGGACGCGTCCACGGACGTGGTCATCGGCCTGGAGGACTTCGTGCCGTCGGGCTTCCACCGCCTGCCTTGCCCGCTGCTCAGTTCGTCGTCCCCTTGTTCCAGCCCGGGGTATGGCGGGGAGAATCCGCCGAAACCATGAGAAGAGTGGCGGCTGTTGCCAGGATGGGGGCATGAACGAAGAGGATGAGGTCGAGCGGCCTGTGCTGGTGAGGATTCCGGTGGAGCCGGTTGAGGCCGCGATCGAGGCCGACGCCCGTGACGCGGCACGGAAAAGCTCGCTGGCGGTGCGCGGGCCGGTGTTCGGGGTGGTCTCGCAAGGCGAGCGGGATGGGCGGCGGTGGCGGGTGGTCGTCGAGGTGACGCACGGCTGCCCGCAGCAGGCCCGCGACGAGCTGAACTCCCTGCTCTGGTTCAAGGCGAAGGACGAGGCGCAGGACAGGCAGGAGCGGCGTGCCCTGCTGGCCGCGGTCGGCCGGCTGGAGACGGAGGAGGTCAACGAGCTTGCCGTGCTCGATACCCGCTACCGCGTGGTGCGGGCCGAGGAGTACGCGGGCATGGATGCCGGCGGGGCCCTCGAACTGCCTCGCCCCACCGACCCGGAGCCCCTTACGCCCGACTGGGACCACAGCACCGGGCCGCGGGTCGATGACGGCCTGGTCCTGGACCCCGACGCACCTTTGACCCCGGTTCAGGCCGCGGAACGGCTGTCGCTGCGGTCCCTGGCCTACACCGGGACCAGGTACCCCGAGGCTGTGCTGCGCGATTCCGCGCACGCTGTGGAGACCCACCCCGACGTTCTGCTCATGCCGACGGGATTCATGGTCGTGGAGCGCTCCGGCGAGGGGAGATGGACGGTCGGCGGTCGCCTGCAGGCCACCGCGCACGACGCCCGCCGCATGCTGAACTCCTCCCTGACCGTCTGGGAGCCGCGCATGCGCGGCCTGATCCCCCTCGGCACCCCCGCCGACGTCGACGCGCACACCATCGTCGCGCAGGGCCCCAGCCCCGCAGCCGCGGAACTGGCGGAGCTCGCCGCAGCATCGGACCGGCTCCGCGAGGGCCGGCTCAACCAGGTCGAGGCCGACGGCACCACCTACCGGATCGCCCGCATCCGGCGCCTGCTGCGCTGGGGTTCCGACGGCCCGGAAACCCCGCGCCCCTCTGACATCAGCACCGTGGAACCCTCGGTCATCCACCCCCGCCTCGACGAGGACGGTGTGATCCATCGCGAAGAGCCCGGGCATCAGGACATCGCGTCATGACCGTACGGTGAAGCGCCGGCGCGCCGGCCGCCCTCGGGCACGTGTCAGCTCAGCGGCCGACGTCGCGTACCTCGATCCCGTCGAGGTGCGCGACGAAGGAGACCCGGCACGGCGGCCCGAACACTACGATCTCCGTCCCGCTGCCCGGCCAGTACGTGTGTAACCACCACCGGAGTCCGTTGCTCGACGGCCGGGAGCGTTGGCTCGACGTCCTGGAGAGCCTCTGCACGCCCACCGTCGTGGGCGTCGCACGCCGCGCGGACCCGGCGGGCCGCGCGGCGTGCGGCGGGCCGGGCGGCGTCAACGCGCGCCTCGGAGCCGCCCAGCGTGCGCGTCGGCGCCGCCTCGGTGCCGAACTCCGCCCCGCTCGCTGCTGACCGCCGGGTGTGCCCCGGCGGTCAGGCTGAGCTCACTTGCCGGCGAGGCTCCACGTACCGTCGCTGCCTTCGGCGGTGTTGTTGAGGGCGGTCCACTCGGCGTCGTCGAGGTTGAGGGCCGCGCGGAGGTAGGCGGAGATCACGTCGGCTGTGAGGGCGACACGGGCAGGGTCCTCGTCGGTGGTCTCGGCGACCTTCTCGCCGGCGATTCCGCCCATGGTGTGCTCGGCCTCAGTGATGCTGAGCAGGCTCTTGGGCGCCGGGCTGAGGTGGTAGGCGTCGGTGAACCACTCCGGCCCGCGGGTGGAGAGCTGCGAGTCGTCCTTGCCGCCCGCGACGACCAGGGCCGGGGTGGTCATGGTGGAGAAGTCCGGCTTCATGAACGGAAGGTTCTCGGCGGCGAACGGGGTGAGGGTGTCGCCGGTTCCCGTCGCCCCGATCAGCGCGCCGGCCGAAACCGCGGAGTGGGAGAAGTCCTCTCCCGCTACACCCTCGGCGTCCAGCACGCGTGCACCGAGGAGGGCGCCCGCGGTCTGGGCGCCCCAGGAGTGGCCGACCACGGCAGTGCGCTCACGGTCGGCGCGGGTCTCCAGGCCGGCCTGGGCCAGGACGTCTGCGAGGTGGTCGAGGATCGCGTGCAGGTCGGTGATCCGCACGCGCCAGATGGTGGCGAAGCGCGGGTCGTCCCAGGCGATGGCGTTGCGCCGGGAGTCCAGGTGGGTGGGCTGCACCACGACGAATCCGGCGGCGGCCCACCGGTCGACGAGGGGCTCGTACCCGTCCAGTGACCACGCGTTCCCGTGGGAGAAAACGATCACAGGCAGGTTCCGGCCCGACCGGGGTGCGGTGACCTTTACCTGAAGGTCGATGCCGCGCCCGGGCGAGGGGACGACGATCGGCTTGACCGAGACGATCTGCTGGCTGAGCGAGTGGGACGAGGACATGGGGGTCCTGCACTTTCTATGAGTACCGCGATGCCATAATTTGGCGGAGCGCCGTTCCGCCAAACTAGCGGAACATTGTTCCGCGAGCAACAGGAGGCTTCCGTGCAGGAGTCGGTCTCAGTACGCCAAGCACAGGCTCAGCGCACCCGCAGTGGCGTGCTGGAGGCCGCTGCGGCAGTCTTCGTGGACCGGGGCATCCAGGCGCCCGTCCGCGACATCGCCGAACGCGCCGGCGTCGGTGTCGGCACGGTCTACCGAAACTTCCCGACCCGCGCGGATCTCGTCACCGCCGTCTACCGGCACCAGATCGACGCCTGCGCCGCCCTCGCCCCCCGGCTTCTTGAGGAATCCGCCTCGCCGTTCACCGCTCTCGCCCTGTGGACGGACGCGTTCGTGGACTTCCTGGTGACCAAGCACGGCCTCGGCGCGGCGCTGGGGTCCGGTGACCCAGGACTGGAGAACCTCCACGCCCTCATGCTCGACACCCTGGTGCCGGCCTGCGCGTCATTGCTGGACGCCTGCGCCGCCACCGAGGAACTGCGCCCCGGTGTCGCCGCCTACACGCTCCTGCGCGCCATCGGAAACCTCTGCATCACCGGCCCCGACTACGGCCAGGCCGACGCCAAGGGCATGGTCGCCCTCCTCCTCGCCGGATGCCGCAGCGAGGTATGACGGCTGCCTCGATCCCGGCCTCGTGAGGAACGAGGTTCTGACGTCGACCTGGATGTGGCCACGCCCGCCATCGCCAACACCCCGGACCATGACGGGCAACCGCACGGTGGTGGAGAAAGACACAAAGAGCATGGCGGGGGAGCGGGTGCCGCCGCTTCCGAGCCTCGTACAGCAGGCGTTGAAGACGTGTCGCGCCAGGCAGGCACCGGAACGCCTGGCGGCGGGCGAAGGGTACGGGGGCGGCAGGTACGTGCTCGCGAATGAAACCGGGGACGCGCTGAACGGTCGGCGGTTTCGGGTACGGGCCAGGTACGGGCTCACAGGATTATGGGCGCAAACGGCCTCCGTAGGGTTCGTCTCTACGATGCTCGGGCGTCTTGCCTGACGTACCTCGCCGACAACGGCGTGCCAGATCACCTACTCGCCAAGTGGGCCGCGCACACGGACGTGAAGACGACGAAGAAGCGGAGTTCCCCCCGCGAGCTGGATGTTCCGGGTGCTGGATCACTCATGGGCGCTCACCTTTTCTGGCTGCGGGGCTGGGGTGTTGGCGACGTCGGAGCGCCAGGTCCATACGAGCCGAGCGCCAGGATCGTCCACGCGGACAACGACCCGATCGTCCTGCGCCACGCGGAGGCCCTGCTCGTCAGTGCGCCCGAGGGTGCCACCGACTACCTCCACGCCGATGTGCGGGAGCCGGAGGCGACCCTCGAACGGGCCCGTGGACTCATGGACTTCGACCGGCCCGTCGCTCTGTCGCTGATCGCGCTGATGCACTTCCTGCCGGACGACCAGGACCCGTACGGCATCACCCGCACCCTGGTCGACGCGCTGCCCGCCGGCATCTGTCTCGTCCTCTCGCACGGCACCGCCGACCAGCACCCGGAGCTGGGGCAGGAGACCAGGACGGCGTACAAGAAGGGCGCCATCGCGCTGCGGATGCGTACGCGGGCCGAGGTCGAGCCGTTCTTCGAGGGGCTGGACCTCGTCGAGCCCGGGCTCGACCCCGCGACCGAGCGGTACCGCGAGGAGCCCGCGCCGGCCGTCGAGCGCAGCGGTTTCTACGTGGGGGTGGGGCGGGTCCGCTGACGGGCGGTACGGCGGCCGGCGCCCCGGGAGACGGTGAGGGCGTCCCAGTCCGGGCCGCGTTCGGGGAGGAGGTCCGGGTCGCTCAGGACGTGGCCGGCCTGGATCTCCGGCAGGAGGCGGCGTCCCAGGACCTGGCCGGCGCAGATGATGCCGCTCAGGGCGGAGCCGGTCACGCCGGTTCCGTAGCGGGTGCTGGCGCCGACGACGTGGAGGCCCGCGACCTGGGTGCGGGTGTCGGGACGGCCGCCGGCGCGGCCCCATGAGGCCAGGCCGTACGGGGTGCCGCCGGTGGAGCGGGTGTAGCGCTCCTGGGTGAGGGGGGTCGCGGCCTCCAGATGGACCATGTCGTCCCGGAAGGGGCCGACGATGCCCTCGGCGGCGGTCAGCATGGCCTCGGTGAGGCGGGCCTTGGCCTTGCGGTAGGTGTCGTTGCGGCGGTAGCGCTGGCCGTCCGCCGGTCCGGCGTCCAGTCCCCAGTGCCCGTATCCGGGCGGACACAGCGTCATCACCTGGAAGTTGCTGTGTCCCGGCGGGCACACTCGCGGCGAGCCCGGGTCGCGCTGCGAGGCGAACGACATGAACAGCAGGGGCACCGGGTCGAGGTCCCCCTCGGCCACCCTGCGGTACGCCGCGTCGATGTCGCCGTCCGCGTACCACCACACGTTGGCGTTGCGGCGCTCCGGCAGCGGCCGGTCGAGTGCGACGTACAGGCAGGCCAGGGGCAGCGCCATCGTCGCCTGCCGGGCCCGCTTGACCAGCGGTCCGGGGAGGTGCGCCTCGCCCACCAGGTCGAGGACGGTCCTGCGGTAGTCGGCGTTCGAGACGACGAGCGGTGCGCTGAAGCGCCGCCCGTCCGTGAGGCCCACACCTGCGGCCCTGCTTCCCTCGACGAGGACGCGCTCCACCGTGGTCCGGGTCAGGAGCCGGCCGCCGTGCGCCTCCAGCACCTCGACCAGGGCGGCGGCGAGCGTCTGCCCGCCGCCCCGCGGGTAGTAGGCGCCGCGCATGTAGTGGTCGGTGACGTTCGCGTGCAGGGAGACGGTCACCTGGGACGGGCTCATCCCGTAGTTCAGGGACTGCGCCGCCAGCAGCGTCCTGGCGGCCGGCGACAGCCCGCAGTGGTCGAACAGCGCGGTCAGCGTCCGGCGCCCCCAGGCGAGCGTCGTGGGAGCCGCCCGCATCTGCTCGGCGGCCGTCAGGTCCCGGTCGGCCAGTGACATCGCGTACGACTCCGCACCCAGCGCGGAGCACACGTCGACGAAGAGGTCGAAGCCCGACGCGTCCCCGGGCAGCGTCTCCTTCAGCCGCTGCCGGTAACGCGGCCAGCCGGCCGGCACGTGCATCGACACATCCGGGAGGACGATCTCGTCGAAGCCGTCCTGGTCCATCTCCAGGAACGAGACCCGCCCGCCGAGCCCGAGCCCGCCGAAGATCGTCGGCAGCAGGCCGCCGGGGGCGCAGTCGCCCAGGTAGTGGACGCCCACGTCGAACTCGTACGCCCGGCGGCGCCGGAACACATGGCTGTTGCCGCCCGCGACGTCGTGCTGCTCGACCACGAGCACCCGCAGCCCGCCTGCCGCGAGATAGGCGGCGCAGACGAGTCCGCCCATTCCCGAGCCGACGACGATCGCGTCCCACGCCTCGTCGTCCGTCACGGGCGCACTTCCGCCGCGGCCGTCAGCTTCTCGGCGTGGCGCAGCGCGACGGCCGCGTGGTGCAGATCGGCCTCCTCGTGGGGGACGTTCAGGATGATCGTGGTGATGCCCATGGCCAGATAGCGGGCGAGATACGCGCCCACCTCCTCGTAGGAACCCACCAGGTAGGGGCAGTACTCCTTGTACGTGCGCAGCGGGTGCATCCAGTACGGCGACGGCTCCGCCACCGGCGTTGCCGCGTCCTCGGAGAGCCGCCCCATCCAGGCGGAGTCCGAGAACCGGTTCGCGATCCGGTACTGCCGTTCGCCGTCGGGGTCGTCGGGGAAGCGGTCGTGCGCCGTGCGCCAGGCATCTTCGGGGTCGTCGCGGGCGATGATGCCGATCCGCAGCCCGCCGCCGCGCAGTTCGGCCGATCCGGGCCCGTAGTCCTGCAGGGCGCGCGGATAGCGCAGCCGCACCACCCCGAGCCGCCGCTCCGCCTCCAGGCAGGCGTCCGAGGAGCCGGCCACGAACATCCGGGGGAGCAGCTCCGGGTCGGCGGGCGGGAACAGGTCGAGCCGCCGGACGCGGTAGTGCTCGCCCTCGTAACTCACCGGCTCCGGCGAGGTCAGCAGCCGGCCGATCACCTCGCCGTACTCGATGAGCCGCTCGTAGCGGGCGTCGTGCTCCAGGGCGTCGCCGATCGTCCGCATGCGGTACGGGCTGCCCCCGGTGATCAGGTTGAGGTCGACCCGCCGGCCGTGCAGGAACGCCATCGAGCTGACCATGCGGGCCACGCTGTAGGGATGCATGTACGGCGGCTGCGCCGCCACCAGGGGCACCAGGCGCTCGCTCCGCTGGATCAGCATCTGGGCCACCGCCCACGGGTCCACGACATCGTGGTCGGTGAAGATCAGCAGCCCCCGCAGGCCGGCGTCGTCCGTCCAGCGTGCCGAGCGGGCGAGATCGCGGCGGAACTCCTCCGGCCGGGCCCGGGACGAGGGCGGGCAGGTGGCGTAGACGTCGAGCAAGGTTCCTCTTCTCCTCACCGGGGCGCGCATGCGGGGAGCTCCTCACCGGGGCGGCGCATGCGGGGGCGCGTCGTGCGGGCCTCAGGACAGCACGGGAGCACCGGCACGGACAGGTAGATCGACCGGCAACTGGGCGGCGCGCAGTTGCCGGTCAGTTGCCTGGACGGCACCGACGGGTGATCGCAGTCTTGTCGGCGGGCCGGGACAGCCGAAGGCGTCGGCGGACGGACGGGACGAGCGGGGGAGGCAGGAATGCTGTACGTCAGACGCGTGGCCGTCTTCGTGCCTCAAAGCCGCCTGAACGTCGAGGAGTTGCGCGATCCACTGGAACTGACGGATGTACAGGTCCAGCTCTATCGGCGGTTCCTCGGCATGCGGCGGATCGCCGTCGCCCCGGAGCACTCCGTCCTGGAGATGCTGACCGCCACCGGTGAGGCCGCCCTGGCCGGAGCCGACCGGGCCGGGGTGCGCTACCTCATCCATGCCCACACGATGCAGCACGCCGTGCCGGACTCCGCCGAACTGCTGGCCCGGCTGCGCGAGAAGCTCGGCCTGGAGCACACCCGCAGCTTCGCGCTCTCGCACCAGAACTGCGCGGCCGGGCTGTACACCCTGCGCCTTGCAGCCTCACTGCTGAGGACGGAGCGCACTGCGAGCACCGCGCTGCTCCTGGGTGGCGAGAAGGTCCTCTCCCCGCTGGTCCAGCAGAACGCCGGACTCACCCTGCTCGGTGAGGCGGCGGCCGGCTGGCTCGTCGGCGGGGAGAGGCCCGGGCACGAGGTGCTGTCGGTGGCGTACCGGGTGCTCAGCGGCTTCCACGAGGTCTTCGGCATGACGGACGAGGCGCGACGGCGGTACGAGAGGGCCTACATACCCACCATCGCCGAGGTGGCGCGGGAGGCGGCCGAAGCGGCCGGAACCAGCCCCGGGCAGGTCGGGCTGATCCTTCCGCACAACGTCAACCGGCTGTTCCTCCAGCAGTTCGGCAGAGCTCTGGGCGTGCCCGGCGAGCGGGTCTTCACGGACAACGTCTCCGAGCTCGGCCACTGCTTCTGTGCCGACCCGTTCATCAATCTCTCCAGCGCTCTGACCGCGGGCCTGCTCCGCACGGGCGATCTGGCTCTCCTGGTCTCCGCAGGGCTGGGAGCAACGTTTTCGGCGGCTGTCATTCGCGTGGGCGAGGAAGTGGGGACGAGCGTGGGCGAGGTACCGGGCACATGACGTTCAGCGAACGGCTCAAGGAAGCGGTCACCGGGGACCCCGGCGCGAGCTTCGTCTATCTCAGCAACTTCGAGGTCGAGCGCGTCTGGGGTGCGGACGAGCCCAAACTCCCCGGCAGCGGCCTGTCCTTCTCGGCGGTGACCGTCAACCGCATGGAGGAGGTCGGCGTCCTCCTCGCCGACCGGCAGGACGCCGTGATCCTCAAGGAGCGCGTCGACCCAGACTACCTCGGCTACCTGGAGGATCTGGACGCCGTGCACGGCGCCCTGCTGATGGTGGACGGCAACGACCCCGAGCGCTCGGTCACCGAGGACGCGCTGGAGTCCCCGGACCTGCTGGCCACGCTCAAGGCCCTCGACGACGGCCGGACCCACCTCGCGCCGCTGGGGATCTCCGACCGCGAGGAGCGGCTGTCCCAGGCCACCGGCCTCCCGCTGGCCGGGCCTTCGGCCGAGGTGTGCCGGCGCGTCAACGGCAAGATCTTCAGCCGCGAACTCACCGAGAGCGCCGGGCTGGTGACCATCCCCGGCACCGCCTGCCGCACCGTGGCGGAGCTGTCCCGCGCACTCGACTTCCACCTGGCCCGCTCCCCGCGCGTCGTGGTCAAGGAGTCCATGGGCGTCTCCGGGCGCGGCATGGTCGTCCTCGACTCGCCCGGCCGCGCGGCACGCCTGGTCCGGATGATGGGCCGGCGCGGCCAGGACGCACCGGTGCGGCTGGTGGTGGAGGAGTGGATCGACAAGGCCTACGACCTCAACTACCAGTTCATCGTGGCCCGGGACGGCACGGTGGGCTTCGAGACGGTCAAGCGGGCCCTCACCGAGAACGGGGTGCACCGCGGCCACGCCTTCCCGCCCGAACTGCCCGGCGGCGCCGAGGACCGGCTGCGGGAGAGCGCCGAGGTGATCGGGGGCCGGCTGCACGCGGAGGGCTACTTCGGGCTGGTCGGCGTCGACGCGCTGATGGGCACCGACGGGCTGCTGCACCCGTGCCTGGAGATCAACGCCCGGTTCAACATGGCGACGTACCAGAACCGGTTCGCCGAACGGTTCGTCGCGCCGGGGCAGCACGCCCTGGCCGGGGTGATCGACCTCAAGCCCGTACGCCGGCACTCCTTCGACGAGGTGCGCGCGGCGCTGGACGGACTGCTGTACGACGAGCGCTCCCGGACCGGGCTGCTCGTCAACAACTTCTCCACCCTCAATGCCGCCGTCGACCAGGGCCGCCGCAGCCAGGGCCGGCTGTACGGCATCGCCGTGTCGGACAGCGCCGCAGGGGCGCGGGACATCCAGGTGGCGGCGGAAGACCGGCTCGCAGAGATGACGCGGAAGGCATGATGGACGACTTCGACTGGCCCGACCTGGCCCGACGTTTCGGGACCCCCGCCTATGTGTACGACGGCGACGCACTGGCCCGGCAGATCACCGGCCTGCGCGAGGCGCTCCACCCGGACCTGGAGATCTTCTTCTCGCTGAAGTCCAACCCCAACCCGGCCGTCTACGGCATCCTGCACGCGCACGGCGCGCGGGCCGAGGTCTCCTCGCTGGCCGAGCTGACCACGGTGCTCGCGGCGGGCACCGCACCCCGGGACATCCTCTTCCTCGGGCCCGGCAAGAGCGAACGCGAACTCGCCGCCTGCATCGACAACGGGCTCTACGCGATCGTCTGCGAGTCCTTCCAGGAACTGGCCGACATCGACCGCCTCGCCGCCGAACGTGACGTACGCCAGCGCGTCATGCTGCGCGTCAACCCCGCCTACTCGGCCTCCGGTTCACGGTTGACGATGGGCGGCAAGCCCCGGCAGTTCGGCATCGACGAGGCCGCCGTGCTCGAGGCCGGCGACCTCGTCGCACGGCACCCGAACGTCGACCTCGCCGGCATCCAGGCCTACCTGGGCACCCGGATTCTGGACGCGGACGTGGTGGTGGGCAACACCACGTACATCCTCGACCTGAGCGAACGCGTCAGCGCGGCGCTCGGCATCCGCCTCGACGTGGTCGACGTGGGCGGCGGCCTCGGGGTGCCCTACTTCGACGGCGAGGAGGAGTTCGACCTCAAGGCCCTCCAGGCCGAGCTGAACCCGCTGCTCGACACCTTCCGTGCCGCCCACCCCGGGACCCGGCTGATCATGGAGTCGGGCCGCTACCTCACCGCGGACGCCGGCACTTATGTGGTGGGGGTCCGGTACACCAAGGAGTCCATGGGGGAGCGGTTCGCCGTCACCGACGGCGGAACGCACCACCACATGGCGGCCGTCGGCATCGGCTCCTTCGTCAAACGCAACTTCCCGATCGAGCTGCTCGCGCACGGGGACGGGGACGGGCGCGGGCGCGGGGATAGCCACGGGGACTCCGGCGGCGTGGCGGAGCCGGAGGCCGGCACCGGACGCTGGACGGTCACCGGACCGCTGTGCACCCCCAATGACACCATCGGCAAGAAGGTCGCACTGCCCGCCCTGAACCCCGGGGACCTGCTCGGGGTGCGGCGGTCGGGGGCCTACGGACCCTCCGCGTCCCCGGTGCTCTTCCTCAGCCACGGCTATCCGGCCGAGGTCCTCGTGACGGGCGGCGAGGCCCGCCTCATCAGGGAACGCGACACCACGGACGACCTGCTCGCCAAATACCGGCCGTGACCGCACCGGCCGCACAAGCACCCGCACCCGCACTTGAAATCCGACCGACGTCATCGCGCCACGAGGAGCCCGACCCATGGACCGCTCGCAGACCATCGCCCGACTCCGGGACACGCTCGCCGAAGTCCTGGACAAGGAGATCCCCGTACTCACCGAGGAGACGCGGCTGTTCGAGGACCTCGCCCTGGACTCCACCAGCGTCATCGAGATGCTGATGGTCATGGAGGACACCATGGGCCTGGAAATCGACCCGGAGGAGCTGGAGCCGGAGGTGTTCGCCACCGTCGGCAGCATCACCGACTACGTGCTGTCCATGTCGGCCGCCCCCGCGACGAGCTGACCCGTGCCCCTCACCTCCACCGCGGCCCGCCGGCCGGACCGCGGCCACCCCGGCGCGGCGATGCGGGTGCGCCGCCCCGCCGGGCGGCTCTTCGCGGAACGGCGCCGCGACCCCGGCCCCGTCGAGCACCGGTACCTGAGCGACCTGCTCGACGCGGCCGGTGAGGGCCCCGGAGCCGCCGCCCTCGCCGGCGCCCGGTCCAACGACAACACGTACACCCGGATGACCGCCGAGCTGCTCGGCGACCTGGCGGAGCCCCTGCCGCCGCTGGACCGCATGGTGCTCGCCTACGCACTGCCCGATCCCGCGGTCCGGGAACTCGCCGGGTGCGGCATCGCCGACCTGTGCGCCGGCGACCCCGACGTGTTCTCCGTGTCCGGGCAGGGGGCGGGCGCGCCCTTCACCGCGCTGCGCATCCTCGCCGCCGGGCACGACGAGGGCGTGCCGGCCGACGGCGGCTGCCTGGTCTTCGACCAGCGCACCGGGCCGCTCACCCGGCTGTGGCCCGGCGCCGTCGCCGGGGCCGACTCCGTCGTCCTGCTGCACACCACCACGGCGGGCGGACGTCCGCTGCGCTTCCTGCACGACGCCCCGGCCCCGGACCCGGCGGCCGCGCTGGCCGGGGTGGCCCGCTCCTTCCCGGCCGACCACCTGTTCCTCGGGCCCGGACTGGCCGCTGCGGTGGACGGGTCCCGGACCGGGACCGGAGTGGCTGTTGCGGCGGGTGGGTACCGGCCCGGGCCCGGACTGGCCCATGCGGCGGACGCGTCCCGCGCCGGGACCGGCGAGGTCCACCCGGTGGCGGACCTCCTGCCGTGCACCGGGCTGTGGCACGCCGCCGCCCGGTACTGGGACCACCCAGGGCCGCTGCTGCTCGCGCAGACGGACCCCGTGTCCGGCCGGCTGTACGCGGCCGGGTTCGGTGCCGGGGACGGACCGGGCCGGTGACGACCGCGATCTCCGCGGTGGCCATGCGGGTGCCGCCCGTCCGGGAGCCGGTCGGCGACATCCTGGCCAGGGCCGGCCGCTCGGCCGCCGAACAGCGCATGCACCAGCGGGTGTACGGGCTGCGCGACACCCGCGTGCTGGCCGGGGACGAGACCTTCGAGGACCTGCTCGCCGGCGCCGGTACCGAAGCGCTGCACGGCCACCGGCCCGATCTGGTGCTGTACGGCCACACCGTGCTGACCCAGAGCATGGCCTACCGGCCCGGGTTCGCCCGGCGGCTCGGCGAACGCCTCGGCGCACCCGGCGTGCCCGTCCTCGGGATCACCCAGACCGCCTGCACCTCGGTGCTGCACGGCATCGACCTGGCGTCGCGCTGGCTGCGCGGGCCCGGCCGGGCCGGGCAGCGGGTCCTCGTGCTCGGCGGCGACCAGGGGTCGGTGTCCGACGCGATACGGATCATCCCCGGGGTCACCGTCGCCGGGGACGGTGCGGCGGCCGTCGTCGTGCACCGGGGCACGGACCGCTACGCCTACCTGGGCGGCGCCCGCGCCAAGGACACCCGCTTCCACCGCAACATGGCGATGGAGGCCGAGGAGCGCCGGTTCTTCGGCCCGGCCACCGAGGCGGGCGCCGTCGACGTGGTGGGCGCGGCGGTGGCGGCCGCCGGTCTCGCGCTCGCGGACATCGACTGGATCCTGCCGCACCACAACAACGCCATGTTCTGGCGGGGTTTCGCGCGGACCACCGGCTTCCCCCGGGACCGGATCGCGCTGGACCTGCTGGCGGAGTACGGCCATGTCTTCGGGATCGACGGGCTGCTCGCGCTGGAACACCTCGACCGCTCGGGCCGCCTGCCGACGGGCGGCCGCGGGGTGCTCGTCGCCCTGGGCCAGGGCGCGTACTTCAGGGCCGCCGTCATCGAACGCAAGGAGTGAACGTGCCCGACGTGTCAGCGTGCCGCGAACTGGGCCACCGCAAGGGGCTGGCCGCGGGCCTCGCGGCCGTACTCGACGGCCTGCCCCTGCAGGAGGCGGCGCCGCGCGGACTGGTCGCCGTCCCCCGCTGGACCGGCCCCGCGGACGCCGTACCGGTGCCCCTGCCCCTCGTCCACGGCGAGGGCGTCGAGGTGCTGCGGATCGACGGGCCGGCCGGCCCCGGCCTGACCGGGACGCGCGCCGCGGCGCTGGCCGCAGTGCGCCTCGGCGTACTGGACCAGCTGCTGGACCTGGCCGTCGAGCGCCTCAGACACCGCGAGTTCGGCGGGACCCCGATCATCGAACGGCAGCTGGTCACGGGGGAGATCGCCGACCTGGTCACCGAGGCCGAGGAGCTGGCGGCGGCCCTGGAACGGGCGGACGACGGGGTGCCGCCCGCGGTGAGCGTGGCCTGGCACGAGCGGCTGGACGCGCTGGGCTGGCGCGTCGCGATGTTCTTCGGCGCCGAGGGCTACATCACCGACCATCCGGCCCGCAGCGTCCATGTGGCCGCCGTCGTGGCCAATGTGTGCGTGGCCCAGGCCTCCGACGGCCACCCCGTCTCGCCCACCCCGTCCGTCTCGCCCACCCCCTCCGCCCTGTCCGTCCCGCAGGAGGCGCCGTGCTGATCACCCTGGACGACCGGCTGCGCGCCCTGCGGGGCGCCACCGCGGAGATCGCCGCGCAGCTGCGCTCCCACGCCCTGGCCGTGGACGCGGACCCGGCGCGGATGGAGCCGTATCTGCGGCTGGAGGCCTTCGACCTGATCCGCCGGGCGACCACCCCGGACCGCTTCGGCCCCGGACCGCTCCGGCTGGATGGCCATGTCTACGACCAGCGCAGCTGCCTGGAGCGGGTCGTCTCGACCGTGGAGCTGGCCCGCGGGGACGCCGGCATGCTGCTCTCCTGCCCGGGGCCCGCGCTGGCGGGCATCCTCCTGGACGAGCTGGGCGACGAGGAGCAGCAACGCCGGTTCCACGAGCGGCTGTCCGACGGTGCGACCTGGTCCTTCTTCGCCATGACGGAGCCGGCCAGGGGCAACGACGCGAGCGCCCTGGAGACCCGTCTGGTGCCGGACGGCACGGACCTCCACCGGCTGCACGGCACCAAGCGGTACGTCGGCAACGGCTCGCGCGGCGGTGTCGGTGTCGTCTTCGCCCGGACCGGACGCGGCCCGCTGTCCATCCGGGCCGCCCTCGTCGAGCCGCCGGCGCCCGGCTACCGGGGCGAGAGCCTGGACATGGTCGGACTGCGCGGCGCCAGGCTGAGCGAGATCACGCTCGACGGGCTGCCCGTGGAGCGGGACATGCTGCTCGGCGCACACAAGCCCCCCACGCGCAGGGGGCTGTGGGGGGCCGTCCGCACCTTCCACCACATGCGGGCCCAGGTGGCCGCGATGGCCGTGGGCACCGGCCTCGCCCTGCACGAACTGGTCGTCACCCACCGCCCGGGCGCCCCCGGCGCCGACGAGGTCCTCGACCGGCTGGAGGCGTGCAGACAGCTGGTGTACGCGGCGGGCGACGCCGTCGACCGGGCACCGGACTCGGCCCGGATGCCCTCACTGGCCAAGCTCGGCGCGACCCGGCAGGCCATCGAGGTGAGCCGGTGGGCGGTGCGGTCGCTCGGCCCCGCCGCGCTCGTGGAGCACCCGCTGCTGGAAAAGTGGCGGCGCGACGTGTGCGGTCTCGAGTTCATGGAGGGGACCACCAACATCCAGCGGGAGCACATCGCCAGGAGCCGGCTGAGAACGCGGAGCGCGGCATGAGCGGCGCCCGCCTCGCCGTGGAGGCGACGGCCCTCGCGGAGGACCCCCTCGGCCCGCCGCGCTACCAGGACGTCGGCGCGGCGGTTCGGGGGCCGCTCGTCGACGTGGCCCGCCATGTGCGAAGCCTGGGCGTCCCGGCGGAAGGACTGTGCATGGTCGCCGACCCGCTGACCAGCACGGCAGATCTCGCCGTGACGGCGCTCGGGCGGCTCGGCCCGCCGCCCGGCGGCGCGGAGACGCTCGTCCTGCTCCAGTCCGGGTACGACCAGGAGCACCACACCGTGCCGCTACCCCGGATCTCGCACGAGACCCCGTGGGAGTTCACCGAGGAGTTCGGCGTCAGCCACGCCACCGGACTCGGCGGCTGCGCCGATGTGTTCGGTCTGCTCGCCGAGGTGCTGCCGCCGGGCGGCCGGGCCACCGTGCTGATCGCCGACCACTCCGAGTACGGCTTCGCCCCGGCGCTGCCCAGCGGCGTCGTCGTCGCCGTCCGGGTGGTCCACGGCCCGGGCCCGTGGCGGCTGACGTCCGGCCGTGGCGCGCTGCCGTCCGCCGTCCCGGCCCGGTGGACCGGGACGGGCGGCTGGCCACAGGTGCTCCGGCTGCTG
The DNA here is from genome assembly GCF_004795035.1 of Streptomyces sp. A0958. Classification (GTDB taxonomy): domain Bacteria; phylum Actinomycetota; class Actinomycetes; order Streptomycetales; family Streptomycetaceae; genus Streptomyces. Next base: position 33,020 of record NZ_SSBK01000041.1, read on the forward strand.
GGGAGCATCGCGGAAGCAGCACCGTCCGCCCCGAGGGCGGGCCTGGTGGCGTCCGGTGCGTGCGATCGCGAGGCGTCGTCCGCCCTGAGGGCGGACCCGACCACGCCGGGAGCGGGCGTGCCAGGCATCGCGGGGCAGGCGGGACGCCCGGCCGCGCCAGGCGTAGCTGGGCAGACGGGACGCCCGGAACATGCCTTGGCGTCGCAGGGCGCCGCGCCGGCGTCGTCGGATGCCGCGCCGGATGCCGGGCTGGACGCTGCCCCGGCTTCGCCGGCCGTCGCGCGGGATGCCGCCCTGGCTTCGCCGGACGCCGCCCAGGCCGACGCCCCGGCGTCGCCGGCCGTCGCGCCGGACGCGTCGCCGGATGCAATGCAGGCCGTCGCGCCGTTCGCCGCGCAGGCCCCCGCATCGTACGGACCGCTGCTACTGGCCGAAGCGGAGCGGACGGCCGACGGGCCCTGGCTGTTGCTGGAGCCGGCCCCCGGGGCCGGATCATCCCTGCGGACCGGGGGCGGCCGGTGAGCGCCGAACGCGGGGCGCCGTCCGGGGCCCCCGGTACCCGGGCGATCGCGCGGTTCGCCGCGCCGCTCGTGACCGGCAGCCTCGTCGGCCAGGGCGTGCAGTTCCTGGTGGTGACGGTGCTGGGTTCGCTGGGCGGCTCGGCGCTCTATCTGCGTGCCGTGTACGTCCCCGTGGCGTTCCTCTTCCTCGCCGTCAACACCGGCCTCGGCATCACGCTCCAGGTGCTCACGGCGCGCCGGACCGGCGCCGCACAGCCCGGGGCGGTCCCCGCGCTGCTCGGCTCCGTCGCCCGTATCGGACTGCTCGTGTACGTGGTCCTGGGCGCCGCCGTCGTGCTCGGCGCCGGCCCGCTGGCCGCGCTGATGGCGGTGCCGGAGGCGCAGCGCCCGGCGTTCACCGGCTTCCTCACGGTGATGACGCTCGTCAGCCCGCTGGGCATGACCGGCGAACTCGGCGCCGCGGTGCTGCGCGGAGTGGGCGCGACCGGCCGGAGCCTGCTGATCACCGCGGCCTCGGCGGCCGTCACCCTCACCTGCCTGACCGCGCTCACGCAGGGGCCGTACGCCTCCGTCCACGCCCTGCCCTGGTCGCTCGCGCTCGGCGGCGCGGTGGAGACCGCGGCGGCCCTGCTCCTGCTGCGGCGCCGCGGCCCGTTCCCGCTCCGGGACATCGCCCGCCGGGAGCCGGGCACCCTGCGCCCGGTGATGGGCATCGGGATGCCGGTCGCCGCGTCGGTCGCACTGCTCTTCGTCGTGGAGTTCCTCCTCCTGCGGGTCGTCGCGCCCTTCGGCGAGGCCGCGGTGGCGGGCTTCTCCCTCGCCTACACGGTGCAGGCGGTGTTCATCGTCCCCGCCATGAGCTACGCCTCGTCCGTCGCGATCCTGGTCAACCAGCGCCGGGCGGCCGGACACCCCGCGCAGGCGCGGGCGGTGATGCGCCGCGGTGCCGGCCTGATAGGGGCCTGTTACGGGGGCCTCACCCTGCTCCTGACCGTGGCGGGCCCCGGCGCGGTCGGCGCGCTGCCGCTGGACGGGGCGACCGAGGCGGAAGCCGTACGGTTCATGACCCTGGTCGGCCCCACCTTCGGCTGCACGGGCCTTGCCCTCGTCGCCCTCGGGGTCATGGAACAGACCGGGCGCGGCCCGGTCGCCATCGCCATGAACACCCTGCACTTCGGCTGTGTGCTCGGCATCGGAGCGTGGGCGGCCCGGCACGAGGGCTCCACCGACGGCCTGTACGCCGTCCTCGCCGTCGGCGCGGTGATCGGCGCCCTGTTCTCCTGGCCGGTGGCCTGGCGGCTGGTCTACCGCGCCGAAGACAGCCAGGACAGCCAGGCCGCCCCGGACATCCCGGCCGCCGGATCATCCCCGCGCGGCCCCGAGCCGCGGCCGGCGGCCCCGGACGCGGTGCGGGGAGGGGAGTCGTGAGCATCCCGGAACGTCTGGCCGGGGCCTGGGCGGCCCTGCGGGGCGGCGGCCGCGGGGCCGGGCCTGTCCCGGTGCGGGTGGGGCCGGGCGCCGGGCCCGTCCCGGTGCGCGTCGGGCTGGACCTGCTGTCGGTCACCCGGTTCGAACGGATCGCCCGCCACCCGGGCGGACGGCGCATGGTCTTCCGGCCCGACGAACTCGTCTACGCCGAGAGCCTCGGCGAGGAGCGCAGGGCCGAGCACCTGGCCGGCCGGTTCTGCGCCAAGGAGGCCGTCGCCAAGGCCCTGGGCCACGGGCTGGGCCAAGGCCTCGGCTGGCGGGACATCGAGATCACGCGCGACGGCCTCGGCGCGCCGGGCGCCCGCCTGCACGGACGGGCGCAGCACCTCGCCGACCTGCAGGGCGTGACCGGCGTCGTGCTGTCACTGAGTCATCAAGACGGCCTGGCGGTCTGTGTCGCCGTGGCCCACGGGGCGTTCGGGCGCTCGCACAACCGGAGGAGAGAGACATGACCGAGCAGCACACCGGCGGCCCGCGGACCGCGCTGGTCAGCGGCGGCTCACGGGGGATCGGGCGCGCCATCGCCGTACGGCTCGCGCAGGACGGCTTCGACATCGCCTTCTGCTACCGGGGGGACCACGAAGCGGCCGCGCGGACGGCCGCCCTCGTCGAGGAACAGGGCCGCAAAGCGGTGCACCGGGCGGTGGACGTCGCCGACCCCGACGCCGTACGGGAGTTCACCGCACTGGCCCAGGACTGGCTGGGGCCGGTGCACGCCGCGGTCTCCTGCGCGGGCATCCACCGCGACCGGGCGGCCGCGCTGATGAGCGACGAGGACTGGTCCGACGTCGTGCGCACCAACCTCGACGGGGCGTTCCACCTGAGCCGGTCCGTGCTGATGGGCATGTTCCGCCGCCGGGCGGGCTCGCTCGTCCTGATCTCCTCCGTGGCCGGCATCGGCGGCACCGCCGGCCAGGCCAACTACGCGGCGTCCAAGGCCGGACTGCACGGCCTGTGCGGCAGCCTCGCCAAGGAGGCCGGCCGCTACGGGGTGCGGGCCAACGTCGTGGCCCCCGGATACATCGAGTCCGACATGGTCGCGGACCTGCCGCCGCGGGTCAGGAAGCAGGCGGCGGACGCCGTCGCGCTCGGCGGCTTCGGCTTGCCCGAGCAGGTGGCCGACTCCGTCTCCTTCCTGGTGTCGGACCGGGCCTCCTACATCACCGGAACGGTGCTGCGGGTCGACGGCGGACTGACCGTCTGAACGGACCGGCAGCCCCCGGACGCCGTACGGCGCCACCCACCGCACACCTCATCGAACCAAGGAGCGACACCATGCCGGAAACGAACAGCGACCTCACCGCGCGGCGCACGGCCGAGATCCGCGACATCATCGCCGACCTGTTCTCGGCCGAACCGGACGAGGTCGAGGCCGCCGGGTCCTTCGTCAACGACCTGGACGCCGACTCGCTGCTCGCGATCGAGCTGCTGACCCATCTGGAGAAGCGGTACGGCGTCACGATCCCCGAGGCCGAGATCGTGGAGATGGTCACCCTCAAGGCGACGTACGAGGTCGTCGCCCGGAACGCGGGCTGGTGAACGATGTCACCACGCGTCGTCATCACCGGCATGGGTCCGGTGTCCAACATCGGCACCGGCATCGCCGCGTTCGGCAAGGCACTGCGAGCGGGCGTCTCGGGCACCGGGCCCGTCACCAGCTTCGACACCACCGGCTTCGAACACACCAACGGCGGTGAGGTCAAGGACTTCCGCCCCGACGACCTCCTGAGCCGGCTCGACACCGGCGCCTGGGGGCGCTCCGCGCTCTTCGCCGCGTCCGCCGCGCGCCTCGCGGTCGAGGACGCCGGGATCCGGGTCCGGGGCGACGAGACGGCCGTCGTCATGGGCACCACCTCCGGTGAACTGCGCGTCATGGTCGACATGATCGAGGCGTGGCACACCGGTGGCTACGGCCCGCCCGACGCCGCGGCGGCCGCCCGGCTGCCCGCCTCGAAACTGGCCCTGGCCGCCGCGCAGGAGATCGGCGCGACCGGGGAGGTCCTCACCCTGGGCACGGCCTGCTCGGCCGGCAACTACGCCCTGGGGTACGCCTACGACCTGCTGACGGCGGGCGAGGCCGAGGTGGTCGTCTCCGGCGGCGCGGACTCGGTCACCCGGTTCACCCATGCCGGCTTCCACCGGCTGGGCGCCCTCGCCGCCGAGGAGTGCCGCCCCTTCGACCTGCACCGGGACGGCATGCTGCCGGCCGAAGGGGGCGTCGCGCTCGTCCTGGAGACCCTGGACTCGGCGCGGGCCCGCGGCGCCCGGGTCTACGCCGAGCTGCTGGGTTACGGCATGACCTGCGACGCGGCCCACCCGGTCGCGCCCGACGCCGACAGCATCGCGCGCTGCATCCGCACCGCACACGCACGGGCGGGAGTCGACGCGGACGAGGTCGACTACATCTGTGCGCACGGCACCGGGACCCGGACCAACGACCTGGTGGAGAGCCAGGCGGTGCGCGCGGTCTTCGGGGAGCGCCCGCCGCCGATGAGTTCGATCAAGTCGATGCTCGGCCACGCGATGGGGGCGGCCAGCGGATTCGGGGCCGTCGCCTGCGCGCTCAGCATCCACGAGGGCTTCCTGCCGCCCACCGCGCACCACCGTACCGCCGATCCGGAACTCGGCGGCATCGACCCCGTGCCGGGCCCGGGGATCGACAAGGACGTGCGGATCGCCCAGAACAACGGCTTCGCCTTCGGCGGCAACAACGCGATCACGATGCTGGGGAGGCTCTGATGAACGGCATGGTGATCACCGGGGTGGGGACGATGCGCCCCGAACCCGCCGGCCCGCCGGCCGACCCGCCCGCCGGTCCGGTGGCCGGTCCGGTGCCGGACGGTGCCGTGCACCGGGTGTCCGGGTTCGACCCGCAGGCGGTCCTCGGCCGCAAGGCCGCGCGCTACAACGACCGCGGCACCCTGATGGCGATGCACGCCTGCGAGACGGCGATGGCCGATGCGGGCCTCACCGTCACCGACGCCAACCGCGACCGCACCGGGATCGCCGTCGGCACGACCGTGGGCAGCTTCGCGGGCGTCGTCACCTACGGCACGGACTCCTTCGACCGTGAGCGGCCCTACCTGGTGAAGGCCGCGCACTTCCCGCAGTCGGTGCTCAACACCATGGCCGGGGCCCTCGCCATCCGTACGGGACTGCGGGGCGCCAACTCCACCGTCGCCGGCGGCCCGCTGGCCGGGCTGCAGGCGTTCCGGCACGCGGAGATGACCCTGCGGCAGGGGCACACGGACACCGTGCTGGTGGGCGCCGCCGAGGAGTTGAGCGTTCCCGCCGCCTGGTGGGCGCACGTGGCGCGGCGGACCGGTCCGCAGGGGGAGGGCGCCGCGATGTTCGTCGTGGAGCGGCCGGAGGTCGCAGCCGCCGAGGGCCGCACGGTGCTCGGGACCCTGGGCGGCGTCGTGGTCCGGGCGGCCGACCCCCGCCGGCCCGCCGCGGTGACCGCCGTCGTCCGGGCGGCCCTGGACCGCGCGGGCCTGGACCCGCACGCGGTGCGGACCGTCCTGGTCAGGGCGACCGGGGACCCGGCGGTGGACGAGGCCCAGCACGAGGCGCTCACCGCGCTGTTCGGCACGGAGCCCGGCCACGACCGGGGCACCCTGGGCGACTGCTACAGCGCCCACAGCGTCCTGCAGCTCAGCCCCTTGGTGGAGCGCGGGCGCCCAGGACACCCGGACGGCGCGGCCGGCCCCGCGCTGGTGCTGGCCGCCGACCCCGACGGCGCACTGGCGGCGATGGCCTTCACCCCGCACGCCGCGGCCCCCGCCGCCCCGGCCGCGTACGAAGGCGCCGCCCCGCACGAAGGGGCTCCCCAGCAGGCGCACCCCGAACCGACCCCCGGAGCGGACCGATGACACCCAACTCCCCCGCGCCCGAACCCGGTCTGCTCGGCCGGTTCCTCCAGGGCCTGGGCCTCTCGCCCGACGGCACGGCGCTGAAGGCGGGCGGCCGCGAGCACACCTACCGCGCACTCGACCTCGCCGCACGGACGCTGGCCGGCACGCTCCTCGCCCGCAGCCCCGGCGCCGACCGGGTCGGTGTGCTCGCCCACCGGGGGGAGCGCGCCTACGCGGGCTTCCTCGCCGGCCTCTACGCGGGCGCCGCCGTGGTGCCCCTGAACCCCGACTACCCCGCCGAACGCACCCGCGCCATGATCGAGGCGGCCCGGGTGACGGTCCTGGTGGTGGACGACGCGGGGGAGGCCTGCCTGCCCGCACTCGGCGACGCCCTCGACGGGGTGACGGTCGTCGGCCGTGAGACCGGTGAGCCGCTGACGCGGCCGGTGCCCGTGCGGCCCGAGGACCCGGCGTACATCATGTTCACCTCCGGATCGACGGGCGTGCCCAAGGGCGTCCCGGTGTCGCACGGCAACGTCCTGCACTATCTGCGGTGCGTGCAGGACCACTTCGGCTTCGGCACGGACGACGTGTTCTCGCAGACCTTCAACCTGACCTTCGATCTCGCGGTGTTCGACATGTTCGCCGCCTGGGGGTGCGGGGCGTCGCTCGTCGTCGTTCCGCCGGGCGCCTACACTCGGCTGCCCGCGTTCCTGACCAGGCACCGGATCACCGTCTGGTTCTCCGTCCCCGCCGTGGTGCCGCTGCTGCGCCGGTCGGGCGCGCTGACCGCCGGTGCGATGCCCACGCTGCGGCACAGCCTCTTCTGCGGGGAGGCGTTGCTGCGCGAGGACGCCGCGTCCTGGCAGGCGGCGGCGGACGGCTCGGCCGTGCACAACCTCTACGGGCCCACCGAGCTGACCATCTCGTGCACCCTGCACCGCTGGGACCCGGCTTTGTCACCCGCGCTCTGCGTGAACGACGTGGTGCCCATCGGCCGCCCGCACCCCGGTCTGCGGGTGCATCTGCACCGGGACGGCGGGGAGGCGGCCGGCACGGGCGAACTGTGCGTGAGCGGGCCGCAGATGGTCACCGGCTATCTGGACCCGGCGGACGACCGCGGACGCTACCTGAGCCACGGGGGCGAGCGCTGGTACCGCACCGGAGACCTGGTCCGTACGCTCCCCGACGGCCAACTGGCCTATATCGGACGGCTGGACCACCAGGTCAACGTGGGTGGGGTCCGCATGGAGCTGCGCGAGATCGACCAGGCGCTGCGACGGTGCGCCGGGGTGGATGAGGCGGTCACGCTGGTGGCCGGCGGAGTCCTGCGCGCCTATGTCACGGGCGCTGCCGCGAACCCCGCCGCCCTGCGCGAGGAACTCGGATCGATCCTCCCGAGGGAGCTGATCCCCCGTCGCATCGAGCGGCTGGCCGCCTTCCCGCTGAACGCCAACGGGAAGGTCGACCGCCCGGCCCTCACCCGGGCGGCCACCGGCGAGCAGCCGGTGGCCGGATGACATGTGGATACGTACCCGAAGGTCAGTGGGCCGCTGCCGGACACCTCTCCGCGGCGAGCACCGCGCGGACCGTGGACAGCAGCCCGTACTGGTAGCGGTCCCCGTCACGCACCACCTGGACGAGCGAGCAGTCCACCAACCGGCCCAGGAGGTCCAGGAGATGGGGTTCCGGAGGTGCGTTCAGAGGCGCCGTGGCGCGCCGGACGTCCTGGAGCGTGAAGCGGGACGGCAGCCGCACCAGATCGTCCAGCAGGGCGCGCTGGGCCGGGTTCAGCAGGTCCAGGCTCCACCGCACGCTGGGCAGGACGCCCCGCTGGTGCGGTGGCCGGGAGAGATCGGAGCCGGTCAGCCCGGCCGGCTCCGCACCGTCGGCCACGAGCGCGGCCAGCGGCAGCGACCGCAGCCGCTCGGCGGCGAGTTCGAGATAGCGGGGGATTCCGTCGAGCATGCGGCACAGGGTCCGTACGTCCGGCCCGTCCGGGTCGAGCGAGAGCCCGGGGCAGACCTCGCGCACCCGGTCGACGAAGAAGGCGGCGGCGCCTCCGGGCCCGTCGGCCGGCAGCGGCTGGACCTCCCAGGTCCAGGCACCGCCGATGGTCAGCCGGCGCCGGGTGGTGACGACGACGCGCAGCAGGGGGCGCCGGTTCAGGAGCCGCGCGCTCAGCCGGGTCACGGTGACCGGCAGATGCTCCGCGTTGTCCAGGAGCAGCAGCTCCGGGCGGGACCCGTACGCCGGATCGGGCAGCCGGCTGCCCACGGCGTCCACGATCTCCTGGAAGGACCGGGCGTCGGGGGAGTCCTCCGGCGGCAGATGGCCCAGGTCGACCACGGCCCGGCTGTCCGGCAGGGGCGCGGCCCGGTACGCCGCTTCCAGGGCCAGCCGGCTCTTGCCGACCCCGCCGGGCCCGGTGACGACCACCAGACGGCGCGAGCCCAGCGCCTGCACGAGCGTGTCGACATCGTGCCCCCGCAACGCCTCCACGGAGCCGGGGCCCGGTGGCCACACGTCGTGCTCGCCGAGGGCGGCCATCAGCATGGTCGATGAGGAACGCCGGGGACTGCCGACCCGGCCGGTCTCGATGTTGCGTATCGTGCGCACGCTCACGCCCGACCGTTCCGCGAGTTCTTCCTGCGTCCAGTTGAGCTGTCCGCGCCGACGCGTGATGAATGCGGCGAAGGCGGCACCGTCCCGCCACGGAATGTCTCGCTCCGGAACGGTTTCCGGGCCGGTCGGGAGAAGATCCACCAGTGAATCCATGGGCCATGACGTGGTTAAGGCATCACGGCTCAGATCTTCTTCCGGAGCGGTCAGCAAGGTGCTGTCCGAATGGGATTCACCGGCTGTTTGTCTGTGCGGTATTCCGTCCTGCATGAGTGGTGCAGCCCCCATTGCCGTGCTTCCCCTGTTCCGCACGGCCGCAGGACCTCGGCAGAAATCCGAAGAAGGTGCCGGTGCGGGGAGAGCGCTCTCTGAGAGAGAATCTGGCGTATGCCGGAGGTTATGTCAAGGTCTTCAGATCCAGGAGGTCGTATGAGTGAGACCGCTGCCGACGGCGTGTTCCCGGGCCGGTACCCGCTGGCTTCGGCGCAGTTGAACTTCCTGTTCGACGAAATCGAGTACCCCGGGAACAGCTGGGTGGCGATCCGGGAAAGCGTGCACCTGCCGGGACGGCTGACCGAACGGCAGGCGCGTAATCTCTTCGCCCATATATGCCGGTACAGCGAGGCGGTCCACAGCCGGATCGTGCAGGCTCCCGACGGGGTTTTCCGACAGGAGATCACGGAATTGGATCACTTCTTCGCCCACAGCTTCGACTACGCGGTCGCCGCGCGGCCGCAGGACGTTCTGACGCGGTGTCCGCAACGCCTCGACGCCTTCACCGGCTCGGCCTTCTTCCTGGTGGCCGACGCCCCGGGCGGCGCCGTCGTCTACTACGCGGTGCACCATTCCTTCTTCGACGGTGTGGCGAGCGGGCTGCTCGGCGCGCTGATCCTGCGGGCGGCCGCGGACCCGGAGATCCTGGACGGGAGCCGCCCCGACGGAGTCGACGGTGCCGATGGGACCGGCGGTGAGCCGGCCCAGCCGCGGCAGGTCCGCGCCTTCGAGACGGACGCGCGCGGGGTCCGGTCCACCCGCAGATGGCTCGGCTTCCACGAGACCCCGCGCGCCCTCGTCTGGCCCGGCGCACCCGCCGAAGCCGCTCCCGTCGACCGGCCTGCCGGCGGGCTCGACACGGAGTACCGGGTCACCTTCGCCCTCGGCGGCGGGCTCGCGCGGGCGCTGCCGCGGACCGCTGCCGAGCTGGGGGTCAGCGCGCCCTCCCTCGTCAACTCGCTGGTCTGCGGATACGTGGGCGAGCTGTTCGGGCTGCGGGAGGTCACGCTCAAGACGATCTGCTCGAACCGCTTCCGGCCCGTGCTGCGCCCCGCGCTGGCCTGTCTGGCCGGGGAGGTCTGGGTGGCGCGCGGCACGGAGCACTCCGGCCGGCCCGAGTGGCACCGCCGCTTCCACGGGGAGCTGCTCGCGGCCTACCGGAGCGGGATGTACGACTGGGACGCGGTGCGCAGGTCGGCCAACTTCCCCGGCCCGTACCGTTCCGGGCAGAGCGTGTCGACCAACGTCGCGTACGCCAAGGGCGAGCGGCCGGGCCCTCCGGCGGGTGACGTTCCGGTGTTCACCGCAGAGGAGCCCCTGCGCGTGCCCCGGGTGCTCGGCCACGAGCTCGCCGTCCACGCCGTGATCGGCAGCCCGGACGTGCACATCCTGATCAAGGCGGCGGCCCACCGCATGGACGAGGCGGCGACCCTGCGGTTCGCCCGTGGGCTGTTCGCTCACTTCACACGCTCCCTGTCGGCCCTGCGGGCGGTCCCATAGGCCGGAGGCACCGCTCCGGCGTTCAGTCCGCAGCCTCCGGTCCCGCGTCCGGCGCCCGGACCGGGGTCGTCCCGCGCACCGGCCGGTTCAGAATCCGGTCCTCCAGCGCGGCGCGCCAGGCCGGTGCGGCGGCCTCCTGGGCCGGCACCGAGCCACGTCCGCCCCGGGCCAGGAAGTCCGCCAGCGGCAGGGTCGCGGCGCCCACGGTGACGGCGTCGGGGCCCAGGCTGCTCAGCTCCACGGTGACCTTGGCGGCCGGGTGGGACAGCGAGTAGGCCGCGGCGTGGGCCCGGACCTCGTCGAGGTGGCGGGCCCCGAACTGCAGCCCTGCCCAGCCGCCGACCAGGATGCGTTCGGGCTGGAGGAGGTTGATGAGGCCGGCCAGCCCGGCGCCCAGGTACTCGGCGGTCTCCCGCACCACCGTGCGCGCGGCGGGATCGGGGCCGGCGCCGTCGTGCGGACCGGCCGCGGCGAGTACCGCGGTGAGCCGGGTCTCCTCGTCGACGCCTTCCGGGGGGCGCCCGCCGGCCTCCTGCCAGCGCTGCAGGATCGCCTCCGCGCCCGCGTACGCCTCCAGGCAGCCCGGTGAACCGCAGCGGCACCGCCGGCCGCCGACGTGCACGGTCAGATGGCCCCATTCGAGGGCCTGCCCCAGCGGGGTGTCCTCCGCGAAGAGGCAGGCGCTGACGCCGGAGCCGAACAGGACCACCACGGCGCTGCGCGCGCCCCGGCCGGCCCCGAACCACATCTCGGCCTGGCCGAGCGTCTTGGCCCCGTTGTCGATGACGTACGGCACGGAGTCCGGCAGTCCGCTGGACTCGCGCAGCAGCGTCTCCAGGGGGACCGCGTCCCAGCCGATGGTCTGGCCGTGCACGACCGCGCCCCGCACCGGATCGTGCTCCACGACGCCGGGGACGCCGATGCCGACGCCGATCAGGCCGTCCGTGCCGAGCCCGGCGGCGGCCAGCACCTCGTCGACACCGTTGCGGATGTGCTCCACGATCATGTCGACCTCGTAGAGGTTCTCGGCCAGCGGGCGTTCGGTACGGGCGAGTTCGGACAGCGTGAAGTCGAAGGCCTCGATGCGGACCCGGGTCTCGCCGACGTCGATGCCGATCAGATGGCCGCGGTGCGGGTTGACCCGCAGCAGCATGCGGGGGCGTCCGCCGTCGGACTCCACGCTGCCGGCCTCCTCGACCAGCCCCTCGGCGGCCAGTTCGGTGACGACGTTGCTGACGGAGCCCGAGCTGAGGCCGGTCGCGGGGCTCAGTTCCTGGCGACTCAACGGCCCATCGAAATACAAACGTTGCAATACGGCCGCACGGCTGTTCCTGCGCAGGTCACGCACCGTACGTCTGCTCTGCTGGGCCATCCGGGCTGCTCCTTCGCTCGCTCGCGAGGCACGCTACCCCGCCCCCGACTCTTGACGCGACCTTTCCCTGAGGCTTAACTCGCGTCATAAATTAAGCCATGAGACAGTTGGGCCGCACGCCGGGTTGGGCCGGGGGCTCAGCACGTCCGGCTTGCACGCTCCTCAGAAAGGGACACCTGGAGCCATGCGAAAAATCCGTATAGTCGCGAGCGGCGCGGCCGTAGTCTCCCTGCTCGCCGGTGCGACCGCGTGTGGTGGCGGAGAGTCCACGGGCGGTGGGTCCAGCTCGCCGAAGACCCTGACCTACTGGGCCTCCAACCAGGGCCCGAGCCTCGAGGCCGACAAGAAGATCCTCACGCCCGAGCTGAAGAAGTTCGAGAAGCAGACCGGTATCAAGGTCAAGCTGGAAGTCGTCCCCTGGTCGGACCTGCTCACCCGAATCCTCACCGCCACGACCTCCGGCCAGGGCCCCGATGTGCTGAACATCGGCAACACCTGGTCGTCCTCGCTCCAGGCGACCGGCGCGCTGCTGCCGTGGGACGACGCGAACTTCGCCAAGGTCGGCGGCCGTGACCGCTTCGTGGAGTCGGCGCTCGGTTCGGCCGGCGCCGAGGGCAAGGACCCCGCCGCGCTGCCGCTCTACTCCATGGCGTACGCCCTCTACTACAACAAGGCGATGTTCAAGGAGGCCGGCATCGAGAAGCCGCCGGCCACCTGGGACGAGATGGCCGAGATCGGCAAGAAGCTGTCGAAGAACGGCAAGTGGGGCCTGGGCGCCGAGGGCTCGAACCTCTCCAACAACATCCACCAGGTGTTCGTCCTGGCCAAGCAGCACGGTGCGGACTTCTTCGACTCCTCCGGCAAGCCGAAGTTCACCGACGACAAGGTCGTCGCGGCCGTCAAGCAGTACGTCGACATGATGGCCAAGGACAAGATCGTCGCCCCCGGCAACGCCGAGTACTCGCAGAACCAGTCGCTCAGCGACTTCTCCAAGGGCAAGACGGCCATGGTGCTGTGGCAGGCCGCGGCCACCACGTTCAAGTCCCAGGGCATGAAGGACTCCGACTGGGGCGTCGCCCCGGTGCCGGTCCAGTCCGGGACGCCGGGCCAGGGCCAGCAGCTCAACTCGATGGTGGCCGGCATCAACATCGCCGTCTTCAAGAACAGCAAGAACCTCGACGGCGCCACCCAGTTCGTCAAGTTCATGACGAGCGACGAGGAGCAGAGGCTCCTCTGCAAGACGTACGGCTCGATCCCGCCGGTCAAGGCCGCCCAGGACGACGAGGCGTTCAAGCGGCCCGAGCTGGAGGTGCTGAAGAACACCCTCGCCACCAGCGCTGCCGCGCTGCCGCAGGTCACCAACGAGTCGCAGTTCGAGACGGCGGTCGGCACCGCGGTCAAGTCCCTCTTCGCCAAGGCCGCCGGCGGTGCCGCGATCACCACGGCGGACGTCAAGGCCGAGCTCACCAAGGCTGAGCAGCAGATGGCCAGTCAGTGAGTGATGCGTCCATGACCACCACCGTGAACCTCGCGCAGGGGGAACCGACGGTGCGCAAGGACACCCCCGGGGAGGCGCCGCGCAAGCAGCGCCGCCCGGGGCGCCTGCGCCGTCTCGGTCTGCCCTACCTGCTCCTGCTCCCCGCAGTCGTGCTGGAACTCCTCGTCCACCTGGTGCCGATCGGCTTCGGCTTCATCATGGCGTTCAAGGAGCTCACGCAGTTCTATCTGCGGGACTGGTCCGGTGCGCCCTGGCGCGGCCTGGAGAACTTCCGCATCGCCGTCGACTTCGACGCACCCGTCGGCAAGGCGCTGCTGCACTCGTTCTGGGTCACCTGTCTGTTCACCGTGCTGGCGGTCGCCCTCAGCTGGCTGCTGGGCGTCGCGGCGAGCATCTTCATGCAGGAGGCCTTCGCCGGCCGGGGATTCCTGCGGACGCTGTTCCTCGTGCCGTACGCCCTGCCCGTCTACGCGGCGGTCATCACCTGGGCCTTCATGTTCCAGCGGGACAACGGTCTGGTGAACCACGTCCTGCACGACCAGCTCGGCCTCACCGACGGGCTGCCCTTCTGGCTGATCGGTGACAATGCCTTCTACACCCTGCTGATCGTCTCGGTCTGGAAGGGCTGGCCCTTCGCCTTCCTGATCGTGATGGCGGGCCTGCAGAACATCCCCAAGGAGCTCTACGAGGCGGCCGCGCTGGACGGCGCCGGCATGTGGCAGCAGATCCGCCGCATCACCCTGCCGTCGCTGCGTCCGGTCAACCAGGTGCTGGTCCTCGTGCTGTTCCTGTGGACGTTCAACGACTTCAACACACCGTTCGTGCTGTTCGGCAAGGCGGCCCCGGAGTCCGCGGACCTCATCTCCGTGCACATCTACCAATCGTCGTTCGCGACCTGGAACTTCGGCACCGGAGCGGCGATGTCGGTCCTGCTGCTGCTGTTCCTGCTGCTGGTGACGGCGGTCTACCTGCTGTTCACCTCTCGTGGGAGGAAGACCTCACGTGGCTAGCCACACCGTCCCCAGGGGCCGTGCCTCGCGCTCGCCGATGGCCTCCCCGCGCTCCTTCGTCTGGTTCCGGCGGGTCTTTCTGACCCTGCTGGCGGGCTTCGTCCTGCTGCCCGTGTACGTCATGGTCTCCAGCTCCCTGAAACCGCTGGAGGACGTGTCCGGAAAGTTCGAGTGGCTCCCCACCGGGCTGACGATCCGGCCGTACTTCGACATCTGGGAGACGGTGCCGCTGCGGAAGTACTTCGTCAACTCCCTGATCGTGGCGGGCTCCGCGACCGTACTGTCCGTGATCATCGCGGTGTTCGCGGCCTACGCGGTCAGCCGCTACACCTTCCGGGGCAAGCGTGTCTTCACCGTCACGGTGCTGTCCACGCAGATGTTCCCCGGCATCCTCTTCCTGCTGCCGCTGTTCCTCATCTACGTGAACATCGGCGACGCCACCGGCATCGCGCTGTTCGGTTCGCGCGGCGGGCTGATCCTCACCTATCTCACGTTCTCGCTGCCGTTCTCCATCTGGATGCTCATCGGCTACTTCGAGTCCGTGCCCAGGGAGCTGGACGAGGCCGCCATGGTGGACGGGTGCGGGCCGCTCAAGGCCCTGATCAGGGTGGTGGTGCCGGCCGCGACCCCGGGCATCGTCGCGGTCGCCGTCTACGCGTTCATGACGGCCTGGGGTGAGGTGCTGTTCGCCTCCGTCATGACCACGGAGAACACCCGCACGCTCGCAGTCGGGCTGCAGGGCTACTCCACACAGAACGACGTGTACTGGAACCAGATCATGGCCGCCTCACTCGTCGTGAGCATCCCCGTGGTCGCCGGATTCCTGCTGCTCCAGCGGTACCTGGTCGCCGGCCTGACGGCCGGGGCGGTCAAATGACGCACGGTGACGAGGGTGCCGGACGACGGCACCCTCGCCGCCGGGCGGCCGCCCCAGCCGTGGCCGTGGAATCCCAAACCGCGTACTGAGCAAGGGCAGTGACAGGGCGTCACGCGTCACGCAGCTGTCTGGATTTGGGCTCCGCGCCGGAGAGGGCTCTCTCAAATCGGCCGGCGCACCACGGGCCGCCGGCGCCGAGGCACTGCGCTGCCCCGTCGGCGCGCCGCCCGCCCGGCCCGGCCCCGGCTCACGGGCCCCGGGGCCGGACTCCGCGCGCCCCACCCCGTCCGCACATCAGGAGCAGTGTGTGAACCGGCTGGAGTACCTCGCGCAGTGGCCGTCGCTGCGGTCGGACTCGCGGTCGACCCGGTGCTGGAGGAGACCGTGCGAGGGAGATCCTCGGCCGGATGACGGGCGAGGAGAAGATCGGGCAGATGATCCAGCCCGACCTGTCGAGCTGACCGCCGACGACGTGCGGACCTACCGGATCGGCTCGGCGCTCAACGGCGCCGGCCGATGGCCGGACGGGGACCGCAGGTCCGGCCCCGCCCGGTGGGCCGAGACCGTCGGCACCTTCTGGGAGGCGGCCCGGGACGCCTACCGCGACCGGCCCTTCCACATCCCGTTCATGTGGGCGAGCGACGCGGTCCACGGCCACAACAACGTGCACGGGGCCACCGTCTTCCCGCACAACATCGGGCTCGGCGCGGCGCGCGACCCCGGACTCATCCGCCGGATCGGCGCCGCGGCCGCCCGCGAGATCGCGGCCACCGGCATGGACTGGACATTCGCCCCGACCGTCGCCACCCCCAGGGACCTGCGCTGGGGCCGCTGCTACGAGGGGTACTCCGTGGACCCCGAGATCGTGCACGCCTACGCCCGCGAGATGGTCGAGGGCCTCCAGGGCGGCTCGACGTGTTCGCGTGGTGCCAGCGAACACCGTGCGGCAAGGGCTCGGAATGACTTTCAGACGACGTTGACCCGTCAGTAACCTCAATTGAGGTGCCGCGGGTGCGGACGCTCCGACATGCTGGGCGCATGGTGACTCTCGATGGAAAGCCCGTATCCGTAAACGACATGCTCCCCCTGGCCTTGACGAACATCGGGCACTTCACGTCCATGCGCGTCGCCGCCGACGGCAGCATCCGCGGCCTGGCGCTGCACATGGAACGCCTCGTGCGGGACTGCAAGACCGTGTGGAGCGCGGACTTGGACCCCGAGCGTGTTCGCGAGTGCGTCCGCCAGGGCCTCGAAGGGCAGAGCCGCCCATGCATCGTCCGCGTCACGATCTACGACCCCAAGGTCGAGATGGGGCGCCCGGGGGACGCCAACGAGCCGCACATCCTGGTGTCCGTGCGCGGTGCCGGCGCTCTGCCTCCGGAGCCGCTGCGGGCCAAGAGCGTGGTGTACGAACGTGACCTTCCCGAGGTGAAGCACGCCGGTCTCTTCGGCGCTCTGCACGCCCGCGGGGCGGCGCAGCGGACAGGTTTCGGCGACGCCTTGTTCATCGGCAGAGACGGACTCGTTTCCGAGGGTGGCACCTGGAACATCGGGTTCGTCGACCAGGAGGGCACCGTGGTGTGGCCGGAGGCTCCGGTATTGCCCGGCGTCACCATGGCCCTGCTTCAGCAGCGCGCGGGGCACCGCGTCGCCACCGTCACCCTGGCGCAGGCCAAGGGCATGGCCGCAGCCTTCGCCACGAACACCAGCATCGGCGTCCGTCCCCTGTCCGCGATTGATGACGCTGAGTTCCCCGTCGAGCACCGGGTGCTGAGCCAGCTGCAAGAGACGTACCTGTCCATCCCTGGCGAGAACCTGTAGGGCAAGCCCATGACGGGGGTGACCAGGTGGGCCGGCCATGAGGCTCGGCTGCTGCGCACGGCCATGCGAAAGACGGGCAAGGTGTTCGCCGAGCTGGTCGGCGTGAACCCACGCCAGAGGTGATGACCCTCGTTGAGGAGGGCATCTACCTGTCCGGCCCGGACAACCGTTCGGTGTGGCTGGACTCGTACCTCATCGACGTCTACCCGACGACCAATGAGGACTACGCGAGGTTCGTGCACGCCACTGGGCACCGGCCGCCACAGCACGGGCACGGAGGCCGCTGTCCCGTCACTGAAGCGATCGATCTTGCCTCGTCCCTTCCCGTACCGGTCGAAATTGTCGGTAACCGAGGGTTTTCGGAGGCCGAACTCGCCGCTGCGGCGGACGAGTCTCACTCCACACTGCTGGCTCAGTCCGGCGTCGACACCGCGATCACGGCCTACGACGTGCGCTTGGGAACCATCGAGGCCTGGGTCAAACCGCTTCCCGCTTCGGAGTTCAGCGCTCGTTCCTCTGTAGCCACAGCCGCAACACCTGAACTCGCGGCCCGTGTAGAGGACGCTCTCGGGACGGATCGCTTCCCGATCAACATCGTGATTTCCGACCAGGTAGGTATCGAGCAGCAGGACGGATACATCCGCGGTGGTGGGCTGCTGTCGGTTGGCTGTACTACAGGCTTCAATTTGAAGTACCTCACGTCCGACACAAAGCGCTCAGGAACTGCTGGACACTGCACCAAGGTCTCCAGTCAGACCTATTCGAACCACAGCACCGCGGGTGGGTCGACAACGGTCTCGAAAATCTGGAGCCATCAGGGCTCATGGGGCGACATCGGCTACAACTCCACAGGGAGCAAGGCCGCGACTCGCACCTTCTACCACGACACGAATGCCACCAGGTACGCCGACGCGAGAGGGGCCATGCCGTCGACGGGCACGTCCATCTGTCACTACGGCCGTACCTCTGGCAAAAGTTGCGGCACGGTCAAGTACCGAAACGTCTCTATCGGAAGTCTGCAGCACATGGTCGTGATGAGTGGCGCCACCTGCAAGGGCGGTGATAGCGGTGGGCCCTGGTACAGCGGGGGAACCGCCTATGGCATTCATACCGGGCTCACCAACTATGGTGACGGCAACAATCGTTGTGTCTTCGCGCCCGCCTACCTCTTCCAGAACCGCAGCTACGACGTGTGGACTCGATAAGCGATAGGCGACGTACGTGGGCAGACCGGGACTGCCGGTCTGCCCACTCACACTCTCCCGGAGGAACCATGGCTCAGATCCGCAGCGCCATCGGCGTCACACTGGCTCTGTTGGTCGTCACACTCGCCGCGTGCAGTGGATCCGATGCCGGAGGCGACTCCAAGAAGGAGGGGCGGAAGAGCCCGACGTCCCCCGAGGTTTCGGTGACAGACACCGAGCCACCGATCATTGTCCACAGTCTCTCTGTACTCCCGGGGATGACCATCGGGGGCACCCTTGTGAGCAGTGACGATGGAAAGTGCCTCACGGTGCGTGGCGTGCGAGCCGAAGAGGATTTCGTCGCCACGCCGATCTGGCCTAAGGGAACGAAGGTCGTGCGGTCCGATGCTGCGATCGGCGTGAGCGTTCCCGGATACGGGCGCCTGGCCGTTGGCGACCGATTCAAGGCTGCCGGCTCCTACTGGGAATCTTCCGATGAACGAGCCCGAGGTATCGAGATCTCCTCCGACTGTCTGGCGGAAGACGGCTTCATCGTGATCAACCCGGACTCGATCGAACGCGGCTGATTCATCGAAGCCGCGACTGGCTGTTGCGGTCGGGTCGTGTCCCGCAGGGCGGCGTGCGCCTATTCCGGTGAGGCCGGTGGGGCCGCCTCCGGTGGCCATTCTGCTGGTGTTCTCCAGCGAGAGGCCCCCACGGATCAGCATGCTCAGCATCGCGGCCCAGAAGCTCGGGCGGAGGTCCTGGCCCTCTGCCACGATCGCATCCCCGGTGACAACTGCGTCCGTCGTAGTAGGAACGCCCCCTGCTCCTGACCAGGGGCAGGGGGCCGCTTCGGCGATCAGGACAAGATGTGGGTGGCGGTCTCACCTGCCGCCACCCACATCAGAGTTCGGGAAAGCCGGACCCGCTCGACGCACGGGTCGCCGCGCCGGTCGTACTCTGCGGTCGTGCCCGGGCCCGGGCCAAGTCCGGCGACGGCCTGCTACCGGAAGCTTCTCTTGACTTCGGTAACGATGGTCCCAGGGTTGCATTGTCCTTCGGCCGTGCGGCCGGCGCTCTGGCTGAACTCTCTCCAGACACGCGGGTGCTCGGCGGTCACAGGCTGCCGTTCACCGGTCATGCCCTGGACCAGGCAATGGCCGCCGCGCTCGAGGTGGTACTCAAGCCACTCCCTGGACGCGAGGAGACTGTAGGCCCTGCCGCTCGGGCGGTCCCACGTCAGGTACTGCACCTGCAGTTGGCCGTCGGTGTCGTACCAGAAGGGGCGGTCCGGGTCGCGCCGCAGCCCGCTGTCTCTCAGGAGTGGGTCACTGGGCAGCGTCGCGGAGACGGACGCGTCGAGGGAGCAGTCCAGGCTCTGGCCGCTCCAGTTGTAGGTTTGGTCGGTCGGAATGGCGGTGACGGGTTTCCCGTCAGGGTCTGTGGCGAGGACCATCCGGCCCTGCGGCTGTGCGGCGAGGGTGCGCTCCAGCCAGTCGTCCTCGTCATCTTCGATCGGACCGTCCGTCCACAGCTCTGCGAGCTCCAGGAGCAGCTCTTCCTGGCGTTTCTTCCTCCGCTCCCGCCAGATGGCGGGGATTGCGACTCTCTCCTCCGAAGCCGGTGGTCCAGGGGCTGGCTCCGGGGAGGAGAGATCGTCGTCCCCTGGGACAGGGGAGTCGTCCTCACCGTGATCGGTTTCGTCGTACTGAAAGGTACTCACATGCCAGGAGTCGGGTTCCGGATCGGTCCAGGGACCGGGGACGGTGGGGAAGTCGGCCAGCAGAAGGCTGTGGCGATCGGCTCCTTCGGGCATCAGCCGGTTTGTGAGTGTTCGGCCTTCAAGCCATGTGAGCAGGCTGGTGAGTTGGGGGGCGGGTACGAGCCAGCTGTGGATGCGGTGCCAATGCTCCGCCTGGCCACGGGTGACGTTCCATCCTCGACCGTCGTGATCGTCCACGGCCTGTTCGTAAAGGACGATCCACTGCCTGCCGTCGCTGTCGGTGCGGATGCCCAGTTCGTCGAGGTCGGGCAGGTTGTCCGGACGGCTGATCCATTCGTCGACGCGCTCGTCGTCGGGCAGGTCGGGGACAGGTGGTGCCAGCGGGTGTGCGGGGTCGGCGGTCGGGAAGGTGGCGTGGTCGGCTTCGTCTGGACTGTTGTCGTCGGTGTCGGAGAAGGGGTGTCGGGCCGGAGGAAGGGAAGGGTCGATGTCGAGCAGCGACAGTCGTGCCGCTCCCGGGTATTCGGCGGCGTCGTGCTCGGTCTGCCGGTGGGGGTGCCGGTGGTTCGCCAGGCGTTCCACGAGCTCGTGGAGGGCCATCCACTGGTACTTCTTGCCGATCCGTTCGCCCTTGTGTGACTGGCGGGAGTCAGAGTGGCGGGAACGCATGTTATCGAATTTGGCGAACAGTTCAGGCGTCCAGCCCAGGCTGGCGACGCGGGCGAGGACCCAGCGTGCGGCCCACTGTGCGTCGACGTGGGCAGCGGCGAGGCGTTCGTCGTCGGCCGGGGGCACTCGGCAGGCCCGCAGCAGCGCGTACTGGTCCGCGTCAAGGACGTCCCTCGCCTTCCTCCCAGTGAGGAATTGTTCAACGGCAGCCGGTGTGCTCAAGGCGGGCCGGACGGACTCCGGAAGGCTTTGCGCGAAGGCCGGGATACGGGCGGGGTCGACTAGAAGGCCGCTGAAAATCTTGTTGGGGGGCTGTCCGGCCGCAGGCCGGACGGCCCCTTTTCGCTATGCGGTGGCGGGGATGAGGTGCCAGGTGTTGTCGGTTCGGGTGAGGCCGAGGTGGATCAG
>NZ_SSBK01000042.1 GCF_004795035.1 Streptomyces sp. A0958
AACGCCCGGTTACATTCCGAACCCGGAAGCTAAGCCTTTCAGCGCCGATGGTACTGCAGGGGGGACCCTGTGGGAGAGTAGGACGCCGCCGAACTCCTTTTAGGAAGAGCCCCGTGCCCTTGTGGCATGGGGCTCTTCTGCGTTTCCGGACCGGTTGCGGTAGCGCCGGCGAGGAGTCGTGACGATGTGCCAGGTGGTTTTGCGCACCCCTCGAACCAGGGTATGCTTTAGCTCGTTGCCGCAGGGCAGCAAGGCCCCAATAGCTCAGTCGGTAGAGCGTCTCCATGGTAAGGAGAAGGTCTGCGGTTCGATTCCGCATTGGGGCTCGGACATGCGAAAGGCCCCCGCCGAACGGCGGGGGCCTTTCGCATGTGCGGAAGCGGACTACGGGGCCGGGTGAGGCTCCGGGACGCGCATCGTCAGGATGGCCATGTCGTCCGACGGCGGATCTGCGGCGAAGCGCTCGACGGCCCGGAGAATGCGTCCGGCCACCGCCCCGGCCGTGAGACCCGTGCAGTGGGCCAGCACCTCCGCCAGGCCGTCGTCGCCGAGCATGCGCGTACCCTCCCGGCGTTCCGTCACGCCGTCCGTGACACACAGCAGGACATCGCCCGGCTCCAGGGTCAACGTCTGCTCGTACAGCTCCAGATCCTCCAGGACGCCCAGCAGTGGCTGAGGGTCCGCCGCCGGCTCGACCGAGCCGTCCTGGCGCAGACGCAGCGGCAACGGGTGACCGGCGCAGACGACCTTCAGCAGGGCGCTGCCGTCCTCCTGCGGCCACAGCTCCCCGTAGAGAAGCGTGAGGAAGCGGCTGCGGGAACCCTCGTCCAGGATGGCCGCGTTGAGCCGCTCCAGGACCGCGGGGCCGGCGAAGCCCTCCCGGGCCAGCAGGCGCAGCGCATGGCGGGCCAGGCCCGTCACGGCCGCCGCCTCCGGCCCCGTACCGCAGACGTCGCCGATGGCGAAGCCGTAGGCGCCGTCCCGGATCGGGAAGACGTCGTAGAAGTCGCCGCCCACCTCGTTGCCCTCGCCGGCCGCACGGTAGATGACGTCGACCTCGACGTTGGGGATCTTGGGCAGGCCCGGCGGCAGGAGGCTGCGCTGGAGGGACTGGCTGATCGCCGTGCGCTCCGAGTAGAGGCGGGCGTTGTCCAGGGCCAGGGCCGCCCGGCGGGACAGGTCCTCGGCCAGTTCCAGGATCTCCTGGCGGAAGTGGTCGTCGGACGGCTTGCCGAGCGTGAGCATGCCGATGACCCGGTTGCGGGCGACGAGCGGCAGGACCACCGTCTCCCCGCCCACCGCGGCGGCCGTGGCCAGCGTCGTACGGGTGCCCGAGTTGAGGCCGCCCGGGTCGCCGATGCCGATACTGCGCATCGAGGTCCGCAGCGCGGCCTCGTGGGCGGCCTCCGAGGGTGCCGGCCAGACGCGGGCGCCCGGGGCCGGCACCGGTTCCGGCGGGTCGATCCGGGTGAGCAGCGCCTTGAGGCCGTCGATGCGGTCCTCGTCCTCGTGCAGCACGTAGGAGAGTTCCGGCTCCGACGACTGGTCGGCGATCGTGTAGACGGCGCACCACGTCGCCAGGGTCGGGACCGTCATCTGGGCCATCAGCGCCAGTGTCTGGTCCCGGTCCAGGGTGCCCGCCAGCAGGTCCGACGCCTCGACCAGGAAGGACAGCGAGCCGCGGCGCAGCCGCTCCAACTCTCCCAGGCGCGCCGACTCGACCGCCAGGGCGATCCGGTCAGCGGCGAACTGGAGACGCAGGGCCTCCTCGTTCGAATACCGGCCGGCGGCCTCGGCGGCGACGCCCAGCGAGCCCGTGAGGCGCCCCTCGACCTTCAGCGGGACCGTCACCACCGAACGCATGCCGGTGTTGCCGAGCAGCGGGACGGCGCCCGGCACGGCGTCCAGGTCCTCGTGGACGGCGGGCATCCGGGCGGAGCCGTACCGTCCGGTGCCGGCCTCGACGGGGACGCGGGCGAAGCGCTGGCGGGCGGAGGGCAGACCGGTCGTGGCCCGTACCTCCAGCTCGGTCTCGTCGTCCGTCGCCAGCAGCAGGAAGGCGGCGTCGGCGTCGAGCATGTCGCGCGCCCGTTCGACGGTGCGCTGGAGCAGGCCGTCGAGGTCGTCGGGGGCGGGGGAGCCGATGAACACCTCGAAGGGGTCCGTCTTGCGGCTCTCGGCGGCGTCCGAGACCGGGGCGCGTACCGGGGACTGGAGGACCGCGCGCTCGTAGTCGCGCACCAGCAGGCAGACCGTCGACGGCTCGCCCTGCGTATCGCGTACCCGCAGGTGGGAGCCGTAGACCGGGATGGTGCGGCCGTCGGCGCCCCGGATGCCGTAGCTGCCCTCCCAGCGGGAGAGGCGCAGGGCGTCGGCGATGCCCGTGTTGGTGCCGGGGGTCTGCGGCCAGGCGGTGAAGTCGGTGAGCTGCTTGCCGACGACCTGGTCCGCCGTGTACCCGAACAGGTATGCGGCGTCGTCGTTCCACGCGGCGACGGCGCCCGTGCTGTCGATCTGGACGACGGCGACCCGGACGCGTTCGTCGGCGACCGGGAGCAGACCGACGGGCAGGAGCGGGCCGGCGGAGCGGATGCCCACCGGGCGGTCGGGAAGGTCGAGCTGGAACCAGACATGTTTGCGGGCGGGGGAGTATTCGACGCCCCACCGGGAAGCCAGCGCCGCGCACAGCAGCAGTCCGCGGCCGTTCTCGCTGTCGGAGCTGCCGAAGTTCAGCCCGGCCGACTGGAGCGGGATCTCGCGTTCCGGATAGTGGTCGGAGATCTCCACCCGGACGCCGTCCTCCGTGCGCAGGCAAAGCACGTCGGCCGCCGTGCCGGCGTGGACCACCGCGTTGGTGACGAGTTCGCTGGTCAGGACGACGGCGTCATCCACGACGTCGGTGTATCCCCACCCCTGGAGCGTGTCGCGGACAAAGGCACGGGCCGTCGCGACGGAGCGCGCCACCGGGTCGAAGGTGGCAGCCGCACGCGCCGTGATCACAGCACTCCCCATATGGTGTCTCGTCGCTTCCCCGAGTCCTGTGCCCGTTTCTCGCCGCTTCGATTCGCCTGCCAGGCTAGACGCTCCCCGCGCGCACCGGATACACGAGGGCCGACTTCGGACAGGCACGGGCGGGAACGGAACGCCGGCCGACAAGGCCGGGCTTCCCTCGGGAGGGACGGGGGACAACCATGGGAGGTTGCACCCCGACCGGTTCCCGCCTGGTACGTTTCAACGATTTGACGTCCGCATGGTCACCCGTCGACGGTGGGCTGTGGCGGTGAGCCAGGGAAGTTCTGGGCAAGCTCTCGGACGAGGTCCTAGCTAGATGGTCAACCCCTGCGGGAGGGACACGGTGGAGTCTGACGTGGCGGCGCGGGGATCAGGCACGCGCAGTAGAGGCGGACAGTCCGTGAAGAAGCAGCGCAATGGAACCGTCGAGGTCGACGCCGCGGCGCTCCACAGACTGCTGGCCGGTCTGGTCGCCATGCGCGACGGAAACTTCCGCAGGCGGGTCACCGTCTCCGGTGAAGGCGTGATGGCGGAGCTCGCCGCGGTCTTCAACGAGGTCGCCGACCGCAATGTGCACCTCACGGGCGAGCTGGCGCGGGTGCGGCGCGTGGTCGGCCGGGAGGGCAAGCTCACCGAGCGGCTGGAGACGGGTGCCTGCGAGGGTTCCTGGGCGGCCGCCATCGACGCCTCCAACGAGCTGGTGGACGATCTCGCGCGGCCGGTCTCCGAGGTCGGGCGGGTGCTGTCGGCCGTGGCCGACGGCGACCTCGAACAGCGGATGGAGCTCCGTTCCCACACGGCGGACGAGACGGTACGGCCGCTGCGCGGCGAATTCCTGAAGGTCGCCCGTACCGTCAACAACCTGGTCGACCAGCTGTCGGCGTTCACCGAGCAGGTGACGCGGGTCGCGGTCGAGGTGGGGACCGAGGGCAAGCTCGGCGGCCAGGCGCAGGTGCGCGGGATGTCCGGGTCGTGGAAGGACCTCACGGACTCCGTCAACACCATGGCGTACCGGCTGACCGCGCAGGTGCGCGACATCGCCCTGGTGACGACGGCGGTCGCCAAGGGCGACCTGTCGCGGAAGGTCACCGTCCATGTCGCCGGCGAGATGCTCCAGCTGAAGAACACCGTCAACACGATGGTCGACCAGCTGTCGTCGTTCTCCTCCGAGGTGACCCGTGTCGCCCGCGAGGTGGGTACGGAGGGCGAGCTGGGCGGTCAGGCCACGGTGCCGGGCGTGGCCGGGGTGTGGAAGGACCTCACGGACTCCGTCAACACCATGGCCGGGAACCTCACCTCCCAGGTGCGCGGCATCGCGGAGGTGACGACGGCCGTCGCCAACGGTGACCTGTCGCAGAAGGTGCAGGTGAGTGCGCGCGGCGAGGTCGCCCAGCTCGCCGAGACGATCAACCAGATGACCGAGACGCTGCGCACCTTCGCGGACGAGGTCACCCGCGTGGCCAGCGAGGTCGGTGGCGAGGGCCTGCTCGGCGGCCAGGCGCAGGTGCCGGGCGCGGCCGGTACGTGGAAGGACCTCACCGACTCGGTGAACACGGTCTTCCGCAACCTGACGACCCAGGTGCGTGACATCGCCCAGGTGACCACGGCGGTCGCCAGCGGTGACATGACGCAGAAGGTCACCGTCAATGTGGCCGGCGAGATGCTGGAGCTGAAGAACACCGTCAACACGATGGTGGACCAGCTCCAGTCCTTCGGTTCGGAAGTGACGCGGGTGGCCCGGGAGGTCGGCGTCGAGGGCCGGCTCGGCGGCCAGGCCGAGGTGCCCGGCGCGGCGGGTACGTGGAAGGACCTCACGGACTCCGTGAACACGGCCTTCCGGAACCTGACCGGTCAGGTGCGTGACATCGCGCAGGTGACGACGGCGGTGGCCAACGGCGACCTGTCGCAGAAGGTCACCGTTGATGTCGCGGGCGAGATGCTGGAGCTGAAGAACACCGTCAACACGATGGTGGCTCAGCTGTCCTCGTTCGCCGACCAGGTGACGCGGATGGCGCGGGACGTGGGCACCGAGGGCCGCCTCGGCGGTCAGGCGCGGGTCGACGGCGTCTCCGGTACGTGGAAGGAGCTCACGGACTCCGTCAACTTCATGGCGGGGAACCTGACCTCCCAGGTGCGCCAGATCGCGCAGGTCACGACGGCGGTGGCGCGGGGCGACCTGTCGCAGAAGATCGACGTGGACGCGCGCGGTGAGATCCTGGAGCTGAAGAACACCATCAACACGATGGTCGACCAGCTCTCCGCCTTCGCCGAGCAGGTGACGCGGGTGGCCCGCGAGGTGGGTACGGACGGGCGCCTCGGCGGTCAGGCGCAGGTGCCCGGCGTGGCCGGTGTGTGGCGTGATCTGACGGACTCGGTGAACGGCATGGCGGGGAACCTCACCGCTCAGGTCCGTAACATCGCGCAGGTCGCCACCGCGGTGGCGCGCGGTGACCTGTCGCAGAAGATCGACGTGGACGCGCGCGGCGAGATCCTGGAGCTGAAGAACACCCTCAACACCATGGTCGACCAGCTCTCGAACTTCGCGGAGCAGGTGACGCGGGTGGCCCGGGAGGTGGGTACGGAGGGCATTCTCGGCGGTCAGGCCGAGGTGCAGGGGGTGTCCGGTACGTGGAAGGACCTCACGCAGTCCGTCAACGGCATGGCGAACAACCTCACCCTTCAGGTGCGCAACATCGCCGAGGTCACCACGGCGGTCGCCAACGGTGACCTCTCGAAGAAGATCACCGTCGACGCCAAGGGCGAGATCCTCGAACTGGTGACGACGGTCAACACGATGGTCGACCAGCTGCTCAACTTCGCGGACGAGGTGACCCGGGTCGCCCGCGAGGTGGGTACCGAGGGCATCCTCGGCGGTCAGGCGCGGGTGCGCGGCGCGACGGGCATCTGGAAGGACCTCAGCGACAACGTCAACCTGATGGCCAACAACCTGACCAGTCAGGTGCGCAACATCTCCCGGGTCTCGTCCGCGGTTGCCAACGGCGACCTGACGAAGAAGGTCACCGTGGAGGCGCGCGGTGAGGTGGCCGAGCTGGCCGACACCGTCAACACGATGGTGACGACGCTGTCCTCGTTCGCGGACGAGGTGACCCGCGTCGCCCGCGAGGTGGGTACGGAGGGCGAGCTGGGTGGCCAGGCGCGCGTCCCGGGCGTCTCGGGTACGTGGAAGGACCTCACCGAGTCCGTGAACTCGATGGCGTCCAATCTGACGGGCCAGGTGCGCCAGATCGCCACCGTCACCACCGCCATCGCCAAGGGCGACCTCACCAAGAAGATCGACATCGACGCGCGCGGTGAGATCCAGGAGCTGAAGAACACCATCAACACGATGGTCGACCAGCTGTCCTCGTTCGCGGAGCAGGTGACCCGGGTCGCCCGCGAGGTGGGCACCGAGGGCCAGCTCGGCGGCCAGGCGCGGGTGCGGGACGTGGACGGCACCTGGCGCGACCTCACCGAGTCGGTGAACGAGATGGCCGGAAACCTGACCCGTCAGGTGCGGGCCATCGCGGCCGTCGCCACGGCGGTGACCCGGGGCGATCTCAACCTCAAGATCGACGTGGACGCGGCGGGCGAGATCCAGGCCCTCCAGGACAACATCAACACGATGATCGCGAACCTGCGCGACACCACCGCCACCAACAAGGAGCAGGACTGGCTCAAGGGCAACCTCGCCCGGATCTCCGGTCTGATGCAGGGCCGGCGCGACCTCGACGACGTCGCCTCGCTGATCATGAGCGAGCTGACCCCGGTCGTCTCCGCGCAGCATGGCGCGTTCTTCCTGGCCACGGCCACCGGCGAGACCGACGCGCTGGGCGGCGAGGGTGACCGGGAGGGGGCGTACGAGCTGCGCATGCGGGGCAGCTACGGCTACTCGGCGGGCTCCATGCCCACGTCCTTCCGGCCGGGGGAGACGCTGATCGGCACGGCCGCCGAGGAGAAGCGGACGATCCAGGTGGACAACGTTCCGCCGGGCTACCTGAAGATCTCCTCCGGGCTCGGCGAGGCACCGCCCGCCCATGTGATCGTGCTGCCGGTGCTCTTCGAGGGCAAGGTGCTCGGCGTGATCGAACTGGCCTCGTTCCAGCCGTTCACGCACATCCAGCGGGACTTCCTCAACCAGCTCGCCGAAATGATCGCGACGAGCGTCAACACCATCAGCGTCAACACGACGACCGAGAAGCTGCTGGAGCAGTCCCAGGAACTGACCGAGCAATTGCGCGACCGCTCGCAGGAATTGGAGAACCGGCAGAAGGCCCTCCAGGCGTCCAACGCCGAACTGGAGGAGAAGGCCGAGCTGCTGGCCCGGCAGAACCGCGACATCGAGGTCAAGAACACCGAGATCGAGGAGGCGCGGCAGGTCTTGGAGGAGCGCGCCGAACAGCTGGCCGTCTCGATGCGCTACAAGTCCGAGTTCCTGGCGAACATGTCGCACGAGCTGCGCACGCCGCTGAACTCGCTGCTCATCCTGGCCAAGTTGCTGGCGGACAACGCCGAGGGCAATCTCTCGCCGAAGCAGGTGGAATTCGCCGAGACGATCCACGGGGCCGGTTCGGACCTGCTCCAGCTGATCAACGACATCCTCGACCTGTCGAAGGTCGAGGCGGGCAAGATGGACGTCAGCCCGACCCGGATCGCCCTGGTGCAGCTGGTCGACTACGTGGAGGCGACGTTCAGGCCGCTCACCGCGGAGAAGGGGCTGGATTTCTCCGTACGCGTGTCGCCGGAGCTGCCGGCCACGCTGCACACCGACGAGCAGCGGTTGCTCCAGGTGCTGCGCAACCTGCTTTCCAACGCGGTGAAGTTCACCGACAGCGGCGCCGTCGAGCTGGTGATCCGGCACGCCGGTCAGGAGGTGCCGGACGCCATCCGCGAGCAGTTGCTGGAGGCGGGTTCGCTGCGGGACGCGGACAGCGACCTGATCGCCTTCTCGGTGACCGACACGGGCATCGGGATCGCGGCGAGCAAGATGCGGGTGATCTTCGAGGCGTTCAAGCAGGCGGACGGTACGACCAGCCGCAAGTACGGCGGCACGGGCCTCGGCCTCTCCATCAGCCGCGAGATCGCACGGCTGCTGGGCGGTGAGATCCACGCGGCGAGCGAGCCGGGCCGCGGCTCGACGTTCACGCTGTACCTGCCGCTGCACCCGAGCGAACTCCCGCCGCAGGGCTACCCGCAGCTCGGCCCCGGGCCCGCCGAGGGCCAGACCGGCGCGGTCGAGGGCGGCCGGGCGCCGGAAGCCGGACAGGTGTACGTGCCGGGCACCCCGGACGTCGCACAGGCCGTGCCGGGGCCGGGCGGCGGGCAGGAGGCCGGTGGCGCGGCGGGGCTGCTGAGGCGCCGTCGCAAGGCGCTGGGCGGCGGGCAGCAGCCGCCTGCGCTGCCGCCGCGTCCCGCCGCTCCCGCTCCGCAGCAGGTGCCGGCCGCGGGACAGGAGTCGTGGGCGCTCGGCGGGCAGGACGAGCCGGAGGCGCGCAGGACGTTCCGGTTCAGCGGCGAGAAGGTGCTGATCGTCGACGACGACATCCGCAACGTCTTCGCGCTCACCAGCGTGCTGGAGCAGCACGGGCTGACGGTCCTCTACGCCGAGAACGGGCGTGAGGGCATCGAAGTCCTGGAGCAGCACGACGATGTGACGGTCGTGCTGATGGACATCATGATGCCGGAGATGGACGGTTACGCGACGACCTCGGCGATCCGCAGGATGCCGCAGTTCTCGGGCCTGCCGATCGTGGCGCTGACCGCGAAGGCGATGAAGGGCGACCGGGAGAAGGCGCTCGAGTCGGGTGCGTCGGACTATGTCACCAAGCCGGTCGACCCTGACCATCTGCTTTCGGTCATGGAGCAATGGATGCGCGGAGAGTGATCGCTACTGAGCGAATCCAGGATGATTTGTTGATCGGCTGTGTCCGAAGAAGTGTGGCAACGCGGATTACGGGGAACCTTCTGATCTCCCGCCGCGTTTTCGGTACGTGCACAGTGACATCGCGGTGACAGGGTGTGGTGACCGCCGGGGTGCGGTTACCATGACCGGCACAAGGACGGACGGCGTAAGGGAGTCGTCCCTTGGGGCGGCGCCCGGTGCGATTCCGGGGCGAGGAGGACGGGCCATGGTGCAGAAGGCCAAGATCCTCCTGGTCGATGACCGGCCGGAGAATCTGCTGGCGCTGGAGGCCATCCTCTCTGCGCTCGATCAGACACTGGTACGGGCATCGTCAGGGGAGGAGGCGCTCAAAGCGCTGCTCACGGACGACTTCGCGGTCATTCTGCTGGACGTCCAGATGCCAGGCATGGACGGTTTTGAAACCGCCGCGCACATCAAGCGACGGGAGCGGACCCGGGACATCCCGATCATCTTCCTCACCGCGATCAACCACGGCCCGCACCACACCTTCCGGGGTTACGCGGCCGGCGCGGTGGACTACATCTCGAAGCCGTTCGACCCGTGGGTGCTGCGGGCCAAGGTCTCGGTCTTCGTCGAGCTGTACATGAAGAACTGCCAGCTCCGGGAGCAGGCGGCGCTGCTGCGGCTCCAGCTGGAGGGCGGCGGCAACGCGAACGCCCAGCAGGAGAAGGAGCCCGCCGGTCTGCTGGCCGAGCTCTCCGCACGGCTCGCGGCCGTCGAGGAGCAGGCGGAGGCGCTGTCCAAGCAGCTCGACGACGAGTCGGCGGACGCCGGAGCGGTGGCCACGGCCGCCCATCTCGAACGGAAACTGACCGGCCTGCGCCGGGCGCTGGACGCCCTGGAGCCGGGCACCGGCGGCGCCTCGGCGCCCGTTCCCTCGTAACGGCGGCGCGGCGCACCCGTCCTGCGGGCGGGGCCTCTTGGGGCGGGTGCGGGGACAACTGGGCGGCGGTCGCGGGTGTTCGGCGTGCGCGTGCCGGTGAGGGCGCGTCAGTTTGCGGCCACCGCAGGGCGACACGGACGGGTGAACCCGTGCGCGCACGTGTTCACCGGCGTGGACACCGGTAACCTCGGCCTCATGGCCTCACGTACGTCCGGCAAGGGTTCCCAGGGCACGGCGGGCACCGCGAAGCGCGTCGGCGGTGGCCCGGGCCCGGCGAAGAAAGCCGCGCCCGCCAAGAAGACCGCAGCCAGGAAGACCGCTCCCGCGAAGAAGGCGCCCGCCAAGAAGACGGCGGCCAAGAAGGCCGCCCCGCCACCGGCGCCGTCCCCCACCAACGGGGTGTACCGGCTGGCGCGGGCCGTCTGGCTCGGCGCGGCCCACGGCGTCGGCGCGATGTTCCGCGGCATAGGGCGCGGCGCCAAGGGGCTCGACCCCGCCCACCGCAAGGACGGCGTCGCGCTGCTGCTGCTCGGCCTCGCGCTGATCGTCGCCGCGGGCACCTGGTCGAACCTGCGCGGTCCCGTCGGTGACCTCGTGGAGATGCTCGTGACCGGCGCCTTCGGCCGGCTCGACCTGCTCGTACCGATACTGCTGGGCGCCATCGCCGTGCGGCTGATCCTCTATCCGGAGAAGCCGGAGGCCAACGGCCGCATCGTCATCGGTCTTTCCGCCCTGGTCATCGGCGTGCTCGGCCAGGTCCACATCGCCTGCGGATCGCCCGGGCGCGACGAGGGCACCGAGGCCATGCAGGACGCCGGCGGGCTCATCGGCTGGGCCGCGTCCAAGCCGCTGATCTTCGCCATGGGCGAGGTGCTGGCCGTCCCCCTGCTCCTGCTGCTCACCGTCTTCGGCCTGCTGGTCGTCACGGCGACCCCGGTGAACGCCATCCCGCAGCGGCTGCGGCTGCTCGGCGTCAAGCTCGGGATCATCGAGTCGGCCCCCGACCCCATGGCGCAGGAGGAGGGAGACGACGAGCGGTACGAGGAGCAGTGGCGCGAGGCGCTGCCCGCCCGCTCGCGCCGCTCCCCGGCGCGCCGCACGGAGGCGTCCGAGGAGTACGACCCGGACCTGGCGGAGACCGAGGCGCTGACCAAGCGCCGCAGGCCGCGCAGGCCCTCGGTGCAGCCCGCGATGAACCGCACGATGGACGCGGTGGACGTGGCGGCCGCCGCTGCCGCCGCGCTCGACGGGGCCGTGCTCAACGGCATGCCGCCCTCGCCGGTCGTCGCCGATCTGACCCAGGGTGTCTCGGTGGACCGCGAGCGTGCGAGCACGCCGGTGCCGGGGGCCAGGGAGGCGGGGCCGGCCGCGAGGCCCGCCGGGAAACCGGCCGAGTCCGCCCCGGCCGGTGGCGTACCCGATCTGACCAAGCCGGCCCCCGACCGCTCGGAGTCGCAGCCGCTGCCCGCCCGCGCCGAGCAGCTCCAGCTCTCCGGTGACATCACCTACGCGCTGCCCTCGCTCGACCTGCTGGAGCGCGGCGGGCCCGGCAAGACGCGCAGCGCCGCCAACGACGCGATCGTCGCCTCGCTGACCAACGTCTTCACCGAGTTCAAGGTCGACGCCGCCGTCACCGGCTTCACCCGGGGGCCGACGGTGACGCGGTACGAGGTGGAGCTCGGCCCGGCCGTGAAGGTCGAGCGGATCACGGCGCTCGCCAAGAACATCGCGTACGCCGTCGCCAGCCCCGACGTCCGCATCATCTCGCCGATTCCGGGGAAGTCCGCGGTCGGCATCGAGATCCCCAACTCGGACCGCGAGATGGTCAACCTCGGCGACGTGCTGCGGCTCGCGGACGCGGCGGAGGACGACCACCCGATGCTGGTCGCGCTCGGCAAGAACGTCGAGGGCGGCTACGAGATGGCCAATCTCGCGAAGATGCCGCACGTCCTGGTGGCCGGTGCGACCGGTTCCGGAAAGTCCTCCTGCATCAACTGCCTGATCACCTCGGTCATGGTGCGGGCGACGCCGGAGGACGTCCGCATGGTCCTGGTCGACCCCAAGCGCGTCGAGCTGACCGCGTACGAGGGCATCCCGCACCTGATCACGCCGATCATCACCAACCCCAAGAAGGCCGCCGAGGCCCTTCAGTGGGTCGTACGGGAGATGGATCTGCGCTACGACGACCTCGCGGCGTTCGGCTACCGGCACATCGACGACTTCAACCACGCGGTGCGCACCGGCAAGCTCAAGACGCCCGAGGGCAGCGAACGGGAGCTCACGCCGTACCCGTATCTGCTGGTGATCGTCGACGAGCTGGCCGACCTGATGATGGTCGCCCCGCGCGACGTCGAGGACTCGATCGTCCGCATCACCCAGCTGGCCCGCGCCGCCGGTATCCATCTGGTCCTCGCCACGCAGCGCCCCTCGGTGGACGTCGTCACCGGTCTGATCAAGGCGAACGTGCCCTCCCGGCTCGCCTTCGCCACCTCCTCGCTCGCCGACAGCCGCGTCATCCTGGACCAGCCCGGAGCCGAGAAGCTCATCGGGAAGGGTGACGGGCTGTTCCTGCCGATGGGGGCGAACAAGCCGACCCGTATGCAGGGCGCCTTCGTCACCGAGGACGAGGTCGCGGCGGTGGTCCAGCACTGCAAGGACCAGATGGCCCCCGTCTTCCGCGACGACGTGGTGGTCGGCACGAAGCAGAAGAAGGAGATCGACGAGGACATCGGCGACGACCTGGACCTGCTGTGCCAGGCCGCAGAGCTGGTCGTCTCCACCCAGTTCGGGTCGACCTCGATGCTCCAGCGCAAGCTGCGCGTCGGCTTCGCCAAGGCGGGCCGCCTGATGGACCTGATGGAGTCGCGCAACATCGTCGGGCCGAGCGAGGGCTCCAAGGCCCGCGACGTCCTCGTGAAACCCGACGAGCTCGACGGAGTGTTGGCACAGATCCGCGGGGAAACCGCTTCGTAAGGGTTTTCCGGGCAACCGTTTCGCCGGGCCGTACGTCAAGGTGAGGGGAGGGACAGAACGTCCTTCCCCGGGGCAGCCCGGCGAAACCGGCTCTGTTCGAATCTGATGGCGTACAAAGTGCTCCCGCCCGGTTGCCCCTCCCTTTCGTACCCCCCCTAGACTGAACACCCAGCAGGTGGCTCACGCTCGAAAGGCGCCCCCGTGTCCATCGGCAACCCCCCCGAAGACGACCGGCCTTCGATCGGCCGAGTGCTTCAGCAGGCTCGTATCGCCGCAGGTCTCACGGTCGAAGAGGTCAGCACGTCCACCCGGGTGCGCATCCCCATCGTGCACGCGATCGAGCAGGACGACTTCTCCCGCTGCGGCGGCGACGTGTACGCCCGCGGCCACATCCGAACGCTGGCGCGTGCCGTCGGCGCCGACCCGGAGCCCCTGGTCACGCAGTACGACGCCGAGCACGGCGGCCGTCCCGCGCCCACTCCGGCGGCGCCCCTGTTCGAGGCCGAGCGCATCCGTTCCGAACCCCGCCGGCCCAACTGGACGGCGGCCATGGTCGCGGCGATCGTCGCCGTGGTCGGCTTCGTCGGCTTCACCTTCTTCAAGGGCGGTGACGAGCCCTCGACCGCCGGCCGTGTCGCCGAGGGCCCGACGTCCGACAAGATCGCCCCGAAGCCCTCCACCAGCAAGCCCGCCGACCCCAAGCCGGCCCCCTCCGACAGCGCGATCGCCGCCGCGCCCCAGGACAAGGTCACGGTCAAGCTCAGCGCCACCCAGGGCAAGAGCTGGATCTCGGCCAAGGACCACAACGGCCGGTCCCTCTTCGACGGAACGCTTCAGCAGGGCGAGTCGAAGACCTTCCAGGACAAGGAGCGCGTCGACCTCGTCCTCGGCAACGCCGGATCGATCGAGCTGTTCGTCAACGGCAAGAAGGTCGAGGACCAGTTCCAGCCCGGACAGGTCGAGCGGCTCTCGTACACCAAGGGCGACCCCGAGGTCGGCTGACCGCCCACTCCGGAAACTCTGCGGCGCGGCGAGCGCCCGGCCACCGTGCCGGGCGCTCGCCGTCTTTGTCGCTCCCTGTGACGGAGGAACCCTGCGCGGCGGGGTCAGTGCCGGGACAAAGTAGTCTTGAGTCCATGCCCGAACGCCGTACCGTCGCCCTTGTCACTCTTGGCTGCGCCCGTAACGAGGTGGACTCGGAGGAGCTTGCAGGCCGCTTGGCAGCGGACGGCTGGGAGCTCGTCGAGAACGCCTCCGATGCCGATGTCGCCGTGGTCAACACCTGTGGGTTCGTCGAAGCCGCCAAGAAGGACTCCGTCGATGCCCTGCTCGAAGCCAATGATCTGAAGGACCACGGCCGCACCCAGGCCGTCGTCGCCGTCGGCTGCATGGCCGAGCGCTACGGCAAGGACCTCGCCGAGGCCCTGCCCGAGGCGGACGGTGTCCTCGGTTTCGACGACTACACGGACATCTCCGACCGCCTCCAGACCATCCTCAGCGGCGGCATCCACGCCTCCCACACCCCCCGCGACCGCCGCAAGCTGCTGCCGATCAGCCCGGCCGAACGGCAGGACGCCGCGGTCTCCCTGCCCGGCCACGCGCAGGAGGCCGCCCCCGCGCCCGCCGACCTCCCGGAGGGTGTCGCCCCGGTCTCCGGGCCGCGCGCGCCCCTGCGCCGGCGGCTGGGCACCAGCCCCGTCGCCTCGGTCAAGCTGGCCTCCGGCTGCGACCGCCGCTGCTCCTTCTGCGCCATCCCGTCCTTCCGCGGCTCCTTCATCTCCCGGCGCCCCTCGGACGTGCTCGGCGAGACCCGCTGGCTGGCCGAGCAGGGCGTCAAGGAGGTCATGCTCGTCTCCGAGAACAACACCTCGTACGGCAAGGACCTCGGTGACATCCGTCTCCTGGAGACGCTGCTGCCCGAACTCGCGGACGTCGACGGCATCGAGCGCGTCCGGGTCAGCTATCTGCAGCCCGCCGAGATGCGGCCCGGCCTGATCGACGTCCTCACCTCGACGCCCAAGGTCGCGCCCTACTTCGACCTGTCCTTCCAGCACTCCGCGCCCGGCGTGCTGCGGGCGATGCGCCGCTTCGGTGACACCGACCGCTTCCTGGAGCTGCTGGACACCATCCGGAGCAAGGCGCCGCAGGCAGGGGCCCGCTCCAACTTCATCGTGGGCTTCCCCGGCGAGACCGAGGACGACCTCGCGGAGCTGGAACGGTTCCTCACCGGGGCGCGCCTCGACGCCATCGGCGTCTTCGGCTACTCCGACGAGGAGGGCACCGAAGCGGTCGGCTACGGGAACAAGCTGGACGCCGACGTCATCGCGGAGCGCCTCGCGCACATCTCGCAGCTCGCCGAGGAGCTGACCTCGCAGCGGGCCGAGGAGCGCCTCGGGGAATCGCTCCAGGTGCTGGTCGAGTCCGTCGAACCCACCGAGGACGAGCCGCGCCCCATCGGCCGCGCCGCGCACCAGGCACCCGAAACGGACGGCCAGGTGCTCTTCACCACACGCGAGGGCCTTGTCCCGGGCCGTATGGTCGAGGCAAAGGTGGTGGGCACCGAAGGCGTGGACCTGATCGCCGAGTGCAGTGAGCTCGTGGAGGTAGCCAGATGACCGGAGTCCCGGCGTCCGCGGCGGGCGGCTCCGGCTCGACGCCGGTCCGCGGCGGAAAGCTGGGCGCCGCCGCGGTCAATCAGGCCAGTCTCTGGAACATCGCCAATCTTCTGACGATGGCCCGGCTCGCGCTCGTCCCCGGCTTCGTGGTGCTGCTGCTCCACAACGGCGGATACGACCCGGCCTGGCGTTCCTTCGCCTGGGCCGCCTTCGCCGTCGCCATGATCACCGACCTGTTCGACGGGCATCTGGCGCGCACGTACAACCTGGTCACCGACTTCGGGAAGATCGCCGACCCGATAGCGGACAAGGCGATCATGGGCGCGGCCCTGATCTGTCTGTCGTACCTCGGCGACCTGCCCTGGTGGGTCACGGGCGTGATCCTCTTCCGCGAGCTCGGTATCACGCTGATGCGGTTCTGGGTGATCCGGCACGGGGTCATTCCGGCCAGTCGCGGCGGCAAGATGAAGACGCTGGCGCAGGGCACGGCCGTCGGGATGTATGTGCTGGCCCTGACCGGGCCGCTGGCCACCCTGCGCTTCTGGGTGATGGCGGTGGCCGTCGTGCTGACGGTCGTCACCGGCCTCGACTACATCCGTCAGGCCGTGGTGCTGCGGCGCCAGGGGCTGGCTGCGGAGCGCGCGGCCGAGGAGCAGCAGGGCGCCTCCGACGGCGCCGATCCGGTCGCCGGGGCGGCCGGGGCCCGTGGTGCGGCGGAGGCCGAGTGGTGACTGCCGCGGGCCGGGTGCTGCGGCTGCTCGTCGCGCGGGGGGAGACCCTCGCCGTCGCGGAGTCGCTGACCGGCGGCCTGGTCGCGGCCGAACTGACGTCCGTGCCGGGCGCCTCACAGGCCTTCCGAGGGTCGGTCACGGCTTACGCGACCCCCCTCAAGAGTGAAGTCCTGGGAGTGGACGCGGCCCTTCTCGCGGAGCGCGGGGCGGTGGACGCCGAGGTCGCGCGCCAGATGGCCGCAGGCGTGCGCCGGGTTCTGGGCGCAGACTGGGGAGTGGCGACCACCGGAGTCGCCGGCCCCGAGCCGCAGGACGGACAGCCCGTCGGAACCGTCTTCGTCGCGGTCAGCGGCCCGCAGGGCAACGGGAAAGTGGCCGCACTGCGGTTGAACGGCGACCGGGCGGACATCCGTAAGGAGAGCGTACGAAGCGCGCTCGACCTGCTCTCAGGCGAACTTCATGAGAATGCGAGCGCACAGGATACGGAAGAGAACGGGGAGAATTGATGTTTGCAGCCCTGAGTGAACACGACATCGCTCCCCGCACGGCCGCAGCGCTAGGCGGTACGGTGGGGCGTGAAGGATGCGGCTACGCGGTCCGAGGAGGGAGCCACCGATGATTCTGCTCCGTCGCCTGCTGGGTGACGTGCTGCGTCGGCAGCGCCAGCGCCAAGGCCGTACTCTGCGCGAAGTCTCCTCGTCCGCCCGAGTTTCGCTCGGCTATCTCTCCGAGGTGGAGCGGGGGCAGAAGGAGGCATCCTCCGAACTGCTCTCCGCCATTTGCGACGCGCTTGACGTACGGATGTCCGAGCTCATGCGTGAAGTGAGCGATGAGCTGTCCCTGGCCGAACTGGCCGAGTCGGCAGCGGCCGGCGATCCGGTCCCTGTACCGGTGCGCCCCATGCTCAACTCCGTCTCCGTAACTTCGGTGGCGGGTGTACCGACGGGGCGGGTGACCATCAAGGCGCCCGCGGAAGCGGTGGACGTCGTCGCCGCCTGATCCGTTCGGTCCGGTGTGAAGCCGGAGCCCCGGTTCCCCCCTCGTGGGGCGGACCGGGGCTTCTGCGTGCCCGGGGTGGTGTGGCTTCCGCGTGTCCGGTGGTGTGGCTTCTGCGTGTCCGGGGTGGTCTCCGGCGGTCGACCCGGTGTCGTGTCCGGGGCCGGGTCTGCGTGGACTTTTGCCCGCTGTGTGTCAGCGGGGCGATGGGGGGCAGGTGCGTGGATGAGACCGAGGAACAATCCGGTGCGATCCCGTACAGAGACTTCCTCGAATGACCGTTTTGCTTCGTTTGTGCCATCGTGGTGGTGCTGAACGGAACGGATTCCAGATCGGAGACGTGCATGTCTGTGGTGAAGAGCCCGCTGTCCGAGACCGACCTCAAGACTGTCGGGGATGCGCTCCAGGGGGCGCTGGTGGACCTCGTAGACCTGTCTCTGGTGGCCAAGCAGGTCCACTGGAACGTGGTGGGGCCGCGCTTCAGGTCCGTGCACCTCCAGCTCGACGACGTCGTCGACACCGCCCGCCAGCACTCGGACACGGTCGCCGAACGGGCCTCCGCGCTCGGAGTCAACCCGGACGGGCGAGCCGCGACGATCGCCAAGAGCACGGCCATCGAGTCCCGCTCCTCCGAGGGCTGGATCAAGGACGTGGACGCGGTGAAGACCCTGATCGACGCCCTCGGCGTGGTGATCGGGCGGATGCGGGAGCGGATCGAGGCGACCGAGACCCCCGACCCGGTCAGCCAGGACATCCTGATCACGCTGACCGCCGATCTCGAGAAGCACGCGTGGATGTTCCAGGCCGAGAACGCCTGAGCCGATACCCGCGGTGCCCGCAGTGGCACCGTTCTCTCCAATGGAGGAGTGACCCATGAGTGACGAAAGCGCGAAGGAAAAGATCACCGGCAAGGCGAAGGAAGCCATGGGCAAGATGACCGGCGACCGTCGCAAGGAGGCCGAGGGCAAGACGGACCAGGCGAAGGGCAAGGCCAAGGGAGCCATGGGCGACGCTCGCGACCAGGCGGACGGCGTCAAGGACTCCCTGGCCGGCGACGACAAGGACTGACCCGTCCCTGGCGAGCCCCCACCGTGCGCGGTGGGGGCTCCGCGCTGGGCAGGGCATCCGCGCTGGGCAGGGCATCCGCGCTGGGCAGGGCATCCGCGCTGGGCAGGGCATCCGCGCTGGGCAGCAGCGCATGCGCTCTGGGCAGGGTTCTGGTTCGTGTCGGTGGTGAGACGGGCGCGGGCGCGGTGGTGCGGTGCTGCGCGTGTATGTGTGGGCGCGGGTGTTTCCGTCCGGGAGCCGCCCGGTGGGGCGGCGGTGGTGCGCGACCGCCCCGCGCGCGCCGGTGTGCACCGGTGCGCTCTCGCCCCTGGTGAGCGGGCCGGACTAAGGTCTTTCGTTTGGATCAGGCCGGAGGAGGCAGCCATGGTGCGGCGATGGGTGCCGGCGCTCGTTCTCTGCGGTGTGTGGTGGTGGGCCGTGCTGCGGCTCGTCCTGGAGCCGGCGCACGCCGGGCTGGTCGAGGGAACGGTGGCGGCGGGTGGATGGGGGCTGAGCCTCCTGCCGGTACATGTGGCCGCGACCGCCAGGCCCATGGGCATCTTCGACGCCGGAACGGGTCTGCTGCGGCGCGGTACGGCGTGGGCGCGCAGGACGGGGCAGGACTGGCGGCGGAGGCTGGTCAGGTAGGGGTCGGGCCGGACTGGCAGCGGGGGCACCAGTAGGCGGGGCGGCCGTCCTGCTCGGCCGCGCGGATCGGTGTTCCGCAGCGCAGGCAGGGACGGTGCGTCCGGCCGTAGACCCAGAGGTTCTCGCTCGGCCGGCGCATACGGGATGCCGTGGCGGTACGGGGACGGGCGCCGACGGTCGTGACGCGGGTGGGACGGTCACGGTTGGCGTCGAGGAGCTGCCGGGCCGTGGTGACCAGGAGGGCGGCCGTCGGGGCGGGCAGCTCGCCGATGGGGAGCCACGGGGTGGCGCGCGCCAGGAAGCAGAGCTCGGCCTTGTAGATGTTTCCGATGCCGGCCAGGTTGCGCTGGTCGAGCAGGGCCTCGCCGAGGGGGCGTGCGGGCTCGGCGAGCAGGTTGCGCAGCGCCGTGTCGGCGTCCCAGTCCGGGCCCAGTAGGTCCGGGCCGAGGTGGCCGACCACCTGCTCCTCGTCCCGGGTGTGCAGGAGATCGAGGACCGGGAGGCGGTAGCCGACGGCGGTGTGCGCCTCGTTGCCCAGGACGGCCCGGATCTGGTGGCCCGGGCCGCCGCGCCAGCGCTCGCCCGGGGCGTAGACGCGCCAGGCCCCGTCCATCCGTAGGTGGCTGTGCAGGGTGAGGCCGCCCTCGATGCGGGTCAGCAGGTGCTTGCCCCGCGCGGAG
Source organism: Streptomyces sp. A0958 (assembly GCF_004795035.1). Taxonomy (GTDB): domain Bacteria; phylum Actinomycetota; class Actinomycetes; order Streptomycetales; family Streptomycetaceae; genus Streptomyces. The sequence continues at coordinate 19,506 of NZ_SSBK01000042.1, forward strand.
CAGTCCAGGACGGATCGGCCGGTGAGGTCGGCGGTGGCGAACCGGGGGACGCGGAGGTCGGACGTGGTGAGGACACGGTCGGCGAGCGCGCTGTGCAGCCGTTTCGCGGTCTGTAGGACGGTGTCTCCTTCGGGCATGCCTCCATGATGCGGCGGCGGGGTGGGAGCGGGGCGGGCGTTTCATGTTTCATGCGCGGTCTGCGGGACGGGCTTTGCGGGTGCGGTGTGCGGGACGGACTGTAGGTGTGCGGGACGGGCTGTACAGGTGCGGCGCGCTGGGCGGCCGCGGTGGGGCCTTCGGCACGGTGCCGGCCCGGTGCGTTTACGTGGCGCGGAGGCGCAGGCCCCTCGGGGTGGCCAGGAAGCCGGCCGCCTCCAGCGTGCGGCCCAGGGGCGAGGTGAGGGACGAGGCGCCGTTGGTGCGCTCTACGGTCACCGTGCCGAGGGCCCCGGCGCGGGCGGCCGAGGCCAGCGCCCCGGCTGCCGCCCGGAGCGCAGGGTCGTCCGGATCGGTCGGCCAGGCCAGCAGGGTCTTGCCGCCGCGCTCCATGTACAGCGTCAGCTCGCCGTCGACCAGGACGACGAGCGAGCCCGCTTTGCGGCCCGGTTTGTGCCCGGCCCCGGCCGGCGGCTCCGGCCACGGCAGGGCGGCGCCATAGGCATTCGCCGGGTCCGCGGCCGCCAGGACGAGGGCGCGGGGGTCCGCGCCGGGCTCCGTACGGTCGCGGGCGGTGGAGACCGCGCGGAGCCGGTCGACCGCGCCGTCCATCGCGAACTGCGCGGCCCCCAGTCCCTCCACGACATAGCCGCGGCGCGCCTGGCCGTTGTCCTCGAAGGCCGACAGCACCCGGTACGCCGCCGAGAAGCCGCCCTCGACGCCCTCCGCCTGGACCGCGCCCCGGGTCACCACCCCGTGCCGGTCCAGCAGGGTGCGGGCCAGGGCGTGGGCCCGGTGCGTGGGGTCGGGCTCGGCGGCCGGCAGCAGGGACCAGCGGCCGGACACCGTGGGCGGGCCGGTGCGCGAGGTGGGGCGTGCCGCCGCCGTCAGCGTGCCGTAACGGCCGCGCGGGACATTGCGTCGGGCGCGGTGCGCGGTCGACCCCGCCGTACGGCCCGAGCCCAGGAGGGAGCGGAGCGGCGCGAGGGTGTCGTTGGTGAGCCGGCCCGACCAGGCGAGATCCCACACGGCGTCCGCCAGTTGCGGATCGGTGCAGTCCGGATGGGTGGTGGCCCGGACCTGGTCGGCGATCTGGCGGAAGAAGAGGCCGTACCCGCCGCCGAGCGCGGTCAGCACGGACTCGTGCAGCGCGCTCAGTTCGAGAGGGCGCGGCGGAGGCAGGAGGAGGGGCGCGCTGTCGGCCAGGTAGAGGGAGAGCCAGCCGTCCTTGCCGGGCAGGGCTCCCGCCCCGGCCCACACGACCTCGCCCGTGGTGGTCAGCTCGTCCAGGAGCGCGGGCGAGTAGCCGGTGACGCGGCTGGGAAGGACGAGCCGTTCCAGTGCGGAGGCGGGGACGGGCGCGCCCTGAAGCTGCTCGATGGCGCGGGCCAGGCCGTCGATTCCGCGCAGGCTGTTGCCGCCGAGATGCTGCCACTGGGGCAGGAATCCGGCCAGGGCGGCGGGCGGGACCGGCTCCAGCTCATGCCGGAGCGCGGCCAGCGACCGGCGCCGCAGCCGCCGCAGCACCGTGGCGTCGCACCACTCCTGGCCGATACCGGCGGGGTGGAATTCGCCCTGGACGATCCGGCCCGAGGCGGCGAGCCGTTGCAGCGCCCCGTCGGTGACGGCCGTGCCGAGGCCGAACCGGGCGGCCGCCGCGGTGGAGGTGAACGGGCCGTGCGTACGGGCGTAGCGGGCGAGGAGATCGCCGAGGGGGTCCTTCACCGGTTCGGTGAACGCTTCGGGAACGCCGACCGGGAGCGCCGTGCCCAGGGCGTCGCGCAGCCGGCCCGCGTCCTCGATCGCCGCCCAGTGGGCCGCGCCGGCGATCCGGACCCGGATGGCCCGGCGGGCCGACTCCAGCTCCTGCGCCCAGGGCGGCTCGGCCCCGCGCTCGGCCAGCTCCTCGTCGGTGAGCGGGCCGAGGACCCGCAGCAGATCCGCGACGCCCTCGACGTCCTTGATCCGGCGGTCGTCCGCCAGCCACTGGAGTTCCCGCTCCAGCTCCGTCAGGACGTCGGCGTCGAGCAGTTCGCGCAGCTCCGCCCGGCCCAGCAGCTCGGCCAGCAGCCGGGAGTCGAGCGAGAGCGCGGCGGCGCGCCGCTCGGCGAGCGGCGAGTCGCCCTCGTACAGGAACTGGGCGACGTATCCGAACAGGAGCGAGCGGGCGAACGGCGAGGGTTCCGGTGTGGTGACCTCTACGAGACGGATGCGCCGGGCCTCCAGGTCGCCCATCACCTCCGTGAGCCCCGGGACGTCGAAGACGTCCTGGAGGCATTCGCGGACCGCTTCGAGAACGATGGGGAAGGAACCGAACTCGGAGGCGACCTGGAGGAGCTGCGCCGCCCGCTGGCGCTGCTGCCAGAGCGGGGTGCGTTTGCCGGGGCTGCGGCGGGGCAGCAGCAGCGCCCGGGCCGCGCACTCGCGGAACCGTGAGGCGAACAGGGCGGAACCGCCGACCTGGTCGGTGACGATCTGCGCGATCTCGCCCTTGTCGAAGGCGACGTCGGCGGCGCCGACCGGGGGCTGGTCGCCGTCGAAGGCGGTGTTGGCCGGGGAGAGCGGTGCCGGGGCCCCCTGGGCGGGGTCCTGGACCGGGTCCTGCGCCGGGTCGAAGTCGAGGAGGTCCAGGCCCATCATGTCGGCGTCGGGCAGCCTCAGCACGATGCCGTCGTCGGCATGCATGACCTGCGCGTCCATCCCGTACCGCTCGGCGAGGCGGGCGCTGAGCGCGAGCGCCCACGGGGCGTGCACCTGGGCACCGAACGGGGAGTGCACGACGACGCGCCAGTCGCCCAGCTCGTCGCGGAAGCGCTCGACCAGGATGGTCCGGTCGTCCGGCACATGGCCGCAGGCCCGGCGCTGCTCGTCGAGGTACGCCAGGACGTTGTCCACGGCCCAGGTGTCCAGGCCCGCGGCGAGCAGGCGGTCGCGCGCGTCCTGCGGGGACAGCCCGCCGAGCTCGCGCAGGAAGGCTCCCAGGGCGCGGCCCAGCTCCAGGGGGCGGCCCAGCTGGTCGCCCTTCCAGAACGGCAGCCGTCCGGGGACGCCGGGCGCGGGCGAGACGAGGACCCGGTCGCGGGTGATGTCCTCGATACGCCAGGAGGTGGTGCCCAGCGTGAAGACGTCGCCGACCCGGGACTCGTAGACCATCTCCTCGTCCAGCTCCCCGACCCGGCCGCCGCCCTTCTTGGGGTCGGCGCCGGCGAGGAAGACCCCGAAGAGGCCCCGGTCGGGGATGGTCCCGCCGGAGGTGACGGCGAGGCGCTGGGCGCCGGGGCGGCCGGTGACCGTACCGGCGACGCGGTCCCAGACGACGCGGGGGCGCAGCTCCGCGAAGGCGTCGGACGGATAGCGGCCGGCGAGCATGTCGAGCACCGCGGTGAATGCCGACTCGGGGAGTGAGGCGAAGGGGGCGGCCCGCCGGACCACCGCGAGCAGGTCGTCCACCTGCCAGCTGTCCAGGGCGACCATCGCGACCAGCTGCTGGGCCAGCACGTCCAGCGGATTGGACGGGACGCGCAGCGCCTCGATGGAGCCCGTGCGCATCCGCTCGGTGACCACGGCCGCCTGCACCAGGTCGCCGCGGTACTTCGGGAAGACGACGCCGGTGGAGACCGCGCCCACCTGGTGGCCGGCGCGGCCGACCCGTTGCAGCCCTGAGGCGACCGAGGGCGGCGACTCGACCTGGATCACCAGGTCGACGGCGCCCATGTCGATGCCCAGCTCCAGACTGGACGTGGCGACCACCGCGGGCAGCCGGCCAGCCTTGAGGTCCTCCTCGACCTGGGCGCGCTGCTCCTTGGAGACCGACCCGTGGTGGGCTCGGGCGAGCAGGGCGGGGGCGCCCTTGGCGGCGCCGGATTCCGCCATGATCTCCGCGGGGGAGTGGGCCTCCGGCATGGTCTCGCCGGTGGCTCTCTCGTACGCGATCTCGTTGAGCCGGTTGCACAGGCGCTCCGCGAGGCGGCGGGAGTTGGCGAAGACGATGGTGGAGCGGTGCGCCTGGACGAGGTCAGCGATCCGCTCCTCCACATGCGGCCAGATCGACGGCTTCTCGGCCTGCCCGGAGGAGTCGTCGGTGGCGGGGGAGCCGCCCAGCTCGCCCAGGTCCTCGACCGGTACGACCACCGACAGGTCGAACTGCTTGCTGGACGGCGGCTGGACGATCTCCGCCTTGCGCCGCGGGGAGAGGAAGCGCGCGACCTCGTCGACCGGCCGGACCGTGGCCGAGAGCCCGATCCGCCGGGCCGGCCGCGGCAGCAGCTCGTCCAGACGCTCCAGCGACACGGCGAGATGGGCGCCCCGCTTGGTGCCCGCCACCGCGTGCACCTCGTCCAGGATCACCGTCTCGATGCCGGCCAGTGCTTCCCGGGCCGAGGACGTCAGCATCAGGAAGAGCGATTCGGGGGTGGTGATCAGGATGTCCGGGGGGCGGGTCGCCATCGAGCGGCGCTCGGCGGCGGGGGTGTCACCCGACCTGATGCCCACGCGGACCTCGGGCTCGGGCAGCCCCTGGCGCACCGACTCCTGGCGGATGCCGGTCAGCGGCGAGCGGAGGTTGCGCTCCACGTCGACCGCGAGCGCCTTGAGGGGCGACACGTACAGCACGCGGCAGCGCTTCTTCGCCTCGGCGGGCGGCGGGACGGCGGCCAGCCGGTCCAGCGCGGCGAGGAAGGCGGCCAGCGTCTTGCCCGAGCCGGTCGGCGCGACGACCAGCACGTCCGACCCCTCGCCGATCGCCCGCCAGGCGCCTTCCTGCGCGGCGGTCGGCGCGCTGAAGGCCCCCGTGAACCAGCTGCGGGTCGCGGGGGAGAAGGAATCGAGTGCGGAGCCGGTCATGTCCCCCATCGTGCACCCCGCCACTGACAACGGCCGTGGCAACCGCCGCGCAGCCCCTCGCACCTGCGGTCGGACCGCCCGCGAGCTGCGAGAATCCGAGCATGGCAGGAGCACAGCAACCGGCGGAGTGGGCGAGGCACTGGAGCTACGCGGAGCTGCCCGACCTCGACCTGCTGCGCGCCCGCTACATCCGCCACACCTTCCCGCGCCACAGCCACGAGGGCTACGTCTTCGCCACCGTCAGCCACGGTGTCGAGGACATCGGAACGCCCGCCGGGACCTTGCACGCGGGCCCCGGCACCGTCGTCATGATCAACCCGGAGGTGCCGCACACCGCCCGGGCCGGCGTCCCCGAGGGCTGGGTGTACGCCACGCTCTACCCGTCCGCGCGGGTCGTCAACGACATCGCCGCCGATATGACGAACCTGCGCGGCACCGTCGGCTTCACCGAGACCGGGGTGGCCGATCCGCACGCGGCCCGGCTCATAGGCGAGGTCCACCGGGCGGCGGAGGAGGGCAACGCACTGGCCGCCGACAGCATGCTGCGCGTCGCCGTCGTCCGCCTGCTCACCCGGTACGGCAGCACCTTCCCCACGCCCGCACCCCGGGCGGCGGGGGCGCGCGACGCGGCGCGTGCCCGGGCCCTGCTGGAGTCCCGGATGGCCGACCCGCCCACCCTGGAGGCGCTGGCCACCGAGCTGGGCACGAGTCCCTTCGCCCTGCTGCGCGCGTTCAGGAAGCAGTACGGCATGCCCCCGCACACCTGGCTCACCGACGCCCGGGTGCGGCGCGCGCGCCGGATGCTCGACGCCGGCACGGCCCCGGCGCTCGCGGCCACAGAAGTGGGCTTCACCGATCAGCCGCATCTCAACCGTCACTTCACCCGGATCGTGGGTGTACCACCCGGCGCCTACCGGCGCGAACGCGCAAGAACGTACAAGACCGGTCCCGAACGGCCCCGGTAGCGTGCCCGACGTGGCAGAACAGTCAGCACCCCTTCGCACCACCGCCGACCCGGCCGGCGGCAGCACGCTCGCCGCCGGGACCAAACCCGACGCGGCCGTCGTACGGGACGCACTCGGCGTCGGCATAGCCGTCGGCCTCTCCGGCTTCGCCTTCGGCGTCACCTCGGCGGGCTCGGGCCTGAGCCTGCTCCAGACGTGCGCGCTCAGCCTGCTCGTCTTCACCGGCGCCTCCCAGTTCGCCCTGGTCGGCGCGCTCGCCGCGGGCGGCAACCCGTACACCGCGGCCGCCGGCGCCTTCTTCCTCGGCGTACGCAACGCCTTCTACGGTCTGCGGCTGTCACAGCTCCTCGCCCTGCCGCGTGCCCTGCGCCCGCTCGCCGCCCAGTGGGTCATCGACGAGACGACCGCCGTGACGCTGGCCCAGCCCACCCGGCGGGCGGCGCGTATCGGCTTCACCGTCACCGGGCTCACCCTCTACGTGCTGTGGAACCTGACCACACTGCTGGGCGCTCTGGGGGCCGAGGCGCTCGGCGACACGGACGCCTGGGGGCTGGACGCGGCCAGCCCCGCCGTGTTCCTCGCCCTGCTCGCCCCGATGCTGAAGTCCACGACCGAGCGGGTCACCGCGGCTCTCGCCGTTCTGCTCGCCCTCGGCCTGCTGCCGGTGCTGCCGGCGGGGGTGCCGGTTCTGCTGTCCGCCCTCGCCGCGCCCGTTGTCCTGTTCCTGATGGGGCGCGCCAAGGGCGGCGGTACCGGGGCGGGAACGGCCGAAGCGAAGGACGCGGGCCCGACCCGCGCGGAGGAGGACCGATGAACGTCTGGATCGCCATCGCGCTGACCGCTGTCGGCTGCTACCTCGCCAAACTGCTCGGCCTCCTGGTACCCGCGGGCGCTCTGGAGCGCCCCCTCGTCCAGCGGCTCGCCGCGCTGCTGCCGGTGGCCCTGCTGGCGGCCCTCACCGCCCAGCAGACCTTCGGCGACGGACAGCACCTGACGCTGGACGCCAGGGGCGCGGGGCTCGCGGCGGCGGCGCTCGCCCTCGTCCTGCGCGCCCCCTTCCTGGTTGTCGTGGGCGGGGCCGTCGCCGTCACCGCCGGAGTGCGCGCGCTGGGTTAGCCCTGGGCGAGGGATGTGAGAGGGAGTGGTGCAGGGGCCACGGTGTAAGGGGCACGCCCCATGGACCGTGCCCCTTACCCACGCGCCCTGCGGGGCGCGCCCGGCCCCTCAGTCCAGGCCGCGTCCGTGTGCCCGCAGGGTCTGCAACGCCCTGAGGGTCACCAGGGGCCGCCCCTCCAGCGCCGTTCCCGGGGCCCATTGCCGCCAGGTCACCGGCCAGCCGCCGTCCGCTTCCTGCGCGGCCGCGAGATGGTCCAGCGAGCGGTCCATCTCGGCGTCGGTGAACCAGCGGCGGGCCAGCGATTCGGGTGTACGGGCGTAGTCGTAGGGGAAGTGCTGCTCGCCCGGCGCGTAGCCGGCCGCCACCGGGTACTCCGCGCGCCGCTCCGGATCGAGCACGGCGAGCCGCTGGTCGCGCACCAGCCGTCCCAGCCGTTCGGCGGCGGCCTCGGCCCGGCCCCGGTCCGGCACCCCGTCGAGGAAGGCGACCGCGGCCTCGATCTCGTACGGATGCGACACGTCCAGGGCGTCGACGGCCGCCCAGCAGAAGTCGGTGGCCCGGAAGAGCCAGGCGTGCCACACCGCGTTGCGGTGCAGCAGCCCGACGACGGGGCCGGTGGCCAGCAGCTCGGCCGGCGGGTCGTCGACGATCGGGATGAAGGGGGCCGCCGGATAGCCGCGCTGCGAGGGAAGCAGGGCGGGCAGGGCCCCCTCCTTCGTCGAGACCTCGGTCAGATACCGGCAGATCCGCTCCACCCGGGGACCGTCGCAGCGGCCGATGGAGTCGAGGACGCTCAGCGCATGGGCGGTGTGCAGCGGCTGACTGACGGGGCCGCGCAGATCGGGTTCGAGCGCGTGGCCGTAACCGCCGTCCTCATTGGCGTAGGCGGCGAGTGCCGTCTCCACGGCGTCCGCGCCTCCCGCTAAGAATTGATGGGCGAACCGCCGCTGTTCGAGGACACGGGCCGTGAGCCAGACGAACTGCTCGGCGCGGTCGAGGGGACTTGTTCCAGTTCCAGCCATGGACCGACCGTAGGGCGTCGGGCGCCCTCGCAGGGCCGGGCGGCCTCCCGCACCCTCTGGAGCGGGATACTGAGGTCATGCGGTTGACGATTTTCTGGGAACGGATGGCGGACCACTTCGGCGCGGCCTACGCGGACTCCTTCGCACGCGACCACGTGATGGCCGAGCTCGGCGGACGCACGGTGCGGCAGGCGCTGGCCGCGGGCTGGGAGGCCAAGGACGTCTGGCGCGCTGTCTGCGCGGCGGTGGACATCCCCGCGGACAAGCGCTGACGCCCGTGAGCCCCGGTGCGGCGAGGGGCCGGGCGTCCGGGGTGCGCGACGGGTTGTCGTACGCGTAGGCGAGACTGGCACCGTGGCACCGACAGACGAGACCGCTCAGACCCAACCTCCCCACACGCCGCCCGTTCCGCCGGCCGCGCCACCGGTCGTGCCGCCCGGCTCCGGACCGGCCCGCATGCCCGCCTGGCTGCCGCGCGCCATGGTGCTCGCGCTGGCGCTCTACGCCTGCTTCCGGCTCGGCAGCTGGGCGTTCGACCAGCTCATCGGCCTGTTGATCAATGTGCTGATCTCCTTCTTCCTGGCGCTCGCCGTCGAGCCCGCGGTGAGCCGGATGTCGGCCGGCGGCATGCGCCGGGGCTTCGCCACCTTCCTGGTCTTCCTCGTCGTGCTGATCGCCGGTGCCGGATTCGTCTTCCTGCTCGGATCGATGCTCGCGGGCCAGATCGTCGACATGGTGGCGGACTTCCCGAAGTACCTCGACTCGGTGATCAACTGGGTCAACCAGACCTTCCACACGGAGCTCTCACGGGTCCAGGTCCAGGACAGCCTGCTGCACTCCGACTGGCTGCAGAAGTACGTCCAGAACAGCGCGACCGGCGTGCTCGACGTGTCCACCACGGTCCTCGGGGGCCTCTTCCGGCTGCTGACGATCTTCCTGTTCTCCTTCTACTTCGCGGCCGACGGCCCCAGGCTGCGCCGCGCGCTGTGCTCCGTACTGCCGCCCGCCCGCCAGGCCGAGGTGCTGCGGGCCTGGGAGATCGCGGTCGGCAAGACCGGCGGCTATCTCTACTCGCGCGGTCTGATGGCGCTCATCTCGGCAGTCGCGCACTACATCCCGCTGATGGTCCTCGGAGTGCCGTACGCACCGGCGCTCGCGATCTGGGTCGGACTCGTCTCCCAGTTCATCCCCACGATCGGCACCTATCTCGCGGGCGCCCTGCCGATGCTGATCGCGTTCACCGTCGATCCCTGGTACGCGGTCTGGGTCCTCGGGTTCGTCGTGGTGTACCAGCAGTTCGAGAACTATGTGCTGCAGCCGAAGCTGACCGCCAAGACGGTCGACATCCACCCCGCGGTGGCGTTCGGCTCGGTCATCGCCGGTACGGCGCTGATGGGCGCCGTCGGCGCGCTGATCGCCATCCCGGCCGTGGCCACGCTCCAGGCATTCCTGGGTGCCTACGTGAAGCGGTACGACGTCACGGACGATCCGCGCGTTCACGGCGGCCGCCCCGGGGTACGGGGAGAACCCCTCTGGACGCGCCTGCGGCGGCTGGTCACCGCCCCCGCGAGCAGCGGGGACCCGGAGCCGGAGGGCCGGCGGCCGGAGGACCCGCAGGAGCCGGAGGGGCGTACCGGGCCTGGCGCCTGAGGGCCGGGGCCAGGCGGCGTGGTGCGCTTGACACTGAAATCGAACATCCATTCTCATGGGATTCCGGCCGGGTTTTCCCCCCGGGCCCGACCGTGGAGTTGTCCACAGGCCGGGAGGACGTCGAGGCCCATTGTCAGTGGCAGGGGTTAGCGTCTTTGACGTGAAGCGATCGACTCAAGCAAATCGGGTGGAACCCATGGCAGGAACCGACCGCGAGAAGGCGTTGGACGCCGCACTCGCACAGATTGAACGGCAATTCGGCAAGGGCGCGGTGATGCGCCTCGGCGAGCGGCCGAACGAGCCCATCGAGGTGATCCCCACCGGGTCCACCGCGCTCGACGTCGCGCTCGGCGTCGGCGGTCTGCCGCGCGGCCGCGTGGTGGAGGTGTACGGACCGGAGTCCTCCGGTAAGACGACGCTGACGCTGCACGCCGTGGCGAACGCGCAGAAGCTCGGCGGCTCGGTGGCCTTCATCGACGCGGAGCACGCCCTCGACCCCGAGTACGCGAAGAAGCTCGGCGTCGACATTGACAACCTCATCCTGTCCCAGCCGGACAACGGTGAGCAGGCCCTTGAGATCGTCGACATGCTGGTCCGCTCGGGCGCTCTCGACCTGATCGTCATCGACTCCGTCGCGGCCCTCGTGCCGCGCGCGGAGATCGAGGGTGAGATGGGCGACTCGCACGTGGGTCTCCAGGCCCGCCTGATGAGCCAGGCGCTCCGGAAGATCACCAGCGCGCTCAACCAGTCCAAGACCACCGCGATCTTCATCAACCAGCTCCGCGAGAAGATCGGTGTGATGTTCGGCTCGCCGGAGACCACCACCGGTGGCCGCGCGCTCAAGTTCTACGCCTCGGTGCGCCTCGACATCCGCCGGATCGAGACGCTCAAGGACGGCACCGACGCGGTCGGCAACCGCACCCGCGTCAAGGTCGTGAAGAACAAGGTCGCGCCGCCCTTCAAGCAGGCCGAGTTCGACATCCTCTACGGCCAGGGCATCAGCCGCGAGGGCGGCCTGATCGACATGGGCGTGGAGCACGGCTTCGTCCGCAAGGCCGGCGCCTGGTACACGTACGAGGGCGATCAGCTCGGCCAGGGCAAGGAGAACGCCCGCAACTTCCTCAAGGACAACCCCGACCTCGCCAACGAGATCGAGAAGAAGATCCTGGTGAAGCTGGGCGTCGGGGTCCAGCCCGAGGAGGCCTCCGCCGAGCCCGGTGCGGACGCGGCAGGCGCGGCGGCTCCGGCCGACGCGACTGCGAAGCCGGTGGCCGCTCCGGCCGGCAAGACCAAGCCGGCCAAGGCGGCCGCGGCCAAGAGCTAGACCGTGACGCGTCGTACGCAGTGGCCGGACAGCGCCGCCGACCCCGGCGCGGGCTCCGGATTCGGTGAGGGGGCGGGGCGCCGTTCCCGCTCCCGGTCCAGTGACAGCGGTTCCCCCTCCTCGTCGAGGGCCGAGAAGGGGGAACCGCGCGACCCCGTCGAGCAGGCACGCAACATCTGCCTGCGACTGCTCACCGGCACACCGCGCACCCGTAAGCAGCTTGCGGACGCCCTGCGCAAGCGGGAGATCCCGGACGAGGCGGCCGAGGAAGTGCTGTCCCGCTTCGAGGACGTCGGCCTGATCGACGACGCCGCGTTCGCCGGTGCCTGGGTGGAGTCCCGGCACCACGGCCGCGGTCTCGCCCGCCGCGCGCTCGTCCGTGAGCTGCGGACCAAGGGCGTGGACGCCACGGTGATCGACGAAGCCGTCGGGCAGCTCGACTCCGAACAGGAGGAGGAGACCGCTCGAGAGCTGGTCGCCCGCAAGCTCCGGTCCACCCGGGGACTGGACCGCGACAAACGACTGCGCCGCCTCGCGGGCATGCTCGCCCGCAAGGGGTACGGCGAGGGGATGGCCCTGCGCGTGGTGCGCCGGGCGCTGGAGGAAGAGGGGGAGGACACGGAGGGGCTGGACGAGCCGTTCTGACCCGGACCGCCGTCCACTGACCGGCTCACCGCTGAGCCGGTTGGCCAAGGGGGAACGACCGGCTGTCACGGGGGCAGCCGGCACGGACCGGCTGTCATCGTCCGGCTGTCACTGTCACGGGGAAGCCGTCGAGGCGCACGGTCACTGGCCGCCTGCCACGGACGGGCTGTCGGGGCAGCCGTCACGGGGCAGCTGTCACTGGCCGGCGCGGGTTGCGCGGCCGATGGCGGCGTCGATCAGGGCGAGGGCGTCGGCGGCGGTGCGCCCCGGGTAGCGGTTCCACGGGCCGATCAGCCCGGTCCAGCCCTGGGAGCGCAGCTCGGCGATCAGCCAGGCACCGGCCCGGTCGACCGTGTCCGCCGAGCCGTAGCCCAGGCGGTGGGCGGTGAGCATGGCACCGCAGACGCAGCGTGCGCCCCGGGCGTTGCGGAGCCGGTAGGGGGTGTTCTGCCAGCCCCACTCGGTGAGGATCTGCCGGGCGTGGGCGAGGTGGACGGACGGCCGCACCTCGGGCTGTCCGATGCGCCGCCACGTGTGGAGCCGGTCGGGCAGCATCGCACCGATCCGGCCGGGAAGCGGACGTTCGCGGGGTGCGGCGGGGGGCAGGGCACGGACCGTGTCGGTGATCAGCTGGTCCACCGGTACGGACAGCAGGGCGCGCCAGTCGGCAGGGGGCCTCGGCGCCTCCGGCCGCGGGTCGGTGGGGGAGACGGGGCAAGGGGAGCCGGGGGCGGGAGCATCGACGGGGTCGGGGGCGGTGAGGTCCCAGCCCGTGACGATCTGCTGCCAGGCCTCCGTGTCGTGGAGACGTGCGGCCTGGGCGTCGAGTCCGTCGGGGGTGAGGGCGGTGGTGGGCATCGGTGCGTGCTCCCCGTCGTAGCGGTCCGCCGTCCTGGCGGTCCGGCGGTGCTCGCCGTTGAGGCGAATGTCCGTCCGGTGACCGGATCGCTCCACCGGAGCGACGCCATACGGGTGTGTCGCGGCGCATTCCGGTCAGGGAAGCGCCCCTCGCAGGGGCCCGCACTGCCCGTACGGGCTGTACGCCCGCACGGTCCATACGGTTCGTACGGGGGACAACCCCCGTACGAAGACGCCGGAGTGCTCCAGTGCACAGATGCCTGTGCACAGAGCAGTGTGTGACGCATGCCAGAGAAGCCCGGTGGTACCGAGATCACGGAGCTGGCCGCCCTCAAGGCGCTCGCCCAGCCACGACGCCAGCAGATCCTTCAGCACCTCACGCTGCACGGCCCCGCGACGTCCGCGATCCTCGCCCGTGCTCTCGGTCTGAACACCGGCGCGACCAGCTATCACCTGCGCGAACTGGCCCGCTACGGCTTCGTGGCCGACACCGATCCGCAGGAGCCCGCCGGGCGCCGGGCCAGGTGGTGGCGGGCCGTCCCGGGCGACCGCCGGTTCCCGCCACCGTCACGCAGGACGCCCGAGCTGCGGCTCGTCATGGACGAGCTGAACCGCCATGCGTACGCCGCCGACCTCGCCCTCTTCGAGCGGCTCCAGCGCGAGAGCGCGAAAGCGGCGGAGCAGGCGGCGGACGGGCAGGCGGTGGACGCGGATGCGAGCGGGGCAGGCGCGGACGAGTGGGCCGATGCCTTCGCGTACTCGCGTGGAGCCCTGCGCCTCACCCCGCCCGAACTCCGCTCGTTCTTCGAGGAGTACATCGCCCTCATGAACCGCTACAAGCGCACCGAAGCCGACACCCCGCCGGACGCGCGCACGGTCCACACCCGCCTGCTCGCCTTCCCGGACCCGGGCCTGGACCCGGACCCGGGCCCGGACAGGGAAGCCTCCGGCCCCGACGCGCACCCCGCCCGCACCGACCGACCGGAGACGGACGCCTCATGATGCTGCGCTATGCCCTGCGGACGATCAGGCACCGCAAGGCCGGATTCCTCGGAGCCTTCCTCGCCCTCATGTGCGCCGCCGCCCTGGTCACCGCCTGCGGCACCCTGCTGGAGACCGGCCTGCGCGGACGGATCGCCACCGAGCGGTACGCGGCCACCCCGCTGCTCGTCTCCGCCGACCAGAACGTCCACCGCACGACCGTCAAGCACAAGGGCAACGGCAAGACGAAGGTCAAGCACAAGGCGAAGCCGGTCGCCGAACGGGCCTGGCTCCCTGCCGCCACCGCCGACCGGATACGCACCCTGCCGGGTGTGCGTACCGTCGTCCCCGAACTGACCTTCCTGGCCCAGCCGCTCGGCCTTCCCGGTCGCGGGGGAGACGGCGAGGTCCCCTCCTACGGACACGCCTGGACGTCCGCCCCGCTCACCCCCTTCGCTCTGACCGCGGGCAAGCCCCCCGCCTCCGCCGACGACGTGGTGATCGACCGTGCCCTCGCCGACCGGGCGGGCCTCGCGACCGGGGACCACATCACCGTGCAGTCGACCCGGGCCCCTCACACGTACCGCGTCAGCGGCATCGCCGCGCCCCAGGGGCAGGGCGGACTCCGGCAGCAGACCTCGTTGTTCTTCTCCCCCGCCGAGGCCGAACGCCTCGCCGACCGCACGGGTCGGGTCACCGCGCTCGGCGTGCTGCCCACGCCCGGCACGGACATCGGCCGGCTGAAGCAGCGGGTCACCGCCGCCCTCAAGGGCACCACCGCGCAAGTGGCGACCGGTGACGGGCGCGGGCCGGTCGAATTCCTCGACGCCGCGGGCGCCCGGGTCAAGCTGGTCTCGATGGGCGGGGCCATGGGCGGCACCTCACTGCTGGTCGCGGTGCTCGTCGTCGTCGGGACGTTCGCGCTCTCCGTCCAGCAGCGCCACCGCGAGCTGGCCCTGCTCCGTACCATCGCTGCCACCTCGCGGCAGGTCCGCCGGCTGCTGGGCCGCGAGGCCCTGGTCGTCGGGGCCTTCGCCGGTGTCCTCGGCGCCCTTGCCGGACTGCCGCTCGCCGGATGGCTGCACAGCCGGTTCACCGGCATGGGTGTGGTCCCGCCGACCCTGGAGCGGACGGCCGGTCTCCTGCCCGCCTGCGCCGCCGTCGCCGTCACGCTCCTGGGCGCCTGGGCCGCCGCCCGGATCTCGGGCCGGCGCATAGCGGGACTGCGCCCGGCCGAGGCCATGGCCGAGTCCGCGGTCGAGCGCGGCCGCCCGGCGAGGGGGCGCATGCTCGCCGGACTGCTCCTGCTCGCGGGCGGCGGTGCACTGGTCGGCGTGCTGAGCGTGCTGCGCACCGAGGCCGCCTCGACCCCGGTCACCTTCCTCGCCGTTGTGGTGCTGGCCACGGCGGTCTCGCTGCTCGGCCCGCTCCTCGTCCGTGCCGCAGCCTTCCTGACGGCGGGTGTGCTCCGTCGGACGGGCCCCATGAGCACCCTGGCTACCGCCAACATCCGCGGGAAGGCCACCCGGATGGCCTCCGTCGTCACGCCGCTCACCCTGCTCATCGGTATGACCTGCACGGTTCTCTTCCTCCAGCCCACCATCAGCGACGCCGCCCGCACCCAGGCCAGGGAGGGCACCCGGGCCACCTGGGTGCTCGGCGCTCAAGGGCCAGGGGTTCCGGCGGCGGCCACCGAGGCCGTCCGCGCGACGCCCGGTGTCACCGCCGCCACTGAGGTGGTCCGCACCACCGTGCGGGTCGGGCTGGAGAAGTACACCGCGCAGGGCGTCACCGGGGCGGGTCTCACCCGCACCTGGGACCCGGGCGTGACGAGCGGCTCCCTCGCCGCGTTCGCCGCGAACGAGCGGTCCGCCGCGATCAGCGAACTGGCCGCCGACCGCCTCGGGCTGCACCCGGGCAGCGAACTCGCACTGCACCTCGGCGACGGCACCCCCGCCACCCTCACCGTCGCCGCCGTCTACCGCAGCGGACTCGGCTTCGGTGACCTGACCCTGCCGCACGACCTGGTCGTCCAGCACATGGACAACCCCCTGGCCACGACGGTCCTGGTGGCCGGAGAGGCGTCCGGTCGTGCACTGTCCGCCGCGGTGAGCGAGTACCCCGGCGTCACGGTCGTCGCTCCGGCCGTCGCGGACCGGCTCCAGGCGGACCGCGAGCAGCAGAACGCCGAGGTCAACCTCCTGGCCATGGGACTGGTCCTCGCCTTCACCGCCATCGCCGTCGTCAACACGCTCGCCATGTCGGTGTCCGAGCGGTTCAGGGAGTTCGCGCTGCTCCGGCTGGCCGGCGCCACACGCCGTCAGGTGTTGCGGATGCTCCGTACCGAGACCCTGTCGGTCCTGATCGTCGCCACCGCACTCGGCACCGGCATCGCGCTCGCCGTCCTGACCGCCTTCAGCATCGGGATGACCGGCAGCGCGGCGCCCGGCCTCCTCCCGCTGGTCTACGGGACCGTGGTGGGCGCCGCCGCCCTGCTCGCCCTGGCCGCCACCGCCCTGTCCGGCCGGCTGGCCCTGCGAGCCCGCCCGGTGGAGGTCGCCACCAGCCGGTGACGGGGGACGGCCGGGGCGGTTGTCGGCCGCCCCAGCCGGTGGGAGCGGTCGATAACCGCCCCATCCCCGGTCGATAAGCGCCCCCCTCACTCCTCGACCGGCAGTCCCGCCGCCCGCCAGGCCTGGAAGCCGCCCGCCAGGTCCGTCGCCCGGTACAGCCCGAGCCGGTGCAGGGACTCGACGGCGAGGCTCGACGCGTAGCCCTCGTTGCAGATCACCACCACCCGCAGGCCGTGGCTCACGGCCTCCGGGGCGCGATGGCTTCCCCGCGGGTCCAGCCGCCATTCCAGCTCGTTGCGTTCGACGACCAGCGCCCCCGGGATCAGCCCGTCACGCTCGCGGAGTTCCGCGTAACGGATGTCCACGAGCAGGGCCCCCTCGGAGGCCGCCGCCCACGCCTCCCGCGGGCCGAGCTGTACGTAACCGGCCCTGACCCGCTCCAGCAGCTCGTCGATTCCGGCCGGGCCGCTGTCGCCCTCGTGCGGTGCGTGGCTCACTGCCAGTCCTCCGGGCGCTCGGTCTGCTCCAGGCGGAGCACGGCGCCGGCGCGGCTGTAGCGACGGATCTGCGGCAGGGGCGGGTAGTACGCGTGGACGGAGACGGCGTGCTCCGAGACGGACTCGTTCAGCACCTCGTGGACGTGGTGCCGGCCGAAGGCCCTGCCCCGGCCCGCTGTCAGCTCCCGGGTGCGGTCGATGTCCTCGGCCAGTTCCAGGGTCTTCCAGCCGTCGGTGGGCAGCCGGGCGGCGAGGGAGTGCTCCCTGAGGGTGCCGGCCGCGGTGAGGAAGGCGCCGATCGAGTCGGCGTGGTCGTGCCATCCGGTGCCGGTGCCCGGCGGCCAGCCGATCAGCCACGCCTCGCTGCCACCGGGACCGTCGAGCCTGATCCAGGTCCGGCCCTCGGGGTCGAGGGGAAGGGAGGCGACGAGTGCGGTGTCCTCGGCGGTGCGGCGGACGAAGTCGAGCAGTTCCGCCGCGGTCGGGGCCGGAGCGGACGGGGGTACGGGCACGGAAAGCGGAGAGGGAGAAGCAGACACGGGGAGCCGTCCTGTGGTTCGCGCGGATACCCCGCCGCACGGCACAGCACACGCGGCGAAGGCAGGAGAAGCGGGATTCAGCAGGACGGGTGACACACGCAGCCCGCATAGCGGAGCAGGTCCATATGGACCCTCCGCCACAGGCGCACATCGGTGTCGGTCATGCCCGGGAGTAGACCATGTGCGCCTGCGAGCGTCAATTGACGTCTGCGGTGCGGTCGGAGCGAACCGAGGTCCGGGCCGCGCCGCCGCGCGCCGCGTCCGCCGCCGCGAAGAGCTCCGCAGGCCGTACCCCGCCGAACGACTCCACGAGATGGCCGTCCGGCCTGACCAGCAGGACCGTGTGCGCGGAGGCCCCCGGATAGCTCTCGGTCACCAGCAGCTCGGCCTTCACCGGCAAGGCCGACACGGCCTCCACCAGCCGGGGCATCACTCCGGCGCGCATCCAATGCCGCCGGTCCCACACCCCGGTTCCCGGCGCCACGAGCACCACCAGCAGATGCCCCTGCCCCAGCCGCTCCCGCAGCCGCACCGGGGTGCCGTCGGGCGCGGTGACCCGTACATCGGCCACCGGCGCACCGGGGGGCGTACCGACAGACGCGTGCGCCTCGGCGCGCGGGGGCGCAAGGGGGGACAGGGAGTAGGAAGGGGGCGCACCGAGGGGGCCACAGCCCAGATGTCCGTCCGCGAGCAGCGAGTCGTGCCCCCGTGCGCTCCCCGGGACCAGGGTCCGCAGCCCTCCGCCGCCCCGCAGTATCGGCAGGGACTGGTCGGCGGCGCGCAGTCGCGAGGCGACGGCGGCCCGGCGTTCGGCCTGGTAGCTGTCGAGGAGCACGTCGGACGCGCCGTGGTGCCAGGCCAGGGCCAGTTTCCAGGCCAGGTTCTCGGCGTCCCGCAGGCCCTCGTCGAGCCCCTGCGTGCCCAGGGCGCCCAGCAGATGGGCGGCGTCCCCGGCCAGGAACGCCCGCTTCACCCGCCACCGGCGGGCCAGCCGGTGGTGGAGCGTGTAGACCCCGGTGTCCAGCAGCTCGTACGGGGGAGTCTCGCCGCACCAGCCCGCCAGGGTGTCCCGGACCCGTGTGACGAGGGCGTCCGGCGTGACCAGTTCGCCGCGCGCGGGCAGCAGCCAGTCCAGCCGCCAGACGTCGTCCGGCAGTGGCCGCGCGGTGACCTCGGCGCCACCGGTCCGCCACGGCGGCGACCGGTGCAGTACGGCCTCGCCGGGCCAGGGCAGCTCGGTGCGCAGCGCCGCCACGGCGTGCCGTTCCACCGCCGTACGGCCGGGAAACCGGATGTCGAGGAGTTTGCGTACGGTGGAGCGGGCACCGTCGCAGCCCACCAGGTAACTCCCGCGCCACCAGGTCGAACCCGGCTCCCTGGTGTGCACGGTGACCCCGGCCGGGTCCTGCTCCAGCGTGTCGATCCGGCCGAGCTTGGCGCTCTGCACCAGCTCCTGCGCGGACACCGCGTCACGCAGCCCCCGCACCAGCGCGTGCTGCGGCACATGGACGGGCGCGGCCGGCGCGTCGCCGCCGGGCACGGGCTCACCGAGCGGCAGCTCGCGTACCAGCTGCTTGCGCCGCAGGGACCGCCAGCCGGACCAGCGCAGCCCCTCGTCGTGCAGCGTCTTGCAGCCGAGCCGCTCCAGAAAGGCGGCGGTGTCCTCGCGCAGCACGACCGTGCGGGCGGGGCGGGTCTCGTCCTTGGCGGGGTCCTCGTCGAGGAGCACGCACGGCACGCCCTGCCCGGCGAGGGCGAGCGAGAGCGCCAGGCCGACCGGCCCGGCACCCACGATGATCACCGGGTCCACGGCGCGTCCCCCGTCAGGAGTCCGGTGAAACGGAACAGGAGGTGCGCGGGCGTCGAAGGGGATGCGGCGGCATAGGGGGCTCGGTGCGCGATCACAGAACGTATGCAACCTACTGCCGGTGCTTGCGTCAAGCGACGCCGGAACGCGGCGAGGGGCGGTGGCAGGTGCGCCGCCGCCCCTCGCGGGCGTCCTACGACGAGCTGTCAGACGGCGCGCCCGTCATCCGTGTTGAGCGCCGGCGCATCGATCGCCTCCAGATCGCCCCCCGGGCCGGTGCCGAGCACCGCGCCCGTGCTCTTCTTCCCGCGCCGGAGCCGCCGCTCCAGCCAGCTCGCGAACGAGGTGAGGGCGTAGTTCAGAGCGAGGTAGATCACCGCGACGATGGTGAAACACGCGATGGTGTTGGAGCCGTAGTTCGCGGACATCGGCCGCACGGCCGCCAGCAGTTCGGGGAAGCTGAGCACCGCGCCACCGAGGGCGGTGTCCTTCACGATCACCACGAGCTGGCTGACGATCGCGGGCAGCATGGCGGTGACGGCCTGCGGCAGCAGCACGAAGACCATCGTCTGGCCCTTGCGCATACCGATCGCCTTGGCCGCGTCCGTCTGGCCGCGCGGAAGCGTCAGGATGCCCGCCCGAACGATCTCGGCGAGCACCGAGGCGTTGTAGAGCACCAGGCCGGTCACCACGGCGTACAGCAGACGGGTGTCCGGGTCGAGCTCGGTGTACTCCGAGTACGCCTGGTTCGCGATGACCATCAGGAGCAGCACGGGAATGGCGCGGAAGAACTCCACGACCACCCCACCCGGAACCCGGACCCACCGGTGGTCCGAGAGCCGGCCGATACCGAACAACGCGCCCAGCGGCAGAGCGATGATCAGAGCGAAGAACGCCGCCTTGATCGTGTTCTGGAAGCCGGGCCAGATGAAGGTCTCCCAGGGCTGGGCGCTGGTGAAGAACGGCTTCCACTTGATCCAGTCGAGCTGGTGCTTCTCGGCGAGGCCGTCGTAGACCCACCACAGCACCGCCGCGGCGGCCAGCACGAAGAGGACCGTGTAGAGGATGTTGCGCCGCTTGGCGCGGGGCCCCTGGGCGTCGTAGAGGACGGAACTCATCGCTTCACCGCCACCTTCTTGGCCACCCAGCCGAGGATGAGACCGGTCGGAAGGGTCAGGATGACGAAACCGAGGGCGAAGATGCCCGAGATCAGCAGCAGCTGCGCCTCGTTCTCGATCATGCCCTTCATCAGGTACGAGGCTTCCGCCACCCCGATCGCGGAGGCGACGGTGGTGTTCTTCGTCAGTGCGATGAGCACGTTGGACAGCGGGTTGACCACCGAACGGAACGCCTGCGGGAGGATGATCAGCCGCAGGACCTGAGTGAAGCTGAGCCCGAGCGCCCGCGCCGCCTCGGCCTGGCCGACCGGAACCGTGTTGATGCCGGAGCGCAGGGCCTCGCACACGAACGCCGCGGTGTAGAGGATGAAGGAGAGCACCGCGAGCCGGAAGTTGATGCCCTTGATATCGGTGCCGCCGAGGGCGATGTTGAGTGTCGAGTACAGGCCCAGCGAGGCGAACATAATGATCACGGTCAGCGGAATGTTCCGGATCACGTTCACATAGCCGGTCGCGAAACCGCGCATCAGAGGGACCGGGCTGACCTTCATGCCGGCCAGCAGCGTTCCCCATATGAGGGAGCCGAGGGCGGAGTAGACGGTGAGCTTCACCGTCACCCAGAAGGCCCCCAGCAGGTCGTAACCATCAAGAAAGTCGAACACGATCTCCCGTGCTTCCGCGTGTAGGAGGGCGCGGCGCGCCGCCGTTCAGCGGCGGCGCGCCCGGTCAGCCCTGCTTCACTTGACGACGTCGCCGATCTTCGGGGCGGGCTCGTTCTTGTAGTTCGCGGGGCCGAAGTTGGCCTCCACGGCCTTGTCCCACGAACCGTCCGAGACCATCTTGGTCAGCGCGTCGTTGATCTTCTTCTTGAGGTCGGCGTCGCCCTTCTTCAGGCCGATGCCGTAGTTCTCGTTGGTCATCTTGAAGCCGGCCAGCTTGAACTTGCCCTTGTTGGCGTCCTGCGCGGCGTAGCCGGCCAGGATGTCGTCGTCGGTGGTCAGCGCGTCGACGACCTTGTTCTCCAGGCCGGTCAGGCACTCGGAGTAGCCGCCGTACTCCTGGAGCTGCGCCTTCGGCGCCAGCGTGTCGTGGATGTTCTGAGCCGAGGTCGAGCCGGCGACCGAGCAGAGCTTCTTGTTGTTCAGGTCCTCGGGCGACTTGATCGAGTTGTCGTCCGCGCGGATCAGGATGTCCTGGTGGGCGAGAAGGTACGGACCGGCGAAGTCGACCTTCTTCAGACGCTCGTCGTTGATCGAGTAGGAGGCGGCGATGAACTTCACGTCACCGCGCGAGATCGCCGTCTCGCGGTCGGCGCTCTTGGTCTCCTTGAACTCGATGTCCTTGGCGTCGTAGCCGAGTTCCTTGGCGACGTACGTGGCGACGTCGACGTCGAAGCCGGTGAACTTGCCGTCCGGGGTCTTCAGACCCAGACCCGGCTGGTCGATCTTGATGCCGATCGTGATCTTCTTGCTGCCGCCCGAACCGGACGAGTCGTCCTTGTCGTCGGAACCACAGGCGGTGGCGGTCAGGGCGAGGGCGAGCACGGCGGCCGAGGCGGCGGTGACCTTACGAAGCTGCATGGTGAAATTCCCTAGAGTTGACGCGATGTGAGTGATCAGCAGATACGGAAGCCGGCGCTGAAGGCTCCATCAGTGGTGAAGGATCTTCGACAGGAAGTCCTTGGCCCGGTCACTGCGCGGGTTGCTGAAGAACTGGTCGGGCGTGGCCTCTTCGACGATCTTTCCGTCCGCCATGAAGACGACGCGGTTGGCCGCGGAGCGGGCGAAGCCCATCTCGTGGGTGACGACGACCATCGTCATGCCCTCGCGGGCGAGCTGCTGCATGACCTCCAGCACCTCGTTGATCATCTCCGGGTCGAGCGCCGAGGTCGGCTCGTCGAAGAGCATGACCTTCGGGTCCATCGCCAGGGCCCGGGCGATCGCCACACGCTGCTGCTGGCCGCCGGAGAGCTGCGAGGGGTACTTGTCGGCCTGGGTTCCGACGCCCACCCGGTCGAGCAGTGAACGCGCCTTGTCCTCGGCCGCCTTCTTGTCCGTCTTGCGGACCTTGAGCTGGCCCAGCATCACGTTCTCGAGGACCGTCTTGTGGGCGAAGAGATTGAACGACTGGAAGACCATGCCGACATCGGCGCGCAGCCGCGCCAGCTCCTTGCCCTCCTCGGGCAGAGGCTTCCCGTCGATCGAGATCGCGCCCGAGTCGATCGTCTCCAAGCGGTTGATCGTGCGGCACAGCGTGGACTTACCGGACCCGGAAGGCCCGATGACGACCACGACCTCGCCGCGGGCGATCGTCAGGTCGATGTCCTGGAGCACATGCAGCGCGCCGAAGTGCTTGTTGACGTTGCTCAGCACAACCAGTTCGCCGCCGGGCGCGGGTGCAGCGTCCTCGGCGCCCTTGGTCACTGAAACTCCGCTCATCGGCTTCTTGCTCCGTCCTCCTCGGTTGGGAAGGACCCTAGTGACGCAGTGCTACGAACGTCATTACATCTGAGCGGAAATTGAGCATAACGATCCGGCGGCAACCGGACACTCCGCGTGAAGGGGACGTCACGCCGGTCGCGCCGGCCGTACCGGGTGCATAACGGAAACCCGGATACATCGGACAGGCACTTGACTGGCCCACCCGTCATCGGCGTGGATGCCCTGGTACACCCCTACGTAAAACGCCCCGCCACGGGGAAGTAACCGGGGGCGTACACGACCGTACGAACAGACCACGGGCCAGACGCCACACATCAGAGGGGGGCCATGAGACTGCTGCTCGTCGAGGACGACAACCACGTCGCCGCCGCCCTGTCCGCGATCCTCGCCCGGCACGGCTTCCAGGTGGTCCACGCCCGCAGCGGCGACGAGGCCCTGCAGGCGCTCCTGCCCGCCGACACGGAACCCTTCGGCGTCGTACTCCTCGACCTCGGGCTGCCCGACCAGGACGGCTACGAGGTGTGCGGCAAGATCCGCAAGCGCAGTGCCGTACCGGTGATCATGGTGACCGCCCGGGCCGACGTACGCTCCCGCATCCACGGCCTCAACCTCGGCGCCGACGACTACGTGACCAAGCCGTACGACACCGGCGAGCTGCTGGCCCGTATCCACGCCGTCAGCCGGCGCAAGGCGAGCAACGAGGACACCGCGCCCACACCCGTCGCCGCACTGCGCCTGGGACACGTGCACATCGAGCTGCCGACCCGCAGGGTCAGCGTCGACGGGAGCGAAGTACAGCTCACCCGCAAGGAGTTCGATCTGCTCGCCCTGCTCGCCCAGCGGCCCGGTGTGGTCTTTCGCCGCGAACAGATCATCAGCGAGGTGTGGCGCACCAGCTGGGAGGGAACGGGACGCACGTTGGAGGTGCACGTCGCCTCGCTGCGTTCCAAACTGCGGCTGCCCGCACTGATCGAGACGGTGCGCGGGGTCGGCTACCGCCTCGTCTCGCCGTCCGCGTAGAGGCGTGCGTCCCCGGTGCGTACCCGGCTGCTCCCGCTGCTCATCATCCTGATGGCGAGTGTCCTGCTCGCGCTCGGCTTCCCGCTGGCCGTCAGCGTGGCCGCGGCCGAGCAGCAGCGCGTCGTTATCGACCGCATCGACGACACGGCACGCTTCGCCGCGCTCGCCCAGTTCATCACCGAGCGCACCAGCGGCTACGACGAACGGCGCCGCACGCTCCAGACCGAGCTGGAGACGTACGACTCGGTGTACGGCATCCGGGCCGGCGTCTTCTACCGCGACGACTCCGCCATGGCGAAGGCCCCGGACACCTGGCGGCTCCCGGTCGAGGGCGAGGGGCGCGCCGCGTTCAGCGAGGCGCTGCTCGGCCGCCGCAGCCACGACCCGCCGCAGGTCTGGCCCTGGCAGGACGGCCGTGTGATCGTCGCCTCGCCCGTCGTACGGGACGGCGACGTGATCGCGGTCGTCGTCATCGACTCGCCCACCGGCCAGATGCGCGCCGACACGATCCGCGGCTGGCTGCTGATCGCGGCGGGCGAGGCGGTCGCGATGCTGGTGGCCGTCGGCGCCGCGATCCGCCTCACCGGCTGGGTGCTGCTGCCGGTCAAGACGCTGGACGCGGCCGCCCACGACATCGCCAGCGGCCGGATGCGGTCCCGGGTCGCGGCTTCCGGCGGGCCCCCGGAACTCAGGCGGCTGGCCCGTTCGTTCAACGAGATGGCCGACAACGTCGAGGACGTGCTGGAGCAGCAGCGCGCCTTCGTCGCCGACGCCTCCCACCAGTTGCGCAACCCGCTGGCCGCGCTGCTGCTGCGCATCGAGCTCCTCGCCCTCGAACTCCCCGAGGGCAACGAGGAGATCGCCTCCGTGCGCACCGAGGGCCGGCGCCTCGGGCAGGTCCTGGACGACCTGCTCGACCTGGCGCTGGCCGAGCACGCCGAGACCGACCTCCAGCTCACGGACATCGGCGCGCTCACGGCCGAACGGGTCGCGTCCTGGCGGCCGGTGGCCGAGGAGAAGGGGGTACGGCTCCGGGCCGACGGGCCGCCCGCCGTCACGGCGTGGGCCGACCCCATCGCCCTGTCCAGCGCCCTCGACGCCATCATCGACAACGCCCTCAAGTTCACACCCGCCGACGAGGAGGTCCGCGTCACGGTCGCCTCCGGCAGCCGGTACGTCACGGTCGTCGTCGCCGACAGCGGCCCCGGCCTCACCGAGCAGGAGCTGGAGCGGGTCGGCGACCGTTTCTGGCGCAGCTCCCAGCACCAGAACATCCAGGGATCGGGCCTCGGTCTCTCCATCTCCCAGGCGCTCCTGGCGGCGGGCGGCGGCTCCCTCTCGTTCGCGCGCAAGGAGCCGAAGGGGCTGAGCGTCACGGTCTCGGTGCCGCGCCACGCCCCGAACGGCTGACGCCACGCCCGCACGGTCGGAACCCTCTACGGCTTGACCGAGCGGTAGTAGCGCTTGGCCCCTTCGTGAAGCGGGAGCGGGTCGGTGTAGATGGCCGTCCGCAGGTCCACCAGCTGCGCCGCGTGCACCTCGCGCCCGATGCGGTCGCGGCTGTCGATCACGGTCCGGGTGAACGCCTCCGTCATCGCCGCGTCGGTGCGGTCCGTGGTGACCAGCACGTTGGCGACCGCCACCGTGGGGACGGCCTGCCCCTGCTGCGCGTTGTGGTAGGCGTCGGCGGGCATCACGGCCGAACGGTAGTAGCGGGTGGAGCCGCCCGCCGCCTGGAGCTGCTTGATGAGCGGTTCCTCCAGCGGGATCAGCCGGATCGGGAACCGGTCCGACAGGTCGGCCACCGCCGTCGTGGGCAGCCCGCCGGACCAGAAGAACGCGTCGAGCTTCCCCTCCTCCAGCAGCTTCGGCATCGTGTCGATGCCCGCGGGCACCGCCGTCACGTCCTCGACGGGGTCCAGCCCCGCGGCCGTCATCAAACGGTCGGCGACCAGCTTCACCCCCGACCCCGGCTGCCCCACCGCGACCGTCCTGCCCCGCAGATCCGCCACGCTCCGGATGTCCGAACCGCGCTCCACGACCAGCTGTATGTAGTCGTCGTACAGCCGCACACAGCCGCGCAGCCGCTCGTAGCCGGGCTTGCGGGCGCGCAGATAGGTGGCGACGGCGTCGGTGGTGGCGATGGTGAAGTCGGCCTTCCCCGTCGCGACCCGGGAGATGTTCTGCTGCGAACCCTCGCTCGTCTGGAGCTGTATCGACACCTGGGGCAGATCCTTGGCGAGGGCCCCCTTCAGCCGCTCCCCGTAACGCTGGTAGACGCCGCTGCGCACCCCGGTGCTGAACGACAGCGTGCCGGTCGGCGCCGGGTCCCTGAGGGGGAGCAGCCACCAGAGCAGCAGCCCGAGCACGACGACGAGGACGGCGCCCGCCCGCAGGGAGCGACGCCGGCCGATTCGGGACAGGGCCGGGAGCATGGCGGCGATCCTGCCAGGTGATTCCCGGCCCTGGCCAGGGGCGCCGTCGGATCGCCCGGCCGGTGCACGGCCCCGGACCCCGCCCGAGGCAGAGGGGGTCCGGGCAGCGCCTACCCTTGTCGCATGAGCAGCGGCAACCGGAGCGAAGCAGTGGACGTCAGAAAAAGCTATGAGGTGCGCACCTACGGGTGCCAGATGAACGTCCACGACTCCGAGCGCTTGTCGGGGCTCCTGGAGGACGCCGGTTACGTCCGCGCGCCCGAGGGCGCCGACGGCGACGCCGACGTCGTCGTCTTCAACACCTGCGCGGTACGCGAGAACGCCGACAACAAGCTCTACGGCAACCTCGGCCGGCTCGCCCCGATGAAGACCAAGCGCCCCGGGATGCAGATCGCGGTCGGCGGCTGCCTCGCCCAGAAGGACCGCGACACCATCGTCCAGCGGGCGCCCTGGGTCGACGTCGTCTTCGGTACGCACAACATCGGCAAGCTGCCCGTGCTGCTGGAGCGCGCCCGGGTCCAGGAAGAGGCGCAGATCGAGATCGCCGAATCCCTGGAGGCATTCCCCTCGACGCTCCCCACCCGCCGCGAGTCCGCGTACGCCGCGTGGGTCTCCATCTCCGTGGGCTGCAACAACACCTGCACCTTCTGCATCGTCCCGGCCCTGCGCGGGAAGGAGAAGGACCGCCGCACCGGCGACATCCTCGCCGAGATCGAGGCCCTGGTCGCCGAGGGCGTCTCCGAGATCACCCTGCTCGGCCAGAACGTCAACGCGTACGGCTCCGACATCGGCGACCGCGAGGCCTTCTCCAAGCTGCTGCGCGCCTGCGGGAAGATCGAGGGCCTGGAGCGCGTCCGCTTCACCTCGCCGCACCCGCGCGACTTCACCGACGACGTCATCGCCGCCATGGCCGAGACGCCGAACGTGATGCCACAGCTGCACATGCCGATGCAGTCCGGTTCGGACAAGGTCCTCAAGGCGATGCGCCGCTCCTACCGGCAGGAACGCTTCCTCGGCATCATCGAGAAGGTGCGCGCCGCGATGCCCGACGCCGCGATCTCCACCGACATCATCGTCGGCTTCCCCGGCGAGACCGAGGAGGACTTCGAGCAGACCATGCACGCGGTCCGCGAGGCGCGCTTCGCGAACGCCTTCACCTTCCAGTACTCCAAGCGCCCCGGGACGCCCGCCGCCGACATGGACGGGCAGATCCCCAAGGAGGTCGTCCAGGAGCGGTACATGCGCCTGTCCGCCCTCCAGGAGGAGATCTCCTGGTCGGAGAACAAGAAGCAGGTCGGCCGCACCCTGGAGGTCATGGTCGCCGAGGGCGAGGGCCGCAAGGACGGCGCCACCCACCGGCTGTCCGGCCGCGCCCCCGACAACCGCCTCGTCCACTTCACCAAGCCGGACCAGGACGTGCGCCCCGGCGACGTGGTGACCGTCGAGATCAGCTACGCCGCCCCGCACCACCTGCTCGCCGAGGGCGTCCCCGTCGCCGTGCGCAGGACCCGGTCGGGCGACGCCTGGGAGAAGCGCAACGCGGCCCCGGCCGCCCAGCCCGCCGGCGTCATGCTGGGCCTGCCCGGCATCGGCGCCCCGGCACCCCTGCCCGCGACGGCAGCCCCGGGCTGCGGCTGCGACTGACGGACGGACCGGGACGGGCGCGGGGTCCGTACACCGGTGTGTGTGGCCGGGAGAGGGTCCGCAGTACGCTGCCGATCATGCTTGTCGCCGCCGCTGTCTGTCCCTGCCCGCCGCTGCTCGTCCCCGATGTCGCCGCCGGCGCGGCGCCCGAGCTCGATGCCGCCAGAACCGCGTGCACCGACGCCCTGGGCGTGCTCGCGGCCTCCCGGCCCGACCTCCTGGTCGTGATCGGCCCGGCGGAGCGGACCGGGTGCGGCACCCACCCGGAGGGGGCCACCGGCGGCTTCCGCGAGTTCGGCGTCGACCTGGACGTACGGCTCGGCCGGGACCGGGGCACACCGGCCGGCCGCCCGCTGCCGCCGTCGCTCGCGGTGGGCGCCTGGCTGCTGGCCCGCACCGGATGGGCGGACGCCCCCGTCGAGGGGCTGGGCGTGGGTGAGCCGCTGGAGACCGCGCGCTGCACGGAGACCGGGCGGGAGCTGGCCCGCCGGGCGGACCGGGTCGCGCTGCTGGTGATGGGCGACGGCAGCGCCTGCCGCACCGTGAAGGCCCCCGGCTACCTGGACGAACGTGCCGCCGAGTTCGACGCGGCGGCCGCACGCGCCCTGGGCGCCGCCGACCCGGCCGCGCTCGCCGCGCTCGACGAAGCACTGGCGTACGAACTCAAGGCCGCGGGCCGCGCGCCCTGGCAGGTGCTCGCGGGGGCGGCCGAGGGGGCCGGTCTGGCCGGCCGGCTGCTGTACGACGACGCGCCCTACGGGGTGGGCTACCTGGTCGCCGCCTGGTCCTGAACCTCACACGTGAGGGGGCCCGGAGACAATCGGACGCTGTTGGTTAATTCGGGCCTGTGCGTGACGTCGGCTCCCAAGATCTGGTTGTGGTCTTGGGAGCCGGCGTTGTCGTATGGGGTGGGTGTCGATGTCTTTGCAGCCGAAGGGGCCGGGGGA
>NZ_SSBK01000043.1 GCF_004795035.1 Streptomyces sp. A0958
GCTGTTGAGTTCTCAAGGAACGGACGCTTCCTTTGTACTCACCCCTGCGGGCTTTCCTCCGGGCGCTTCCCTTCGGTCTTGCGTTTCCGACTCTATCAGACTCTTTCGTGTCCGATTCCCGGTCGAAACGGGCCCTGCTTTTTCGCTTTCCAGTTCTTCGCTTTCGCGTTTCCCTTTCCGGCGGCTCCGACTTTATCAGAAGTTCTGAGTCGGAATTCCCGCCCCCCTGGGGGAGCGTCGTGGCGCACGAGTGCGCGCACTGCTTCCCGGTGAGGCGGAGCCGTAAACGTACTGGAGCGGAGCGCCCCGATGCAAATCGGGGGCTCCGCTCCGGAGTTCGCGCCTGTCGGAGGGTCAGACCTCGACGACGACGGGGAGGATCATCGGGCGCCGGCGGTAGGTGTCGGAGACCCACTTGCCCACCGTGCGGCGGATCAGCTGCTGGAGCTGGTGGGGCTCCATCACGCCGTCCTGGGCCGACTTGTTGAGCGCCTCTTCGATCTTCGGCACGACCGCGGTGAACGCCCCGTCGTCGATGCCGGAGCCGCGGGCCTGGAGGTGGGGGCCGCCCACGATCTTGCCCGAGGTGCTGTCGACCACCAGGAACACCGAGATGATGCCCTCGTCGCCGAGGATGCGGCGGTCCTTGAGGGAGGTCTCGGTGACGTCACCGACCGAGAGTCCGTCGACGTACACGTACCCGGCCTGGACCTTGCCGACGATCTTGGCCTTGCCGTCGACGAGGTCGACCACCACGCCGTCCTCGGCGATGACGATGTGGTCCTTGGGCACGCCCGTGAGCGCGCCGAGTTCGGCGTTGGCCCGCAGGTGGCGCCACTCGCCGTGGACCGGCATCAGGTTCTTCGGCCGGCAGATGTTGTAGAAGTACAGGAGCTCGCCGGCCGAGGCGTGGCCCGAGACGTGGACCTTGGCGTTGCCCTTGTGGACGACGTTGGCGCCCCAGCGGGTGAGGCCGTTGATCACGCGGTAGACCGCGTTCTCGTTCCCCGGGATCAGTGACGACGCCAGGATGACCGTGTCGCCCTGGACGATGCGGATCTGGTGGTCGCGGTTGGCCATCCGGGACAGGGCCGCCATCGGCTCGCCCTGCGAACCGGTGCAGACGAGTACGACCTCGTCGTCCGGCAGGTCGTCCAGCGTCTTGACGTCCACCACGAGTCCCGCGGGGACCTTCAGGTACCCCAGATCACGGGCGATGCCCATGTTGCGCACCATCGAGCGCCCGACGAAGGCGACCCTGCGGCCGTATTCGTGAGCCGTGTCGAGGATCTGCTGGATGCGGTGCACGTGGCTGGCGAAGCTCGCCACGATGATGCGCTTCTGCGCGTTGGCGAAGACGTTGCGCAGGACGTTCTGGATGTCCCGCTCGGGCGGGACGAAGCCCGGGACCTCCGCGTTCGTGGAGTCGGAGAGCAGCAGGTCGATGCCCTCCTCGCTCAGCCGGGCGAAGGCGTGCAGGTCGGTGAGGCGGCCGTCCAGCGGGAGCTGGTCCATCTTGAAGTCACCGGTGGCGACGGCCATGCCCGCGGGCGTCCGGATGGCGACCGCGAGGGCGTCCGGGATCGAGTGGTTGACCGCGACGAACTCGCAGTCGAAGACGCCGATGCGCTCGCGCTGCCCCTCCACCACCTCAAGGGTGTACGGACGGATGCGGTGCTCCTGGAGCTTGGCCTCGATGAGCGCGAGGGTCAGCTTGGAGCCGATGAGCGGGATGTCCGGCTTCAGGCGCAGCAGGTACGGGACACCACCGATGTGGTCCTCGTGACCGTGCGTGAGGACGATGCCCTCGACGTCGTCGAGGCGGTCCCGGATGGTCGTGAAGTCCGGGAGGATCAGGTCGATCCCGGGCTGCTCCTCCTCGGGGAAGAGGACGCCGCAGTCGACGATGAGCAGGCGGCCGCCGTACTCGAAGACCGTCATGTTGCGGCCGATCTCGCCGAGGCCGCCGAGCGGGGTGACCCGGAGGGCGCCCTTCGCGAGCTTCGGCGGGGTGCCGAGTTCAGGATGCGGATGACTCAAAAGACTCTCCTTACCACGCGCGCCACGTACCGCTTGGGCACGTGGCGCGCATGTCATTCGTGCACTTGCTGTTGTCTTGGGTCGTGCTGTGGCGCGGTTTTCCCCGCGTATGCAGTTGTGCCGCGTATGCAGTTGTGAAGTCCGTTGTCAGAGCTGTACCCCGCCGGCGGCGAGGTCGATCTTGAGCTGTGCCGTTTCCTGAGCGGTGAGCTCCACCAGGGGCAGGCGCAGCGGGCCCGCCGGGAGGCCCTGGAGCGTCAGTGCGGCCTTGGTGGTGATCACGCCCTGGGTGCGGAACATGCCGGTGAAGACCGGCAGCAGCTTCTGGTGGATCTCGGTGGCCTTCTGCACGTCTCCGCCGAGGTGCGCCTCGATGAGAGCCCGCAGCTCGGGGGTGACGACATGGCCGACGACGGAGACGAGGCCGACCGCGCCGACCGACAGGAGCGGAAGGTTCAGCATGTCGTCGCCGGAGTACCAGGCGAGGCCCGACCGGGCGATGGCCCAGCTCGCGCGGCCGAGGTCCCCCTTGGCGTCCTTGTTCGCGACGATACGCGGGTGCTCGGCCAGCCGCACGAGCGTCTCCGTGTCGATCGGCACACCGCTGCGGCCGGGAATGTCGTACAGCATCACCGGCAGGCCGGTGGCGTCCGCGATGGCGGTGAAGTGCCGCAGCAGGCCCTCCTGCGGCGGCTTGTTGTAGTACGGCGTCACGGCGAGGAGGCCGTGGGCGCCGCTGCGCTCGGCGGTGCGGGCCAGTTCGATGCTGTGGCGGGTGTCGTTGGTCCCGATGCCGGCGACGATGTGCGCCCGGTCCCCCACCGCTTCGAGGACAGCCCTTACGAGCTGGTCTTTCTCCGCGTCGCTGGTGGTCGGGGACTCGCCGGTGGTGCCGTTGATGATCAGGCCGTCGTTGCCTGCGTCCACCAGGTGGGTGGCGAGCCGCTGCGCGCCTTCGATGTCGAGAGCACCGTCCGCCGTGAACGGCGTGACCATAGCGGTGAGGACCCGCCCGAAGGGGGTCTGCGGAGTGGAGATCGGAGCCATGGGTAACACGCTACTCGTTGCTCGGCGCACGGTGCCCCCTCGGGGGGACAAGCAAGAGGAGCCCGGCACTGCCTGCTCGGGGGTTCAAGCAGTGCCGGGTCCGTTTGATCAGCCTAGATGAACTTCACGAAACGCCGCAATACGGACACCGCCCTATGGGGCGACGCGTCCATTTTTGTTGAAGGCTGCATGGGTGAGCGGCATGAGCCGCGCCCAGTGCGCCTCCATCTGTTCGCCGACCATCTCGATCTCCCGTTGCGGGAACGACGGCACCTTCGCCATCTCGTGCTGCGTACGCAGGCCGAGGAAGTGCATCAGCGAGCGGGCGTTGCAGGTGGCGTACATCGTGGAGAAGAGGCCGACCGGGAGCACCGCGCGGGCCACCTCACGGGCCACCCCCGCGGCCAGCATCTCCTGGTACGCGTCGTAGGACCGCCGGTAGGACTCCTCCATGGCGCGGCCGGTGAGCGCGTGCTGCTCCGGGGTGCCCTCGACGAACTCGTACTTGCCGGGGCGCCCCTGCTGGATCAGCTTGCGGGACTCCCCCGGGACGTAGAAGACCGGCTCCAGCTCCCTGTAGCGGCCCGATTCCTCGTTGTACGACCAGCCGACGCGGTGCCGCATGAACTCGCGGAACACGAAGATCGGGGCGCTGATGAAGAAGGTCATCGAGTTGTGCTCGAACGGGCTTCCGTGCCGATCCCTCATCAGGTAGTTGATGAGCCCCTTCGAACGCTCGGGGTCCTTGGTGACCTCCTCCAGGGACTGCTCGCCGGCCGTGGACACACGGGCTGCGAACAGTACGTCGGCGTCACCCGCGGCGGATTTCACCAGGTCAACGGTGACATCGCTGCGGAAGTGGGCCTTTGTGGGCTCGGGGGTGTCGGTCACCGACGGGGTCCTTCCAATGGTCTCGCTCGGGCGGCGTCCACTCTACGGGCCACCCGATCGCCGCGAGGACGGCACCACCTGCCCGGGAATCTTCGGATTTCTTCGGGTGAACCGGCGATTCGGGGCACCGATCGGGCCCGTCGTACGTCTGACTCATTAGCACCACTCGAAAGAGAGTTCAAGGAGAGCCACCTCATGTTCCGCCGGCGTGAATCCGTCCCGTTCTCGTTCGTTGCCGAGGCCGACCGATTCCGCAGCAACGTCGCCCCGCCTCCCCGCCCCCGAAGCACCGTCTCCGAACGTGCGGGACGCGTCCTGGTCGGTCTCGCCGTCGTCGGCGGGCTTGCCGGAGCGCTGCTGCTCGGACTGCCCGCACTGGCCCCCGAGCAGTCGCCCGCGCACAGTCAGCAGACCGAGGCCGCGCACGCGCGCTGACCCGGACGGACCCCCTGGGGTGGTCCGTCCGGGCACCTCCTCGGTAGCCTCACCGGGCACAGCAATCGAGCGTGCTTGTGAGTGAGGATCAGTCGTGCCCCTGCCCTTCCTGACGGCCGACCGCGCGTTTGACGCGAGCGCTGAGGACGTCGCGCTGCCGTTCGACGACCACGACAGCTGGCGGCGGCCGTACCGTCCCGGTCCGTGGCGGGTCGCCGCCGCGGCCGGTCTGCTGCTGCTCGCCTCGTTCATCCTGTTCGCGGGGATGATCACCGCGTTCGCCGGCGCACTGCCGGGGGCGGGTGCGTGCCTCGCGCTCGCCCTCGCGATCATCCTGTGCGCGCTGCGCATGCTGCGTATCGGCGCCTGGGTGAGCCGGCACGGCGTGCGCCGCGTGGGCTTCTTCCGGACGACGACCGTGCCGTGGAGCGGGGCCACCGCCGTGCGTACGGTGCAGCAGCCGGTGAAGTGGCTCGGGTTCCCCCGTACGGTGCAGGGCCAGGCGCTGATCGTCGTCCGCAAGGGCGGGGACGCGATGCCGCCGCTGCTCACCGACTCCAACGCGGATTTCCTTGCGCGGGGGGAGGCGTTTGATCGGGCCGCCGACACGATTGAGGCGTGGGGGGACGAGTACCGGCAGCAGTAGCGGTAGGTCGTACGTGGCCGTCCGGCGAATGGGGAGTGTCCTCAATCGCCGGACGGCTCTTTTTGTGCCCTCAAACGCCGGACGGGCTGGATTGTTCGCCCGGCGGGCTGGACTGTTCGCCCGACGGACTGGGCTTGGGCGTGGCCGCGTGCAGGGCGATTGCTCGTTGCATGGCCTTGCGGGCCCGGGGGGTGTCGCGGGCGTCCTGGTAGGCGACGGCCAGGCGGAACCAGCAGCGCCAGTCGTCGGGGGCGTCCTCGGTCTCCTCGCGGCGGCGTGCGAACACCGCGTCGGCGGAGTCCCGGTCGATCCGGCCGCTGGGCGTACGCAGCAGCTCGTCGACCGGCAGACCGCCCTCGGCGTCCAGCTCGGCGGCCAGCGCGTTGGCCCTGCGGACGAACTGGGTGTTCTTCCACAGGAACCAGACGCCGATCGCCGGCAGGACCAGCACGGCGATCCCGAAGGTCACCGTGATGAGGGTGCCGTGCTCGATGAGCAGGACGCCACGGCTGCCGACCAGGACGAAGTAGAAGACGAGGACGGCGGCGGTGACGACGTAAGTGATCTTTGCGCGCATGGCGGGGCCAGTCAGTTCAGGTCGAGGAAGTGTTCCAGGCCGAACGTGAGGCCGGGAGTGGTCACCACGCGGCGCGCGCCGAGCAGGATGCCCGGCATGAAGCTGCTGTGGTGCAGGGAGTCGTGCCGGATGGTGAGGGTCTCCCCCTCGCCACCGAGCAGCACCTCCTGGTGGGCCAGCAGGCCGCGCAGGCGGACCGAGTGGACCGGGATGCCGTCGACGTCCGCGCCACGCGCCCCGTCCAGTGCCGTGCTGGTGGCATCCGGCTGGGGGGCGCAGCCCGCTTCGCGGCGGGCGTCGGCGATGAGCTGGGCGGTGCGGGCGGCGGTGCCCGAGGGGGCGTCGGCCTTGTTGGGGTGGTGCAGCTCGATGACCTCGACGGACTCGAAGTAGCGGGCCGCCTGCTGGGCGAACTTCATGGTGAGGACCGCACCGATGGAGAAGTTCGGTGCGATGAGCACACCGGTCTCGGGGGAGGCCGAGAGCCAGGTGTTCAGCTGCGCGAGCCGTTCGTCGGTCCAGCCGGTGGTACCGACCACCGCGTGGATGCCGTGCCGGACGCAGAAGTCGAGGTTCTCCATCACCGACGCGGGGTTGGTGAGCTCGACGGCGACCTGGGCGCCGGCCTCCGTGAGGGTCTCCAGCTTGTCGCCCCGGCCGAGTGCGGCCACCAGCTCCAGGTCGTCGGCGGCCTCGACGGCTCGTACCGCCTCGGAGCCGATACGGCCGTTGGCACCGAGAACGGCCACGCGCAGCTTGCTCATTGCTCTGCTTCCTTACTGGAGGATTTAGGCGACCGCTTCGTGGAGGCGGCCGGCCTGCTTGTCCTTGAGCGGTCCGATGACGGACAGCGAGGGGCGGTGTCCGAGGATCTCGCCCGCCACCGAGCGGACGTCGTCCGGTGTCACCTCGCCGATACGGGCCAGCATGTCGTCGACCGACATCTGTTCGCCCCAGCACAGCTCGCTCTTGCCGATGCGGTTCATCAGCGCGCCGGTGTCCTCCAGGCCGAGGACGGTGGAGCCGGAGAGCTGGCCGATGGCGCGGCCGATCTCCTCGTCGCTCAGTCCGTCCGACGCGACCCGGTCGAGCTCGTCGCGGCAGATCTTGAGGACGTCGTGGACCTGGCTGGGCCGGCAGCCCGCGTACACGCCGAAGAGGCCGCAGTCCGCGAAGCCCGAGGTGTACGAGTAGACGCTGTAGGCGAGGCCGCGCTTCTCCCGTACCTCCTGGAAGAGGCGGGAGCTCATGCCGCCGCCGAGGGCGGTGTTGAGGACGCCGAGGGCCCAGCGGCGCTCGTCGGTGCGGGCCAGTCCCGGCATGCCGAGGACCAGGTGCGCCTGCTCGGTCTTGCGGCCCAGCACCTCGACCCGGCCGGCGGTGCGCAGGGCGCGGGAGCCCTCGCGGGGCGCGGTGGGGACGGCGTCGGTACGGGTGAGGGCGCCGGCCCGTTCGAAGGCCCGGCGGACCTGGCGTACGACGGTGGCGTGGTCGACGTTGCCGGCGGCGGCCACGACCAGGCGGGTGGGGTCGTAGTGCTTCTTGTAGAAGCGGGCGATCTGGCCGCGGTTCAGGGCGTTGATCGTGTCGACCGTGCCGAGGACGGGGCGGCCGAGCGGGGTGTCGCCGAGCATCGTGTGCGCGAACAGGTCGTGCACGCAGTCGCCCGGGTCGTCCTCCGTCATCGCGATCTCTTCGAGGATCACGCCGCGTTCGGCGTCGACGTCCTCGGGGGCGATCAGCGAGCCGGTCAGCATGTCGCAGACGACGTCGATGGCCAGCGGCAGGTCCGTGTCGAGGACCCGCGCGTAGTAGCAGGTGTACTCCTTCGCCGTGAAGGCGTTCATCTCGCCGCCGACCGCGTCGATGGCGGAGGAGATGTCGAGGGCGCTGCGCTTGGCGGTGCCCTTGAAGAGGAGGTGTTCGAGGTAGTGCGTCGCGCCGTTCAGGGCGGGGGTCTCGTCGCGTGATCCGACGTTGGCCCAGATGCCGAAGGTGGCGGAGCGTACGGAGGGCAGGGTCTCGGTGACGACGCGGAGGCCGCCGGGGAGGACCGTGCGGCGGACGGTACCGATGCCGTTGCTGCCCTTGAGAAGCGTTTGGGTACGGGCGACGGCCCGCCCCTCCGAGGAGGGGCGGGCCGTCGTCGCGGAACTACGGGACGTCACTTGTCGGCGTCGTCCTTCTTCTCGGACCCCGTGACGGAGCCGCCATCGGACTCAGCACCCTCGACGACGGGGATGAGGGAAAGCTTGCCGCGGGAGTCGATCTCGGCGATCTCGACCTGGACCTTGGCACCGACGCCGAGCACGTCCTCGACGTTCTCCACGCGCTTGCCACCGGCGAGCTTGCGGATCTGCGAGATGTGCAGCAGGCCGTCCTTGCCCGGCATGAGCGACACGAACGCACCGAAGGTGGTGGTCTTGACGACCGTACCCAGGTAGCGCTCGCCGACCTCCGGCATGGTCGGGTTGGCGATCGCGTTGATCGTGGCGCGGGCGGCCTCGGCCTGCGAGCCCTGCTGGGCACCGATATAGATGGTGCCGTCGTCCTCGATCGTGATGTCGGCGCCGGTGTCCTCCTGGATCTGGTTGATCATCTTGCCCTTGGGGCCGATGACCTCACCGATCTTGTCCACCGGGATCTTGACGGTGATGATCCGCGGGGCGTTCGGGGACATCTCGTCCGGGACGTCGATGGCCTCGTTCATCACGTCGAGGATGTGGAGGCGGGCGTCACGGGCCTGCTTCAGCGCGGCGGCCAGGACCGAGGCGGGGATGCCGTCGAGCTTGGTGTCGAGCTGGAGCGCGGTCACGAACTGCTTCGTACCGGCGACCTTGAAGTCCATGTCACCGAACGCGTCCTCGGCACCGAGGATGTCGGTGAGGGCGACGTAGTGGGTCTTGCCGTCGATCTCCTGGGAGATCAGGCCCATGGCGATGCCGGCGACGGCGGCCTTGAGGGGCACACCGGCGTTCAGCAGGGACATGGTGGAGGCGCAGACCGAGCCCATGGACGTCGAGCCGTTGGAGCCCAGCGCCTCGGAGACCTGGCGGATCGCGTAGGGGAACTCCTCGCGCGAGGGCAGGACCGGCACGATGGCGCGCTCGGCGAGCGCACCGTGGCCGATCTCGCGGCGCTTGGGCGAGCCCACGCGGCCGGTCTCACCGACGGAGTACGGCGGGAAGTTGTAGTTGTGCATGTAGCGCTTGCGGGTCACCGGGGAGAGGGTGTCCAGCTGCTGCTCCATGCGCAGCATGTTGAGGGTGGTGACGCCCAGGATCTGGGTCTCGCCACGCTCGAACAGGGCCGAGCCGTGCACGCGCGGAATGGCCTCGACCTCGGCGGCGAGCGTACGGATGTCCGTGACGCCGCGGCCGTCGATGCGGACCTTGTCCTTGATGACGCGCTCGCGGACCAGCTTCTTGGTCAGCGCGCGGTAGGCACCGGAGATCTCCTTCTCGCGGCCCTCGAAGGCCGGGAGGAGCTTCTCGCCCGCGATCTCCTTGATGCGGTCGAGCTCCGCCTCGCGCTCCTGCTTGCCGGCGATGGTGAGCGCCTTGGCGAGCTGGGTGCTGACGGCCTTGGTGAGCGCCTCCAGGACGTCGTCCTGGTAGTCGAGGAAGACCGGGAACTCGCCGGTGGGCTTGGCGGCCTTGGCGGCGAGGTCGGCCTGGGCCTTGCAGAGCACCTTGATGAAGGGCTTCGCGGCTTCCAGACCGGCGGCGACGACCTCTTCGGTCGGGGCCTCGGCGCCGTCCTTGACGAGCTGGATGGTCTTCTCGGTGGCCTCGGCCTCGACCATCATGATGGCGACGTCGCCGTCCTCCAGGACGCGGCCGGCGACGACCATGTCGAAGACGGCGTCCTCAAGCTCGGTGTGCGTCGGGAAGGCGACCCACTGGCCCTTGATCAGGGCGACGCGGGTGGCGCCGATCGGGCCGGAGAAGGGCAGGCCCGCCAGGATCGTGGAGGCGGAGGCGGCGTTGATCGCGACCACGTCGTACAGGTGGTCGGGGTTGAGCGCCATGATCGTCTCGACGATCTGGATCTCGTTGCGCAGGCCCTTGGCGAAGGAAGGGCGCAGCGGGCGGTCGATCAGGCGGCAGGTGAGGATCGCGTCCTCGGAGGGGCGGCCCTCCCGGCGGAAGAAGGAGCCGGGGATCTTGCCTGCGGCGTACTGCCGCTCCTCGACGTCCACCGTAAGGGGGAAGAAGTCGAGGTTGTCCTTGGGCCGCTTGGAAGCGGTGGTGGCCGACAGCACCATGGTGTCGTCGTCCAGGTACGCGACGGCGGAGCCGGCGGCCTGCTTGGCCAGGCGGCCCGTCTCGAAGCGGATGGTGCGGGTGCCGAAGGTTCCGTTGTCGATAACGGCCTCGGCGTAGTGGGTCTCGTTCTCCACTAGTGAATTCTCCATACTCGTCGTCTTTCGTCCTGGCGCCCGTGTGGCGCTGGACGGAGCGGAGAAGCGCACCGTGTGTGCGGGGCCGGTCTTCGATCGAAGCTCCCGGGCGTTGTCCCGGGGGCCACTACCGAGGACCGGCGGCGGCCGTGGGGCGCCTCTCCTCGTCTGTTGTTGTACGTCCAGGTTACTGAGGTTGCCCCCGGTACCGCACGTACGGCAAAGGGAGCGGCCCCCTGGGTGAGGGAACCGCTCCCTGGCACAGCGTCCTTACTTGGCGCCGCCGGCCGCACCGCGGCGGATGCCGAGGCGGTCGACGAGCGCACGGAAGCGCTGGATGTCCTTCTTGGCCAGGTACTGCAGGAGGCGGCGACGCTGGCCGACCAGGATCAGCAGACCACGACGGGAGTGGTGGTCGTGCTTGTGCGTCTTGAGGTGCTCGGTCAGGTCCGAGATCCGGCGCGAAAGCATGGCGACCTGAACCTCGGGGGAACCGGTGTCGCCCTCCTTCTGCGCGAACTCGGTCATGATCTGCTTCTTCGTAGCGGCGTCGAGCGGCACGCGGTACTCCTCTTGGTCTTCGATGCGCCCACGAGTGCCCCTGGTCTGGTTCTCAGGGGAGCTTGGGTGACTCGGGAGCGAGGGTCCGATGAGCGCAGTTCCCAGAGCGAACCGGGAACGCGTACACAAACGGCCACAGCCAGACTACCAGCCGCCCGGACCGGCCCCGACGGGTGTCAGCCGGTGAGCGCCCTCGCGCGGGCGAAGAGGTCGAGAACCGCGAGGCAGAGCGGTACGAGGGAGAGCAGGAGCGCGCTCTCGGCCAGGTCCAGGCACCTCCCCCAGAACGGGGAGAGGCCCTTGCGCGGGACGGTCGCCCCGGCGGCGGTGAGGAGTACGGCGCCTGCGGCGAGGGCCGCGAACAGTCCGATCGTACGGATGTCCGGGGCCGGGCCTGCGCCGTGGCGGGTCAGGGCGAGGCCGGTGACCGGGGCGGCGAGCGCGCCGGTGCCCGCGATCAGCAGGCAGAGGACCTGGGCGGTGTAGCGGAAGAGGCGGGCGCGCAGCAGCAGCGCGAGTCCTGCGGCGAGGGCCAGGAGCCGCCCCCAGGTGGTGCCGGAGCAGCCGAGTACGGCGGCGGCCGCCGTGACCAGGCCCGCGCAGCCGCCGGCCAGGCCGAGCAGCAGTTCGTGGCCGCGCCGGGCCCGGTCCGCGACGAGGCGGGCGTCGACGGGGGCGGGGCGCGGTCCGGAGTCCGGGTCCGGGTCCGTGTCGGCGAGGGGGTCGGCGGGGCCCGGCGGGGTGTGTCCGATGGGGAGCCGGGCGAAGCGGGCGGAGAGGCCGGGCAGGAAGGCGATGAGGCCGAGGGCCGCGGGGGCGCAGACGGCGGCGGTGCGGGTGGCGGAGGCTTCGGTGAGGATCGCGGCGAACGCCGCCAGGGCGCCCGCGCCGGCGAGGAA
Source organism: Streptomyces sp. A0958 (assembly GCF_004795035.1). Taxonomy (GTDB): domain Bacteria; phylum Actinomycetota; class Actinomycetes; order Streptomycetales; family Streptomycetaceae; genus Streptomyces. The sequence continues at coordinate 11,499 of NZ_SSBK01000043.1, forward strand.
GGCCGCGCCGACGAAGGGGGCGTCGCCGCGCGGGGCGAGCGCGGTCAGGACGGCGGAGGCGACGAGGACGGCGGCGCAGCCGAGCAGGAACTGCATCCTTCCCGGTCCCCGGCCGGCGTCGGGAGCGATGAGGCCGGAGCCGGCGAGGAGGACGAGGGGCAGGGCGCCGAGGCCGAGTGCGGCGGCGGTGGCGCGGTCCGCGTGGACCCGGGCGCGTACCCCCGCGACGGTGATCAGCAGCAGTCCGGCGGTGCCGGCGACGGCGCCGGGCAGGCCGTGCATGTCGTGGCGGTCCGGGGCGGTCTGCCACAGCACGAGGGCCGCCAGGAGGAGGAGCAGCGCGCCGGCCGCCGGGGCGGCGCCGCGCAGCAGTTCGTCGCTCCACAGGTGGCGGTCGCGTCCGGCGGCCGAGGCGATGGCGTCCGCGACGTCGTCGAAGACGGGTGGGGGCAGCGAGGCGGCGAAGGGGCGCAGGGTGAGGAGTTCGCCGTCGAGGACGCGTTGCGCGGCGAGGGTGCGGTCGCCGTCCAGGACCGTGCCGTCGAGGCGTACGAGGTGGTAGCCGGTGGGGGCGGTGGTGGTCCGGGGTCTGCCGGTGAGGCGCAGGATCTCCGGCCAGATGTCGGCGGCGGCGATGTCCTCGGGCAGGGCGACGTCGATCCGGCTGTCGGGCGTCACGACGGTGACCCGGCAGAAGCCGGTCGTTGCGGTCGGACTCACGTGTCGGGGGCCCCTGTTCGTCGCTGGTCGGCGGTGTCCGCACGATGGGCGGGCCACCCTATCGGCCGGAAAGGGGCGAAGGGTGACAGTGCATAGGATCACGGACGCTCGAAGGCCGGTCGCCGGCAGGTGAGGCACCGGTGTCCGGTGCGGCCGTACCCGTCTTCCGCCCGTCCGCACCGAAGGATTGATGCACCGGTGAGTCAGATCGTCGTGAAGCGTCCGCCACGGGACGTGCCGCCGGAAGTTCCCACGAAGGAGGTGTTGTTGGAGCCGCCTCCGGTGCTGCCGCGCGGGCAGCGGGAGGGGATGCTGATGCAGGTCCTTCCGGTGCTGGGCATGGGTTCGTCGGTGGTGTTCTTCTTCTCGCCGCAGGCGCCGCCGTTCATGCGGGTCATGGGCGTGCTGATGCTGGTGTCGACGGTGGCGATGGTGGTGGCCCAGGTGGTCCGGCACCGGCGGGGGACGCAGGGGCGGACGGCGGACGTCCGGCGCGACTATCTCGCGTATCTGGCGCGGACCCGGCGCGAGGTGCGGCGGACCGCGCGGGCGCAGCGCGACGGCCTGCTCCATGTGCATCCCGCCCCGGACCAGCTGTGGTCGGTGGTCGCGGACGGCCGGCGGGTGTGGGAGCGGCGGGCGGGCGACGCGGACTTCGGCCTGGTGCGGGTGGGGCTCGGCGGTCAGGGGCTCTCGACGCCGTTGTCGGTGCCGGAGAGCGCGGCGGCGGGTGAGCCGGAGCCGGTGTGCGCGGCGGCGGTGCGGCGGTTCGTGGCGGTGCACGGCCGGTTGGAGGGCCTTCCGCTGTGCGTCTCGTTGCGGGAGGCGTACCGGGTGCGGGTGGGTGGTCTCGCGGAGCCGGCCCGGTCGGTGGCGCGGGCGTTGGTGGCCCAGCTGGTGACGCTGCACTCGCCCCGGGATCTGGTGGTGGCGGTCGTGGCGGCGCCGGGTGCGGTGGGGTGCTGGGAGTGGGTGAAGTGGCTGCCGCATGTGCAGGTGGCGGGTGAGGTGGACGGGGCCGGAACGAGGCGGCTGTTCGCGCACGACGCGGCGGGCCTGGAACCTTTCCTGAGCGGGCTGTTGGAGGGGCGGCCGCGCTTCGGTCCGGAGGGTGCGCCGTCGCTGGACCGGCCGCATGTGGTGGTGGTCCTGGACGGGGCCCGGGTGGTGCCGGGGTCGGTGCTGGCGGCGGCCGGCGGGACGCAGGGGGTGACGCTGGTCGAGGTGGTGCCGGGTGAGCAGGAGGGGGCGCGCGGCGGCCTGTCCGTGGTGGTGCGGCCCGGTCTGCTGCGGGTGGAGCGGGGCGCGGACGAGGCGTACGAGGGGGTGCCTGACGGGCTCTCGTTGCCGGCGGCGGAGGCGCTGGCCCGGCGGCTGGCCCCGCTGCGGCCCGGCGGGCGTGGCGGTGACGAACCGCTGCTGGCCGAGCTGGACTTCACCGAGTTGCTGGACCTGGGTGACGCGGGCGCGGTCGATGTGGAGCGGACCTGGCGGCCGCGCCCGGTGGCGGAGCGGCTGCGGGTGCCCATCGGGGTGGGTCAGGACGGCAACCCGGTGGTGCTGGACCTGAAGGAGGCGGCGCTCGACGGGATGGGGCCGCACGGTCTGTGTGTGGGGGCGACCGGTTCGGGGAAGTCGGAGCTGCTGCGGACGCTGGTCCTGGGGCTGGCGGTCACCCACCCCTCGGAGACGCTGAACTTCGTGCTCGCGGACTTCAAGGGCGGTGCGACGTTCGCCGGGATGGCGGGGATGCCGCATGTGGCCGCCGTCATCACCAATCTGGCCGACGACCTCGCGCTGGTCGACCGGATGGGCGACGCGCTGCGCGGCGAGTTGCAGCGCCGGCAGGAGCTGTTGCGGGCGGCGGGCAATTTCGCCGGTGTCCACGACTACGAGAGGGCGCGGGCGGCGGGTGCGGCGCTCGAACCGCTGGCCTCACTGGTGCTGGTCATCGACGAGTTCTCCGAACTGCTCACCGCCAAACCGGACTTCATCGACGTGTTCATCCGCATCGGACGCATCGGCCGGTCGCTGGGGGTGCACCTGCTGCTGGCCTCGCAACGGCTCGAAGAGGGCAGGCTGCGGGGCCTTGAGACCTACCTCTCGTACCGGATCGGGCTGCGGACGTTCTCGGCGGAGGAGTCGCGGGCGGCGCTGGGCGTGCCGGACGCGTACGACCTGCCGCCGGTGCCCGGTTCGGGGTTTCTGAAGGCGGGGACGCGGGAAATGACGCGGTTCAAGGCGGCGTACGTGTCGGGGCCGTACCGGGCGGGCGGCTCGGGCGGGGCCGAGGGGCAGGACCCGGTCGGTCAGGCGGCGGCCCTGTTCGGTGCACTGCCGGTGCCGATGTCGGTGCCGGAGGCGGAGGCGGAGGCGGTGCCGGTGCCGGTGGCTGCGCCGGAGGGTGACGCGCCCGTCGCCCCGGCCGCTCCCCCGGCCGCCGGGGAGGTCGCCCTCGCCGACACCGTGCTCGATGTGGTGGTGCGACGGCTGGAGGGGCAGGGGGTGCCCGCACACCAGGTGTGGCTGCCCCCGCTGGACCGGGCCCCGGCCCTGGACCGGCTGCTCCCGGATCTCGCGACGGACCCGGAACGCGGATTCACCGCCTCGGGGGACGGTGGGCCCGGCGCGCTCGCCGTCCCGCTCGGGCTCGTCGACAAGCCGTTCGAGCAGCGGCGCGAGGTGCTGTACCGGGACTTCTCCGGGGCGGCGGGGCACATGCTGGTGGTCGGCGGGCCGCAGTCCGGCAAGTCGACGGTGCTGCGCACGTTGATCATGTCGTTCGCGCTCACCCACACACCGCGCGAGGTCCAGTTCTACGGGCTCGACTTCGGCGGTGGCGCGCTGGCGTCGCTCACGGGGCTGCCGCACGTGGGCCAGATCGCCTCGCGCCTGGACCCCGAGCGGGTGCGGCGTACGGTCGCCGAGGTGGCGGGGGTGCTGCGGGGCCGCGAGGAGCTGTTCCGTGCCCGGGGCATCGGCTCCATGGCCGCGTACCGCCACGAACGCGCCCTGGGGGAACGGCCCGGAGAGCCCTGGGGTGACGTCTTCCTGGTCATCGACGGCTGGGGCGGCTTCCGCACCGAGTACGACGAGCTGGAGCCGGTCGTCACCGACATCGCCGCGCGCGGGCTGGGCTACGGAGTGCACGTGGTCCTCACGGCCGCCCGCTATCTGGAGGTGCGGGCGGCGCTGAAGGACCAGCTCGTCGGGCGGCTCGAACTGCGGCTCGGTGATGTCTCGGACTCCGAGTTCGACCGGAAGGTCGCCGCCCAGGTGCCCGCCGGGATGCCGGGCCGCGGCCAGGTGCCGGAGGGGCTGCACTTCATGGGCGCGCTGCCGTGCGCGGGCCCGGCGAACGGTTCGGACGGCCCGGATGGTTCGGACAGCCCGGATGGTTCGGTCCGTGCGGACGGTCCGGATGGTTCGGTCCGTGCAGCCGGTCCGGATGGTTCGGTCCGTGCAGCCGGTCCGGATGGTTCGGTCCGTGCAGCCGGTTGGGATGGTTCGGTCCGTGCGGACGGCCTCGGTGACGGGACGGGCGCGCTGGTCGAGCGGGTGCGGGCGGGCTGGTCGGGTCCGGTCGCACCCGCCGTACGGCTGCTGCCGGCCGTACTGCCCGCCGAGCGGCTGCCGAAGGGGGACGAGTTCCCCCGGCGGGGCGTCGCCATCGGGATCGCCGAGACCGATCTGGAACCGGTGTTCGCCGACTTCGACACCGATCCGTTCTTCCTGGTCTTCGGCGAGAGCGAGTCGGGGAAGACGGCTCTGCTGCGCCTGCTCGTCCGGCAGATCGCGCGCCGCCACTCCCCCGAGGAGGCGAAGCTGGTCGTCGGGGACTACCGGCGGGGGCTGCTGGGCGCACTGCCGGAGGGCCATCTGCTGGAGTACGCGCCGACTCCGGACGCGCTGCGCACGCATATGGAGGCGCTGGCCGGGGTATTCGCGCGCCGCCGGCCACCTGCCGATGTCACACCCCGGCAGCTGCGGGAGCGCAGTTGGTGGACGGGCCCGCGGATCTTTGTGGTCGTCGACGACTACGACCTGGTCGCGACGGGTACGGGCGGCCCGCTGGCGCCGCTGACGGACTGTCTGCCGTTCGCCCGTGACGCCGGGGTGCGGTTCGTCGTCGCGCGGAACTCCGCCGGGGCCTCGCGCGCGATGTACGAGCCGTTCATGCAGCGCGTCAAGGAGCTGGGCGCGCAGGGGGTGGTGCTGTCGGGCGACCCGGCGGAGGGCGACCTCATCGGCGCGGTGCGCGGGCGTCCGATGCCCCCGGGGCGCGGGTACTTCGCCACCCGGCGCGGCGGCAACCGGCTCGTGCAGACCGGCTGGCTGCCGGAGCGGGACCGATGACCACCGGGCGTCCGGAGCGCACGCAGCGCGGGTCTGCGCGGGGGATTCGCGGACCGGGTCCCCCGCCGCCGCCATGCCTGTACGGTGCCGTGCAGAGGCATGTACGGAAAGGAACCCTCACGATGGGCACGCAGGCGGAGAAGGACGAGCTGTACGCACTCGACATCTCGGGGGTGGAATGGCTGAGTGCGCCCGGGACCGAGCAGGACGAGGAGCGCGTCGAGATCGCTCATCTTCCCGGCGGGGCGGTGGCCATGCGGTCCTCGCTGGACCCGGACACCGTGCTCCGGTACACGGAGGCCGAGTGGCGTGCGTTCGTCCTGGGCGCCAGGGACGGCGAGTTCGACCTGAAGTAGTCACGGCCGGGCACGCGTGAGGGGCACGTTCGGGTGAACGTGCCCCTCGGTGCGTCCGGCCCCGGCGGGTGTTGTTCAGTAGGCCTCGGTGAACAGGCGCGAGGCTCTGAGGTCCGTGGCCCGGTAGTGGTCCTTGCCGGCCTCGATGATCCTGGCGACCTCTTCCAGCCGGCCCTTCATGTGGTCGGCCTTGTTCCGGTACTTGTGCTGGAGCGCCACGTATTCGGTGTGGGCCTGGCCGTCCCAGGTGTCGGTGACGACCTTCAGCGCGCCGTCCATCTCCTCCAGGTCCCGGCAGATGTTCCGTGACACCGCGCGGATGCGGTTCGCCACCTCCTGGACGCTCTCGTACCTGACCTTGGTGTGCGGGTCGTGCCCCATCGGGGCCTCCTCTGATCGTGTCGGGGGGAACAGCGGCCGGTTCCCTATGTCCGGGGGAACGACGGCCGGTTGCCTTGCCCGGGGGAACGGCGGCCGGTTGCCTTGCCCGGAGGAACGGCGGCCGGTTGCCTTGCCCGGGGGAACGACGGCCGGTTCAGACGCCGTTCAGGGCGGAGGCGTTGCCCGTGGCGGCCGGCTCCCGCACCGCGCGGAAGGCCGCGCGGACCTCCTCGTCGTTGGCGTTGCTGAGGTTCTTGGTGCCGTCCACGGCGTGGATCAGTACGCCGAGCAGGCGGCGGATCTCGTCGTGGTCCTCGTTGACGACGAGCTGGGCGGAGGTGAAGCCGGAGGCGCCCGCACCGGTCCAGCCGGCTCCGACCGTCGCGAGGATGTCCGCCAGTTCCCGGGACTGCCGGGACACCGCCTCGGCGGTGTGGACGATCTTGTTCCTGGCCTGGACGACCGGGTCGTCGGCAAGCGCGAATCCGCCCGCGGGGCTGGTCATACGAGGGTCCTCTCTGTGGGCCGGTCAGGCGGATCAGGCTAGCCAGTCCGCCCTTCCGTTCCCGACCGCCCGGCCGTTCCGCCCGGGGTGCGCGGGCCGGTGCGGGCGGGGGCGTCAGGCACGTGTCCGCGGCGTCGGCGGAGGTCGCGGGCGACGGCCGCCGCGCCCGCCACCGCACCGGTCATGAGGGCCGCGAGGGCTATGGCACAGACGGCACGGCGCCGGTCGCGCCGCTGCGGGGTCTCCGTCATGGTCAGGGGCGCGGGCTCGGGAGCCTCGACCCCCGTGGGCGGCGCGTCGGGGTGCGGGGCGTCCTGCGGGGCGTCGTCGCCGGACAGTGCGCGGACCGGGTCGACTACACCCCATCCGACGAAGTCGTCACGGCCGTTGACGGAGCGTTCCGCGGTCTGTTCGATACGGGCGATGATCTGCGCCGCCGTCCAGTGCGGGTACTTGGCGCGCATGAGCGCGGCCACCCCGCTGACGTACGGGGCGGAGAAGCTGGTGCCGCTCCGCGTGCAGTGGCCGTGGCCGGGGACGGTGGAGACGATGTCGACGCCCGGGGCGGCGACATCGACGAAGTGCCCCGGCCGGGAGAAGGCGGCGCGTTCGTTGTTGCGGTCGGACGCGGCGACGGCGAGGACGCCGTCGAAGGCGGCGGGATAGGTGGGCGTACGGCTGCCTTCCGTGCCGTTGTTGCCGGCGGAGGCGACGACCACGATGTCCCTGCCGACGGCCTCGGCCACCGCCCTGCCCAGGGCCGAACCGGCGGTCTGCGGCCGGGCGGTCTCCTGCGAGATGTTGATGACCTGGGCGCCCTGCGCGACGGCGTGGATGATCGCGGCGGCCATCGACGCGTCCGTGCCGTTGTCGTGCGCGTCGTTCTGGCGGACCGGGATGACGGTCGCCTCGGGGGCGAGCCCCACGAAGCCGGTGCCGTCGTGGGGGCGGGCGGCGATGATGCCGGCGACCTCGGTGCCGTGGCCCACCGCGTCCACGGTGCCGTCGCTCCCGCCGCGCCCCAGCGTGTCCGCGCCCGCTGACGCGTCGACCGCGCCGGTGAGCTGCGGGTGGGTGTCGTCCACCCCGGTGTCGATGACGGCGACACGGACGCCCTGGCCCCTGGTGTCGTGCCACAGCTCGTCCAGGAGCACGCGCTGCAACGACCAGGGGCGCCCCTCGAACTGCCGCTTCGCCGGGAAGGCGCACGCACCGCCGTCCGGTCCGGTGTCCGCTCGCGCGGGCTGGGGCGCGGCAACGGCGGCCAGCGCGGCGAGGGCCGCCCCCAGCCGCATGCTCATCCGGTACGCCATCGCTTCGCTTCCCGTTCTCCTCGGCCGTCAGGAACCCTGCGGGCGCCGGGCGCCGTTGGTGTCGAGCCGTGGTCCCCTCGGCAGGAACTCCGACCACGCGGCCGGCACGAGGGCGGGCGTCACCTTCCCGTAGCCGAGCCGGATCTGCGCCCGGTTCACTCGGGCCTGACCGCTTGGGCTGCCTGGGCCGCTGTACATACCGTTGGTCGGAATGTCTGCCGGGCCGGCGTCGGCGCCGATCGCGGAGTGCTCGGTGTCGCTGTCGCCGTTCCCCTGAACCGCGTACCGCAGTCCGGTGTCCGTCACCAGGAAGAGTGACCCGTCGGGCTTCGTCTGCCGCCCCCGCACCTGGGTGTAGAGCAGCCCGCTGCCGGGGGTGACGTACGTGCTCGTGCCGCCGTCTCCGAGGGACGCGGGGTACGTGGTGCCCGCCCAGGTGCTCAGCGTGGTGCGGCCCTTGGTATCCGCCGCGCGGAGCACGGCACAGACGGTGTTGCGGCGCACGGTGTCGACCCGGACGGTCCTGCGGGCGGGCCAGTGGGCGGCCTGGCCCGCGAAGGGCACGGCGTCGGGCACGAAGTCCTGCAGGCCGGCGGGGTACGCCCGGCCGGCCTGGTCGAGGGCGGCGGTCGCCGGGGAGTTGATCAGCAGCCAGGCGGTGAACTCCGAGATGCGCTGGACCTTTCCGGCGAGCACGACGTAGTACGCGGTGCCCTCGCCGGTCCTGGTCCGCAGCACCGTGCCGATCCGGTTCTCGCGTGCGGACAGGTGTCCCTCGATGTGCGCGGGCGCGCCGACCTCGCCGGGGATCAGCGGGAAGGCGACCGGGGCGCCGTCGTGCAGGGTGGCGAGCCAGTCGCCGGTGACGGGCTGCGGCCGGGCGCTGCCGACCAGGGCGTCGGTGAGGTGGCCGAGGTCGGCGGGCCTCTCGTCGACGCGGTACTTGGTGCCCCGGGCGTCCACCAGGTACCGGGTGCCGTGCGGGTCACGGACGTAGAGCATCTCGCCGCGGGTGAGCCGGTTCGCGCCCTCGGTCAGCCCGTCGTCGCGGGCGGCGAGGACGAAGGCGGCCTTCTGCACACCGGCGCCCCTGCCACCCGGCCGTTCGCACACGGCCCACCGCTTCGGGGTGCCCGCGTCCTCCTTCCCGGGGAGCCGGTCGGGGGCGTACGGGATGCCGAGGACCGGGCCGCGCGGGGGCCTGCCCGCGTCGAGGACGTCGTCGGCGACCTGGACGACGCCGTAGTCGTCCGGATTGAGCAGCAGCCGGGCGGACGCGAGGTTCAGGACGGGGTGCAGCCGGGTACGGCGATGCGCGCCGCTGCCCGTGGTGAGCACCACGTAGCGCGTGGTCGACGTCTTGCCGACGATCACCTTGGTGCCGGGGCTGTCCCAGCCCTGCGGTGCGACCGGGCGGAACATGCCGTAGGCGCCGAACCCCGCGAGGAGCAGGGCCCCGGCGAGGAGGCCGGGCAGGACGGCGGCCAGCGGGCGCGGGGCACCCTCGTCGGAGCCGGTGGGAGAGGGCTGGAGGAAGGCCGCCACGACGCGCCTCTTCGCAAATGTGTACGCGTTGAGCTCGTCCCGTCGCGTCACCATGACCCGCCCCGCCTCCCCTGTCCGCCCGCACCGCGCCCCGGCGGACACCTGCCGCGCACGCCCCGGCGCGGGCTTCCCGCTGTCGGCCCTTACTATGCCCGTGGGGCTCAGGCGCAGCCCGGTGACCGGTACGCTGTGCCGTCCCGCCGGACACCCCGGCGGGACGGACGTGGCGCGGGCGCGGGCCCGTACGGACGGGGGACATGCCACGATGACGGCCAGGGGTGGCGCACGACTGAACCGGCGCGCGGGGCCGGTCGGTTCTTTTCGATTGCAACAGCTGGTGTTGTTCGAAATCGCTGCCTCGGTCCTGCTGTATGCCTGGGTCGCCGGGCCCGCGCTGCTGGCCCCTGCCGGTGCGGCGGCCGCGCTGCTGGTGCTGCTCGCCTCCGCACGCCGGCGCCGCCGTTCGCTCCCCGCGTGGCTGGGTACGGTCGTGGCTCTGCGCGCGAGGACCCGGCGGGCGGCGGCCCGGGACGCCGGGCCGGGCACGGACTCCGTGATCGCCCCGTTGACCGAGTGCGAACCCGCCTTGCGTACCTGTTCGTTCACCCACCGGAAGCGGCGGCCGGTCGGCATGGTCGGCGACGGTACGTATCTCACGGCGGTTCTCCGGGTCGATCCGCAGGACACGGCGTTACGGGCGGAGCGGACCGTACGGCCGTTGCCGCCGGGGCTCGTCCGGGACGCGATGGACGTCGACGGCATCCGGTTGGAGTCGGCGCAGATCGTGCAGCACACCCGGCCCGCCCCGGCGCCGCACCTGCCCGGTGATTCCGTCACCGCGCTCAACTACGCGCCCCTGCGGGCACGGACGGGCACACCAGCGGTCCGCCTCACCTGGATCGCGCTGAAGCGCGATCCCGCTCTGCCCGGAGGCCGTACGGGTACGCGGCGGCGGCCTCACGGGGGCGCAGAGGTGCCTGCTGCGCGTGGCCGAGCAGTTGGCCGGGCGGCTGAGCGGGGCGGGGTTCGACGCGACGGTGCTGACGGAACAGGAGCTCAGCTCTGCGCTCGCCACCTCGGCCTGCGCCGGCCCCTCACTCCCGGTCCGGGCCGACGGGTCGACGCCGCCCGGCCGCCGCACCGGCGAGACCTCGCGCACCTGGAGCTGCGACGGCCGGTGGCACACCGCGTACTGGGTGCGCCGCTGGCCGCGCCCCGGCGGCGGCGCGTCGATGCCCCGGCTCGTCGCGCTGCTCACCTCGGTCCCCGCACTGGCCACGACCTTCAGCCTCACGCTGGAGCGGGGTGACCGGCAGGAGGTCGCCGCCGCCGGCCACCTACGGATCAGCGCCGGAAGCGGCGAGGAGCTTCGCGCCGCGCGTCAGGAGTTGGAACGCGTCGCGCGCGGGGTGCGGGTCTCGCTGGTGCGGCTGGACCGCGAGCAGCTGCCCGGGGTGCTCGCCACGCTGCCGCTCGGCGGTGCCCGCTGATGCCGGGGCCCGGGCGGGGCCTGGGCCGGCTGGCCTTCGGGCCGGTCGGTCCGCGTCGGCGGCGCTACACCATCGGGCCCGAACAACTGGCCTCGCTGGCCCTGCCGGTCGGCGACGACGGTGTGGTGATCGGCGTGGACGACGAGGGCCGCCCCGCCGTGCTCGGCCTCAACCGCCCCTCCTCGTACGACGTCACGCTGATCGGCGGCCTGTGGACCGCGCAGGTCCTCGCGCTGCGGGCGGCGGCGACCGGGGCGCGGATCGTGGTGGAGACGGGGCGTTCGCCGGCCTGGACGGGTCTGGCGCGGGCCGCCGGAGGCAGCGGGTGCGTCGCGTTGCACGAGGTCGGCCGGGTGCCCCCGCAGGGCCCGTCGGCCGCCTCGCCGGTCGTCGTGGTGCGGGACTGCGGCATGCGGCCGCCGCGTGGGCGGGCCGTTTCCGGGCCCTGGCAGTCGGTGGTGACGCTGCTGCCGTACCTCGGTCCGGCGGCGCCCGGGCTGCTGGAGAAGGCCTCACTGGTCGGGGTCCAACGCGTGTCTCCCGACGAAGCGGCACAGGTCGGGCACCTCATGCGCCTCTCGGCCGACACGGTCCGGGCCCTGCCCGCCCTGCCGGACGGGGTCACCCTCTGGTGCACGCGGCGCGAGAGCCGGTCGGTGACGACCCGGGCGACCGACGCCGAATCGGGGCTGCTGGGCGGCGCGCGCCGGATGGACTGACGGCTCGACGGCCGGCGATACGTGGACGGGATGGCCGAGTTTCCCGTTATAGATGTGCCCATTTGACCGCTTTGGCTTCCATTCCCCGTCGTACTGGGTCCACTTGTGTGCAGTACGTGACGTACGGGACGGCGTTCGCGGTGCCGTACGGCCTGCCGTGGCGGGCCCTGTGGCGATTAGGGTGGGTCCGGACGCGGCAGAGAACCTGTGGGCAGGCCATGTGCGTCCCAGGGGGAGAGCCGGGCGGTTCGCGTTACGGGAACGCCCCCACCCACCACGGCACAGAGGGTGCTCGACCACACCAGCAGGAGGCAAAGTGAACGGCGATCGGGACGAAATGCGCGGGGGCTGGGACAAGCCCGTCGACGAGTCGTCCGACGCGGAGCCCGCCGATGTGACGGGTGAGTTCACCATCGACTACACCCCGCCCGCCTGGTACACGCAGAACGCGCCGGGCGACTCCTCGGGCGGCACCGGCACTCCGCTGACACCGCCCCCGCCGCCGAGCGGGGAGCCGGTGCCGCTGCCCGCGCCGGCGGCACGCGGTGGTTTCGACCCCGACTGGGCACCGGCACCGCCGGACCCGTCCGACAGCGGCGACCTGGAGAGCGGCGCCACGATGCGCTTCTCCTCCGCCGCGCTGAAGCGGGAAATAGCGGACCGGGAGGCCGGGGCCGGGGCCGCAGCGGTGGGCAGTGGCGCGGACAGCACCGCGGCAGCCGATGCCGGCGCCGATGCCTCTTCCGACGCCGCTTCCGATTCCGGCTCGGACTCGGCCGGTTCGGGTGCGGACGACGTGGTTGTACGGGACGACGCCCCGGGCAAGGTCTTCGGCTACGAGCCCGAGGAGACCCCTGAGGCCGGGGAGCCCTCGAAGCCGGCGGTGGAGACCGGTGCGGCGTCGGTGGCCGAGGACACCGACGCCCAGGACACCGACGCCGACGCCGACGAGCCCGACGCCGCGTCGGCCGACGAGGATGCCCCCGACGCCACGGACGCGCTGCCCGACAACGCCCCGGGCGACGAACCGGCCGACGCCCAACCGGCCGACTCCGTGCCTTCGGACTCCGTACCGTCGAACGCCGCGCCGTCGCACGACCTTCCGGACGCGGCCCCCCACGGCGTACCGTCCGACAGCGCGCCGCAGAGCGCGTCGCCCTCCCCCTGGGCTTCCGCCCCGGCACAGGGCGGACTCCCGCCGCTGCCGCCCGCCTTCCAGCCGGCCGCCCCGCAGCCCGAAGCCCCGCAGCCCGAGGCCGCGCAGCCGGAAGCCCCGGCCCCGCAGTCCGGCTACGGCTTCCCGCAGCAGCCCCACCAGCCTCAGCAACCTCAACCGTCTCAGCCGCAGCCGCAGCCGCAGCCGCACCAGGCTCTCCCGGCAGCGAATCTCCCCGCGCAGCTCCCCCACGCGCCCGCCCCTCAGACACCGCAGGCGCCGCAAGCACCGCAGGCCCCGCAAGCACCGCAGGCGCCCCAGCCGCAGGCGGCCTGGCCGGCGCAGCAGCAGCCTCAGCAGCCGCAGGGGGGTTACGGCTTCCCGCAGGGCGCCCAGCCGCCGGCCCAGGGCGCCCCGAACGCACCGGCCGAGGGCGGCACCCCGAATCTCCCCGCCCAGGTCCAGCCGCAGCCCCACCCGCAGCACCCGCAGCCCCACCAGCAGTTCCCACAGCAGCAACAGCAGCAACAGCAGCAACAGCAGCAACAGCAGCAGCAATACCCGCAGCAGCAGTTCCCGCAGGGGCAGCCCGTCGACCCCCGGGCCGGCAGCGCATGGCCCACGCCGGTCACCCATGACCAGCGCGAGCGTTCGGTGCCGGGTGCTCCGCTCGGTTACACGGCGGCGGTGGAGCTCACGGCCGACCGGCTGATCCGGGGCAAGCAGAAGGCGAAGAGCAGTCGCAACCCCTCGGGCGCCTCGCGCTTCAAGCTGGGCGGCAAGAAGGAGGAGCAGGAGCGGCAGCGCAAGCTCGAACTCATCCGCACGCCGGTGCTCTCCTGCTACCGGATCGCGGTGATCAGCCTCAAGGGCGGCGTCGGCAAGACCACGACGACGACCGCGCTCGGCGCGACCCTGGCCACCGAGCGGCAGGACAAGATTCTCGCCATCGACGCCAACCCGGACGCCGGCACGCTGGGCCGCCGGGTCCGCCGCGAGACCGGCGCGACCATCCGCGACCTGGTCCACGCGATCCCGCACCTCAACTCGTACATGGACATCCGCCGCTTCACCTCGCAGGCGCCCTCCGGTCTGGAGATCATCGCCAACGACGTGGACCCGGCGGTCTCGACCACCTTCAACGACGAGGACTACCGGCGCGCGATCGACGTGCTCGGCAAGCAGTACCCGATCATCCTCACGGACTCGGGCACCGGCCTGCTGTACAGCGCGATGCGCGGCGTGCTGGACCTGGCCGACCAGCTGATCATCATCTCGACGCCCTCGGTCGACGGTGCGTCGAGCGCCTCCACGACCCTGGACTGGCTGTCGGCGCACGGCTACGCGGAACTGGTACAGCGGTCCCTCACGGTCATCTCCGGGGTCCGCGAGACCGGGAAGATGATCAAGGTCGACGACATCGTGCAGCACTTCCGCACGCGCTGCCGCGGGGTGGTCGTCGTCCCGTTCGACGAGCACCTGTCGGCCGGGGCCGAGGTCGATCTCGACATGATGCGGCCGAAGACCCGGGAGGCGTACTTCAATCTGTCCGCCCTGGTCGCCGAGGACTTCGCGCGCGCCCAGCAGCAGCAGGGGCTGTGGACATCGGACGGCAGCAGCCCGCCGCCGCAGTACGCCCCGCCGATGCCGGGTCAGCAGGCCCCCGGCCAGCAGCCGTACGCGCCTCAGCAGCCCTACGCACCCCAGCAGCCGCAGCACCCCCAGCAGCCGCAGCCCCCGTACCCCGGTCAGCCGTACGCACCCCCGCACCCGGGCTACCAGGGCCACCCAGGTCACCCCGCACAACCCGGTCAGCCCTACCCGCCGCAGCAACCGCAGCAGTTGTACGGCGGCCAGCAGTCCTATCCCCCGCAGCCGGGCCCCGGTGCCGGACAGAGCTGGCAGCAGCCGCCCGCGCAGGCTCAGCCGCCCGCCGCCGGGCAGCCGCAACCGCAGCCCCACGGCGACCAGCCAGCCCAGCCGGGACAGCCGGGCCAGCCCGGGCAGCCAGGTCAGCCAGGTCAGCCAGGTCAGCCGGGAGGGCCCGCGCATCCGGAACTGCAAGGTCCCGTACCGCCCGCCGGATGGCCGCAGCAGCCGCCGTCAGCGCCTCAGCAGTAGGGCGTCAGAGGTCTGAACCAATGAGGGTCCGCATCGCCTCCGCGATGCGGGCCCTTTTGGCATTCCCGCAGACCACACGCCGTTTCGAGGACCGTTGACGCGGCTCGACCACCGCTGATAGACCTTCGCATCACCAGCCGGCGAACGAGAGTCCAACCCACCTTCTCCGTGCGAGTCATGACGCGAGGACCCTGACCATGGTCGTAAGAGTTCCACCGCCCTCCGCTCAGCCGCGCTCACGTCTGCGTGTGCTCCTGGCCTCCGGTGCCGCCGCCCTCGCTCTCGCAGCCGGGTCCGTCGTACCGGGCGTGCCCCTCGGGGCCGCGCCCCAGCAGGCGCAGGCCGCCGACAGCGGCAACAAGACGCTGACCGTCGCGGTCGCGCAGGGCATCGACTCCCTGAGCCCGTTCCTCGCCCAGAAGCTGCTGAGCACCAGCGTGTCCCGGCTCATGTACGACTTCCTGACGAACTACGACGCCAAGGACAACCACGCCGTCCCGGGCCTGGCCACCAAGTGGGAGCCGTCCGCCGACAAGCTGACGTGGACGTACACCATTCGGTCCAATTCGAAGTGGTCGGACGGGCAGCAGGCCACCGCCGAGGACGCGGCCTGGACGTTCAACAAGATCATGGACGACGAGGCGGCGGCCCAGGCCAATGGCAGCTTCGTCACCAACTTCAAGAAGGTGACGGCCCCCAGCCCCACCAAGCTGGTCATCGAGCTCAAGGAGCCGCAGGCCACCATGGCCGCGCTCGACGTGCCGATCGTGCCCAAGCACGTGTGGGAGAAGGTCGGGGACTTCGCGAAGTTCAACAACGACTCGGACTTCCCCGTCGTCGGCAACGGGCCGTTCATCCTGACCGACTACAAGGTCGACCAGTACGTGAAGCTCAAGGCCAACAAGGACTTCTGGCGCGGGGCGCCGAAGTTCGACGAGGTGGTCTTCAAGACGTACAAGGACCAGGACGCGGCCGTCGCCGCGCTCCGCAAGGGCGAGGTCTCCTTCGTCGCCGGTTCGCCCGCGCTGACGCCCGCTCAGGCGGCTTCGCTCAAGGGCGACAAGAACATCAAGGTCAACGAGGGTCCGGGCCGCCGCTTCTTCGCGCTGGCCGTGAACCCCGGTGCGCAGACCAAGGACCGCAAGAAGTTCGGCGACGGCAACAAGGCGCTGCTCGACCAGAAGGTCCGCCAGGCGCTGTTCCTGTCGATCGACCGCAAGACGATCATCGACAAGGTGTTCCAGGGGCACGCCGTCGAGGGCAAGGGCTACATCCCGCCGCGGTTCCCGGAGTACGCCTGGGAGCCGTCCGCGAGCCAGACCCTCGCGTACGACCCCGACAAGGCGGGGCAGCTGCTGGACCAGGCGGGCTACAAGCTCAAGGGCGACCAGCGCGTCGGCAAGGACGGCAAGCCGCTCGACCTGCGCATCCTGTGCCACGCCACGGACCCGAACGACAAGGCGGTCGGCAAGTACCTGAAGGAGTGGTGGGGCAAGCTCGGCATCGGGCTCAAGGTCGACTGCCTCGACGACGTCTCCGTGCCCTGGTTCGCCGGTGAGTACGACCTCGCCTTCGACGGCTGGTCCGTCAACCCGGACCCGGACTTCGTCCTCGGCATCCACACCTGCGCCGCCCTGCCCGTCAAGGCCAAGCAGAGCGCGGCCACGGACGACTTCATCTGCGACAAGACGTACGACGAGCTGTACAAGAAGCAGCTCGCCGAGTACGACCCCGCCAAGCGCGCCGACATCGTCGGGCAGATGCAGTCGTGGCTGTACGACTCCGGGTACATGAACGTCATCGCCTACCCGAACGCGGTCGAGGCCTACCGCACCGACCAGATCAAGTCGATCACGACCATGCCCGAGGCGGCCGGCAACATCTACGGCCAGGACGGCTACTGGAGCTGGTGGTCGGCCGTACCGGCGAGCGGCAGCGGCGACAAGGACGGCAGCGGCTCCAGCTCCTCCACCGGTGTGATCATCGGCATCGTGGTCGCGGTCGTGGTCCTCGCAGGTGGCGGCTTCCTGATCTCGCGGCGTCGCCGCACCACCGCGGACGATCGCGAGTAGGTTCTCGAACGGGATCAGAGGGACCGGCCGGCGTGGGCGGCGCACCAGGCCCGCGCCGGCCGGTTTCTCCAGGAGCTACACGAGTAACGAGAGTTCCCCATGACAGCTGACAGCACTCCGGCGCTCGTGCAACAGGCGGACGCGGGCACCGACGGCCCGGTTCCGGCCGGTCCCGCGGCCGCACGCGGTCCACGGGCGCGCAACACCAAGGCCTATCTGAAGTACGTGGCCGCCAAGATCGCGGGCGCCGTCGTCTCGCTGTTCGCGGTTCTGGTCACCAGCTTCTTCCTCTTCCGGCTCATTCCCAGCGACCCGGTCAAGCAGATGACGGGCGGCCGCCGCGTATCGGCCGAACAGCTCGAATCGCTGCGACACCAGTTCGGTCTCGACCAGCCGATGTGGCAGCAGTTCACCAGCTACGTGAAGGACGCGCTCACCGGCGACTTCGGCACCTCCTTCGCGTACCACGCACCGGTCGTCGACAAGATCGCCGAGAAGCTTCCGGCAACGCTGCTGCTCACCGGCACCGCCTACGTCCTGTACAGCCTGCTCGGCATCTGGCTCGGCACCCGCACCGCCTGGCGTAACGGTTCTGCGAGCGACCGGTTCAACACCGCGCTCGCGCTCACCCTCTACTCCGTGCCGTCGTTCTGGCTCGGGCTGCTCCTGATCATCGTCTTCTCGGTCGGCGTCGGCCCGATCCCCGGGATGTTCCCCACGGGCGGGATGTCGGCGGGCGACGGGGCGAGCGGCTTCGCGTACGTCATGGACGTCGCGCACCACATGGTGCTTCCCGTCATCACCCTGGTCGCGGTCGGCTACGCACAGACGCTGCTGGTGATGCGTTCCTCGCTGCTGGACGAGATGGGCAGCGACTACCTGACGACCGCCCGCGCCAAGGGGCTGCGGGACGACACGGTGCGCCGCAGGCACGCCGTCCCCAACGCGATGCTGCCCACCTTCACCCTGATGTTCGTCAACCTGGGCCATGTGGTGGCGGGGCAGATCCTGGTGGAGACCGTGTTCTCCTGGCCGGGTCTCGGCTCCCTCTTCTACCAGGGTTTGAGCACCCCCGACCTGCCGCTCGTCCAGGGGCTGTTCTTCGTCTTCGCCACCGCCGTGATCCTGGCGAACACCCTCGCCGATGTTCTGTATCCACTGCTCGATCCCCGGGTGGGCCGATGACGACGACCGATACCGATTCCACGCCCACGCCGACGCCGACGCCGACCGAGCCGGTCAAGAGCGCCCGCGCGCTGGCCCGGGCTCGCAAACGGCGCTCACTGGCCCGTTTCTGGCGGGAGTACCGCAGGCACAAGGGCGGCATGTGGGGCCTGGCCTGCCTGGTGCTGATCGCGCTGATCGCCCTGGCCGCACCGCAGCTCGTCGGCGCCGACTCGCAGAGCGTGACCACGGCACCCGGCGGCGCGCTGGAGTCACCGAGCGGCGAGTTCCCGCTCG
The DNA here is from genome assembly GCF_004795035.1 of Streptomyces sp. A0958. Taxonomy (GTDB): domain Bacteria; phylum Actinomycetota; class Actinomycetes; order Streptomycetales; family Streptomycetaceae; genus Streptomyces. The sequence goes on from NZ_SSBK01000043.1 coordinate 29,694, forward strand.
GCACCGACCAGTTCGGGCGGAGCGTGCTCGCGCTGCTGGTGTGGGGCGCGCGCGTCTCGCTCACCGTCGGGCTGCTCGCGGCTTTCCTCTGTGTCGCCATCGGCACGATCGTCGGGATCGTCGCCGGTCACTTCCGCGGCTGGTACTCGACCGTCCTGATGCGGGTCACCGACTGGTTCCTGGTGATGCCGACCCTGGTGCTCGCCATCGCACTGGCCACCGTGATGGACCGCTCCCTGTGGACCGTCATCATCGCGATCGGCGTCACGACCTGGCCCACCACCGCCCGTCTCGTGCGGGCGCAGACCCTCGCCGTGGAGTCCCGCCCGTACATCGAACGCGCCCGCGCGCTGGGCGGCGGACACGGCCACATCATGATCCGGCACGTCCTGCCGAACGTGATGCCGCTGGTGCTCGCCCAGACCACGCTGGTGATCTCCAGCGCGATCCTGACGGAAGCCACCCTGGCCTTCCTCGGCCTCGGCGACCCGACCATCACCTCCTGGGGCAGCATGCTCCAGGACGCGCGCGCCGCGGGCGCCGTGAGCGCCGGCGACTGGTGGTACCTGGCCCCGCCCGGTATCGCCATCGCCCTGGTCGCCCTGGCGTTCACGCTGTGCGGCCGCGCCATCGAGTCCGTCCTCAATCCCAAGCTGGGGGTGGCCCGTTGAGTACGACGAGCATCCGCAAGACGCCTCTGCTGGAGGTACGTGACCTGACGGTGACGTACGCCGGCGGGGCCCGGGCGGTCCGCGGGGTGAACCTGGAGGTCGAGGCGGGGCGCAAGCTCGGCATCGCCGGGGAGTCCGGCTGCGGGAAGTCCACGCTGGCGCTGGCGCTGCTGCGGCTGCTGCCCGCCGGCACGAAGGTGACCGGCGAGATCCTGCTGAACGGCGAGGACGTCCTCGGGATGAAGTGGGGCCAGGTCAGGGCCGTGCGCTGGGCGGGGGCCTCGATCGTCTTCCAGGGCGCCATGCACTCGCTGAACGCGGTGCACCGCATCGGGGACCAGATCGCCGAACCGATCCTGCTGCACAAGAAGGCCACCCAGTCCGCCGCGCGCAGACGGGCCGGTGAGCTGCTGGAGCAGGTGGGGCTGCCCGCTGCCCGGGCGGACGCCTATCCGCACGAGCTCTCCGGCGGACAGCGGCAGCGCGTGATGATCGCGATGGCGCTCGCCTGCGACCCCGGCCTGATCATCGCCGACGAGCCGACGACGGCCCTCGACGTGATGATCCAGGCCCAGATCCTGCGGCTGATCGAGCAGCTGGTCTCCGAGCAGGACCTCGGCCTGATCATGATCAGCCACGACCTCGCGGTGCTGTCCGACACCTGTGACCGGCTCGCGGTGATGTACGCGGGCCGGGTCGTCGAGCAGGGCCCGGCCTCCGAGGTCTACGAGAACGCGCACCACCCGTACAGCAAGGCCCTGTCGGGCGCCTTCCCGCGCATCGGGGACCCGGCCTCCCGGTTCGCGCCCCGGGGCCTGCCCGGCGATCCGCCCGACCCGTCGGCACTGCCGGCCGGCTGTACCTTCCACCCGCGCTGCGCCCTGGCCCTGGACTCCTGCGCCACGCAGGACCAGGAGCTGCGGGACGCGGGGCCGGGCCGGCAGGCGGCGTGTGTGCTGGTGGGTCCGGAGGGGGCCGCGGCCCCGGTCCTGCCGGGCGCCGAGGAAGCAAGGAGCACGACATGACGACCACCCCCGTGGACCTGCTCAGCGCGCAGGGGCTCCGGATCACCTTCCCCGGCCGGCATGGGGCCGAACCGGCGCGTGCGGTGGACGGGGTCGACCTGGACATCCGGCCCGGCGAGATCGTCGCCCTGGTCGGCGAGTCGGGGTGCGGCAAGACGACCCTGGCCCGTTCGCTGCTGGGTCTCGTCCCGCCGACGGCCGGTCAGGTCACGTTCGACGGCAAGCCGCTGGACTACCGCAGCCGGGCGCTCAAGGCGTACCGCAAGCGGGTGCAGCTGGTGCTCCAGGACCCGAGCGGTTCGCTGAACCCGCGCCACACCGTGTACGACGCGGTGGCCGAGGGACTGCGCATCCACGGGTACGCGGGCGACGAGCGGCAAGCCGTGCACGACGCGCTGTCGCGGGCCGGGCTGCGTCCGCCGGAGCGGTTCTTCCTGCGCTACCCGCACGAGCTGTCCGGCGGCCAGCGTCAGCGCGTCGTGATCGCGGGGGCGCTGGTCCTGGAGCCGGAGCTGATCGTGGCGGACGAGCCGGTCGCCTCGCTGGACGCGTCGGTGCGCGGCGAGATCCTGGCGCTGCTGCTGAGGCTGCGCGACGAGTTGGGTCTTTCCGCGCTCGTGGTGACGCATGATCTCGGTCTGGCGTGGAACATCGCGGACCGGGTCGCGGTGATGTATCTGGGCCGCATCGTGGAGACGGGTGACGTCGAGCAGATCCTGACGGCCCCGCGCCACCCCTACACCCAGGCGCTGCTGTCCGTGCTGCCGGAGGCGGAGGGCGATCCGGTCGTGCTGACCGGTGAGCCGCCGGACCCGTCCAGGGTGCCGTCCGGCTGCCGCTTCCACGCGCGCTGCCAGGTGCTGGCCTCGGGCGAGGCGGAGCGGGCGGGCGTCGCGGACGCCTGCCGTACGCAGGATCTGCCGGTGCTGGCGGGCGGCAGCGAGACGCAGGTGGCGTGCCACTGGGCCACCGCGAAGGTGGCGGCGGGGTCCTGACGGGGCCCGGGGCCCGGGGCCCGGGTGGTTTCCCGGCCGCACCGGCCGGGAAACCCGCGCGGTCGCCCGGGCTCGCACGGCCCGGGGCTCAGCCCCGCTCGGCCGCGGCGATCAGCTCGCTGCACCGCTTCACGTCGGCGGCCATCGCCACGAGCAGGTCGTCGATCGTGTCGAACTTCAGCATGCCGCGTACGTACGCCAGGAAGTCCACGGCGACGTGCAGGCCGTACAGATCGAGGCCGACGCGGTCGATCGCGTACGCCTCCACCGTCCGCTCGGTGGCGTCGAACTGCGGGTTGGTGCCGACCGAGATCGCGGCGGGCATCGCCTCGCCGTTCGCGTGCAGCCAGCCCGCGTACACGCCGTCGGCGGGGATCGCGGTGTGCGGCAGGGTCTCCACGTTGGCGGTGGGGAAGCCGAGTTCGCGGCCGCGCTGCGCGCCCCGGACGACGATGCCCTCGACGCGGTGCGGGCGGCCCAGGATCTCGGCGGCCCCGGCCACGTCCCCCTCGGCGACCAGGCGCCGGGTGAGGGTGGAGGAGAACGGCTCGCCGCCGCCCGCCTCGCCGCGCACCCGCAGGTCGATGACCTCGACGCGGTAGTCGTGGGCGGTGCCCAGCTCGGTCAGCAGCTCGACGTTCCCCGCGGCCTTGTGGCCGAAACGGAAGTTGGGGCCCTCGATGACCAGCTGTGCGTGCAACTTGTCGACGAGCACCTTCGCGATGAAGTCGGCCGGGGCGAGCCGCGAGAACTCGGTGGTGAACGGCAGGATCAGCATCGCGTCCACGCCCAGCTCCGCCATCAGCTCCGCACGCCGGTGGTGCGGGGCGAGCAGCGGCGGATGGCTGCCGGGCCGGACGACCTCGCTGGGGTGCGGGTCGAAGGTCACGACGACCGACGGCACGCCCAGCTCGCGCGCCCGCTCGACGGCCCGGCCGATGATCAGCTGGTGTCCGCGGTGCACCCCGTCGTAGGAGCCGATGGTGACGACGCTGCGCCCCCAGTCCTGGGGGATGTCCTCCAAGCCACGCCAGCGCTGCACTCTGACCGCTCCTCGCCCGAACCTGTGTACGTGGGTTTGTCTCTTACGCAGGTCTAAGACTGCCATGCTCACGCCCTGCAGCCTGCATCGGGCGCCCCACAGCCTCCAGCGTGCGCCGGGTGCTGGGCCCGACGACGGCCGCCCATTCCTGCGGGGCGTCGGCCAGCCATCCCATGAGCAGAGCGCCGAATCCGGCCACTTCGCGGGCGAGCACGACCAGCCGGCGGTCGAACAGCGCGGCCCCTTCAGGGGTACGCACGAGCAGCATCCCGGTCCGGTGCACCAGGGCCCTGGTACGGGCCGGCGCCCGCGCGGCGCATCCGGTCGCGGCGGCCGTCAGCAGCGCCTCCAGCACCACCGGGTCCGGTCCGGCCCCGCCCTGCTCGAAGTCCAGCAGCACTTCCAGCAGCTCGTCCCGGGTGTGCTGGGACGCGGGACCGCCGGGCGCGGCGAGGACCCCGGCGAGCGCTCCCCGGACCGGCGCGGCGGCCGGGCGGTCCCTGAGCAGGCCGGTGAGCAGGGGCAGCAGCAGGGCACGCGCGGCGGGCCCGTGCTCCAGCCTGCGGTCGAGGTACGCGGCGGTGTGCGCGGTGTCCGCCGGGTGGGCTTCGACGTAGGTGCGTACGAGTCCGGCGGCGTGCAGGGTCAGCTCGGGCGCGTCGATCCCGGCCAGGGCTCGAAGCACCTCGCCCGCCTCCTCCCCCGGCCGCGCGAGCCGGTCCCGGTAGGCGCTCAGCACCGGCTCGGGGTGGGTGGGCAGGGCGGCGGCGAGCGCGGCGGCGGACACCCGCGCCTCCTGCGGCCCGTCCCCGGTGAACGACCGGACGGCCTGCGGGAGGTAGCGGTCCCGGGTCTGCGGGTCGGCCACGAGCAGGGCGAGCACCGGCCCGTGCAGCGCGCTGTCGGCCGGGCGGGCCAGCAGCGCGAGCGCGGCGCGGCGCAGCAGGTCGCGGTCCGTGTCGCGGGTCAGGTGCGGGGCGAGGAGCGTCGCGTACGAGACGGCGGCGGCCCGCCGGCCGTGCCGCTCCTCGTCCCGGGACCACCGCTCGACGGCCCGGCACAGAGCGGCGGGCTCGTCCTCGGCCAGCGCGGCGAGCAGTTCCTCGGCCCGGGGGTGTCCGGCCGAGACGAGTGCGTCGGCCAGGTCGTCGACGGCGAGGTCGCGGCGGGCGTACAGCAGGGCCTGCGCGGCGGCCGCGACGGTGGGCCGGACAGCCACGTCCGGCGGGAAGGCGAGCGGGCGCTCGTCGGTGAACCAGGCGCACAGGAGCGGCTGGAGGGCGCGCGGCTGGGCGGCGAGCCGGCGGGCGACGGCGTCCAGGAACCGCCCGTCACCGTCGGCGTCGCCGGTTCCGGGCGGTCCGTCTGCGGGGACGAGTCGGCGGAACAGGTCCATCCGGTCCGCCTCGGGCAGCCGCAGCCGCCGCCAGAACCACGGCCCGAACTCCGCGAACGCCCCGCGCGCCCCGCCCCCGCCCTCTCCCTCGCCCGCGCTGCGCACGACGCGCCCGGTGAGCAACCGGAGCACCCCGAGGTACGGCCGGGCATCGGGCACCCGCAGCAGGGTCTGGGCGAGGAGATGCGCGGCCCACCAACGAGCGTCGGGCAGCGGGGCCGCTTGCCGCGGCGCGGCTTCCTGCGGGTCGACTTTCTGCGGAGCGGCGATGCTTGGGGGCGCTTCCAGCGGGGCGTCGGTGCCCGGGGGCGCGACGGCTGCGCGCGGGGTGGCGGTACCCGGGGTCGGGACGGCTGCACGCGGAACGGTGGTCTCCGGGGCCGCCTCCTGCGGGGCGTCGGTGCCCGGGGGCGCTTCCTGCGGGGCGGCGGTGTCCGGGGGCGCGACGGCTGCGCGCGGGGTGGCGGTACCCGGGGTCGGGACGGCTGCACGCGGAACGGTGGTCTCCGGGGCCGAGGCTGCTGCGCGCGGAGGGGCAGTGCCCGGCCCCGGGGCGGCTGCACGCGGAGCGGCAATGCCCGGCCCCGGGACGGCTGCACGCGGAGCGGCAATGCCCGGCCCCGGGACGGCTGCACGCGGAGCAGCGGTGTCCGGTCCCAAGGCAGCTGCACTCGGAGCCGCGGCGCCCATGCCCACGGCAGCTGCACGCGGAGCCGCCGCGCCCGCGCCCGACGCCCCGGCCGTCCCCCGCGGCAGCCGGTCCAGCGCCTCGATCAGGTCGGCCAGCCGGTGGGCCAGCGCGGCCGTGCCCTGGCGGCGCCCCAGCAGGAGCAGCGCCTGGATCACCGGGCCGATCCGGTGCCGGGGCACGGGAAGGCTGCGCGGACGGGCCGGACGGGCGTCTGTCCGGGACGCGGGCGGCCCGGACACGGACGACCCGGACGCGGACGACCCGGGCCCGCGGGGCCGCGGAACCCGGCCACCGCTCTCCCCCGCCCCCGCCCCGACAGCCGCCCCCGGCTCCGCATGCCACCGGTGCACCAGCGCCCGCAGCGCCGCGTCCAGGTCCAGGTGGGCGCTCTGAATCCAGTCCCCCACCTCTTCGTGCGCGAAGCGGTATCCGGCCCCCGCCGGGACGAGGAGGCCTTCGGCGAGCACCGCCGGGGCCCAGCCCGTGCGCCACGGGAAGATCTCCTCGAACGCCGACCGGTCCAGCTCGCCCTGCCCGGGGCCCAGGCAGCGTCGGGCCGCCTCGTGGACCTGGCCCGCGACCCGCGCCGCCAGTCGCCGCACCTGCGTGGCCCGGGGGCGGCTGCCCGCGGCGATCCGGACGGCGATGCGCAGGCACATCAGGTCCAGGTGGGCGCCGAAGACCTCCTCCGTGCCGGGGCGCCCCGGCACGTCCGGCGGCAGGGCCTCGCGTACCTCCGCCAGCAGCCGCAGGGTCAGGGGGTGGCGATCGTGGCCGACGGCGAGGGCATCGGGCGGCAGGCCGAACCGTTCCCGGGCGCGCTCGGCCTGGCCCGCGGTGAAGTCGGCGATGCGCACGGCCGGGGGCAGTCGCCGGGCGGGACGGGCGGGCCGGTGCAGCGCTCCGGGCGGGCAGAGCGCGCCGGCCGTCTCCCAGTGCTCGGGCCGGCAGCCGACGACGAGCCGGGCGCCGTTCGCCCGCAGCCAGTCGACCGTGCCCGTGGTCCAGTCGGCCGCCCGGTGGGCCAGCACGGGCGGCATCTCCTCCGGGCCGTCCAACAGGACCAGCAGCGGCAGGCCGGTGTCCGCGGCCAGCCGCGCGACGCGCTCGGGGGTGGCGCTCGCCATGTCGCCGGGGGCGCCGGCGGCGCTGACGATGCGCCCGGCCTGCCGGAGCGTCCGGGCGACGGCGTCCGCGACCGAGGTGTCGTCCGCCAGGAGGTCGGCGCCGCGCAGCCAGAGGGTGGGCGCGGGCACGGGGCCGGTGGCCCGGCGCGCGGCGATGGCGGCCAGTTCGGTGGTGCGGCCGGTGCCGGGCTCGCCGACGAGGCCGAGGATCACGGCGGGCTCCCCGGCCCCCGCGGCCGCGAACGCCTCGGACTCGGCGAGGACGTCGGGCCGCTCCACCGGCTCGTGGCCGCCGCCGGGACCGCCCGCCGAGCCCACGGACATGGCGGTGAGCTGGAGGGCCCCGGCGAGATTGAGGTCGGGCCCGAAGCCGGGGACGGTCACGGCGTTGCGCCGCAGCAGATCGCCCAGCGGGCCGTCCCCGGGCGCCCCGGCCAGCGGCGTCGCGCACCCTGCGGTGGCGTGCGCGGCGCGCAGGGCGAGCCCGAGGACGGCGATGACCGCCCCGCTGTCCGGATCGAGGACGGGCCCGCCCACCGCGGCACCGCCCAGCCGGAGGGCGTCGCTGCCGTCCGTGCCGAGGGCCAGTTCCAGCGCCGGGTCGATCCGGTGGGTGCGTCCGCGACTGGTGTACGTGACCGGCGTACGGCCCAGAATCCGCGCCTCGCGCAGGCCGTGCGCGGCGACCGTCACGTACGTACCGGCGTCGAGCCGCTCCCGCGTGGAGACCGGCAGCGGGCGCACGCCGAGGACGTCCGGTCCCCCCGTCGGCAGGAGGGCGAGGTCCCATTCCGGCACGGCGGTGATGTCGGCGGCCTCGACCCGGCGGCTGCGGCCGTCCGTGCCGTGCAGCAGGAGGTACGCGAGACCGTCGACCGCCTCGTGGCTGGTGACGACCGTCCCCCGGTCGTCCGCGACGAAGCCGGTCCCCCGCGGCCGGCCGGCCGGATCGCACAGTCGTACCAGCGTCGCCCGGTCCCCACATCCCATGATCCGACGTTAGGTCGGCGATGATCGGCGCGAGGACCACTCACGGCGAAAGCGCCCCCGTCACCCCCCTGATTCACTCCGAGCGCCTGCCCGTTGGGGTGAATCCTGGGCGTTCGGTGGACAGAAACCGGTGGGGGATCGTGGAGCGGGCACAGGGGGCTCTGCCCGCTCCACGGTGAGGCCGGCCGGCAGGAGACCGCCGGTGACCGGTCAGCCGAAGACGGCGAGGCTCTTGGCCTTGCCCTTCTGCTCCTCGACGAGCACCAGGAACCGCCCGTCCGGCCCGAAGACGGCGACCGGCCCCGGCGGGTGGGACGGCATGTCCAGGCGTACGCCGTTCAGCAGCAGCCTGGCCCGCTTCTCGTCCACGTCCCAGCGGGGGAACGCCGAAGCGGCGGCCTCGGCCACCGGCATCACGGCCAGCTCCTCCTGGTGCTGGTCGATCGTGCGCGCGGCGTCCAGCCCGTACGGGCCGACGCGCGTGCGCCGCAGGGCGGTCAGATGCCCGCCCACCCCCAGCCCGCCCCCGAGGTCACGGGCGATGGCCCGGATGTACGTACCGGAGGAGCAGACCACCGAGACGACCAGGTCGAGCACCGGGGTGCCGTCCTCGGCCACGGCCTCGCGGACGTCGTAGACGCGGAAGGACGAGATGGTCACCGGCCGGGCCGGGATCTCGAACTCCTCGCCGCCGCGCACCCGCGCGTAGGACCGCTTGCCGTCGATCTTGATGGCGCTGACCTTGGACGGCACCTGCATGATGTCGCCGGTCAGCGCGGCGACTCCCGCGTCGATGCCCTCGCGCGTGACGCCCGAGGCGTCGGTGGACGAGGTGATCTCGCCCTCCGCGTCGTCCGTCACGGTGTTCTGGCCTAGCCGGATCGTACCGAGGTACTCCTTCTCGGTCAGCGCGAGATGGCCGAGGAGTTTGGTGGCCTTCTCGACGCCGAGCACGAGCACACCGGTCGCCATCGGGTCCAGCGTGCCCGCGTGGCCGACGCGGCGGGTGCGGGCGATGCCGCGCATCTTGGCGACGACGTCGTGCGAAGTGAAGCCGGACGGCTTGTCGACAATGACCAGGCCATCCGGCGTCTTGTTCTGCGGTGTCATTCGGAGGCGGTGTCCTCGTCCTCCGGCTTGCGGTACGGGTCCGCGTCGCCGGCGTACGTGGCGCCCGAGGACGCCTCGCGCACCTTGGCGTCCGAGGCCCGTGCCCGGTCGAGCAGGTCCTCGATGGCCCGGGCGTTCTCCGGCAGGGCGTCCGCCACGAAGGTGAGCGTGGGGGTGAACTTCGTCCCCGCCGCCGAGCCGACCGCGGACCGCAGGATGCCCTTGGCGCTCTGCAGACCGGCCGCGGCGCTCGCCCGCTCCTCGTCGTCGCCGTAGACCGTGTAGAAGACCGTGGCCTCCCGCAGGTCACCGGTGACCCGGACGTCCGTGATGGTCACGTGCGTACCCAGGCGAGGGTCCTTGATGCCACGCTGCAGTTTCTCGGCGACCACCTCCTGGATGAGGTCCGCCAGCTTCTTAGCCCGCGCGTTGTCGGCCACTGGTCCGTCTCCTTCGCCTTGCTCAATCGTCTTCGTCGCTGTGCAGCCGCCGTCGTACGGACAGCAGCTCCACTTCCGGCCGGGCGGCGACGAGGCGCTCGCACCGGTCGAGTACGTCTGTGAGGTGCCGGGTGTCCCCGGAGACCACGGCGAGGCCGATCTCGGCCCTGCGATGGAGGTCCTGCCCGCCCGTCTCCGCCGCGCTCACCCCGTACTTGCGCTGGAGCTCGGCGACGATCGGACGGACCAGGGAGCGCTTCTCCTTCAGCGACCGTACGTCGCCGAGAAGCAGGTCGAAGGACAGTGTCCCCACATACATGTATGTCCGGATGTCCCGCCGGTTCGGGTTCGCGCCCCGCCGAACATCGGCGGGGACACAAGAACCGTACACGGAACGGCCGGGGCCGATCGACGGAAATACGTCCCGTCGACCGGCCCCGACTGTTGAGGTACGGGTCAGCCTCGCGGCTTCTCGCGCATCTCGTACGTCGCGATGACGTCGTCGATCTTGATGTCGTTGAAGTTTCCGAGGTTGATACCGCCCTCGAAGCCTTCGCGGATCTCGGTGACGTCGTCCTTGAAGCGGCGCAGACCGGAGATGGTGAGGTTCTCCGCGACGACCTTGCCGTCGCGCAGCAGGCGCGCCTTGGTGTTGCGCTTGACCTCGCCGGACCGGACCAGCACACCGGCGATGTTGCCCAGCTTGGACGAGCGGAAGATCTCGCGGATCTCCGCCGTACCCAGCTCGACCTCTTCGTACTCCGGCTTGAGCATGCCCTTGAGGGCCGCCTCGATCTCCTCGATCGCCTGGTAGATGACCGAGTAGTACCGGACGTCCACACCCTCGCGGTCGGCCATCTGCTGCGCACGCCCGGCGGCGCGCACGTTGAAGCCGATCACGATGGCGTCGGAGCCGGTCGCCAGGTCGATGTCCGACTCGGTGACCGCACCCACACCGCGGTGCAGGACCCGGATGTCGACCTCTTCACCGACGTCGAGCTGGAGCAGCGAGGACTCGAGAGCCTCCACCGAACCGGACGCGTCGCCCTTGATGATGAGGTTGAGTTCCTGGACCAGACCGGCCTTGAGCGCCTCGTCCAGGTTCTCCAGGGAGAACCGGACACCCTTGCGGGCGAAGTTGGCGTTGCGCTCGCGGGCGGCACGCTTCTCGGCGATCTGACGGGCCGTACGGTCCTCGTCGACCACCAGGAAGTTGTCGCCGGCGCCCGGGACGTTGGTGAGACCCAGCACGAGGACGGGGGTCGAAGGACCCGCTTCCTCGACGTTCTCGCCCTTGTCGTCGAGCATCGCGCGGACACGGCCGTAGGCGTCGCCGACCACCATCGTGTCGCCGACCCGCAGGGTGCCTCGCTGGACCAGGACGGTCGCGACGGCACCGCGGCCGCGGTCGAGGTGGGACTCGATCGCGATGCCCTGCGCGTCCTGCTCCGGGTTGGCCCGCAGGTCGAGCGAGGCGTCGGCGGTGAGGACGACGGCCTCCAGCAGCTGGTCGATGTGCAGACCCTGCTTGGCGGAGATGTCGACGAACATCGTGTCGCCGCCGTACTCCTCGGCCACCAGACCGAACTCGGTGAGCTGACCGCGCACCTTGGTCGGGTCCGCGCCCTCGACGTCGATCTTGTTGACCGCGACCACGATCGGCACGTCGGCCGCCTTGGCGTGGTTCAGCGCCTCGATCGTCTGGGGCATCACACCGTCGTTCGCCGCCACCACGAGGATCGCGATGTCGGTGGACTTCGCACCACGGGCACGCATGGCGGTGAACGCCTCGTGACCCGGGGTGTCGATGAAGGTGATCCGGCGGTCCTCGCCGTTGACCTCGGAGGAGACCTGGTAGGCACCGATGTGCTGGGTGATGCCGCCGGCCTCGCCCGCGATGACGTTCGTCTTGCGGATGGCGTCGAGCAGCCGGGTCTTACCGTGGTCGACGTGACCCATGACGGTCACGACCGGCGGACGCGGCACCATGGCCTCGTCGCCGCCCTCGTCCTCACCGAACTCGATGTCGAAGGACTCGAGCAGCTCGCGGTCCTCCTCCTCCGGGCTGACGATCTCCAGGACGAAGTTCATCTCGTCGGCGAGGAGCTTCAGCGTCTCGTCGGAGACGGACTGCGTGGCAGTGACCATCTCGCCGAGGTTCATCATCACGCCGACGAGCGACGCCGGGTTGGCGTTGATCTTCTCGGCGAAGTCGGTGAGGGAGGCACCGCGCGACAGCCGGACGGCCTGTCCGTTGCCGCGAGGCAGCATCACGCCGCCGACCGACGGGGCCTGCATGGCCTCGTACTCCTGGCGCCTCTGCCGCTTCGACTTGCGGCCACGACGCGCGGGACCGCCGGGACGGCCGAAGGCGCCCTGCGTGCCACCACGGCCACCGGGGCCGCCGGGACGGCCACCGAAACCGGGACGGCCGCCGAAGCCACCGCCACCACCGGGACGGCCCGCGCCGCCACCGCCGCCACCGGGACGGCCGGCGAAACCGCCGCCACCGCCGCCGGGACCGGCCGGACGGCCTGCGAAGCCACCGCCACCGGGCCGGCCCGCGCCGCCACCGGGACGACCGCCGCCGCCACCGGGACCACGGCCACCGCCGGGGCCACCACCGGGACGCGGGCCCGCAGCGGGACGCTGCGGCATCATGCCCGGGTTCGGACGGTTACCACCGGGGCCACCGCCCGGACGGGGGGCCTGCGGACGGGGCATGCCGCCCGGGGTCGGACGGGCACCGCCCTGACCCTGCGGACGCGGGGCGCCGCCGGGGCCGCCCTGCGGACGCGGGGCGCCGGGACGCTCCTGACCGCCGCCGGGACGCGGGGCGCCGCCGGGACGGGGTGCCTGCGGACGGGACATGCCCGTCGAGCCACCGGAGGTGAAGGGGTTGTTGCCCGGACGGGGACCGGCCGGACGGGCGCCGCCGGGGCGCGCGGCGCCCTGGCCGGCGGGACGCGCGGGGCGCTCGCCACCGCGGCCGCCGTCACGCTGACCACCGTCGCGCTGGCCGCCGTCACGCTGACCGGCCGGGGCCGGACGGGCGGGACGGGGGCCCGGGGTGGCGCCGGTGGGGCGCGGTGCCTGGGGCGCGGCCGGCTGGGCCGGAGCCGGAGCCGAGAACTCCGCGGCGGGCACCGGAGTGACCGGGGCGGCCTTCGGCGCGGGCTTGGGGCCCGGACGCGGGCCGGAGGCCGGCGCCGACGGGGCGGAGGGGGTGCTGCTCGCGGGGGCCTCGGCGGCGGCCGGCTTGGGGGCCGGGGCGCCGGGCTTCGGGGCAGCGGGACGTGCCGCAGCGGCCGGGGAGGGCGCTGCGGGCTTTGCGGGCGCGGCCTTGCGGGGCGCGCCGGGCTTGGCAGCGGGCTTGCCGGCGTTGCCGCCGGGCCCCTGCAGTGCGTCAGTCAACTTGCGTACGACCGGCGCCTCGATCGTCGAGGACGCCGAACGGACGAATTCACCGAGTTCTTGGAGCTTGGCCATGACGACCTTGCTCTCCACGCCGAACTCCTTGGCGAGTTCGTATACCCGGACCTTAGCCACTTCGCTCCTTTTAGGTCCGGGTTACCGCCGGACCGTCGCTACTTCATGGGCGTACTCATCGCGTACTCATCGAGTGCTCATCGCAATCTCGACCTACTTCCAACTCGCGAGGTACCTGACCGCACGGGGACCCGTGCCGTTCACTTCTTACGGTGTCACCCGCTCGACGAACCGCTGTACCGCGGCGGGGTCGAACGGCCCCTTGGCCTTGAAGGCCCGGGGGAATGCCCGGCGGCGAACCGCCAGGTCCAGACAGTCGGGGACGGGGTGCACGTACGCACCCCGGCCGGGCAGCGTACCGCGAGGATCGGGGACGCAGGCGTCCTCGTCCACCACGATGCGCAGCAACTCGTTCTTGGCCGCCCGCTCCCGGCATCCCACACAGGTTCGCTCAGGGCAAGCGCGGGCGTACGTCCGGCCAGACACGGTTAAGTCTACCTCCCCGCACCGACCTCACCCCTTTGGGGGCAAAAATCGAACGAACGTTGTCGTGATCTCAGCGACGTGCCGAAGGGATCTATTCCCGTCAGCGGCGCTCGGAGCGCTCCCGGGCCCGCTCCGCGCGCTCGCGGTCGGCGACGTCGCGCTCGGCGTCGGTCTCGGTGTCCGGGCGGATGTCGATGCGCCAGCCGGTGAGGCGAGCGGCGAGGCGGGCGTTCTGCCCCTCCTTGCCGATCGCCAGCGAGAGCTGGTAGTCCGGCACGGTCACCCGGGCGGAACGGGCACCGAGGTCAACGACCTCGACCTCGCTCACCCGTGCGGGCGACAGCGCGTTGGCGACCATCTCGGCCGGGTCGTCCGACCAGTCCACGATGTCGATCTTCTCGCCGTGCAGCTCGGCCATCACATTGCGCACGCGTCCGCCCATCGGGCCGATGCAGGCGCCCTTGGCGTTGAGCCCGGAGCGGGTGGAGCGGACCGCGATCTTGGTGCGGTGGCCGGCCTCACGGGCGATGGCGCAGATCTCGACGGAACCGTCGGCGATCTCCGGGACCTCCAGCGCGAAGAGCTTCTTCACCAGGTTGGGGTGGGTCCGCGACAGCGTGACCGAGGGGCCGCGCACGCCCTTGGCGACGCGCACGACGTAGGTGCGCAGCCGCAGGCCGTGGGTGTACTCCTCGCCCGGCACCTGCTCCTGCACCGGCAGGATGGCCTCCAGCTTGCCGATGTCGACCAGGACGTTCTTCGGGTCCTTGCCCTGCTGGACGACGCCGGTGACGACATCGCCCTCGTGGCCCGCGTACTCGCCGAACGTGCGGTCGTCCTCGGCGTCGCGCAGCCGCTGGAGGATGACCTGCTTGGCGGTGGTCGCGGCGATCCGGCCGAAGCCCGACGGGGTGTCGTCGAACTCCTTGGGCTCCTGCCCCTCCTCCAGATCGGCCGGGTCCTCCTTGGCCCAGACCGTCACATGGCCGCGCTCGTCCAGCTCCACGCGCGCCCTGCGGTGGCTGCCGTCCGTGCGGTGGTACGCGATGAGGAGGGCCGACTCGATCGCTTCGACGAGGACGTCGAACGGGATCTCCTTGTCCTGCGCCAAGCCCCTCAGAAGCTTCACGTCGATGTCCACGGCTACGCCTCCTCTTCCTTCTTGTCCTTGCGGTTGAATTCCAGCTCCACGCGGGCCTTGGCGATCTCGTCGAAGGCGATCCGGCGGGCGGTGGGCTTACGGCCCTTGACGCCCGGCACCTCCAGGTCGAGACCGTCCTCGTCCACGGCCTGGATGCGGGCCACCAGCTCGCCGCCCTCGTGCAGCGTCAGCCTGGCCAGCCGGCCGGTGGCGCGTACGTAGTGGCGGTGCTCCGTCAGCGGGCGGTCGGCACCGGGGGAGCTGACCTCCAGGACGTACTCGTCCTCGCCCATCGCGTCGGTCTCGTCCAGCTTCGCGGAGATCGCGCGGCTCAGCTCCGCACAGGCGTCGAGCTCGACGCCCTCCTCGGAGTCCACGACGATCCGCAACACCCGGCGGCGGCCGGCCCGGGACACTTCGATCTCTTCCAGCTCCAGCTGCTCGGCGCTGACGAGCGGCTCTACCAGCCCGCGCAGCCTCTCGCTCTGGGTGGTGCTCATCCGGGTGACTCCTCGGCCGCGTGTGCTGTTGTGGGGATCTCGCGTGTCTGGTCAAAGGGTATCCGGTCGCAAGGGGTGTTGCTGTCCGCCGGTCCCCCGGGCGCGGGTACGCTCACCAACGGTGATCACTTCCGGACAGATCCAGTCAAGACAGATCCAGCCCGAAGGAGAACAAGTGCGGCGTACGGGGACGACGCGCAGGGGCGCGCTCACGGCGACGGGCGCACTCACCGTCGGCGCGCTGCTGTCGGGCTGCGGAAGCGACGCCGACGACACGGGCGGAGGCCGCAAGGGCTCCGCACACGGCGGGGCGCGGACGGCGGCCGACGGGACGTCCTCGGTCCGCACGGAGAAGGTGCTGCGCACCAGCGCGTCCCGCACCACGGCGAGCCTGCTGGCCGGGTACGAGCACGTGCTGGAGGCCCATCCGTCGACGGCCACCGCGCTCGTCCCCCTGCGCGACGCGGTCCGCGCCCACCTGAAGGCCATCACCCCCGGCAAGGCGCAGGCGCTCGGCACGGCCCGCTCCCGGGCCACCGGCCCCGCCGCCGCGGTCAAGGAGCTGGCCGCGGCGGAGCGCGGCGCGGCCGACACGTACACCGCGCTGCTCCTGGAGGCGCCCGGGGAGCTGGCCCGGCTGCTCGCCTCGGTGGCCGCCGCCTGCTCGGCCCACGCCTACCTGCTGACCGAACTGGCCAAGGAGACCCCCGCATGAGCGACGGCACGCTGGAAGCGGCCCAGGCGGCGCTGGCCGCCGAGCACGCGGCGGTCTACGGGTACGGGGTGGCGGGCGGCCGGGTCGCGGCGGCCCGCCGGGCCGAGGCCACCGCCGCGCACCACGCCCACCGCGCCCGCCGGGACGCCCTGGCGCGCACCGTCCGGGACCTGGGCGGTGAGCCGGTGGCCTCGGACGCCGCGTACGCTCTGCCGTTCGCGGTGCCGGACTCGGCGGCCGCGGTGCGGCTGGCCGCCGTGCTGGAGGACCGGGTGGCGAACGTCTACTCCGACCTGGTCCGGGCCGCCGACGGGGAACTGCGGCGCAGCGCGGCGGACGCGTTGCGGGAGGCCGCGGTGCGCGCGGTGCGCTGGCGGGGCAGCGGCGTACCCTTTCCCGGGCTCGCCGAGCGGGCCGGGACGAAGACCGCCACGGACACCAAGACCGAGGCCGGCGCGGCGCACTGAAGAAGGCTCTGAAAGGGAACACGGCACGTATGGGTTTTGAACCGCCGCAGCGTCTGGTGCGAGCGCTCGGCGAGTCGTACGGGGATACGGCCGCCGGGGAATGGCTCGCGGGGCTTCCCGCACTGACCGAACAGGCGCTGGCCGCGACCGGGCGCGCACCGGCCGTGGAGCGGGTCGCGGCCCCCGGCGGGCGCAGCAGTCTGGTCCTGCTGGTACGGGGGTCCGACGGCACCCCGGCGGCCCTGAAGCTCGCCCCGTCCGGCGCCGCGCCCGCGCTCGAAGCGGCGGCGCTGGCGCACTGGAACGGCTGGGGCGCGGTACGGCTGCTCGATCCCGCCGAGGGCGCGCGGCCCGTCGAGGGCGCGCGGCCCGTCGAGGGCGCGCGGCCCGTCGAGGGCGCGCGGCCCGTCGAGGGCGCGCGGCCCG
>NZ_SSBK01000044.1 GCF_004795035.1 Streptomyces sp. A0958
CCGGTCACCCCGGCCGGCAGCCGCCGCCCGCCGCACGCGGACCGCGCGCCGCGCGGGGGTGCGGCTCCGGCCCGGCCGGTCGCCGGCGGCTGACGCCCGTCGTACGTGTGGGGGCCCCGACCTTGCCCGCTTGCCCGGTCGGGGCCCCCACACGTACGACGGGGTTCCGCGGCGCTCTCAGCCGGTCCAGCAGCGTCTGACGACGCCGCCGTCGACCTCGAAGTTGATCCGGCCGGCCTGGAACTCCATGGTGACGACCGTGCCCGGCGCGAGGGCCCGGACGGTGGACCAGCCGCGCTCCCGGGCCCGCTGTTCGGCGGGCTCGGCGGCGAGCCCCACGTAGGCGCCGGTAGCGTCGTCGGGCTGGGCGGGAGGAGTCGGTAGGGGTGCCATACCTCTCACCGTAGGCGCCCGTGCACCGCACCGGTAGCCGGGGCCGCGCCGGGGCGCACGGCATCCTCACGTTCCTCACCGGTCACACTTTTGTCACAGGATCACGACACGTCTTCCGTTCGACCGCCTTCACCCGAACGTGCGATTCACAACCGGACGCACAGTAATCACACAGCCTCGCAAACGATCATCACAGAGGGCCGTAAAAGGCGGTGGCACGAGGGCGGATATACGCCTCGCGACGAGGCCGAATTCCCCGCCGGATAACGTCAAGCAAAGGCGGGCGTCGCCCGTCATTCGCTCTCCCTTATCGCGCCCTTATCCCGCGGGAACGATATCCACACCATCGGACAGGCCGGCCCGCACACGCGGGACCGTATAGCGGACAACCCGCTCCCCCGTTTTCCGGCGCCCGAGCGGGTACCGGTCGCGCCCGGGCGGATGTGCCCGGCCCCGGCCCCGGCCCCGGACCGCACCTCTCCCCCCGCCTCCCCGCCCCGCCCCGCCGAACAGGCCCGCGCGGGCGGCTTTTTCCCGCTTTGTCGGCTGATCCCCTCCCGCTCCGCTCGACCCGGTTCGATTCCGTTCGCCTTCCCGCGTGACCCCGGCAGCGGCTCACCCGTTGTCATCTCATGAGCCGGGAACCGCCCGGCGCACGCACCGAGTTCGAGGAGCCACCCGTGCCGCGCATGCTCGACGTCAGCGAGGACGTACGCGCCGAGATCGGCGACGCCGAAGCCGACCGGCTGCTCGTCGGCGACAACGCCCCGGGCAGTTACGACTGCACCTCCTGCCGCACCCCCGGCGACTCCGAGCAGGAGCGCACCAGCACGGTGCTGTTCGTCGGCGACGAGACCGCGGTCCTCGCCTTCGCGCACGCCAGCTGCATCCCCTCGCAGGTCGTCCAGGTCGCCGAGGAGCAGCTTCAGGGGGCCGTCCGCAGCATCACCGGCGGCGAGCAGGCGGAACCGGCCCGGATCAGCCCCCAGCAGGCCGTCCTCGGGATCACCAGCGGCCTCGTCCTGATCGACGACGAGCTGCACCCCGCCCTGGTGGTCGAGCCGACCGGGGCGATCGCCCGTCCCGGCACGGACGGCAGCGACGGCGACCAGTTCCTCCAGCTGCTCCTGGAACAGGGCTTCCACCCGGTCAACCGCATGGACCAGGCGCCCGAGGTGCTGCACGGCTGGTCGATCCTGCTCGCCATGGGCCAGCTGCACGCCGTGCTCCAGCCGGGTACGGGGGGCGGTGCCCCGGTGGCCTGGTGGCAGGCGCACGCGCCCCTCCAGGTCACCGAGGGCTGGCGGACCGCTGTCAACAAGTCGCAGACCGTGCTGGTCTACGCCGCTCCGGCGGGCTCGATCGGCCAGCAGCCCCGCGAGGACCTGCTGCGCGACGCGCTGGAGAAGGCCTCGGCCGACGGGCTGCTGGTCGCCGCGGCCATGCCGCTGGCCGGGACCTGACCGTGCCCGCGCATCCGGCGCACCGCAGGGGAACAGCTGTTTCCCCGACGGGTGTTTCTCCGGCGGGCCCGCATCCGACGGCCGACGGGGTCGTTGGCACCTACGTGCACTCATACGACCCCTCCCACCAGCGTCCGAGCCCGATCCCTGCCATGCGTCCCTCGCAGGACCCATCGGGCGGCCCGTCCCAGACCCCGATCTACGACGCGCTGTACTCCGAGTACCGCCGGTCGTTCCGGGCGCTGCCGGGCGACCGGACCGGCGAGGAGAGTCTGGATCTCCAGGCCTTCGCCACCGGCCTCTTCGGCTCGCGCGCCCCGCTGCGCGGGCACTCGGGCCACTCCGCGCCCGGCGGTGCGGTCACGACCGGCGCGGGTTCCGCGGGGGGCGACCACAGCGGCGCGGGCGCACGCTCCGGTGGTCTCGGCAGCTGGCAGCGGGTGGGACGGCACGCGGGGCGCGGCCGGCCCGCGGCGCTGCCGCCGGGCTCGCGGGACGCCTGACCGCCCGCACGACGCAGCCCCGGACCGCTCGGTGACCGAGCGGTCCGGGGCTGCGTCGTGCGCGTACGCGGGGCCGGGCCCCCGGCGGCGCGTACGCGGGCCGGGCCCCCGGCGGTGTCCCGCCCCTACTTCTTGCGGCCGCGCTTCTCGCGGACCCGCACCGAGATGTGGATCGGGGTGCCCTCGAAGCCGAACTCCTCGCGCAGGCGGCGCTCCACGAAGCGCCGGTAGCCGTGCTCCAGGAAGCCGGAGGCGAAGAGCACGAAGCGCGGCGGCTTGGTGCCCGCCTGGGTGCCGAAGAGGATGCGGGGCTGCTTGCCGCCGCGGACCGGGTGCGGGTGGGCGGCGACGATCTCGCCGAGGAAGGCGTTCAGCCGGCCCGTCGGAACCCGGGTCTCCCAGCCGTCGAGCGCGGTCTCGATCGCCGGGACCAGCTTCTCCATGTGGCGGCCGGTGAGGGCCGAGACGTTGACCCGCGGGGCCCACTCGACCTGCGCGAGCTCCGTCTCGATCTCGCGCTCCAGGTAGTAGCGGCGCTCCTCGTCCAGTGTGTCCCACTTGTTGAAGGCGAGCACGACGGCGCGGCCCGCCTCCACGGCCATGGTGACGATGCGCTGGTCCTGGACGCTGATCGACTCGCTGGCGTCGATCAGGATCACCGCGACCTCCGCCTTCTCCAGGGCGGCGGCCGTACGCAGCGAGGCGTAGTAGTCGGCGCCCTCCTGGAGGTGGACCCGGCGCCGGATACCGGCCGTGTCGATGAACTTCCAGGTGACACCGCCGAGCTCGATCAGCTCGTCCACCGGGTCGCGGGTGGTGCCCGCCAACTCGTTGACGACGACGCGGTCCTCGTTCGCCACCTTGTTCAGCAGGGAGGACTTGCCGACGTTCGGGCGGCCGATGAGCGCGATGCGCCGGGGGCCGCCGACGGCCGTGCCGAAGGTCTGGGCGGGCGCCTCGGGGAGGGCCTCCAGCACGGCGTCCAGCATGTCGCCGGTGCCGCGGCCGTGCAGCGAGGAAACCGGGTGCGGCTGGCCGAGGCCGAGCGACCACAGCGCGGTGGCGTCGGCCTCGCCGCTCTGTCCGTCGACCTTGTTGGCGCACAGCACGACGGGCTTGCCGGCCCGGCGCAGCAGCTTGACGACGGCCTCGTCGGTGTCGGTGGCGCCGACGGTGGAGTCGACCACGAAGACGACCGCGTCGGCCGTCTCGATCGCGTACTCGGCCTGGGCTGCGACGGAGGCGTCCAGACCGAGGACGTCCTGCTCCCAGCCGCCGGTGTCGACGACCTTGAAGCGGCGTCCGGCCCACTCGGCCTCGTAGGTGACGCGGTCGCGGGTGACGCCCGGCTTGTCCTGGACGACGGCCTCGCGGCGGCCGATGATCCGGTTCACGAGGGTCGACTTGCCGACGTTGGGGCGGCCGACGACGGCGAGGACGGGAAGCGGTCCGTGACCGGCCTCACCGATCGCACCCTCGACGTCCTCGGGGTCGAACCCCTCCTGCGCGGCGAGCTCCATGAACTCCGCGTACTCGGCATCGCCAAGCTCTCCGTGCTCGTGGTCCGAGCCGCCGGAGTGAATCTGGTCGTTCATGAAGTCCGTTCCTCTTTGCATCATCATCGATGGACCACGCAGCGCGCGCTCCACTACTCAAGTCTTACCCGGTGCGCCCGGTGAGGCGCCCGGCGTGCTCCAGGTGGCCGGTCAGCCGGGCCCGGATGCGCAGCGTGGCCTCGTCGAGCGCCTTACGCGTACGCCTGCCGCTGCCGTCGCCCGCCTGGAAGGCTTCGCCGAAGACGACGTCCACCCGGCTGCGCAGCGGCGGTAGTGCCGATATCAACCGTCCGCGGCGCTCGGTGCTTCCCAGTACGGCCACGGGCACGATCGGCGCGCCGCTGCGCACCGCGAAGTACGCGAGCCCGGCGCGCAGCGAGGCGAAGTCTCCGTCGCCCCGGGTGCCCTCGGGGAAGATCCCGAGCACCCCGCCGTCCTCCAGCACGCCGAGCGCGTGGGTGATGGCGGTGCGGTCGGCGGTCGTACGGTCCACCTTCAGCTGCCCGATTCCGCGCAGGAACGGGTCCAGGGGGCCGACGAACGCCTCTTTCTTGATCAGGAAGTGGACGGGCCGGGGCGCGGTGCCCATCAGCATCGGCCCGTCGATGTTGTGCGAGTGGTTCACCGCGAGTATGACGGGTCCGGAGGCGGGGACCCGCCAGGCGCCGAGGACACGGGGCCTGAAGAGGCCGTACATCAGTCCGATCCCGATGCCGCGCCCGACCGCCGCTCCGCGCGGCGAGGGCACGCCCGTGGCGTCGGTCACTTCGCGGCCCGCTTCTCCCCGACGAGGGTGACGACGCACTCGATGACCTGCTGGAGCGTCAGCTCGGTGGTGTCCACCTCGACCGCGTCGTCCGCCTTGGCGAGCGGCGAGGTCTTGCGGCCGGAGTCGGCGGCGTCCCGCTTGATCAGCGCCTCCTTGGTGGCGGCGAGATCGGAGCCCTTGACCTCGCCGCTGCGGCGGGCGGCGCGGGCCTCCGGCGACGCGGTGAGGAAGATCTTGAGGTCGGCGTCGGGCAGCACGGTGGTGCCGATGTCGCGGCCCTCGACCACGATGCCCTTCTCCGCGCCCGCGGCGATGGTGCGCTGGAGCTCCGTGATCCGGGTGCGCACCTCGGGGACGGCGCTGACGGCGCTGACCTTGGAGGTGACCTCCTGGGTGCGGATCGGGCCGGAGGCGTCCTCGCCGTCGACGGTGATCGTCGGGGCGGCGGGGTCGGTGCCGGAGACGATGACCGGCTTGGCGGCGGCGGTCGCCACCTGGGCGGCGTCCTGCACGTCGATGCCGTTGTTCAGCATCCACCAGGTGATGGCGCGGTACTGGGCGCCGGTGTCCAGGTAGCTCAGGCCGAGCTGGGCGGCGACGGCCTTGGAGGTGCTGGACTTGCCGGTGCCGGAGGGGCCGTCGATGGCGACGATCACCGCGGCCGGGGCGGTCCGGACGGCGGCGCTTACGGTTTCCACGGTGGTGGACACCTTCCTGGTGCTCGGGGCGGGCTGGACGGGACGCGTGAACCCGCCCCGCACAAGGTTACCGAGTACCGGGACGGGTCCGACCACCCCTGTGGACAACTGTGCGACGGGGCTACTGCCGGATCGACCAGCCCCGCTCGCTGAGGGCGGCGGCGAGGGCGGGGGCGGCGCTGGGTTCGACCATGAGCTGGACGAGGCCCGCCTGCTGGCCGGTGGCGTGCTCGATGCGCACGTCCTCGATGTTGGTCCCGGACCGTCCCGCGTCGGCGAAGATCGCGGCCAGTTCGCCGGGGCGGTCGCTGATGAGGACGGCCACGACCTCGTACGCGGCGGGGCCGGCGCCGTGCTTGCCGGGCACCCGGACCCGGCCCGCGTTGCCCCGGCGCAGGACGTCCTGGATGCCCTCGGTGCCCGCGCGCCGCTTGTCCTCGTCGGCGGACTGGAGCCCGCGCAGCGCGGCGACGGTCTCGTCCAGGTCGGCGGCGACCCCGGCGAGGACGTCGGCGACGGGTCCGGGATTGGCGGACAGGATCTCGACCCACATCCGGGGGTCGGACGCCGCGATGCGGGTGACGTCCCGGATGCCCTGGCCGCACAGGCGCACGGCGGTCTCGTCGGCGTCCTCCAGCCGGGCGGCGACCATGGACGAGATCAGCTGCGGGGTGTGGGAGACGAGGGCGACGGCCCGGTCGTGGGCGTCGGCGTCCATGACGACCGGGACGGCACGGCAGAGCGCGATCAGTTCGAGCGCGAGGTTGAGCACCTCGGTGTCGGTGTCCGGGGTCGGGGTGAGGACCCAGGGGCGGCCCTCGAAGAGGTCGGCGGTGGCGGCGAGCGGCCCGGAGCGCTCCTTGCCGGCCATGGGGTGGGTGCCGATGTACGGGGCGAGGTCGGCCCCCATCGCCTCCAGTTCGCGGCGCGGGCCGCCCTTGACGCTGGCGACGTCGAGGTAGCCGCGGGCGACGCCGTCCCGCATCGCTGCGGCGAGCACGGTCGCGGTGTGGGCGGGCGGTACGGCGACGATCGCCAGGTCGACGGGGCCCTCGGCGGGCTCGTCCGTACCGGCGCCGAGCGCGGCGGCGGTCCTGGCCGACTCGGGGTCGTGGTCGGCGAGGTGGACCGCGATGCCGCGGCTCGCCAGGGCGAGGGCCGCGGAGGTACCGACGAGGCCGGTTCCGATGACGACGGCGGTCCTCACTGGGCGATGTCCTTGCGCAGGGCGGCGGTGGCGCCGAGGTAGACGTGGTTGATCTCGGCCTTGGACAGGTACGTCTCGACGTGGGCGAGGATGCGGACCACCCGGGGCATGGCGCCCTGGATGTCGAGTTCCTGGGCGCAGATCAGCGGCACGTCGACGATGCCGATGGCGCGTGCGGCGGCGGCCGGGAAGTCGCTGTGCAGGTCGGGGGTGGCCGTGAACCAGATGCTGATCAGGTCGTCCGCGACGAAGTCGTTCCGTTCCAGGACGGCGGTGAGCAGCGCGCTGACCTGCTCGTCCATGTGTCCGGCCTCGTCCCGCTCCAGCTGGACAGCCCCGCGGACCGCTCGTACCGCCACGTTCGTGCTCCTTGCTCGTCCTACCGCTTCGTGCGCTTGTGCTTCAGCGTAGAGGGGCCGCGGGGTCCCCCGCCGGGCCGCTCTGTCCGTGAGACGCGGCCGGCGGCCCTCGCGTACCCTCCCCCGCATGAACACCCCCGCCGACGAGGACCTGGTGCGCGGCCACACCGTGTACTCCTGTGTGATGGGATCGCGCGCCTTCGGTCTCGCGACGGAGGACAGCGACACCGACCGGCGTGGCGTGTACCTGGCTCCGACCCCGCTGTTCTGGCGCTTCGACAAGCCGCCCGCCCATGTCGAGGGCCCGGCCGACGAGCAGTTCTCCTGGGAGCTGGAGCGCTTCTGCGAGCTGGCTCTGCGGGCCAACCCCAATGCGCTGGAGTGCCTGCACTCGCCCCTGGTCGAGCGGATCGACGCGACCGGCCGGGAACTCGTCTCCCTGCGCGGGGCGTTCCTCTCCCGCCGCGCCCAGGAGACGTTCGTACGCTACGCGCTGGGCCAGCGCCGCAAGCTGGAGGCGGACGTCCGCCAGTACGGGGCCCCGCGCTGGAAGCACGCCATGCACCTGCTGCGGCTGCTGGCCAGCAGCCGCGACCTCCTGCGCACCGGCGAGCTCACGATCGAGGTGGGCCCGGCCCGCGAGGACCTGCTCGCGGTCAAGCGGGGCGAGGTGCCCTGGCCCGAGGTGGAACGCCGCATGACCCGCCTGGCCACCCAGAACGACGAGGCGGCCGCCACCACCCCCCTCCCACCCGAACCGGACCGCCCCCGCGTCCAGGACTTCCTGATCCGCGCCCGCCGCGCGTCGGCCCTGGCGGCGGACGGGGGGACGTCAGCCGGCTGAGGCCGCGCCGAGCCGGGCGCGCACCACCAGGTCGTGGAGCGCGTCGAAGCCGCCGGGCCGGTCCGGGAGCGCCGACGACTCCTGCGCCGCGCCGAGGACCCGGTGCAGCGACTCGACGTCCCGGGCCACCGCCGCCTTCTCGACCCCGTCCGCGCCCCGGTGCTCCGCCTCGGCCTTGGCCGCGATCAGACCGGGGAGGTAGGCGGGCGTCGGCACATGGGTGAGGAGCGTCGGCAGATGGGCCAGCACCTCGCCGCTGCGCATCAGGTGGATGCCGGTGAGCAGCGCCCGGAAGGTGTAGAGCAGCGGCTTGAGCTCGCCGGTCCGCTCGAAGAGCCGCCACTGGGTGTTGGCGAAACCCCGGTAATGGTGGGCGTGGTTGCGGGTGAGGACGTCCGGTGCGAGGGAGATCAGTTCGGTGTGCAGCGCGGTCGTGTGCACGACCAGCGGCGAGAGCAACTGCTCCAGCACATAGCCGTTGGGCTTCAGCATCAGCCGGACGAACTTGCGCAGATCATGGGTGACGAGGTCCATCTCCACCCCGTCCCGGTCCCACATCCGCGAGCTGGTCTCCTCGGGCTCATGGAGCCCGAGGAGGTCCTCGGCGGGCAGCAGATGGACCCCGCGCAGGTCCACGTCCGAGTCCCGGGACGGGAACCCGTACAGATGGGCCCCGGAGACCGTGGCGAACGGCAGCGGGTGGCGTTCCCCGGCGAGGACCGGGCCGAGGTCGGTGACCGGCAGACCGGCCTCATGGAGGAGTGTGGCGTGCGAAGGCATGGCTCAAGCGTCCCAGAGGGCCCCGAGCGACAGCAGGTCGCTCCGGTACTCGATCCGCTCCGACCACGCGTCGGGCCATGCCTCGGCCCCCAGGTGCGCGCCGGCCAGCGCGCCGGTCAGGCAGGCGATCGAGTCCGAGTCGCCCCGGGTGCAGGCGGCCCGGCGCAGGGCGGTGACGGGTTCGCCGGGGAAGAGCAGGAAGCAGTGCAGGGCCGTGGCAAGGGCCTCCTCGGCGATCCAGCCGTCCCCGGTCCGCTCGCACGGGTCGGTCTCCGGCGACGGGTCGCGCAGGGCGTCCTGGACGGTGGCCAGCGCGGCCAGGCACTCGTCCCAGCCCCGGCTGATGAACGCTTCGGGCGAGGCGTCGTGGGTGTAGCGCCACAGGTCGCCGAGCCACCGGGTGAGGTAGCGGTCACGGTTCTCGTACGCGTAGGAGCGCAACCGGCCTATCAGGCCGCGTGGTTCGGCGCCGTGGGCGAGCAGGAACACCGCGTGGGCCATCAGGTCGGAGGCGGCCAGGGCCGTCGGATGGCCGTGGGTGAGGGCGGCCTGGAGCTGGGCGGCTCCGGAGCGCTGTTCGTCGCTGAGGCCGGGGACGAGGCCGATGGGCGCGACGCGCATATTGGCGCCGCAGCCCTTGGAGCCGGTTTGGCTCGCCTCCTGCCAGACACGGTCGCCGTCGAGCAGTTCGCAGGCTTCCAGGCAGGTGCGGCCGGGGGCGCGGTTGTTGTCGGGCGAGTGGTACCAGGCGACGAACTCGGCGCGCACCGGGTCCACCAGCCGCTCCGGGGTGAGCAGCCCGCTGTCCATGGCGGTGCGGATGCCGCGGCCCAGCGCGAGGGTCATCTGCGTGTCGTCGGTGACGAAGGCGGGTTCCGGCAGCTCCATCCCGCGCCAGGGCCCGCACTTGGCGAGGATCGACGGCACGTCGTTGAACTCGGTCGGGAAACCGAGTGCGTCGCCGAGCGCGAGCCCGGTCAGCGCGCCGGTGGCCGCCCTCGGTGTGCGGGTCGTGGTCATGTGTTCCGTCCTTCGGGTCGCAGCAGCGGGGGGTGCAGGGCGGTGGCGTCGCCCGCCCGGTAGAGGGCGGCCGGCTTCCCGCGTCCGCCGGTCCGGCGTGGCGCCCCTTCGGCGGGCTGGACGAAGCCGGGGGTGGCGAGGACCTTGCGGCGGAAGTTGGGCCGGTCCAGCTCGACGCCCCAGACCGTCTCGTACACCTGCTGGAGCTCGCCCAGGGTGAAGGCGGGCGGGCAGAAGGCGGTGGCCAGGCAGCTGTATTCGAGCTTGGCCCCGATGCGGTCGCGGGCGTCGGTGAGGATGCGGTCGTGGTCGAAGGCGAGGGGGCCGGTCCGGCCGGTGTCCCACCACCGGGCGCCCGCCGCGTCGCCGCCGCCGCGCGGTTCGGGCAGGTCGGGGACGAGCGCGGTGTAGGCGACGGAGACGACGCGCATCCGGGGGTCGCGGTCCGGGTCGCTGTAGGTGCGCAGCTGTTCCAGGTGGAGGCCCGAGACGGTGTCGCCGCTCAGCCCGGTCTCCTCGGCCAGTTCCCGGCGGGCGGCGACGCCGGCGGACTCGCGGGGCAGGACGAAGCCGCCGGGCAGCGCCCAGTGGCCCTTGTACGGTTCCTCGCCGCGTTCGACGAGCAGGACGTGCAGCCGGGAGTCGCGGACCGTGAAGACGGCCAGGTCGACGGTGACGGCGAACGGTTCGAAGGCGTGCGGATCGTAGCCCTCGGGGGCGGCGGCGCTCACCGGTGCTCCGGGAGGGGCGCGGCGAAGTCCCAGCCCTCGGCGAGCAGTGCGTCGACGGCCTCGACGGCGCGGGCCAGGCGTTCCTCGCGGCTGCCGGTCAGCTCGATGAACGGCCTTCCGGTACGGGTGAGTTCGGCGCGGAACCGGTCGGTCATCCAGGGCCGCAGCTCCTCGCCGTCGCGCAGCCCGTCGTCCTCGAAGGCGACGCCCTCGTGGTCGGTGAGCAGCCACAGGTGGTGGCGGGCCCGGTCCGCGATCCGTTCGACCAGGGGGTTGCGGCCGCCGACGTACCGCTCGTGCCAGACGGTCGTGGCGAAGGAGTCGGTGTCGCAGACCAGCACCGGGGAACCGGCTCCGGCCGCCTCCTCCTCGCGGGCGTTCTGGACCTCGGCGATCAGCGGGAAGTCGTGGGTGGTGAAGGTGACGTCCTCCCACTGGGCGCGGGGCCACCGGGCCCGCAGCGCGGCCAGCTTCTCTTCGCTGAACTCGCGCCCGTACTCGGCCACGTAACCGGTGCGCGCCCAGACCCCGCCGCGTCGCCGGTAGTGGGCGGCCAGCGCGCGGGCCAGCGTGGTCGTGCCGGTGGACTCGGCGCCCAGGACGACGACGCGGCGGGCGAGCGCCGCCCGGACCGGCGCTTCGAGGAAGTCCCAGCAGCCGGCCGGGTCCGCGCGGACGGCTGTGCCGGAGACCGGGTGGGCGGTGCGGTCCGGGTCGACGCAGACGGACTCGGCGCCGAAGCGGCGGGCCAGCTCGTCCCCGTACGACTCCGAGGTGAAGACGGCGTCCACCCGCTCGGGCACCGCCCCGGTGAAGACCGCCATGTGGGCGTCCCAGATCGCCGGGTCGTGGAGATCCATGCGGGTGTCGTCCATGGCCCCGACCACCGTCACGTCCGGGTGCGCCTCCCGCATCCAGGCGACCCGGTCAGCGAGCGGTACGGACTCCACCGAGGCGGCGCAGACCAGTACGGTCAGCCGCTCGCAGCGGGCCCGGGCGGCGCGGACGAGGTGGTGGTGGCCGGCGTGCGGCGGGTAGAACTTGCCGAGCACGAGTCCGTGCGGGAAGCGTTTCATGCCAGGGCCTTCGCGGGTCGCGGGGTGGGGGCGGCGAGGTCGCGCCGCCAGTTGCGCAGGCCGATCAGGCACAGCGTCAGGAAGCCGACGTACAGCAGCGAGGTCAGGTAGAGCTCCTTGTACGCGTACAGCGGGATGTACACGATGTCGGCGGCGATCCACAGCCACCACGACTCGACCAGCTTGCGGCACTGCCCGTAGGTCGCCGCCAGCGACAGCGCGGTGGTCAGGGCGTCCCAGAACGGAACCGTCGAGTCGGTCGCCCGGTCGAGCAGGACGGTAAGCGCGACGGTCCCCACCGCCCCCGCCGCGAGCAGCCCGGTCCACTCGGTGCGCGTCGTGCGCCGCACCGGCAGCCCGTCCGTCCCTGGTCCACCCCCGTGGGTCCAGGTCCACCAGCCGTACGCGGCGAGGGCGATGAAGACGATCTGGAGTCCGGCGTCGGCGTACAGGCCGGACTGGGTGAACAGCAGGATGAAGAAGAGGTTGTTGGCGATGCCGATCGGCCAGTTGGCGAGGTGCTGGCGGGCCACGAGCCAGACGCACAGCGCCCCGCTGCCGAAACCCAGCACCTCGGTCCAGCTGACCGGGGTGTCCAGGACCGTCACCAGGGGTCGCTGCAGGGGATCGAGTATGTCCGCGAGACTCACGCCCGCCTCCTAAATAGTCACTGTGACTATAAAGGGTCACCCGGGCATGCGAAAGGCCCGCGGCCGGTTCCCTTCCGAAAATCCGGAGATCCGGAGATCCGGAGATCCGGAGATCCGGAGTGGGGGAACCGGCCGCGGGCCGTGGACGAGGGGCGGTGCGGCTACAGGCCGACCTCGCGCATCAGCATGCCGACCTCGGTGTTGGTGAGCCGGCGCAGCCAGCCCGACTTCTGGTCGCCCAGCGCGATCGGCCCGAAGCCCGTCCGTACGAGCCGGTCGACGGGGAAGCCCGCCTCGGCCAGCATCCGGCGGACGATGTGCTTGCGGCCCTCGTGCAGGGTCACCTCGACCAGGTAGTTCTTGCCGGTGTTCTCCACGACGCGGAAGTGGTCGGCGCGGGCGTACCCGTCCTCCAGCTGGATGCCGTCCTTGAGCCGCTTGCCCAGGTCGCGCGGGAGCGGGCCCTGGATGGCGGCCAGGTACGTCTTCTTCACGCCGTACCTGGGGTGGGTGAGACGGTGGGCCAGCTCACCGTGGTTGGTGAGCATGATGATGCCCTCGGTCTCGGTGTCGAGACGGCCCACGTGGAACAGCCGCGTCTCGCGGTTGGTGACGTAGTCGCCGAGGCACTGGCGGCCGTCCGGGTCCTCCATCGAGGCGACGACACCGGCCGGCTTGTTCAGCGCGAAGAACAGGTAGGACTGGGTGGCGACGGTCAGCCCGTCGACCTTGATCTCGTCCTTGTGCACGTCGACGCGCATGCCCTGCTCGATGACGATCTCGCCGTTCACCTCGACCCTGGCCTGGTCGATCAGCTCCTCGCAGGCGCGGCGCGAGCCCATGCCGGCGCGGGCGAGGACCTTCTGCAGCCGCTCGCCCTCCTGCTCGGCGCCCGGGTGCGTCTTCGGCGTGCTGATCTCGGGCTTGTTGGCGTACCGGTCGCGGTTGCGCTGCTCGATCTTGGCGTCCAGCTCGCGCGGGCGGGCCGGGGCGCCGTACGGGCCCCGCCGGGCGCCGCCCTTCGAGCCGCCCTGTGCGCTCCTCGGGCCGCCCTTGGCGCCGCCGCGGGCCGCCGCGCCGCGCCCCTTGCGGGCACCGCCCTCGCCGCCGCCGGGCTTGTCGGAGCCCACGTCGTAGCGCCGCTCCTCGGGCCGGGGCCGGCGGGGCCGCTCCTCCTGCCGCTGGTCGTCGCGCTCGGAGCGGGGAGCCCGCGGGTTCGGGTTGCTGTTCCTCCCGGTGCCGCTGTTGTTCCTGCCGCCGCTCCGGCCCCCGCCGCTGCCGCTCCGGCCGCCGCTACCGCTGTTCCTGCCGCTGCTTCGCATCAAAAGTCCGTCTTGTCGTCTGCGTGAGTATCCGGGGTGTCCGGTGCGTCCGGATCGAACGACGGCACACCCTCTGGCATCTCGGCCTCGATCGCGTCCGCCTCGGGGAGGAAGGGCGCGAGCTCCGGGAGCTCATCCAGGCCACGCAGGCCCATCCGCTCCAGAAAGTAGTTCGTCGTCCTGTACAGGATCGCACCTGTTTCGGGTTCCGTGCCCGCCTCCTCCACGAGGCCCCTCTGCAGCAGGGTCCGCATGACCCCGTCGCAGTTCACCCCGCGCACCGCCGAGACCCGCGACCGGCTCACCGGCCGGCGGTACGCGACGACCGCGAGGGTCTCCAGCGCGGCCTGGGTCAGCCGGGCGTGCTGGCCGTCCAGGACGAAGCCCTCGACGGCCGCCGCGTACTCGGGCCGGGTGTAGAACCGCCAGCCGCCCGCGACCAGCCGGAGGTCGAAGCCGCGGCGCTGCACGGTGTACTCGTCGGCCAGCTCCCGCAGTGCGGCGGCGACGGCCCGCCGGGGCCGCTCCAGCACCTTGGCGAGGTGTTCCTCGGTGGCGGGCTCGTCCACGACCATGAGGACGGCCTCCAGCGCGGGCTTGAGGTCGAGACCGGCGACGGCGGAGCCGGTGGGGTCCTGCTCACTCATGGCGTCACATCCTGCGGGGCTTCCGGCACGTCCTGTGCCTCATGGGTTTCCTGTGCCTCGTGGGCCTCCAGCACGTCCGGCGCCGCGTGGGCTTCGTGTGCGGAGTGGGCCTCGTGGGCTTCCCGGGCCTCGTGAGCTTCCCGGGCCTCCTGGTCGAACTCGTCCGTCACGGTGGGCTCGGCCCCCGCCTCCCCCGCCCAGCGCACCATGAGCGCGCCGAGCGCCACGTCCTGGTCCAGGGCGACGGCCTTCTCCCGGTAGAGCTCCAGCAGGGCGAGGAAGCGGGCGACGACGGTGAGGGTGTCCGGTGCGTCCTCGGTCAGCGTCCGGAAGCTGATCTCCCCCGCCTCGCGCACCCGCGCCACCACGATCCCCGCCTGCTCGCGCACGCTGACCAGCGGAGCATGGATGTGGTCGACGTAGACCTGCGGCCGGGGCTTCGGCTGCATCGCCTTCACGGCCAGCCTGGCGAAGCCCTCCGCCCCGATGCTGATGACGACGTCCGGCAGCAGCTCGGCGTGGTGCGGTTCGAGACCGACGGTACGGGGAAAGCGGCGGCCCTCCGCTTCGAGGCGGTCGCTGAAGATGTCGGCGACCCGCTTGTACGCGCGGTACTGGAGGAGCCGCGCGAAGAGCAGGTCCCGGGCCTCCAGGAGCGCGAGGTCCGCCTCGTCCTCCACCTCGGCCGCCGGCAGCAGACGGGCGGCCTTCAGATCGAGCAGGGTCGCGGCGACGACCAGGAACTCGGTCGTCTGGTCCAGGTCCCAGTCCGGGCCCATCGCCCGGATGTGGGCCATGAACTCGTCGGTGACCTTCGAGAGTGCGACCTCGGTCACGTCCAGCTTGTGCTTGGAGATCAGCTGGAGCAGCAGGTCGAAGGGCCCCTCGAAGTTCGCCAGCCGCACGGTGAAACGGCCGTCCTCGGGGGCGGGGGCTCCCCCGGACGCCTCGGGGACCTCCTGGGCCACAAGCGCCTCCTGGGCAACAGGCGCCTCGTAGGCCACAAGCGCCTCCTGGGCAACAGGCGCCTCATCGGGCACCGGAGCCTCGTAAGGCGTCTCCACGGGCGCGGCCCCCGCTCCCGGCCCGCGGCCCAGGGGGCGGCGGGCGGTACGGGCGGGCTCGTCGGGTGTCGGCATGGAGATCCAGGGTGCGGCGGGAACGGGCGGCGGCGGCCCGTACGGGAGGGGCCGGACCGCTCGGCCGGCGGCGGCCCTCCCGGGCAGGCTACCGGCGCCGTATCGGTCAGCGGCCGCGCAGCCGCCGTACGAGGATGCTCGCGTCGCCGCGCGACTCCAGGTCCGCCAGGACGACGGCGACCGCCTCGCGGACGATCCGCCCGCGGTCGACGGCGAGGCCGTGCTCGCCGCGCAGGACGAGCCGCGCGTGTTCGAGGTCCATCAGCTCCTCGGCGGAGACGTAGACCGTGATCTTCTCGTCGTGGCGCTCCCGGCCGCTGGGCCTGCGGTTCGCCCCGCGTCCGCCGCCGCGTCTGCGCTGCTGCTGCACGACGGGGGCCGGGACCGGCTCCTGCCCGGCGGGCTGCGGGCGGCGCCCGGCCCGGGCGGCGACCGCGACCGGGTCGTTCTCGGCGCCCCGGGTGCGCGAGTCGCCCGCGTCGGCGGCGGCCGAGGAGTGCTCCTGGCGCGCGGCCGCGGCGGACTCCGGGGTGGCATCGCCCGGCGTCTCGGTCCCGGGGTCGTTCTCACCGGCCGGAGCCGGCACCCGGGCCTCGCCGTTCGCCTTGCGCCTCCGCTCCGCGGGCGACGAGGACTGCAGCCCCATCCCCCCGGTCGTACGGAACAGTTCGTCGGCCCCGGGCAGACTCACTCGGCGTGACACCGGGCGAGCACCTCCCTGGCGAGCTGGCGATAGGCCGCGGCACCGACCGAGTTGGACGCGTACGTGGTGATGGGCTCACCGGCGACCGTGGTCTCCGGGAAGCGGACCGTGCGCCCGATGACCGTGTGGTAGACGTGGTCGTCGAAGGCCTCGACGACGCGCGCCAGGACCTCACGGCTGTGCACCGTACGGGAGTCGTACATGGTGGCGAGGATGCCGTCGAGCTCCAGCTCGGGGTTGAGCCGTTCCTGGACCTTCTCGATGGTCTCCGTGAGCAGCGCCACACCGCGCAGCGCGAAGAACTCGCACTCGAGCGGCACTATCACCTTGTGCGCGGCGGTCAGCGCGTTCACGGTGAGCAGGCCGAGCGAGGGCTGACAGTCGATCACGATGTAGTCGTAGTCGGCCATCAGCGGCTTCAGTGCGCGCTGGAGCGTGGACTCGCGGGCCACCTCGCTGACGAGCTGCACCTCGGCGGCGGAGAGGTCGATGTTGCTGGGGAGCAGGTCCATGTTGGGGACCGCGGTCTTGAGCAGGACCTCGTCGGCCGCCATGCCCCGCTCCATGAGCAGGTTGTAGACGGTGAGGTCGAGCTCCATCGGGTTGACGCCGAGGCCGACCGAGAGGGCGCCCTGCGGGTCGAAGTCGACGAGCAGGACGCGCCGTCCGTACTCCGCGAGTGCCGCGCCCAGGTTGATGGTCGACGTGGTCTTGCCGACGCCGCCCTTCTGGTTGCACATCGCGATGATCTTCGCGGGGCCGTGGTCGGGCAGCGGGCCCGGGATCGGGAAGTAGGGCAGGGGCCGGCCGGTCGGGCCGATCCGCTCGCGGCGCTGCCGTGCGGCGTCGGGCGCGAGGGTGGCCGCGTACTCCGGGTCGGGCTCGTACTCGGCGTCGGGGTCGTAGAAGTGCCCCTGGGGCGATTCGTCGAAGTCGGCGAGGGGGGCGGTGTCCCGGCCACTCTCGTTGCCGGCCATGGCGTTCACGTGTAGGCCGTCCATCATCTGAGGGGCTGTCGTCATGAGCTGGTGGGTGGCGAAGGTGCGGACAGCGACGGAGCCGACAGCCTCCAGCCCGTTCGGGCTCTGGCCCCGTGCAGGCATCCCTGGTTGAACACCCCCGGGAGTAATTGTCGACTCATTCACAAGTCGTCTTACCTCCTTGGACGTGACCAGGAAACTTATCGATAGGTCAGCGTGGCACCATGCCGACGATTGGCGACTCTATGGCGTGTCACCGGTTCGCAGCAACACAATCCGCCGGACCCGGCCCGTTGTGTCGGCAATCGAACGCCCCGCTGTCAAGGGCGCGCAACCCTCCGGGCGCACTTTTCGCGGGTGTACGAAACGGTTAAAGGGTTACGTTCGAGACGAGTCGCTCGGGGGCGCACGAGGGCCCGGCATGCCTCCGGCCGGACCTTGACGGCAAGGTCCGGCCGGACGCGCGGGGTTGACGGAGGTGATTGACCCGTCAGCCGATGAGAGTGCCCAGTTCGACGTGATCGAGGCCGTGCGCCTCGGCCACCTCGCGGTAAACGACCTGTCCGTCATGGGTGTTGAGGCCCTTGGCGAGCGCCGCATCCCGGCGCAGGGCGTCCGCCCAGCCCCGGTTCGCGAGCTCCACGATGTAGGGCAGCGTCGCGTTGGTGAGGGCGTACGTCGAGGTGTTGGGCACCGCGCCGGGCATGTTCGCGACGCAGTAGAAGACCGAGTCGTGGACCATGAAGGTCGGCTCGGCGTGCGTCGTCGGGTGGGAGTCCTCGAAGCAACCACCCTGATCAATTGCAATGTCGACAAGTACACTTCCGGGCTTCATCCTGGCGACGAGCTCGTTGGTGACCAGCTTCGGGGCCTTGGCGCCGGGGATCAGCACGGCACCGACGACGAGGTCCGCCTCGACGACGGCCTTCTCCAGTTCGAAGGCATTGGAGACGACCGTCTGCACCTTGGTGCCGAAGATGCGGTCGGCCTCGCGGAGCTTGTTGATGTCCTTGTCGAGCAGCGTGACGTGGAAGCCGAGACCGACGGCGATCTGGGTCGCGTTCCAGCCGGAGACGCCGCCGCCGATGACGACGGCGCGGCCGGCCGCCGTACCGGGGACGCCGCCGGGCAGCACGCCTCGGCCGCCGGCCGAGCGCATCAGGTGGTAGGCGCCGACCTGCGGGGCCAGCCGCCCCGCGACCTCGGACATCGGGGCGAGCAGCGGCAGGGCGCGGTTCGCCGTCTCGACGGTCTCGTAGGCGATGGCCGTCGTGCCGGACTCCAGCAGCGCGTCCGTACAGGCGCGGGAGGCGGCGAGGTGCAGGTACGTGAAGAGGGTCTGACCCTTGCGGAGGCGGTGGTACTCCTCGGCGACCGGCTCCTTGACCTTGAGCAGCAGGTCGGCGGCGGCCCAGACCTCGTCGGCCGTGGGCAGGATCTCCGCCCCGGCCGCGACGTACTCCTCGTCCGTGATCGAGGAGCCCGCTCCGGCGCTCCGCTCCACGACGACCTGGTGGCCGTGGCGGACCAGCTCATGCACTCCGGCGGGCGTGATCGCCACGCGGAACTCGTTGTTCTTGACTTCGCGGGGAATGCCGACCTTCACGTCGATCACGGTCCTTGGCTCAGAGGGTAATCCGGGCATAGCGACACATTTAAGGGTAGATGCGTCACTAGGGAGACACCGCGAACTGACGCGGTAGAGCCAGTTTAATGAAGGGTTTCCCGCTGTCTAGCCTTACAAAGCATTAACTTTTAGTCGCTGTGCCACGGGTTTCGTAGGTCGCGCTCTCCTCGCCCAGCAATCTGTCGGCCGCCCCCCTGTGCAGCCTGGCGGCCGCCGGGTCGCCGAGACGGTCGAGGGTGTCGGCGAGCCGGAGCTCCAGCGCGGCCTGCAGCCGTACGTCCTTGGCCCGCCGCGCCCACTCCACCGCCTCCCGGCAGGTCTGCAGCGACTCCTGCGGCCGACCCGCGTACTCCTGGACCCGGGCCATCTCGCTGAGCGCCCGCGCCTGGGCGGGCAGGTCACCGAGCCTGCGGTGGCCGGCCGCGGCGGCCCGCCAGTTGCGCAGCGCCTCCCCGTACCGCCCGGCGTAGGTGTGGACGGTGCCGAGGCGCCCGTAGAGCCGCGCCGCGTCGGCCCGCTCGCCCTGGGTGAGGCGCTGGGCGAGCGCCCGGCCGTACCAGTCTGAGGCCCGGTGGTAGTCCCCCAGCTCGGCATGGGCGCCGCCCACGGATTCCATGGCCCGTCCGGTGGCGTACAGGTCCTTCGCCGCACGCCCGGCGTCCAGCGCCTCGCGGTAGCGGGCCAGCGCCTCCCTGGTCCTGCCGGTCCCGGCGTCCAGGTCGGCGAGGTTGAGCAGGGCCGCCGCCCGCTCGCGGGGCAGGTCGCGCCGCTCGGCGACGGCCAGCACCAGCCCGTGCAAGGCGTAGAGATCGGGCGCGGCGGCGTCGGTGCCCTCGTGCACGGCCAGCGCCCGTACCAGCGCGGCCACCAGCCGGCGCGCGAGTGTGTCGAGCTCGCCGTCCTCGACGGCGATCCGGGCGGACGCCAGCAGCGCGGGCCTGCGGACGCGCAGCCAGGCGGCGGCCGCCTCCGGGTTGGGGAAGCGCAGCGAGCGCGGCAGTCCGGCGAGCTTGCGCCGGGACGGGGAGCCCTCGGGGTCGGTGACCGCCCGGCAGGACTGGAGCAGCCGCACGGTGCGCTCCAGCATCCGGGCGCGGGCGAGCTGGATCTCGGCCGGGCGGTCCCGGTCCTCCAGGAGCGCCCGCAGCAGCGCGGCGAGGCAGCCGGGCACCTCGTACTGCGGCTCGTCGGCGCCGTCGCCGCGCAGCAGGCCCAGCGCCACGAAGTCGTCGAGGGTGGTCCGGGCGGCCGAGACGGAGCAGCCGGCCAGCGCGGAGGCGGTGTGGGCGTCGGCGAGCCCGGCGGGGGCGAGGGAGAGCAGACGCAGTATCCGGGCGGCGGTGGGCGGCAGCGAGTCGTGGACGAGGCGGAAGGCGCGGGTCAGCGGGCGGGAGCCGGCGGGCTGCTCGGCGTCGTTCGGCAGTTCGCGCAACCGCCGCCGGGCGTCGGCCACGGAGGCGGTCGGGCGGGCGGCGAGCCAGCCCCCGATCATGACCAGCGCGGCCGGCTGCCCGCCGCACTCCTCGGCCAGCGTCTGGGCGGTCAGCGGGTCGACGGTGATCCTGACCTGGCCGATGGCGCGGCCGAGGAGCTGGACGGCGGAGCCCGCGTCCAGGCCGCCGATGGTGCAGGGCCGGACGCCGGGGATGCCCGTCAGCGGGCCCTCGGAGGTCGCGACGACCAGGCAGCCCGGGTTGTCCGGGAGCAGCGGGTCGACCTGTTCGGCGTCCGGGGCGTCGTCCAGCAGGAGCAGGACCCGGCGTACGGCGAGGGCCTCGCGGACCATCTCGGACAGTTCGTCCGCGTCGGCGCCGGGCGGTCCCGCCACGTCGAGCCCGGCGAGGAGTTCGCGGGCGGCGCGTTCGGTGGGGACGGGGGTGCCGCCGCTCTCGGTGAGCCGGACGCGCAGCAGCCCGTCGGGGTAGTCGCCGGTTTCGAGGAGCCGGCGGGTGAGTTCCTCCGCCAGCGCGGTGCGTCCGGAGCCGGGGCGGCCGGCGATCAGGAGGACCCGGGCGCGGGCGCTCCCGCGACCGGCCATGGTGTCGAGCCCGGCGCGCTCGATGTCGTCGCGCAGTTCCTTCAACTCGCGTTCGCGGCCGAAGAATCGGGCCGGTTCGCAGGCGGCAGGCTCCTCGGTCCCCGCTGCCTCGGCCGGGCCGCTGGTGTCCACCGCCTGATCCGTCACGGGCCACGCTCCACTTCGCTGCACGCGTCGCCCTGCGGGACTCCGGTCAGGGCATTCAGAGCGTAGTTCAGGCGGGTGGTCGAACCGGGTGGAGCGCGACCCGAACATCCCCCGATCGGATCAGCATTTTTTACGATTGGGGGATGCGTGGGAGTGACCGAGGGGGGAGTTCGAAGACGGGCCCTAGAAGGGCCGGGCCGGCCAGGGGGCGTCGGCGGGACGCAGCGAGTCGACGCCGTCGCCCGCGAGGACCGCGGCGAGCGAGAGCACGCCCACGACCAGGCAGCTGTTGTGCAGGTCCCCGGCGAGCGCCCCCCGCACCAGGTCCGGGAGCGGCACCCGGGCCAGCTCCATGTCGGCCTCCTCGTCGGCGACCTCGAAGCGCTCGCCGACGGCCTCGGAGACGTTCCGGGCGAGGAAGATCCGTACGGCTTCGTCGGAGCCGCCGGGCGAGGTGTAGATGTCGGTCAGCACCCGCCAGTCCTCGGCCTTGACGTACGCCTCCTCGTACAGCTCGCGCTGTGCGGCGTGCAGCGGGTTCTCGCCCGGTACGTCGAGCAGCCCGGCCGGGATCTCCCACAGCTTGTGGCGCACCGGGTGGCGGTACTGGCGCAGGACGAGGACGCGGCCCTCGTCGTCCAGCGCGAGGACGGCGACCGAACCGGGGTGGACCTGGTAGTCGCGGTGCGCGACCGATCCGTCGGGCATCTCGACGTCATCGGTGCGGACGCTGGTCTTCTTGCCCCGGAACGGGGTCGCGGTCGCGCTGACCCGCCATTCCTCGGGCGTGTCCTGGAAACCCATCTGCGTCCTCCCACGAAAAACGGTTGACCGGGGCCCGCGTCCTGCGTTCGGACGCGCGCCCCGGTCAACCGTAACGCCTGCGGACGTGCCGTTACTTGCCCGGCGCCGTCTCGGCGGCGGCGCCCGTCTTGCGGGCGACGGCCGCCTTCACCAGGCCGGCGAAGAGCGGGTGCGGGCGGGTCGGGCGGGAGCGCAGCTCCGGGTGCGCCTGGGTGGCGACCAGGTAGGGGTGGACCTCGCGCGGGTACTCGACGTACTCGACGAGCTTGTTGTCCGGGGAGGTGCCGGAGAAGACCAGTCCGGCCTTCTTCTCCAGCTCGGCGCGGTAGGTGTTGTTGACCTCGTAGCGGTGGCGGTGGCGCTCCTCCACGTACGGCTGGTCGTCGTAGGCCTCGCGGACCAGCGAGCCCTCGGCGAGCTTCGCCGGGTACAGGCCGAGCCGCATGGTGCCGCCCAGGTCGCCCGCGCCCTCGACGTACGCGAGCTGCTCCTCCATGGTCGAGATGACCGGGTGGGAGGTGGCCGCGTCGAACTCGGTGGAGTTGGCGTCGGGGATCTCGGCGAGGTTGCGCGCCGCCTCGATCACGATGCACTGGAGGCCCAGGCAGAGACCGAGCAGCGGGACCTTGTTCTCGCGGGCGTACTGGATGGCGCCGACCTTGCCGATCACGCCGCGCTCGCCGAAGCCGCCGGGGATGCAGATCGCGTCGACACTGGCGAGGGCCTTCTGCGCGCCGGCCGGGGTCTTGCAGTCGTCGGACGCGACCCACTCGACCTTGACGCGGGCCTTGTTGGCGAAGCCGCCGGCCCGGATGGCCTCGGTGACCGAGAGGTAGGCGTCGGGCAGGTCGATGTACTTGCCGACCAGGGCGACGGTGACCTCGTGGTCGGGGTTGTGGACGCGGTCCAGCAGGTCGTCCCAGGTGGTCCAGTCGACGTCGCGGAAGGGCAGGTCGAGCTTGCGCACGACGTAGGCGTCCAGGCCCTCGGTGTGCAGCACCTTGGGGATGTCGTAGATCGACTTGGCGTCCACGCAGGCGACCACGGCGGCCTCGTCCACGTCGCACATCAGCGAGATCTTGCGCTTGATGGCGGTGGGCACGTCGCGGTCGGCGCGCAGCACGATGGCGTCCGGCTGGATACCGATGTTGCGCAGGGCGGCCACGGAGTGCTGGGTGGGCTTCGTCTTCAGCTCGCCGGAGGGGCCGATGTAGGGCAGCAGCGAGATGTGCACGACGAAGACGTTGTCCCGGCCGACCTCGTGGCGGACCTGGCGGACGGTCTCCAGGAACGGCAGCGACTCGATGTCGCCGACCGTGCCGCCGACCTCGGTGATGACCACGTCGACGTCGTCGGTGGCCATCCGGCGGATGCGGTGCTTGATCTCGTTGGTGATGTGCGGGATGACCTGCACGGTGTCACCGAGGTATTCGCCGCGCCGCTCCTTGGCGATGACCTGGGAGTACACCTGGCCGGTGGTGACGTTGGCCGAGCCGTCGAGGTCCACGTCGAGGAAGCGCTCGTAGTGGCCGATGTCGAGGTCCGTCTCCGCGCCGTCGTTGGTCACGAAGACCTCGCCGTGCTGGAACGGGTTCATCGTGCCGGGGTCGACGTTCAGGTACGGGTCGAGCTTCTGCATGGTGACCCGGAGGCCGCGCGCCTTGAGCAGGGCACCGAGGCTGGAGGCAGTCAGACCCTTGCCGAGGGAAGAGGCGACACCCCCGGTGACGAAGATGTGCTTGGTCGTCGTGGATGTGGGCTGCATAGCCAAAGGGGGCTCCCGTGGTCGCGATCGTGAGGTGCGTGCCGGCGTTGCCGTCCGGAGATTCCGGAGATGCCGTCGCTGCGGTTCGGGGGCCTCGTCTGCTCTCGCCGACGACCACCGGTCCACGGGCTACCAGGGTAACAGCGACAGGGGGAGACCGCTTCCGGCCACCCGGTGCGTGAGCGCCCGGCGATCCCCTCGCGTCCCTCGTACCCCACTCGATCGGGTCAGCCCAGTTCGCGAGAGGGGCGCGCGGACCCCCCGGGTGCGTCGTATCCTGCTCGGACACTCGCTCGGGCGAGGTAGGAGCTCGCAGGTTCCCCCACAACAACCCCTTGCAACGACCTCTTGACC
Source organism: Streptomyces sp. A0958 (assembly GCF_004795035.1). GTDB lineage: Bacteria > Actinomycetota > Actinomycetes > Streptomycetales > Streptomycetaceae > Streptomyces. Next base: position 23,576 of record NZ_SSBK01000044.1, read on the forward strand.
CGCAGTAAGCGCCCCACGGGGCGACATGGCCGTTCGACTGGAGATGCACGTGGCCGGGCGCATCGAGGATTACGCACTCATCGGAGACATGCAGACCGCCGCCCTGGTCTGCCGGGACGGCACAGCCGACTGGCTGTGCCTGCCCCGCTTCGATTCACACGCCATTTTCGCGGGGCTGCTGGGCACCGAGGAACACGGATTCTGGCGCCTGGGGCCGGCCCGCCCCGAGGGCGCGGAGCCGCCCTCGGCCGACCGCCGCCGCTACCGCGGGGACTCACTGATCCTCGAATCGGAGTGGGACACGCCACGCGGCACGGTCAGAGTGACCGACTTCATGCCGCCGCGCGACGGCGCGCCGCAGCTGATCCGGATCGTGGAGGGCGTCAGCGGCCGGGTTCCGATGCGCTCGGAGCTGCGGATGCGGTTCAGCTACGGGCGGGTCACCCCCTGGGTGCACAAGGTGGACACCCGTACGGTCGCCGTCGCCGGCCCGGACTCGGTCTGGCTGGACACCACGGCCGACACCTACGGCGAGAACCTGACCACTTACTCGGACTTCACCGTCGCCCCCGGTGACCGGATCGCGTTCACCATCAGCTGGCAGCCCTCGCACCACGAGCCGCCCGCGCTCGCGGACCCGGAGGGTTCGCTGGAGGCGACCGCGGACTTCTGGCGCGAGTGGGTCGAGCAGTGTACGTACCACGGGCCCTACCGCGAGGCCGTGGTCCGCTCGCTGATCACGCTGAAGGCCCTCACGTACGCGCCGACCGGCGGCATCGTCGCCGCGCCGACCACCTCGCTGCCCGAGGACATCGGCGGCTCCCGCAACTGGGACTACCGCTACACCTGGCTGCGCGACGCCGCGATCACCCTGTCCTCGCTGCTGCGCACCGGCTACCGCGAGGAGGCCCGCGCCTGGCGCGAGTGGCTGCTGCGCGCGGTCGCGGGCGACCCGGAGAACCTGCAGATCATGTACGGGATCGCGGGCGAACGGGAGCTGGGCGAGGCCGAGCTGGAGTGGCTGCCGGGCTACGAGAACTCCGCCCCGGTCCGGGTCGGCAACGGGGCCGCGGGCCAGCTACAGCTGGACGTGTACGGCGAGGTCACCGAGGCGCTGCACCTCGCGCACATGACGGGCCTGGCCCGCAACGACTACGCCACCGGGCTCCAGCTCAAGCTGATCGAGTACCTGGAGAAGCACTGGGGCGAGCCGGACGAGGGCATCTGGGAGGTGCGCGGGCCGCGCCGGCACTTCGTGCACTCCAAGGTGATGGCCTGGGTCGCCGTCGACCGGACCATCAAGCTCATCGAGTCCGGCGACGCGGAAGGGCCGCTGGAGCGGTTGCGCGGGCTGCGCGACGACATCCACCGCGACGTCTGCGAGCGGGGTTACGACAAGGAGCGCAACACCTTCACCCAGTCGTACGGGTCGAAGGAGCTGGACGCCTCCCTCCTGCTGATCCCGCAGATGGGCTTCCTGCCCCCCGACGACAAGCGGGTCATCGGCACGATCGAGGCGATCCAGCGGGAGCTGTCCACGGAGGACGGCTTCGTGCTCCGGTATCCCACCGCGGGCGACGACGCGGGTGTGGACGGCCTGGAGGGCGACGAGGGCGCGTTCCTGGCCTGCTCGTTCTGGCTGGCGGACGACCTCGCGATGATCGGCCGGGTCGACGAGGCCCGCCGGCTCTTCGAGAAGCTGCTGTCCCTGCGCAACGACCTGGGCCTGCTGGCCGAGGAGTGGGACGCGCGCCAGCAGCGCCAGGTGGGCAACTTCCCGCAGGCCTTCAGCCACGTGCCGCTGATCGACACGGCCCTGCGGCTGACGGCGAGCGGGGCGTACGTGGGCTGACGGCGGTGTGGGATGATCCCGTTCCCCGTGTCGGAGTCCGCGCGGGGATGTCATAGCCGTGTCGGATGCGACAGGTGAGCGGGATTCATGCCTCTAACTCAAGTAGTTCCACTCTTCGTGTACCGGACCGTCCCTGGCCGGGGCAGGACCCCAGCGTTCGGCGGCTGGCGAGGCTGCCTGGAGAAACGCGGGGTTGGTGGTCCGATGGGTACAGCGGTGGCCGCGCCGGTACGGCTGAGTGTCCGGCGTGGTGACGAGTCCGTGGTGGAGGACCTGGAGTGGCCATCGGTGCCGCTCGGGCTGCTGCGGCAGGCCCGGCCGTGGCGGACGTTCCGCTGGTTCAAGGGGCAGCAGCACTATTCGGGCACGTATTGGTCGGCGACCGTGGGCGATCATGTGATCTACGAGTCGCGGCTGGAGCTGGGGCGGCTGTTGTTCGCCGGCTTCGCTCCCGAGGTGCGGCAAATCGTCGCCCAGCCGTTCCTGCTCAAGGCCGGCGTTGATGGCAAGGTCCGCAAGCACATCCCGGACTATCTGCTGCTGACGGATGACGGTCCGGTGGTCGTGGACGTCAACCGCGGCACCGACTTGAGAAGCCGGAAGTCGCTTTCACCTTCGCCTGGACGCAGGAGGCCGTGACTTCGCGCGGGTGGCAGTACGAGGTGTGGAGCGAGCCGGATCCGCACGTGCTGGAAAACGTCCGGTTCCTGGCCGGCTACCGCCGCGCCTGGCTGTTCGACCCTGACCTGGTGGCCGCGCTGCGGGCGGTGGACCTGGACGGGATGTCGCTGGGCGACGCCTTCCGGCTGCGGCCGGAGTGTCCCCGGCCGCTGGTGAAGTCGGCGGTGCTGTACCTGCTGTGGTCCGGGCATGTGACGACCGCGCTGGACCGGCCGTTGAGCACAGGCCACGTGTTGCGGAGGGCAGCATGAGCGGGGCGGGGACGAAGCTGGGGGTCGGGACGCACTTCCGGCTGGAAGGCGAGACGGTCGAGGTCGTGGAGTTCGCCAGCCTGGCCACGGGCATGGAGGTCGTCCTCAAGGACGGGCGCGACCGGCTGGCCAGGATGTCACTGCGCGAGTTGCTGACTTGCGATCGCGCCGAGCTGATCCACGATAGGTCAGGCCCGTCTGCCGCCGATGACGAGGACCTCGCGGCCCGCACGGCCCTGATCACGAGAGTTGGAAGACTGCGTCGCGAGATCGGACACCCACTTCTCACTCGTACAACCACGGCATCACCGATGAAACTGACCCAGATCGGTGAAGCCGTAGTCGCTGCGATCCACGCCACGGGGCCACGGAACCAAGGATGGCTGCGTGCCGACCTACAGGACACGCCCTAGCTCGGCCCGGCTCAGCTTCCGGCCATGGCGATGACCAGTTTGCCGCCCTTCGGGCGCTGCTCGCGCTCCAGCTCCGTCAGGGCGGGAATCGCCTCGGCCAACGGGACCGAACGGGCGATGGGCAGGCGCAGGGTCCGGGCCACCTCCTCCAGGTCGGCGGTCACGGGTCGGCCCATCATCGCCCGGAACGGGCCGGGCAGTGCGCTTCTGATCATTTTGGCCGGGGTTGGGACGATGTCGACGATGGTTCCGCCGGGCTTCAGCAGCGTTCGGGCCGCGGCGAAGGTAAGCATGCCGGGCGTGTCGAGGACGAGATCGAACCGTTCCGCGAGGGCGGCCGGGTCGAAGCCGAAACCCACGACCGGCTCGACGCCGAGCTCGTGGGCCTCGTCGGCCGCAGGGTTGCGGCAGCTGCCGGCGACCGAGGCTCCCCGCGCCTGGGCGAACTGGGCGGCGGCCCGGCCCACCCCGCCCAGGTACCCGTTGACGAAGACCGCCTGCCCGGGCCGGATTTCCGCCGTGGCCTGGTAGGCGGTCACGCCCACGGTCGGCAGGGCGGCTGCCTGCTCGTACGAAAGGTCCACCGGTTTGAGCACGACCGCCTTCTCCGGGGCCGTCACCATCTCGGCGAACGCCCCCGCCTGCCGGAACCGAGCCCGGCCGAGTACCGCGTCGCCGGCCTTCAGGCGGGTGACGCCGGCGCCGACCGCCTCGACGACTCCGGCGAAGTCGTGCCCCATCGCCCGGGGAAAGGAGCGACCGGTCATCAACTTCATCTCGCCGTTGCGCATCTTCCAGTCCAGCGCGTTGGAAGCCGCCGCTCGGACGCGGACGAGAACCTCGTCCGGACCCGGGCGTGGTGGCTCGAACTCAGCGAGCCGCATCACCTCCGGGCCGCCGTAGCGGTCGTATTGAAGGCGCTTCACGAGGCGTATTCGTTCGAGATCTCGGTGGCGTAGTTCTTCCAGAGCGGTTGCATGGTCTCGGCGTTGACCGGCTGCCCGGAATCGATCATGGCCTTGAAGTCTCGGAAGTACTGCACATACAGGTCCGGCGTGAAGGTGTTCAGCATGACCGCGTTCTCGTCGCCGACGTTGGCGAACGTGTGCGGCGCCCCGGTCGGCACGATGACCCAGGTGCCCGGCCCGGCGTCGTATTGGTCCTCGCCGACGGTGAACCGGAAAGTTCCCGCCAGCACGTAGAAGCCCTCGTCATGCTGGGCGTGGCGATGCTGCAACGGGCTCGGGGTGCCCGGCGGAATGGTGACCTCGGCGAACCCCAGCCGGTGGTCGGTGTGCTCGCCGTTCTCCAGGATGCGGATCTGCTGCGCCCCGCTGCCGAGGATCTCGCCCTCACCGGGGCGGACGATGTTTACCTTCGCCACGACTTCTCCTATTGCTATTGCCTGCCTTGGTCACCACCATCCTTGTCCGGGCCGGCTGTGCGCGTCTTGGTCGTCTGTGCACGGTTGCTGGTTACCAGTGCACGGGCGTTGTAGCCGTACGTCGCCTTGAAGAGCTTGCTGAAATGGGTGGGATCGGAGAATCCCCACCGGGCGGCCACGGCGGTAACCGTACGTCCGCTTCCGGTCAGCTCGGCCCGGCAGCGCTCCAGGCGGCGACGGCGGATCAGGGCCGCGACGGTGAGCGGCTGGTCCTCGAACAGCTTGTGCAGCCGGCGTACGGATATGTTGTGGGTGGCGGCGATGCCAGGCGGGGACAGATCGGGATCGGCCAGCCGGGTCTCGATGTAGCCGGCGATCCGGCTCCGCAGCCACTCGTCCGCGGCCGGTTGTTCGTCGCCGAGCCGGGCCTCCAGTGCGACCGCGATCAGCTCGACGACGGCCGCCGCCGACCGCAGCGCCTCCGCCTCGCGGAACTCGGTCGCCGACCACGCCGACTGCCGGGCCAGCACGGAGACGAGAGCGCCCGGGCCGTGGCTGCCGTCGATGCGTACGCCGATGAGCCGGTCGATCTGCGCGGGCCGGATCCGAAGCTCCCGGCGCGGAACCAGGATGGTGACGTGCGCCGAGGCGGTGCTCTCGAACCGGAGCGTACGCGTGGGATCGAGCAGTACCAGGTCGGTCGGCCCGAGTTCGGCGTCGCCGCGCCCTTGCTCGATCCGCGTCCGGCCCCGGGTCATCACCTTGACCGCCAGGTTCTCGCCGTCGGAGGCGTCGCGCTCCCGCCCGATGCAGGCGCTCTCGGGCGTGTCGAGGGAGACCAGCCGCAGCGGCCCGAGGTCACGGGTGGCGATCCCGCCCCGGAAGCCGGCCCCGGCCAGCTTGTTGATCAGCGGCGGAAACCCGCTGGCGGCCAGCTCGTCCTGGAACGACTCAAGGTTGCCGATCACCGGTCAATGATAACGGCGACACTTCTACTCAGGCACGGTGTTCGGCGGGGGGTTACAGCGGCGCCGGCCCGCATCTGCTCTACCAGGCTCTGGTGCACGCGGTGGACGGATCAGTCGCGCCGGCGACCGACGGCCGAACGGTGAGCGCAGCACCGATATCGGAATCGGTGGTAACCGCCGCGATGGACTTCGAGATGTGTTCACGCTCGTTGGCGATCAACTGGAGTCCGCTGGTGGACGCGGCTGTGACGGCCGGCCTGCCGACACCCATAACCGCCGGCCGGGTACCGGGTTGCGAAGCCCCGTCGTCTTGAGCGCCGGCCGGTAACGTCTGGTGAGCACCACCGCAGTCACCGCCGCAAAGAACGCGGCAGCGAGGATCGCGCGTGGTCTTCGTGATCGCATGAACGAGTGTCTCTTTTGCCGGTCAGCCCAGCGTTATGCGCGCACGACGCCGGGAAGCCGGGAATGGGAACGGCACCGACGCTCGGACCGATCGGACCTGCCGATCTGCGGTCGGCGGCATCGTTTCGACGTTCGAGGCCGATCACTCGGTGTAACCCCGCGCGGTCTGGCGAGGTGGGTGAAATCGGGACTCTGTTCAAACGGCGTGGATGTCGATCAGCGGAGCCTGTCGATTGTTGAGCTCGCGGGATCGCTTTCACCAGCCCGGAACGCAGCGACCAGATCGCCCGCCGCAAAGCCAAGGGCTCCCGCGGCGGACGCCCACCCGCCTTCGATCCCGAGCGCTACACCGGCCGCAACGTCGTCGAGCGCTGCTTCAATCGACTCAAACAGTTCCGCGCGATCGCCACCCGCGTCACCTACTACCGCTCAGAAATCATCATTGCCGCCATCGTGTTATGGCTGCGTGCCGACCTACAGGACACGCCCTAGTCCATACCAACCGTCGCCTCAATGGGGCCTGGACCCAGCGCTACGAACACGGCGTTCCCGTCAGTGACCTTGAACCCGTCGAGGTCGATGGCACGACCGGGACGCCGGCCCATTTCGAGCCGGACGAGTCGCTGGGTTCGGTGCCCCTGCCGGAGGATGCCGATCTTTCGCGCCTGGCCACAGCCTGGCCTCATCTAGAGGTTCAGGTCAATGACCAGCGGCTGCGGCGTCACGGGCCGAGGTCCGCCGACTGGAGCCGCCATCAGTGAGCGGCCGTTGGCTCTTCCGTTCGCTGAGGAAAATGACACGAAAGCGGGACTGTGTCACTGGCACGACCGCGGAATCCGGCCTGAAAGTGCAGGTCACTGCAGCTCCAGAGGACACGGCTTGCCGGAACCTACAGGCGGGGCCGGTCGGGGCGCCGGACTCCGGCGCCCAGTCCGGCCCGTCCCAGTCCGGCCCGTCTCAGTCCTGCCCGGGGCCCGTCACGACCGGGCGGCCCGCCGAGGGCAGTCCCCACTCGCTCCAGGACCCGTCGTACACGGCCGACTCGCGGTAGCCGGCCAGCTCGGCCCCCAGCGCCAGCACGCAGGCGGTCACGCCCGACCCGCAGCTGAAGTACAGCCGCTCCCGGTCGCCGGCCAGGGCGGAGAAGGCGGCGCGCAGTTCGGCCGGCCTCCGCATCCGGCCCTCGTCCTGGATCTCGCCGAAGGGCAGGTTGACGGCCCCCGGCATATGGCCGCCGCGCAGCCCGGCCCGCGGCTCGGGCTCCGTACCCTCGAACCGGCCCCGGGTCCTGGCGTCGAACACCGCGGCGCCCGGGTCGCCCAGGGCGTCCACCACCGTATCGGCGCCGACGACGAGCCCGGGGCGGGGCCTTGCCGTGAAGTCGCCGGGCGCTGCGGCGGCGGGCGGGCCCTCGTCCACGGGCAGTCCGGCGGCGGTCCAGGCGGGCAGGCCGCCGTCGAGGACGGCGGCCCGGTCGAAGCCCATCGCCCGGAGCATCCACCAGGCCCGGGCGCTGGAGTAGATGCCGACGGCGTCGTAGACGACGACGGTGTCCCCGTCGTGGAGGCCCAGCGCGCGCAGCTCATCGGTGAACCGGCCGGCGTCCGGCATGGTGTGCGGGAGCGGGCCGGTGGGGTCGGAGAGCGCGCCGTCGATGTCGAAGGGCCGGGCGCCCGCGATCCGCCGGCCGGCGCCCCGGTGCGCGCCGACCGAGGCGTCGAACACCAGCAGCCCGGGAGCGCCGAGGTGCGCGGCGAGCCAGTCGGTGGTCACCAGTGGTCCGGGCAGCGCGCTCACGGCTGCGCCCCGGTCCCCGTACGGCTGAACGTCCTCGGCCACATGTCCTCCCAGCTGCCCCGAAGCCGGCCGGCCCGGTCCGTCCGGCACGGATTTTCAAGATCGCAGCCGGTGCCGGCGCTGTCAACGGCCCAACGGCCCCCTTGGCCGCTCAGCGGCCGAGCGGCTGGACCAACTCGTCGTAGACGCAGAGCACCTGGGCGATCGTGTCGTCCTCGCTCGGCCAACCCGCCGCCTGCCGGGGGCCTTCGGCGGCCAGCCGTGCCCGTTCGGCCGGATCGCCGAGCAGCCGGGCCACGGCACCGGACAGCGCGTCGGCGTCCGCGTACGGCACGAGAACCGCCGCGTCGCCCACGAGTTCGGGCGTGCCGCCGACCGCGGTGGCGACCAGCGGCACCCCGGCCCGCAGCGCCTCCTGGGCCACCGTCGAGCGGGACTCCCAGCGGCTGGGCAGGACGGCCACGTCGGCGGCGGCCAGGAGTGCCGTGGCGTCGGACCGGCTGCCGAGCAGCTCGACGGGCAGGTCCTCGGTCGTGATCCGCCGCCGCAGGGCCGCCCGCTCCCGCCCCTCACCGGCGACGACCAGCAGGGGTACGGGGTCGAGCCCGCGCCACGCGGCTGCCGCGTCGAGCAGGGTGCCGTACCCGTGGTGCGGGACGAGGCTGCCCACCGCGACGATCAACGGCCGCCCCACTGCGCCCAGTTCGGCCCGCAGCTTGTCGGCGGGCGGCCCGGCGGCGAGGCGCGGCAGCGGTGCGGACACGGGCGCGAGCCGGGCGTCGCGGGCGCCCCGGCTACGCGCCCGGTCGACCAAATCGGAGGAGGTGGCGAGCACAACGGCCGCCGTGCGCACGGCTTTTCGCTCCAGCAGGTGCAGCAGCCGGCGGCGGGCCCCTTCGGCGTGGGCCCGGGTGTGCCAGGTGACGACCAGCGGGACGTGCCGCCCGCCGAGCGCGAGGGCCGCCCGCACGGCGGCGTGCAGGCCGTGCGCGTGGACGACGTCCGCACCGGCGCAGGCTGCGCGCAGCGCGGCGACGGCGACGGGGTCGCTGCGCCGGGGCACGGGCGCGAAATGGGCTCCCGCGGCGGAGAAGACGTGGGCGCGGTCCAGTGCGGCCGGCGCGCAGACCGTGACCCGCACCCCTCGGGCGACCAGCCCGGCGACCAGCGAGCCGACATGGGCGCTGCTGCCGGCACTGCCGCCGCCGAGCACTTGGACCGCACGCAGCTGTGACACGTGAATGGCTCCCGGGGCTCCCGAGTCGGGGGTACGAACACGGCCAAGGATGCCAGCCCGTACGCACGTTCCGGCACGACGGAACCGCTACTCCGGTGCTCATCGCGACAAACCGGGCAGGGCACACCACCCGCACGGGTGAAAGTGTGTGCGGCGCCGCGACAGCCGTACGCCGGGTGTGACATCCGTACGCGCGACGCGACATCCGTACGCGCGACGCGACATCCGTACGCGCGACGCGACATCCGTACGCGCGACGCGACATCCGTACGCCGGGTGCGACGGCCGTACGCCGGGTGTGACATCCGTACGCGCGACGCGACATCCGTACGCCGGGTGCGACGGCCGTACGCCGGGTGCGGCGGCCGGGGTCGCGGTGCGGCCCCGGCCGGACACGCCCGGCCGGGACGCGCCCTACCCGTCGGCGCGGGCCGTCGCGAGCAGTTCCTCCGCGTGGGCGCGGGCCGTCTCGGAGTCCTCCTGGCCCGCGAGCATCCGGGAGAGTTCCCGTACCCGGTCCTCGCCCTCCAGGACCGTGACCCCGCTGCTGGTCACCGAGCCGTCCACGGTCTTCTCGACCAGCAGCTGCCGGTCGGCGAACGCGGCCACCTGGGGCAGGTGGGTGACGACCACGACCTGGGCCGACCTGGCGAGCTTCGCGAGGCGCCGCCCGACCTCGACGGCCGCCTTGCCGCCGACACCCGCGTCGACCTCGTCGAAGAGGTAGGTGGGCACGGGGTCGGAGCCCGCGAAGACCACCTCCACGGCGAGCATCACCCGGGACAGCTCACCGCCCGACGCGCCCTTGGCGATCGGCCGGGGCTGGGCGCCGGGGTGCGGGGCCAGCAGCAGTTCGACCTCGTCGGCGCCGGACGGCCCGTAGGCCACGTTGCGCCCGCCGATCTCGATGCCGGACGCCTCGTCCGCCGCGTCGGTCTGCCCGATGGCGAAGGACACCCGGGCGTGCGGCATGGCGAGCGAGGCCAGCTCCTCGGTCACCGCTTCGGCGAAGGACGCGGCGGCCGCCGTCCGGGCGTCGGTCAAGGCCTGCCCGAGGCCGGAGAGTTCGGTGCGCAGCGCGTCCCGCTCCGCGGTGAGCTCACCGATCCGGTCGTCGTCGCCCTCCAGCTCGGTCAGCCGGTCCGCGCCCTCCTGCGCCCAGGCCAGCACGGCGGTGATGTCCGCGCCGTACTTGCGGGTGAGGCCGGTGAGCGCGGCGCGCCGCTCCTCGACCGCGGCGAGCCGCAGCGGGTCGGCGTCCAGCTGGTCCGCGTACCCGGACAGTTCACCCGAGACGTCGGCGAGCAGGATGGAGATCTCCCCGACCCGGTCGGCGAGCGCGGCGAGCGCCGGATCGTGCGAGCGCACCCCGTCGAGGGCCTGCCCGGCGGCGGCCACGACGGTCGTCGCGTCGACGGCCTCCGGGTCCTCCGGATTGCCGGCCAGCGCGATGTGCGCGAGGGCGGCGGCGGAGGCCAGGGCGTCGGCGTGGCCGAGCCGCTGTGCTTCGGCGGCCAGCTCCGTGTCCTCGCCGGGCAGCGGTTCGACGGCGGCGATCTCGTTCAGCCCGAAGCGCAGCAGGTCGGCTTCCTGGGCGCGTTCACGGGCCCGGGTGGTCAGCTCGTCCAGCTCGCCGGCGACGTCCCGCAGCCGCCGGTAGGCCGCCGCGTACTTCGCCAGCGGCACGGCGACGCCGTCACCCGCGTACCGGTCGAGGGCCTGACGCTGCCGGGCCGGCTTGAGGAGGCCCTGCTGATCGGTCTGGCCGTGCACGGCGACGAGTTCGTCGGCGAGCTCGGCCAGCACGCCCACCGGCACGGATCTGCCGCCGAGATGCGCCCGGGAGCGCCCTTCCGCGGAGACGGTACGGCTGATGAGCAGGGCACCGTCCTCGATCTCGGCCCCGGCCTCCTCGGCCCGGACCGCCACCGCGTCGCCCTCGTCCACCGTGATCCGGCCCTCGACGACCGCGGCCTTGGCACCGATCCGCACCAGGGCGGGGTCGGCGCGTCCGCCGAGCAGCAGCCCCAGGCTGGTGACGACCATGGTCTTGCCGGCGCCGGTCTCGCCCGTCACCGCGGTGAAACCGGGTGACAGCTCCACCACCGCGTCGTCGATGACCCCGAGCGACCGTATCCGCATCTCCTCCAACACGGACATGACCATACGAGGTTTCCCGGCCCGCGCGCACACGGGCCACGGCCGGGGCGCCGGATCGTCCGGCCCGCCCGGGGTCAGTGGGGCGCACCCCGCCACCCCGACACCGGCAGGGCGAACTTGGCCACCAGCCGGTCCGTGAACGACGCCTGGTGCAGCCGGGCCAGCCGTACGGGTACGGCACCGCGCCGCACCTCGACCCGCGCCCCGGAGGGCAGCTCGACGGTCCTGCGCCCGTCGCACCACAGCACCCCGTGCGGGGTGTGCGGCTGGACCTCGACGGCGAGCACCGAGGACGGCGAGGTCACCAGCGGCTTGGCGAACAGCGCGTGGGCGCTGATCGGGACCATGAGCAGCGCCTCGACCTCGGGCCAGACGACGGGGCCGCCGGCCGAGAAGGCGTACGCGGTCGAGCCGGTGGGCGTCGCGCACACGATGCCGTCGCAGCCGAAGCCGGTCACCGGGCGGCCGTCGATCTCCAGGACGACCTCGAGCATCCGCTCGGGCGACACCTTCTGCACCGCCGCCTCGTTGAGCGCCCAGTCGGTGTGGACGACGTCGCCGTTGCTGTGCACCAGGACGTCGATCGTCATGCGTTCCTCGACCGTGTACGCCCGGGTCACGACCCGGTCGACGACCTTGTCGAGGTCGTCGCGTTCGGCCTCGGCGAGGAAGCCGACCCGGCCGAGGTTGACACCGAGCATCGGCACCCCGGAGGCGCGTGAGAGCTCGGCGCCGCGCAGCAGGGTTCCGTCGCCGCCGAGGACGACCAGGAGCTCACAGCCGTTCAGCACCTCGGGCGTGGCATCGGTGACGGTCTCGACGGACGACGGCAGCGGCAGGTCGGCCGCCTCCGTCGCCAGGACCCGTACGCTCAGGCCGCTGCGGAGCAGCCCCTGCACGACGAGTTCGGCGCTGCGGATCGCGGCCGGGCGGCCGGTGTGCGCCAAAAGGAAGACTGTACGTGCCGCATTCGTCGTCAACGAGGCCCCTCCGCCACTGCACGGTCGACATCCGCGGGCTCCAGTTCAGGTGCTCCGGCCCGCAGCCACAGAAAGTACTCGACGTTCCCCGACGGGCCGGGCAGCGGGCTCGCCGTCACGCCCCGGACCCCGAGGCCCAGCGCCCACGCCCGGCGGGCCACCTCGCGTACCGCCTCGGCGCGCAGTTCGGGGCTGCGCACCACGCCGCCGCTGCCGAGCCGTTCCTTGCCGACCTCGAACTGCGGCTTGACCATGAGGACCAGGTCGGCGTCGGGGGCGGCGCAGCGGACCAGGGCCGGCAGGACGAGCCCGAGCGGGATGAACGACAGGTCGCCCACCACCAGGTCCACCGGCTCGCCGTCGATCGCCTCCAGGGTCAGTTCCCGCACGTTGGTGCGGTCCTTGACGGTGACGCGTGCGTCGGACTGGAGCGACCAGGCGAGCTGCCCGTATCCGACGTCCACGGCGAGGACGCGGGCGGCTCCGGCGCGCAGCAGCACATCGGTGAACCCGCCGGTCGACGCTCCGGCGTCCAGCGCCCGCCGCCCCTCGACCTCAAGGCCGAGCGGGACGAAGGCGGCGAGGGCTCCCGCCAGCTTGTGGCCGCCGCGCGAGACGTACTCGGGGTCGTTGTCGTCCTTGGTGACGACGACGGCGGCGCTGGTCTCGACCTGGGTGGCCGGTTTGGTCGCGGTGTTGCCGCCGACGGTCACCCGGCCCGCCGCGATCAGCTGGCTCGCGTGCTCGCGCGAGCGGGCCAGCTTTCGGCGTACCAGCTCGGCGTCCAGACGGCGACGGGCGACTCCTGCCACGTTCGGTTCAGCTCCTGTGGTTGTACGAGGGCATCGGTGCGGGTGCGGGCCCGGCGTCCAGCGCGCTCAGCGCCTCGCGCAGGCCACGGTGTACATCCTCGTACACCTCGGTGTGTCCGTCCGCCGACAGGTGGTCGGCATCGGCCAGGCGCTCCAGCAGGACGTCCACCCCGGCGTTGCCGGTCGGGGCCCGTACGACACCGAGGGGCGCGGGCCCCGCGGGGTCGGCCGGCTCCGGCGGGGCGTCCGTCTCGGGCTCGGGCATCGGGTCGCTCATGCGGGAAACGCTACCGCGTGGGGCTGGGGTACCGTCGATCACGATGGCGACCATGGCGGAGTGCCGCAGCGCACTCGACAGACTTTCCGACAACCTCGCGGGGGCGGACGGCGACGTGCGCCGCGCGGCCGACCTGGACCGCTCGCTCAGCTGCCACATCAAGGACCTGGACATCACGTTCACCGGACGCCTGTCCGGCGGCCGCATCCAGGTCCTGGACACGCTGGAGGGCCCGCCCCGCGAAAAGGCCGAGATCCGCCTCGCGATGACCGGCGACGACCTGGTGGCCATGGTGAACGGCGACCTCGACTTCGCCAAGGCCTGGGCCGCGGGCCGAGTCCGCCTGGAGGCAGGCTTCCGAGACCTCCTGAAACTGAGATCCCTCCTTTAGCCCCAGCAGCCCGAGCCGCCCGCCCGCAAGCCCGTCCGGCGCTTGAGGGCGCCTTTCCAGCCCGTCGCACCACACCAAGCCCGTCCGGCGCTTGAGGACATCTTTTCCAGCCCGTCCGGCGCTTGAGGTCAAGATCCGGGGCCCCGGGGGCCAGGTCACACCGCCACAACCCCGCGCGCCCCGCGCACCCGCGCCGCCGGCACCACCAACGGCGTCCCCGTCTCCGGATCGGAGATCACCTGGCACCGCAGCCCGAACACCCGCTCCACCAGCTCCGCGGTGACGATCTCCCCGGGCGCCCCCTCCGCGACGACCTCCCCGTCCCGCATCGCGATGAGATGCGTGGCGTAGCGCGCCGCGTGGTTCAGGTCGTGCAGGACGGCCACCAGCGTGCGCCCCTGCGTCTCGTGCAGTTCGGCGCACAGGTCCAGGACGTCGATCTGGTGCTGGATGTCGAGGTACGTCGTCGGCTCGTCCAGGAGCAGCAGCGGCGTCTGCTGGGCGAGGGCCATCGCGATCCAGACCCGCTGGCGCTGACCGCCGGACAATTCGTCGACATAGCGATCGGCGAGCTCACCGATGCCGGTCGACGCCATCGATTCCTCGACAACACGTTCGTCCTCGGGCGACCACTGCCGCAGCAGCCCCTGGTGCGGGTAGCGTCCCCGCGCCACGAGGTCCGCGACGGTGATGCCCTCCGGCGCGATCGAGGACTGGGGCAGCAGGCCCAGGGTCTTCGCGACCTTCTTGGCGGGCAGGCCGTGGATCGACTGCCCGTCCAGCAGCACCTGCCCGCGGCTCGGCTTCAGCATCCGCGAGAGCGCCCGCAGCAATGTCGACTTGCCGCAGGCGTTGGGGCCGACGATCACGGTGAACGAGTGGTCGGGTATCTCGACCGAGAGGTTCTCCGCGATGACCCGCTGGTCGTATCCGAGGGTCACCGAGTCCGCGGTGAGGCGCTGCATGGTCGTACTCCGGGGGTCGGACGGTTCGATGGGGTCGGCGGCGGGATTCATATGCGGCCCGCCTTGCGCTCGGTCACCAGCAGCCACACCAGGTAGCAGCCGCCCAGCACCCCGGTGACGACGCCGACGGGCAGCTGCCGGTCGCCGAACGCGTCGAGCGCGATCCAGTCGGCGACGAGCAGGAGCGCCGCGCCCATGAAGGTCGCGGCCACCAGGTTGGGGCCCGTGGAGCGGGTCAGCCGGCGCGCCAGCTGCGGGGCGCTCAGCGAGACGAACGCGATGGGTCCGGCGGCGGCCGTGGCGACGGCGACGAGCAGGACGGCGGAGCCCATGAGGAGGAGGCGGGTGCGTTCGACCCGTACCCCGAGCGCGTACGCGGCGTCGTCGCCCATCTCCATGACCCGCAGGGCCGGCCCGTGCCCGTACACCAGCGGGAGCAGCACGGCGCAGACGGCGAGCAGGGGCCAGACCTGCGTCCAGTCCCGGCCGTCGAGGGAGCCGGTCATCCAGACGACGGCACGCGTCGCGTCGACGAGGTCGGCCTTGGTCATCAGGTACTGGGCCACGGCGGTCAGCATGGCGGCGGCGCCGATGCCGACCAGGACGAGCCGGAAGCCGTGCACGCCGCGTTTCCAGGCGAGCAGGTAGACGGCGACACCGGTCAGCAGGCCGCCGGTGATCGCACCCGCCGAGACCGCCGCCGCACCGCCCTGGAAGAGGACGATCACGGTGAGCGCGCCGACCGTGGCGCCCTGGCCGAAGCCGAGGACGTCGGGGCTGCCGAGCGGGTTGCGGGAGATGGTCTGGAAGACGGCGCCGCCGGCCCCGAGCGCCGCGCCGACGAGGAGTCCGACGAGCACCCGCGGCAGCCGCAGATCCGTGACGATGAACTCCTGCTGGAAGGTGCCGTGGCCGAAGAGCGTGGTGACGACCTCGCCGGGCGTCATCGAGAAGTCGCCGCTGCCGATGAGGACGACCGCCGCCCCGGCCGCCACGACGGCCAGGAGCAGGATCACCAGGGCCGCCCGGACGTTCATCCGGAACGAGTAACCGCCGGGTGTGCGCACGGCCCGCACCGGACGGCCGCCGCGTGCCGCCCCCTTCGTGGTCGTGGCCTTCACAGCTGGGACATCCTCTTGCGTCGTACGAGGTGGATGAAGACGGGCCCGCCGATCAGCGCGGTGACGATGCCGACCTGGAGTTCGGACGGGCGGGCGATGACCCGGCCGACCACGTCGGCGCCGAGCAGGAGCACCGGGGAGAGCACGGCCGCGTACGGCAGAATCCACCGCAGGTCGGGCCCGGTGAGGGTGCGCACCAGGTGCGGGATCATCAGCCCGATGAAGACGATCGGCCCGCACGCGGCGGTGGCCGCCCCGCACAGCAGGGTGACGGCGAGCATCGCGAGGACCCGGGTCCGGGTCAGGTGGGCGCCGAGGGCGCGTGCGGTGTCGTCGCCCATCTCCAAGGCGTTGAGCGGGCGGGCGATGAAGGCGGTCAGCAGTACGCCCAGCGCGATGAACGGCCACACCTTGCCGACCGTCTCGGAGTTCGCGGAGGCCAGCGAGCCGACCGTCCAGAACCGCAGCCGGTCCAGCGCCGCCGAGTCCAGCAGCTGTACGGCGTTGACGTACCCGTACAGCGCGGCGGTGACGGCCGTCCCGGCGAGCGCGAGGCGCACGGGGGTGGCGGAGCGGCTGCCGCCGAGGAAGTACACGGCCACCGACACGATCGCGGCACCGGCGAAGGCGAACCAGACGTAACCGGTCAGCGAGGTCACACCGAAGAAGCTGATGGCCGAGACGACGGCGGCCGACGCACCGGCGTTGACGCCGAGGATGCCGGGCTCCGCGAGGGGGTTGCGGGTCAGCGCCTGCATCACCGCCCCGGCGAGCCCGAGCGCGGCGCCGACAATCAGCCCGAGCAGGGTGCGCGGAATCCGCACCTTGCGTACGAGGACGTCGTCGCCGCTGCCCGCGTAGTGGAACAGGCCGTGCCAGACGTCGGAGAGGGGCATCGCCTTGGCGCCGATCGCGATGCTCGCGAAGCACACCAGCACGAGGACGGCCACGGCCACCAGGAGCCCCGCCGCTCGCGCCGCGTGACGCCTGCGGGGGGCGGCGGCCTTGTCCGGCGCGGCTATCGGGCCGGGACGGGAATCCGGGGGACTTTCAACCAACACTCGGTTAGGTTAGCCTACCCAGCCCCCGCCACCCCCGGCCCGGCCCTCCGCCGGCCCCTGCGCTCTCGGCCGGCCTCCTGCGCCTCCGGCCCGTATGCCGGCCCCTCACACGCTTCCGGCCCCGCCGGCCTTCTACGCGCCTCCGGCCCGCCCGCCGGCCTCTTACGCGCTTCCGGCCCGTCCTTCGCCGCCCGCCCTTCGCGCGGGGCGGCTCCTACAGCCCGAGCCGGCCAACGGCCTCCTCCGCGTCCAGTTCGCACACCCCGTCACCGGCGTGCGACCAGGCCGCCGCGCACAGCGCCCGCAGTCCGTCGAGCGCGTCCCCGTCGCCGTCCAGCACGAGCCGGTCGTCCCGGGCGGACGCCGTCCAGCCACCGCAGCCGAAGCCCTCGCCGTCCCGCACCACCTCGGGCTGCCCGGTGAGCAGGCCGCGCAGGTCCGCGTCGATGTACGTGGGCCGGTGCTCGGGCGCGGCGGCCACCAACTGCGCCGCGTCCGTGACCCCGGTGAGGACGAGCAGCGAGTCGACGCCGCCGTTGAACGCCCCCTCGATGTCCGTGTCGAGCCGGTCGCCGACCACCAGCGGCCGTTCGGCCCCGGTCCGCAGCACGGTCTCGCGGTGCATCGGCGGGAGCGGCTTCCCGGCCACCTGCGGCTCGGCACCGGTCGCGATCCGGACGACCTCGACGGCCGCCCCGTTGCCCGGCGCGATCCCCCGGGCACCCGGAATCGTCAGGTCGGTGTTGGAGGCGAACCACGGCAGCCCGCGGTTGATCGCGTACGACGCCTCGGCGAACCGGCCCCACGCCAGGTCCGGCCCGCCGTATCCCTGCACCACCGCGACCGGGTCGTCGTCCGCCGACTCCACCGGCTCCAGACCGCGCTCACGCAGCGCGACCCGCAGTCCCTCGCCTCCGATCACCAGTACCCGCGCCCCGGCCGGCATCTGGTCGGCGACCAGCCGGGCCACGGCCTGCGCCGAGGTGATCACGTCGGTGGGTCCGGCCGGGACGCCGAGTTCGGTCAGGTGCTGCGCCACGGCGGCCGGGGTGCGCAGCGCGTTGTTGGTGACGTACGCCAGGTGCATCCCCCCGTCCCGCGCCGTGCCGAGCGCCTCGACCGCGTGCGCGATCGCCAGCCCGCCCGCGTACACCACCCCGTCGAGGTCGAGCAGCGCCGTGTCGTACGCCTCGCTCAACGCGGTACTGCTGCCGCTCGGACTGGTCCTGCTCGCCTGACTCATATCGCGCGCTCCTCATCGCCTGCTTCTCCCCCGATCATCGCGCATCCCCGTACCGCACATACGATGCAGAAATGAACACACGAGGCACGGCGGAGCAGGGGCTGCGTCTGATTCCGTTCCGTGGACTGCGCTACGTCCCCGAGCGGGTCGGCAGTCTCGCCGCGGTGACCTCGCCCCCGTACGACGTCGTGGTACGGCCCGACGGGCTGCTCCACCTGGAATCGGCGGACCCGCACAACATCGTGCGGCTGATCCTGCCGCAGGCCGACACCGTCGCCGCCCGCAACGAACAGGCCGCCGCCACCCTGGACAGCTGGCTCGCCGAGGGCATACTCGCCCCCGACGCGGAGCCCGCCCTGTACGTGTACGAGCAGCGCAACGACGAGATCCTGCAACGGGGCGTCGTCGGCGCCCTCGCGCTCTCCGGTCCCGCCGAGGGCGTGGTGCTCCCGCACGAGGACGTGATGGCGCATGTCGTCGAGGACCGGGCCGACCTGATGCGCACCACCGCGGCCCATCTGGAGCCGCTGCTGCTGACGTACCGCAGCGACGGGGACACGGCCACGGGGGCGACCGCCGTCATCGAGCGGACCGTCGACCGCCCGCCGCTGCTGGCCACGACCACGGAGGACGGCTACTGCCACCGGCTCTGGGCGGTCACCGATCCCGCCGACCGGGCGGAGATCGAGGCGGACCTGATCCGGCACCAGGCGCTGATCGCGGACGGCCACCACCGCTGGGCCACCTATCTCCGGCTCCAGCGGGAGCACGCCGATCCCGGCCCCTGGGACTTCGGCCTGGTCCTCCTGGTCGACACGGCCCGCTACCCGCTCCGGGTCCGTTCCATCCACCGTCTGCTGCACGGCCTGCCCGTCGCGGACGCGCTGGCCGCGTTGAACGGCCTGTTCCGCGTACGCGAGGTCGAGGGGCCGCTCCCCCGTGCCCTGGACGCCCTGGCCGACGCGGCCGCCGAGGGCAACGCCTTCCTGCTCGCCGGCGACGGCGCCTTCCATCTGGTCGACCGGCCCGACGAGGCGCTGCTGGCCCGCACGGTTCCGGCGGACCGGCCGACCGCCTGGCGCACCCTGGACGCGACGGTCCTGCACGCGGCGCTGCTCGACCACGTCTGGCAGATCCCGGACGACCCGGCGCACATCGCCTACATCCACGACACGGCGGCCGCCGTCGAACAGGCCGAGCGGAACGGCTCGACGGCGGTGCTGATGCATCCGGTACGGGAGGAACTGGTCCGGGACCTGGCCCGGCAGGGCGTCACCATGCCCCGCAAGTCGACATCCTTCGGCCCGAAACCGGCCACGGGCCTGGTCCTGCGCAGCCTCGCCCTCGGCTGAGCGCACACATGGAAGAGGAGGGCGGCACCCCGGGGGTGCCGCCCTCCTCTTCTTCTACGTCAAGCGTTACGCCTTGGAGGAGCCGTCCTCGTCGGTGTCATCGCCGTCCTCGTCGGTGTCATCGCCGTCCTCGTCGATGCCGTCGCTGTCCGCGTCGGCCACAGCGGGAGACTCGCTGACGGGAGAGCCGCTGACGGGAGAGCCGGTGACGTCCTCGTCCTCGTCGAGGGCGTCAACGAACTCGACGCCGTCCAGCTCGGCGAGGCGGTCCGACGCGTCCGTGGCGCCGTCCTTGTCGGCCTCCAGCGCCTTGCCGAACCACTCGCGCGCCTCGTCCTCGCGGCCCGCCGCGAGCAGCGCGTCGGCGTACGCGTAGCGCAGGCGCGGCGTCCACGAGTGCACGGCGCTCGACGCCAGCTCGGGGCTCTGCAGCGTCACGATGGCGGCGTCGATCTGGCCCATGTCCCGGCGGGCACCGGCGGCCACGAGCCGCATCTCGACCTGTCCGGCCTTGTCCAGCTTCTGCACCTCGGGCTCACCGGCCATCGCCATGGCCTTCTCGGGCCGGCCGAGGCCGCGCTCGCAGTCGGCCATGACCGGCCACAGCTCCACGGACCCGGTCATCCGCCGGGAGGCCCGGAACTCCGCCAGCGCCTCCGCGTACTTCTGGGTGGCATAGGCGGCGAAGCCGGCGGCCTCACGGACGGCGGCGACGCGCGAGGCCAGCCGAAGGGCGATGCGCGAGTACGCGTACGCCTGCTCGGGGTCCTCGTCGATGAGCCGGGCCACCATGACCAGGTTCCTCGCCACGTCCTCGGCCAGCGTCTTCGGCAGGCTCAGCAGCTCCTGACGGACGTCCTGGTCGATCTCGTGACCGGTGACGTCGTCGGGGATGGGCAGCCGCTTGATGGGCTCGCGGTCCCGGTCGTCCCGGCGCTCGTACCCGCCCGGACGGCCACCCCGGTCGTCCCGGCCCCGGTAACCGCCGCGGTCCCGGTCGTCCCGCCCGCGGAAGCCGCCGCCACGGTTGTCGTCGCGACGCGGCGCACGGTCACGGTCGCGGTCGTCACGGCGGAAGCCGCCACCGCCACCGCCACCGGTCGGCCGGCTGTCGTCACGACGGGGGCCACGGGGGCGGTCGTCGCGCCGGTCGTCCCTGCGGTCGTCGCGCCGCTCGTAGCCGCCCGGACGACCACCACGGTCGTCCTCGCGACGCGGGGCCCGGTCACGGTCGCGGTCACGGTCGTCACGGCGGAAGCCACCGCCGCCGAAGTTGCTCCCACGGTCATCGCGGCGGAAGCCGCCACCGGAGGAGGAGCCGCCGCCACGGTCGTCACGGCGGAAGCCACCGCCGGAGTTGCCGCCACGGTCGTCGCGGCGGAAGCCGGCACCACGGTTGTCATCATCCCGACGAGGACCACGCGGCCGGTCGTCCCGGCGATCGTCACGCCGGTCATCCCTACGGTCGTCGCGCCGCTCGAACCCGCCCGGACGACCACCACGGTCGTCCTCACGACGCGGCGCGCGGTCGTCACGCCGGAAACCGCCACCGCCGCCGCCGGAGTTGCCCCCACGGTCATCACGGCGGAAGCCGCCACCGCCGCCACCGGAGGAGTTGCCCCCGCGGTCATCACGACGGAAGCCGCCACCGGAGGAGTTGCCCCCACGGTCATCACGACGGAACCCACCGCCGCCGGAGTTGCTCCCACGGTCATCGCGGCGGAAGCCGCCACCGGAGGAGGAGCCGCCGCCACGGTTGTCCCGGTTGTCGTCACGGCGGAACCCGCCCTGACGGTCGTCGCGGCGGAAGCCGGCACCACGGTTGTCATCATCCCGACGAGGACCACGCGGCCGGTCGTCCCGGCGGTCGTCACGCCGGTCATCCCTACGGTCGTCGCGCCGCTCGAACCCGCCCGGACGACCACCGCGGTCGTCCTCACGACGCGGCGCGCGGTCGTCACGCCGGAACCCACCACCGGAACCGCCGTAACCACCACCACGGTCATCACGACGGAAACCGCCACCGCCGGAGTTGCCCCCACGGTCATCACGACGGAAACCACCACCGCCACCGCCGGAGTTGCCCCCACGGTCATCACGACGGAAACCACCACCGCCGCCGCCGGAGTTGCCCCCACGGTCATCACGACGGAACCCACCACCGGAGGAGGGGCCGCCGCCACGGTTGTCGTCACGACGCGGCGCACGGTCACGGTCGCGGTCGTCGCGGCGGAAGCCGCCACCGCCACCAGTCGGCCGGCTGTCGTCACGACGGGGGCCACCGCGGTCATTGTCCCGGCGCGGACCGCGCGAACGGTCGTCACGGCCGCCGCCGAAGCCGCCCCGGTCACCGCCGTCCCGGCGACGCGGCTCGCGCTCCGAACGATCGTCGGGAGAGTTGGTGGACATCGGTGGTGCTCCTGTCATCGGGTACTACAGACATTCTTGCGCAGCCGGACATCCGACGCGCTTCGGCAAAACAAAAAAAGGACCCTTGGTCCCAGCGTTGAACGCTGGGACCAAGGGTCCTTCAAAGATTGTTCGGCGGCGTCCTACTCTCCCACAGGGTCCCCCCTGCAGTACCATCGGCGCTGAAAGGCTTAGCTTCCGGGTTCGGAATGTAACCGGGCGTTTCCCTAACGCAATGACCACCGAAACCCTATTGGGTTCTAGCGAACAAGCACACTTTTCAATTAAGTTAGTGAAGCTGTTCAGCCGGTGCGATAACTGTTCGCAACCCGGGAACAACACAGTGGACGCGAGCAACTGAGGACAAGCCCTCGGCCTATTAGTACCAGTCAGCTCCACCCGTTACCAGGCTTCCACATCTGGCCTATCAACCCAGTCGTCTACTGGGAGCCTTAACCAATCAA
>NZ_SSBK01000045.1 GCF_004795035.1 Streptomyces sp. A0958
GGTACATCCGGACCGCACGCTCACGCAACTCCAGCGGGTACTTTCTCGGGGCAGGCATCGTCTGGGCTCCTCTCATGACACCCATCTGACCCGCTGTCAGCATCTTTCGCATCTCGGGGGAACCTCATCCACAGCCTGTGCACACGCCTCGGCGAAGGCAGCCTCTACGGCGGCCTTGTCCATGCCTCGCACCTGCGCCTCGACCTCCTGGCCCGTGCCGGGTCGTCGGGCGGTGCGCCAGGCCGAGGCGCGGTCGGTGTAGCGGTCTGTCTCGAAGTCCCAGGCCGGCATCGACCAATGCTCTGGGCCTCCGGTCGCCGTGCGTTCCCCGCCGGGGAGGAACAAGGCTCGGGCGTGGAAGACCACGGCCCGCTCCGGTATGCGGTCGCGGATGGCGCTCGCGCCCTCCGGGCCTTGGTGTTCCCACCGCCACCGGTCCCATTCCTCGACCTCGGCGGCGTAGTCGGGCCAGTCCTCGCCCCAGCGTGCGACGACCTCGTCGGCGTGCTCGCGGTAGAGGAAGGGCACGCACCGCTCGCCGAGGCGGGCGACGTGGACCACCAGCTCGGCGGGGACGGGACTCTGGCTGGCCTCCGGCGGCGCAGCGCTTCCCGCGGTCTCGTCCGTACCCCACAGGAGGCCGCCGACCTTGGCTGCGGTGTCCTTGAGGACGCGGCTGGTCAGGTGCTGGTAGCGGCGACGCATCCGGGCGGACTTGCCGGGCTCCCAGCCCATGATGGCGTCGACGACCGCGTCGGCGACGCCGAGGATGAGCAGGACCGTGGCGGCCGTGTGGCGGGCGTCGTGGAGACGGGCATCTCGGACGCCTGCGGCTTTCAGTAGCTCCTTCCACTTGTGATAGTCCGTGTTCGGGTTCAGAGGCTCGCCGGTCGGCGAGGTGAAGACGTACCCCTTCTCAGACCAGAGGTCACGGGCCACGGTTCGCTCGCGGGCCTGGTCCTCCTTGTGCCGGCGCAGGAGCTGGAGCAGCTCTTCGGGTACGCCGATAGGCCGCTGGCCGGCGCGGGACTTCGCGTTCTTGGTCTCGCGCCGCGTGTTGATCTTCTGAGGGCAGAAGCCGGGCTTGCGTCCGCAGCGGTCTCCGCAGCCGTGCTTGTAGCGGGGCCGCAGCCGGCCGCGACGTACGCGGATAACGCCGAGGTCGAAGTCGACGTCTGCCCAATGCATGCCGAGGACCTCACCCTGGCGCAGGCCGAGTGCGAGCGCGATGACCCAGCGGGCGGTGTTGCGGTGCTTGGCAGCCTCGGCGAGAAGGTGCTGGACCTCCTCGACCGTGTACGGCTCGACCTCTTCCTCTTCGACCTTGGGGGCCTTGGCGATGGAGGACGGGTTCGTCGTGAGGTGCTGGCGCCGTACGGCCTCGTTCAGTGCGGTGCGGAGAGTCCGGTGCGCCTGATGGGCGGTGCCAGCGCTGCTGCCGCTGTCCTGCATCTTCTTGTAGAAGCGCTCCAGGTGCTCGGGTTGCAGCTTCTCCAGTCGGTGGGCGCCGAGGCCGGGGATGAGGTGGTGATAGACGGCGACGCGGTAGCCGTCGATCGTGTTCTCCGAGACATGCGCGGCAGCGATGTTCTCGACCCAGTGGGTGAGCCAGGTCTTCACGGTCCACCACTGGCCGGCCTTGCGCACCGCGCCCTTGTCGCGCTGGCGCTCCAGCTCGCGGACGACCTTGGTGACCTCGGCGCGGGTCTTACGGCTGACGTGGCGCCGGTCCGGGGTGCCGTCGTCCTTGACGCCGACGGTGACTCGGCCGTGCCAGCGGCCGTCCTTGCCGAGGTAGATGGAGGAGGCGCCGTTGGGCTGGCGAGACTTCGGTGTGGAGGTGCGAGTCACGCGGCGGCCCCGAAATCGGTCGCCGACAGTCGGCGGGCCATGAAGTCGTTCACCGCCTCCGCTGGAATGCGGCGCAAGCTCCCGATCTTGACGGAGGCGATCTCACCGGACGAGACGTACTCGTACAGCTTGGTGCGGCCGATGCCGATTCGACGGGCGGCCTCGGAGACGGTCAGGGCGACCAAGGTCGTGTCGCCGACGGGTCGCCGCTCGGCCATCAGGATGCGCAGGGCGTCTTCGGGGACGTCCAGGAGCTGGGCTATCTGGGAAATGGGCAGCGTGGGCTGCGGCATGGGGATACTCCTCCCGCCGGCCTCGCGGCGTCGCGGGAGCGGCAACTCCCGCCGGCCTGGCCGGTGGCGTCGTTCAGGGATGGATGGTTGATCGTCGGCGACGGAGGTCGCCACGTGTGGTGTTCTCGGCGTTCGTAGCGCCGTGGAAGAGACAGTGGTCGGCTATTCGCCGACGGGTCGCTGCCCCTGGTTTCGCAGGTGGGCCCGGGACGGGTGCATGCTTCTCATCAACGCCCGCTCTTCGAGCCGGAGGAGCTCGTCGACCTGCCCTCTCCGCTCGGGTCCCTTGTCCCCGTAGGCATCGAGTTCCCTCTGGATCTCGCCCAGGTGCATCTGGTTCCGGTCGATCGCCGCTCGAAGCTGGTGGTACTCCCGCGTCATCTGGACGTACTCATGGGCCAGCTGCCGAATGCGGGGCGTGGCCAGCTCCCCCGGCGGGCCGGTCAGGTCCTGCATGGTGAGGTCGAAAACCTTGCAGAAGCCGAGCGCCTCGTCGAGGTTCACCCTGCGACGGGGCTTGCCGCTCTCGATGCGCCAGATCGCGGACTGGTTGATCGGATGACCGACAGCAGCCATCTCCTCGGCGAGCTTCACCGTGCTCCAACCACGGACCTCGCGTTCCAGCTTGACGCGTGCGGCGACGTGATCTTCCGGCACCGGTCGACCTGGGCCGGCGCGCTCCGCGCCTTCCTCACCGCTCACTCGCGCCTCCCTTCACACGTCGACAGGTCCAATCGATCCAGCGTCCACAACTAAACATCGTTGCGGATTGAAATGCAAGGCATTGCGTTGCCGAAAATCTCGGCTATGGTCGTATTCCGCCGTACAGCGACGGAGGGAACCGCACACGCAAGCGGCCCCGGTGCTACGAACACCGGGGCCGAATAGAGGCTCCACCGCACAACCATCCATCCCTGAACGATCGAAACCGGAGGCCGGGGTTGCCGCCCCATATGGCCTGCCGGGTGAGGAGCTCCGTGAACCAGGGTACGACCCTGCCATCCCAGACGCCATCCCGCTTCGACGAAGGCTCCACCCCGACGGAGCATCCATTCAACCTGGACGCCGAGTGCGCAGTCCTCGGCGCCTGCATGCACGAACCCGGCGTCATCGCCGCGGTCAGGCCCATCCTCGGCGACGACGCCTTCTACCGGCCCGCGCACGAGACCATCTGGCGCGCGCTCCTCACTCAGCACCGCGAGGACAAACCCACCGACCCGATCGTCCTCACCGAGCTGCTCCAGCAGCAAGGGGACCTACAGCGCGTGGGTGGCCACACCTACCTGTCTCAACTCGCCAACGCCCCCTACGGCACCAGCAGCGCCGAATACCACGCGGAGATCCTCCGCTCGAAGGCTGACCTTCGCCGCCTGGTGACCTCGGCGGTACGAACCCTCCAGCGGGCCCGGGAACCCGGCGCCGATCCCGAGGCGATCCGCAGCGAAGTCGAAGCGGAAGTGCGCGCAGAGCGTGAGCGTGCGCTCGCCTCGGGGCAAGGACGGTTGTCCCGCTTCGCCACCGACGGGTGGTCATTCGTCAAAGAGAGCGGGGCGGACGCCGAGCCCTTGTGGGGTACGCGTGAGAAGACCGTCTGGGCACCGGGCGAGAGCCTGATGATCGTCGGCGCTCCGGGCGTCGGCAAGACCACGCTGGCCCATCAAGTGATCTTCGCCCGCCTCGGTCTCCAGGAGACCGTCCTGGAGATGCCCGTCGCCCCAAGCCGGCGAGTGCTCTACCTGGCAATGGACCGCCCCAAGCAGATCGCCAAGGCCATGGCCCGCCGCGTTTTCTCGACCGACGAGAAGATCCTGCGCGAGCGGCTCGTGGTCTGGCAGGGCCCGCTGCCCGCGACCCTCGACAAGGAGCCCGACCTCCTCGCCGATCTCGCCGCCGCCCACGAGGCCGACACGATCGTGATCGACAGCCTCAAGGACGCGGTCAGCACGATGGTCGACGACAGTCTCGCGGTCGCCTTCCACAACGCCCGCATGCGCGCCCTGCGCAACGGCGTGGAGATCCTGGAACTGCATCACCAGCGCAAGGCAACCGCGGACGCCCCACGTGGGCAACGCCCCAGCCTGGACCAGGTCTACGGCTCCACCTGGATCACCGCCGGCGCGGGCAGTGTCCTGTTCGTGAGCGGACGGGCAGGAGATCCTGCGGTCACCCTGCACCACCTCAAGACCCCCACCGGTGAGGTCGGCCCCCTGGACGTCACGCACGACCATGTGCGCGGCACCACCATCGTCGACCCCACCAAGGACCCCGCCGTCCTGCTGCGCAACGCCCCCAACGGGCTGACCGCACGCGACCTGGCCACCGTCCTCATCGGCGGAGGCGAACCCCACCGCGCCGACATCGAGAAGGCCCGACGCCACCTCGGCCGCCTCGTCGACAGCGGCCTGGCCACCAAGACCGACGGCATCGCCGGAGGGGCCGGAGGCGGCCAGCAGGCCCGCTACTACGCCTCCGCCCGCCACCTCACCGCCGTCGGCTGACCTCCTCGCCAGCCCCCTCGAAGCGTTCACGGGACCGTGCACGTGGCCTCCACGCCCGTGCACCCTCGTGAACCGCTCACAGGGCACACGGTCACCGAAAAACCGCAGGTAGAGCGATCACGCGCCCGTACACGCCGTACACGTGCCTAAGCGATCACGCGCGGGCCCCCCTTTAGAAGGGGGCCCGCGTGTACGCCCCCTCCGTGAACGCCGTGGTCGTCTCCCCGCCCTTCCCCCGGAGTAGATCCGCGCATGCCGCCCGCCATACCCGAAACACTCGCCACCGCCCCCTTCCCGTACGCCGACAGCCCGCTCCTGCCCGCCGCCGTCTTGGCGGTTGCCGCCGGTGCACTGCTCGCGGGCCTGAGGGCCCGACGCAGCCAACGCCTCCCCCATGATCGGAAGCGGCGGCCCTCGGCTGCCGTCGTCACCGCCACCGTGGCGGCGCTCGTGTGCACGGCCTACAGCGCGGACACCAGCTGGCGGTTCGCCGCCCACTACCTCGACATGCGCAACACCGCCGAGCGCACAGCGATGTTCTCCGCCGCTGAACTCGCCCTGTTCTCGATGGCGCTGATGGCCCGGCAGAACCTGCATGGTCCACGGCAGACGGCCGGCTTGCCCGGAGTCCTGGTCTGGGTGATCACCGCCATGCAGACCATTCCCGCCTACGCCGAGTCCGGCCCGGTCGGCGGCACCGTACGCGCCTTCACCGGCCCGGTGATGGCGGCCGTGCTGTGGCACCTGGCCATGGGCATCGAGCTCCGTCAGCGCACTCCCGACGCCACCTCCCACGGGTTCGGCGCTGTACTCACTCGGCAGGCCCGCGAGCGGCTGCTCGCCCGGCTGGGGGTCTTCGAACAGGACCAGGGCGCGGCTGAGATCATCCGCGATCGGGCCACGCAGCGGGCCGTCGCCCTGGCTACTCGCCTCGCTGAGATGACTCCCGGACAGCGGACCGAACGGGCAGGCCGCCGCACCATACGTCGGCTTGCCAAGGCGCTCGCCCGCTCCGGCATCGATGCCGACCCGTTCCGGAACGAGCAGCTGCTGCGCCAGCTCGCCACCCGCCGTCAAGCAGCCGCCCTGGCCACCGTCAATCTGCCCGAGCGCTGGAGCCTGCCCGTCGGGCAGCCCCTCGACCTGCCCACTGCGCAGCCCGGATCCTCCCAGGCAGAAGCCGACGGGCAAGCGACCGACCACGATCGGGCAGACCGCGACGGGCGGGCAGAAGACCACGCCCGCCCGCACCCGTCAGATCCGGTCGACGGGGCGCCCGACCCGGGCGCCGGCCCCAATCCCACCGACCACTCCAGCCCGAAAACGGCCGCCCGCTCGCACCAGGTGGCGCGCCCGCAAGACGCCGCTCCGCCTCCTACGGGCAGCACCTCACTCACCCCATCGGCCAGGCATCACACGCCGAAGCCGAAGCGGTCCGTGCGCAAGCCCAGCGCTTCCGACGAGGTCATCCTCGCGTCCGCCCGCCGCGTGTACGAGGAGACCGGCAGCGTCGGACGCGACCGTGTGGAGGACGCCGTGCGCGACGCCGGCTACAGCGTCTCCAGCAACGTCGTGGGCCGTGTCGTCCGCGAGTTCAAGTCCCGGATCGGGGCCGCACACGCAGATTCCTGACCCAAGACCGCAACGACTCACCCCAGCGGTGACCTGAGACGGAGATCCCGTGCGCGACCCCCATCACGAACCCGCCGCATGCCAACAGCAGCCGACCACCACCCCAGCAGAAGGCGGAGCAAGTTGTCCCGGGAGCAATGCTCCCGGAATTCCCGCCCCAAGGGCGGCGGGACCGGCCCTTCGCGAGGGGGCGCCGGACCGGCAGGCTGCGACCGAAGGCGGACCGCAGCCAGGAGGGGGACGGCAGGCCGAGCCCCTTTCGCGGCGACGCCAGCGCGCCCGTCAGCCGAAGCCCCGAAAGCGCCTGCACCAGCCCAGCTGCCGCATGAACGACGCCGAGTACCAGCGCTTCACCGACGCAGCCGCCCAGTGCCAGATGACCAATGCCGCCTTCCTCGCCTACGCAGTCGACAAGGCGGCCCGCGACCTGACCCGCACTGCGGCCGAGATCGCCACCGAGCGGGAAGTCCTCGATGAGGTGTTCGCCGCCCGCCGGCACCTGGGTCGGATTCATGGCTTGTTCAATCAGGTCGCCAAGGCACTCAACTCCGGCGCCGACGCACCCCACCTCGACGCCGCCGCTCAGGCCGTCCTGAACGCTGCCCGCCGGATGGAAGACGCCGCCGACACCCTGCTCGCCCACCGGGACGGTGGCTGCCCGGCATGATCCCTCGAATCCATAAGCGCGGCAGCGCGACGATCGGCCTCATCCGTTACCTGTACGGCCCCGGCACGCACGAGGAGCACACCGACCCGCACCTCGTGGCGGCCTTCGACCCGCTCATGCCCGACCCGGGCCGCGATCCGCAGGCCACCTACGGGCAGCTGCAGCGGCTGCTCGACCAGCCCGTCAACGCCCTGCCCACCGGCCGCCGCCCTGACAAGCACGTGTGGCATCTGTCCGTACGCGCCAGCCCTGAAGACCCGGTTCTGCCCGACGACGCCTGGGCAGCCATCGCCCGCCGCATGGTCGCCGCCACCGGCATCGACCCCGAGGGCGACGACGCCGCCTGCCGGTGGGCGGCCGTCCGGCACGCCGCCGACCACATCCACATCGTCGCCACCCTGGTCCGCGACGACGGCCGTCGGCCCCGCCTGCACAACGAAGCCCGCCGCGCTCAGGCCGAGGCCCGCCTCATCGAGACGGACTACAGCTTGCGCCGGGTCACGCCGGGCGATGGCACCGCCGCCAAGCGACCCACCAGCGCCGAACGTCATAAGGCCGAACGCCAAGGTCGACAACGCACCCCGCGCGAGGAACTGCGGGAGGCGGTCCGGCGCTCGGTGGCCGGCGCCGGAAGCGAGGAGGAGTTCTTCGACCGCCTCGCCGGGGCCGGCCTGCTCGTGCGACGCCGTGTCGCACCGTCGGGCGACCCCCTCGGCTACACCGTCGCCCTCCCCGGCGACCGCAACGCCACGGGCAAGCCAGTCTTCTACTCCGGCTCCAAGCTCGCCCCGGATCTCTCCCTGCCCCGTATCCGCGAGCGCTGGAACGGGAACCCTGACCACCCCGCCCAGCAGCCGGCCCTGCCGCCGGTGACCGGACCTGCATCCGCCCGTCGTCGCGCCACCAGCGCCGCCTGGCAGGCCCTGTTCGTCGTCGACCACGGCGAGAACGGCGTCGTCGCCGCGCAGATCGCCGCCACCGGGGAAGTGCTCGACGCCCTCGCCCAGACGTCTGCGGCCCACACCCGCCACGAGCTCCAAGCCGCAGCGGCCGCGTTCGAGCGCGCTTCCCGCTCTCACGTACGTGCCTCACGCGGCCACGACCACGCCCCGCGCCGAGCCGCCCGTGACCTCGTGCAGAGTGGCCCGGCCTTCGGCCGAGGCGAGGACGGCGCCGCCACCGCGATGGCCATCGACATGCTCATCTTTCTGGTCTCTGCCGCCGCTCACTGGCACGCCGGGAAGCAGCATGCCCAGCAGGCTGAAGCCGCGCACCGGGCTGCTGAACATCTCCGCCTGGCTTACCGGACCGCCGCCGAGCGCCCGATAGCGGCTCTGCACCAGCGAGGCGTACGCATGGCTCCCTCCCGGCAACACCGCCATGCCGCCCTCGTACGGCTAGCCCTGCCTGAACTGGCCGACCGGATCATCGCCGAACCCGGCTGGCACGCTCTCGTTGCCACGCTCGACGAAGTTCAGGCAGCCGGGCACAGCGCCACCACTCTGCTCACCGCGGCAGCGGCCCGCAGGGAACTGGGCTCGGCAGCGCACATGAGTGACGTACTCGTGTGGCGGCTACGGAGGTCAGCCGATCTTCCTTCTGGCCCTCGGAATCTCCAGGTTCCACTCACTCACGGGAAGCGCCCCGTCGCCCCACCGGAGCCAGTACTCCGGAGCGACGTCATGCCTCTGAATGGCTCCCCACGGCGGCGCTGACCGCACGTTCCAGCCCTGCCGCGCCAGCCGCACACTCGTGGCGTTTCAAGGAAGCATGCTCGGCAGGGCTCACGCCGGCAGAACAGCGTCGAGATAGCGCTGCACCGGCTCGAACAGCCCGTACGGCACGTACTGAGGAATCTCACCGAGCATGGCCCAGACCGTGTCGGCCACTTCACCAGCGCTCGCAACGGCCGCCTCGCCCCTAACGGGCCGACATGCGATGTAGTGAATCTCCCGACCCGTCAGAGGGTGCACTCTGCACCCCAGTGACTCTTGTGGGGCCACTCGTAGTCCGGTCTCTTCTTGGGTCTCACGTACGGCGGCTTCTTCGGGTGTTTCACCGGGTTCGATCTTTCCCGCCGGAAACTGCCACGAGAGGGCGCCTTCCGTCACGCGTCGTTGTACGAGCAGAACGCGCGCGTCCCGAGCGACGATGGCAGCAGCGACCGCCACTTCTGCCCTGCTGGTCACAAGGGTTCCCCCCTCCAAGAGCCATCCCCTGATGCACAACGCCGGGGCCTCACCCCTTGATGAGCAGGTCCCGGGCCGCGTAGTACGCGTGCAGCGCTGCCTCGCTGCCGGACCCCAGGGCGGTCATGATCCGTTGGAAGCGGGCGGAGCGGAGGTCGCCGGCCACGATGACGCGGGGGTGCTGGTCGGTGGGCGGGCAGTATCCGTCCGTGCCACGGATCAGGTCTCCGGGTGGGGCGGCGGGGGCGTTTCCCAGGCTGAGGAACGCCGCGTCCGCCGTGATCGTCCGGCGGACACCGTCCCTTCCCACTGCCTCGGCCGACAGCTGGGCACCTTCCCCACCGTGCAGCGTCAGGTGATCGGCGGGGAGGAGCGTGACCCGTGAGTCGTCGCGGATCTCGTCGATCTTGTACGCGTCCGTCGCCGGGTACGCCACGAGAAGGCGCGTGTCCGTGGTCGGGTGGGCGCGCAGGAAGGTGCCGATCGGGCGGTCGCCGCCGAGGACGAGGAGGGTCCGGCCTTGGGCGTCGTCGGCGTCGGTCTGCCAGAGCGCAGGCAGGGTCAGGCCGGCGGGGGCGGTGATCCAGGGCGCTTCGCTGGGCTGGAGAGGGCCGACGCCCGTGGCGACGATGGCGTACGGGGCGGTGAGGGAAGCGCCCGTGTCCAACGTGACGGTCACCTGGTCGTCGGCGGCGCGAAGCTCGGTGACGTACCTACCGAGCGCGAGGCGGCACAGCTCCGTGTTCTTCAGCTCGGCAACGATGGCGTCGGCCAGCTCGGGGCCGCCGGTGTAGCCGCCGAGGACGTTGTTCAGAGCCGGGATCCGGTACAGGTTCCGGCACAGCCGGTCCGGCTCGACCAGAATCGAGCCCATGCCGACGCTGGCGGCCATGCGTGCGGCAGCGCACCCGGCGGGTCCGCCGCCGATGATGATGAGGTCGGTGTCGTACAGCGTGTCGCCCATGGAGCTATTCCAGCACCGGGGCCCCTGCATACGCCGCGAGTTGGTCGACCACGTGCTCGGTGGTGACAAGTTGGCCGGTTCCGATCAGGCGGCGTGCGACGACGAGTCCGGCGTCGTGTACGTCAGGGCCGGCGTCGCTGGCGCAGGCGTCGGTGACGATCCAGGGTGCGTGGCCGTGTTCGAAGGCGTCGGCCGCGGACTTCAGGACGCAGCTCTCGGTAGCGATCCCGCAGAAGACGAGGTCGGTCCAGCCGCCCCCGCGGACCAGTTCGGCTGCCTGGGGGGTGAAGAGCGTGTAGCCGGTCTTGTCGACGACCGCGTGCGCGCGGGCTGCCGCCTCCGCGAGTTCGGGGACGATGTCGGTCTCCGGTGGTTCTTGGAGGCGGCGCCACTGGAAGAAGCGCTCGTACGGGCTGTCCGGATAATTGAAGTACCGGGTGAAGATCACAGGTCGGCCGGCTCCGGTCCACTGCGCGACAAGATCGGAGATCGCGGGCACCGCGTGGCGGCTTCGCTCGTTCACGAAGCCGTTCTGCATGTCGATCACGACCAGCGCGGCGCTGCCGATGTCCATCCGTTGCTTCTCCTGCCCTGTGTTCTCACCCGACGCCCTCTCGCAGAGCGTCCTGCGCGGCGCGCAGCCGTTCGGCCAGCCCGCTGGTCTTCATGATGGCCTCCCGCATCAGAACGTGTTGAGCGGTCTCCTGGGCTCGGGCGGTGGTGAGCCGGGAGGAGGCAGCACGCAGGAAGCGCCAGCCGTACTGCTCGGGCATGAAGGGGTCCTGGCCGTCCTCGATCATTTGCTGCACCTGGCGGGTGAAGCACCAGAGGGCTTGGACGGTCAGTTCGCAGGTAACCAACTCGTCGATGGTGAGGCTGCGCTCGCGGGAGTGAGAGGCATAGGCAACGCCGGACCAGCCCGCGTAGGCGGTGGACACACCCCGTACGCCGAAGGACACGATGTCGGGGTGGTCGAAGCCGGTGGCGAGGAGAGACTCCTCGACCGCACCGCCCAGAGGAGCTGGGCCGTCCGGGGCGCCGCGGTCGACCAGGACAGAGGGCGTGGACAGCAGGCGCAGTGCGGTGTCGTGGGCGTCGCCGGACCAGGGGCCCGAGGTGAGCCAGTAGAGGGAGAGGACGTACTCGGGGTTGGGAACGCCGGCGGGTTCCTCGTCCAGGAGGTCGCGGAGCTTGTCTCGTGCCCAGGGAAGGTCGGAGGCGTAGGAGCGGTACCGCCAGACCGCAAGGTCGGTGAGCGCGGCAGGCTGGTGCGGCTGAACGAGGTGGAAGACGGCCACCCCGCACGCGAAGACGTGAAGGACGCACTCCTGTGCCTCGGGGTGGTCGACGTGGGCCGAGGAGGACTCCAGCCAACCGTCGTGCGCACTCGGTCTCATGTGCGCACGGAGTCGGCCGGCGCGTTCGACGCCGATGAAAACTGGCAGGAACTTGTGGGAGTCGACTTCGATTTGGCCTGTCACGGGCGGCGCAGCGCCGTTCGTTCCCAGCGCCGCCGCGAAGCGCGCCTGCGCTTCGTTCGATGCGCGGTCAAGTGCGGTGTCGAGCACAGCCTGGGACTCGGCACGCGGCTGGTAACCCGCGCCGCCACCCTCCCAGTTCGACACGGTCCGGTCACTGACTCCGAGGTAGGCGGCGAAGTCACGCAGGCTCATGCGAAGGGCCTCGCGCAGCAGCCGTGCTTCACGCCCGGACCATCTCTGCACAGTCACCACCGTCGTACCCCCCGTCCGTCGCCTGGTGAAACGCCGAAACACCCTGTGCGAGCAGTCCTGTTCGGCATTACTGCGGCATTGCTGCAGCACCCGTGCGTCACACTCAGCGATCAGTTTGCACCATGCTGTATTCACGAACCGGGGAAAGCGGCCACGGCCCAAAAGCGCCCCTCCGCCCGTTCTCTCCGGTTACACACCCAAGGAGCAAACGGCATGACCGACATCGTCAAGCGCAACGCCCGCGCCATCCTTCTCGACGGCGACGAACTGGTCCTCATCAAGCGCACCAAGCCCGGCAGGGAGCCGTACTGGGTATCCGTCGGCGGAGGCGTCGAGGAAGAGGACGCGACCATCGAGGCGGCGCTGCACCGGGAGGTGTTCGAGGAGCTGGGCGGCAAGCTGGAGCGCGCCGAGCTCGTGCACCTCATCACCGACGCGCTGGAGGGAGGCGTCGGAGTCCAGCACATCTTCGCGGCGCGCCTGGAATCGATGGACCTGGCCGCACGGACGGGCACCGAGTTCGACAAGCCGGAGCGGGGCGGGTACGAGGTGGTCCGGGTGCCCTTCACCGCCCAGGCCGTCCGTGAGCTGAACCTGATGCCGCCGGAGTTGGCCGAGTTCATCGCCACGAACACCGACGCGATCACCTCCGTCCTTGACACACCGATCCGCGAGGCATGAGCGATGGAGCGGTTACCGGACTTCGTCAGCCTCAACGGCCCTGACAACGTCGGCAAGACGACTCACCTCGATCGGCTGGCCGCGCGCCGGCACGCCTTTCAGCCGCTGGGGGCTGTCCACGAGCACGACCCCGAGCCGTGGGCGCGGGTAGCGGCCGGCGACTACGCCCGGTGGTGGTTCGAGACGTCCACGACGGTCGAGCTGACGGAGATGCTGCTCGTCGGTCACGCCAAGCGGGCCGCCGCACGCGAGCCCGGTCGTACGGGACTGCTGGACCGTGGCCTGCCCATGCTCCTCGCTGTGGCCACCGCGACATGCGTGGTCAAGGACGGGCTGACGGTGGGCGAGGCGTTCAAGACCGTGACGGAAATCGCCGGTTCGCGCGCCACCGCATCAGAGACCTCGGTGCTGCTGCTCGCGTCCTTCGACGCCGAGCGCAGTTACGCCATCACCAGCGCCCGCGAGGGCCGCCCGTGGACCGGGATCTACCCGGCCTACCAGAAGACACTGCACGCTGTTCTGCTTCACCAGGCCAGCCACGGCACGTACGCCGCCGTCGTGGACTGCGAGAACCGCTCCCTGGACGACGTGCACAGCGCCGTACTCCATCACCTCGGCCTCACTCCACTCACCGACGGAAGTCCCCGATGACCCAGAACTCCCCGCCCCTGGTGCTGCCTCCGGGGCTCACCCGCGCCATGGCCACCCTCCAGGACAAGGACCGGCGCCGCCTGGACGACACCGTCACCCGGCTCCACACCGTCAACGGGCGCCTGTGGGACACCGAGGACCGGGTGCGTAGCGCCTTGCTCTCCGCCGCCCAGGTCGCCGACTGCAAGCGAGAGATCGACCAGCTCAACGCCGAACGCAACGCCCTCGCCGAGCGGGCAGACGAAGTGCTCGGCTCGCTGGCGGACGCGGGCCGTGCCGATGTGCCGCTGCACACCGAAACGCTCGCCTCCGTCGTGGACCGCATGTCGGTGCTGACACTGCGGATCTGGCACAGCGAGCGGGCGGCGGGCCGCGATGAGCTGGCCGCGCGACGTGTCCCGGCCCTTCACGGGCAACGTGAGGAGCTGTGCGCCGCTCTCGACGCGCTGGTCTCCGAAGTCGTCGCCGGCCGTCGTCGGCTCCCCGTGCCGGCCCGCTTCAAGCTGTACGGGCGGGAGGACGTCGCTCCGGCGGAGATCAAGCCGAGTCGGCATCTGCGCCAGGTGCTCGCCTTCGGTGGGCTGAGCGAGTGCGGGAAGAGCACCAGCGCACAGTTCGTTCAGCGAACCTGCGGCGCCCAACGCCTCAAGATCGGCTTCCTGTTACGGCAGGCAGCCCATCGGGAAGGGCTCGCGGACCCGTACGCCCTCTCGGCCCGTCGGCAGGCCGAACTGCTCCTCGGCGAGCTGAACCGCTTCGCGGACGCCCACGTCGACACGAAGCTGTTCACCATCGAGTCCGTCCACGACGATGCCTCGATCGCCGAGCTCAAGCAGCTCATGGGCGACACGCTCCAGATCGTCTACCTGGACGCCTCCTTCGCCGTACGCGTCGAGCGGTCCGGCACACCGGCCCAGGCCGTCGCCGCGAAGGACGAGATCAAGATGAGCCGCGGCGCCCACCAGGTCGCCGCTCTAGCCGACCACGTCATCGACAACACGGGCAGCATCGCAGCCCTTCGCGCCCGCCTCCGGCGCATCGCCGCCCCGCCCTCTACGACTGCGCTGCGCGTGGCCACCCCGTACGGGCTCGGTCTTCCGGCAGCAGTCGCGTCGGCGACGGCCGACTTCACCGACGCGGTGCGGGCGTACGGATCCGGCGTCCGACTCGTCGCCCTGACCGGAAGCCCCGGAGAGGGCACCTGGATCGCCGGCTGGTCCGACCTGGACCTCATGGTGATCGCCGAGCACGAGGTCAGCGGCGGCATCCAAGAGGCCCTGGAGCAGTACCGGACGGCCCTCGGCAATGCGGCCTCTCTCGGCCCCACCCTCGTCACGCCCGGAGAACTGACCGCCCGACGCCTCACTCCACGCCTGGCCTTCGTCCTTCACCAGCTCCAGCAAGGCAGCCCCGTCCTGCATGCGGCATCCGACCTCGAACTTCCGACGATCAGCCGGGACGAGCTCGCGTTCGCCGCCGTCCGTGAACTGCCCCAGGTCATGCTCACCATGCGCCGTCTGCGTACTGCGGAGGGGGCGACCGCCCTGCGGCAGCTCTACAAGCACCTCGTGCTCGCCTGCCGCCTTCTCCTGCGCGAGCACAACCAGTGGGAGTCCGGCCCCGACCGGATCCTCGCCGCCGCCTCCCGCATGCCGGGCCTGAGGGCCCTCGCGGTCCCTCCTCTGGCCGAGGTCGCGAACGCTTGGCGTGACGGTGACACCGAGCTCGTGCTCAAGCCCGTCACCGCGGCGGTCGACCAGCTCCTCACCTGGTACGCCCTCCAGCTCGCCGCCTGAACCAGGCACCTCTCCTTCTCCCCTCTCCACCGACAGGAGCTTCGTCATGCCCGAAACCCTCACCGTGCCGCCCTTCTCCGCCCGAATCGTCGAGCGGCTCAGCGTCGGAGCCACGAGCCGCCGCGAGCGGGTCATCCACTCGTTGGATGGCCTGGAAAGCCCGGTGCATCCCGACACCCTCGCCAGCACGGGGGCCGATCTGTGGCGTCTGCTCCAGAAGCAGCTGCCGGAGGGCGCCGGCTCCGTGGACTTCCTCCTGGGCCTGGACGCGGGCGGCATCCTGCCCACCGTCTCCCTGGCCGACGCCGCCCGCCTCCCCTACAAGATCGCCTGGAAGCTGCACCTCCCCCTGGACGGCGCGGTCCGCTTCTGCGAGCCGCACGCCATGCGCACCGACGTATTCGCCTACGGCATCGCTCCGGGACAGCGCATCGTCATCGTGGACGACGAGATCACCACCGGTAGGACCCTGGCCGACCTCACCCGCCGCCTCCGCGAGGCCGGCGCCGTCCCGCTGGCGGCGGCCTGTCTGGTGGAGGACACCACGCGCGGAGCCCGCGCCCTGCTCGACGATCTTGAGCTGCCGCTGGTCTCGCTCACCACGATCGAGGGCCCGGCGTGAGCTCGGTCGCCCCGCCAGGGGTCCGGTTCCACCACGGCTCCGCGGTCGTCCCCGCCGGGGCCGTCCACACCACTCCGCTGGGGTACGACCGTGGCAGCGTCCCTCTCGGCGCGCCGCTCCCGCTGACCGCCTCCGCCGAGCTCGTCCACCGCCTGAGCGGGTGCGGCGAGGTCGTGGTGGCCTTCGAGGGGAAGCTCGGAGACACCCTCCTCGCTCTTACGGGGGTCCGAGCGGTGCTCGACTGGCTGCGGCTGCGGTCGGTTCGCACGTCCGTCCGGGCGGTGGGGCCGTACGCGGGGCTGATCGCCCGGACCGGGCTGATCACTCAACCCCCAGTCACCACGCCCCACGGTCGACGCGCCGTGATCGGAGACCGCGCGGGGATCGACGCACACGGCTCCGAAGCCGTGGTGAGCCTGGTACTCGATCCAGCCGCCCCGCCCTGCTGGTCGAGCGACGGCCGCGCCCACCCGGACCTGCCGGCCCGCCACTACCTGGCGCTGGAACGCCGCCTCGGTATCCGCCTCCCCGGCACGGCTCCCTTCGCACCGACCCTCGCGACCGGCCCGAACAATCTCGTGGAGGAGCTGCGATCGGTGGGCTGGCTGGGCGGCCTCACCATCGCCGCCATCACCGCCACCAGCTGGCCGGAGCGCAAGGACTACACCGCCCAGCGGTACATCGCCCTCGTCGAGCAGATCGCCGAAGCCCAGCAAGCACAGGCCCGGCTGCTGCTCATCGGCGGCGCCCCGGAAGGCGGCTTTCGCGTCAGCGCAGAGGCCCCTCGACGCCACGTTCAGGTGCTCCACCTGGACGGGGTGCCGGCCGAACAGCTCGCCGATCTCTTCCCGCACTGCGACCTGATCGTCGGCAACGACACCGGCCTCACCCACCTCGCCGCGATGACGCGCACCGCAGAGGGGCCCGTCATCGGCCTGTACGCACGCCACAGCCACAGCAAGTGGCGCACCGGGCTCCCCCACCACCACGCCATCGCCACCGACCTGTCCGACCGCATGCACCAGGGCGACCTCTGCCCCGTGCGAGACGCCATTCCCCCGGACGTCGACGTTCACATGGACGCCTTCCCGCCCGCAGAACTGGCCCGAGTGTGCCTCGACCTGCTCAACGGGGTGCGGCCATGACCCTCCGCAGCCCTCTGCGGCTCGGCCCGGTGCGGCGCTTCACTCGTAACCTGCTCTGTCCCATCGACCTCCTCGGCCGCCCGTTGCTGCTGAAGTACACGCGCGACCCGGTGGAAAGCCTCGCCGAGGTGCGCGGGCACGCACGTCTGGCCCCGCACTACCGGGTGCCAACCCTCCACGCCCACCTGCGTGTGCCGGGCGGGCGGCTCCTCGCGTACGAACGTCTGCCCGGCGGCACTGACCGAGGGCTCCTGCTCGACCTCCTCAACGCGAGCCAGGCGAGCGACGGCCTCCGCGCCTACTTGGATCAACTCACCGCCGCTTACCGCGAGGCCATCCTCGCGACGGCGAGGCCCACCGACCCGACACGCGTAGTACGCAAGCTGTACTGGGACCGTGCGGCCCCCGGCGGCCGACTCGACGAGTACTACGGCGGTAGGGACTTCTTGATCGCCGACGGCCTCATCGACGTCCTGGTCTCCCGCCTCGACACCTACACCCTGAACATCAACGGCCGTCGGCAACACCTGGACTGGGTCGCCACCCTCCGCTGGCTCCGGGCCCACTTCGCCGCGACCGAGCCGGTCTGGGCAGCGCTCACCCAGGGCGACCCCACCGACGTCAACCTCGCCCACCCGCTCGCCTGGTTCGACTACGACACCGCCGGCATGAACAGCATCCCCGGCGAGTTCGCCAACTTCCTTTGGTACGCCTCCACCCTCGGCGGCTGGCTCGTGCCCATGTACAACCCGGCGGCCTTCGCCGACCACCCCGCCACGTTCGCCCGCGTCCCGGACAACACCCCCGAGATCCGACGAGCGGACATCGAGCACACCACGAGCACCATCCGCATCGACTACGCCCCACGGCTCGCGGCTCCCCGGCGAGCCGCCGTGACCACGTACTGGAACCAGCTCGTACGGCCGGTCGCCGACCGTCTCTGGCCCGGTGCGGACCTGGCGAACCTTCTCCGCCCCTACCTGGCCATGCGCATCCTCGGCGTCTACAACCTCGCCGACCTGGCCCCAGCGGACCGACTCGTCCTCCTCGCCCGGCTCGCCGAAGCGATGAGCCCTGCCTTCGACCCCGCCACCTACTTCTGCCCCCTGGAGTCGTCATGCCCGGCCCCCTGAACGGCCGCACCGCCCTGGTCACTGGAGCGACCGGCGGCCTCGGCACGGCCATTGCCCGCCGCCTCGCAGCCGACGGCGCCACAATCGCGCTCGCCCACTTCGACGACGACCGAACGGCAGAGGAGCTCTCAGCCTCCCTCCCCTCTTGCATCTCCCTGTCGGCAGACCTTCGAGACGCCGAGGCCGTACGGTCCCTGTGCAGTCGAGCCCAAGAGGCCCTGGGCCCGGTGGACATCCTGGTCAGCAACGCCGGCGCCTACCCGCGCCGATCGTGGCCAGAGACGACACCGACCCACTGGGAGGACACCCTGGCCACCAACCTGACCAGCCACTATCTCCTCGCCCACGAACTCACCCCCGCCATGACGGCCACCGGCTGGGGCCGCGTCATCGCGATCGGCTCGGTCCTCGCCACTGCGGGCCGCCACGACCTCGCCGGCTACATCAGTGCCAAGGCCGGCCTCGAAGGACTCACCCGTGCTCTCGCCCGTGAACTCGGCCCCGCCGGCGTCACCGCGAACTGCGTCGCTCCCGGCTCGATCCGCGTCCCCGCCGAAGATGCAGTCGTCGACGACCCGGAGGCCATGACCGTCCGCCAGCTCGCCCGCCAGTGCGTCCAACGCCGGGGCCGGCCGGAAGACGTCGCCGCGGCCGTCGCCTTCCTCGCCACCGACGACGCCGGCTTCATCACCGGCCAGACCCTGCGCGTCGACGGAGGCTGGATCCTTGGCTGACATCTGGCTCATGCGCCACGGCGCCTACGAGGGCCACCGCCCCGGCTACCACGCCCCACACGAGGCCACCCTCACGCAGGAGGGCCGCGAGCAGGTACGCCGCTCCTTGCCCCTCCCTGAGGGCGTCACCGCGATCGTCACCAGCCCGATTCCCCGTGCCCGCCAGACCGCCACCCTCGTCTCGCACCTCACGGGCCTGCCGATCGTGGCCACCTCCGGCCTCCTCGCGGAGTGGCGCGCCCCGAGCATCGTGCTCGGCCGCAGTGCCGAGACCTACCCGCCCGTCTATCGCGCCTGGCGAGCCCGCCGCCTCGCCAACCCCTCCCTACGCTGCGAAGACGGCGAAAGCCTCACCGACCTACACACCCGCGCCCGCCACTGCGCCACTTTCCTCCACCACGCTGCCCAACGCCACGGCCCCCTCCTAGCGGTCTCCCACACCCTCTTCCTGGGCGTACTCACGCACCTCCCAGAAGGCCCCGCCGCATTCGTCACCGCCTCGAGAACCCCGTGGCGATTCACGGAACTCCGACTTCTGCCTGTCCATCGACGAGCGGCCCCCGGTCTTCAACGACATGCCCAGTAGCTGGCTGGCCTCCAGCCACTGCCCGTCGGCAGAACCCCCTACTCGTAGGTCTCCTTCCAGCGCCCCCTTTACCGCCCGGCCCCTCGCCCGATCCCATCCCCAGCGAGAGCAACGAGACACCGTTGTGCCACAGCCCGAGTTGATCACAATGAACGGGGAGGACGTCTTTCTCCACGGCGGTCTCTCAGCCTGCGCGTGGTGCTGCCGAAAATCGACGCGCCAGCCTCCAATCGCACCCATCGTGTCGTGCCGAGAGCAGCAATCGGTCACCCTGCAATACGTCAAG
The DNA here is from genome assembly GCF_004795035.1 of Streptomyces sp. A0958. Classification (GTDB taxonomy): domain Bacteria; phylum Actinomycetota; class Actinomycetes; order Streptomycetales; family Streptomycetaceae; genus Streptomyces. The sequence goes on from NZ_SSBK01000045.1 coordinate 19,462, forward strand.
CCCAGCTGGATCGCGACACGGCCTCAGGCGCCCTCCTCCGACGCAGTCCATAGCTGTATGCGACAGTCTTCGCAAGGCCGCCCGTCTATCCTGAATGTCGCCACTCGGGAGCATTTTGGCTGGTCAGCCCCCTAGCCCCAGAGAGTGACTGGGTAGCGCAACCACGAGAGGGCACAGGACGCGCATCCCACAGCGATGACGCTGTTCGATTGCTTCTGACGTTGCGACGGAGCAAAATTGGTCTGCGTTGGAGTGCACATCCAGGGTTCCGGCGCTGGCTCAGTAGGGTGGGGGCATGGGCACGGACAGTCGGACTTTTGGATCTTGGCGCTTGCGAGGCGGGCGTTATGAGCAAGCGGGCCTACCCGTTGAGGTCTTGGCAGAGTTCGCCAGGTATGAGCGCTTGGTAGTGGACGTGGCCCGAGGTCTCTACAAGAAGCGCCACGCGACACGCCAACGCGTCCCCAGGGGGTTCGCCTCATCCTTTTCGCTTCGCCTGTCCGATATCCAGCGGGGCAGCGTCGTTCCCGTCCTGGAGCGGACCACCGTCGACGCCGACGCACTCTTCGACGATAGCGACGCAGACATCTTCGAAGAAGCCAGAATCGTTATTCAGGATGCACTCCTCTCGATTCAAAAAGGGTCCGGCATCCCTCAAGGCTTCCCTCCGCATGCGTTGCGCGAGTTTTCCAGTTTCGGGAGAACCCTGCGAGGCGACGAGTTCATCGAGTTCGATAGCGGGACTCCTGATGCCGTAATTTACTCGCAACCCATTCGCCGCAAGATTCAGGAACAAGCACGCCTCGAAAGATTCGAGATCGAGACGCTCGTTTTGGGACAAGTAACTGGCATCAGCGCGGATAGAGGCACGTTTGAGTTCCGCCTCACTCGGGGCGAGAAGACAATCCTTGGGCGTTTTTCATCGGATGACATCGTTGCAGACCTGAGACAGCATCTTGATCGCTCGACAATGGCGCCTACCGTGGCCATCAGCGCTGTTGCCATTCAGTCAATGGATGAGGAGATCATCGAGATTCAGGATGTCCTGTCCATTGAACCCGTACTACCGGCTGATTGGTCCGATCGCCTAAGCGAGCTGCACGACCTCGAATCAGGATGGCTGGATGGCGTCGGTCAGCAGGTAAGTCGAAAAGTCCTCCGAGAAGTCGAGTCGCTACTGCTCGAATTCATCGACACGCAGGTGCGGCGTCCCTACATATACCCAACAGAAGATGGCGGGGTACAGCTTGAGTGGCCTTACTCAACAGGGGAAGTGACGCTGACTGTCGCAACAGACGGGAAGGTCGAAGCTTACGCATTCTCGAAGTCAGATGACGACGAAGAGGATGACAGGGCGTTTCACTGGCATCAGTTGAGTGAGATTACAGAGTTCGTGATCGGGGGGATCGCAAGGTATGCCGACTGATGACTCAAATCTTCGACCTGGCGAGTTCGAGATAGCGGATCAAGAAGAGAGGCTTTGGCGCCAAGTTCACCCAATCTGGATTCATGAAGGTCGAGTCACCAGTCAACTCTTCAGCCCCACCCCGAAGGACTCGGGCGAGGTATCTGTAACTAGAGCCTCGCTTGTTAGCCCCGAAGACGCTCACCAGTATCACACCGAGACACTTAATTTGAAGTCGGCTGGCGTTTATTGCGTCGACATCACAGAGGTTCAAGAGGTAAACCTCAGAGCCGTTGACGATTCTCAAGTTGAGGACGACGAAGAGCGTCCTCCGGCACATGCCTTCGTTGACTTCAAGGCTGTCGCGAGCCCCAAGCAACGGAAGAAGCGAGCGAGCCTCTTGCGCGACAAGGCAGAGAAGCGAGGGTGGCAATACGGGCCGACAGTTTGAGGGATTTTCCTTGGCAACCTGCCAGCGACTGCGGGCCGCGCCTTGGCGTACTGGAACGACTGGGGGACACGCCATGAACACTGGGATGCCTCCTTCGGGCGCGGGCCTGGCCTCGTAAGAGGTCGGGGTTTGTGGTCTCGGTTCTGGTCTCATTCACCCCCGTCCGACCGCGTTCAGACGAGGCCACCCCGAACGTTCCGCCGCAGGTCAGGACACACACGGCCCCCGCCGGACCCCCATACGAACATTTGGAAAGCGTGTTGGGGGCAACCCCTCACGAGTTCGAATCTCGTATCCTCCGCCATTGCTCTCACCGGGCAATACGTCGAAGGCCCCCGCAGCTCGCTGCGCGGGGGCCTTCGACGTTTGTAGTCTCAACGAGACCCTTCGAAGCCCTCCGGTCCGCTCGCCCCGGCCTCCTGCGCCGGTTTCACGCGGTCCACCGCACCGCGACGCACCGCAGTGAGCCACCGCACGCTCCCCTCCCTACAGGACACGTCCGGCACGGCCAGCCGGCGTGCGGCATGCCGCACGCCGGCCCGTGCATCACCACGCTCAGCCGCCGGAAGGACCTCTGTCGGCGCCGTCGGACAGCCAGGCCACTTGCTATACCAAGGGATAGATTTGCGGTACGAGTTGATATCTCTGGAGGTACTCATGAGTCGCACAGTGATCGACCTCGACGACGAGCTGCTGGCCGACGTGGCTCAAGCGCTGGGGACCGGCACCAAGAAGGAGACGGTCAACACCGCTCTGCGCGAGGTACTCGAGAACCGCCGACGGGCCCTTGCTCTCACCCGGCTACGGGCCGCGGCCGGCGAGGGAGGCTTCGACCTGGAGCTCTTCGAGGACAAGAGGAACTACCGGCGGTGAGTGCGGCACAGTTCCTGCTCGACACCAGTGCGCTCGCCCGGTTTCTCTACGGTGACGCCGAGCAGTACGGCTGGGACCAGGCTGCCTCGGCCGGGCTCATCGCGACCTGCCCCGTCACCGAGCTGGAGTTCTTCTACAGAGCCCGCTCCGCCGCAGACCGCGCGCGCAACATCGAGGACCTGCGGTCGCTCTTCGGCTGGGTGCCCATCGACGACCGCGCGTACGGTCGTGCTCGGCAAGTGCAGGAGCTGTTGACCCAGCGTGGTCAACACCGCAGCGCCGGAGCTGTAGACCTCGTCGTTGCCGCCACCGCGGAACTTCAGGGGCTGACCCTCCTGCACCGCGACCACGACTTCGAATGTATCGCCGCCGTCACCGGCCAGGCCATGCAGTGGTACGGCCCGGAGTCAGGCAGCCGGACGGCTCGCCCGGCCCTCGGCCGTACGGCCTGACCGCAGCACTCAGGCGACCGAGCCACATCGCGAGGCCGAGCGCCGGGGCACCGGCCGCGAGGGCGACTTCCTGGGCAGGCGGGTGCGGGCGAGGAAGGCGAGGGCGAGGGTGGCACCCCAGGAAGTAGGTGGCGCCCACCGCCCGTCACCGCCGAGCGCTACGCCGAGCTGTACGAGCGGTTCCCGCTGGTCATGAGCCCGTCGACGCCACGCCTGAGCCAGGACGAGAAGTTCACGCGGAGCGTCCGCCTGCTCTGCGCCGGCTTCGCGACACCCGCCGGACAGGCCCACCCCAAGGGCTGTCCCGTAGGTGCATTGACCCCGCAGGCATCTCGGTCGGTCGGGCCGGGGAGTGAAACATTCCCCGGCCGTCACCGCATCTAGAAGGATGTGGGGACAAGGGGGGTAGCGGGTGAGGCAGGCCGAGGAGGGGGTCTTTCGTGAGTTCGCGGAGGCTCGTATGGGGCCGCTGTTTCGTTCGGCGTGTCTGCTGACCGGTGGGGACACGCACTTCGCCGAGGATCTTGTGCAGGACACGCTCGGGCGGATGTACGCGGTGTGGGGGCGCGTAGCACGGGTCGGGAATCCGGCGGCGTACGCGCAGACCGTGCTCGTACGGTGCTATCTCGGCCACCAGCGGCGCAGGTCGGCGGGGGAACGGCCGAGTGGCGAGCTGCCGGACCGGGCGGAGCGGCCCTCGGGGGACTCGGCCCTGAGGATCACGCTCCTTGACGCGCTGCGGGGGCTGCCGCCCAAGGACCGGGCGGTGATCGTGCTCCGTTACTGGGAGGACCGGTCCGTCACCGAGACCGCGGACGCGCTGCATGTCAGCTCGGCGGCCGTGCGTACCCGCAGTACCCGGGCGCTCGCCCGGCTGCGTGAGCAACTCGGCAGCAGCATCGGTGAGCTGACCGTGCGCTGAGCCGGCCGCGCGGCCATTTCTCTTTCTTCTTCTTCAACAGGACGGTGGTGGTGGTCGGCATGTCCGAGAACAGGGCTCAGGAGGACCGGGACGCCTTCGAGGACGGGCTCGTCGAGGCGTTGAGGCAGGCGGGGCAGGAGTTCTCCGTGGCGGGGCGGCCCCTCGTGGACGGCGGGGTCGCGCGCGGTCGGCGCCGGAAGGTGCTGCGCCGTAGCGCCGTGGTGAGCGGGAGCGTCGCTGCGCTGGCCGTGATCGGGCTCGGCGGGTCGTACGTCACCGGAGGCATCGGCAACGCCTCGCGGGACGAGGGCAGCGGGGTGGCGGTGGGCGCGTCGGCGAAGTCGTCCGGGCCCGCCTCCCCCGACGAGCAGGTGGCCAGGGCGCTTGAGGGGCTGCTGCCCGAGGCGGAGCTCAGCGCGCCGGAGGACGGACGCACCGAGCGGCCGGGGGGGCAGGGGCAGCGCGACGCGGGGGCCTCCGTCGTGTACGACGACGGGCATGGGAAGGCAGCCGTGTCGGTGAGCCTCAGCCGGCAGTCCCCCGGCCAGGAGCCGGCGGACGGCGAACTGTCCTGCCCCGACAAGAATCTGACCGTGTTCGAGGACTGCTCCGCCACCGCCCTGGAGGACGGCTCACGTCTCGTGCTGTTCAAGGGCTGGGAGTACCCGGACCGGCGCGAGGAGACCAAGTGGTGGTACGCGGACCTGCTGACGCCCGAGGGCTACCGGGTCTCGGTGACCGAGTGGAACGCGCCCGCGGAGAAGGGCGCTCCCGTCAGCCGGTCCACCCCGCCGCTGGCCCCTGACCGGCTGAAGGCGCTGGCCCGGGCCGAGGAATGGCTCCCGATCGTCCAGGCCCTGCCCGAGCCCGAGGAGCCGTCGCAGGAGCAGCCGGCCCCGCAGGGCATGAGCGGTGACGAGATCCTGAGCAGGCTGACCGCGCAGCTTCCCGAACGCCTGTCGGTGAAGGCCTCCGGGAAGCAGGAGACGGAGTACGCGTACCTCGTGGTCGACGACGGCCGGGGCAAGAGCTTCGTGCAGATCAACGTCCAGCCGAATGCGGAGGCGAGCGGCCTCATCGGCTCCGGCGGGAAGGTCCTGCCCGACGGTACGAAGGTCAGTACCCGTCAGGGGCCGGGTGAGAAGGGCGGTGCGGGCGTGAAGATGACGGAGGTCGACACGATCCGTCCCGACGGGCTCCGGGTCGTGATCTCCGCCTTCAACTCGGGGAACCAGAACGAGGCCGCCACCCGCGAGGCCCCCGCCCTGACGCTCGCCGAGCTGGAGAAGATCGCCACGAGCGAGGTGTGGCTGGGCTGAGCCGGCAGGCCGCTGCCCCGCGCACGGGAGGGGGCGGGCGGGTGCGTGGGCCGGGCGGTGGGGCTCCAGCGCTGTCGGTCCACGGCCGTGGCCCTACGATCCACGGTCATGGACTGGCTGGAGCGCACCGCGAAGTTGAGGCAGTGGACGAGGAGCGGGGCCCGTGCCCCGCACAAGCCGCTGCTGGTCCTCTACGCGCTCGCGCGCTTCCAGCAGGACGCCGCCGACGAGTTGCGGTACAGCGCCGTGGAGGGGGACCTGAAGCGGCTGCTGGCCGAGTACGGTCCGGCCAACCCGACGACGCCCGCCTACCCCTTCCACCACCTGGTCAGCGACGGGGTGTGGGAGGTGCGCACCGACCGCGGGGCGGGGAGTCCCGGCACCGGCGTACGGGAACTGCGGGCGACGGGTGCGACCGGGCGGCTGGCGCCGGAGTTGCGGTCGGCGCTGCGGCGCGAGCCGTCCCTGCTGGGGCGGATGGCGCGGGTGCTGCTCGACCTCAACTTCCCGCCCTCCCTCCACGACGAGCTGTGCGAAACCGTCGGTCTGGAGCTCCAGCGGGCCGAGACGGTCGAGGTCTCGGCCGTGCGGCGGCGGCGGGACCGGCGGATGCGGGAGCTGGTGCTGACGGCGTACGAGTACCGGTGTGCGTTCTGCGGTTACGACGGGCGGATCGGCGCGGTGCCGGTCGGGCTGGAGGCCGCACATGTGCGGTGGTGGGCGTTCGGCGGGCCCGACGACGTGGAGAACGGGCTCTGCCTGTGCTCCCTGCACCACAAGCTGCTCGACAAGGGTGTGCTCGGTGTCGGCGAGGGCCACCGCATCCTGGTCTCGCAGAGCTTCGTCGGTCACAGTGCGGCGGCCGGCGAGCACGTCGTCGCGCTCGCCGGCCGTCCGCTCATCGGCCCGCAGCCGGGCGTCCGCCCGATCGCACCGGACCACCGCGCCTGGCACGCAAGCCAGGTGTTCCACGGCAGCCCGCGCCCGGTGACGGTTGCCTGAGCCCCGCCTACGCCTCCGGCGTCCCGTCCGCCGCGATCCGGCGGAAGCCGAGGTACGGGGTCAGCGTTTCGGGGAGGATCAGGGAGCCGTCCTCCTGTTGGCACTGTTCGAGGAGTGCGGCCAGGGTGCGGCCGATGGGCAGGCCGGAGCCGTTGAGCGTGGCGACGAGCTTGGGCTTGCCGTCCTCGCCCCGGGTGCGGATGTTGGCGCGGCGGGCCTGGAAGGTGCCGAAGTCGGAGACCGAGGAGATCTCGCGGTACGTGTTCTGGCTCGGAATCCAGACCTCGATGTCGTACGTGAGGCGGGCTGAGAAGCCCGTGTCGCCGGCCGCGAGGGTGACGACGCGGTAGGCGAGGCCGAGTTCCCTGAGGCAGGCCTCGGCGTGGCCGACCATGCGTTCCAGTTCGGCGCCGGCCTGCTCCGGGTCGACGATCCGCACCATCTCGACCTTGGAGAACTGGTGCTGGCGGATCAGGCCCCGGGTGTCCCGGCCGTACGAGCCGGCCTCGGACCGGAAGCACGGCGTGTGGGCGGTGAGGGCCAGGGGCAGCTCGGCGGGCGGGATGATCTCGTCCGCGTAGAGGTTGGTCAGCGGGACCTCGGCCGTGGGGATGAGGAAGAGCTCGCGGTCGGCCACGCCCGTCCTGAACAGGTCCTCCTCGAACTTCGGGAGCTGTCCGGTGCCGGTCATGGTCTTACGGGTGACCAGGTACGGGACCGCGTGCTCGACGTACCCGTGGCGGCGGGTGTGGAGGTCGAGGAAGAGGGCCGCCAGGGCGCGTTCCAGGGCCGCGCCGGCGCCGCGCGCGACCGCGAAGCGGGGGCCGGAGAGCTTGGTCGCCCGGGCGAAGTCGAGGATGCCGGTGGCTTCGCCGAGGTCGACGTGGTCCTTCGGTTCGAAGGTGAACGCGGGCGGCGTCCCCACCCGCCTGACCTCGACCGCGTCCGCGTCGGTGTCGCCGTCCGGTGCCGCGTCGGACGGGAGGTTGGGGATGCTGAGGAGGAGGTCGCGGAGTTGCTCCCGCACCTGTTCCTGGTCGGCCTCGATCGCCCGGATCTCGTCCTTCAGCTCGCGGGCCCGCTCCTTCAGCTTGGTGATGTCACCGCCCTGCCTGGCCGTCTGCTGGACCTCGCTCGCCACCCGCTTCGACTCCGCCCGCAGCTCGTCGGCCGAGCGGATGTTCTGGTTCCGCCGGGACTGGAGCTCCTCCAGTGCGGGCAGGTCCAGCGAGTAACCGCGACGAGCGAGCCGACGAACCGCTTCGGCACCCATGTCAATCAGGGCGCGGGCATCATGCATCAGGGAGATCCTTCTGTTCCGGTGGGGGAGGAGGGGCCGGTGAGTTGTGGAACCGACGGTAGCAATCACCGCACCCCGTGCGATCCGGAATACCGCGGGGCGGGCGGAGCCCGTCCTTGCACGGTCCATTCGGAGTTCACGATTCCTTCACTTGTAGTCCATACGAGGGATACGGTTCTCCGGTGTGCAGCGAGTTGCGCTGTGTCACGGATCAACTTGCTGCCGTAGCCAGGGCGGGACCCGACGCGGCCGCGCGTCTGGGGGACTGCATGCGAGAGATGACCAAGGGCGCCAACGTCGGGCTGGCGGACCTGAGCGACGATGCCGGTTCGGTCATCGCCAGCCTGAGCTGGAGCAGCACCGCCGGGGACGGCGACGCGGACGTGTCCGTGCTCCTGCTGGACCGCAACGGCAAGGTCCGCACCGACGGCGACTTCTTCTACTACAACAACCCGGCCGCCGCCGACGGCAGCGTGCAGTTGCTGGGCAAGACGCCGACCGACGGCGGCAGCGAGGACCGCATCAGCCTCGACCTGACCGCCGTCCCCGAGGACGTCGAGCGCCTGGTCGTCGCCGCGAGCCGGTACGGCGGCTCCCGCTTCGGCGACCTGGACGATCTGCGGATGACCGTCGCCGACCGCTCCGGCGAGGTGCTGCTCGGCTTCTCGATCACCGACGCGTCGGTGGAGAGCGCCTTCATCTTCGGTGAGCTGTACCGGCGCGGCACGGAGTGGAAGTACCGGGCCATCGGCCAGGGGTACGAGACCGGCCTCGCGGGGCTCGCCACCGACTTCGGCATCGATGTGGACGACGAGGGGGAGGGTGAGGGGGAGGAGGCTTCCGCCGCCGGTGAAGCGGGCGGTCCCCCTGTGGAGCAGGCCGCGGAAGCCGTCCCCGCACCGGCCCCTTCCGTACCCCCGCAGCAGACGCCGCAGACGCAGGAGGCGCCTCGGACGCAGGAGACGCCGGAAACGGTGGCTGCCGCGCCCAAGCGGGCCCGTGGGCCCCGTACCGCGAAGAAGAAGGTGACGCTTCCGTCCGTCGCCGCCAAGTCGCTCGCCGAGAACGACGCCTGGCGGGCCGCGCGGCTGTTCCCCGCGCCGAACCTCAAGAGCGACAAGGAGCGGGAGGTGCGGGCGACCTCCGTGCTGTTGTCGGTGATGGCGCAGGTGCCGGAGTTCGGGCGCCGGCTGACCGCCGCCTTCGGGGCGCCCGCCGGGCGGATGCAGACCTTCACCGAGGTCTCGCTGCCGCACGGCGACACCCCCAAGCGCCCGGACGGGGTGATCCGGGTGGAGCGGGCCGGGAAGCTGTGGACGGCCCTCGTGGAGACGAAGACCAACGGGAACGCGCTGAAGTCGGAGCAGGTCCAGAACTACATGGACATCGCCGCGCGCCGGGGCTACGAGGCCGTGATCACGCTGTCCAACGACGTGGCCCTGGAAGGCAGCCCGCTGGTCGAGGTCAAGACCGACGGGCGGCGCAAGCACAAGGTGGCGCTCTGGCACCTGTCCTGGGCGGAGGTCGCGCACCAGGCGCAGATGCTGATCCGGCACGAGGGCGTCGGCAACGCCGCCCACGCCTGGCTCCTCCAGGAGCTCCTGCACTACCTCCAGCACGAGAACTCCGGCTGCCACGGCTTCCAGAACATGGGCCCCTCCTGGGTGCCCGTGCGCAACGGCATCGACGAGGAGACCCTCAGCCAGGGCGACCCGCGTGCCGTCGAGGTCGTGGAGAGCTGGGAACGGCTCATCCGGCAGGTCTGTCTGCGGCTGGGCGGTGAGCTGGGCCAGAAGGCGCTGCCCGTCCAGCGCACCCAGCGCGGCACCACGGCCCTCTCGCGCCGGGCGGCGCTCGCCGACCGGCTGTGCGAGGAGGGGCGCCTCGCCGCCGAGCTGCGCGTCGACGGCTCGCCCGGCACCATCACGATCGTCGCCGACCTGCGGACCGGGAAGCTGCGCACCTCGGTGGAGATCCCGGTGCCGGAGGGGGCGTACCCCCTGACGTCGGCCAAGCGGCTGATGCGGCAGCTGGCCGAGGCGCCCGCCGATCTGCACGTCGAGACGCTGGTCGAGGGCCAGAGCGGGCCGCGCGGCACGCTGGAACGCCTCCGTCCGGAACCGGGTGACGTGCTCCCCCGGGACGGCAGCCGGATCACGGGATTCCGGCTCTCCCTGTTCAAGGGCATGGGTGCCACGCGCGGCAACGCCGAGTCCGGTTTCATCCGCAGTGTCGACAACGCCGTGGACCGCTTTCACTCGCACGTGATCGCCCACCTCGCACAGGCCGACCGCCGCACCACCCGCCGGGCGTCGACCGCTGCCCCGGGCGCCGCCCCGGCCTCGGCCTCGGGCCCGGCTGCGGAGAGCACGACGGCCCGGACGCCCGTACGGGCCTGACCCGGCGCCGCCGACGGAGAGTGACCGGCACAGCGGCAAACGGCTGCAAACCGGTCCGCCGACGGTGGTTGTGCTGGCCGTCGCCTTCCGCGCTCGCCATGATTCGGCCCATGACCAACAGCGACGCAGGCCGAGACATCACCCTCCGGATCGCCCAGGAGCCGGCGGCGGACGAACTTCTCGCACGCAGTCCGCTCGCCGCCCTGGTGGGCATGCTGCTGGATCAGCAAGTGCCGATGGAGTGGGCCTTCGCCGGGCCGTACGCGCTCGCGCAGCGCATGGGCAAGGACGATCTGGACGCGCACGAGATCGCCACGTACGCCCCGGAGGCGTTCACCGAGCTGTTCAACGCCAAACCCGCGCTGCACCGCTATCCGGGCGCGATGGCCAAGCGGGTGCAGCAGCTGTGCCAGTTCCTGGTGGCGCAGTACGACGGTGACGCGGCGGCGGTCTGGCGCGATGTCGCCACCGGGGCGGAGCTGCGCAGGCGCCTCAACGCGCTGCCCGGGTTCGGTACGCAGAAGGCGCAGATCTTCCTCGCGCTGCTGGGCAAGCAGTTCGGTGTCCGGCCGCCGGGCTGGCGCGAGGCGGCCGGGCCGTACGGGGAGGACGGCTCCCACCGGTCCGTCGCCGACATCACCGGGCCGGATTCGCTCGCCGAGGTCCGCGCGTACAAGCAGGAGGCCAAACAGGCCGCCAAGGCCGCGAAGGCGGCGGCGAAGAGCCGGTGAGCGGCGGCGCACCCGCGCCCCCAATTCCGGAATGCGGTCCTATATGCCGTTCTTGTATGGCGTCGTGGCCCGCAGCGCGGTGGCGCCCATGGCTGCGGGCGGTGGCCCTTGACCGGTAGGCTTTCCGTGTGATCTTCAAGCGCATCGGAAATGGGCGGCCTTATCCCGACCACGGCCGGGAAAGCACCCGGCAGTGGGCGGACGTCGCGCCGCGCCCGGTCCGCCTGGACCAGCTCGTGACCACCAAGGGCCAGCTCGACCTCGAAACCCTCCTCGCCGAGGACTCCACGTTCTACGGCGACCTGTTCGCGCACGTCGTGAAGTGGCAGGGCGACCTCTACCTGGAGGACGGGCTGCACCGCGCGGTCCGTGCCGCGCTCCAGCAGCGCCAGGTACTGCACGCCCGCGTGCTCGAACTCGGTTAGGGCGGGCGGGGTGCGCACGGGGATCGTTCGGGTGTTTTCCCACCCGGACGGGTGCGGTCGATTGATCATTTAGTAGGCATCATCACCGGGTCGCACTACGCTTCGCCCATGAGCATGCTCACTCCCCCAGGCATGGGCGGAAAATACCGCATCACGGGTGACAAGTACCCCCGCATGCGACGCCCCCGCCACCGCAGCAAACTGGTCCTCGCGGCCATCGCCTCCGTGGTCGCCCTCGGGCTGGCCGGATGGGGCACGCTGCAGCTCATCGATGTCTTCACGGGCGGGGACAAGACGGCCAGCGCCGCCGATCGCACGCAGTGCCCGTCCCCGAAGCCGTCGGCGCCCGCCAAGGTGCTGCCGCAGCCCGCGAAGATCACGGTCAACGTCTACAACGCGACCTCGCGCAGCGGTCTCGCCAAGACGGCCGCCGATGAGCTGAAGAAGCGCGGTTTCAAGATCGGCGAGGTGGGCAACGCCACCGACGCGTACGACAAGAAGGTTCCGGGGACGGGGCTGCTGCTGGGTGCCCCGGCCGCCGTCGACGGCTCGTTCCCGGTGCTCGGAACCCAGCTGCCGGGGGCCGCGACGAAGACCGACGCCCGCAAGAACGGGGAGGTCGATCTGATCATCGGTACGAAGTTCAAGGAGTTCAGCAAGCCGCAGGCGGCCGCCGCCGCGCTGACCGCCCTGACCAAGCCGGCCCCGGCGCCGTCCCCCTGCTGAGGACGCCGCCGGGCGCGGCCCGGGTGAATCGGGTGGATCGGGTGGATCGGGTGGATCGGGTGGGAGCTAGTCGGCGGTGCCGTACATGCGGTCACCCGCGTCGCCGAGGCCCGGCACGATGTAGCCGTTCTCGTTGAGCCGCTCGTCGACCGAGGCGGTGACCACGGTCACCGGGGTGCCGGCGAGCTCGCGCTCCATGACCTCGACGCCCTCGGGGGCCGCGAGGAGCACGACCGCGGTGACATCGTCCGCGCCGCGCTTGATCAGCTCCTGAATGGCCGCGACGAGCGTGCCGCCGGTGGCCAGCATCGGGTCCAGAACGTACACCTGGCGGCCGGAGAGGTCGTCCGGCATCCGGCTCGCGTACGTGGACGCCTGAAGCGTCTCCTCGTCGCGGATCATGCCCAGGAAGCCCACCTCGGCGGTCGGCAGCAGCCGGACCATGCCGTCCAGCATGCCGAGGCCGGCCCGCAGGATCGGCACGACCAGGGGGCGGGGGTGCGACAGCTTCACGCCGGTGGTGGGTGTCACCGGGGTCTCGATGTCGACCTGTTCGGTGCGCACATCGCGGGTCGCCTCGTACGCGAGCAGGGTCACCAGCTCGTCGGCGAGGCGCCGGAAGGTCGGGGAGTCGGTGCGCTTGTCGCGCAGGGTGGTGAGTTTGTGCGCGACCAGCGGGTGGTCGACGACGTGGATCCGCATGACTCCCACAGTAGCCGCGCCTCCCGTACGCGTGCGCTGGCATCATCCACACGTTCGGGGGGAAGGTGGTGGCATACGGACCCAGCGACGGAGCCAGCCTTGGGGGTGACGAGCCGATGGCCGACGGGGCAGGGAGCGCGGAGGACCCCCGGGACACGCCGGACGCGCCGGACGCACCGGAGACCGAAGCGCAGCGTCGGCGGCGCCGCGCCCAGTTCCTCCGCGAGCTCCACGAGGCGAAGGCGCTGCGCGACCGGGTCCAGCCGCGCCGCGTCAAGGCCGCCCGAATGCGCCAGGCGATGCGGATGCGCACATTCCGCTGGTAGCCCTCCGGCCTGCGGAAAACCCCCTGGTGACGGCGGCCGGGAGAACTGGTGGCCGACTCAACGGCCGAACTACTCTCGCGAAGCCCTGGTTTCTGCCACGATTCCGAATGGGCGGGACGCAGGGGCAGCCGGACCACCGACTGCCTTCCCGCCGGACCGGCCCTTGGCCCCGAGACCAGTGGGAGAGTCACGGTGTACTTCGCCGCACTGCTCGCGCGCACCGAAGACGGGTGGGAAGCGAGCGACACGGAGCTCGATGATGTGGAGACCCTGTCCGACCTGACGGATCTGGCCCGTGAAGCCTCGGTTGACGAGGACACGGTGCTCGTATTCATCGAGCAGGAGGACGCCTGGTTCGGCGTCCTCCGGGTGGACGGTGAGGAGGACCCCCGGATCTACATCTCGGACGCCTCCGCCGCCGCCCGCTCCTCGTACGGGGAGATTCTGCTCACCGATGAGCTGCTCGGCCGCGAACCAGGGGCCGAGGACACGATCGCCGCCCTCGAGGAGCTCGTCGGCCTCGACGGTACTGAGGACGGCGAGCCGAACACTGCCGACAACGACAACGACAACAGCGACGACGAGGACGGGCCGGGCGCCGGTGTCGTCCCGGCCGGTCCGCTCGGTGACACCGGGGTGCTGTCCGACCTCGGGCTCCCCGAGGCCGAACTGCTGATGCTGCGGACGGACGCCCTGGCGGAGATCGCGGACGCGCTGGGCGCGGCCGAGGTCCTGGAGACCGTCCGTTAGGGTCCGCGGGTGACCGAAGCACCCCACCCGCGCGACCCGAGCCCGAACGACCCGCCCGATCCCGTGCGGGACCCGTGGCGGGCGGCCATGCGCCGCGCCCTGGCCGAGGCGGACCGTGCGGCGGCGACCGGTGACGTACCGGTCGGCGCCGTCGTCCTCGGCCCGGACGGGGCGCCGCTCGCCACGGGCCACAACGAACGCGAGGCGACCGGCGACCCGACCGCGCACGCCGAGGTCCTGGCGCTGCGCCGGGCCGCCGCCGCGCTCGGTGAGTGGCGGCTGTCCGGCTGCACCCTGGTCGTCACCCTGGAGCCCTGCACGATGTGTGCGGGCGCCCTGGTGCAGGCCCGGGTGGGCCGGGTCGTCTACGGGGCCCGGGACGAGAAGGCGGGCGCGGCCGGTTCGCTCTGGGACCTCGTGCGCGACCGGCGCCTCAACCACCGGCCCGAGGTGATCCCCGGCGTCCTGGAGGCCGACTGCGCGGCCCGGCTGACGGCCTTCTTCCGCCACCGCTGACCTGGCACGGCCTGTCCGCGAGGCGCTGTCCGGTATCGGATTTCGGCGGACGGCCGACATGGTCTAAGCTCTCTCTCGGTAGCGTGTCCGAGCGGCCGAAGGAGCTCGCCTCGAAAGCGAGTGTGGGGAAACTCACCGTGGGTTCAAATCCCACCGCTACCGCCAGCGTCAACCGCCTCCGAACCGTGCGAACGGGTCGGGGGCGGTTTTGCGTGTGCCCGGCCGGCGGGTACCGGGCGCCCGGAGCCGGTTGGTCAAGGGGACCGGGGATGGGGGACCATGCCCGGGGGCGGCACACGGGCCGGCCACCGCCGCCAGGTCCGTACGAGACAGACGGCTCGGCGCGGATTAACGCTTGCGGAGCCATCGAAAGAAAGCACTGGCCGTTATGCAGATCGTGCGGGGCAAGAAGCTGGAAAAGGCCCCCGAGGGGGAATTCCAGCAGCTGGTCGAGGAAAGCTCCCGGGTCGTCGTGGACGTCGGGACGGGTGACGCCAGGGCGTCCTATCGCATCGCCAAGGAGAATCCGTCCTGGCTGGTCGTGGGTGTGGACCCGGCCTGGCAGCGGATGACGCAGACGAGTATTCGCAGCCGGCGGAAGCCCGCCAAGGGCGGCGTACCGAATCTGCTGCTGGTGAATGCCTCGATCGAGAACGCCCCGCCCGAGCTGCTGGGGGCCGCAGATGAATTGCTGGTCCTGATGCCCTGGGGCAAATTGCTGCACGGTCTCGTGCGGGGGGACGAGGACATCTGGCGCGGGCTGCGGTCCGTGGCCAAGCCGAATGCGCCGCTCACCGCGACGGTCGGCACCAGCATCTGGCGCGAACCGGTGCCCCGTGACATCCAGGGCCTTCCGGAGCTGACCCACCCGTACGTCGACGAGGAGCTTGCCGGAAAGGCCCTCGCCTGCGGGTGGGAAGTCACCGGTTTCCAGCTCACCAAGGCCGAGGAGGCCGCGGCCGTCTCGTCGTCGTGGGCCCGCAGGCTGGACTCGGCCAGCACCGAGGTCATCGCCACCCTGACGGCCGTCGCCGCCGGACCGGGGGAAGAGGCTGGGGCGGCCGAACAGGAGCAGTGAGCCGGCCGGTCAGCCCGTCGGGAACTGGCGGCAGTACTCGTACATGGCCATGGCGCCGGCCGTGGCGACGTTGTAGCTGTGCGGGAAGCCCCAGACCGGGATTTCCACGCACTCGTCCACGCACGCGAGTTCGTCTTCCTTGAGGCCGGTGCGCTCGTTCCCGAGCACGATGACCGACTTACGGGGGAAGCTGATCTCGTGCAGGCTCTTCGAATTGGTGGCCTGTTCGAGCGCGATGATCGTGTAGCCGTCCTCGCGCATCTTCTTCAGCACCGGAGGAAGGCTCCTGCGCATTTCGATCTCGACGTGCTCGGCGCCGTCCCGGGCGATCTTCGGGTCGAGTTTCGCGTTGCCGCACGCGATGATCTTCTCCACTCCGCAGCACCCGGCCGTGCGCACCACGCTCGACAGATTGACGCGGCTGCGGAACGCCGAGCACGCGATCACGAGCTCGCGCTTACGGAGCAAAGAAGAGCCCGGCTTGTGGCGGAGATGTTCGAACATGCCGATGAGTCTACGTGGGCGCCGCATACGGTTAACTCCGCTAACTCCGCGAGCGGGCGCGCAGGTTACCATGACTTATCGGAAGAACGGGACAGCATACCTAGCCGTGAGTAGGCCATGAAGATCCACGCCAGGGGCCACGAGAACGTACGCGCGACCCACGCCAAGACCCTGGAGATCACCGGCGATCAGGACATCACGCCCCGGGCGACCTGTGTCATCGGTGTCGGCGCCGCCTTCGACGGCCAGGAGCTGGCGCTGCTGCGCGGACCGGTCGCCGTCCGGCTGTCGGCCGGGCCGCACGTGGCGACCGGCACCGCCGTGGTCAATCCGCTCCACGCGGTGACCGACCGGCTGGTCCTCCGCCGCAGCGACCACGCCTCGCCGGACACCTTCGCGGTCCGCAGCACGCTGGTGGCGAGCGCGCTCGACCCGGAGTTCGTCGCCGCGCTGGCCGACCCGGCGAACGAGGTGACCCTGACGCTCACCGAGGCGGGGCCGCGTCAGCCGCTCGTGCTCGTGAACCGCCGGGACCAGCCGGAACCGCAGGGGCGGCCGGGGCTGCTGTGGCGTGCGGCGGACGCCTCGGTGGACTTGGACGCCTCGCGCGTCCCGGACGACGCGCGTACGGCCCTGGCCGAGGGCGGGGTGGTCGCGGCGGTGGCCTCCGGCTCGCTGGAGGGCGTCTCGCAGGCGGCCGGTGCGTGGCTGGCCGAGGCGGCCGGGCTCGGGGCCCGGTTCGAGGTCCTGGGCGACGCGACCGGGGCCGTACCCGCACTGCTGGCGGCGGGGCTGCCGGTCGCGCCGGTGATCCAGCTCGGCCGGGTCGACCGGCGGGCGCTCGCCGGTTCGCCCTGCGCGGACCTGCTGCGTTCGGCGTCGGTCCCCGTGGTGTTCCGGGCGCCGGGCGCCGACCTGGGCGTGCTCGGCGAGGTGCTGGCCGGCTCCTTCGGTGAGCGCCGGATCGCCGTTCCGGACGGGCGCCCGGACCTCGGGCACGGGGCGTCCTGGATGCCGCTCCCCGAGGCGGTCGAGACCTTCGAGGGCGACGACGAGAGCGTGTTCGTCCTGGCGCCCCAGGAGCGCGCCGCCTGGAACGTGGACCTCCGGCCCCTGATTCCGCTCCTGGTCGAACAGGGCGTGACGGCTCGGACATTGAGCACGGTGCTCCGTCCGTTCGGGATCAGCCGCCGGGACCTCTACGACGCGCTGGGCGACGGCCCCAAGAAGTAACAGCCCCCAGAAGTAGGCGACGGCCCGGCGAAGTAACGGCCCGAGAAGTGGGGTGAAGGGGGAAGCGGCCTCGGGGGGACAAAGCCGCTTCCCCCGGGAGCGGGGCCTGCCGCTCCTTGCCGCGGTCGGGGGAGGCCACGGCACGGGTCCCACGGAAGGGCCCCTGTTCCCCGGCCCCGGAAGCCTGTCGGCTCCGCAGGGCTCGTTATCCATCCTGCCGCGTCACGGGGGCCGCGTGGACGGACCAAGGGCCCCGATCGGCGGGTCGTTGGTCCTCTAGGTGGATGCCGTCCCCATCCCCGAACCTAGGCAAGCGATCGCAAACACCCAGCGGATACGGGCATGCGTACGGATAGACTCGCCCGACCGCACAGGGGAGCGAAGGGGAGTCAGGGGCTGATGGTTCAAGCGAGGAAGATAGCCCTCTACGTGATCGTCGTCTTCGTGCTCTACACGATCATCACGTCCCCCGCCCGCGCCGCGGATCTGGTGCAAGTAGGGTTCGAAGGCATTTCGAACGCCGCTCAGGGCGTCGGCGACTTCATGTCCGAGCTGGTCAATTAGGAGTACCGCGTGATCCGCCATCTGGTCCTGTTCAAGCTGAACGACGGCGTCGAGCGGGACGATCCCCGGGTCGTCGCGGGCGCCGAGGCGTTCCGGGAGCTGGCGGGCAAGGTCCCCGAGCTGGAGTTCTGGGAGTGCGCCTGGAACATCACGGACCGGCCGATCGCCTACGACTTCGCCATCAACTCCGCCGTCGCCGACGAGGCCGCGCTGAAGCGCTACATCGAGCATCCGGACCATCAGGCGGCCGCCGGCCGGTGGCGCGAGTTCGCCACCTGGGTGATCGCCGACTACCCGTTCTGACGGCTTCGGCCCTGCGAGCCCCTCACCGCGCCGGTGAGGGGCTTTTCTTTGTGATGAGGCCATGGCGAGGCGTTTTAAACCAAGGCTCGGTCAACACGGCGCTATGGGGTGCTTGCACATAGTGGTCATGTCTTGTGATGCTATGACCGCTTTTGACGGACGAATTGACTGAAGTTGACCGCGAAGGGGTGGCGTCATCGTGCCGGCCAGTACAGCGCCTCAAGTGCCTCCCCAGATCCATCAAACGGCGCAGACCCATCAGGCGGCACCGGCCGTACCACCGGCCGGGTCCGCCCAGGCACCGGGCGTGGTGCAGACGATCGAGATCGAGACCGAGACCCCGGACGAGACGGTCGCGCCCGCCAGGTCGCGGGGCGCGGACACCCGGGCGCTCACCCAGGTGCTCTTCGGGCAGCTCAAGGGCCTCGAACCGGGCACCCCGGAGCACGACCGGGTGCGGACCGCGCTGATCGAGGCGAACCTCCCCCTCGTGCGGTACGCCGCCGCGCGCTTCCGCAGCCGTAACGAGCCGATGGAGGACGTCGTCCAGGTCGGCACCATCGGCCTGATCAACGCGATCGACCGCTTCGACCCCGAACGCGGCGTCCAGTTCCCGACGTTCGCCATGCCCACCGTGGTCGGCGAGATCAAGCGCTACTTCCGGGACAACGTGCGCACCGTCCACGTGCCCCGCCGGCTGCACGAGCTCTGGGTGCAGGTCACCGGCGCCACCGAGGACCTGACGACCGCCCACGGCCGCTCCCCCACCACCGCGGAGATCGCCGAGCGGCTGAAGATCTCCGAGGAGGAGGTGCTGGCCTGCATCGAGGCCGGCCGCTCGTACCACGCCACCTCGCTGGAGGCCGCCCAGGAGGGCGACGGGCTGCCCGGGCTCCTCGACCGGCTCGGCTACGAGGACCCTGCCCTGGCAGGAGTCGAGCACCGGGACCTCGTCCGGCACCTGCTCGTACAACTGCCCGAGCGCGAACAGCGCATCCTGCTGCTGCGGTACTACAGCAACCTGACGCAGTCCCAGATCAGTGCCGAACTGGGTGTCTCCCAGATGCACGTGTCAAGGCTCCTGGCCCGAAGTTTCGCCCGACTTCGATCCGCAAACAGGATCGAGGCGTAGCTCGAACGGGTAGACCGTCCTCGGGGCGATTCCCGTCGGCCAAATGCCGCACACCCCTTGTTAACTGCACAGACTCCCCCTGGACTTGTCGACAAGTCACTACAGCGTGTTGCCGACATGTGACATTCTGCGGGAAGTGAGTTTGCCGCAGTCCCGCCTCCGGTATTCAGGTGGAGGCTGCGTTCCTCCGATGGTCGTGGCCACCGCGACCGTCCGCGACCTCAAGGGGGTGGCATGTCCGAAGAACAGGGCAGCTCGAAGGTGCTCACGCTCACCAAGAGCGCTCCCGCACCCGTTGCGCTCACCAGCTCGCCGGAAGCCATCGACACCCGCACACTGTCCCGCTCCCTGTTCCTGCGGCTCGCCGCACTGGGCCCCGTCCCGGGCCCGGGAGGAACCGACAGTCCGGAGCGCGCCTATGTGCGGGACACACTCATCGAGCTCAACCTGCCGCTGGTGCGTTACGCCGCGGCGAGGTTCCGGAGCCGCAACGAACCGATGGAGGACATCGTCCAGGTCGGCACGATCGGCCTGATCAAGGCGATCGACCGCTTCGACTGCGAACGCGGCGTGGAATTCCCGACGTTCGCCATGCCGACCGTGGTCGGCGAGATCAAGCGGTTCTTCCGCGACACCTCGTGGTCGGTGCGGGTGCCGCGCCGGCTCCAGGAGCTGCGGCTCGCCCTGACGCGGGCCAGCGACGAGCTCGCCCAGAAGCTCGACCGCTCCCCGACCGTTCCGGAGCTGGCCAAGGCGCTCGGCGTCTCGGAGGAGGACGTCGTCGACGGCCTGGCCGTGGGCAACGCCTACACCGCCTCCTCGCTCGACTCGCCCTCCCCCGAGGACGACGGCGGCGAAGGCTCGCTGGCCGACCGGCTGGGGTACGAGGACGCGGCGCTGGAAGGCGTCGAGTACCGCGAATCGCTCAAGCCGCTGCTGGCCAAACTCCCGCCGCGCGAACGGCAGATCATCATGCTGCGGTTCTTCGCCAACATGACCCAGTCGCAGATCGGCGAGGAGGTCGGCATCTCGCAGATGCACGTCTCCCGTCTGCTGACCCGCACCCTCGCCCAGCTCAGGGAAGGCCTCATCGCCGACTGAACCGGACTGCGGGGGTTCATAACTGACGGGGCGTCAGGCACACTGGCGCGATGCGACGTCAGACACGCGTCCCCGCCGGCCGCCGAGGCACCGTGCTCGCCGCCTCGGCGGCCGTGCTGTTCCTGGGCGGCGCGCTGGCGGGCTGCGGCGGGACGGGCGGCGACAACGACGGCTACACGGCCCTCGGCGCGGCCGCCACGGGGCCGGGGAAGGCCCCCTCGGGGGCCGTGGCCCCCTCCGACGACGTCACGCTGATCCCGCTGGACGGGGCCCGCAGCGGCACGAAGGGCGGCGGCGACGCGAGCCCGTCGCCGGGCGCGGCCGAGGGCGGGGGTACGGACCCGACGCGGCCCGGTGGCCCGGGGTCTGTCTCGGGACCTGCCTCCGACCGCGCCTCCGGCCGCGCGACCGGCTCACCCGGCTCCCCCAGGGCACCCGGCACGCCCGGCACGCCTGGCTCACCGGCCACGGGAACCACAGCGCCCGCGCACGGCCCCCCAGGTACCCCCAGCACCAAGAACCCCGGCAGCCCCACAAGCCCCGCGCCCCCGTCCAGCCCCACCACCCCCGCCGACCCCACCGGCCCCGCAGTCCTGCACGTCGGCGCGCCCGTGCGGGCGGCGGCGGATGATCGTTGGTGCGAGAAGGTGACCGTGGAGTTCCGTAATACCGGAGGGGCGCCCGTGCGGTCGGGGACCGTCACCTTCGCCACGCATGTCATCGGCGGGCTGGGGGTCGACTGGGCGACCCTGGAATCGACAGCGCCGCTGCCCGCGCCGATCGACGCGGGAGCGGCGCGGAAGAAGACGTACACCGTCTGTGTGGACGCCTGGCGGGTGCCCCTGGGCATGCACGTCGAGACCCGGGGCGTCACCGCCGCCTGGAAGTGACGAGGGACGTGAAGCTGGGGTTACCGGTCAGCCGAGTGCGAGCCAGGCGACCGCGCCGAGCACGATGACCACCGCGACGATCCCGACGATCAGACCGGTCCTCGGTCCGGAGGAGGAGGAGACGGCGGCGGGCTGCTGCCGGCGCTGCGGCTCGCCCTCGTCGACGAAGGCGCGGAACATCTGGGTGCTGCCGGCCGGGTCGTGGGAGCCCTCGGGACCCTGCGGTGCGTGGGGATTGTGTGCCATATCGCAGGACACTAGCGAACTCGGCCGAACGGCCCAACCCCCGGGCTCCGCCTCCCGATCCACCACCCCTGTGGCGCACGACACACTCGACGCTCCTCTACCGCAGACCCTGCGGGTTTGACCAGTGCCCTACACAGCCTTTTGCGTTCCTTTACCCCAGCAAGCCCCTTTTCGTTTGCCTGCAGCAACCAACGGCTTCTATGGTTGCCCTAAGCAACAAGATGACCGGTGAGATGTCTGGGGGTTCCGTGGCCGCACGGAGTCAGTACGAAGAACTGGCCCGGCAGCTGAGCGCCATCGGAGCCGTCAAGAGAGGTCTCGCCCGTATCCTGCCCGCCGAATGCCCTGGCGGGTCCGCCGCCGTGCTGACTCTGCTGAGCCGGCACGGTGAGATGCGGATCAGCCGGCTGGCCGAGCTCCTCGCGGTCGACATGTCGGTGACCAGCCGACACGTCGCCCACGTGGCGGAACGGGGCTGGATCGATCGATTCCCCGACCCGGCGGACAAGCGGTCCCGCATTCTGCGGCTGACCCCCGCGGGGGAAGGGGTCCTCGACGACCTCTCCAGCCGGACGACCGAGATGTTCGCCGGTCATCTTCAGGATTGGTCCGACGAAGAGGTCGGACAGCTCAACACGTTGCTGGCCCGGCTGCGCGACAGCTTCTCCTGTCGCGGCACCGGAGGATGCGCCCCGGGGAAGCACAGCGGCGACTGCCGCCCCCGGCAGGCCGACAGCCACGACGGCACGTACACCCGTACACCCGTGTAACAGAAGCAAGGACAAGGACTTAAATGGCTACGACCACACCGAGCGGTGTGCGGGGCGGCCACGCCAAGCACGGAGGGCATGACGCCTCCGACGGCACGCCGATGACACACCGGCAGATCATGGAAGCACTGACCGGGCTGCTGCTCGGCATGTTCGTCGCGATCCTGTCGTCCACCGTCGTCTCCAACGCCCTGCCGGAGATCATCTCCGACCTCGGCGGCGGCCAGAGCGCCTACACCTGGGTCGTCACGGCCTCGCTGCTGGCGATGACGGCGACCACGCCCCTGTGGGGCAAGCTCGCCGACCTGTTCAGCAAGAAGCTGCTGGTCCAGATAGCCCTGATCATCTACGTGGGCGGTTCGGTCATCGCCGGTCTGTCGACCAGCAGCGGCATGCTGATCACCTGCCGTGTGGTGCAGGGCATCGGCGTCGGCGGTCTCTCCGCCCTCGCCCAGATCGTGATGGCCGCGATGATCGCCCCGCGCGAGCGCGGCCGTTACAGCGGTTACCTCGGCGCGGTCTTCGCCGTCGCCACCGTCGGCGGCCCGCTGCTCGGCGGTGTCATCACCGACACCAGCTGGATGGGCTGGCGCTGGTGCTTCTACGTGGGTGTGCCGTTCGCGGTCATCGCCCTCATCGTGCTCCAGAAGACCCTGAAGCTCCCCGTCGTCAAGCGTGAGGTCAAGGTCGACTGGACCGGCGCCTTCTTCATCAGCGCCGCCGTCTCGCTGCTGCTCCTGTGGGTGACCTTCGCGGGCGACAAGTACAACTGGATGTCCTGGCAGACCGGCCTGATGCTCGCGGGCTCCGTGGCCCTCGCGCTGCTGTTCGTCTTCACCGAGTCCCGGGCCAGCGAGCCGATCATCCCGCTGCGTCTCTTCCGCAACCGGACCATCACGCTCGCGTCGCTCGCCTCGCTGTTCGTCGGTATCGCGATGTTCGCCGGCACCGTCTTCTTCAGCCAGTACTTCCAGCTGGCGCGCGGCAAGTCGCCGACGATGTCCGGTGTGATGACGATCCCGATGATCAGTGGTCTGTTCATCTCCTCGACCCTCTCCGGCCAGATCATCACGAAGACCGGCCGCTGGAAGGCCTGGCTGGTCAGCGGTGGCTTCCTGGTCACCGCCGGTCTGGGCATGCTCGGCACGATCCGGTACGACACGACGTACTGGCACATCGGCGTCTACATGTTCGTCATGGGTCTCGGCATCGGCATGATGATGCAGAACCTGGTGCTCGCCACGCAGAACCAGGTGGACCCGTCCGACCTCGGTTCGGCCAGCTCCGTCGTCACCTTCTTCCGTTCCCTCGGTGGTGCGATCGGTGTCTCGGCCCTGGGCGCCGTCATGGCGAACCGCGTCACCCACTACGTCAAGACCGGCTTGGCGGACCTCGGTCCCGAGGGCGCGGCCCTGGGCCACGGTGGCACCGGCGGCGGGGGCATCCCCGACCTGGACAAGCTGCCCCCGGCCTTCCGCACGGTCGTGGAGGCCGCCTACGGGCACGGTGTCGGTGACGTCTTCCTGTACGCCGCTCCGGCCGCGCTCGTCGCCTTCGTGATCACGATCTTCATCAAGGAGGTCGCGCTCAGGACGAAGGCCGGCAACGACGCCCAGGCACAGGCCGAGACGCCCGCCGAGGTCCCCGCCGGTACGGCCGAGGCCGTCGCCGAGGGAGCCGCCGGAGTCACCGCGGTCGACACCGCCGTGGCCGTGGCGGAAGCCCCCGCGGACGCCGCGGTGGACTTCGCCAAGGGCACCGCCGTCCACGGTGTGGTGCGCGGCGCCGAGGGCGCTCCCCTCGACCGGGCCGCCGTCACGCTGATCTCGCTCGGCGGCCGCCAGCTGGGCATCGCCGCCGCACAGGGCGACGGCCGTTACACCCTGGACGCCCCGGGCGCCGGTTCGTACGTGCTGATCGCGTCCGCCGACGGCTTCCAGCCGCAGGCGTCCACCGTGGTCGTCGGCGACGAGCCGCTGGCGTACGACATCCTGCTCTCCGGTACGAGCGGCCTCGCCGGTACCGTGCGGGCCGCCGAAAGCGGCTCGGCGGTCGCGGACGCCATGGTCATCGTGACCGATGTGCGCGGCGACGTGCTGGCCACCGGCAAGTCCGGTGAGACGGGCGACTTCGCCTTCGGTGAGCTGGTCCCCGGCGCGGTGACCGTCGCGGTCAACGCGCCCGGCTTCCGCCCGCTGGCCATGCCGGTGGAGGTCGGTGGCCAGGGGGTCACCCGGGTCGAGGCCGCGCTCCAGGCCGGTGCGCTGGTCCAGGGCATCGTCCGCGCCGGTGCGAGCCGGCGGCCGCTGCCGGACGCCCGGGTCACGCTGGTCGACGCGGCCGGCAACGTGATCGCCACCTCGACCACCGGGGAGGACGGGGCGTACGCCTTCGCCGACCTGGACGCGGGCGAGTACTCGGTCGTCGCGACCGGCTACCCGCCGGTGGCCGGCGCCCTGACCGTGGCCGGTCACGGGATCGACGGCCACGACATCGAGCTCGCCCACCCGGGCGAGTAACCCGAGCGGTCCGGGGCACACCCCCGGACCCACAAGACCCCTGGCGGGTCGGCACTTCGAGCGGAGGCGCCGCACCGGCCAGTGGAAATGGGCCCCGGCGGCGGGGACGGCAGGCAGGGGACGGCCTGCCGTCCCCGCCCCGGGGCCCGACTCATTGAGTGGCCGGGCCCGGCGACCGGGCGGGCCACTGAGCAACGAGAGAGAGAACGGGATGGGACTTCGCGCACAGGTACGGACGCGGGACGGCTGGGCCGTCCAGCA